>NZ_JAXCIP010000001.1:0-1254770 GCF_046540435.1 Pseudomonas sp. W5-01
GGCCCGCCGCCATCCGCCATCCATGGCGGGGGGCGGCTCTCGCGGCATCCATGCCGCTCGGCCCACTGCGCGAGACCTGCGTTCAGCCTGCACCCAAGTCGCGATTGGCGGCGTCTGATCTATTGCGTACGAAGATCAAGATCTAAAGCAGATCTAAAGCAGATCCAAAGCAGATCCAAAGCAGATCCAAAGCAGATCCAAAGCAGATCCAAAGCAGATCAGGGGCAAAGCACGGCAGATCAAGCGCTGAGGATTTGTGGGAGTGAGCTTGCTCACGAACGGGTCAGTACATTCACCGGATTTCTGGTGTTTGGAGTACAGCATTCGCGAGCAAGCTCGCTCCCACAGGCAGGAGGTGCTATCAGCAAAATTGTTGGCGGCTGGGCTTGCCTCTTCCCGGCTAAAGCCGGTCCCACTAAGGCAGCGCATGCATCCATTGAAATCGGCTCCGACGGTAGGACCGGCTTCAGCCGGGAAGCCTTTGATCTGCTTAAAACGCGCTTTTGATCTTCATGCACAAATAGCTCAGTCACCGCCAATCGCGACTTGGGTGCAGGCCGAATGTAGACGACGCGCAGTGGGCCGAGCGGCATGGATGCCGCGAGAGCGCCGCTAGGACATGGATGTCCGTTCGGCGCGGGCCCACGGAGCGTCGTCGGAGTGAGGGAACCCCGAGGAACGAGGGGCCAAACCAAGAGCAGGCACTTTTGCTTACTTTTGGTGCTTTTCAAAAGTAAGTCGCCGAAGGCGAAATGTCTGCCCTTAGGCAGACGCTCTTGATCTCTCCAACGGACAACTTCATTTACCGAAGACCAAAAAAATCCGCGCTGCCTCGGGGAGAACAGCGCGGACCTTTAATCAATCACTCAATCAATGCACAAACAGCGCAATCAAAATAATGATCGGGATTGGAATGCCGAGGAACCACAGAAGTAGTGAACGCATGATGACTCTCCTTAATCAGCGAATGCTGGAAGTATTGGAATAAGCACGGGTTTCGACATACGTCACCGCATCACGACGACGACCACCCCAGATGGCAGCAAGGCTCGCGACGAACGCACCGCACAGCAGCGAAACGAAAGTCCACAGCGCAGCGGTTGCAGCAGCCTTCGCGGCAGCGTCGGCAGCCTGTTGAGCTTTCAGCTTGGCATCAGCCACAGCCTGCTTGGCCTGACCATAAACCTGATCAACCCGCGCCTGGGCATCGGCCTGACTCATGTTGGTACGCTGAGCGACCAGCTGTGCCAGGTAAGTACGGTCTTCCGGGGCCAGCTGACCATCGTTGGCCATGGTTTTGGTGAAGATACGTACCACAACACCGTGCGCAGCATCATCGCTGACGGCGGCAGGGCGATCATCGCGGAACAGCGAATCGATGTAATAGCCATACTGATCGCTGCTGGTATTGCCCGCTGCAGAACCGGCCGCGGTGGCGGCAGTACCTGCAACACCGGCAACCGCGGTAGCGCCGGCTTTCACGCCGCTGCCGACGATGCCGCTGACCGAACCGACGATCAACACGGCAGCGACCAGCGTAGCGACTGCCCACGACAGGAAGCCGTGCGCAGTATCACGGAAGTAAACTTCGTCACCGTGCATATTGGCCCATTTGACGCGCAGGCGGCCGGCGAGGTAACCGCCAAGACCCGAGGCCACGATCTGCGTCAGTGCGAGCCAGACGACCGTGGAAATACCGATGGTCTTCGCGCTGGCACCTTCGTTGGCCCAAGGCGACATCGCCGAGAAACCGAGGCCCGATCCCAGCAGGACCAGGATTAAGGAAAGCGCGGCGGCTCCGGCGGCACCCGCGAAGATGGCCCCCCAGGACACGCCTGAGACCGAGGAGGATTCTTCTACAGCGGCAGGATAAGAATCAGGTGAGACGTTCATTGTGCTGCTCCGTGCGAATGATGTTGTGCTTCTCCCCATTACGGTGCACTGCCTGTGCCAGCGACCGCTACTTTAAAAAAACCAATAAAATCAATTGCTTGTGGAATAGGGGTTTTGATGTGTTCGTGCAAAATGCATGAACCTGATAAATCCACGGATGCGTTCTGCCCGGTCAATGGATTTCCATGCCTGTCAAAGGTTTGCGACAATCCTTTGCGACGGATTCCGTCAACGCGCAACATTCCGGCACATTTATGTGTGGACGTTGTCTCATAACATCAGCCCCGCAGGTTGACAGCCATAGTCCGCCCACGGCTCCTGTTTCTTCGAGAGGTAACCCAGCATGTTTGTCCATCGCCCCCTGGAAGAAAAAGACGTCCCTTTTATCTGCGACATGCCCCAGAGCATTGATGAGCTCTTCTATATGTTTCCAAAGGCGGTGTTCCCGCTGACACCGGAGCAGCTCAATGAATCCATCGCGCAGCGTTCGGACAACACCGTCATCGAATTGGACGGCCAAGTAGTCGGATTCGCCAACTTCTCCCGATACGATTTCAGAGGCCGTTGTTCCATGGGCAACGTCATCATCGATCCGCGCTTTCGCTCAAAAGGCGTTGGTCGCTACATGATCGGCTGCATGATGGAGTTGGCGTTCGGCAAACACGAAGCGGCGGAGCTGACCGCGTCCTGCTTCAACCATAACGTCCCCGGACTGCTCTTCTACCCCAAGCTCGGTTTCAAGCCTTTCGCCATTGAAGAGCGCCTGGACAAGCGAGGCGCGCGCGTGGCCCTTATCCATCTCAAGTTGCCTCGAAGCTGACCCACAGACCGCTTAATGACGCCAGTCGTCGGGCGCTTCACGGCTGCCCGACGAACGGATGAGCACAACCCTCGGCCCCTCCCGGGCGATAAATCCCATTATTCCGCCAATTAAGCGATGAGCCGCGGCGTTTCCAATCCGGTGAATCGTTTTTCCTCGAGCAACTTGGCTCGTGCGCAGCCATTTGCGTGTGGCAGGCAGCTGTTTGCCTCACTTTGGGGCGCGGCGTATAAGGTGAATATCCCTGATTGCCGGATGGCGGACGGGGTACGGGAAACTTCTCCACCTTCGTGGAATGGGATATTGATAGTCTGGCGAGCGGCTGAACGCATCAACCAGTCCTGCCTGTGGAGGATTGACGATGATTGCCTGTACGCTCTCTAACCTGGAACTGCGCAGCATTATAGAAAGCGCGTTTCTGCCCCTGCGGTGTCACTGCACCGTATTGGGGGACCTGATGACGGTTGAAGTCATCGACCCCGCGACCGAGCACGTCGAACTGTTCGCTTCCAATATTGCCTTGGACTCACTCGATAACAGCCACGCCTTGTGCGCGCTGATCCGGGAGCTTCAGGCCGAGCTCGCAAAGGCCAGGCATTACCCCCATTCCCTGGCGAGCTGAGCGCAGGGCTCTAGCAATAATCGCCGTTCGGCCTTATGTTGGTGAGCATCGGCCCTGAGAGGCCAGGCGGGATATTGAGGATTTGCATGGCGCAGGCGCAACCCGAGATTGAGGCAGTACAAGAGCAGAGACCAGCGGCACCCTTGCGCCGTCGGCGCAAGGTCATGATCGGCGTCGGCGGCCTGCTGGGCATTGTGGTGGTGGGCGCCGCGACGATCGTCACGATGCTGGAGCAGCTGGAAATGCGAAATGCCAGCTTCCGACCGCCCATGACTTCCCTGGAACGGCAACAGCTCCTGCCACCGGAGCCTGTGCTGGAAGTCAAACCTCAGGTGGAAGGCCTGCGCTACGGCGCCGCCATTTTGCCGGATCAGGCTGCGAGCGCCGATTCCGCCACGCCTGAACAGGCGTCGGCTTCAGCAGCGGCCCTGCTGTTTAGCGCGCCGTCTTCGCCCCTTGGCCCTTCACCCCTCACGACACCTGATCCGCGGTCCGGCAAGCCAACGGGCATCGCTCAGGCGATCCACGTGCATAACAGCGCGCAGTAGGCACCACCTTTCTCAATGCATCCGGCGACGGTGCTCATTTTCGAAGAGCAGTTTGAACTGCTCTTCGCCATTGTCTTGAACCGCATAGTGCTCGCGAACAGGCCCTGCTTCGATGCGGCCATCCATTGCAACTCGGATGACGGCTGACTTGGGCAGATAGTCCGGCACGTCACCGATGATCGTCAGCTCGCGCAGGCGGTGGCCGTCGTGCTCTATGGTAGTAAGCCGCACTCGGCAGGTTGCCTGCATGGGGATAGGCCCAAACAGCGTGTCCCGCGAATAATCAATTTCGGCGATGCTGGACCGACGGGTTTTATCAGCATTCATAAGGTCACCTCTCTCTGTCCATTGGAAAGTGTTCAAGCATGACAATGGAGACATGGCAGGCCGGAATAGTTCTCATCGCTGCTGACGATAGTTCTCCATTCATCCGATACGCCAGTGCGTGCCCGTGCTTTTCGGGAGAGTGATGGTGATTACCGGGGTCGATAATTCTGACGTCAATAAACACGACGGCACTTAAACGGTTATAGGACAGTACAATCGGAGCGTGACACTAAAAGCACGTCGCATGTTGCGAAGAAAGCCGCTTATATCCGTCAACGACATGAGATCTGAGATTAAATTGCGAAAGGCTCTTATTTTATAAATCCATGGGCGCCTGCCTGTGCGACGGAATAATGGCGTCATATTTAAAAAACCTATTCTAAACAATGGGTTGTGTATCGAGATTGTCGCGCTGGACGTTTTCTCGGAAAATTGACACTTCGCCGGTTATTTGCAACCATCACTTTACGTTTTCAAGTCTGATGATCTGCACTTAGTGCAAGCGTCGACACTTCTCTTTTCGGGATTAATCTTTGCAGACGCGCGACGAGTTGGCGGTAGCGTCCCTGAAGAAACCTTGAAAAGAGCAGCGCAAAGAGTAGGCACCCGGGCAGGCTCGGAAAAGGCCCCGCCACCCGGCAAGCAGCGTGTCAGAGCCTGCGCCGATTGATCGACCGCGCATTGATCGTCCGACCTTCCAGAGCCGCAAACGTGACGCAAATCACCGCGGTTGTCATGCCTGCCGAGTGCAATAGTTCAATAACAGCGCCTTTATTTTTCAACTTGAAAGTCCAGACATCGCCTCAGCGATAGCGGTTGAACGCGCACGCAAGTGCGGCGGTTTATAACGCACGTGGCGATACGGTAACGACCCAGCGTGGAGTGACAGTTATGCAAGGAGATCATCTGGAAACCGTTTGCGGTTGCGTAGTAGGGGGTGCCGGACCTGCGGGAATGGGACTGCTTTTCAACGCACTGAAAAGTGGCGCCATGCCAGAACTGGCCAAGGAAGGTTTAATCATTGTCGATGCAAGTCCCACGCCGGGCACGGGTCGTTTGGGCGATTACCGGATCACCGCCAACTCGGTGGGCGATGTGTTCCTGGATTGCCTGCGCGACCCGGCTTTGCGTGATGTATTCGAACCCCTCGAACATTCGCCCGCTTATTGGCGCATCCGTCGTCAGGCGCAAAGTGCGCCGCAATTGGCGGACGTCGCCGAGCTGCTGGCGGAAGCCTCGACGCTGGTGCTCGACTTTATCGTCGAGCGGTACGGCGTGAAGTTATGGAGCAGCACGACGATCACCGAGATCGTGCGCGACGGCGATGACTATCAGGTGTGGGTCGAGTCCGATGGCCGCAGTCAGCGAGTTCGCAGCCGTGCAGTCGTCCTCAATCTGGGGGGTTGGCAGGACCCGCAGCATCTCCTCGACAGCCTGGCAGATCAAGGCCTCGCGGTGCCGCCCTCGGCGCAGATCGAGAGCGCCGATGCGCTGCTGAGAATGAATGCCGTGCAACTGCGCCACCTCTTCGCGAAGACGCTGGCGGCCAAGGGCCGGGTGTGCGTCGTGGGCGGTTCCCACAGTGCGTTCTCGGTGCTGGAAAACCTGGCCGACGCGCTGGAGTTTGCCGGCCTGGAGGAGGTCACGCTGGTCCACCGTTCGCCGATCCGCCTGTTTTACGAAACCGCTCAGGCCGCGCTGGATGCAGGCTATGTGTTCGATGGGGTCAGGGATGTCTGCCCGGTGTCGGGGCGGGTCAACCGGTCAGGCGGCTTGCGCTATCGGGCGCTGGACGTGGGGCGTGAAGCCCTGTCCAAAGGCCAGATCGGCAAGACCGGCGTGCGCGTCCAGCTGCTGCAAACCCATCAGGGTCCGACCGATCAGTTCGAGCGCGCCCGTCTGGCGCTGGCGGAAGCCGACATCGTCGTGCAGTGCACGGGCTATCAGCCGTTGCTGCCAGCCTTGAGTCATGCCAGTGGTGAGGCCATCACGCTGATGGAGGTCAAGGGCGGGCTGGATTCAGATCCAACGGGTTGCCCGCTCGACGCCAGCGGTCAGCGCCTGCACGGCCTGCACCTGTTCGGCCTGGGGGCCGGGCTGGGGGTTGATCCGCGATTGGGCAGCGAAGCATCGTTTGACGGCCGCATCTACGGGGTTTGGCAGTTCCATCACGACGCCAGCGGCGTGGTGATCGATTCGGTCCTGACCCGCTTGCAGACCCCGGCACTGCAGCCGGTCGCTGCGGCGCCACGGTTGGTGTCCAGTCGCAGCGAAGAACGTTTGCCGTTCCTCTGGCCCGTGCTGATCAACGCGCAATCCTGAGGCACATTGCAACAGCTGAATCCCGGCGCTCCTTTGGTTAGGCAGCCCGGGATTTTTTTTGCCCGAGAGGCGACCAGGCGTCGGTCACTTGCCCGGAGTGTGCGTCGCCAGCTCCATGATCATCCGCGTCAGCAGGTAGATGCGCGGCGACACGCTGTCGACTTCCGCGTATTCCTCGGGCGTGTGAATATTGCCGCCAACGATGCCGAAGCCATCCAGGGTTGGCACGCCGACCCCGGCCGAGAGGCTCGCATCGGCCGCGCCGCCGCTGCCTTCGATGGTCAGTTTGCGGCCGATCTCGCCGTAGATGCCCTGGGCGATATCAACCAGCTTGTCGGTTTCCGGCGTCTGCGGCATGGGTGGCAAACCACGCTCCAGGCGGGTGGTCACTTGGGTGTCCGGGATCAGTTTGTCAGCCGACACCCGCGCCAGATCCTTCTCGATGCGGTCGAACTCTTCCGGCACGGCGGCGCGCACATCGGCCTTGGCGGTGGCCTGATCGGGGATGACGTTGGTGCGATCGCCGGCGTTGAGCACGGTGAAATTGATCGTGGTCTTCTTCTCGGCGTCGCCCAGCTTGCCCAGTTGCAGAATCTGATGCGCCACCTCCATGGCCGCGTTGCGCCCCAGTTCCGGCGCGACGCCGGCGTGGGACGCCTTGCCCTTTACCTCAACCACTGCGGTGGCGCTGCCTTTGCGCCAGATCACCAGACCGTCGGCGGGGCGCCCCGGCTCCAGGTTCAGGGTCACATCGTGCTGTTTGGCGACCTTCTGGATCAGCGCGGTGGCGGCGGCGGAACCGGTCTCCTCGCTGGCGTCCAGCAGGAAGGTAATCTGCGCGTAGTCCTTGAAGTCGAGCTTCTTCAGAATCTTCAGCGCGTAAAGCCCGGCAACGATGCCGCCCTTGTCGTCCATCACCCCTGGCCCGTACGCACGGCCGTCCTTGATGTGGAACGGGCGGGCGGCGGCGGAACCTTCCTTGAACACGGTGTCCATGTGCGCCATCAGCAGTATCTTCGCCTTGCCGCTCCCTTTTAGCGTCGCGACCACATGCTGGCTCTTGTCCGGCGCGGTGTTGGGGATCATCTCGATGGTCGCACCGAGCGCCTTGAGCTGGGCGACGACGATGTCACGCACTTGGGTCAGTCCCGGCTCGTAGCCGGAGCCCGTATCGATATTGACCAATTGTTCCAGCAGCTTCAGCGCGTCGTCCTTGGATTGCTCGGCATCCGCCTGAATCTGTTTATCGGGCTCGGCAAAAGCAGGCGCTGCCGCGGAGAAGGCGATACCGAAGGCCAGCGCGCTGGCGAGAAGAGAGCGGGAAAACGGTGAGGTCATGGTCGATCCTTGAAGTGGCATAAAAGGGCTGGAGAGACACCGTAGCCCGTTGCGCAGGATCGTGCATGTCAAAACGCGTTATTCACATCGACAAAAACGCCGAACCTTTAGGCTGGGCTACCCTCAACATTCCTACGTCAGTCATCAGAGGAGAGGCATCCCATGCCGGTTAAGCACGATTTGTACGCGGAGCTGAGCATCACCAAAGACGAGCTCGCCAAGCGCAAGGGCACCGACGCGAAGCTCAATGCCCTGGTCGAGCACTACAATGAGCTGGACATCCATATTGTCAGCGCCGAAGAGGCGGGCGATATTCCCGACGATGAGTTGAAGAAGCTCAAGGAAAAAAGGCTGCAGGCCAAAGACACCATCGCCAGCCACCTGAATACCTCGGGCTGATCGGGTCAAACGACTCAGCAACTAAAACGGCCGATCTCTTATGGAGGTCGGCCGTTTTTAGTTGGCGATTCCGGATGCCTGACAACTTGTCGCGGCATCTGGAAGTGCATCGCCCAATACGCTGGATCTGTGTGTTCGCTCGCGCTTAGTTATCGGCGTGGGCGACTTCGATGGATCCAAAGTTCAGACGAAAAAAAACGGCGTCTGGTCAGTCGCCGTCGCCGATCTGTCAGCACCGGGTGGCCGCTGACAGTAATCGAATAAGCATAAACCGGAGGGTTTATTGCGGATCCTGGTCGGGTGCAGCCTCGGCCTTGATGCGCTTGTAGATTTCTTCGCGGTGCACTGAAACATCTTTCGGAGCGTTGATGCCAAGACGGACTTGGAGACCCTGAACGCCCAGAATGGTAACGGTGATGTCGTCACCAATGTTTATGCTTTCGCCGACTTTGCGGGTGAGTATCAACATAATCTTTTCCTTGATGGCCTCATGAAGCGCCTCTACCGGGAGGCTGGCGTGAGCCTTTGGGTGGTGGTGATTGCCGATTGCATCCAAATGCGTTCATCAGTATGACGCCATTGGTACGATTTTAATTCCCCAGGTTCATCGTCTTGTCACAGTTAGCGCCGCTCCTGGGTCGAACGGCAGGGGAATCTTGCCTGATACTGGCGGTAAATTCCCGTGCAAATCGGCCATCGTTTGATAGCCGGATTCCGCGCGGCGCCTATTCCACACTCCTTTAGCCTTTATTGCAAAGAACTCATGCGGGCCGGTGATGAAATTTTCATTAGATTGCCCCGTACGAGTTCTCAGAACGGAGTGTAGGAGACTTCCGAAATGAGTACCGGCAAAACGCCGTAACTTTAATCGAATTGATGAGGGGATGTGTGAACGGTTTTGTATCAAGCCCCGGTTTATCAGACCTGAAGACTCGGACGTCGACATCGGGATAGGAGCGGAAGGGGGCGAGGGGGGCTGAAATAACATGCCCACCGCGGGGGTGGGCATGGATGCAACAGGGAGGCATGGCCGCGTCAATATGCCGCGATCAATGCATCAGACGACCAGCGACAGCAGCATGATCAGGATGATGCCCACCACCGACAGGATGGTTTCCATCACGGTCCAGGTTTTCAGGGTTTCAGCCACGGTCATGTTGAAGTACTGCTTGACCAGCCAGAAACCCGCATCGTTCACGTGGGACAGAATCAGCGAACCGGCACCGGTTGCCAGAACCAGCAGTTCGCGGTTCACCCCCGGGATCATGCCAACCACCGGCGCGACGATCCCGGCACCGGTGATGGTCGCGACGGTCGCGGAACCGGTGGCGATACGGATCACTGCAGCCACCAGCCACGCCAGCAGAATCGGCGAGATCTGCGCCTGCACGGCCATGTGGCCGATCAGGTTACCGACGCCACTGTCCACCAGCATCTGCTTGAAGCCACCGCCGGCACCGACGATCAGCACGATCGCGGCCACTGGCGCCAGGCTCTGGTCGAGCAGCTTGATGATGTGATCGCGGCTGAAGCCACGGGCCGAACCGAAGGTGTAGAACGCCAGCAGCAGGGCGAACAGGAGAGCAGCGATCGGGTGACCGATGAAGTCCATCCAGATGCGGAAGATGTGACCGGCTGGCAGCGCAACGTCGGCAAACGTCTTGAGCAGCATCAGGAACACCGGCAGCAGGATGGTCACCAGCGTGATGGCAAAGCTTGGCAGGTTGTCGTTGGTCGATTCCTTGGCAATCTGGTCCATCAGCTCTTTCGACGGGTTGCCCGGAATGCGCTTGGCAATCCATTTACCGTAGATCGGGCCGGCGATGATGGCGGTCGGGAACGCGACGATCAGACCGTAGAAAATGGTCTTGCCGATATCGGCGTTGAAGATGCCGATCGCCAGCAACGGACCCGGATGCGGAGGCACCAGACCGTGGACGGCCGACAGACCGGCCAGCAACGGGATACCGATCTTGACGATGGACACGCCGCTGCGACGGGCAACGATGAACACCAGCGGGATCAGCAGCACGAAGCCGATTTCGAAGAACAGCGGGATGCCCACCAGAAACGCCGAAAACATCATGGCCCAGTGCACGCGGTCCTTGCCGAAGCGACGGATCAGCGTCTGGGCGATCTGGTCAGCACCGCCGGAGTCGGCCATCAGCTTGCCGAGCATGGTGCCCAGGCCGAGGATGATGCCGACGAAACCCAGCACGCCGCCGAAACCGTCCTGGAACGATTTCATCACTTTGTCGACCGGCATCCCGGAGGTCAGCCCGAGAAAACCGGCAGCGATGGTCAATGCAATAAAGGGGTGGACTTTGAACTTGGTGATCAGAAGCACAAGGCCAATGATGGTCACCAACGCATCGACCAGCAGATACGTGTCTTGAGTCATACCGAACATGGGGGTGTCTCTCCGTTGTATTTTGTTTTTTTGGAGCTGCTGCTTGACGCTGTCGCTCTCTGCCCTGTGAAGCAAGGGCAGCGTCATCAGAGACAGCGCTACCTTTGCCGCTCACGCCTGATCGAGGATCAAGAGCCGGTGCGCGCGGTGACAGATGGGGTTTGAGCCTCGGAGCCAGACTCGCTCCACCACGTGGCCGCTTCCTTACCGATGGCCTCGATCGATTGGGTCGCGTCCACCACCAGTGTGCGGTCCTCGTTATACGGAGGCTCGAGGGTCGCGAACTGGCTGTCGACCAGACTGGCCGGCATGAAGTGGCCCGGGCGATGGGAGCAGCGTTCGGTGGCGAGTTCCTTGGTCAGCTCCAGAAACACGAAGCCCAGCTCCGGCACGGCTGCACGCAGACGTTCGCGGTAGATGAGCTTGAGGGAGGAGCAGGTCAGGACAGGTTTTTCGCCGTTCTTCACAGCGGCGGCCACTTCTTCGCCGAGGCGGGTCAGCCAGCCGGCGCGATCGTTGTCGTCGAGGGGATGGCCGTCGGTCATCTTCTTGATGTTGGCAGGAGGATGGAACGCATCACCCTCGATCAGGCGGCCGCCGCTGTTTTTAGCGATGGCCTCGCCGACGGCGCTCTTGCCGCAGCCGGAAACACCCATTACCACGATGGCGGAAATAGCATGTGGAGCAGTAGTCATAAAAACCTCGTCCCGGAGACAGCGCTGTCTTCGCCGAATGGTGTGCAAGTCCGGCGAGACTGTTTCCAGGTGTAGTCATTGTTATGGGTATCTCGCTGATCCATGAGATGCAAAACCCGGTCGTGGAATCGATCGAAAAGTTGCGGGCCTCCGTGAGATAGCGCTACCTTAGAGCCCATCCCACACAATCGCAACCCCCGCAGCTTTCTTCCAATCAGTTGGCAACGCATGACACGTATTGGTTCCCGCTCCACCGGTCGTCCCACCCTCAACGAAGTCGCCAAACTGGCCGCCGTCTCGCCGATTACCGCGTCCCGGGCCTTGCGTGGCGTGGCCACTGTGGCGCCGGAGCTGGTGGAAAAAGTCCGCGCTGCTGCGCTGAGTCTAGGCTATGTCACCAATCCTGCCGCCCGGGCGCTGGCGTCTTCGCACAGTCAGTCGGTGGTGGTGCTGGTGCCGTCGCTGTCCAACCAGTTGTTCATCGAAACCCTTGAGGCGATTCAAACGGTTCTGCGCCCGCGCGGGCTGGAAGTGGTGATCGGTAATTATCACTACTCGCCTATAGAAGAAGAGAACCTGCTGCGCAGTCATCTGTCCCACCGGCCGCGGGGGATTCTGCTGACAGGGTTTGATCGCAGCGTGGCGGCGCAGCAGTTGCTCGCGTCCAGCGGGGTGCCTTGCGTGCACATGATGGAGCTGGACCCGAGCCGCGCCGAGCCCTGCGTAGGGTTTTCCCAGCAACAGGCGGGTGCCGAGGCGGCGCGGCATCTGTTGAGTCGTGGCCGGCGGCGGCTGGCCTATGTGTCGGCGCAGCTTGATCCACGGGTGATTCAACGGGGCGTCGGCTTTCGCGGCGCATTGGAGCAGGAAGGGCTGTATGACGAAGCGCTGCAATTGGCGTCGCCGCTGCCGTCGTCCATCGGTTTGGGGAGTGAGTTGTTCGCCCGTTTGATGGAAACCCATCCGGACGTCGACGGGGTGTTTTTCTGCAATGACGACCTGGCCCAGGGTGCATCGCTGGAAGCCCTGCGGCGGGGCATTCGTATTCCGGAGCAGGTGTCGCTGATCGGCTTCAACGACCTGCCGGGCTCGGCGCACATGGTGCCGCGCCTGACCTCCATCCGCACCCCGCGCGAACAGGTCGGCCAGCGCGCCGCACAATTATTGCTCGGCTTGCTGGACGGCACGGTTCAAGAGGCGCAGGTGGATCTGGGGTTTGAACTGGTGGTGCGGGAGAGCACGTAGCTCGCTCGCACCCTTGGATCAATGCTCCTTCTTGAATGCGAGGCGGAACTCATGCAGCAGCGGTTCGGTGTAGCCGCTCGGCTGTTCGCGGCCCTTGAACACCAGCGCGCTGGCGGCCTGGAAGGCCACTGACTTCTCGAAATTGCCGGCCATTGGCGTGTAGGCCGAGTCACCGGCGTTTTGCCGGTCGACCACCTTGGCCATACGTTTCAATGCATCTTTCACGTAGTCCTCGGAGACCACGCCGTGGCGTAGCCAGTTGGCGATGTGCTGGCTGGAAATACGCAGCGTCGCGCGGTCTTCCATCAGGCCGACGTTGTGGATGTCCGGCACCTTCGAACAGCCAACGCCTTGCTCCACCCAGCGCACCACATAACCCAGCAGCCCTTGGGCGTTGTTTTCAACTTCCTCGCGAATCTGATCCTCGTTCCACTCCGCCTTTTCGACGACCGGAATGCTCAGCAGGTCCAGCAGAATGTCTTCGCTGATGCTGTCCAGGTCGACCTGTTCCAGCTCCTGCTGCACCGCTTTCACGTCCACTTTGTGGTAGTGCAGCGCGTGCAAGGTAGCCGCGGTTGGCGAAGGCACCCACGCGGTGGTCGCGCCGGATTTCGGGTGCGCGATCTTCTGCTCCAGCATGTCGGCCATCAGGTCCGGCATTGCCCACATGCCCTTGCCGATCTGCGCACGGCCGCGCAGTCCGCAAGCCAGGCCGACCAGCACGTTATTGCGCTCATACGCCTTGATCCACGGCGTGGCTTTCATGTCGCCCTTGCGCAGCATCGGCCCGGCTTCCATCGAGCTGTGCATCTCGTCGCCGGTGCGGTCGAGGAAGCCGGTGTTGATGAATGCCACCCGCGACGATGCCGCTTCGATGCACGCATTGAGGTTGACGCTGGTGCGCCGCTCCTCGTCCATGATCCCCATCTTCAAGGTGTTACGCGGGATCTTCAGCGCGTCTTCGATGCGGCTGAACAGCGTGTTGGCGAACGCCACTTCGTCCGGGCCGTGCATCTTCGGTTTGACGATGTAGACGCTGCCGGCGCGGGAATTGGTGCGGTTATGCAAGTCGTGCAAGGCGATCAGGCTGGTGATGACACCGTCGAGAATGCCTTCGGGGATTTCCTTGTTGCCGTCGTAGAGGATCGCCGGGTTGGTCATCAGGTGGCCAACGTTGCGGATGAACAGCAGCGAGCGCCCGTGCAGGGTGATCGCGCTGCCGTCGGCGGCCGTGTACTGGCGGTCGGCGTTCAGGTGACGGGTGATGGTCTTGCCGTTCTTCACCAGCGCTTCGGTCAGGTCGCCTTTCATCAGGCCCAGCCAGTTGCGGTAGATCACCAGCTTGTCGTCGGCATCGACGGCGGCGACCGAGTCTTCGCAGTCGATGATGGTCGACAGAGCAGCTTCCAGCAGCAGGTCCTTGATCCCGGCCGGGTCAGTGGCGCCGATGGGGCTGGCGGGGTCGATCTGGATTTCGATGTGCAAGCCGTTGTTCTTCAGCAGGATCGCATTCGGCTGGCGCGGCTCGCCCTGATAGCCGACGTATTTCTCGGGCTGGGCAAGGCGCGACGGGCTGCCGTCGGCGAGGGTGACCAGCAATTCGCCGCTGTCGACCGCGTAGGCCTTGGCGCCGACGTGGGAACCGGTGGCCAGGGGCGCGGCTTCATCGAGCAGGGCGCGGGCGAAGGCGATGACTTTCTCGCCCCGCAGCGGGTTGTAACCGGCTTTGATCTCGGCGCCGTTCGCCGAGGAAATGGCATCGGTGCCGTACAGTGCGTCGTAGAGCGAACCCCAGCGCGCATTGGCGGCATTAAGGGCGTAACGGGCGTTTGCAGCGGGCACCACCAGTTGCGGGCCGGCCTGCTCGCTGACTTCGATGTCCACCTTGTTGGTGGACACCTGGACCTGCGCCGGTACCTGCTTGAGGTAGCCGATGCTGTCGAGGAAGGCGATGTACGCCGGCATGTCGGTGACCGGGCCAGGGTTGGATTTGTGCCACTTATCCAGCTGAGCCTGTAGGCGGTCGCGCTCTTTCAGCAGTTCGCGGTTGACCGGGGCGAGGTCGTGGACCAGCGAGTCGAAATCGGCCCAGAACAGCTCCGGGGTCAGGCCTGTCCCGGGAATCACTTCCTCGTCGACAAAGCGCTTGAGGTTGGCCGCCACTTTAAGGTTGTGGCAATTGACGAACTCGGTCATCTCGGTCTCCATCATGAATTGGGTTTGCAGCGTTGCGGCAGGCGGTCGCGGCGGGCGTTATTGCGCGCTCACCGCCGCCACCCCGGCCTTGGCCACTTGCGCATCCTGGTCGGCTTTGACGCCGGACACACCTACCGCGCCGATGGTCTCTCCGTCGATGATCACCGGCACGCCGCCTTCCAGCGACGTCAGCAGTGGCGCGGTGACGAAAGCGGTACGTCCGCCGTTGACCATTTCCTCATACCCCTTGGATTCACGACGACCCAACGCCGAGGTGCGCGCTTTTTCGATGGCGATGTACCCGCCAATCGGCGCGCAGCCGTCCAGGCGCTCGAAGCCCAGCAGGTGACCACCGTCGTCCGTCACGGCGATGGACACGGCCCAGCCGTTGTTCTGCGCCTCGGTGCGTGCTGCGGCGAGGATCTGGGTGACTTCGGTCTGGGTCAGTACGGATTTGGTTTTCATGCAGTTCTCCTGAAGGCAAAGGGTGTCATGAGTGTGCGTCTGATACGGAGCCAGGGCGCCTGCAATCAACTTGGAGGCAAGGCGTCCTCGATGAGTTCGATCCAGTGTTTGACCGGCGTGCGGTTGGCGCTGGCCAAATGCGTCTGACAGCCAATGTTGGCCGTCGCGATCACGTCCGGGTTGCCGCTTTCCAGCGCGTTCATCTTGTTGTCACGCAGCTGTTTCGCCAGCACTGGCTGAGTCACCGAATAGGTGCCGGCCGAGCCGCAGCATAAGTGACTGTCGGGCACCGGTGTGAGGTTGAAGCCCAATCGGGTCAACACCAACTCAACGGCGCCGCCGAGTTTCTGCGCGTGCTGCAGCGTACACGGGCAATGGAAGGCCAGGGTCTGGCGCGTGCAACCGCCGAGCTGTTCAAGGGGTTCGGCGCGCAGCACCTCAACCAGGTCCAAGGTGCGTTCGCTGATGGCCGCCGCTTTTTGCGCATAAGCCGGGTCATTGCGCAGCAGGTGGCCGTAATCCTTGACGAAGGCGCCGCAACCGCTGGCGGTCTGCACGATGGCCTCGGCACCGGCCTGAATGCTTGGCCACCACGCATCGATGTTCCGACGTGCGCGCTGCAAGCCTTGTTCCTGCGCATTCAAGTGGTAATCCACGGCGCCGCAGCAACCGGCCTGGGCAATGGATGTGACGCTGATGCCCATTCGGTCGAGCACCCTTGCGGTGGCGGCGTTGGTGTTGGGCGACAAGCCGGGTTGCACGCAGCCCTCGAGGATGAGCATCTGCCGCGCGTGCTGCCGTGTTGGCCGGGCCTTGGCGGGGCGGATGTTGCCCGGCAGCTTGGTCTTCAATGCGCCGGGCAGCAGGGGCCTGAAGGAATTGCCCAACTGGGTCAGGGATTTGAACAGGCCGGCGTTTGGCACCACGGCCCGCAGGCTGTCCCGCAGCAGGCGCTGGCCGAGGGGGCGCGGCACGGCGGCGTCGACCACCTCCCGGCCGATGTCCAGCAGGTTGTGGTAATCGACGCCGGAGGGGCAGGTGGTTTCACAGTTGCGGCAGGACAGGCAACGATCTAGGTGCAACTGGGTTTTCTCGGTGACTTCCTTGCCTTCCAGCACTTGCTTGATCAGGTAAATGCGCCCGCGCGGTCCATCCAGCTCATCCCCGAGCAACTGATAGGTCGGGCAGGTGGCGTTGCAGAAACCGCAGTGCACGCAGCTGCGCAAAATGCTTTCCGCTTCCTCGCCACGGGGCAGGCTCTTGGCGTGTTCGCTCAGGGTCGTCTGCATGGTTCAGATCTCCGCGTACATTCGGCCCGGATTGAAAACTCCGTGCGGATCAAGTTGCGCCTTGAGCTGGCGGTGGTAGCGCAGCAAGGGCGTGGCCAACGGCTGAAAAGGGCTGTCGTCGACGCCGTGGCTGAAGCAGGTGGCGTGACCACCTGCAGCGCTGACGATCCGCCGAATCTCGCTGCCGCTGGCGTCGGATTTCAACCAGCGTTGCGCACCGGCCCAGTCGATCAATTGATCCCCCGGCAGGTCCAGCGCCGCCGTGCTGACGGGCAATGACAGGCGCCACAGCGGCCGCCCATCGGTGAAGAACTCCAGGCGGTGTTCGTTGAGCGCGCGCCAATAAGCCGGGTCGATGGATTCGCCGCCCAGGCGTTCATGGGCCGCCGCGACCGAACCTTCGCCGCCTTCAAGACGCAAGCGCAGCACGCGGCCGTCATGGCTGGCGGCGCTGATCGGCAAGGGTTCCTGACCCCATTGCGCCAGGCGGGCGAGGGCGGTGGCGCTGTCCATTTCCAGCGCAATGCTGGTGCACAGTCGCGGCTTGGGCAGGACTTTCAATGAGACTTCGGTGATCAGGCCCAGGCAACCGAAACTGCCGGCCATCAGGCGCGACAGGTCGTAGCCGGCGACGTTTTTCATCACCTCGCCGCCGAAGCGCAAATGCTTGCCGAGACCTGTGATCACCCGCGTGCCCAAAACGAAATCCCGCACCGAGCCTGACCACGGCCGGCGCGGCCCGGATAAACCCGCTGCAACCATCCCGCCCACGGTCCCGTCGCCTGCGCCGCTAGCGTCTGCATCGCCACGGCTATAGCTCGGTGGCTCGCAGGGCAGCATCTGACCGGCGTCTTCCAGCGCGGCATTCAGCACCGACAACGGCGTCCCGGCGCGGGCGGTGATCACCAGTTCGGTAGGGTCGTAGGTGACGATGCCACTGTGGATGCGCGTATCGAGCACGTCACCGGCCACCTCACGACCCAGGAATACCTTGCTGTTGGCGCCTTGAATGCGCAGCGGCAGGGCGGACTGAATCGCCTGATTGACCTGTTCCAGCAGTGCGTCGCTCGCATCGCGCTCCTGGGCCACGAAGGCTGGCTGACGTTGGGCATCCATCAGAAACGCTCCAGTTCAGGGAAGGGCAGCTTGCCCATGTGCACGTGCATGGCACCGAATTCGGCGCAGCGGTGCAGGGTGGGGATGTTCTTGCCGGGGTTGAGGGTGCCGGCCGGATCGAACGCGGCTTTTACCGCGTGAAACAACGTCAGCTCGTCACTGTTGAATTGCGCGCACATCTGATTGATCTTCTCGCGGCCCACGCCGTGCTCGCCGGTGATGCTGCCGCCGACTTTCACGCACAGCTCCAGAATCTTTCCGCCCAATGCCTCTGCGCGGTCCAGTTCACCGGGTTGGTTGGCATCGAAGAGGATCAACGGGTGCATGTTGCCGTCGCCGGCGTGGAAAACGTTGGCGACGCGCAGGCCGTATTCTTCCGACAGTGCGGAAATCCCCTTCAACACGCCGGGCAATTCCCGACGCGGGATGGTGCCGTCCATGCAGTAGTAATCCGGCGACAGCCGACCGACTGCCGGGAAAGCGTTCTTGCGCCCGGCCCAGAAGCGCACGCGCTCGGCTTCGTCCTTCGCCTGGCGGATTTCGGTGGCCCCGGCGGTTTCCAGCACAGCACGAACCCGGTCGCAATCGGCATGAACATCCGCTTCCACGCCATCGAGTTCGCACAGCAGGATGGCTTCGGCGTCGACCGGGTAGCCGGCGTGGATGAAGTCTTCAGCGGCGCGAATAGCGAGGTTGTCCATCATTTCCAGGCCGCCGGGGATGATGCCTTCGGCGATGATGTCACCCACTGCGCGCCCGGCTTTTTCCACCGAGTCAAAGGCGGCCAGCAGCACGCGCGCCACTTGGGGTTTGGGCAGCAGTTTGACGGTGACTTCGGTGATCACGCCGAGCATGCCTTCGGAACCGGTGAACAGCGCCAGCAAGTCGAAGCCCGGTGAATCCAGCGCGTCGGAGCCCAGCACCATGTGCTCGCCCTCGACCGTGAGGATGTCGACCTTGAGCAGGTTGTGCACGGTCAGGCCGTATTTCAGGCAATGCACGCCGCCGGCGTTTTCCGCGACGTTGCCGCCGATGGAGCAGGCAATTTGCGAGGAGGGGTCCGGCGCGTAATAAAGGTCGTAAGGCGCGGCGGCCTGGGAGATGGCCAGATTGCGCACACCGGGCTGCACGCGGGCATAGCGCCCGGCGGGGTCGATGTGCAGGATTTTGTTGAAACGCGCCATCACCAGCAGCACGCCTTTTTCCAGCGGCAGGGCGCCGCCGGACAATCCGGTCCCGGCACCCCGCGCCACCACCGGTACGCCGCGCTCATGGCAGACCTTGAGCAGCGTCTGCACCTGCTCGATGCGCTGGGGCAGCACCACCAGCATCGGCGTCGTGCGGTACGCGGAGAGGCCGTCGCATTCGTACGGGCGCAGTTCTTCCTCGCGGTGGAGGATGTCCAGATCAGGCAGGCGGGTTTGCAGCGCGTGCAGCAACAGTTGTTTGTCGATGACCGGCAGAACGCCGTCGACACGTTCGTCGTACAGGATATTCATGATGGGTTCGCAACCCTGTCTTGTTTTTATTGGAGGCCCGTTCCGTGACGGAACGTGAATGGCTGGCTTGCATCATTGGCTCAGCGGGGCTTAGTGTCTACCGGGTGGAGCGGTGGTCGAACCAGTTTATTGAAGAGAGGTGATGAAATTTTCGGCCAATTGCCTTTTTTATCAGTGAGATAGCTCGGCGCGCGGTATTCGTTATTTTTAGGGTTGCCCGTGGTCATACCAGTGCTCAGTGTGCCTGGCCTAGTCTTTTAAAGCACTCAAGGAAGTCCGAACCATGCAAACCACTCAAGCCCAACGCCCGCAGCAGGTCGCCGATGTGGTCAGCGAGCGCATTGAGCGGCTGATTGTCGACGGAGTGCTTAAAGTCGGTCAGCTGTTGCCTTCCGAACGGCGGCTGACCGAAAAGCTCGGTGTGTCGCGCACTGCCCTGCGCGAGGGCCTGCAGCTGCTGCGCGCCAGGGGCATCATCGAAACCCGCCAGGGCAAGGGCTCGTTCGTCGCACAGATGGGCGGGCTCGGGCTGACTGCCAATTCGCCGCTGATGCACTTGTTCGCCTCCCAGCCGCGCACGCTGTATGACCTGTTCGAAGTGCGCAGCCTGCTGGAAGGGGAGTCCGCGCGGCTGGCGGCGCTGCGCGGCACTGACGCGGATTTTGTGCTGATCACCCGCGCCTACGACGCACTGGTCGCCGGCCACGATCACCCCTTGCCCGCGTCCGAACACGCGCGGCTCGACCATGCGTTTCACCTGGCCATCTGCGAAGCGTCCCACAACCCGGTGCTGGTGCAGACCCTGCGTTCGTTGACGGATCTGCTGCTGAACACGGTGTTCGCCTCGGTCAACAACCTCTATCACCGTGACGCCCAGAAGCGGCAGATCGATCGCCATCACGCTCGGCTTTATAACGCGGTGACCGGTCGTTTGCCTGAGCAGGCGCGCAAAGCGGCCGTGGCGCATATCCAGAACATCTGCGACAACCTGCGGGAGATCGAAAGCGAGGAGCAACGGCTGGTGCGCGCCACCCTGCGACTGGAGGGCTGGGCCTGAGCCACGCGGGAGGTTTACGCGTGTGGACCTTGGCTTGACACCCATCCCGTATTGCCGCAGCTTACGCATTGCGTAAGTCGCTTACGCCGTAGTGAAAACCAAAACAACAATAACAGGCCATTCCCGTGGATCTTTTCACCTACTACCGATCGACCTCGAGCTACCGGGTGCGCATTGCCCTGGCGCTGAAAGGTCTCGCGTTCAACGCACTGCCGGTCAACCTGATCCGTGACGGCGGCGAACACCACACGCCCGATTATCTGGCGATCAACCCCCAGGGCCGCGTTCCCTCTTTGAGGCTGGACGACGGCGAGGTGATCATCCAGTCCATGGCGATCATCGAATACCTCGAAGAATTATCCCCTGAACTTGCATTGCTCCCCGACGCGCTGCTCGACCGCGCGCGCCATCGGCAGGTCGCCGCCCTGATCGGCTGCGACATCCACCCGCTGCACAACGTCGCGGTGCTCAATCGCCTGCGCGGCATGGGCCACGACGAAGGCGACGTGACGGCCTGGATCGGCCACTGGATCGGCGAAGGTTTCGCTGCGGTGGAGGCACTGATTGGCGACACTGAGTTTTGCTTTGGCGCGGTTGGCCTGGCCGATGTGTACCTGTTGCCCCAGGTGTATGCGGCAAGGCGCTTCAACGTAGACATGATCCCGTTCCCGCGAATTTGCCGGGTCGAAGCGCTGGCCTTGCAGCATCCCGCGTTTCAGACCGCCCATCCCGATGCGCAATCGGACACGCCGGAGTAATCTTTCCCCCATGAAAAGCTTCGGTCTGCAACTCATCTTCGGCGACTTTCTCGCCCGCAGCGTGCGGGGGATTTCCTGCGCGCCACCCGCTGAATCGTGATTCGAGCCGCTGTGCCTCTCACTATTTAGCAGGAGCAAGACCGTGACTGATCTCTATGAAAACCCGATGGGCCTGATGGGCTTTGAATTCATCGAATTCGCCTCGCCCACCCCGAACGTGCTGGAGCCGGTGTTCCAGATCATGGGCTTCACCCAAGTCGCCCATCACCGCTCCAAGAACGTGTCGCTCTACCGTCAGGGCGCGATCAACATCATCCTTAACAACGAGCCGAACAGCGAAGCGTCCTACTTCGCTGCGGAGCACGGTCCTTCCGTGTGCGGCATGGCCTTCCGGGTCAAGGATTCGCAACTGGCCTACAAGCGCGCGCTGGAACTCGGCGCCCAGCCTGTGGAAATCGGCACCGGGCCGATGGAGCTTCGCCTGCCGGCAATCAAGGGCATTGGCGGCGCGCCGTTGTACCTGATCGACCGTTTCGGTGAAGGCACCTCGATCTACGACATCGACTTCGTGTACCTCGAAGGCGTCGACCGTCACCCCAAGGGCGCCGGCCTGCAATTCATCGATCACCTGACCCACAACGTCTATCGCGGGCGGATGGCCTACTGGGCGAACTTCTACGAGAAGCTGTTCAACTTCCGCGAGCTGCGCTATTTCGACATCAAGGGCGAGTACACCGGCCTGACCTCGAAAGCGATGACCGCGCCGGACGGCATGATCCGCATCCCGCTGAACGAGGAATCGTCCAAGGGCGCCGGGCAGATCGAAGAGTTCCTGATGAAGTTCAACGGCGAAGGGATTCAGCACGTCGCGTTCTTCACCGAAAACCTGATCGACACCTGGGACCGGCTCAAGGCGCTGGGCATGCGCTTCATGACCCCGCCGCCGGACACCTACTACGAAATGCTCGAAGGCCGTCTGCCCAACCACGGCGAGCCCGAGCATGAGCTGAAAGCGCGGGGGATTCTGCTGGACGGCAACTCCGAAGGCGGCAGTCAGCGTCTGCTGTTGCAGATCTTCTCGGAAACCCTGATGGGGCCGGTGTTCTTCGAATTCATCCAGCGCAAGGGCGACGATGGCTTCGGCGAGGGCAATTTCAAGGCGCTATTTGAGTCGATCGAGCGCGATCAAGTGCGCAGGGGAGTGTTGGCGGTGGATTGAAGTACGCAGCCCGATTTGGTGCACGCGATATGTCTGTAGGACCGGCTTCAGCCGGGAAGAGGCCAATTTGGACACCATCAGTTTTGTGGTGTGGCTGCCGACGTCTTCCCGGCTAAAGCCGGTCCCACTAGATGCACACGGTCCGTTAGTAGGACCGGCTTCAGCCGGGAAGGGGCCGGTTTGAACACCATCAATGTTGTGGCGTAACCGCCGACGTCTTCCCGGCTAAAGCCGGTCCTACACGAGGAACGCGGTCCGTCAGTGGGAGCGCGGTCCTGCCCTTTGGGATCCTGACCAGTCACTCCACCCGCGGCATTTCCCCACCCATTCGCGCGCTGATTGCCTGTGCCGTTTGCAGCAGTTTCTGCGCGGCCGTCGCCTGGCGCTGATCGGTAAACACCGACGCCGAACCCACCACCGTCACCACACCCACCAGCTTGTTGCCCATGGCAAACACCGGCGACGACACCGCGTTGACGCCGGCCATCAACATCCCGTGAATCTGATGCACCCCGGTGCTGCGGATTTCGTGGACGTGCCGATCGATCTCCTTCAACTGCGCTGCATTCAACGAGGCCGATTCCGCCTCTCTCAACGCGGCGGTTTCGGTCGGCGGCAGAAAGGTGTCGAACACCAGCCCGGTGGACGAACCGAGCAGCGGCAGCACCGAACCGATCTGCGTGACCAGGGTGACCGCCCCCAGCGACTGCTCGACGTACACCACCGTCGGGCCTTTGTTGCCCCACACGGCCAGAAAGCAGGTTTCGTTGAGTTCGTCGCGCAGGGCGATCAGGGCCGGAGCAGAGGTCTTCAGCACATCCAGTTGGCTCAGTGCCGCCAGCCCGACCTGCAAGGCGGAGCGCCCCAGCCGGTAATGGTTGCTGGCCGGGTCCTGTTCGGCAAAACCGCTGTCCACCAGCGCTTGCAGGTAGCGATGCACCTTGCTGGCCGGCATGCCGACGTATTCGGCGAGTTTCGACAGTGACGTGGCAGGCGCCAGTTCGGCCAGCGCCTTGAGGATGCCGACGCCGACCTCAGCCGACTGGACTTTCTGCTGGCGCGGCGCGGTGGCGGGGGTGGAATCGTCGGTCATGGAAGGGAGGCCCCCGGTCTGGAAAGGCTGCTTTATAGCTTGACCCTTCTGCAAACTCAAATTACGTTATGCGTAACACGCTTACGATAAAAACAATAAGAGGTCGTCATGTCGACAGCACCCCGGTCCGAGTCCCTGCGCTACCAGTGCGGATTCGGCAATCAATTCAGCAGCGAGGCGATGCCGGGCGGTTTGCCCCACGGGCAGAACTCGCCGCAGCGTCACCCGCTGGGCCTCTACGCCGAGCAATTCTCCGGGACCGCGTTCACCGTACCCCGCGCCGAAGCCCGACGCTCCTGGCTCTATCGCATTCAACCCTCCGCCGCGCACCCTCGTTTTCAGCGCCTTGAGCGGCAGATCCCCGGTCAGCAGCAAGGCCCGGTCACACCCAATCGCCTGCGCTGGAATGCGTTCGACATCCCCGCCGAACCCACCGATTTCATCGACGGCCTGCATGCCCTGGCCAGCACCTCGTCTGCCGAACAGGCCGAGGGCGTAAGCGTCTACGTCTACACGGCCAACCTTTCTATGCAGCGCGCGTTCTTCAGCGCTGACGGCGAATGGCTGATCGTCCCTCAACAGGGCCGATTGCGCATTACCACCGAGCTGGGGCTGCTCGACATTGAACCCCAGGAAATCGTCGTGCTGCCCCGTGGTTTGAAATTCAGCGTCGAGTTGCTCGACGGCACAGCGCGGGGCTATATCTGCGAGAACCACGGCTGCCCCCTGCGCCTGCCGGACCTCGGGCCGATCGGCAGCAACGGCCTGGCCAATCCCCGGGATTTCCAGATCCCCCACGCGCATTTTGAAGACAGCGCACAGCCCACCGTGCTGGTGCAGAAATTTCTCGGCGAACTGTGGGCCACCACGCTGGGTCATTCCCCCTTCGATGTCGTCGCGTGGCATGGCAACAACGTCCCGTATAAATACGATCTGCGGCTGTTCAACACCTTGGGCACCGTGAGTTACGACCATCCCGATCCGTCGATCTTCACCGTGCTGACCTCGCCGGGCGTTGTCGACGGTCAGGCCAACGTCGATTTTGTGATTTTCCCGCCGCGCTGGATGGTGGCGGAAAACACCTTCCGGCCACCGTGGTTCCACCGCAACCTGATGAACGAATTCATGGGGCTGATCGACGGTGCCTACGACGCCAAGGCTGCAGGTTTCATGCCCGGCGGCGCGTCGCTGCACAACTGCATGAGCGCCCACGGCCCGGACAATGCCAGCGCCGAGAAGGCCATCGCCGCCGAGCTGACGCCGCACAAGATCGAGCAGACCATGGCCTTCATGTTCGAGACCGGCAAAGTTCTGCGCCCCAGCTATCACGCGCTGGAATGCCCACAGCTGCAAAGCGACTACGATGCCTGCTGGGATGGCATCGCCAGAACGTTCAAGCCTTTTGACACGGACAGCCAACGATGAGCACTCCACAGCATCCGCGTAGCTGGGTGACCAGCGCCAACGACCATCCTGATTTCCCCCTGCAAAACCTGCCCTTGGGCGTGTTCAGCCGCCCCGGTTTCGGCAAGCGCGGCGGCGTGGCCATCGGCGATTTCGTTCTGGACCTGCAGACGGCCCTTGAGGCCAGCCTGTTCAATGGCGCCGCGCGGGTGGCTGTCGAAGCCGCCTGTCGCGGGCAGTTGAACGACTTTTTCGCCCTGGGTGGTTCGTCGCGTCAGGCCCTGCGCAACGAATTGCTGCACTTGCTGGACGAAAAAACACTGCAGCGTGAACGCTTGCAGGCCATGGGGGATCGTCTGCTGGTGCCGATGAATGACTGCCAGATGCACATGCCTGCGCAGGTCGGCGACTACACCGATTTTTACGTCGGCATTCATCACGCGATGAACGTCGGCAAGCTGTTCCGCCCGGATAATCCGCTGTTGCCGAACTACAAATACGTGCCGATCGCTTATCACGGCCGGGCGTCGACGCTGGGTGTGTCGGGGATGCTGGTCAGGCGCCCCAGCGGACAGACCTTGAAACCGGGCGCCGAGACACCGGACTTCGGGCCGAGCAAGCGCCTGGATTACGAACTGGAAGTGGGCGTGTGGATCGGGCAGGGCAACGAGGCCGGCGAGCCTGTCCCCATCGGCAAGGCGGGTGAGCACATCGCCGGTTTCTGCTTGCTGAACGACTGGTCGGCCCGGGACCTGCAGGCCTGGGAATACCAGCCGCTGGGGCCGTTTCTGTCGAAGAGTTTTGCCACGAGCATTTCGCCATGGGTGGTCACGGCCGAGGCGCTGGCGCCGTTTCGTGCGGCCCAACCGACGCGTCCCGAGGGTGACCCGCAGCCGATGGCTTATCTGTTCGACGAGCAGGATCAGGCCGGGGGCGCGCTGGACATCGAGCTGGAAGTGCTGCTGCTTACCGCGCGGATGAAAGAGCAGGGCGTCGCGCCGCAACGGTTGGCCCTGAGCAACACGCTGAACATGTACTGGACCGTCGCGCAGATGGTGGCCCACCACAGCGTCAACGGCTGCAAGCTGCAAGCGGGCGATCTTTTCGGCACCGGCACCTTGTCAGGCCCGCAACCCGGTCAGCTCGGCAGCTTGCTGGAAATGACCGAAGGCGGAAAACGCGCCGTCGAATTGTCCAACGGCGAGACGCGGACCTTCCTGCAAGCGGGCGATGAGGTGATCCTCAAAGCGCGCTGCCGCAAGGACGGTGAAGTGAGTATCGGGTTTGGCGAATGCCGTGGGGTGGTGGTGGGCTAAAGCCAGTCCACTGGCACAGCGCATGCTCTGAGTAGGACCACGCACTTTTAGTGGGACCGGCTTCAGCCGGGAAAGCGTCATGCGTGACACCCCGTAATTGATGGCGTCTACATGGGCGTCTTCCCGGCTAAAGCCAGTCCTACAGAATCAACCAAACCCACCCACCAACGACCCACTGCGCGGCAAGAACCTCCCTTGCCGTTCCCCCTGCGGTTTGCCTTCGGCGTAGCTCAAATGCCCGTTCACCCACACCGCATCAATCCCCTCGGCAGCGCGCTTGGGTTCTTTGAAATCCGCCACATCGCGCACGGTTTCGGCGTTGAACAACACCAGATCCGCGCAATACCCTTCGCGCACGAATCCGCGATCATGCAGCCCGAAGCGTGTGGCGGTCAGTCCGGTCATCTTGTGCACAGCGGTGTGCAGCGGGAACAGCCCCAGATCCCGACTGAAATGCCCGAGCACCCGGGGAAACGCACCCCACAGGCGCGGGTGCGGGAAGGGGTCTTCCGGCAGTCCGTCCGAACCGATCATCGACAGCGGGTGTTTCATGATCCGCTGCACGTCGTTCTCGTCCATGCCGTAATACACGGCGCCAGCGGGTTGCAGTTTTCGTGCGGCCTCCACCAGCGACAGTCCCCAGTCGGCGGCGATGTCCTTCAGCTCGCGGCCGCCCTGGTCCGGGTGCGGCGTCGACCAGGTGATGGTGATCGGGAACGCATCGGTCACCTGCTTTAAATCCAGCGTTGAAGAGCTGGCCGCATAGGGATAGCAATCGCAGCCCACCGGGTGGCTCAGCGCGGCGTTTTCCAGGGACGCCAGCAGCTGCGGACTGCGGCCCCAGTTGCCGGCGCCCGCGCATTTCATGTGGGAAATAACCACCGGTGACCGGGCGTGACGGCCGATCGCGAACGCCTCGTCCATGGCCTCCAGCACCGGCTCGAACTCACTGCGCAGATGGGTCGTGTACACCGCGCCGAACGCCGTGAGCTCCTCGGCCAGCTGCTTGACTTCGTCGGTCTCGGCCGAGTAAGCCGAGGCGTAGGCCAGACCGGTGGACAGGCCCAGCGCGCCGTCCGCCAGGCTGTCGTGCAATTGCCCGCGCATGGCGCTGATTTCATCAGCGCGCGCCGTTCGAAAAAGATCGTCCATGTGATTGCTGCGCAGGGCGGTATGGCCGATCAGCGCCGCCACATTGACCGCCGGCCGCGCCGCATCCACCGCGTTGCGGTAGTCGACGAAGCGCGGATAAACGAACGCGGCGGCGGGCCCCAGCAGGTTCATCGGGTCCGGCGGATCGCCCGCGAGCGTTACCGGCGAGGCGCTGATGCCGCAGTTGCCGACGATCACCGTGGTCACGCCCTGGGTGATCTTCGGCAGCATCGCCGGCTGGCGAATCACCACGGTGTCGTCGTGGGTGTGCACGTCGATGAAACCCGGGGCCAGCACGCGGCCGGCGGCGTTGATTTCTTCGCGGGCTGAGACGTCGCGGAGGTTACCGATGCGCTGAATGCGGCCGTCGCAGATGGCCACATCGGCGCGGTAACCGGGGGCATCGCTGCCGTCGATCACCAGCGCGTCGCGAATGATCAGGTCGTAAAGCATGGGGTCAGTCTCCAAGGGGCAGGCCTTCGTCGCCGCCGCGGTAGTCATCCAGCGCGAGTTTGATCCGTCGCAGCCGTTCGCGGTTGGCGTCGGGCGCCGTCAGTGCCAGTTCGGTGGCCAGCACGTCGATGGTCAGCAGCATGCCGTAGCGCGCGGCGGTGGGTTTGTAGATGAAATTGGTTTCGGCGATCTGCAGCGGCAGCAGGACATCCGCCCGTTCCGCCAGCGGTGAGCCGGGCAGGGTGATGGCGAGAATCTTCGCGCCATAGCTGCGGGCCAGGTCCACTGCGTCGAGCAGTTCAGGGGTGCGCCCGCTCAGTGAGCAGACAATGACGCTGTGCTCGGGGCCAAGGGTTGCGGCGATCAGGCGCATCATCACCGGGTCGCGGCTGGCGGCAATCGGGTAGCCGAGGCGCACCAGACGGGTCTGCAGTTCTTCGCTGCACAGGCTGGACGCGCCGCCCATGCCGAAGCTGTGAATCAACCGCGCTGGCGTCAGCAGAGCCACCGCCGCCTGGAAGCGCGACTCATCGAAACCGGCCAGATGCTGGCGCAGGGTGGACTCGATGTCGCCGACGATCTGGGTGAAAAACGCCGACTGTTCCGGCGCCTGCTCCGGGGTGAGGAAGCGGTTGCCCACGGCGCTGGCCTGGGCCAGTTGCAGGCGCAGGTCGCGCAGGTCCTTGCAGCCCACCGTGCGGGCGAAGCGTGACAGCGTGGCGCTGCTGACCTCGGCACGGGCGGCGAGGTCGTCGAGGCTGGCGCTGGCGGCAAAGGCCACGTCGCTGAGCACCAGCCTGGCGATGCGGCCTTCCCCGGCGCTGAAAGAGTCCTGACGGGCGCGGATCTGGTAAAGAATGTCCACTCAGATCACCTGCGCCAGCCCGAGGGTCAGGACGAAAGCAATCACCGATATCAGCGTTTCCAGCACCGTCCAGGTTTTGAAGGTCTGTGCCACGGTCATGTTGAAATACTCCTTGATCAGCCAGAACCCGCCGTCGTTGACGTGGGAAAAAATCACCGAGCCCGCGCCGGTTGCCAGCACCAGCAACTCCGGATGGGGATAGCCCAGACCCAGCGCGACGGGGGCGACGATGCCGGACGCGGTGGTCATTGCCACGGTGGCCGAGCCGGTGGCGACCCGCATCAGTGCGGCGAACAGCCAGCCCATCAACAGCGGCGACAGATGCCAGTCCTGCGCCAGACCGACAATCTCGTTGGTCACGCCACTGTCGACCAGAATCCGGTTCAGACCGCCGCCGGCGCCCACCAGCAACGTAATGCTGGCCGTTGGTGCCAGGCACTCCTGGGTGAATTTCAGGATCGAATCCCGGGAGAAGCCCTGGGCAATCCCCAAGGTCCAGAAGCTTAGTAACGTGGCCAGCAGCAGCGCGATCACCGAGTTGCCGATGAACAGCAGGAAGCTGTTGAAGCCGCTCCCCGGCGTGGCAATCAGGTTGGCCCAGCCACCCAGCAGCATCAGTACGACCGGCAGCAGAATGGTCGCCATGGTGATGCCGAAGCTTGGCAGTTGGGCGCGGGGTTCGCGGTCGAGAAATTGTTTGGCCAGCGGGTTTTCATCGGGCAGGTGAATGTGCGGCACGATGAAGCGCGCGTAGATCGGGCCGGCGATGATCGCCGTGGGGATGCCGATGAGGATGGCGTAGAACAGGGTCTGGCCGACCGACGCCTGATAGGCCTGCACCGCCAGCATCGCGGCCGGGTGCGGCGGCACCAGTGCGTGGACCACCGAGAGGCCGGCGACCATGGGCAGCCCGACCATCAGAATCGACACGCCGACCCGACGTGCGACGGTGAAAGCGATGGGCACCAACAGCACGAAACCGACTTCGAAAAACAGCGGCAGCCCCACGAGAAAGGCGATGCAGACCATCGCCCAGTGCGCATTGCGCTCGCCGAAGCGGTCGATCAAGGTGCGCGCCACCTGCTCGGCGCCACCGGATTCGGCCATCATCTTGCCGAGCATGGTGCCCAGCGCTACGACCAGCGCGATGTGCCCCAGCGTCTTGCCGACCCCGCCCTCATAGGACGCAACGACGGCATTGGCCGGCATCCCGGCGACCAGGGCGAGGCCGACGGACACCAGGGTGATGACGATAAACGGATTGAGACGAAACCGCGCGATAAGCACGATCAAGGCGATGATCGCGACGGCGGCATAGACCAACAGAGACAGGCCGGTTGACGGAGGCATGCAACGGATTCCTTGCTGAAGATGAGGAGGTCAGGGCTTGGGCGGCGGCGGGGCTGAGCCTGTCGAGCTGAAACAGGGCAGGACTCCCCCGCGCAGTGGCGTTAACCGGTGCGCAGCCAGGCGGTGAAAACGATCTCGGCAGTAGATGTTGCAAGCGCCATCAGCGGCGAAAGAAGAACAGGGGCGGGACGATCACAGGCAGTCATTATTGTTATCTCTGATTTCGTGATGAAAATTAAATTACACGAAACAGTATAAAAATATCAATTAATGAAAATTAATTTCTCCTTGAGCCTTGCCTTGTAACGCATCTCAGTCACGCAGGTCTCAAGGCGCGCCCCGGATTTCCCGGTCGCTGCAACCCATTAGTGGCAGCTTGTAGCGGCCAAGTCATGCCGCGCTGAAACGCTCTCGATACGCCTGGGGCGTCACCGATACCGCGCGCATGAAGCTGCGGCGCAATGTCTCTTCCGTGCCGAAACCGCAGCGGTCGGCGATGCGCTTGATTGGCAGCGCGCTGTCCCCCAACAGACGCCGGGCCGCTTCGACGCGCAACTGCTCGATGGCCCGCGCTGGCGTGTTGCCGGTGTGGGCGCGGTAGTGGCGGACGAAACTGCGCTCGCTCATGCCGACCTGAGCCGCCAGCGTGCCGACGGACAGGTCGCTGGCCAGGTTGTCGAGAATCCAGGCGTGCAGGTCGCCAAACCGGCTCCCCTGATCGCGGGTCTGGTGCTGCATCGACAGCGCCGTGCTGAATTGCGATTGCCCGCCCGGGCGCTTGAGAAACACCACCAGATCCCGCGCGACGGCCAGTGCGATGTCGCGGCCCAGGTCCGCCTCGACCATCGCCAGCGCAAGATCGATGCCTGCCGTCACCCCGGCCGACGTCCACAGTTTGTCCTCGTTGATGAAGATCGGGTCCGGGTCGACGCGCAGATGCGGGAAGCACCGCGCCAGTTCGTCGCAACTGTCCCAGTGAGTGACCACCCGATGACCGTCCAGCACGCCGGCCGCGGCGAGCAAAAATGCGCCGGTACACACTGACGCCACGCGCCGGGCACTGGCGGATTGCGTTCGCACCCAGTCCACCAGAACCGGGTCCAGCAGCGCCGTGTGCACCGCGCCGCCACCGGCGATGATCAGCGTGTCCGAAGGCGTGGACGGCAGCGGGTGAGTGAGCAGTCCGAGCCCGGCGGAGGAAACCACGCTGCCCGGTTCGCGAGCGATGACTTCGGGCCGGTAGGGGATTTTTTTCAGGCCGGCTTCCTGCGCCATGACGTTGGCCGAGGCGAACACCTGCAGCGGTCCGGTGACGTCGAGTAACTGAACGTTGGGAAAGGCCAGAACATGAACCGGCCGGGGCTGATGGGGCATGGCGCGCTCACTGTGAAGATTGGCGTGAATTGTTGGCTTTATGGCGTATCCGCCAGAGGCTAGCCCTCTACAGTGCTTTCGTCCAGCCGCTGGCCTTCAGGTGCAACCGGCTGCTCGGCTCACGCATTCAGATGACCCACGTTTAAACGATAAGGAACACGCCATGACCCTGCATATCGGCCTGCTGGTATTCCCCAAAGTCCAGCAACTGGACCTGACCGGTCCCTACGATGTTTTCGCCACCATGCCCGGCGTGGTCGTGCACCTGGTCTGGAAAGATCTCGAGCCGCTGCAGTCCAGCACCGGCCTCACCCTCGTCCCGACCGCGACCTTCGCCGACTGCATCGACCTCGACGTGATCTGCGTGCCGGGCGGGGTAGGCGTCGATGCATTGATGGAAGATGCGCAAACCCTGGCGTTCATCCGGCATCAGGCCGCGACGGCTCAGTACGTGACCTCGGTCTGCACCGGCGCTTTAGTGCTCGGCGCGGCCGGGCTGTTGAAAGGCCGCCGCGCCACCACCCACTGGGCGTCCCATTCACTGCTGGAGCAGTTCGGCGCGATTCCGGTACACGAGCGCGTGGTGCGCGACGGCAACCTGATGACCGGCGGCGGCGTGACGGCAGGGATCGATTTTGCGTTGACGCTGATCAGCGAGGTGTTCGATCCGGATACCGCCCGGACCATTCAGCTGCAACTGGAGTACGCACCGGCGCCGCCTTACGATTCGGGGCGACCGGACACGGCCCCGGCGAATATCGTCGGCGTCGCCATTGATCGCGCCATGCAGGGTTTGCTGGCCCGTCGGCAGATCGTCGAGCGCGTCACGGCGGCCATGGACTAACGGGCAGTGGTGGACCGAGATTTGTCGAGCGGGATTTCATACCAGCACAGGAACAGGTCGAGGGCCGACTCCACCACTTCGCGTTGCTTGTCCGGCGCGAGCAGGGGTTCGTTGAGGGTAACTTGTGGCCAGAAGGCGAAGGCCTTGAGCAACGCATGGATCTGCGACGCGGCGAACACCGGCTCGACGGCCTTGAGGCGGCCGTCCTGCTGGGCGCCTCGCACCCAGACGGTGAAGGTTTCTTCGCGCTGATTGAGTCGGCTGACCCAGACCTGCGCGCGATCGGGGGAGTGGATGGTCGCGCCGATGGCCACCCGGGCCAGGTCGATGAAATTGCTGTCGCCGAGGGTTTTCATTTTCGCGTCGAGCAATTCGCGCAGTTGATCGCGCAGGGGCACGCCGGGTTTGTACACCGCATCGGTCTGCGTCGCGGCGGAGGACCACAGACGATGGAGCATTTCGGAAAACAGCTCTTCCTTGCTGGGGAAGTGGTTGTAGACCGTGCGCTTGGAGACCTCCGCCCGGGCGGCGATGCGGTCCATGCTCGTGACCTCGAAACCGTTGTCGCGAAATTCGGCTATCGCCGCTTGAACAATGGCTTCGCGTTTACGGTCGGTCAGTCGCAGTGGGGCAGTCATGGATTCGCTTCTGTGAGGTGAGCCGGGCAACGAAGTCACCCGGCAAGAAAATTACACCGGGCAGTTTACTTCTCTTTGCCCATCGTGCAAGCTTGAAACTACACTGTGTAGTGTAGAAGCAGCCGGAAGCTTCAAGTTTTAAGCTTCAAGCTAAAGCCACGGCCGAAGCCAAAGCGCAAGGCGTACGTCATGCTCTTGCAGCTTGCAGCTTGCAGCTTGCAGCTCGCACAGCGCCACCTTCACCCGTTTCATGGAGTCAGCACCCTCATGGCCTCGATCGACAAACACCTTGATTCACATCCTGCGCTGCCCGTCCTGACTCGGCGTGAAGGCCGCTATTTCAATCACAAGCCGATGGCGCGCTCAGGCTTCGTCAAGACCCTGCGCATCTTCTGGAACGCCCTGTTCAACAAGCCCCACCACACCCGCCCGGCCGGCGAGATACCGGTTCAGCCGCTGTCGCGCCAGCAACTGTTGGCGGCGCCCGACAACACGGTCTATCGGCTCGGCCATTCCACCGTGCTGCTGAAACTGCGCGGTGAATACTTCCTCACCGACCCCGTCTTCGCTGACCGTGCCTCGCCGGTGCAGTGGGCCGGTCCGCAGCGCTTCCATCAGCCGCCGATCAGCCTTGCAGACCTGCCACCGCTGAAAGCAGTGATCCTGTCCCACAACCATTACGACCACCTCGATCACATGACCATTCAGGTGCTCAAGGACAAGGCCGAGCACTTCATCACGCCGCTGGGGGTAGGGGACACGTTGATCGAGTGGGGTGTGCCGGCGGCCAAGGTTCAGCAGTTGAACTGGTGGCAGTCGACCGATATTCATGGCATTCGCTTTGTGGCAACGCCGGCGCAGCACTTTTCAGGGCGTACGTTGCGCGACGGCAATCAGACGCTCTGGGCGTCGTGGGTGATGCTCGACGGCGAGCAGCGGATCTTCTTCAGCGGCGACACCGGTTATCACGACGGCTTCAAGTTGATTGGCGAGCAGTACGGCCCGTTCGACCTGACGCTGATGGAAACCGGCGCCTATAACGAAGACTGGCCGGACGTGCACATGCAGCCCGAAGAAACGCTGCAGGCGCACATCGACCTGCGCGGCAAGTGGCTGCTGCCGATCCACAACGGCACCTTCGACCTGGCGATGCACGCCTGGCACGAGCCGTTCGACCGGATTCTCGCGCTGGCGTGGGACCGCAGCATCTCCATCACCACCCCGGAAATGGGCCAGCCTTTTTACGTGCAGTACCCAAGCCGGGGCGAGGCGTGGTGGCTGAAGGTGGAGACCGCTCAGCAGTCTGCGACCGGCCGCTGCGCAAAGCAGCAAAGTGATCGTCAGCAGGCTACCAGCCGCGGCTGATGCCGCTCGTTCAGGGTTTGGCGTCGGTCGCGTCTGCCGGATGCTCCGTTTCCGGTGGTCGCTGTTGTTCACCACTTTGATTGGCTTGTTTGTGTTCCTCGCCGACCTTGCCTGCGTTTTCAGGCTTGTGGTCGAGGTCTTCGCGGTTGGACTCTTTATCAGGCATGGCGCCCTCCGGTATGCGGATAAATGAATGACGCTGAAGTGCGTGCTCAATCACCGATCTGGTTGATCAGCATCTGCGCTTCATCTTTGAACAGCGGTTGTTTCATGCGTTCGGCGAGCATCGCCATGGGCCGTTCGCGCCCACAGCTGACCACGGCCGCCACCACATTCTGCTTGCAGAAAAGCGCCAGGAAGTCGAACCGCTCCGGTTCGCCCAGGTAGACAATGTCGTCCCAGTCCTCTGCGTGGCCGAGATAATCCAGACGCTTTTCAAAATGGTAGGTCCAGAAATACGGCACGTCGGTGTAATGCCGGTCTTCGCCGAGCATATTGCCCGCCGCGATACGTGCCTGCTGTTGGGCAAGCCGCCAGTGCTCGATGCGCTGCGGCTGGTGGTTGAGTGGAAAGGTGGCGATATCGCCTGCCGCCCACACATCCTTGCCTGCGCGCATGCCGTCGTCGACGGGGAGTGAGCCGTCCTCCTCCAGCTGAAGACCGTCGATGAAATGCGTGACCGGACTCACACCGACGCCGACCAACGCCAGATCCACCTGCAGTCGTTCACCATTGCTGAGCACGGCGTTCTGCAGCACCTGCTGGCCGTCCCGTTCAACGCCTTCGAAACGACTGACATCGACGTGGGTGCGGAACAACACGCCGTTTTGCTCATGCAGCGCGCCCAGCGCCTTGCCGATGCGCTCGCCCAGGAGGCGGACAAACAGCACTTCGTGATGGGCCAGAATCGTCACGTTCACACCCTGTGTGCGCAACGCCGACGCCGCTTCCAGCCCGATAAAACTGTCGCCCACGATCAACGCATGGCTGCCGGGGTGGACCGCCGCGAGAATTCGGCTGGCGTCATCGCGGCTGCGCAGCGTCAGCACCTGCGGCAGATCGGCGCCCTCCACAGGCAGCGCGCGGGGCTCGCCGCCCGTGGTGACCAGCGCCGCGTCATAGTCAAAGCGGCGCCCGTCCGCCAGGGTCACGCGCTTGTTGATGACGTCCAGCTTCATCACCTCGCCGTGCACTCGCTCGATGCGGTTATCCAGGTAAAACCCCTCGTCGCGCAGGGCAGGGATTTCATCGGTTTTCATTTCGGCGGACAGCACAAATTTGCTGAGCGCCGTGCGGTCGTAGCCGGGCGCAGCTTCTCTGTCGATGAGCTGTAATTGACCGTTGAAGCCTTTTTCCCTCAACGCGCAGGCCGCCGCTGTGCCCGCTGCCCCGGCGCCAATGATGACGAAACGGCGGCTGTCCTCGGCCAGTGTCGGCGTGTGAACGGCCATGGGCTGGTCATCGACGTGCACGTGGCCTTCAATGAGTTGAACGGGGTAGCGGATAAGAGCGTCCAGGGCGGGCGGTTCGCACAGGTGGCCGTCGTCGATGGAAAATTCGGCTTTGTGCCAGGGGCAGATCAGGTGACCGTTGCAGATGGCGCCGTCCGCCAGGGGGGCGCCGGCGTGGGGGCAGAAGGCTTGAAACGCGCGGACTTCTTCGCCGTGCAGAACCAGTAGCGCCTTGGTTTCGCCAAACTCGACCTGGAGACCGCGGTCTCGATGAAGCTCGGTCAGGGTGGCGACTCGATGCAAAGGCATGTGCGCTTCCTCGTGGGCTTATTATTGGGCTTATCAGCGTTTAGTTGGGAGTCGGCCGGCGGGGGAGAGGTTCAGGGAATTATCCAGTGGTCGGTCGGGCGGGCGCTCCGTCGGCAGCCACTGCCAGAGGAACGCCCGACGCCTGTGCTCATTCCAGCGCGGCAGATTATTGAGTGAGCTTCAGCCGCTCATGCCAGTCGGCAATCGACTCTTCAGGGTAGGCCTCGAACTGCTGGTCATGGGGCCCTGCGGCGACTTCCACCCACGGCGCTTTGGAGTTCAGCAGCAGGTGGGTGTGCTCCGGCGGGGTCGGCAACGGCGTGTCGATCGCCGATGCGAAGGGATGAATCAGCGCCGGCCACTCGGGGCTGAACAACCACAGCCCGCTGCCGCACCGCTTGCAGAAATGCCGTTCGGCGCTGCTGATGTGGGTTTCGTGACCGTCGTCATCGCGCATTTTGGCGTGGTAGATGGCGATGTTGTCCTTGCCTTCGACGGTGAGGGTTTTCGCGTCGCCGCCCAGGTTGATCGCGTAACCGCCGCCACCCTGGGTCTTGCGGCAGATCGAGCAGTAGCAGCGCTGATAAGGGTAGGGATGGGGGCTTGTCAGGCTGAATGCAACGGCGCCGCAGTGGCAGGAACCTTCCAGATGCATGATTCACCTCGGTTCAAATGGGGTATGGGGCTCAATGGTCTAGACCCCGCATGCTGGCAGGGTTCGATGTTTTCTCGAACAGGCGTTCGGATTCTTGGTGGGACGACGGCTAAAGAACCGTGCGGCAATGTCGATAAGCCATGGTCATACGACGACTTTGCGTCCCGCCCCTACAACAACGAGCCCCCGCTATGAGCCTACGCAACCTGACCATCGCCCGCCGCGCCGGCCTTGGGTTTACCCTGATTTCCCTGTTGGTCGCGTTGCTCGGCTGGTTCGCCCTGAGCCAGATGTCGACGATTCGACAGAGCGAGGTGGCGGTCGAGAGCAACTGGATGCCGAGCATGCGTCTGGTCAACGATATCCGCGAAGCGATGCTGCGCATTCGCACCATCTCGCTGCGGGTCGCCCTCGACGCCGATCCAAAAAACGTCAGCGTTTATAAAGGCCAGATGGACGCACGTTCGAAAATCCTCGATGAAAAACTCACCAGCCTCGACGCCTTTATCGACACGCCGGAGGAGAAGGCGCTGTACGGCAAATTCCGCGCGACCCTGGTTGAGTATCAGCGCGGTTTGACCCAGTCATTCGCCCTTGCCGAAAGCGGAGAGCTAAAGGCACTGAACAAGCTGCTGCTGGTGGACATGAAGACTGCCGTCGACAACTCCGGCGCGCAATTGGGCGATCTGGGTGATTTCTACTCCCATCAGGTTGAGCTCGAAGGTGCGGCCGCCGAAGCGCAATACGGCAAGTCGCGCAACGTGGTGCTGGTGTTCGTGCTGATCGCGGCGCTGGCCACCGTGGTGCTCGCGGTGTGGCTGACCCGCAGCATCGTGCGGCCGTTGCAGCAAGCCGTTGATGCCGCCGAATATGTGGCGAAGGGCGATCTGACCCACGACATTCGCGTCGAAGGCAATGACGAAGTCACCCGATTGCAGAGCGCGTTGCAGCAGATGCAGACCAACCTGCGCTCGACCCTGAGCCTGATCGGCAACTCGGCGAGCCAGTTGGCGTCGGCCGCCACGGAGCTGAATTCGGTGACCGAAGACAGCCATCGCGGCCTGCACCAGCAGAACGCCGAAATCGAACAGGCCGCCACGGCGGTGAACGAGATGACCTCGGCGGTCGAGGAAGTCGCGCGCAACGCGGTGTCGACGTCCCAGGCCTCGAGCGAATCGAACACCGCGGCCCGCGACGGCCAGAGCCGGGTCATTGACACGGTCAATTCGATCCAGACCCTGTCCGGCAACGTCCAGCACACCTCGGACCTGGTGCAGACCCTGGCCGAGCAGTCCAAGGACATCGGCAAGGTGCTGGACGTGATCCGTTCCATCGCCGAGCAGACCAACCTGCTGGCGCTGAACGCCGCCATCGAAGCCGCACGGGCGGGCGAGTCCGGACGCGGGTTTGCCGTGGTCGCCGATGAGGTGCGCGCACTGGCCCACCGCACTCAGCAGTCGACCCTGGAAATCGACAAGATGGTCACCACCATGCGCAGCGGTTCCACCGAAGCGCTGGAATCGATGTCGGTGAGCCGCACCCGCGCCACAGAAACACTGGGGCTGGCCCAGGGTGCGGGCGAGTCGCTGAACCGGATCACCACCTCGATCAACGAAATTTCCGAGCGCAACCTGGTTATCGCCAGCGCTGCCGAAGAGCAGGCCCAAGTTGCCCGGGAAGTGGACCGCAATATCGTCAACATCCGCGACCTGTCCATGCAATCGTCGTCCGGTGCCAACCAGATCAGCGCGTCGAGCAATGAACTGTCCCGGCTGGCGGCGGAGTTGAATCAGGTGGTGACGCGTTTCCGGGTTTGATTGCGGAGTTCAAAGCCCTCAAAGGCTTCCCGGCTAAAGCCGGTCCTACAGGCTGCACACGCAAGTAGGACCGGCTTCAGCCGGGAAGGGGCTGGTTTGAGCACTCTCAGTTTTTCGGTGTAGCGAATGACGTCTTCCCGGCTAAAGCCGGTCCTACAGACGTCCCACAGTCCGCGCCTTTCACCTCATTCACTTGCCTGTCGCTGCCCTCGGCTTGCATGATTCGCCCCGACTAATAATTCCTGGCGGGCCGAACCTGCCGACAAGATAGGTGAAGGGCAATGGATGACGTGAATCGCGATTTCAGCAGTTGGCTGCGCTCCCCGGGTCACACGGCCTGGCTGATGCAGGAGGGCAATCGGCTGCTGGCGTTTGCCAAGGCCTCGAAGCTGCCCCAAGGCTTCGGCAATCTGGACGATTTCGGCCGGCTCCCCGCCGATGCCGTGGCCGAAACCATGAACACCGCCCGCATGACCCACAGTTTCGCCATGGCCCACATCAACGGTATTCCCGGTTGCGCCGCGCTGGTCGATCACGGCATCGCCGCACTGGCCGGGCCGTTGCGCGACGCTGAGCACGGTGGCTGGTTCGCCAAGCCTCTGGAACACAGCGACGACACCGGCAAGAACGCCTACCTGCACGCCTTCGTTGCCCTGGCCGCCAGCTCTGCAGTGGTTGCCCGTCGCCCCGGCGCGCAGGCGCTGCTGGAACAAGCGATTCAGGTGATCACCGGGCACTTCTGGAGCGAGGAAGAGGGCGCGATGCGCGAATCCTTCGACCGCGACTGGAGCAACGAAGAAGCCTATCGCGGCGCCAACAGCAACATGCACAGCACCGAGGCGTTTCTCGCCCTGGCCGACGTCACTGGCGATGCGCGCTGGCTGGAACGGGCGCTGAGCATCGTCGAGCGGGTCATCCATCAGCACGCCGCCGGCAACAATCATCAAGTGATCGAGCATTTCACCCTGCAGTGGCAGCCGATGCTCGACTACAACGTCGACAAGCCCGACGACGGTTTTCGCCCCTACGGCACGACGCCCGGCCATGCCTTCGAGTGGGCGAGGCTGGTGCTGCACCTGGAGGCGGCGCGGCGCAAAGCCGGGCTGGAAACGCCGGCCTGGCTGCTGGAAGACGCGCGGGGATTATTCGAAAACGCCTGCCGTTATGGCTGGGACGTCGATGGCGCGCCGGGGATCGTCTACACCCTCGACTGGGAAAACTGCCCGGTGGTCCGCCATCGCCTGCACTGGACCCACGCCGAAGCGGCCGCCGCCGCAGCCGCACTGCTGCAACGGACCCACGAGCAGCCATACGAAGACTGGTACCGGACGTTCTGGGAATTCAGCGAGACGCTGTTCATCGACTACGAAAACGGCAGCTGGCGCCACGAGCTCAACTCGCAAAACCAGCCCAGCGCCGACATCTGGGCCGGCAAACCGGACCTGTACCACGCCTATCAGGCGACGCTGCTGCCGGTGTTGCCGCTGGAGCAAAGCCTGGCGACGGCATTGGCGAGCCGGGCCTAGTCCGCTGGATCCTGCGCAGTCTCAAGGCCAACACTCCTACAGGTGATGTGTTGTTTGAGGAACGGTGCATCTCGCTCAAACCTTCAACTCAATCCACGTCGGTGCATGGTCACTGGCGTGGGGCAGGTCCCTGACCCAGCGATCCACGCCCGCATTTTTAAGTTTGGGCGCCAGGTCCTTGCTCAACAGCAGGTGGTCAATGCGCAGGCCGGAGTTGGTCTTCCAGTGGTTGCGGAAATAATCCCAGAACGTGTAAATCCGCTCGTCCGGAAATTTCGCGCGCAGGGCGTCGGTCCAGCCCTGGTCCAACAGGCGCTCGAAGCAGGCGCGGCTTTCCGGTTGCAGCAAGGCATCCTTCAGCCATGAGCGGGTGTTGTGGATATCGTTGTCGGTGGGGATGACGTTGTAGTCCCCGGCCAGCACCACCGGATGCTCGCTGTTGAACAGCGAGTCGGCGTGTTTGATGAAATGCTCGAACCAGTCCAGTTTGTACTCGAACTTCGGCCCCGGCTGCGGGTTGCCATTGGGCAGGTAAAGGCAGCCGACGATCACGCCCTGAACAGCCGCCTCCAGATAGCGGCTGTGCTTGTCCTTCTCATTGCCCGGCAAACCCCGGCGAATCTCCAGCGGCTCACTGTCGCGGGACAGAATCGCCACGCCGTTCCACGACGGCTCGCCCTGCCAGATCACGCCGTAGCCGGCATTGCGGATGTCGTCGGCGGGAAAGGCTGCATCGGCGGCCTTCAGTTCCTGCAGACAGACGATGTCGGGCGCTTCCTTTTCCAGCCATTGCAACAGAATGGGCAAACGCGCGCGGATGCCGTTGATGTTGAACGTGGCGATTTTCAGCGTGGCCATGGCGTCCGCCTCCAGTGAGTGTGAAGGGTTGGAGGTCGCAGGAGCGATGAAGATTCCGTCAGACTGCGCGGGCGAGACTGTGGGCGCGAACCCGGCCGAGCGGATTCACGCAAAGCGGTGCGACACGCGAATCACCTGCCGGGCGATGTACGCGCCGGTCACAATCACAGCGAACAGCCGCAGCGTCTGCATCGCCAGCACGAAGCCGACGTCCGAATGGGTGTCGATGGCAATGATCGCCATGGCATCAAGGCCGCCGGGGCTGGTCGCCAGGTACACCGAGAGAAAGTCCTTGCCCATGATTTCAGCGATGCCCCAGGCTGACAGGGCGCAGAGCAGGATCAGCACCAGCGCGCCGGCGATCATCGCGGGCAGCCGCCGCCAGACATAGCTGATGGTCACGCGGTCGAAGCGCAGGCCGATGTAACTGCCGATCGCGCCGTAGGCGACCGCCAGGACCCAGGTGGGCAGGGTGATCTGCAGCACGCCGCTCAATTGCAACGCGCCGCCGAGCAGCAAGGGCACCAGCAACGCCCCGGCCGGCAACCGACTGCCGAGCATCACGCCAACCCCGATCACCAGCAGGCTCAGCCCCAGATTGAGCAGGTTCATCCCGTGCAGCAGCGCGTCGCTGCTGTGGGTGTCCGAACCGCCAGCATCGGCGCCGATCAGCCGGCTCACCAGCGCGCCGACCATGACCACGCAGACCACCCGCACGTATTGCATGGTGGCGACCACCCGGGAGTCGGCGCCGTAATCCTCGGACATCGCGACCATCGCCGACGCCGCCCCCGGTGAAGTCCCCCACGCCGCGGTGCTGCTCTGAATGCCGCCCCAGCGCGCCATGGCGATGCCGACCACCGCGCTCAACGCGACGGTGAGCAAGGTGGCGAAGACCATCACATGCCACGACTGCATCGCCGCCAGCAAAACGCCAACGGTCATGGAGTGGGCGACCAGCACGCCGACGGTGCCCTGACCCAGGCGGAACACGTGCTTGTTGAGGCGAACACTGGCCCCGGCAACGCCGAAGCCGATCGCCACCAGCATGGGCCCAAGAAACAGCGCGGCGGGGACGTGGAAGTATTTGAACAGTTGGCCGGCGCTACCGGCCATGAGGATGAGCAGCAACCATTGGGTCAGCGGGTGCTGGTGGGCGAGGGCGAACGAGGCGGGGCGTTGCAACGCGGATCTCCAGAGCATTGGTGATTCCTGGTAGGTGTTTTCCAATGACGCCCAGTATCGACAGCGCAATCGATCAAGTCTATTTTCTAATAATCATGAATTGATAACTTTGGTTGATATATGGACCTGCGTGACCTGACCTATTTCGAAACCATCGCCGAGCTCGGTCACCTGGGCCGGGCGGCGGAAAAACTCAATCGCAGCCAGCCGGCGTTGACCAAAAGCATCCAGCGGCTGGAGGAGTCCTTCGGCACCAAGCTGTTCCAGCGCGACGGTCGCCGAATCAAGCTCACGCCGGTGGGGGAACTGCTGCAGGCGCGGGGCAAGGTGCTGCAGCAAAGCATCGCCCAGACCCAGCGCGAGGTGCGCGATTTCGCCAGTGGCGCGGTAGGGGATATCCGTCTGGGCTGTGCGGCGACCATGGCCGAGTACCTGCTGCCCGAGCTGACCAATGCGTTGCTCAAACGCTCGCCTCAAGTGACCCTGAAACTGGTGATCGGTCAGGACGACATGCTGCGCGAACAGCTGCGCTCCGGGCACCTCGACATGATCATCTGCGCCCAGCGCGGCGCCGAAGAGGAGTTCACCTTCTACCCGATCCTGACTGACGAAGCGGTGGTGATCGCCAGTCGTAATCACCCGATCTTTAAGGCGCCGTTCGAGATGCGCGACCTGTGTCGCTATCGCTGGGTGTTACCGCCGTCCGGGGTTTCGTCGCGCATCTGGGTCGACGACGCCTTCGCCCGCCACGACCTGCCACTGCCGGACGTGCAAATCGAATCCAACTCGATTTCCCTGCTGCCCCGACTGATCGCCCAGACCAGTCTGCTGAGTTTCATTGCCCGGGAGACGCTGGAGTTCGGCAAGAACATGCAGGACCTGCGCGAGGTGCAGCTGGAACAAACCACCATGGAACGCACCCTGTGCGTCATGCTGCGCCGCGAAGGCTATCTGTCGCCTGCCGCCCACGCCATGGTGCGGATGCTGCGCGACGACGGCGGATCCTTCCTCAGTTTGTCCTGACCGGTGCTTTTAACCCGCCGGGTGGGTTAGCCTGCACACAGACATTCAACTTCCGGAGCGTCAACGATGCAGGTACAGATCCAGCCACAGACCCGCCAGCCGGGCGCCCACGCCATCGCCTATCTGGCCCACGATGGCGAGCATTTCGGCGGCGATCAGTCGCCCCTCAACGACGCCGATTCCGACGAAGACCGCGACCCGGAGGGCGAACTGGATTTGAGCGAACTGGATCTGGACGAGTTCGCCGACGCTGACAAGCTGGACATCAGTTCGTCGAACCTGGAATAGACGAGGGCGTTGGTGCTCGTATCAAATTCATGACGACACCGCAGATGGATCTGCCATCTGAGGATCTGTGGGAGCGAGCTTGCTCGCGAAGACGGCAGTACATCCGCCAGATATTCAGCGGATGTACCCACCACTTCGCGAGCAAGCTCACTCCTACAGTGTTGGGTTCAGCCAGCCAGATGCGCAGCCAATGCCTCAACCGCCTGCTCCGCCGTCTCGCTACTGCCAGCCCAGGTACACGCCAGCATCAAATTACGCGGCAAACCGAAATCCTCCACCTGAAACCCCTGCGCGTCGAAGCCTGCCGCGTCATGGGCAATTTGCTCGCGCAACGAGCCATTCGCTGCGAAATACGCCCAGACCGGTTTGCCCAGCGCCACGGCCATCCCCACTTCGAACGCCGTGCCTGAATCCGGCTCGGCGCCGCGAAACGGGTCGAGGTTGGCCAGCACCGCGTCGCAGCCTTTGATCATCGCGATATTGGCGTTGCAAATGACCGCGGCGGCCTCTTCAGGCGACGGCCCCTCAGGCACTTTGTTATCAAAAGGGTACAAACCCTCAAGACCGTGCCGAGCGCAGAGGGCTTTCAACGCGCGGCCGTGCTCGATGGCGTCGGCGCGAAACACGTCGAAGCCCGCGAGATAAACGAGGTGTTTGTCAGCGGAAGCCATGACGATCTCCTGAAAAATGCGTGAAGGGAGTGTAGCGGGTGGGCAGCGCTCTTTGGTCCGCGCCGTTGATCGGGCGGGCGCCATCCTACAGCAGTCAGGGCTGGAATCTGTACGGATAACCAGTATCCTGACGCTCTTCCGTCAGCCTTTACGTGACCTCGCCGTGAGCCTTTCCCCCCTCGACAATCCGTTTTATTACCTGGAGAACTTCCGCCAGGTCCTGAACTGGATCGCCCAGCGCTACGACGACCTGCTCGATGAAGACGAGCGTCGCTTCATCGACGATTTTGCCCAGCTGCCGCAGCCGGCACAGGCCTTGCTGGTGCGCATGGTCATGCGCAAAGGCACGCTGTTCCGCGCCAGCAAGCTGGATTACGCCGAGATCGGCGATGTCCGGTTGGCCGCCGCGCCACTGCTGGAATCCGGCTGGGTCGACGGTCAGCCTCATCTGGACATTCACGCTCTGTTCGCGCTGCTGCGCAAAGATGAGCTGGGCCAGTGTTTCAAAGCCCACGGCGTCAAAAGCGCCGAGAAAAAATCCGACCTGCTGCAGCGCCTGCTGCCGATCTACGAATCGCCCCAGCGCCTGGAGCACTGGTTTGCCGGGTTTGAAGAAGTGATCTTCGCCCTCCAGGTCATGCCCCTGTGCGACCGGCTTCGCCTGCTGTACTTCGGCAATCTGTACCAGGAATGGTCGGAGTTTGTCCTGGCGGACCTGGGCATCTATCGCTACGAGAAAGTCGAGTTTTCCGTCGAATCCCGTGGCATCAACCAGCGCGCCGACATCGACACCTGCGTGCACCTGCACAGCTGCCGACAGGCGCTGGACGACGGCATGGCATTGACCGACCTGGCGCCGCAAGCGCTGGCGGTCACGACCGACAACCCCTGGCTGGCCATGCGTCGCGCCAAGCTGTTGTTCAAGATCGGTCAGCAGGCCGAACGCGAACAGGACTGGCCGCTGGCGCTCAGCGTCTACGCGCAGTCCAGCTACCCCGGCGCCCGCGTGCGCAGGATTCGCGTGCTCGAACGCAGCGAGCAATTTCTCGACGCGATGACGTTGCTGCTGGAAGCCCAGTTGGCGCCGGAGAACGACGAAGAAACCCAACACCTGCTGCGCATACAGCCGCGTCTGAAACGCAAGCTGGGCGAGGGCAGCGTGCAGAAACGGTTGAAACGAACGGTCACTCGGCTTGATTTGAGCGTGCTGCCGCTGCCCGATCACAGCGTCGAACGGCTGATCCAGCAGCACCTGGCGGAAGAGGGCAGCGAGGTGCACTACGTCGAGAATGCGCTGGTCAATTCGCTGTTCGGTTTGCTCTGTTGGCGGGCGATCTTCGCGCCACTGCCGGGGGCTTTTTTCCACCCGTTTCACAGCGCACCGAGTGACCTCTACAGCCCGGACTTTTACCAACGCCGCGCAGCCCTGTTCGACGAATGCCTGGCGCAGCTCGACGACCAGCGTTACGAAGCAGTGATCCGCGACACCTACCTCAGCAAATTCGGCCTGCAATCGCCCTTCGTGTTCTGGGGCGCGCTGACCCCCGAACTGCTGGATCAAGCGCTGCATTGCCTGCCGGCGCAACACCTCAAACGCTGGTTCCGCCGCCTGCTGCAAGACATCAAAGCCAACCGCACCGGCATGCCCGACCTCATCCAGTTCTACCCCGAACAACGCCGCTACCGAATGATCGAAGTCAAAGGCCCCGGCGACCGCCTGCAAGACAACCAACTGCGCTGGATCGACTTCTGCGCCGAACACGACATGCCGGTGGTGGTGTGCTATGTGAAATGGGCGGAAGAAGAAGTGCGGGCGGTGGGGTGAGCTGGGATTGGCTGACGCGGGGACAGATTAATTTACGGTGAAGCGCTGTAAATAAATCAGTCCCCTTTAAACACTATGTGAAATGGGCGGAAGAAGAAGTGCGGGCGGTGGGGTGAACTGTGATTGTCTGACACGGGGACAGATTAATTTACGGTGAAGCGCTGTAAATAAATCAGTCCCCTTTAAACCAAAGCCGGTCCTACTAACCGTTTTTGATCTTCATACGCAAAAAGTTCAGACACCGCCAATCGCGACTTGGGTGCAGGCCGAACGCAGACGACGCGGAGTGGGTCGAGCCGCATGGATGCGGCGAGAGCGCCGTCAGGACATGGATGTCCGTTCGGCGCGGGCCCACGGAGCGTCGTCGGAGTGAGGGTACCCTGACGAAGGAAGGGCCCAACCAGGAGCAAGCACCCTTGGTTACTTGGGGTGCTTTTCCAAGTAACTCGCCGAAGGCGAAACAGTCTGCCCCCAGGCAGACGCTCTTGATCCAAAAAATAAGCTGCCTTAGCGCTTCACCTTTTTGGCCACCACCGGCAACGGCGCAAACAACGCCGCAATATCCTCATCCTGCAACTTCCAGTCCCCGGCCTTGCGCCCATCCAGCACACCCGCCGCCAGCGCCGCCTTCTCCTGCTGCAAATGCTGAATCTTCTCCTCCACCGTCCCCCGCGCAATCATCTTGTAAACGAACACCGGCTTATCCTGACCAATCCGATACGCCCGATCCGTCGCCTGATTCTCCGCCGCAGGGTTCCACCACGGATCATAGTGAATCACCGTATCGGCCGCCGTCAGATTCAGCCCCGTGCCCCCCGCCTTCAGACTGATCAGAAAAATCGAATGCTTGCCGCTCTGGAAATCCTGCACCGGCACCCGCCGGTCCTTGGTCTTCCCGGTCAGCAGCGAATACGCGATCCCGCGCTGCTTCAACTCCGCCTCAATCAACTCCAGCATCGACGTAAACTGCGAAAACAACAGAATCTTGCGATTCTCCGCAAACAACTCCTCCAGCATCTCCATCAGGCTGTCCAGCTTGCCCGAACTCGACTGCCGCGGATTGACCGGCGCACTGTTGACCAGCCGCAGGTCACAGCAGACCTGACGCAGCTTGAGCAACGCTTCAAGGATAATGATCTGGCTGCGCCCGACGCCCTTGCGGGTGATCTCGTCGCGGACCTTCTTGTCCATCGCCAGACGCATGGTTTCGTACACATCGCGCTGGGTGTCATTGAGCTCGACCCAATGCACGATCTCGGTCTTCGGCGGCAGCTCGGTCGCCACCTGCTCCTTGGTCCGGCGCAGCAGGAATGGCTTGATCCGCGCATTGAGGTGCTCCAGGCGCTCCTCGTTGCCGAGCTTTTCGATCGGCGTGCGGTAATTGCTGTTGAACTGCTTGGCATCCCCCAGCCAGCCGGGCATCAGGAAATGGAAAAGCGACCACAACTCGCCCAAGTGGTTTTCCAGCGGCGTACCGCTCAGGCACAGACGCTGCCGCGCATTCAACTCACGCGCCGCCTGCGCCGCTTTGCTATTGGGATTCTTGATGTATTGCGCTTCATCAAGCACCAACACATGAAACAGTTGCTGGCTGAGCACTTCGACGTCGCGCGGAAGCAGGGCATAGGTGGTCAGGATCAGGTCGACATCCTGCAGGCGCTTGAAATCCTGATGGCGCTGGGTGCCGAACAGCGCCAGCACCCTGAGTTGCGGCGTGAAGTGCTTCGCCTCGTCCATCCAGTTGGGGATCAGGCTGGTGGGCATCACCACCAGCGCCGGCCGATCGAGACGCCCGGCCTGTTTCTCCAGCAGCAGGTGCGCCAGGGTTTGCAGGGTCTTGCCCAGGCCCATGTCATCAGCGAGCACGCCACCGACTTCCAGCTCGCGCAACGCCTGCATCCAGCTCAGGCCCTCCAGCTGATAAGGCCGCAACGTCGCATTCAGGCCTTCCGGCACCTCGCCGCGCACATCCTTGATGTTCACCAGTCGTTCGGAGAACTGCCGCAGCCGGTCGCCGCCCTGCCACACCAGCGGCAAGTCATCGAGCTGACGGAGCCGCGCGGCGTCCGCAGTATTCAGGCGAATGGCGTTGTTGCCATCCTCGCGCCAGTAGAAATCGCCGAGGGTCGCCAGCACCGGTTTCAATCGGCCATAAGGCAGCGCCACCTGAATCGGCACGCCCCCACGCTGAGTGAAATGGTTGAGCTGAACCAGCAACTGCTCGTCGTCCCGACGCTTGGCGATGCCGCTGGCGGTCATCAATTCCGGGTGGGTGCGCAGCAGGTTGATCAGGATCGGCAGCAGGCTCAGCCGCTCGCCGTTGACGATGATCCCCAGCTCCAGATCGAACCAGTCGCGCTCCGGCTCGTCGTCGACCACGGCGTACCAGTCGTCCACCGGGGTCACGTCGAAGCCGAAGTCTTCGCTCATCTCGACCTGCCAGCCTTCGGCGCGCAACCGGGGCAACTCGTCGAGAATGAAGCTCAGCCAAGCCTTGTCGTTCGGCAGCTCGAACATTTCGCCAGCACTGTCCGGTAGCGCCTTGCTCTGCCGGGTGGCAATGCGAAAGCCCAGCTCCTGGAGCTGTTTGCGGTACACGCCTTCACGCTCCGGATGCCGGCGCATGCGCAGCGTCTCGTCCGGCAAATGCCAGAGGATGTCGCCGCCACGGCCCGGGGCAGGCACGCCGGACACATAGGATTCGCGATAGCGAAACGCCAGGGCGGCGCGGTGCTGGATGTGCCGCTGCATCTTGCCGTTGCGCGGCTCGTAGGCGCTGTACTCGAAGCTGGCGAGAATCAACCGCGGCTCGGGCTTGATGTTCTTTTCCAGGCGCTCGGGCAACTTGGGTTTTTGCTCGACGACGTTCGGCCTGCGCGCAACCGCTTCGCCATCGACCGCTGCCAGAATCCCGGGGCTGTTTTCCGGGGCCTGCAAAAAGAACAGCGCCGCCGCACAGTGTTTGCAGTTGTTTCTGACCGGGCAGGTGCATTTGCCGACGATGAAATTGCGCGTGCGCTCCGGGTCCTTGAACAACAGCGTCTGGGTGTAGTTCTCCAGGCTTGAACCCCGGCACACTGTGCGCACGACATCGCCGCTCAGGTGGTCGAGCATGACGCGCTTCTGCCGCGCGTACTCCAGACCCCGCTCGACTGACTGGGTTTTGAACAGGGGTTCCCACGGCAGGGCGAGGGCTTTTTCCAGGTTGGACGCCACGTCTAGGCCTGCGTCAGCGGGGTGGCTGGACAGGAGAAACCTTGATCAGCATGGCGAGGCTTCCGTTGTCCATGTAAGTAAGTTCTCCGTTTCTGACCCGGGTGGCCTGACGCATGCGTTCGCTGGTCACCAACACGCCATGACTGTCCACCTGGTTGACCCAGAAATTCGCGTCGATGTCAGTGAAGCGCGCCAGACCCAGGCTCACCGTCCCCTCGATGGGGAAGTGCCCGAACTGCTCCTGACCGTCACTGATCGCCACCTTGCTCGGCGTGGCGCTGAGGTCCTGTTGCCAGGCGGTGTGCAGCAGCACTTTATAGCCGTCGCTTGATTCCAGCTTGTTCACCAGGGTGTCCAGCGCTGTGGGCGTCTGGCTGTCCGTGCCCAGCCGCTGCGCCCCATCGGCCCAGTTTTCCGGCGCGGGTTGATTGGTCGCCGCCGGCTCGCCGTTCTGGCGGAACAGGATCAGTTCCACCTGATAGGCGCCATCGGCGAAGGCCGCCGGGGCAAACAGCACCAGCAGCAGGGTGAAGGAGCGGATCAAACCCATGGTGAATCCTTAAGCCGATTTTTTGGAAGGCGGTGGGGTCAGGCGTTCGAACAGCGCCTCCAGCGTGGCAAAGCGTTCTTCGGGGCGCTCCATCGGCACCATGAATTTGAACAGCGTGGCGCCTTCGAACTTGTAGCGTTTGGGCTGGCTCTGGATCAGCTTGATCAGCGTCAGCGGGTCGACCGGGGTCTCGGCCGCGAACTCGATGCGTCCACCCTGGGGCCCGGCGTCGACCTTCTTGATGCCCAGTTGCTCTGCCTTCAGCTTGAGGGACGTCAGCCGCACCAGGTTTTTGGTGGGTTCCGGCAACAGACCGAAGCGGTCGATCATCTCGACCTGCAGGTCCTTGAGGCCCTCTTCATCGGCGGCGTTGGCGATGCGCTTGTACAGAATCAGGCGCGTATGGACGTCCGGCAAATAGGCTTCCGGAATCAGCCCCGGCACCCGCAGATTGACCTCGGGACCGCCACCCAGCGGCTGGTCGAGGTTCGGCTGCTCGCCCTTGCGGATCGACTTCACCGCGCGTTCGAGCATTTCCATGTACAGGGTGAAACCCACCGCTTGAATCTGCCCGCTCTGGCCGTCGCCGAGCAGTTCGCCGGCGCCACGGATTTCCAGGTCGTTGGTGGCGAGCACGAAGCCTGCGCCGAGGTCTTGGGTGTTGGCGATCGCCTCCAGACGCTTCTCGGCATCCGGGGTGATCTGCTTGCGCGGCGGCGTCAGCAGGTAGGCGTAGGCCTGGTGGTGACTGCGCCCGACCCGGCCGCGCAACTGATGCAGCTGGGCCAGACCGAATTTGTCGGCACGTTCGATGATGATGGTGTTGGCGCTCGGCACGTCGATGCCGGTCTCGATGATGGTCGAGGCGATCAGCACGTTGAAGCGCTTGTGGTAGAAGTCGCTCATCACCTGTTCGAGATCACGTTCGTGCATCTGGCCGTGGCCGATGCCGATGCGCGCTTCCGGCACCAGTTCGGCCAGGTCTGCGGCGCATTTCTCGATGGTCTTCACATCGTTGTGCAGGTAGTACACCTGACCGCCGCGCAGCAACTCACGCAGCAACGCCTCTTTCACGGTCGGCTTGTTCTGCTCCATCACGAAGGTGCGCACCGACAGACGACGGGCCGGCGGCGTGGCGATGATCGACAGGTCACGCATGCCGGCCACGGCCATGTTCAGGGTCCGCGGGATCGGCGTGGCGGTGAGGGTCAGAATGTCGACCTCACTGCGCAGGGCCTTGAGCTGTTCCTTCTGACGCACACCGAAGCGGTGCTCTTCGTCGATGATCACCAGCCCGAGGTTTTTGATCTTGACGTCGTCCTGGAGCAACTTGTGGGTGCCGATAACGATGTCGATCTTGCCCTCGGCCAGATCGGCCACGGCGGCGTTGATCTCTTTCGCCGACTTGAAGCGGCTCATCACTTCAACCGTCACCGGCCAGTCAGCGAAACGATCGCGGAAACTGTTGTAGTGCTGCTGGGCGAGGAGGGTGGTCGGCACCAGAATCGCCACCTGGCGGCCGCCGTGCACGGCAATGAACGCCGCGCGCATGGCCACTTCGGTCTTGCCGAAGCCGACGTCGCCACAGACCAGCCGGTCCATGGGCTTGGGCGCGAGCATGTCGGCGCGCACGGCCTCGATGGTGGTCTGCTGATCCGGGGTTTCTTCGAACGGGAAGCCGGCGCTGAAGGTGTCGTAGTCCAGCTTCGGATCGGCGAAGGCATACCCTTCGCGGGCTGCGCGGCGGGCATAGATGTCGAGCAGCTCGGCGGCCACGTCGCGGACCTGTTCGGCGGCCTTGCGCTTGGCTTTCTGCCAGGCTTCCGAACCCAGACGGTGCAAAGGCGCAAGCTCGTCATCGCTGCCGGTGTAGCGGGCGATCAGGTGCAGGTTGGCCACCGGCACGTACAGCTTGGCCTCTTCGGCGTAGGCCAGCATCAGGAACTCGGCGACCTGATTCTCGACCTCCAGCGTTGCCAGCCCCAGATAACGGCCGACCCCGTGATCGATGTGCACCACCGGCGCGCCTTCACGCAGCTCGGCGAGGTTTTTGATCACCGCGTCGCTGGCGTGGCTGTCGGCGCGCTTGTCGCGCCGACGACGCTGCATGACCCGCTGACCGAACAACGGGCTTTCTGCCACCAGCGCCAGCGCCGGCTCCTCCAGCACCAGGCCTTCGTCCAGCGGCGCGATGGTGATCGCCAGACGCTCCTTGCTGTCGACGAACTCCTGCCAGCTGTCCAGGGTTTTCGGGCGCAGCTTCAGGCGTTCGAGCAGCTCCAGCAACACTTCACGGCGACCGGCGGATTCGGCCGTAAACAGCACGCGTCCCGGGAACTCGCCGAGGAACTTCGACAGCGCCGCCAGCGGTTGACTTGCCTTGGCTTCGATCGCCAGATCAGGCAGGACCTGCGCCGGAAAACGCTCGCGGCCAACGCCGCTTTCGACGTCGTCCTGACTGGCGACCACACGCGGCCAGTTTTTCAGGCGGGCGAAACAGTCGTCCACCGGCAGGAACAGCTCGGCCGGTGGCAGCAACGGGCGCTCAGGATCGACACGGCGTTCTTCGTAACGGTTGCGCACGTCCTTCCAGAACGTCTCGGCCGCCGCTTCGATCCCCGGCATCGAGAACACCTGGGTGTCCTGGGGCAGGTAGTCGAACAGCGTGGAGGTTTCTTCGAAGAACAGCGGGATGTAGTACTCGATACCGGCGGGGGTGATGCCGCTGTTCAAGTCCTGGAAGATCGGGCTGCGGCGGAAGTCGACGTCGAAGCGTTCGCGGAAGCGCGCCTTGAAGCGGGTCACGGCTTCCTTCTGCAGCGGGAATTCCTTCGCCGGCAACAGACGCACCGAATCGACCTTGTCGATGGAGCGCTGGGTTTCCGGCTCGAAGGTGCGCAGGGTTTCGATCTCGTCATCGAACAGGTCGATGCGGTAAGGCAGTTTGCTGCCCATCGGGAACAGGTCGATCAGCGCGCCACGGACGGTGAACTCGCCATGCTCATACACCGTGTCGACGTAGCGATAGCCGCTGGCTTCAAGGCGGGTGCGCATGGCATCGACGTCGAGCTTCTGGCCGACGTCGAGCACCAGGCTGCTGCCGAGCAGGAAACTGGTCGGCGCCAGACGGTGCAGGGCCGTGGTGATCGGCACCACCAGCACGCCGTGCACCAGCTCCGGCAGCCGGTACAGGCTGGCAATGCGCTGGGAGATGATGTCCTGATGGGGCGAGAACAGGTCGTAGGGCAGGGTTTCCCAATCGGGGAAATGCAAGACCGGGAGATCAGGGGCAAAAAACTTCAGTTCCTGTTCCAGTCGCTCGGCGCTCTGGCTGTCTGCGGTGAGCAGCAGGGTGAAGCGTTTCGCGGCGCTGGCAGCCTCGGCGATGGCGAGACTCAGGGCGGCACCGGGGAGGTTACCCCAATGTTGTTTGCCTGCTGCAGCAGGCAGAATCGGAAGGCGCAGAACGGGCACGGAAGTTAAAGCTCCAGGCGTTGCGGCAAAGCCGGGGAGTGTAACTAATCCGCAGAGACGCTGTCAGTTTTGTGCGCCGGGAATTATGTAGTGCTCCAGGTCGTGAAAAGTCTGGATTGCTCATAAACAAAGGCCTGTGCATAATGTAGTCCCTTTTTTCAGCCCCTACATGTGGAAGGTTCCCGTGACTCAGAAGCCCGACCAGTGTCTTGGTGAATGGATCGATCGTGAAGCCCTCGCCGAGGCGATGATCCCGCTTATCGGTCAGCTCTACCGCAATAATAATGTGGTGAGTTCGATCTATGGCCGCAGCCTGATCAACCGTTCAGTCATCGCGATTCTCAAAGCACACCGCTTTGCGCGTCACCGCCAGGCTGACGCCAGCGAGTTGTCCGTACACGAGACGTTCCCCCTCGTCAAAGCCATGAGCGAGCTCAAGCTGGGCGCCGCTTCCGTGGACCTGGGCAAGCTGGCGGTGAAGTACAAGGCCGAGGCCAATGGCCGCACCCCTGAAGAGTTCATCCGCGAAGAAATGGCCGAGGTCATCGGTCAGCAGAATTCCGGTGAGCGCAAGGGCACTGACGTCGTACTGTACGGCTTCGGCCGCATCGGTCGTCTGCTGGCACGCATCCTGATCGAAAAAACCGGTGGCGGCGACGGCCTGCGTCTGCGCGCCATCGTGGTCCGCAAGGGCGCTGAAAACGATCTGGTCAAGCGCGCGAGCCTGCTGCGCCGCGACTCGGTCCACGGTCCTTTCGACGGCACCATCACCATCGATGAAGCCAACAACACCATTTGCGCCAACGGCAACCTGATTCAGGTGATCTACGCCAAGAACCCGGCCGAGGTGGATTACACCCAGTACGGTATCAAGGACGCGCTGCTGGTCGACAACACCGGTGTGTGGCGCGATGCCGAGGGCCTGGGCCAGCACCTGCAATGCCCGGGCATCGACCGCGTGGTTCTGACTGCGCCGGGCAAGGGCAAACTGAAGAACATCGTGCACGGCATCAACCATCAGCAGATCACCGCTGATGACAAGATCATCTCGGCGGCGTCCTGCACCACCAACGCCATCGTGCCGGTGCTCAAGGCAGTCAACGACAAGTTCGGCATCGTCAACGGTCACGTCGAAACGGTTCACTCGTACACCAACGACCAGAACCTGATCGACAACTTCCACAAGGGCGATCGCCGTGGCCGCAGCGCTGCGCTGAACATGGTCATCACCGAAACCGGTGCGGCCACCGCTGCAGCCAAGGCCCTGCCCGAGCTGGCCGGCAAGCTGACCGGCAACGCGATCCGCGTTCCAACGCCAAACGTGTCCATGGCCATCCTCAACCTGAATCTGGGCACTGCGACCACCCGCGAAGAGATGAACGAGTACCTGCGCCACACTGCGCTGTATTCGGATCTGCACAAACAGATCGACTTCGTGAACTCCCTGGAAGTGGTCTCCACCGACTTCGTCGGCTCGCGTTACGCCGGTGTGGTGGATGCCGAAGCGACCATCGCCATGGATAACCGCGTTGTGCTGTACGTCTGGTACGACAACGAATTCGGCTACAGCTGCCAAGTGGTCCGCGTGATGGAAGAAATGACCGGGGTCAACCCGCCAGCGTTCCCGAAGTAGGTTGAAAGCAGCGGCAAGCGCTAAGCCGCAAGCTGCAAGCTGCAAGCTGCAAGCTGAACTGCGAAGTAAAAAAACGCCCCGACTGGTTCGGGGCGTTTTTGTTTTTACTTGCTGCTTGAAGCTTGCCGCTTGCCGCTTGTCGCTTATAGCTCTCGGCGATCAGCCGACCGCTGTCACACCCTGAATCCGCGTCTGACCCTTGCGGAACAGCACCAGCGTGGCGATCAGGCCCAGCACCGCCGCACCGCTCAGCCAGATGCCCGGTGCGGCTTTATTGTCCAGCACGTGAATCAGGTAAGTACAGGCCGCCGGCGTGAAGCCGCCGAACGTCGCAGTCGCCAGGCTGTAGGCCAGGGAGAAGCCGGTGGTGCGTACTTCGACCGGCATGATTTCGGTCAGGGAAACCACCATCGCGCCGTTGTACGAGCCGTACAGGAAGGACAGCCACAGCTCGACCATCAGCAGGTTGCCGAAGCTCGGGTTGGCGGTCAGCCAGGACAGGGCAGGGTACGCCGTGATGATCGCCAGAATGGTCGCCGCCAGCAGCAGGGGCTTGCGGCCGATCCGGTCCGACAGCGCACCCATAACCGGCAGCCAGATGAAGTTCGAGATACCGACGCAGACGGTCACCAGCAAGCTGTCCAGATCAGACAGGTGCAGCTCGTTTTTGCCGAACGTCGGGGTATAGGCGGTGATCAGGTAGAACGACACGGTGGTCATGACCACCAGCGCCATGCCGGCGATGACCAGACCGAAGTTCTGACCAATCGACTTGACCACTTCGCCCAGGCTTGGGCGGTGGTGTTGCGCGCGGGCTTCGAACTCAGGGGTTTCTTCGAGGGAACGGCGGATCACGAAGATCGCCGGAACGATCAGGCAGCCAATCAGGAACGGCACGCGCCAGCCCCATTGGCCCATGTCTTCCGGGCTCAGCCAGTGGTTCAGGCCGACGCCCAGCAGACCGGCGAAAACCACCGCGGCCTGTTGGCTAGCCGACTGCCAGCTGACGAAGAAGCCCTTGCGGCCCGGCGTGGAAATCTCCGCCAGATAAACCGAGACGCCGCCCAGTTCAACCCCGGCCGAGAAGCCTTGCAGCAGGCGGCCAATCAACACCAGGATCGGTGCAGCAACGCCCAGGGTCGCGTAACCCGGCACGCAGGCAATCAGCACCGTACCCATGGCCATCATCGCCAGCGTAATCACCAGGCCTTTTTTCCGGCCGTGATGGTCGATGTAGGCGCCGAGGAAAATGGCACCCAGCGGGCGCATGAGAAAGCCGGCGCCAAAGGTCGCCAGCGACAGCATCAACGATGCGAATTCACTGTCGGCGGGGAAGAAGGTTTTGGCGATGGCCGTGGCGTAAAAGCCATAGACCATGAAGTCAAACATTTCAAGGAAGTTGCCGCTCACAACGCGAAATATCGCCTTGCCTTTGCCCGTGTTCGAGGCCATCTGGAATTACTCACTTAAGCTGTCTAGCTGGGGGGATCCGTTGTATTTATGCGTCCTCTGCTGCGGCGCCCGCGCTTGGCCTCGGGCGCCCCAGATTTGTAACGATATGTGTAAAGCTGGCGGTTGGCAATCAGAACGCCCCGCCCATCGACCACGGACCTCCCGCTGCGCCCACGCGAAAACAATATTTATGTATCCCATCGATGGGCTCATTCCCGGTTTAACTCCCCGCAAATTCTCTCAGTGCCTGACAGGCCCCTGAGAGATCCTCAATCCCTTGCACGAGTTAACCGGCAAATGAGCCCGAAATTTGACCTGATTGCTGCGGCTTCCCGGCGACCGACCCTGAATGACGTCGCGATCAAGCAGCTGCATTGCGCAGTGCAACAACAATTCCCGAACCTTGAAATCGATCCCGAGATTTCCGTCATCACCCGTACGGGACCCGACGGCATTCAGCGCGCGGAAACCCTGCTCAAAAATCTTCAGCAGGCATTTCTGACAAGGAAAACCCCACGCTGGCGCGCCGGCGCCAACACATTTGTCATCGATCCCGCCGTCCGGGACGCGACTGCGACGCCAATCGATCTTGACCAACTGAATATCCTGGTCGATACAGTTGCTCTGGACCTGAACGACCAGTTTCAGCGAGCGACGGTGGAATTCTGGGGCGCGTCGGCGGCAGACGGGCAAACCCTCTGGGCACGCCTCGCCGATGCGTTGAAGAAGGGTTATCTGAAGGCGCTGGACGACACCCCGGGGTTGCCCGAAAACGAGGGGGATTTCCTGCGTCCCCTCGCTTCTTTTTCCGATCAGACCCAGCGCAATTTCATGGTGAGTCTGGACAAGGCCCATCCGGACGATGTCATTCGCGCCTGCATCCCCCAGGCAGTGGACGCCTCGTCACCGGCGTCAGTGCTGCCCGTGCTGGCGGCGACCGGTGTCTGGGGCGGCACGGAGATGTTCTTCACCTGGCAGTCGCCGGGCCTCCTGGTCAGGCATGGCTCGCTGACTGAGCTGATAGCCAGCATCGATATTCCTCAGTCCGTCGCCCATCCCCAGGCCTGGGCGCTGCGCGAGGTTGAGGGTGATCTGTTCTGCGCGCTGGCTCAGTCGATACTGGCCCATCAACTGCAGCAGATCGCCCGGCTGGACGCCGCCGACGCGGAAGATTTTGCTGATCTCGATCGCCGTATGGCCGCTGCCACCGACATCACGCCTTTTCTGCTCCCGGCCGTCCCCGGGATGCAAAGCCCCGAGACGCTTCCGGACTGGTTGCGCAACGCCAATGTTGCCGACCGAATGGATCTCAGCCGTCGAATGATTGCCGTGGCGAGCGCTGCGTCGGGGGCACCCGGCACGTTTAACCAAGACCTTCCGCCATTGCTGGATTACGCCAGCCAGCAACTGCAGCGTGAAATGCTCGCCGATCACCCGGAGGCCGCGGATCTGCTGATCGCCGATCTGGACGTAGTTATCCGCAAAGTGATCGCCGCTGCCATTCCCAGCGGTGGTCAAGTGGTCGCCTCAGGCCTGGTCGAGCCCGTACGCATGAGCCTTGCCGAGTTTGCGCTGGAAAACCTTTCCGGCGAGCCGGCCGGTGCGCTGCACGTCGTGCACAGGGACGGCACGCCGGCGCCGGACTGGTTCAGTGGCGATTATCTGCGGTTGCTCGTGTGTCAGGTGGACATCGGGCGCCACTATCCGGCGCTGCTGAAACGGGTGTTGGTGACTGACCCCGTTGAGTCCGCCAAGCGACAGGGGGCGTATATTGCCCAGCTTCGCGCTCAACTGCCTCTGCAGGCGCTGGAGCTGAAAATGCGTGGAGAAGGGCATTTCTGCGACAGCGCCTATCAGCACGTTATCGCCCTCGTGCAGCCGCCGCAGCAGCGCCCTCCAGCGCTGCGCAACACGACCCTGCGTCCGCTGGCCTTCCACGCAACGGCGGGGTCCCAGGCGGATGAGGTCGCCAACATGTTCGTGATCGGTGATCGCGATACGACCCGAGGACCGGTGTTGCTGTACCGGCCGTTTTCCCGCCAGTCGCTGACTGAGTTCACGTCCTGGGCTGCGCTGCGTACCGCGATTGTCGAGCCGGGCGAACTTCAGGACGACGTACTGACGTGGATGGACGATCACGCACGGCAGATCTACGCCAATGGCGGCTTTGATCAGCCCCATGTCGTGCGCTTCGGCCAGGGGTCGGAGTTCGCGCCCCTGGAGACGCCGGCGCCTGCACAGCTGGCGGTCGACGAAGTCGTCGGTGATCCGCTGGTCGCGCTGTTCAAGGCCAATGCGTCCGCACTGATCCAGCTGGCGGACAGGCAGTCCACCTCCAACGCCGAAAGCCGCTGGGCGCTGCTCAAACGTGGCGGCTGGCTGGCGCTGGAATCGCTCATGCCTTTCATGTCGGGGCCGGTCGGCCACGCGCTGTGGCTGGTTCAACTGATGAGCGAAACCCAAGGGGCCCTGGCTGAAGACGGCAATGCCACTGCCAGCGAACGCAGGGAATCCATGGGCAACGTGCTGCTGACGGTGGCGATGCTGCTGTTGCACAGCTCGCTGGGCGAGGCCGCCATCCCCGGTCGCCAGCGCGTTGCCCGGGTTGTGCGACCGACGCTGGCGGATCTGCTCACAGCGGCGTCGACGCCTTCAAGCGCTTCAAGCGCGTCGACCCCGATCATTCCGGCCCCCGCGCCTGATCCTGTTGCCATGCCGGCCAACCTTGAAAACCGGCTCGACTTCACCTGGTCTCGACCCGATCAGAGCCTGACTACGGTGCAGAAGCTCGCGCTGCGGTCGTTCGAAATTCTGCCGACGCCCGAGCTGCCGCAGCCGTCGGACGCTCCTGGCACCCACGGTCTGTATGAGCAGGACGGCGCCTGGTATGCCCACGTCGACAACGCCGTCTTCAGGGTTCAGGTCGATGATGGTGACGTGCAGATTGTTCATCCCCACAACCTTGAACGCACCGGGCCATGGCTGATGCGCGAGGGTGATGTGTGGCGTCTGGACCTCGGGCTGCGACTGCGTGGCGGAGGGCCCAAGCGCAGCGCCCGGCAGTTGGCCCTGGAAAATGCCGCCCGGCTCAAGCGCGTCAACGCCGAGAAGTCCGAGCTGCTGAAGCGTCAGAACGATCTGTACATTCGCATTGTGGCGAACGACAACCGCATTGATGCCACGCCCCTCGAACAGCACCACGAGGTCATTGCGCTGATCGAGACAGACGTCCGTGCCGTGATGGAGATCATTGACCGCAAAAACGAGCTCGACCAGTCGCTGCGTCCTGCCGACCGCACCCCGGACAAAACCTATGCCACGGACCTGCAAGGCATCGCCCGGCGGATTTGTTTGCTGGAGGGCGTGCTGCTCAGCGACATGCTCGTCGTGGCCCAAGAAGACCTGGCCCGGATGCGCGCGGTGTCCAGAACCGTTTCGCCGGAGAATGTGGGGCTTTATCTGGGGTTGTTCGAAAAGTCCCTGGTGCTGCAAGAGAGCGGCGTGCACTGGGCGATGATCAGAGAGGGGCTGTGGCAAAGGTTGCGCGAGGTGCCAAAGGTGGGCGAGGCCTACTGGCGTACGGAGGCGCTGGAGTTCTACAACAACCGCATGTTCTCCCTGATTGATTGGCGCGCCAGTCGCATGTGGTCGTCCCTGGAGTTGTGTTTCAGTGCCGAGAGCGTCCTCGATACCCAAAGAGCTGTCAGGTTCAAGCGTCTGCTCGACGACGACTCGCTGCACGCCGCACTCACCTCCCAGGCGGAGCTGGAAAGGCCTCACGATTACACGATCGCTGAACAGATCGGCGTGCTGGAGAGCTCGCTCAGGGAGTATGACCGGGCCTCGATCGTCGCCCTGGCCACCTTCGAGAGTGAGCCCGAGGTGGTCAATCCCACGCACTTTCACCGGTTTTTCGAAGACCTGTCGGCGATTTCCGATCGGGCCGAGCATCGGCTGTCGGCCCTGATACGCGAGAGCGAGGAACCCGCCGATACGCCTGCGGAATATGTCCCGAGGGTCAGGCAGACTCGCAAGCGAGTCATCAAGACCCGAGGGCAGCGCACATTGATCGGCCGACTGCGTGAAGGCGAAGAGCCCTCACTGGGTGAAGTCGTTGAGGTCAAGGCGGCCACCGGTGATCGCGTGGTCGGCGCGTACCACCAGCATGCGGAGGGGGAATGGGTCGAAATTGAGGAGCAGCCACGCAAGCCGGTCAATCGCGACAGCATCGTTCCACTGGCAGAGCTCATGCGTCGAAGCCGCGCCCTGCTGGAACGGGTGGAGCCCGAGATTGCCAGCGCGGTGCGTCAGTCACGCCGTGCCAACGAGCCCGAGGACATGGAAGACATCCTGGTGCAGAAGGCCGACAAGCTTGGCGAGCTGGTGGAAAAACTGCAGATCCATCTGGACGACCCCGATGCGGGAGAGGACGGCGCTCGGTCGCTGCAGGCGGTGCTCGACGATTTGCAGGCGGGCCAGTCGCGGTTTCGCGAGCAGGGGCGCCAGCTGCGTATCGAGATGATCAAGCGCCAGCCGCCGACGGCCAGTCGCATCAGTTATCTGGATCGCCAGCACGAGGTGCACATCGCCCGGGTGGAGGGGAGGAAAAACATGTCGGGGGCCCGTCGCAACGATTTTGTGCAGGAGTATGCGATCCGCGACAAGGACGACCACCTCCTGTGGTGGGCGCATTTTCACTACGCCACTGAGCACGCGGCGGCGGATGCCTTCACTGCCGCGCACCTTAAACTCCCGGAACAGCGGCTTATGGGTTACAGCGCGATGCTCAAGGCCGCCAAGGACAACAAGGAAGTGGTGAGCATTTATCGCAGCGCCATCGGCAAGGAACTGGCGCAGCGGTTGTTTCTGCATCTGGCCGAGTAATTCCTCAGGCCAGGGCAAAGGCAGATGCCTGGGCGTGCGATTTTTTTAGGATTCGTCACGCAAGGGATTTATCATCCGCAGCAATTCGGCGGTCGAGTGAGGTTTCCAGCACTCGACCCGCGACTGCGCAGAGAAGTCTGCCGGGGGACGCGACCAAGGGTTAATGGTCGTTTGTCCTCGTTGAGACTAGACTGCGCCGCGAGTTTCGATCCTTCATGCCGCCCGCGGCGGCATGATTCAGCCAGAGGCACCAGAGTGGTGTCTCGGCCAGTTCTGAGGAGTACGCATGGCTGTCTACAACTACGACGTGGTAGTGCTGGGTTCGGGCCCGGCGGGTGAAGGCGCGGCGATGAACGCTGCCAAGGCCGGGCGCAAGGTCGCAATGGTCGACAGCCGCCGGCAGGTCGGCGGCAACTGCACCCACCTGGGCACGATCCCGTCGAAGGCCCTGCGTCACTCGGTCAAACAGATCATCCAGTTCAACACCAACCCGATGTTCCGCGCCATCGGTGAGCCACGCTGGTTTTCCTTCCCGGACGTTCTGAAGAACGCCGAGAGGGTCATCAGCAAGCAAGTGGCGTCGCGCACCGGTTACTACGCCCGCAACCGTGTCGACGTGTTCTTCGGCACCGGCAGCTTTGCCGACGAGCGCAGCATCGACGTGGTCTGCAACACCGGAATCGTGGAAAAACTGGTCGCCAATCAGATCATCATCGCCACCGGCTCGCGGCCTTATCGCCCGGCCGATATCGATTTTTCCCACAAGCGCATCTACGACAGCGACACCATCCTCAGCCTCGGTCACACACCACGCAAACTGATCATCTACGGCGCAGGCGTCATCGGCTGCGAATACGCGTCGATTTTCAGCGGTCTCGGCGTCGAGATCGAACTGATCGACAACCGTGACCAGTTGCTGAGCTTCCTCGACTCGGAAATCTCGCGGGGCCTGAGCTATCACTTCAGCAACAACAACGTGATGGTTCGCCACAACGAAGAATACGAGCGCGTTGAAGGGCTGGACAACGGCGTGATTCTGCACCTCAAGTCCGGCAAGAAGGTCAAGGCCGACGCTTTGCTGTGGTGTAACGGCCGTACCGGCAACACCGACAAGCTGGGTCTGGAGAACGTCGGCATCAAGGCCAACGGTCGTGGACAGATCGATGTCGACGAAGCCTACCGCACCAGCCAGCCGAACATTTATGGCGCCGGCGACGTGATTGGCTGGCCGAGTCTGGCCAGCGCAGCTTATGACCAGGGTCGTTCGGCGTCGGGCAGCGCGGTCGACAACGGTGCGTGGCGCTTCGTCAACGATGTGCCGACCGGGATCTACACCATTCCCGAGATCAGCTCCATCGGTCAGAACGAACACGACCTCACCATCGCAAAAGTGCCGTACGAAGTGGGCAAGGCGTTTTTCAAGAGCATGGCCCGCGCGCAGATTTCCCACGAGCCGGTCGGCATGTTGAAAATCCTGTTCCACCGGGAAACCCTGCAGATCCTGGGCGTGCACTGCTTTGGCGACCAGGCATCGGAGATTGTGCACATCGGTCAGGCGATCATGAATCAGCCGGGCGAGGCGAACACCCTCAAGTACTTCGTCAACACCACGTTCAACTACCCGACCATGGCCGAGGCTTATCGGGTAGCGGCGTACGACGGCCTTAACCGGCTTTTTTGAGCGGCTCCGGCCGGTGGCCTGAGCCGGCCGGGGAGACCGATTTCAGTACTTCCCAAGGGTGGCGCTGGCCAAACCGGGAAAGTCTGTAATCAGGCTGTCAACGCCGAAGTCAGCGAGCCTGCGCATGAGCGCGGGCTCATTGACTGTCCAGACAGACACGTGCAGGCCCTGATTCTGTGCTTTCTTCAGGCGCTCTGGCGTGCACAGCGTCCAGTTCAGCGCGAGGATTTCGCAGCCATACCCCTGAGCCACTTTCAGCGGGTCGAGCCAGGCGTATTCGGCCACCAGCCCGCGTGAGATGTCCGGCGTCAGCTCCAAAGCTGCGCGCAGCACTTCCCGGGAACTCGACGTGATGGTTACTTTGTCCAGCAACCCGTGGCGCTGAGCCATTTCGCGGATGGCCAGCACGGTCGTCGCCGCACGGGTGCGCGACGCGCTTTTGACTTCCAGCTGCCAGTGGTCGAAGGGGCACTGTTCGAACAGTTCTTCCAGACGAGGAATGGGGCAGGGCTGCACCCAGCCCGGTCCGCCCTTGCGCGCGTCGTAGGTGACCAGATCGGCGGCATCGTGTTCGACGACCTTGCCGCGCCGGTCGGTGGTGCGCTTGAGCGTCGGGTCGTGGATCACCATCAGCTCGCCGTCGCGGGACAGATGCAGGTCCAGTTCGCAGCGTTTGACGCCGTGTTTGAGGCATTCCTGAAAGCTGGTGAGGGTGTTTTCCGGTGCTTCGCCCTTGGCGCCGCGGTGGCCGTAAATAATGGTCACAATCACTCCTTGGTACGCATAGCGCTGGAATAAGTCGAGCTGGAATCAGTTGGGCTTGACGTCTGGGTCACTTTGCTCACGGGCCAGGCGTCGCTGCGCGGCTTGTCGTTGCAGGATGTGTCGGGCAAGCAATTGGCGCTGGGCATCGGTGAGGTCGATCCACTCGCTGCCGACGTCAAAATCGCCGATGGCCAACGCATCGCAATGTGTCACCCGGGCGCGCAGCATCATCCCCGAAGCCTGGGGCATCAGCACCATTTTCACCGACAGCAAGGTGCCGGGCGGGAAGGGTTGAGGGGTCACGAATTGCAGACCGCCCTCGGACATGATCACGCGCTGAGGGGCGCCCAGCTTGCCCAATGCGGTGTGCGCAACCACTTGACCGAGCAGGTCGATGCGTTTGCTCATGGCCCGAAGGAAGCTGTTGGTGGTGCGGTCGCGATCATCCAGCTGACGCAGCAGGTGCTGGGATTCGAACTCGGCGACGTGCAATTCGCTCAGCAGATCGAACAGCGTGGAAGTGTCGTGATGGCCAGGTTCATCTCCCGTGTCCGGGCCGGCGATGCGGTTAATTTCCAGTGCGACGCTGTCCTCGATACGGTAGTATTCGCGGCGTTCTTCTTCATCTAGTGTCGGCATGGCGAACCCATGGTAGCGGCGATTGTCAGAGTGATTGCTCAAAATCATGGCTCGGCTTTTCGAGCATGATTCGGCGGTGATTCGAGTGTAAAGCCGCTGGCCCAGGCCCGCCACAAGGACGTTCCCATTCCTTCGAACAAGCCCCTAAATGTTCAGACCTCTTTTTGTATTTATCGGTACGCGCTACACCCGTGCCAAACGTCGTAATCATTTTGTCTCTTTCATTTCCCTGACGTCGATGATCGGCCTCGCCCTGGGCGTGGTGGTGATGATCGTCGTGCTCTCGGTCATGAACGGCTTCGACCACGAGATGCGCACCCGCGTGCTGGGCATGGTGCCCCACGCGACCATTGAGTCCGGCGAGCCGATCAATGACTGGCAGGCCCTGGCCGCCCGCGTCAAACAGAATAAACAGGTCGAAGCCGTTGCGCCGTTTACCCAGATGCAAGGCCTGCTGACCAACAACGGCAACGTGCAGAAGATCCTGCTCAACGCCATCGACCCGGCGCAGGAGCGCAAGGTGTCGATCATCGACGGCTTCATGAAGCAGGGCAGCCTCGACGATCTGGTCGCGGGCGGCTTCGGCGTGGTGATCGGCGACAAGGCCGCGACCAAGCTCGGGGTCGGCATGGGCGACAAAGTCACCTTCGTGTCACCCGAAGTCACCGTGACCCCGGCGGGCATGTTCCCGCGCATGAAGCGCTTCACCGTGGTCGGCATCTTTCATGTCGGCGCCGGCGAGCTGGACGGCTACCTGGGCGTTACCAACCTGCAGGATCTGGCGCGGCTGCACCGCTGGAAGCCGGATCAGGTGCAGGGCTTGCGCCTGAAGTTCACCGACCTGTTCAAGGCGCCGCGCACGGCGTACGACATCGCCCAGAATCTCGGCGAGCATCAGTATTACTCCCGTGACTGGACCCGCACCCACGGCAACCTGTATCAGGCGATCGGCATGGAGAAATCCATTATCGGCCTGCTGCTGTTGCTGATCGTGGCCGTGGCGGCGTTCAACATCATTTCCACGCTGGTCATGGTGGTCAACGACAAGCGCGGCGACATCGCCATTTTGCGCACCCTGGGCGCGACCCCGGGCCAGATCATGGCGATCTTCATGGTCCAGGGCACGGTTATCGGCGTGGTCGGAACATTGATCGGCGCCGGTGTCGGCATTCTTGCGGCGCTCAACGTCAGTTCGGCGATCTCGGCGCTGGAAGGCCTGATCGGTCACAAGTTTCTCAATGCGGATGTCTACTTCATCGACTATCTGCCTTCGCAATTGATGGCCCAGGACGTGCTGCTGGTATGCGGCGCGGCGCTGGTCCTGAGTTTCCTCGCCACCCTGTATCCAGCCTGGCGTGCTGCGCGCACCCAGCCGGCGGAGGCGCTACGTTATGAGTGAGTCGGGCATGAGTGATAAAGCTGTACTGAGCTGCCGCAACCTGGGCAAGTCCTACGAGGAAGGTCCGGAATCCGTGGTCGTCCTGTCGGGGCTGCAACTGGAGTTGCACCCGGGCGAACGCGTGGCGATCGTCGGCAGTTCGGGGTCGGGCAAAAGTACCTTGCTCAACTTGCTCGGCGGCCTCGACACGCCGACCGAAGGCAGTGTCTGGCTGGCGGGCGAAGAGCTCTCGGCGCTGAACGAGAAGGCCCGCGGCCTGCTGCGCAATCGCGCCCTTGGCTTCGTCTATCAGTTCCACCACTTGCTGGCCGAGTTCACTGCGCTGGAAAACGTCTGCATGCCGCTGCTGATCGGCAAGACGCCGATTCCGGAAGCGCGTCAGCGCGCAACCGCCCTGCTGGAGCGGGTAGGGCTCAAACATCGACTGGCGCACAAGCCATCGGAGTTGTCGGGTGGCGAACGCCAACGGGTGGCGATTGCCCGCGCGCTGGTCAACCAGCCGGGTCTGGTCATGCTCGACGAGCCCACCGGCAACCTCGATTCGCATACCGCCCAAGGGATTCAGGACCTGATGCTGGAACTCAGCACGTCGTCGCGCACCGCTTTTCTGGTGGTGACCCACGACATGACGCTGGCCCGGCAGATGGACCGCGTGTGGCGTCTTGAAGAAGGCCGTCTGGTCGAAGCCTGACCCGCACAACCGGTGCCTTTCGGGCATCGGCTTTTTACTTTCAGCTGCTTAGTTACGGTGCTCCACGAATGTTCAGACCGTTATCCATCTTTATCGGTACGCGCTACACGCGGGCCAAGCGTCGCAACCACTTCATCTCGTTCATTTCCATGACCTCGATGATCGGGCTGGCGCTGGGCGTGCTGGCGATGATCGTGGTGCTGTCCGTGATGAACGGTTTCCAGCAGGAAATGAGCTCGCGGATCCTCGGCATGGTTCCCCATGCGGTGATCTCCGGAGTGAAGCCGCTGGACGATTGGCAGCCGGCTGCCAAGGCATCGCTCAAGGATCCGCAAGTCACCGCCGCCGTGCCGTTCACTGAAATGGACGGCATGCTGTCGTACAAGGGGTCGATGCAGCCGATTCAAATCAACGGCGTCGATCCGGCGCTGGAATCCAAGGTCTCCATCGTGACCCAGCACATCGTGCAGGGCCGGTTGCAGGACTTGAAGGCGGGCGAGTTTGGTGTGGTGATCGGCGAAATCACCGCCCGGCGCTTTCGCCTGAACGTCGGCGACAAACTGACGCTGATCGTTCCGGAAATCAGCAGCGCCCCAGGTGGCATCACCCCGCGTTTGCAGCGTTTGACGGTGGTGGGCGTGTTCAAGGTCGGCGCTGAACTGGACGGTTCCATGGCGCTGGTGAACGTCGCGGATGCTGCGGTGATCCAGCGCTGGCAGCCCAATCAGGTGCAGGGCGTGCGCCTGGCGCTGACCGATCTGTACGCCGCGCCCCAGGTGTCCACGGCCATTGCCGCCGGCCTTGGTGCGGACTACAAGGCGGATGACTGGACCCACAGTCAGGGCAGCCTGTTCAGCGCCATGAAGATGGAAAAGACCATGATCGGCCTGTTGCTGCTGATGATCGTTGCCGTGGCGGCCTTCAACATCATCGCCACGCTGATCATGGTCGTGAACGACAAGGGCGCCGACATCGCGATTCTGCGCACCATTGGCGCCACTCCCGGGCAGATCATGGCCATCTTCATGGTGCAGGGCACCGTCATCGGCATCGTCGGCACCGTCATCGGCGGTGTGCTGGGCGTGATCGCGGCGATCAACGTCAGTCAGATCGTCGGCTGGGTCGAGCGGGTGACAGGCCAGCACATCTTCACCTCGGACGTGTACTTCATCAGCAACCTTCCGTCGAAGCTCGAAGGCAGCGATGTGGCGCTGATCTGCAGTGCCGGCTTCATCCTCAGCTTTCTGGCGACGATCTACCCGGCCTATCGCGCCGCGCAGATTCAGCCGGCCCACGCCCTGCGCTACGAGTAGGAGAGGGATCAGGGGCTGACCCGCGGCGGGGAGCAATGACGCCACGGGTCTGGCGTCCGCGTGCAATATTCCCGGGCATGGCCAGGGGGCACGGTCGGTAAGTTGGCGATCAGTCAGTAAACGCTGAAAACCCGGGCCGAACCCGATAAACTTCGCGGCCTTGGTTTTTACAGCCGCTTTATTCAGGTTCAGGTCCCGCCATGCATCCCGCAGCCGAACACTCGCCGCTGGGCAAGTCCAGCGAATACATCGCCACGTACACCCCGTCTCTGCTGTTCCCGATTCCGCGCGCTGCCAAGTGGGCGGAGCTGGGCCTGACCGCCGAGACGCTGCCTTATCAGGGTGTCGATTTCTGGAATTGTTATGAGCTGTCCTGGCTGCTGCCGTCGGGCAAGCCGGTGGTGGCCATCGGTGAGTTCAGCATTCCGGCGGACTCGGCCAATATCATCGAATCCAAGTCGTTCAAGCTGTACCTGAACTCGCTCAACCAGACTGCGTTCGCGTCTGAAGCCGAGCTGATCGCCACGTTGGAGAAAGACCTCTCGGCGGCCGCAGGCAAGCCGGTTGGCGTCCGCGTTCGCAGTCTGAAGGACATCGAGGCCGAGGGTATCGTCGCGGTGCCGGGTGTGTGTGTCGATGACCTGGACGTGAGCATTTCAAGCTACGACCGCCCTCAACCCGAGCTGCTGCGCTGCGATGAGTCGCAAGTGGTGGACGACGCGCTGCACAGCCATCTGCTCAAATCCAACTGCCCGGTGACGAGCCAGCCGGACTGGGGCAGCGTCGCGGTGGAGTACCGTGGCGCGGCGCTGGATCACGCAAGTTTTCTGGCGTACATCGTCAGCTTCCGCCAGCATTCGGATTTCCACGAGCAGTGTGTGGAACGCATCTTTATGGACCTGAAGCGCTTGCTGAAGCCAGAGAAGCTGACGGTGTATGCGCGTTACGTGCGCCGCGGCGGGCTGGACATCAATCCGTACCGCAGCACGGAAACACTGACGCTGGAGAACGGGCGTCTCGCGCGGCAGTAACTTCTCGACCACTTTCTGCACGTTAACTCACTGTGGGATTGACCGGGTGGAACGCCATCCCCGTCATTCCCACATGAAGGGGGACGGGATGATTCAGATCCCCATGCTGCCCAGGGTTACCAACACATTGCGCAGCGTGCCGGCGATGGTCGGGTGATCGACTTCAAACCGCTCGACCGCCAGGTTGACGCCACCGGCAATGCTCGGGTCCTGGGAGACTGTTTCGAGTTCGATCTGCGCCTGGATCTGCTCCATGACCTCAGTCAGGTTCCCGCGCTCTTCCAGCGTCAGCTGCGGATTTTGCTCAAGCTGCTCGCGCAACGTGTTGAGTTGTAGTTGCAAGTCACTGACGGACATGGGGTCTTCCTTAATGTGATGGGTCTCACGATGGACCGCAATGCGAAGGCAAAGGTCCTTACCGCTCTAGACTAATCCACTCCCGGCCGCCGTGCATGACCGCTGTCAGCTCAAGGCTTTTCCGACTTCTGCCGGCGCAGCGTGATATCCGCCAGGCAGGACTCCAGTTCCCCCAAGTGATCGATGACCGAATGCGCGCCGGCGGCATACAGCTCAAGGGTGGCGCGGCCGCGACGGCGCTCGCGATCCAGGTCGCTCAGCGCTTCCCATTGCTCGGGTGACAAACCGCACAGCGGCCCGCAGGACGCGAGCCCGACCGTCCACAGCCCTGCGTTGATTCCGGCCATGAGCAGACGCGGATCACCGCTGACCAGCACGCAGCCGTCCAGTTGCATGACGCCAAGGATCATCAGCGCCTGCCAACACGCATCAGGTGCTGGCCAGCGGTGGGTCGGCGGGGGCGTGGGCAAAATCAGGTTGCTCAGTGGCGCAGCCAGTTGATCGGTAACCGGGGAGGGGTACTCATCGATCCAGGCGCAGGGAATGCCGTGCTGCTTGAGGTACTTCAGTGCGTTGATTGCACCGGGCGCCGGCGCTGCAAAGGATTGGACGTCATGGGAGGCGAGGGACTTGCCATCGGCGGCAAGCAGCGTGCGTGTCTGGGCGCCGAAGTCGACGAGGCATCCGCTGAGTCCGAACAACACAGCGGTGAACGACGGAACAGCGACGGCAACCGGGGCGAGCATGGCATTCCCTCTCAAAGCCGTAGACGCTAAGGGATTGCCATGACAAATCGATGACTGAACGATGACAGTGACTCGGGATGTTTATTGCCCTACAAAACCCTGACCATTTCAGCGACGTAAATAGTCACAGAAGGCTTTATACTCTCGCCTTTGGTTTGGGGCGTAGCGCCCGCTTCATTACTTTGACTGGGAGTCTCAGCTATGCCCGAGAACGGTGCTGGCTTTATTAATCGTCTGGTTCGAACGTGCGTCTGGGCCAGCCTGGCCGTGGCGCCGATGGCTGCAAACGCGGCAGACGAAGATCCGTGGGAAGGCGTCAACCGTGCGATTTTCCGTTTCAACGACACCGTCGACACCTATGCGCTGAAACCCATCGCCCAAGGCTATGAGTTCATCACGCCGCAGTTCCTCGAAGACGGCATTCACAACATGTTCAAGAACGTCGGCGAAGTGACCAACTTTGCCAACGACGTGCTCCAGGCCAAGCCTGAGGCCGCTGGCGTCGACACCGCGCGCCTGATCTTCAACACCACGTTCGGTCTGCTCGGCTTCTTCGACGTCGGCACCAAGATGGGCCTGCAGCGCAACGACGAAGACTTCGGTCAGACCCTCGGTCACTGGGGTGTTGCCAGCGGTCCGTTCGTGATGCTGCCGCTGTTCGGTCCCAGCACCGTGCGTGACGCATTCGCCAAATACCCTGACACCTACACCCAGCCTTGGCGGTACATTGATCACGTGCCGACGCGCAACACCGCGCTGGGCGTGAGTCTGGTCGATACCCGCGCCAGCCTGCTGTCGGCTGAAAAGCTGATCAATGGCGACAAGTACATCTTCATCCGCAACGCTTACCTACAGAACCGTGAGTTCAAGGTCAAAGACGGCAAGGTCGTCGACGACTTCTGATTCAGCCGGTCCGCAAAACGACGCAAAAAAAGGCGACCTTAGGGTCGCCTTTTTATTTTCGCTAATTTTCGAAAATGTGACGGAGTTCCGGGCTGCCGTCACTTGATCTTCAAGATCGTCAGGCCCAGTCTCTGATCGCCGCCGTCGATGTCGGCAATCCACACCACCTCGGTGTCGGCCTCCAGGCCCTTGAGCGCGGCATGCTCGGAATCGATGCTCACGCTGATCTTGTCACCCACCTGAAACGAGCGCGGCGCCTGTATCTGCATGCCGGAGCTGGATAAATCCACGCACACCGCCGGGATAATCTGGCCGGCGTAGATCAGACTGATGTCCGCATCGACCCGCATGCGAATGTAATCCCGTTTTTCTTCGTAATCGCGATCGAGCTGACCCATGGCACATCCTTTGTTTTGATTGCTGATTTAACGGTTCTTATAACTCCGGGTGATTTGCGATGTAAAGACGCCGCTCGGCAGCCGGGCCACGCTTGAAACGCCAGGCGGATGGGAGTACCGTCTGCGCCTTGAAGGGCAGCTCTGTCATTTGAAGCGTTTGACCAAAAGTCCGCTACCTGAGCCAGAGAGGCTAGAAGCGAATCCAGTACGCGGGCTGACTGCAACCAGCCGCCTACGCCAACCTAATCTGGCGCCGTTTGCCCACATGCAAAAAACCAGTGCCACGCTGCTGATCATCGATGACGACGAAGTAGTGCGCGCGAGTCTCGCGGCCTATTTGGAAGACAGCGGTTTCAGCGTTCTGCAAGCCGGTAATGGCCTGCAGGGTCTCCAGACCTTCGAGCAGGAAAAGCCCGATCTGCTGATCTGCGATCTGCGCATGCCGCAGGTGGGCGGTCTCGAGCTGATTCGTCAGGTCACCAGCCTTGCGCCGGAAACCCCGGTCATCGTGGTGTCCGGCGCAGGCGTGATGAGCGATGCCGTCGAAGCCCTGCGCCTTGGCGCGGCCGACTACCTGATCAAACCCCTCGAAGACCTCGCAGTGCTTGAGCACTCGGTCCGACGCGCGCTGGATCGCGCACGCCTGCTCCACGAAAACCAGGAATACCGCCAGAAGCTGGAGACCGCCAACCGCGAGCTCGAGGCCAGCCTGCATTTGCTGCAGGAAGACCAGGACGCGGGGCGTCAGGTGCAGATGAACATGCTGCCTACCAGCCCCTGGGCCATTGATGCGTTCGAATTCGAACATGAGATCATCCCGTCGCTGTACCTGTCGGGCGATTTCGTTGACTATTTCCGGGTCGATGAGCGCCGTGTTGCGTTCTACCTGGCGGACGTGTCCGGCCATGGCGCGTCGTCTGCGTTCATCACCGTGCTGTTGAAATTCATGACCACGCGTCTGCTGTTCGAATCAAAGCGCGGCGGCAGTCTGCCGGAATTCAAACCGTCAGACGTGCTGGGCCATATCAATCGCGGGCTGATCAGCTGCAAGCTGGGCAAGCACGTGACGATGGTGGGCGGCGTGATCGACGAAGACACCGGGCAGTTGACCTACAGCGTCGGCGGCCATTTGCCGCTGCCGGTGTTCTACACCCCGGGTGACACGCATTACCTGGAAGGCCGTGGTCTGCCCGTCGGGCTGTTCAACGAAGCGACTTACACGGATCACGTCATCGATCTGCCGGAGTCCTTTAGTCTGACGCTGCTGTCCGACGGCATTCTGGACCTTCTGCCAGGTGATACACTCAAAGAGAAAGAAGCCAACTTGCCCGAACTGGTCAAGGCGGCGGGGGGCAGCCTGGATGGTCTGCGCCAAACGTTTGGATTGGCCACGCTAGGGGAGATGCCGGATGATATCGCCTTGTTAGTGTTGAGCAGGAACCTTTAATGAGTACCGGTAGAATCCAGTTCGCCGAGCAAGACGGCACATTCGTCCTCAAGTTTGTGGGTGAAGTGCGTCTGACACTGTGCTCGGCGTTGGATGCGACAATTGAACGGATCTTCACCTCGATGAACTTCTCGACGGTGGTCATCGATCTGACCGAAACCCGCAGCATCGACAGCACGACCCTCGGTCTGCTGGCCAAGCTGTCGATCCTCTCGCGCCAGAAAGCCGGGTTGTTGCCGACGGTCGTCACCACCCACGAAGACATCACGCGCCTGTTGCAGTCGATGGGCTTCGATCAGGTGTTCAACATCGTCGGTCGGCCTATTCCGCGTCCTGAAGCGCTGAGCGATCTGCCGAGCCAGGATCAGTGCGAAGACGTGGTCAAGGCGAAGGTGCTGGAGGCCCATAAGATCCTGATGGGCTTGAACGATTCGAACCGCGAAGCCTTCCGCGATCTGGTCAACGCACTCGAACACCAGTAACACGCCTCGGTCCTGAACCGAGGCATTAAAAAAGGGCGGCACCTGTGAGGGTGCCGCCCTTTTTACATGCCTGACGCTTTACGCTTTGGCCGACAGCATTTTTTCCAGTGCCACTTGGTCACGGGCGAACTGACGGATGCCTTCGGCCAGTTTCTCGGTGGCCATGGCGTCTTCGTTGGAAGCCCAGCGGAACTGGCTTTCGTTGAGGGTCACGCGCGGCTCGCCACCATTGCCCGGCTTGAGTTTCTGCGCCAGCGTGCCGTTGTCTTCTGCCAGTTTCTGCAGCAGGTCAGGGCTGATGGTCAGACGGTCGCAGCCGGCCAGTTCTTCGATCTGGCTGAGGTTGCGGAAGCTGGCGCCCATGACCACGGTCTTGTAGTCATTGGCCTTGTAGTAGTTGTAGATGCGGGTCACCGACTGCACGCCCGGGTCTTCTGCACCGACGTAGTCTTTGCCTTCGGCTTTTTTGTACCAGTCGTAGATGCGACCTACGAATGGCGAGATCAGGAACACGCCGGCGTCGGCACAGGCCTGGGCCTGGGCGAAGGAGAACAGCAGGGTCAGGTTGCACTGGATGCCTTTCTTTTCCAGCACTTCAGCGGCCTTGATGCCTTCCCAGGTTGACGCCAGCTTGATCAGGATGCGGTCGCGACCGATGCCGAAATCTTCGTACAGACCGACGATGCGGTCGGCGCGTTCGATGCAGGCCTGGGTGTCGAACGACAGGCGTGCGTCCACTTCGGTGGAGACGCGGCCCGGGACCACTTTCAGGATCTCGCGGCCAATGGCGACGGCGAAACGGTCGCTGGCGACGTTGATGTCGTTGTTGCTGCCGGTGAACGCCTCTTTCAACCGATCGCTGTTGCTGTCGCTGGAAGCGGCCTTGAGCAAAAGGGAAGGGTTGGTGGTGGCGTCGACGGGTTTGAGTTTTTCGATGGCAGCGAAGTCGCCGGTGTCGGCAACGACGGTGGTGAATTGCTTGAGTTGTTCCAGCTTGGAAGTCATGAGCGTGCTCTGTCCTGTGGTTGTGCTGACATTACCCGAGCGCCGCCGGTCACTCAAGGGCGTAAACCGCGACGGACACGCCGGTTTAGACGCCTGCGTTTGCGCAAACGTCGTGCCTGCGCGTCAGCCATGATCCGGGCGGCGCGAGCTTTTTAAAAGAGCAGCGCGGGGTCATGGTCTGTCGGTTCCCGAGGAGGGCGGATACTCGATCCAGACTGGTTGGAGCCCGGACCGCCCGGGATGTTCCCGGCGCCCGGCATCTTATCCGCTGACGGTCGGGGGCCGAGCGAGGGAGAGGGCGCTGAAGCGGCTTGTGCTTCTGAACCCGCACCGTCTGAATCAGCGGGCGGGCGTGTCGCCGCAGTCGCTGTCCACCGATTTGATCAGCGTGGTGCGGTCGAAGACCTCCAGATGCACCTGACACGTGGCGTCAGCCGGCAGCGTCAGGCTCACGCTGTTTGCCGCGACGCCGTTCTGCAGGTCGCCCTGCTGGTTGATGGCCGAGGTGCCTTGGGCGCTGTTCTGCCTGACGGTCATTCGGTATTGCAGCGTCAGCGGGGCAGGATTCTCGAGGTGCGGGCGGATCACCACCGTCGAGCCGCTGCGCTGGGCGTCAACCGTCACCACCAGCTGCGTGAAATCCATCATCAAGGTCACCGTTGGGTCGCGCTGGCGTTCATGTTGTCGCCGAACTGCTTGATGGAGACGGCGCCGCCCGATCCGGCCTGGGTAACGCTGGCCTGGTTGGCCTGACCGTACTGCCCGACGAAGGCCTGATTGTAGGCGCCGGTCTGTACCACGCTCGCGGCGTTGTCGGTGCCGTTTTGCATCACGCCGGTCTGGTTGTTGTTGCCCGACTGGCTGACCTGCGCGGTGTTCGCCGTGCCGTACTGCTGGGCGGTGAGCGCGTTATTGACGCCGCTCTGGTTGATCACCGCCTGGTTGCGACTGCCGGTCTGGCTCACGGCCTGATTCTGTCGGGCCCCGCTTTGATCGACGCGCGCAGTGTTATAGGCGCCGATCTGCAAGATGGTGGCGACGCTGTTGCCGACGGTGATGTCCGCGTAGCGTGCTTCGCGCACCAGATCCTGCGCCTGGGCGAGCGTGCCGGTGAGCAGCAGTGCCGCTGCGACCCAGCCGAATCCTTTAGCGTTGCGTTCCATTTTTCTCTCCTGTGGCAACGATGTCCTTGTCCGCGTCAGCCAGCGGCAAGGTGGTCATCTGTTCGTCGTAGCTCTGCAGGTAACTCTGCAGCAGCGGTTTGTTCAAGTCAGTGGGATTTTTCAGGTTCCAGCTACCGTCCCGCGCACCTTGGGCAATCATGTGGATCAACGCCGTCTCGATGGCTTCACGCACGCATTGCTGCACGGGCTCGTTGCGTGACACGCCGGTCTCCACCTCCAGCAGGTGCTTGAGGGAGACGAAACGGAAGATGCCGAAATCGACCTGGATCGAGAATATGGTCTTGGTGGTGGTGATGCTCTGGATGATGTCACCGGTGCGGATGTCCACCGCCCTCAGGTTAACGGTCACCTGATCCTGACGGTAAAGCTCCGAGGGCCCGACACCCAGATAGCGAACGCCGATGCCGCCGGTGCGCACATTGCTTTCGTAGGCGACGATGGCGCCTTCGATGATCATGTTCGCCGGTCGCAGCGCAGGCAGTTGCACCTGGGCCTGGTCCTGGGGCTGCTCCAGGGCGCGGATGATTTTGCGCTCGGTCAGCAGGTCCTGAAGGTTTTCGCGTTCCACCGGCTTGAACCAGCGTGAGTCCCGCAGGGCGCTGATCAGCAGCGACGCGGCGCCCTGGGTCACCGAGGTGGAAAACGAGCTGTCGGGGGACGGTTTGTATTGCCCGGTCTGGTCGCGCAGGCCGTACACCGCAACGCTGATGGGGCCAGCGGGCGGCGGCAGGTGAGTCAGGTCACGCAGGCTCTGGGTCGCAGGCGACAGCGTGGCCGGGGAAATGGTCGCGGCAGGGCGGGACGTGGTGCAGCCGGCAATCAGCATGACGGCGGTGACGATCAACATGAGGGGGCGGACGCGCATTCTTTTTCTTCCCGCAAGAAAACCCCGCCAGAACCTGGCGGGGTACACCATCTTAGTGTTGGTAGATCGTTGCCACGTTGCCGCTGCCGCCGGTCTGGCTGACGTTGGCGACCATGTTGTTGCCGGACTGAGTCAGGCGAACGGCGTTGGTGGAGAGGTAAGTCCCGGTGCCGGTCTGGCTCACAGCCGCGCGGTTGTTGTTGCCGGTCTGCAGCAGCGTATCTTCGTTGTTAAGGCCGGTCTGGGTGCTGGACGCGTAGTTGTTGTTGCCGTTCTGCTGGACGTCGGCGTTCAGCAGAGAGCCGTTCTGCGAAACGGAAAGCGTGTTGAAATCGCCGCGCTGTTGAGCCTTGGCGGTGGTGACGAGGGTGTCGTTCTGCTGGATCGAGCCGACGTTGTAGTTGCCGTTCTGTTGCAGAGTGGCGGACACCTGCTGGGCGTTATGCTGTTGCGAAACAATCCCGGTATTGCTGTTGCCCGCCTGGGTGACGCTGCTGGTGACGGTGTTGTTATTTCTCTCTTGCGAAACAGTCGCCAGGTTGTAGCTGCCGGCTTGGGAGACAGTCGTGCCGACGCGCGTGCTATTGCCGATCTGCGAAGTGCTGGCGGTGTTGTTGTTACCGCCGCCCTGGGTGATGGAGGCGCTGGTGCTGTGGTTGCTCTGTTGATCAATGCTGGCTTTGCTGTAGCCGCCGGACTGATCCAGGCTGGCGATCTGCGGCTGAGGGCCGCCGCCGTTCTGAGTGATGGAGCCGGTATTGTTGTTACCGGCCTGTTTGGCGCTGCTGAGGTTGTAGTAGCCGGTCTGATTGATCGTCAGGTTGCTGTAAGTGGCCGTCTGGTTGATAGCGCCTGCGGTGTTACGGCCGCCGTTCTGATTAACGGTGACAGTGGACTGGGTGGCGCCGCGTTGCTCGACGTTCAGTCCGTTGTCAGAACCTGCCTGGGTGGTGTTGACGGTGCTGGAGTCGGCCATGGCCGCACCGGAGACAGCAAACAGGATGGCCAGAGACAGTAAGGATTTGCGTGCTTGCATGGTGATCTTCCTTATTCAGTAGGGTAGTGGGGTGGTGCGGGGTAGCGGGTGCGACGGGTGTTACGGTTGATTCACTTGAAACTGGGTGGTCTGGCCGGTGTTCTTGTCGGTGGTGACGATCTGCAGCAGGCCGCGTTGCAGGTTGGTGATTGCGATGCGGAAGTCAGTGGTTTCGACGGTGCCCGGCACCAGTTGGCCGTTGGTACCGACGATGCTGGACGTTACCGCCGACGACACCCGGCTGAGGATGGCGCTCTGCAACATGCTGTTGAACTGGGTCAGCGCGGTCTGCCCGGCGTAGGCGCCGGACGATGAAGACTTTTCGACGTAATGGTTTTGCGCCTGCGCCTGATTGAGCAGCACCGGGCCGTTCAACGGATTGCCGCCAAATGACGGGTTGTTCGGGACATACGCCAGTTCGCTGGCCTGGACGCCTGACCCCATGCCGGCCATCAAGGCGAGGCTGGCAACAACCACCAAACTGCGGTTAATAGTGAGTGCTTTCATAGCTCGTCTCGTCCCATGTCCGGGTCGCCAAAGAATTGTGCCAATTGATAATCAAGGATGCCCTGATACACCTGACCGGCCGCGTCGGCGGCAATGGCCGGAATAAGCGTTCGATTGGGTGGCAGGAACATTTGAAATAACCGGCGATTGCCGTAATCCACGAATACCTGGCTGCCTAAACGCGCCGTGGGCCGCTCGGTAATAGTGACGGTGAATGTTTCCGCTTCATCTTTCTCACGCCAGGTGTTTGCGAAACTGTCATAAAACGTTCGGCCTGCCAGCGTCATGGTCTGCCCGATCACAATACCGCCGACGTCACGATGGTTAAGCGTCCGGTGTTGTTCAACCGTCGCGGAAGTATTCACGCTGGGCTGAGCAAGCGCCGTGGTGGCGGCGCACAGAGGCAGCAGCCATAGGCCGATGAACTTAAGGGTTGTCATGTTTGTACGTTCGTGTGTGCAGGTTGTTACTTGTTATATATCAATAAAAATACTTTGCCAGTGGTGAGTTAAAATAAAGTTCATTTATTTTGTTGGCGTCAACTTCCTTTCTTATTTAAATAACCCTGTTTAAAGAGTAGTGGATTAACCACGTTGCGAATTAATGGCGTCAAAGAATCCAACGGGCGATGGCGTTAATAACGCCAGCGTCTATGGGCGTGTAAAAAGCGTGTTTTAAAAGGCGGTTGTTAGCGTGCTAATGTTTAGGAGGGTCGCTAAGTGTAGGACTGTGCGGTATCGCTTAATTTGTTATAAGTTCTGAACACTTGGGTCATTAATGTCAGGATGGAACCGGTTCTGCAGAGGGTGTCTTTTCAGCCGGATCGGCTTCAGCCTGGCGGGCGAGCTGTTAGAATGCGCGTCCTCCTTCGCCTGACCTGCTAATTGCGCCCATGTTGCCTATCACAGAACCCCGTACCGACCGCCTTCCGTCCGAGCCCTCACGGCGTTTTTCCGTGGCCCCGATGATGGACTGGACGGACCGTCACTGCCGTTTCTTCCTGCGTCTGCTGTCGAAAAATGCGCTGCTGTACACCGAAATGGTGACCACCGGCGCGTTGCTGCACGGCGATACCGAGCGCTTTTTGCGCCATGACGAAACGGAGCATCCGCTGGCCTTGCAATTGGGTGGCAGCAACCCGGCCGACCTTGCTGCCAGCGCGCGTCTGGCGCAGGCGGCGGGGTACGATGAGGTCAACCTCAACGTCGGTTGCCCGAGCGATCGCGTGCAGAACAACATGATCGGCGCGGTGTTGATGGGGCATCCGCAGTTGGTGGCCGATTGCGTCAAGGCCATGCGCGACGCCGTGACGATTCCGGTGACCGTCAAGCACCGCATCGGCATCAACGGCCGCGACAGTTACGAGCAGCTGTGCGAGTTCGTTGGCACCGTTCGCGACGCCGGCTGCACGAGCTTCACTGTACATGCACGTATCGCCATTCTTGAGGGCCTCTCGCCCAAGGAAAACCGTGACATTCCGCCGCTGCGTTATGACATCGCCGCGCAGTTGAAGCAGGACTTCCCCGAACTGGAGATCATCCTCAACGGCGGCATCAAGACTCTGGAGCAGTGCCAGGCGCACCTGAACACCTTCGACGGCGTGATGCTTGGCCGCGAGGCGTATCACAATCCCTACCTGCTGGCCGGCGTGGACCGCGAACTGTTCGGCAGCGACGCCCCGCAGATCACCCGCGCCGAAGCCCTGGCGCTGATGCGCCCCTATGTGGAAGCGCACCTACGCGACGGCGGCTCCATGCACCACATCACCCGCCACGTGCTGGGCCTGGGCACCGGCTTCCCCGGCGCGCGCAAATTTCGGCAGATGCTCTCGGTGGACATTCACAAGACGGACGATCCGCTGGGGTTGCTGGATCGGGCGGGGGAGTTGCTGGAGGGGCGGTGAGTGGCCTACTGCTTCCAGCGCCGGGCGCGCATATTGGCTTGAAGCGGAATCCTTGTGTGGGAGCGACCGGGGTGGCGCTCCACCTTGTTCGCGAAGGCTTACTTTCAGCCCCAGAGAATGTGGCTGAATGTCCGGGCCTCTTCGTGAGCAAGCTCACTCCCACAGGTTTTGCAACAACCGAAAATCCCTAGCCTGACCACCATCCTGTGGGAGCTTGCTCGCGAAGGCTCTATTACAGGCGCTGAAAATGCCGTGGCTCAAGCCCATTGACAATCATCGCCGGCCCGCCCGCGTGCTCACATCCACCCACACCGCCAGCACCAGAATGCTGCCCTTGACGATCATCTGCCAGTAGCTGTCGACGTCGAGCATGGACATGCCGTTGTCGAGGCTGGTGATGACGAGGGCGCCGAGCAGGGCGCCGTAGACGGTGCCCGAGCCGCCGCGCATGGAGGTGCCGCCGATGAAGCAGGCGGCGATGGCGTCGAGTTCACCCATGTTGCCCGCCGACGGCGAACCCGCAGCCAGGCGCGCGGTGTTGACCAGGCCGGCGAGGGCGCACATGACGCCCATGATGCCGAAGATCCACAATTTCACCGCCTGCACATTGATGCCGGAAAGCCGCGTGGCTTCCATGTTGCTGCCCACCGAGTAGATGCGCCGGCCGAACACGGTCTGGGTGGTGATATAGCTGAAGACGCCAAGCAGGACCAACAGCAGCAGGACCGGGACCGGAATCCCGTCGTAGCTGTTCAGCGTGTAGACGAAGCCTGCCAGGACGGCGCCAATCGCCACGACCCGCACCACATCCCGAACCAGTGAATGGGCCGCGAGCCCGTGCAAAGCGCGGTTGCTGCGCTGACGCCAGGTCAGGAACAGCGTCAGCGCGAAGAGCAGCACGCCAAGCACGATCCCCACCAGCGGCGGCAGATACCCCTGGCCGATGTAGACCAGCTCCGGCGACACCGGCGCAATGGTGGTTCCGCCGGTGATTCCCAGCAGAATGCCGCGAAACGCGAGCATGCCGCCCAGGCCGACGATGAATGACGGGATGCGCAGGTACGCGGTCATGCAGCCGTTGGCCAGACCGATCAACAGCCCGCAGCCGGCGACGATGCACAGGTTCAGCGGCAGCGGCAGGTGGTAGACCACGTCGAGAATCGCCGCCACGCCGCCGAGCAGGCCGAGCAACGACCCCACCGACAGATCGATCTCACCGCTGATGATTACAAGCACCATGCCGCAGGCCAGAATCCCGGTGATCGACATCTGCCGCAGCAGATTGGACAGATTGCGCGGCGTCAGAAAGCCCCCGTCGGTTTCCCAACTGAAGAACAGCCAGATGACCGCGATGGCGATCACCAGCGCGAGCATTTTGTAGCGGGTGAACAGTTGCTTGAGTTGATTCATTGACGCGCGTCTCCCACAGCACCGGGCCGGTCGTTATTGTTTTTGTTGTGCGCAGTGTCGCCGGACTGACTGAGTGCGGCCGCGAGCACCTGTTCCTGGGTCAGCCCTTCGTTGATGAAGTCCCCGCGCAGCTGGCCGTCGCCGATCACCAGCACCCGGTCGGAGACGCCGAGCACTTCGGCCAGCTCCGACGACACCATGATGATCGACACGCCCCTGGCCGCCAGCGCACCCATCAGTTTGTAGATCTCGTACTTGGCGCCAACGTCCACACCGCGAGTGGGCTCGTCGAGTATCAGCACCCGTGGCTTCGTCAGCAGCATCTTCGCCAGCACGGCTTTTTGCTGATTGCCGCCAGAGAGGCTGGTGATCGGCAGGAACGGGCTCGCGGTCTTCAGGTGCATGCGCGCGATTTCCTTGTCGATGCTGCCCAGCTCGGCTTCGGCGTCGATGCGCGTCAGGTGGGCGAAGCTGTCGAGCACGGCGAGGGTGATGTTCTGGCCCACGCCAAGGTCGGGAATGATGCCCTGGCGCTTGCGGTCCTCAGGCACCATGCACAGCCCCGCGCGGATGGATTTGAGCGGTGTGCGCGTGTCGATGGCTTTACCGTCCAGCCACACTTCGCCGGCGTAGCGCCCCGGATAGGCACCGAACAGCGCCGAGACCAGTTCGGTGCGGCCGGCCCCGACCAGCCCGGCGATGCCGAGGATTTCACCGCGCCTGAGCACGAAGGAGATGTCGTCCACGCGTTTGCGCTTCGGGTTGTCGACGTCGTAGCAGGTGACGTGGCGCGCCTCGAAAATCACCTCACCGACGCTGTGGGGTTCGGTGGGGTAGAGATTGCTCATCTCGCGGCCGACCATCTGCGTGATGATGCTGGGAATGTCCATGTCGGCCATGGCCGTGGTCGCGATGTGTTTGCCGTCGCGGATCACCGAGATGGTGTCGCAGACGGCAGCGACTTCATCGAGCTTGTGGGAAATGTAGACGCAGGCGACCCCTTTGGCTTTGAGCTCGCGAATGATGTCGAGCAGGACGTCGATTTCCGAGCGGGTCAGGGCCGAAGAGGGTTCGTCGAGGATCAGCAGTCGCGCCTGCTTGTTCAGCGCCTTGGCGATCTCCACGAGTTGCTGATAGCCGCCGCCGTATTGCGAGACCGGCAGGGCGACGTTCATGTCCGGCACTTTCAGTTCGCGCATCAGGGCTTCAGCGCGGTGAATCATCGCCGGGTAATTCATCCGCCCGCCCGGCAGGGTCAGTTCATGGCCCATGAAGATGTTTTCCGCCACCGACAGGTCGGGGACGAGGGTGAGTTCCTGGTGAATGATGACGATCCCGGCGGCCTCGGTTTCGCTGATGGATTGCGCCTTCAGCGGCTGGCCGTCCCAGAGGATTTCACCTTCCCAGGTGCCGTGGGGATAGACCGCCGAGAGGACTTTCATCAGGGTCGATTTGCCGGCGCCGTTCTCGCCGCACAGGCCGACGCATTCGCCGGCCCGCACCTTGATGTCGATGCCATTGAGCGCCTTGACGCCGCCGAAGGATTTGACGATGCCGTTCATTTGCAGCAGATAGTCGGACATGGCGCGGTATTCCAGGACAGGCCGGAGTTCTTGTGCAGGAGCGCGGCGTGTCCCGCGACCGGCTTCGAATCAGTCGTAAATTCAGCAGACGCGTTGTGTCAGGCAAACCACAGTGTCAGGTTTTACGACGGGTTCCCCGCCGCTCGCGGGACAAGCCACGCTCCTACAGGTGTCGGTGCAGGGGTCACACTGCAGCTATGGCAATCTGCAAAAAGTGATCACTTCCCGGCGATCTGATCCTTGGTGTAAAACCCGTCCTTCTCCAGCAGATCGATGTTGTCCTTGGTCAGCGGCGTCGGGGTCAGGAGGATGGTGTCGACCTTCTTCGTGCCGTTGTCGTACTGCGAGCTGTACGTAGGCTTTTCATTGCGCGCCAGTTGCACGGACAGTTTTGCCGCTTCCGAGGCGATCAGTTTCAGCGGTTTGTAGACGGTCATGGTCTGGGTGCCGTCGATCACGCGCTTGACCGCTGCCAGGTCGGCGTCTTGCCCGGAGATGGGCACCTTGCCGGCCAGCTTCTGCGCGGCGAGGGCCTGAATCGCGCCGCCGGCGGTGGCGTCGTTTGAGGCGACGATGCCGTCGATCTTGTTGTTGTTTTTGGTCAGGGCGTTTTCGACGATGCTCAGGGCTTCGGTCGGGTTCCATTCCTTGACCCACTGCTGGCCGACAATTTTGATGTCGCCCTTGTCGATGGCTGGCTGCAGCACTTTCATCTGGCCTTCGCGCAGGACCTTGGCGTTGTTGTCGGTGGGTGCCCCGCCGAGCAGGAAGTAGTTGCCTTTCGGGGCTGCCTTGAGCACGCCCGCCGCCTGCATTTCGCCGACTTTTTCGTTATCGAAGGAGATATAGGCGTCGATGTCGGCGTTGAGGATCAGCCGGTCGTAGGACACCACTTTGATGCCGGCCTTCTTGGCTTCGGCGACGGCGTTGGTCAGCACGGTGGCGTTGAACGGCACGATGACAATGACGTCGACGCCGCGGGAGATCAGGTTTTCGATCTGGGAGATCTGTTTGCCTTCGTTGGCATCGGCGGACTGGACGTAGACCTTGGCGTCCATTTTCTCCGCTGCCGCGACGAAGTAATCGCGGTCCCGGGCCCAGCGTTCGAGGCGCAGGTCATCGATGGAAAAGCCGATTTTCGGATGGGCCGAATCGGCCATGACGGGCAGGCTGAGCAGGGCCAGAGCACTGGCAAGCAGGGTGGTCTTGAAACTCTTCATGGGGTTGCGTCCTGTTATTTTTGTTTAAAGACACTTTTTGAGCATGTATGGGTTTGCCGGTGGAACTGTAGATACTGGCCGCGCGCCGCGAGCAGGGAATTGTCGTGAGAATGTAACCAACGCAATTCCCTTAGTAGGACCGGCTTTAGCCGGGAAGCTGTTGGCGTCACACCGCAAGATGAATGTTGCACGCATTGGCCTCTTCCCGGCTAAAGCCGGTCCTACGAAAAGCATCGCGTCCATCCAGCGGATTTGCTGATGACCTCGCCGGTCCTGCATGTGAATCGCGGGCGCCTGCTGTCAGGGATAGATAAACCGGTTCACCACGCCTTCGAGCATTTCCTGGCGGCCGCTCACGGCGTGCGGGTTAAGTTCGTTGTCCATGGCGTGCTGCGCCAGAGAATCCAGGCTGAAGTCCCCCGACAGCACAGCGCGCCCGAACGGTTGGTCCCAGCCGGCGTAGCGCTGGTCCTTGAACGCTTGCAGCTTATCGTCCTGAATCATCGCAGCAGCCCGTTCCAGCGACAGCGCGAGGACGTCCATGGCCGCGACGTGGCCGTAGAACAGGTCGATTTCGTCCAGGCTCTGCCGGCGCACTTTAGAATCGAAATTGTAGCCGCCGTTCTTGAAACCGCCGGCCTTGAGGATTTCGTAGGTGGCCAGGGTCAGCTCTTCCACGCTGTTGGGAAACTGATCGGTGTCCCAGCCGTTCTGCGGATCACCGCGGTTGGCGTCGATGCTGCCGAAGATGCCGAGGGACGCCGCCGTGGCGATTTCATGGTGAAAACTGTGGCCGGCGAGGGTGGCGTGGTTGGCCTCGATATTGACCTTGATCTCTTTCTCCAGGCCGAACTGTTGCAGAAAGCCGAACACCGTGGCCGTGTCGTAATCGTACTGGTGCTTGGTCGGCTCCTGGGGTTTGGGCTCGATCAGCAGGTCGCCGGTAAAACCGATCTTGTGTTTGTGCTCGACCACCATGGCCATGAAGCGGCCCAGTTGCTCGCGCTCGCGCGCAAGGTCGGTATTGAGCAGCGTCTCGTAACCCTCGCGGCCACCCCACAGCACGTAGTTCGACCCCTTGAGCCGATGGGTCGCGTTCATCGCGCTGAACACCTGAGCGGCGGCAAAGGCGAACACTTCCGGGTCCGGATTACTCGCAGCGCCGGCGGCGAAGCGCGGGTTGCTGAAGCAATTGGCGGTGCCCCACAGCAGCTGAATGCCGCTCTGTTCCTGATGGCGTTCGAGTTCGTCGACCATCTGCGCGAAGTTGCGGCTGTACTCTTTCAGACTGGCGCCTTCGGGGGCGACGTCGGTGTCGTGGAAACTGTAGTAGTCGATGCCCAGCTTGGAGAAGAATTCGAATGCTGCATCGGCCTTCAAGCGCGCCAGCTCCATGGCGTCCCCCGGTTTGACCCATGGCCGCTTGAAGGTGCCGACGCCGAACATATCAGCGCCGGGCCAGACGAAGGTGTGCCAGTAGCAGGCGGCCATGCGCAGGTGTTCGCGCATGGGCTTGCCGAGGATGATCTTGTTGGCGTCGTAATGGCGGAAGGCGAGGGGCGACTCGCTGCCGGGGCCTTCGTAGCGAATGGTGTCGACATCGGGGAAGCAGGGCATCGGGGTTTCCTTATTATTCTTGCCAGCGTTGACGGGCGATGTGTGATTGCCTGTGTGCCGATACTAGCAACGGCCCCGTCCGCGCCGATTGCGAAAATCACCAACTCGGTGTTCGATTTTGAGTATTGAGATTCCCCCGGCGCAGGCCTAGTCTGTGCCGACTCGCTTCACAGGCCCGGGGAACAATAATGAAAACCGTCCCGCCCGCTCACCGCATCGCGCTGTTGTTCAACGGCGGCAAGATCTACGACCGCGGCATCATCACCGGCATCGGCAATTACCTGAGCAGCACCCGCGCGACCTGGGATCTGTTCCTGGAAGAGGACTTTCTCTGCCGCCTGAAGGGCATCGAGCGCTGGCAGGGCGACGGCATCATTGCCGACTTCGACGATCCGCTGATCGGCGAGGCGCTGGCCGGCAGCACCTTGCCGGTGGTGGCCGTGGGCGGTTCCTACGAGGACGAGCGGGCCTACCCGAAGCACATTCCCTACGTCGCCACCGACAACTTCGCCCTGATCAAGCTGGCCTACGAGCACCTGATCGAGGCCGGTCTGACCCGCTTCGCCTGTTTCAGCCTGCCGGAAGCCCAGAGCAATCGCTGGGCCCAGGAGCGTGAGAAAGCCTTTCGCCGGCTGTTGCAGCGTGACGGTCTGTACGGCGAGGTCTATCGCGGTCTGAGCACCAGCGCGCCGTTGTGGGACAGCGCCGTCGAACAGCAGATCACCTGGCTGCAAAGCCTGCCCAAACCCATCGGCATCATCGCCGTCAGCGACGCCCGCGCCCGGCAGTTGCTGCAAGCGTGTCTGACGGCCGGCATTGCGGTGCCCGAGCAGGTGGCGCTGATCGGCATCGACAACGACCCGCTGACCCGCACCCTGACGCGGGTGCCGCTGAGTTCGGTGACCCAGGGCACGCAAAGCATGGGGCGCACGGCGGCGCAGTTGCTGCATCAGATGCTGCACGGTATGCCCTCGACCGCCCGCCAGATTCTGGTGCCGCCCGAGGCCATCAACGTTCAGGCCTCCAGCCTGCATCAGCCGTTGGGCAACCCCTACGTCATGCAGGCGCTGCACTTCATTCGCCAGTACGCCTGCCAGGGCATCAAAACCGCCCAGGTCGCGGGCTACGTCGGCATTTCCCGTTCTTCGCTGGAATCGCACTTTCGCAAGGAGCGCGGTTGTAGCGTGCACGACGAGATTCTGAGCTTCAAACTGACCGCCGCCGCTTCAGGGCTGAAACACGGTGACTCGGCCATCGCCGACATCGCGCAAAACTGCGGCTTCAAGTCCGCGCAATACCTGCACACCGTGTTCCGCCGGGAGTTCGGCTGCACCCCTCGCGAATACCGGCAGGGCGAGGCAGCACCGCTTCATTGAATTGCTTTAGCGCGTCTCGTTTGGGGCGCGTCTGTCATAACAACGACAACATCACAGGAGTCATCGATGCATCCGATTCGTTTAGGGCTGGTGGGTTACGGCAAGATTGCCCAGGACCAGCACGTGCCGGCGATCCACGCCAGTGACCGCTTTGAGCTGGTGGCCGTGGCGACGCTGGGTCAGCACTGTCCGGGCGTGCCCAATTTCAGCTCCCTGGCTGAGCTGCTGGCCCAAGGACCGGCGGTGGACGCCATCGCCTTTTGCACGCCGCCCCAGGGGCGTTTTGCGCTGGTTGAACAGGCACTGAAGGCTGGCAAACACGTGCTGGTGGAAAAACCGCCGTGTTCGACCCTGGGCGAAGCGCTCGCCCTGATCGACGAAGTCAATGCAGCGGGCGTCAGCGGGCTGTTCGCCTGGCATTCACGTTTCGCCCCGGGCGTGGGCAACGCGGTGCAATGGCTTGAAGGCAAGACCCTCAAACAGGTGCGGATTGACTGGAAAGAGCAGGTGCGCAAATGGCACCCGGGCCAGGCGTGGATCTGGCAGGCCGGCGGGCTGGGGGTGTTCGATCCGGGGATCAACGCGTTGTCGATCGTCACCGAATTGCTGCCCCGCGCACTGTTCGTCGAATCGGCGAACCTCAGCGTGCCGAGCAACTGCCAGTCGCCGATTGCGGCGTCGTTGCAGATGCGCTCCGGTGAGAACGTGCAGGTGATTGCCGAACTGGATTTCGATCACAGCGTCAACGAGCAGTGGAGTATCGAGTTGCAGTGCGACGAGGGCGTGATGCGTCTGGACGCGGGCGGCGCGCAGGTCAGCATCGACGGCGTGACCCAGGCCGTATCGGAGGAGGGCGAGTACCCGGCGATGTACGGGCACTTCGCGCGCCTGATCGACGGGGGCAAGAGCGACCTGGATCTGCAGCCACTGCGCATCGTCGCCGACAGTTTTTTTGTCGGCAGTAAGGAGACGGTAGCGGCGTTTCACGAGTAAAAAGTGACGACCGATGGCCTGATCTGGTGTGCCGGACCGGGCTTCGGCGCCTAATGCGTATCTGCAGCCAGTGTCAGATATGCACCACGCCAACCAGGGCGATGGAAAACGAAACGATGAGGGCCAACAGAATGGTCATGTTGATGGACATTGCGGGCAAATCCTTGTCTGGTTAATCAGTGTCGCCATCATCCGGATTTGCACAGGCAAACTGAACGGCGTTCGTGACTATGTTGGCAATCGATGGAAACAATAGTTCGGGGTTTTGCCAGGAACGCAGATGAAGTGGCACATGCAGGCAACGTGGGAGTGAGCTTGCTCGCGAAGACGGCATTTCAGACGCCAGAAATGTAGCGGATGCCTCGGCCTCTTCGCGAGCAAGCTCGCCCCCACAAAATCCGTGTCACTTTCACAATTCCGTGTCGTTGCTTAAATCTCTGTAGCTGCGCCAACTCAATCAGCCGAATCCAACCACTCCCTACCCATAAGGACCACCATGCCTTCCACCCCCATCCGCATCACCGATGAACAACTCCTCTCTGACAACTGGTACGTGCTCAAGAAATACAGCTTCGAGCTGCAACGCCGCGACGGCAGTTGGCAGTCGCAGACCCGCGAGGTGTACGACCGGGGCAATGGCGCGACGATTCTGTTGTACAACCTCGAACGCCGCACCGTCGTGCTGACCCGCCAGTTCCGCATGCCTGCCTTCGTCAACGGTCACAGCGGTTATTTGATTGAAGCGGCAGCAGGGTTGCTGGACAACGCCAGCCCCGAAGAGCGCATTCGCCTGGAAGCCGAGGAAGAGACCGGCTACGTCGTGCGCTCGGTGAAGAAAATCTTCGATGCCTTCATGAGCCCCGGTTCAGTGACCGAGCGTATTCACTTTTTCATCGGCGAATACCAGCCCGACGATCGAGTCAGCGACGGCGGCGGACTGGAAGAGGAGGGCGAGGACATCGAGGTGCTGGAGCTGAACTTCGAGCGGGCCATCGCCATGGTGGAAAGCGGTGAAATCAATGACGGCAAGACCATCATGCTCCTGCAATACCTGGAGCTGCGCCTGATGAAATAAGGATTGCAGGGCCGAAACGACTCAGGGTGCGGCGAGAAAGTTTCACCAATCGGTAAACTTTCTTACGTTGCAATGAGAATCGTTTGCGTTATCCTTCGCGTTCCTTTGTTACCAGGGATGTCGAACAAGATGGATTTTCGCCCTGCAATGAGCCAGCCCACCCGGCTCGGCTCACCTTGTGTTGGCGCCACCCGTGGCGCGAGAGACCCGCGCCTCGAGGCGCTGATGGGCACCTACAACACCCACCGCGAGGCGCTGATGCGCCTGGCGGCAAAATTCCTTGGCTGTCGCGCCCGCGCCGAGGACGTGGTCCAAGACGCTTTCGTGAAGATGCTCGAAAGCGACCTGGCGTCTGCGGAACCGGCGCGCTACATGTTTCGCGTCGTGCGCAATCTGTCCATCGACCGTCTTCGCCGCCAGCGTCTTGAACGCAACCACGGCGCCGAAGCCGAGCATGAAGAGCAGATACGTTTCGAGGTGTCCCCCGAACGTGTGCTGGCCGGTCGCGAGTCACTGGATCAGCTGGTCGGGGCGCTCAACGAACTGCCCAAGCGCATGCGCATCGTCTTCGACCTCAGCCAGATCCAGGGCTACACCCAGCGCGACGTGGCCAAGGTCATCGGCACCTCGCCGACCATGGTCAACTTCCTCCTGCGCGACACCCTCTCTCACTGCCGCGCGCGGCTCGGCGATATCTAGGCACCGCCGCGTCATGTCTTTCGTATTCACTGCCCGGAGTCATCCATGAAATTAGTTCGTCTGGTCTTCCAGCAATACCGCTGGCCGCTTGCGATGGTGCTGCTGCTGAGCGTCAGCAGCGGGTTGTTGAGCGTTGGCGTGATTGCCTTCGTCAACCAACGCATGATCAGCAGTCACGACGGCCTCGGCACCGCGTTGTGGCAGTTTGGCCTGATGCTCGCCGTGCTGCTGGCGCTGGCGTCCGGGGCGTCGTTGTCGCTGACCGCCCTGGGTCACCGGTTCGTTTACGGCCTGCGCCGGGTCATGGTCAAGCGCCTGCTGGACACCAACATCGAGCGCATCGAATCCATCGGCGGGGCGAAGATTTTTGCCAGCCTGTCCAGCGACATTCGCGCGGTGACCATGGCCTTCGTGCAGCTGCCGGACCTGATCTACGGCTCGGTGCTCAGCGTCGCGTCGTTCAGTTACCTGGCCTGGCTGTCGCCGTCGTTGTTCATCACCACCCTGTGCTGGATGGCCTTCACCCTCGGCGTGGGCTGGCTGCTGGTAGGCAAGCTCAACGCCCACATCCGCGCGCTGCGTGAGTCCGAAGACAAGCTCTATCAGAGCTATCAAGGCGTGATTGATGGCCGCAAGGAGCTGACCCTCAACCGCGACCGCGCGCGCCGTCTGTACGAAGAAACCTTCGACATCGCCGCCCAGCGCTACCGCGAGCATTTCACCCTGGCCGATCGGTATCACGGCCTGGCCAGCAACTGGGCCAACATCATGGTCCTCGGCACCATTGGCCTGGCGTTTTACCTGGCCAACGGCCTGGGCTGGGCGCCGACGGAAGTGGCGGCGACCTACGCGCTGACCGTGCTGTTCATGCGCACGCCGCTGGTGCTGGCGGTGGCAGCGATTCCGGCGCAGATCTCCGGGCGCGTGGCGCTGGATAAAGTCGAGTCCCTGGCCCTGGCCGAGCACCACGAAAGCTTTGACGTCGCCCCGAGCCACATCGCCGGCCACTGGCAGACCCTCGAACTGCGTGACGTCGAATACCACTATGCGCCCCAGGGCGACGAGCCCGGCTTCGATGTCGGCCCGGTCAACCTGACCCTGCGCCGGGGCGAAACGGTGTTCCTCATGGGTGGCAACGGCAGCGGCAAATCCAGCCTGGCGCGCTTGCTCAGCGGCCTGTATCGACCGTCGGCAGGAGCGATTCTGATCGATGGCCAGGTCATCGGTTCGGACGACTGGCTGGCCTACCGTCAGCTGTTCGCCAGCGTGTTCACCGACTTCCACCTGTTCGCTCAACTGCTCGGGCCCGATGGGCAGAACGCTGAAGCCGCTGACGTCGAGCACTGGCTGGAAAAACTGCACATGAAGCACAAGGTGCAGCTCGCCGACGGGCACTTGCTCGACACGCGTTTTTCCCAGGGGCAGCGCAAGCGCCTGGCGCTGATGCTGGCGCTGCTGGAGAAGCGCGACATCCTGCTGCTGGACGAATGGGCCGCCGATCAGGACCCGCTGTTCCGCCGCTTCTTCTACCGCGAGCTGCTGCCGATGTTCAAAAAAGCCGGCGTCACGGTGTTCGCCATCAGCCACGACGACCAGTACTTCGACCTGGCCGACCGCCTGGTGAAGATGGAGTCCGGGCAGCTCAGCGAACTGCAGGGTGATCGCCGGGAAAACGCCAGCCGCGACGCGGTTGAAGAGATTGGCGCTGCCTACCAGATGAAGACAGTAGAGGCGTTGTAAGAATTTTCGGCGACTGCGACTAAACAGCCGTCAGCCTCAGTCGTCATGTTAATGAGAATCAGTCTTAAACATTTTTGATGCGCGTGAACTGCCATCCGGCGCCAGCGATTTTGTCGCGCGGCTTGCCGGAGTCGATCGCGCGTCGCGCCTTACGAGAGGGAAGCATGGAACTCGTCTACGACTTCATCGGCATCGGTTTCGGCCCGTCGAACCTGGCTTTGGCCATTGCCACCCAGGAGCATGCCCAGCGCAGCGGTCTGGCGCCCCACGTGTGTTTCCTCGAGAAAAAGCCGGCGTTCAACTGGCACGAAGGCATGCTGATCGACGGTTCCACCATGCAGATTTCCTTTCTCAAGGACCTGGTGACCCTGCGCAATCCGGCCAGCCGTTTCACCTTCGTCAACTACCTCAACGAGCGCGGCCGCCTGCAGGACTTCATCAACCTGAAGACCTTCTTCCCGACCCGCGAGGAATACACCGATTACCTGACTTGGGCCGCCTCGCATTTCAACGAACAGGCCCATTACGGTGCCGAAGTGATGTCGGTGGAACCGCATTTCGAAGACGGCCGCTTCGTCGCCATGGACGTGTTGTCCCGCGATGAGCACGGCGAAATCTCCCGCCGTCGCGCGCGCAATCTGGTGTTCGGCATCGGCGGCATTCCCCAGGCGCCAGTGGCCTTCGACGGTCTGGAAGATGCCCGCGTGCTGCACTCTGCCGGCTACCGCGGCGGCATCGAAAAACTCCTCGCCAATCGCCCCGGCCCGGTGCGCGTGGCGGTGGTCGGCGGCGGTCAGAGCGCGGCGGAAATCTTCGAAGACCTGGCCTCGCGTTTCGACAATGTCGAGGCCACCCTGGTGATTCGCGGCAGCGCGCTGAAGCCCTCCGATGACAGCCCCTTCGTCAATCAGATCTTCAACCCGTCATTCACCGACACCATTTTCAACCACAGCCAGGAGCGTCGCGTCGCGCTGTTCGACGAGTTCCGCAACACCAACTATTCGGTGGTCGACACCGACCTGATCGAGACGATTTTCCAGCGCATGTACCAGCAGAAGGTGCGCGGCGAAGAGCGTCACCGCATGCTCACCAACCGTGAAGTGGTCCACGCCGAAGTGGCCGCCGACGGCATTGAGCTGTTCCTGCGCGATGCGCCCCATGACCAGATGCACAGCGAGTCCTTCGACGTTGTCGTGCTCGCCACCGGCTACCGCCGCGACTATCACCTGGAGCTGCTCTCGGGCATTCAGCAATACATCGAGGGCGCCAACGTCGACCGGCACTACCGTTTGCCCCTGACCCCCGGCAGCGAAGCGGGCATCTTCCTGCAGGGTTGCTGCGAAGACAGCCACGGCTTGAGCGACACGCTGTTGTCGGTGCTGGCGATCCGCTCCCAGGAAGTCGTCGAATCGATCTTCGGCGACCAGGCGCAACCGTGTTCGGCGCGCTCTGCCCATGGGTCGTTGCAGGCCCACGCCGAGCCGCGCGTGGCACTCAAGCTGGCGCGCTGAGCCCGGGCCTTCAAACAAAGCCCGTCACAACGGTGGTCGTCAGCGGCCACCCACTCTTTTCTCACAACGTTGTGGGCCGCCGTTGCGCTGCCTGCGGGTTGAGCCTTGCCGATACAAACAGGTGAAAGAATGAAATCCATACGAGATCAGGCCGCGCATTTTCCCGAACTGGTGGGCTTTTATGCGCAGACCCAGCCGGACCGGATTGCCCTTCGACACATCGTCCACGAGGACCAGGCGCCGCTGCTGACCACCTACGCCGAGCTGGATGCCAGGGCGCGTTCGATTGCCGCCTGCCTTCAGCAGCATCTCGGCGTGCAGGACGGCGAGCGGTGCGTGCTGATCCTGCCGACCGGCGCGGATTACGCGGCGGCGTTCCTCGGCTGTTTGTACGCCCGGGTCATCGCGGTGCCGGCCTTCGCTCCGGAGTACAACCGCCAGACCCACCTCGACCGTCTCACCGGCATCCTTCACGACGCCGCGCCGCAGATGGTCCTCGGGCGCCGGGAAGACCTGGACAAGTTCCAACACCTGTTGCAACCCTTTATGCCCGCTGGCGGGCGCTTCGCTGCAGTGGAAGAAATCGCCGACGGCCACGCAGGGTTTCAGGCGCCGCTGATCGACACCGCCTCGCTGGCCTTCCTGCAATACACCTCGGGCTCCACCAGCGCACCGAAAGGCGTGATGGTCTCCCACGACAATCTCATGGCCAACGAAATCGCCATGGCCCGGCACTTCATTTCGGACCCGGCGTCGGAAAGCTGGGTCAGCTGGCTGCCGCTTTACCACGACATGGGGCTGATGTGCGGCCTGCTGTTGCCGCTGTACTACGGCGGCACCCTGACAATGATGTCGCCTAACTATTTCCTCGGCCGGCCGGCGCGCTGGCTGGAAGCAATGAGTCAGTACGGCGGGACTTTCTCCGGCGGCCCGGACTTCGCCTATCGCCTGTGCGTCGAGCGCATCAAGCCCGCCGCCGTGAAAGGCCTGGTGCTGGATCGCTGGAGCCTGGCGTTTTCCGGCTCCGAGCCGATCCGCATCGCCACGTTGGATGCCTTCAGCGAACATTTTGAGCCAGCCGGTTTCAACCGCCGCGCCCTGACGCCGAGCTACGGGCTGGCCGAAGCGACCCTGTATGTGAGCGCCGCCGAGCGCGACAGGCCGTTCGGCATCAAGCATTTCGACGGCAGCCAACTGGCCGCCGGGGAGGCCGCAGAGGCGGTGTTCGCCAACCAGAACGCGAAAAGTCGTCTGCCGGGATGCGGTTGGTGCCGGCCCGATCACGACCTGCGCATTGTCGATCCGGCCACGCTGCAGCGCCTCGCGCCGGGTCACGTCGGCGAAATCTGGATTACCGGGCCGAGTGTCGCCCAGGGCTACTGGCAGAACGCCGAAGCCACCGCGCAGACCTTCGTCGAGGAAGACGGCCAGCGCTGGTTGCGCAGCGGCGATCTGGGTATCGCCAGCGACAACGAGCTGTTCATCACCGGTCGCTTGAAGGATTTGATCATCCTCAACGGCCAGAACCTCTACCCCCAGGACATCGAGCAGGCGCTGGAGAAGAGCGTCGAGCTGCTGCGTCGCGGGCGCATCGCGGCGTTCCCGGTCACGGACGAGCAGGGCGTCGAAGGCGTCGGCCTGGCCCTGGAAATCAGCCGCAACGTGCGCCGCCTGATGAAGCCGCCGATGATCTGCGAAGCGGTGCGCGACGCCGTGTCCGAGCTGTTTCTGGTGGCGCCAAAGGTCATCGTGCTGCTGGAGCCGGGCGCACTGCCGCGCACCACCAGTGGCAAGCTGCAGCGTTCCGCCTGCCGCAGTGGCTGGCAGAACGGCAGCCTCGACAGCTTCGCGATCTGGCAGGACGGGCGTTTGCTCGATGCTGACAGCGCGGACGTCTCGGTTGAGGCTTCGCCTTTGCTGCCGGAAGTGTGGGCCGCGTGGCAGGAAGTCCTCGGCAAAAGCGACCTGAATGCCGCCGATCACTTCTTTGCCCGTGGCGGTGATTCGGTGGGCGTGGTGCAAGTGCTGTCGCGTCTGAACAGCGAGTTGGGCCTGAAACTTGAGCCCGCCCACCTGTTCGAACATCCGACCCTTGGCGCCTTCAACGCCCACGTCGCCGCGCACCTCTCCACCCATGGCCGCAGTGCCGAAGCCTCTGCGGGCGTGCCGCGCATTTCCCGTGACACCGATCCCGAGCAGTCTTTTGCCCAGCAGCGCCTGTGGTTCCTCGCGCAACTGGAGCCGGACAGCAGCGCCTATCACCTGTGCGGTCAGCTGAGTCTCAACGGCGCGCTGGATGATGCCGCGCTGCAACGCAGCCTTGACGACCTGGCCGCCCGCCATGAAAGCCTGCGCACCACCTTCGCCATCGACGCCAACGAAAAGCTGGTGCAGCGCATCCACGCGCCAGGCCCGGTGCTGATCGAACGCCATTACCTGAGCGAGGACACCGACCCGGCAGCCGCCTTGAGCGAACTGGCCAGAGCGGCCGTCGAGCAGCCAATGGATTTGCAGAAAGGTCCGCTGTGGCGCGTGCTCAATGTGCGGTTGGCGCCGGACCGGCAGCAACTGGTGCTGGTGCTGCACCACATCATTGCCGATGGCTGGTCGGTGCAGGTCATGCTCAAGGAATTCGCGGCGCTGTACAGCGCCCATGCGCAAGGACAGGCTCCGGCGTTGCCGCCGCTGCCGATTCAATACGCCGACTTCGCTGTCTGGCAGCGCGCGCGTCTGGCCGGTGGGGAAGGCCAGCGCCAACTGGCCTACTGGCGTGAGCAATTGGGTGAGGCCCAGACCGTTTTGAATCTGCCTGCAGACCGCCCGCGTCCGTCCCAGCAGAGCCATCGCGGCGCCCGTTACGCCATCGCCCTCGACCGCGACTTGAGCCAGGGCCTGCGCGACCTTGCCAGCCGTCACGGCGCGACCTTGTTCATGGTCATGCTCGCCGCCTACAAAACCCTGTTGCAGCGCTACAGCAGCCAGACTGATCTTCGCGTCGGCGTGCCGGTGGCGGGGCGGAGCTGCACCGAATCCGAAGGCCTGATCGGGCTGTTCGTCAACACCCTGGTGCTGCGCAGCGAGGTGTCGCCGCAGCAGTCGTTCAGCACGCTGATCGAGGCGGTTCGCCACACCGCGCTCGGTGCGCAACACCATCAGGATCTGCCGTTCGAGCAACTGGTCGAAGCCCTCGGCGTGTCGCGCAACCTCAGCCACAACCCGCTGTGTCAGGTGAAATTCACCCAGCAGTTCCCGCTGCCGCAGAACGTCGAAATGGCCGGCGTGCGCATGGACGTCAATCAGCTCGACGACTACTCCGCGCACTTCGATTTAGGTCTGGACATCACCGACGACGCCGACGGCATTCAGGCGGTGTTCACCTATGCGTGCGACCTGTTCGACGAACCGCGTATCGCCGGTCTCGCCGGTGACCTGCTGCGGATCTGCGCGCAAGTGGTGGCGCAACCGCAGGTGCGTCTGGCTGATTTGCAGATCGGCGCCGAACCTTCATGCCTCGCTGCCGAATTCGTGACGTTCCCAGCCACCGATGTCCTGAGCCTGTGGGACGCCAGCGTGCGCGCACAACCGAATCGTCTGGCCCTGCAAGACGAACAGCGCAGCGCCGGTTTTGCCGAGGTCGACGCCCAGGCCAATCAACTGGCGCAGCATTTGCGCCAGGCCGGGGTGGGCGCGGAAAGCCGCGTGGGTATTCTGCTGGAACGCTCGGTGGAGTTCGTCGTCGGCCTGCTGGCGGTGCTCAAGAGCGGCGCCGCGTTCGTGCCGATGGACCCGAAATGGCCCGCCGAACGTCAGGCGTTTGTGCTGGCCGACAGTGGCGCAAGCGCGTTGATCAGTGACGTGGCGGCGCCGGGTGACTTCCATGGCGACGTCATCAGCGTGGGTGCCGACGCTGCGTGGCGTTCGCTACCGGCGACAACACTGGATGTGCCCGTAAACGCCGATCAGGCCGCGTACCTGATCTACACCTCCGGCACCAGCGGCACGCCGAAAGGCGTTGTCATCAGCCACGGCGCACTGGCCGATTACGTCCAGGGCTTGCTCGCCCGTCTCGATCTGGCGCCCGAAGCAAGCATGGCGATGGTCTCTACCGTCGGCGCCGACCTGGGCCACACCGTGCTGTTCGGCGCGCTGTGCTCGGCGCGCTCGCTGCACCTGATCGGCCCCGACCGCACCAACGACGCCGACCGTTTCGCCGCTTACATGGCCGAGCACAGGGTGGGCGTGCTGAAGATCGTGCCGACCCATTTGAACGGCCTGTTGCAGGCGACGAATGCCGCCGATGTGCTGCCCGAACACGCGCTGATCCTCGGCGGCGATGCGCTGCCGTGGGAGCTGGTGGCCCATGTCAACCGCTTGAAGCCCGGCTGCCGGGTCATCAATCACTATGGGCCGACCGAAACCACCGTGGGCGTGCTGAGCAATGAGGCTCTTGGAGCAGCATTGGGTGAAAGCGTGCCCGTTGGCCGTCCCCTGCCGAACGCCGTGGCGCTGATTCTCAACGACCATCTGCAACCGGTGGTGCAGGGCGACGTGGGTGAGTTGTACATCGGCGGGCCCGGGCTGGCGCGCGGGTATCACCAGCGTCCGGCGATGACCGCTGCGGCGTTTATTCCGGACCCGAGGGGCAGCGGCGCGCGCCTCTACCGCAGCGGTGACCGCGCGCGCTTGCTGGCCAACGGGCAGATTCAGTTCCTCGGCCGTGCCGACGACCAGGTCAAGGTGCGCGGCTACCGCTTGGCCCTGGGTGAAATCGCCCAGCGGCTGCGCCAGCTGGACGGCCTGCGTGACGCCCATGTCCGCGTCGATGATCGCGGCCAATTAATCGCTTATGCGCTGGTGGCGAGTGGTGCAACGGTGGACGGCGAGACGCTGCGCGCGCAACTGGCCCACAGCCTGCCGGACTACATGGTGCCGAGCCACATCCTGACCCTTGATGCTTTCCCGTTGACCGCCAACGGCAAGCTCGACGCCAGCGCGCTGCCGTCGCCGACCACAACATCGGAAGATTTCGAAGCGCCCCGTGAAGGGGTCGAGGCCGCACTCGCCGCGCTCTGGCAAGCGGCGTTGAACGTCGAAGCGGTGGGCCGTCACGACAACTTCTTCACCCTCGGCGGCGACTCGATTCTCAGCCTGCAGATCATTGCCCGGGCGCGGCGTCAGGGCATTCGCCTGACGCCCAAGCAGCTGTTCGAAAAACAGACCATCGCCGAACTCGCCCAGGTCGCCACGGTGGCCGAAGCCAAGCCTGCCGCTGCGCCCGTCACGGCCGCCGTTGCGCCCCGCGAGTTTGCCCTGACGCCGATTCAGGCGCGCTTCTTCAGCCTGCCCATCGCCCAGCGTCAGCACTGGAACCAGTCGCTGTTGCTCGACGTGCCCCAGGCGCTGGACACCGCGCTGTTGCAGCAGGCCCTCGCCGCTGTGCTGGCCCACCACGACAGCCTGCGCCTGAGCTTCCATCAGAACGATGCAGGCCAGTGGCAGCAGCGTTACCGCGACAGCGAAAGTGCCGAGCGCGTGCTGTGGACCTGCGAACTGAGCCGCGAAGACGACCTCGATTCGCTCAACGACGAAGCCCAGCGCAGCCTGAACATCGACACCGGTCCGCTGCTGCGGGTGGTGCATGCGCGTCTGCCGTCGGGCGAAGCGCGGTTGCTGTTGGCGATCCATCACTTGGCAGTGGACGGTGTGTCATGGCGGGTGCTGCTGGAAGACCTGCAACTGGCGTACAGCCAACTGGCCGCCGGCAAAAATGTGGCCCTGGCCGACAAAACCGCCAGCTTCCAGGCCTGGTCGCAGTCGGTGAACACCCTGGCGGGCAGCGCTGAGCTGCAACAACAACTGCCGCACTGGCAAGGGCTGAACGCCGCCGATGCCACTCTGCCCGGCGATGCTTCGGTAGAGAGCCTTGTCGGCGACAGCGAAACCCTGCAGCTGAAAATCGACGTGGCCAACACCCGTCGCCTGCTCAGCGAAGCCCCGGCGGCGTATCGCACCCGCATCGACGACCTGCTGCTGGCGGCATTGTCCCAGGCGTTGTGGCAGTGGAGCGGCCGTCGTCGCCAGGTCATCAGCCTCGAAGGCCATGGCCGCGAAGACGCCACCGGCACCCTGGACCTGAGCCGCAGCGTCGGCTGGTTCACCAGCCTGTACCCGCTGGCGCTGGACGCCGCGCATGACCCAGTCGCCACACTCAAGGCGGCCAAGGAAGCTGTACGTGCCGTGCCGGAAAAAGGCCTCGGCTACGGAATACTGAAGCACCTGGCCGACGCCGATTTGCCAGAGCTGATCGGGCAGGGCGTGACCTTTAACTACCTCGGCCGCTTCGACGACAGCGAGGGCGCGCTGTTCGCCCTGTCGAGCCGCACGCCGAACAATCTGCGTGACCCCCAAGGGCCGCTGGCCAATGCTTTGGCGGTGGACGGCCAAGTCCGCGACGGCGAGTTGCAGCTGGACTGGACCTTCAGCCGCAAGCGTTTCAGCCGCGACATCATCGAGCAACTGGTGGCGCTCTATGAAGCGCAGTTGTTGCAGCTGATCGCCCATTGCAGCGATGAAACCAATGCCGGCCTGACGCCGTCGGACTTCCCCCTGGCGGCGTTGAATCAAACGCAACTCGACGGGCTGGGCATCCCCGCGCGGGAGATCGAAGACATCCTGCCCCTGGCGCCGATGCAGCAAGGCATTTTGCTGCACAGCCTGCTGGAGCAGGGCAACGGCATCTACCTGATGCAGGATCAGTACGACGTCGGCAGTCACGTGGATTTTGAGGCGTTCAAATTCGCCTGGCAGCAAGTGGTGCAGCGTCACCCGGCGTTGCGCACGGCGTTTCATGGGCTGGAAAGCGGCGTGCAGCGTCAGATTGTGATGCGCCGCGTGCCGTCGCCGGTGCAACTGATCGACCTCAGTCATCTGTCCCGCGACGCCGCCGAGGCCGAGCTTGAAGACCTGCTGAAAAGCGAGCGCGAGCAGGGCTTCGATTTCGCCCGGGCGCCGTTGCTGCGCCTGCGCCTGATCAAGTTCGGCGAGGCGGATTTCCGGATCGTCCAGAGCCACCACCACGCCTTGATCGACGCCTGGTGCCGGGGCCTGATGCTCACCGAATTCTTCGCCCATTACCGCGCGTTCCTGGATGGGCGTCAGGTCAGCCTGCCGCCGGCGCGGCCGTACCGCGATTTCCTCGCCTGGCTCGCCGAGCAGGACGAAGCGGTGAGTCGCGATTACTGGCGCAACGCATTGGCGGGCTTCACCGAAGTCACGCCACTGCCGTACCGCCACAGTCCTCAGGGTGATTCGCAAATGCGCGACGTGACCTTAGCCCTGGGTGTCGAGCAGACGACGAAACTGGCCGAACAAGCCCGTCAGCATCGTCTGACGGCGAACACCTTCGTGCAGGCCGCCTGGGCCTTATTGTTGATGCGCCATGCCGACCGCGACGAAGTGCTGTTCGGTGTCACCGTGGCCGGTCGTCCGACCGAGCTGGAAGGCATCGAAGGCGCGCTGGGGTTGTTCATCAACACCTTGCCGCTGCGCATCCGCCGGCCGGGCATGGGCGCGTCGGCGCTGGACCTGCTCAATGCCTTGCAGGGGCAGAACGCCGACATGCGCCAGCACGAACACCTGTCCCTGGCCGACATTCAGCTGCTCGCCGACACCCCCCGCGGCCAGCCGCTGTTCGACAGCCTGTTTGTTTTCGAGAACGTTCCGTTGGGCGCCGAGGTGCAGCAGGCCGTGAACGAATACCGCATCAACCCGCTGGCCAACCGTACTCACACCAACTACCCGTTGACCGTGGTGCTGCTGCCGGGTGAATCCCTGCAACTGCAGTTGACCTACGACACCCGGCACTTCAACGACGCCGACATGGGGGCGCTGGTCAGCCATTTCCGTCGTCTACTCACGCAGTTGATCGACAACCCGCAGCAGACCCTGAGCCAGTTGCAGATCCTTGAGCAAACGGAGCGCGAGCAGCTGCTGGCCCAAGGGCTCGGCCCGGTGCAAAAACACTGGTACGACATCAGCTACCTGGAGCGTTTCGAGGCGCGGGTGCTGGCCCATCCGGCCCAGGAAGTGGCCCGTTGTCAGGGTCAAAGCCTGAGCTACCGCGAACTCAATCGTCAGGCCAACCGCATCGGTCGCGGTCTGATCGCGTCGGGCGTGCAGGGCGACGACGTGGTGGCGCTGTTCGCACCCCGCGGTCTGCCGTTGTTGAGCATGATCGTCGGCGCGTTCAAGGCCGGTGCGGCCTATCTGGCGCTGGATGATCGTCACCCGGCCGGGCGCAGCGCGCGCATGCTGGTCAGCAGCGCCGCGCCGGTATTGCTGACGCCGCGGGAGTGTCTGCCCCAGGTCGAGGCGATCGTCGCGCTGGCTGAACGCAAGCCCCGTGTGCGGGTGCTTGAGGACGTGCTGGCTCGCGCCGATGAGTCCGCCGACGAGAACCCGGGCCGCTACGCGACGGCCGAGCAACTGGCCTACGTCATCTACACCTCGGGTTCCACCGGCGAGCCGAAAGGGGTGATGGTCAATCAGCGCGGCATGCTCAACAACCAGATGTCCAAGCTGCCGTATCTGCGTCTGGGTGAGGGCGATGTCATTGCCCAGACCGCCGCCACCGGCTTCGACATTTCCGTCTGGCAATTCCTCACTGCACCGCTGTTTGGCGGGCGCGTGGAGATTCTGCCGGACGCCGTGGTGCAGGACCCGCAGCGCCTGCTGGAAGAAGTCGCGGCCAATCAGGTCAGCGTGCTGGAATGCGTGCCGGCGGTGATCGACGCCATGCTCGCGGTCGCACCCCAGCGACTCGATGCCCTGCGCTGGCTGCTGCCGACCGGCGAAGCGCTGACCACCGACCTCGCCGCGCGCTGGTTTGCCCGCTACCCCGAGGTGCCGCTGGTGAACGCCTACGGTCCGGCGGAGTGCGCCGACGATGTCGCGCTGCACACCCTGACCGCCGCGCCCGCCCTCAACGCCAACATGCCGATTGGCCGGCCCACCGACAACAACGGCCTGTACGTGCTGGATTCCAATCTGCAACTGGCCGCGCCCGGTGTGGTGGGCGAGCTGTACATCGGCGGCGTTGGCGTCGGCCGTGGCTATGCCGCGCGGCCAGGGCTGACCGCCGAGCGCTTCCTGCCCGATCCGTTCGGCGAAACCGGTGCGCGGCTGTATCGCAGCGGCGACCTGGCCCGCTGGAACGCCGACGGCGCGCTGGAATACGTCGGCCGGGCGGACTTCCAGGTGAAGATCCGCGGCCAGCGCATCGAGTTGGGCGAAATCGAAAACCTGCTGTTGGCGCAACCCTCGGTGCACGACGCCGTGGTCAGCGCGCAACCGACGCCCCACGGCCCGCAACTGGTGGCGTACGTGGTGCCCGAGGCCCAGCAGGCATTGTCCAGCGACGTGCTGAAAAGCGCGCTGGCGCAGACCTTGCCGCCGTTCATGGTGCCGGCCCACGTCGTCGTGCTGGCACAGATGCCGCGCAACGCCAACGGCAAGCTCGACCGCAAGGCACTGCCGGCGCCGAGCCTGGAAGAGCGCGTGTTCGAAGCGCCACAGGGCGAGCGTGAGGAAGTCCTCGCCGAACTCTGGCAGAGCCTGCTGAAGGTCGAGCAGGTCGGTCGTCACGACAACTTCTTTGAACTCGGTGGCCATTCTTTGCTGGCGACGCGGCTGCTGTCGCGCATTCGCGAGCGCCTCGGGGTGAGCATCCCGCTGGCCCAGGCCTTCGAAGCCACCACCGTCGCCGCCCAGGCGGCGCTGATCGACACCTTGCAGGGGCAGACCCTGACACTCGACCGGCTCGATGCCCTGGACGAGTTAATGAATGAGCTGGAGGAAAGCAACTGATGTCGCAACCGAGCATGACTTCACAGAGCAAGCTGCTGGCGCTGGCCACGCGTTTCCTCAGCCTTGGCAGCGCTCAGCGTCGGGTGTTTTTGAACAAGCTGCGCGAGCAGGGCCTGGATGCGTCGTCGTTGCCGGTGCCACCGGGTGTGGCGGGCGAGCGCAGCCCGGCGTCGTTTTCCCAGCAGCGTTTGTGGTTTCTGGAGCAACTGGAACCGGGCAATAGCACGTATCACCTGCCGGGTGCGTTGCGCCTGAAGGGCGAGCTGAATGTTGGGGCTGTGGAAACGGCGTTCGAGCGCGTGGCCGAGCGACATGCCAGCCTGCGCACGGTGTTCGCCACCGCTGAAGACGGCACGCCGGAGCAGGTGATTCAACCTGGTCAACCGCTGCCATTCGAACGTCTGCACGCAGCTGACGAAGCCGAAATGCAGGCGCTGGCCGATGCCTTCGCCCGACGCCCGTTCGACCTGGCCCAGGGCCCGCTGTGGCGCGTGGCGTTGATCGAACGCGCCGCAGACGATCACGTGCTGCTGGTCTGTCTGCACCACATCATCGCCGACGGTTGGTCGATTCAAGTGCTGCTGCTGGATTTCGTCGAGGCCTATCGCGCCGCCCTTCAAAACGATACTGCCTCACTGCCAGCGCTGCCGCTGAGCTACGCCGACGTCGCCCTGTGGCAGCGCGCCTGCCTGGACGCGGGCGAGGGTGATCGGCAACTCGCCTACTGGCAGCAACAACTGGGCGACGAGCCGCCGGTGCTGGAACTGCCGGCGGACCGTCCACGCCCGGCGCGCCAGAGTTTCCGTGGCGCGCGCCTGCCGTTCACCTTCGACGCGGCACTGTCCGGGCGTATGCGTGAACTGGCCCGGCAGCGCGGCGTGACTTTGTTCACTGTCCTGCTGGCTGCCTATCAAGTGCTGTTGCAGCGGATGAGCGGCCAGACCGATCTGCGCATCGGCGTGCCCATTGCCGGCCGTCAGCGCGCCGAAACCGAGGGCCTGATCGGCTTCTTCGTCAACACCCAGATTCTGCGCGGCGACGTGCAGGCCGACGCCAGTTTCAACCAGATCATCGACAACGTTCGTCTGGCCTCCCAGGGCGCACAAGCCCATCAGGACCTGCCGTTCGAGCAACTGGTGGACGCCCTGGCGCCGGAACGCAGCCTCAGCCACAACCCGCTGTTTCAAGTGCTCTACAACCATCAGCAACGCCAGGACGAAGCGCTGCAATTGATGCCCGGCCTCAACGCCACGCTGATGCCGCTCGACAACGGCAGCGCGCAGTTCGACCTGGCGCTGCACACCTGGGAAAACGCGGCGGGGGAACTGGCGGGGAACTGGAATTACGCCACGGATCTGTTTGATCACGGCAGCATCGAGCGCTTGCATGGGCGTTTTGAGCAGCTGTTTGCCGAGTTGCTGGAGCGGCCGGATGCGGCGATTGGCGATTTCGAGCTGCTGGATGTTGAGGATCGCGCGCAGTTGGCGGTGGTCAATGACACGGCGCGGGATTGGGATTCCGAGCCGTTTGTGCATCGGCATTTTGAGCGGCTGGCGCAGGTACATCCCGAGCGGGAGGCTGTGCGCTTCGGCGATGAGACGCTGAGTTATCGCGAGCTGGATCAGCGTGCGAATCAGCTGGCCCATTACCTGCGCGAACAGGGCGTGGGGAGGGAATCTCTGGTGGGCGTGGCGGCGTTGCGTTCGGTGGAAATGGTGGTTGCGCTGTATGCGGTGCTCAAAGCCGGCGCTGCCTATGTGCCACTGGACCCTGAGTACCCGGCAGATCGTCTGCGCTACATGCTGGAAGACGCCGGGATCGGGTTGCTGCTGAGCCACGATGGGGTGATCGCTGATTTGCCGGTCGTGGAAGGTCTGCGTGTGCTGAATCTGGATCAGCTTGAACTCTCCGGCCAGCCCGTCACGGCGCCCGTGATTGAGCTGCACCCCGAGCAGCTGGCCTACATGATTTACACCTCCGGTTCGACCGGCAAACCCAAGGGCGCCGGCAATACCCATGCCGCACTGTTCAACCGTCTGGCCTGGATGCAAGAGGCTTACGCACTCGACGCATCAGACGCGGTATTGCAAAAAACGCCGTTCAGTTTCGACGTGTCGGTCTGGGAGTTCTTCTGGCCGTTGATGGTCGGTGCGCGTCTGGTGGTCGCTCAGCCCGGGGATCATCGCGATCCGCTGCTGTTGAAGACGCTGATCGAACAACAGCACATCACCACGCTGCACTTCGTCCCGTCGATGCTCGGTGCCTTCATGGCTCAGGACGATCTCACCGGCTGCGCTTCCCTGAAACGCATCGTCTGCAGCGGCGAAGCCTTGCCTGCCGATCTGGCGCGGGAAACCCTGCAGCGCCTGCCAAACGCCGGCCTGTTCAACCTGTATGGCCCGACCGAAGCGGCCATCGACGTGACTCACTGGACCTGCGCTGATGAGCCGGGCGTTTCCGTGCCCATCGGCGCCCCCATCGCCAACCTGCAGATCCACATCCTCGACAGCCGCCTCAACCCGCAACCCGTCGGCGTGCCCGGCGAGCTGTACATCGGCGGCGCCGGCCTGGCGCGTGGTTACCACCTGCGTCCGGGGCTGACCGCCGAGCGTTTTGTTGCCAGTCCGTTCGGCAGTGGAGAGCGTTTGTACCGCACCGGCGACCTGGCCCGCTGGCGTGCCGACGGCGTGGTGGAATACCTCGGCCGTCTCGATCACCAGATCAAACTGCGCGGCTTGCGCGTGGAAATCGGCGAGATCGAAGCGGCGCTGCTGGATCACCCCGCCGTCAACGAAGCGGTGGTTATCGCCCGTGAACTCAGCACTGGGATGCAACTGGTGGGCTATCTGGTCGCCGAGGATTTCGACGAAGATCACCTGCGCACTCAGTTGAAACAACGCCTGCCGGACTACATGGTTCCGGCCCACTTCGTCACGTTGGACCAGCTGCCGCTGTCCGCCAACGGCAAACTCGACCGCAAGGCGCTGCCCGACCCACACATCCAGCAACGGGCCTTCGAAGCGCCACTGGCCGGGGTCGAAACCCAGCTGGCGGCCCTGTGGCAAGACCTGCTCGGCGTCGCGCAAATCGGTCGCCAGGACAACTTCTTTGCCCTCGGCGGCGACTCGATCCTCAGCCTGCAAATCATCTCCCGCGCCCGCAAGGCCGGCATCGTGCTGTCGCCCCGGCAGATGTTCGAACGCCAGACCATCGCCGAACTGGCCCAGGTCGCCCAGGTGGTCAGTCAGGATGCGCCTGCGGTCGAGCGCATCGAGCTGAACCGCGACATCCCGCTGACCCCGATTCAGCACTGGTTCTTCCAGCAGCCAATGCGCAACCGCAGCCACTGGAACCAGTCGCTGTTGTTGAACCCGAGCGAAGCCTTGGACCTGCCGGCGCTGACTCAGGCCCTGGCGGCGGTGATCAACCATCACGATGCCCTGCGCATGCGCTTTGTCCAGCAGGACAACGGCCAGTGGCAGCAACGCTATCGTGCAGAGCTTTCTACGGACGAGCAGGCTCATGACGGCCTGATCTGGCAGCGTACAACCAGCCTGAACGAGCTGACCCCAGACTGCGACGAAGCCCAGGCCAGCCTCGATCTGAGGGACGGCCCGTTGCTGCGCGCCGTGCATTTCACCCTGGCCGAAGGCGGCGAGCGTCTGTTGCTGGTGGTGCATCATTTGGTGGTGGATGGCATGTCGTGGCGCATCCTCCTGGAGGACCTGCAAAACGCTTACACCCAGGCCCAAGCCGGCCTCGCCATCGATCTCGGCGACAAGGCCGCGTCGTTCCAGCGCTGGGCCAACCGCCTGCTCGATTTCGCCTACAGCGACGCCGTGCTGGCCGAAGCCGAATACTGGCGCAATCTGCCGTCAGCACCTGCATTGCCCTGCGCCAATCCAAAGGGAGAGGCGCGACAAAACAACGTGCGCCAGCTGCATTTGCAACTGGACGCTGCTTGCACCGAAAAGCTGATCAGCGAGGCGCCGGCGGCGTATCGCACGCAGATCAACGACCTGCTGCTGACCGCGCTGGTCCGCGCGATGAAGCGCTGGAGCGGCGAGTCCCAGGCGATGATCGCCCTGGAAGGCCACGGCCGCGAAGACCTGTTCGACGGCGTTGACCCGGCGCGCACCGTCGGCTGGTTCACCAGCCTGTACCCGGTCAGCCTGCACGCCGACGACGACCTCGATGCGGCACTCAAACACACCAAGGAAACCCTGCGCGCCGTGCCCAACGGCGGCCTGGGTTATGGCCTGCTGCGCCATCTGCGCGGCGAAGCCTTGCCGGCGCTGGACGGCTGCGTGCTGTTCAATTACATGGGCCGGCTGCAAAACAGCAGCGGGCTTTTCAGCCTGGCCGAGGAGGGCAGCGGTGCCCAGCGCGCCGCCGATGCGCCGCTCAATGGCGAGCTGTCTATCGATGCGCAAATCCGTGACGGCCAGTTCAGCCTGACCTGCAGTTTCAGCAGCGAGCGCCATGAATCGGCGTCGATCCAACGCTTGCTAGACGCCTACGGCGAAGCGCTGAACGAGGTGATCGAACACTGCCGCCGCCACGCTGCGGTCACCCCGTCGGACTTCCCGGCGCTGGCGTTGACTCAGGCACAACTCGACGCACTGCCGGTCGCCGCGTGGGACATCGAACAGCTCTACCCGTTGACGCCGATGCAGCAAGGCCTGCTGTTCCACACCGAGCTGAGCGGTAGCGAGGTTGTCGATCCCGACAGCGCCCGCGATCTGTACATCAACCAGGTGGCTCTGGACATCGAACACTTGCCGGTGGCCCGTTTTAAATCGGCGTGGGCGGCGGCGGTGCAGCGTCATCCGATCCTGCGTGCGGCGTTCCTGCGCGTCTCCGGCAGCGAACAGCCGGTGCAACTGATTCGTCGCGATGCGGCGTTAGTGGTGCGCGAACTGGACCTGCGTAGCAGCCATCAGGCACTGGCCGACGTACTGGCGAACGAGCGCGAAACCCCGTTCGACCTGCACGCCGCGCCGCTGATGCGCGTGCTGCTGGTTCGCCAAAGCGAGACGCTGTGGAAACTGGTCTGGACCTTCCACCACATCCTGCTGGACGGCTGGAGCAGCGCGGCGGTGCTGGGCGAAGTGATTCAGGCGGCGATGTCCGACGCCACCCCGCAGCCCGCCGGGCATTACGGCGACTACGTCGAATGGCTGCTGAGCCGCGACGCCGAGGGCAGCAAGACCTTCTGGCAGAGCCATCTGGCCGGTTTCGACCAGCCAACGATGATGGCGGCGGCGCTGACCGCACCGACCTCCAGCACGGGCGAGCCGTTGCCGAACCAGGTGCAGGTCACGTCCATGAATCTGAACAGCGAACTGCTCAACAGCGCCGCCCGCCGCCAGCGCGTGACCGTCAACACGCTGATTCAGGCGGTGTGGGTGTTGCTGTTGCAGCGCTACACCGGCCAGCAACGGGTGGCGTTCGGCGCCACCGTGTCCGGTCGTTCCGCGCAAGTGCCGGGCATCGAACGCATGCTCGGGCTGTTCATCAACACCCTGCCGCTGGTGCAGGCGCCGCAAGCGCAGCAGAAGGTCGGCGACTGGCTCAATGACCTGCAAGCCCACAATCTGGAGCTGCGCGAGCACGAACACACGCCACTGTTTGAGGCCCAGCGCTATGCGGGTCATGCCGGTCGTGACCTGTTCGACAGCCTGCTGGTGTTCGAGAACTACCCGGTGGACGCGGTGCTGCGGGACAAGCAGGCCAACGGCGTCAACCTGGGTTCCGTCGAACTCAGCGACAAGACCCACTACCCATTGAGCCTGGCGGTGGTGGCGGGCGAGCAGGCCCACGTTCACGTCAACTACCACAGCAACGTGTTCAGCGCCGAACAGATCACGCGTCTGTGCGGGCATTTTCAGACACTGCTGGACGGCCTCTGCCGCTTCCCCGAGGCGCGCATCGGCGAGCTGTCGATGCTCACCGAAGGCGACATCCAGCAGATGCACGCGTGGAACACGCCGCCGTTTTCGCCGTATGTGGATCGGCCGATTCACGAGCTGATCGCCGACCACGCGCGTATTCGCCCTGACGCCATTGCGTTGGTTCATGGCGAACAGCGCCTGACCTTCGCCGAGTTCGACCGTCGTGCCAACCAACTGGCTCATGCGCTGCGGGCGCGAGGCATCGGCACTGAAGTTCGAGTGGCGATTGCCATGGAGCGGGGGATTGATCTGTGGCTGGCGTTTTACGCCGTGCTGAAATCCGGCGGCGCCTACATCCCGCTGGACCCGGATTACCCGACCGAGCGCCTGCGTTACATGCTGGAGGACGGTGGCGTGAAGCTGCTGATCAGCCACGACGCTGCGTTGGGTCGTGTGCCGGTCGGTGATGTGCCGCTGCTGAATATCGATGAACTGGATTGCTCATCCGAGCCAACTACGGCACCGGATGTGGTCATTCACCCGCAGCAACTGGCCTATCTGATTTACACCTCGGGTTCGACCGGCAAGCCAAAGGGCGCGGCCATCGCCCACGCCGACATCTCGATGCACATCCAGACCATCGGCGAGCGTTATCGCTTTACCCCGGAAGACCGCAAGTTCCACTTCCTGTCGATCAGCTTCGACGGCGCCCACGAAGGCTGGATGATGCCGCTGTGTTACGGCGCTCGCGTTGTACTGCGCGATCAAGAGCTGTGGAGCGTCGAGCAGACCTACGACACCCTGACCCGCGAAGGCATCACCGTCGCCTCGTTCCCGCCGAGCTATCTGCGCCAGCTGTCCGACTGGGCCGGCGTGCAGGGCAAAGACCCTGGCGTGAAGACTTACTGCTTCGCCGGCGAAGCTTTCAGCCGCGAAATGCTCCACGACGTGATCCGCAATCTGCAACCGCTGTGGATCATCAACGGCTATGGCCCAACGGAGACCGTGGTTACGCCGACGCTGTGGCTGGCGTCTGCCGAGACCGCTGATTTCACCACGGCGTATGCGCCGATTGGTGATCTGGTGGGGGATCGTCAGGGCTACGTGATGGACGCGGATTTGAACCCGCTGCCCCAGGGTATCGCCGGGGAGCTTTATCTGGGTGGCGCCGTGGCCCGGGGTTATCTGGACCGTCCCGGCGCAACCGCCGAGCGCTTCTTGCCGCATCCTTTCAAGGCCGGTGAGCGCCTCTATCGCAGTGGCGACCGCGTGCGCCTGAACAGCAAGGGGCTGCTGGAATACCTCGGCCGTATCGACCATCAGATCAAAATCCGTGGCTTCCGCATCGAGGCCGGCGAGATCGAAGCGGCGCTGAAAGCCTGCGACGGCGTGCGTGAGGCCTTGGTCGTTGTCCGTGACAGCGCGAACGGAAAGCTTCTGCTGGGTTATGTCGGGGGCAACGGTCTGGCCGAGGACAGCCTCAAGCAGCAGCTGAAAAACACCCTGCCGGAATACATGGTCCCGGCGCACATCGTGGTCATGGAGCGCCTGCCGCAGTTGCCCAATGGCAAACTGGACCGCAACGCGCTGCCTGACCCGCAGGTGATCTCCAGCGATTATCAGGCGCCGCAAACGCTCCTTGAACAGCAATTGGCGGCGCTGTGGCAGCCGTTGCTGGGCATCGACGCCGTCGGCCGCAACGATCACTTTTTCGAACTCGGCGGCCACTCGCTGCTGGCGATGCAGCTGATCTCCCGGCTGCGCCATGAGCATCAATTGAGCGTGCCGTTACGGGCGCTGTTCGACGCGCCGCGCCTCAGTGATTTCGCCCAGCGCATCACCGGCCTGACAGGCATTGATTCGCCCCAGCTAGAGCTGTCCCCACGCCAGCAAGAACGCGCCGTACAGTCCTTTTCCCAGCAGCGCCTGTGGTTCCTCGATCAGCTGCAACCCGGCGGCCATGCCTACAACCTGCCGGGCGCCGTGCGCTTGTGCGGCGAGCTGAACGAGGCTGCGTTGCAGGCGGCCTTCGACGGCCTGACCGCGCGCCATGAAGTACTGCGCACACGGTTCCTGGCGGTGGATGGCGTGCCGATGCAGCAGATTGAGCCTGCCCAGTCGGTGCAGATTGAGCGGATAGACATCACCGCCGAGCCGAATCTCGACACTGCTTTCAACGCCCTGGCCCAGGCCTTCGTCAAGCGCCCGTTCGACCTGTCCCGCAGCCCCGTCTGGCGACTGGCGCTGGTGCGTGTCGCGGCCGACGAACAGCGTCTGCTGCTGTGCCTGCACCACATGATCTCGGACGGCTGGTCAGTGCGCGTGCTGCTGCAGGAATTCTGCGAGCTGTACCGCGCGGCCGTGGAAAACCGCGCGCCGCAACTCGCGCCATTGCCGGTGCAATACGCCGACTTTGCCGCCTGGCAGCGCGAATGGCTGGCGGCGGGCGAGGGCGAGCGGCAACTGAACCACTGGCGCGAGCAACTGGGTGACGAGCATCCGGTGCTGGAACTGCCGACCGACCGGCCCCGCCCGCCCCAGCAGAGTTATCGCGGTGACCGGGTGCTGTTCGCCTTCGATACCGCGTTCAGTCAGCGCGTGCGCGGGTTCGCGAAACAGCAGGGCGTCACGCCGTTCATGGCGATCCTGTCGGCGTACCAAGTGTTGCTGCACCGCCTGAGCGGGCAGAACGACCTGCGCATCGGCGTGCCGATTGCCGGTCGTTCGCGGCTGGAAGTCGAAGGGCTGATCGGCTTTTTCGTCAGCACCCAGGTGCTGCGCGCCGAGGTGTCTGCCGAGCTGAGCTATCGCCAGGTGCTGGAGCAGGCCAAGGCACGAACCCTCGGCGCCCAGGCCCATCAGGACCTGCCGTTCGAGCAATTGGTCGAAGCGCTGCAACCTGCGCGCAGCCTGAGCCACAACCCGCTGTTCCAGGTGGCCTACGACCATCAGCAGCAGAACTTCGAATCACTCGCCGGGCTGCCGGGCCTGCGCGCCGACGTGCTGCCGCTGGACGATGGCAGCAGCCAGTTCGACCTGGCGCTGAACACCCACGAAGACGCCGATGGCGGGCTGGGTGGGTCGTGGAATTACGCCACGGATCTGTTTGATCACGGCAGCATTGAGCGTTTGCATGGGCGTTTTGAGCAGCTGTTCGCCGAGTTGATCGAGCAGCCGGACGCGGCGATTGGCGACTTCGAGTGGCTGGATGCTGAAGACCGTGCGCGGTTGGCGGTGGTCAATGACACTGCGCGGGAGTGGGCTAACACCGAACCGTTTGTGCATCGTCATTACGAGCGGCTTGCCCAGGCGCATCCCGAGCGGGAAGCGGTGTGCTTTGGCGATGAGGTGTTGAGTTATCGCGAGCTGGATCAGCGGGCCAATCAGTTGGCCCATTACCTTCGCGAGCAGGGCGTCGACCGGGAATCGCTGATGGGCGTGGCGGCGTTGCGCTCGGTGGAGATGGTGGTTGCGCTGTATGCCGTACTGAAGGCGGGCGGGGCGTATGTGCCGCTCGATCCGGAGTACCCGGCGGACCGTCTGCGCTACATGCTCGAAGACGCCGGGATCGGGTTGCTGCTGAGCCACGATGCCGTGATCAATGAACTCCCGTTTGTGGAAGGCCTGCGGGTGGTGAACCTCGATCATCTGGCACTGGCGGATTATCCCGTCACAGCGCCAGTTGTAGAGCTGCACCCCGAACAATTGGCCTACATGATTTACACCTCCGGTTCGACCGGCAAACCCAAGGGCGCGGGCAACACCCACGCCGCGCTGTTCAACCGTCTGGCCTGGATGCAAGAGGCTTATGCCCTCGACGCATCCGACGCCGTGCTGCAAAAAACGCCGTTCAGTTTTGACGTGTCGGTGTGGGAGTTTTTCTGGCCGCTGATGGTGGGCGCGCGCTTGGTGGTCGCCCAGCCGGGTGATCACCGCGATCCTGTTGCCCTCAACAAGCTGATCGAACACCAGCAGGTCACCACGCTGCATTTCGTCCCGTCGATGCTCGGCGCCTTCATGGCTCAGGACGATCTCACTGGCTGCGCTTCCCTGAAACGCATCGTCTGCAGCGGCGAAGCGTTACCCGCCGACCTGGCGCGAGAGACCTTGCAGCGCCTGCCAAACGCCGGCCTGTTCAACCTGTACGGCCCGACGGAAGCGGCCATCGATGTCACCCATTGGACCTGCGTTGATGAGCCGGGCGTTTCCGTGCCCATCGGCGCCCCCATCGCCAACCTGCAGATCCACATCCTCGACAGCCGCCTGAATCCGCAACCCATCGGCGTGCCCGGCGAGCTGTACATCGGCGGCGACGGTTTGGCTCGCGGTTACCATCTGCGTCCCGGCCTGACCGCCGAGCGCTTCGTTGCCAGCCCGTTCGGCACCGGCGAGCGGCTGTATCGCACCGGTGACCTGGCCCGCTGGCGTGCCGACGGCGTGGTGGAATACCTCGGGCGTCTCGATCACCAGATCAAACTGCGCGGCTTGCGCGTGGAAATCGGCGAGATCGAAGCGGCGCTGCTGGATCACCCCGCCGTCAACGAAGCGGTGGTTATCGCCCGTGAACTCAGCACTGGGATGCAGCTGGTGGGCTATCTGGTCGCCGACGATTTCGACGAAGAACACCTGCGCACTCAACTGAAACAACGCCTGCCGGACTACATGGTCCCGGCCCACTTCGTCACGCTGGACAGCCTGCCGCTGTCGGCCAACGGCAAGCTCGACCGCAAGACGTTGCCCGACCCACACATCCAGCAACGGGCCTTCGAAGCGCCACTGGCGGGGGTCGAAACCCAGCTGGCCGCGCTGTGGCAAGACCTGCTTGGCGTGGCGCAGATCGGCCGTCAGGACAACTTCTTCGCCCTCGGCGGTCATTCGCTGCTGGGCATTCAACTGGTGGCGCAGATCCGCCGCGACTTGAAGCTTGAGCTGCCCCTGCGTGCGCTGTTCGAGTCGCCGGTGCTGGCTGACCTCGCTCACTACCTGAACACACAGGCCGTTGCGACGGCGATGCCGGTTCTGCAGCCCCGTGCCGACCGCGAGTTCGCGCCGCAGTCCTTTGCCCAGCAGCGCCTGTGGTTCCTCGCGCAACTGGAGCCCGAAAGCGTCGCGTACAACCTGCCGTGCGTGCTCAACCTCAGCGGCGCGCTGAAACTTGATGCCCTGCAGCAGACCTTCGATGCCCTGGCGGCCCGTCACGAAACCCTGCGCACTTGCTTCCGTCCATCCCCGACTCAACACCGGGAGGCGGTGCCGCAGCAACGGATTCTGCCGGTCAGCATTGTGCACATTGCCCGTCACGACCTGCGCGACAACGCGGCGCCGGAAGCCGCATTCGACGCGCTGGCAGAGGGTTTCATGAATCAGCCGTTCGACCTCGACGCCGAGCGTGCGCCGTGGCGGGTGGCCCTGGCGCGGGTGGCGGACGATCAGTGGCGCCTGCTGCTGTGCATGCACCACATCATCTCCGACGGCTGGTCGGTGCAGGTCATGCTGGAGGACTTCGCCGCGTTGTATCGCCGGTTCGCCCAGGGCAGCGACGTGCAACTGTCTGGGCCGCAACTTACGGAGCTAAGCGTGCACTACGCCGACTACGCCCGCTGGCAGCGCGAGCACCTGAGCGGCGCCGAACGCGAGCGCCAGTTGAGCTGGTGGCGTGAAGCGTTGGGTGACGAGCAGCCGGTGCTGGAACTGCCGGCGGACCGTTCGCGTCCGGCCGAACGCGACGGCAAAGGCGGGCGCCATGCCTTCGTGCTGCCCCAGGACCTGGCCGACACGCTGCGCCAGACCGCTAAAACCCACGACGCCACGCTGTTCATGCTGTTTCTGGCCTCGTTCGACACGCTGCTGTATCGCCTCAGCGGCCAGCGCGACCTGCGCATCGGCGTGCCGGTGGCGGGGCGTGCCGAGGTGCAGACCCAGGGCTTGATCGGCTTCTTCGTCAACACCCTGGTGCTGCGTGCCCAGCTCAGCGGCGACCAGCCCTTCACCGCGCTGCTCGCCCAGGTCAAGGACAACCTGCTCGGCGCCCACGCCCATCAGGACCTGCCGTTCGAACAACTGGTGGAGGCGCTGCAACCGGCGCGCAGCCTGAGCGTCAACCCGCTGTTCCAGGTCAGTTACAACCATCAGCAACAGCCGGATATGTCGCTGCTGCAGTTCGACGACCTGAGCTGCGAAGCCCGCCAGTGGGACATCAAGGGCGCGCAGTTCGATCTGGTGCTGGGCACCTTCGAGCACCGCGACGGCAGTATCAGCGGCTACCTCGATTACGCCATTGACCTGTTCGACGCCTCAACCGTGGCGCGTCTGTTCGAGCAATTGGTCACGCTGCTGCGGGCGATTTGCGCCCAGCCAGATGCTGCCATCGGTGACCTGCCGCTGCTGGGCGAGACGGACCTGGCCGCGCTGGATCAATGGAACACGCCGCCGTTTTCGCCTTATGTGGATCGGCCGATTCACGCGCTGATCGCCGACCACGCACGCCTTCGGCCCGACGCCATTGCATTGGTCCACGGCGAGGAACGCCTGACCTTCGCCGAGTTCGACCGTCGCGCCAATCAACTGGCTCATGCCTTGCGCGCCCGGGGCATCGGCACCGAAGTTCGGGTGGCGATTGCCATGGAGCGGGGGATTGATTTGTGGCTGGCGTTTTATGCGGTGCTCAAGTCCGGGGGCGCGTACATCCCGCTGGACCCGGATTACCCGACAGAGCGCCTGCGTTACATGCTGGAAGACGGCGGCGTGAAGCTGCTGATCAGCCACGACGCTGCGCTGGGTCGTGTGCCGGTCGGTGATGTGCCGCTGTTAAATATCGATGAGCTGGATTGCTCGTCCGAACCGGTGACGGCGCCGGATGTGGTGATTCACCCTCAGCAACTGGCGTACCTGATCTACACCTCGGGTTCGACCGGCAAGCCAAAGGGCGCGGCCATCGCCCACGCCGACATCTCGATGCACATCCAGACCATCGGCGAGCGTTATCGCTTCACCCCGGAAGACCGCAAGTTCCACTTCCTGTCGATCAGCTTCGACGGCGCCCACGAAGGCTGGATGATGCCGCTGTGTTACGGCGCTCGCGTTGTACTGCGCGATCAGGAACTGTGGAGCGTCGAGCAGACCTACGACACGCTGATCCGCGAAGGCATCACCGTGGCCTCCTTCCCGCCGAGCTACCTGCGTCAGCTGTCCGACTGGGCCGGCGTGCAGGGGAAGGGCCCCGGGGTGAAAACCTACTGCTTCGCCGGTGAAGCCTTCAGCCGCGAAATGCTCCACGACGTCATTCGCAATCTGCAACCGCTGTGGATCATCAACGGCTACGGCCCGACGGAAACCGTGGTCACACCGACCTTGTGGCTGGCGTCTGCCGAGACCGCTGATTTCACCACGGCCTACGCGCCGATTGGTGATCTGGTGGGGGATCGTCAGGGCTATGTGATGGACGCGGATTTGAACCCGCTTCCTCAAGGGATCGCTGGGGAGTTGTACCTGGGGGGCGCGGTGGCGCGGGGTTATCTGGACCGTCCGGGCGCAACGGCCGAGCGCTTTCTGCCGCACCCGTTCCGGGCCGGCGAGCGGATTTATCGCAGTGGCGACCGCGTGCGCCTGAACAGCAAGGGGCTGCTGGAATACCTCGGCCGTATCGACCATCAGATCAAGATCCGTGGCTTCCGCATCGAGGCCGGTGAAATCGAAGCGGCGCTCAAGGCCTGCGAGGGCGTGCGTGAAGCGCTGGTGATCGTCCGCGACAAAGGCAACGGCAAGCAGTTGCTCGGCTACGTCGGTGGTAATGACCTGTCTGAAGACAGCCTCAAGGACCAGCTGAAAACCACCCTGCCGGAATACATGGTGCCGGCGCACATTGTGGTCATGGAACGTCTGCCGCAGTTGCCCAACGGCAAGCTCGATCGCAACGCGCTGCCTGATCCGCAGCTCGGCAGTCAGGCCGTCGAAGCGCCGGAAGGTGAGCGCGAAGTCGAGCTGGCAAAGGTCTGGCAACAATTGCTGGGCGTCGAAACCATCAGCCGTCAGGACAGCTTCTTCGAGCTGGGCGGCGATTCGATCCAGTCGTTGGCGGTCATCACCCGTCTGCGTCAGGTCGGTTTCAAGCTGCTGCCCAAAGACGTGTTCAGCCATCCGCGGCTCAAGGATCTGGCCCTGCGCCTCACGGTCATCGAGGCCGGCGCAGCGCCGTTGATTGAAGACGCGCCGAAGGGCGAGTTGCCGTTGACGCCGATTCAGGCGCATTTCTTCGAGCAGCCGATGAGCAACCGCGCGCACTTCAACCAGGCGCTGTTGCTGGACGTGCAGCGCCCGCTGGAAGCGGCATTGCTGAGCAAGGCGCTGGACGCGCTGCTGGGTCATCACGATGCCCTGAACCTGAGTTTCCATCAGCACGCCGACGGTCGCTGGCAGCAGCGCTATCGAGCGACACCGGCTGTCGACAGCCTCTGGCTGCGTGACGTGGCCGACGAGCGCGCCATGACTGCGCTGTGCGAACAGGCCCAGCGCAGCCTTGACCTGCATAACGGCCCGCTGTTGCGCGTGGTGCTGGCGCAGATACCTGAAGGGCAAAAGCTGTTGCTGGTCGCTCATCACCTGGTGGTCGACGGCGTGTCGTGGCGGGTGCTGCTGGAGGATCTGGCGCGGGCTTACGCCCAGGTCGCTTCGGGCAGTGCGGCTGATCTCGGACCGAAATCCAGCAGCTTTCAGCGCTGGGCCCGGCATCTGGTCGATGCGGCACAAGCGCCTGAGCGTCAAACCGAAGTGGGCCAGTGGCGGGAGCAGGTCGGCAGCACCGAGCCGGTGTGGCCGGTGGACCACCCCGAAGGCCGCGCCACGCAACAGGACCTCGAACAGTGCGAACTGCTGCTGGACGTCGGGCTGACCCGTCGTCTGCTGCGCGAAGCCCCGGCGGCACTGGCGGCACGCACCGATGAAATCCTGCTGGCGGTGCTCGCCGAAGCGCTGAAAGGCTGGAGTGGCCAGCCCGACACCCTCATCGCGCTGGAAGGCCATGGCCGCGAAGCCCTCGCCGACGGCCTGGATGTGGGCCGCACAGTGGGCTGGTTCACCAGTCTGTTCCCGCTGCGGGTGCGTGCTGCGAACGACATCCGCCAGACCCTCGCCAGCGTGCGCGACAACCTGCGGGGCTTGCCGGACAAGGGCGTCGGCTTCGGCCTGCTGCGCTATCTGGGCAACGATTCGGCGCGTCAGTCATTGGCCGCGCTGGCGGAACCCAAGGTGGTGTTCAACTACCTCGGTCAGTTCGATCAGGACCTGGGCGATGGCCGCTTCTCGCCGTCGAAGCTGTCGGCCGGGGCGCTGGTGGATCCGTCCACGCCGCTCAATCGCGAGCTGGAAATCAACGGTCAGGTGTTCGCCGGGCAACTGGGGCTGACTTTCCGTTTCAGCGGTCAGCGCTATCAGCGCCAGACCATCGAACGCCTGCAAACCGCCTATCGCGACGGGCTGGTGGCGTTGCTGGAAAGCCTGCCGTCGGCGCAACCGGCCGCGCCGCAATCGACTGCACCGCAAAGCCTGTCGGTCAGCCGCGACGGCGCGCCGAATCCGCTGATCCGCCTGAGCAGCGGCGCCAGTGACAAGCCGCCGGTGTTCTGCGTGCACCCGGTCAGCGGCACGGTGGTGGGTTACTACGCACTGGCCCGTCGGCTGTCTGCGCAGTGGGACGTGTGGGGCATTCAGAACCGTCAGGTGCTGGACGGTCAGTGGCGCGACAGTTCTATCGAGCAAATGGCCCGGGACTACGTCAAGGCGCTGCTTGAACAGCAGCCGTCCGGCCCCTACCGGCTGATCGGCTGGTCCATGGGCGGGACCATGGTCCTGGAAATGGCCCGGCTGCTGACCCGACTCGGCAAGCGCGTCGAGTTCGTCGGCCTGATCGACGGCTACGTACCGGGCGCCGGCCAGCCGCGTCCTGCCGTGCCAGAAACCCCGGTTCTCGACGCTCATGACGAGGGCCTTGAAGCCGACGCGCACTGGCAACAGTTGCTCGGCGTCGAGCGGCACATGCGCCAGCTGGCCAATCAATGCCGCCAGATCCACGCCCTCAGCGTGCCGGTCTACGCCTGGTGGGCCGAGCGCTCGCCGGAAAATAACGATAACGCACCGGCTCTTCTGGAGCAGGGCATGGGTGTTCGCTTGCAGGTTTCTGCCTGGATCGACGCCGACCACCTTTCGATCGTCCGTGATCAGCCGTTCATCACTCAGCTTGCCGAGGCCCTCGCGCAGGTCAACGAACGCCCTCATTCCTACGATTCCCAGGAGCACGAACATGCATAGCCAACACAACGTGACGCCGATTGCCGCCCGCCACAGCGAGGCGCTGTCGAGCAGCCCGGACGCCGCCGTGGCCAACGCCGACTACCGCTTTGCGCCAACCCCGCGACTGGAGCGGCAGGCCGCCGTGGAATCCAATGCGCGCAGCTACCCACGGCGCATCCCCCTGGAACTCAAGCGCGCCCAGGGCATTCACGTGCAGGACAGCGAAGGGCGCTGGTTCATTGATTGCCTGGCCGGCGCCGGCACCCTGGCGCTGGGGCATAACCACCCCGAGGTGATCCAGGCCATGCGCGCCACCCTCGACGGCCAGCGTCCGCTGCACACCCTGGACCTGATGACCGAAGCCAAGGACGATTTCATCAACGAGCTGTTCGCCCTGCTGCCGGCGGAGTTCGCCAAGGACGCGCGCATTCAGTTTTGCGGGCCGGCCGGCACCGATGCGGTGGAAGCGGCGCTGAAACTGGTGCGCACCGCCACCGGGCGCAGCAATCTCATGGCTTACCACGGCGCCTATCACGGCATGACCCAGGGCGCGCTTGCGCTGATGGGCAACCTCGGGCCGAAGACCTACCTGGACGGGATGGCCGGTGGCGCGCAGTTCCTGCCGTTTCCCTACGACTATCGCTGCCCGTTTGGCGTCGGTGGCGAGGCAGGCGAGCGCATCGGCCTGCACTACATCGAGAACCAACTGACCGACCCGGAAAGCGGCGTCCTGCCGCCGGCCGGGATGATTCTGGAAACCCTGCAGGGGGAGGGCGGCGTGGTGCCGACCTCGGCCAACTGGCTGCGGGAAATCCGCCGCATCACCCGCGACGCTGGCGTGCCGCTGATTCTCGACGAAATCCAGTGTGGCGTCGGTCGCACCGGCAAACCGTTTGCCTTCGAACACGCGGGTATCGTGCCGGACGTGCTGGTGCTGTCCAAAGCCATCGGCGGCAGCCAGCCGATGGCGGTGGTCGTCTACAACAAGTCCCTGGACGTGTGGAAACCGGGCTCCCACGCCGGCACTTTCCGCGGCAATCAACTGGCGATGGTCGCCGGTTCCACCACGCTGCGCCTCGTCCGCGAACAGCAACTGGACCTGCACGCCGCCGCCATGGGCGAACGCCTTATCGGCCACCTGCGCTCGCTGCAGAAGGACTTCCCGCAGATGGGCGATGTGCGCGGCATGGGCTTGATGCTCGGGGTGGAAATGGTCGATCTCGACGGCCGCCCGGACGCCCTCGGTCACTTCCCCCACAGCGGCGCGCTGGCCTCGAATGTTCAGCGTGAGTGCTTGCAACGCGGCCTGATCATCGAAGTGGGCGGGCGGCACTCGTCGGTCATTCGCTTCCTGCCGCCGCTGATCGTCACCGCCGCGCAGATCGACCAGATCGCCGACATCTTCGCCGCCGCCGTTTCAGCGGCCGTCAAACAGCGTTAAACCCTTGTTGTAACAGCGTTGAACCAGGGCGTAGGACCAGCAGTGGCCCTTCGCCCTTTTTTTACGATAAGAATGGTAATGAGAAACGTTCTTTGTTACATTTTCACGCTTTTTTGACATATGTGGTCAATTTTGGGGCCTTGCCCCGTGTGATATCAAAGGGAGGGGGAGTTCGGATGGCGAGCAATAACAAGGGTCAATTCAAGGTCAATGCCTTGGCCGCACTGGTCGCAACGGTCGCCTGCCACGGCGCGGCCTGGGCGGCGGATGCCCCGGCCAAGGCCGAGCAGGGCGCCACCATCGAGCTGCAGAATTCGGTGGTCACCGGCGAAGCACCCGAAGGGGAGCAAACCGTAGGCTATCAGGTGAAAAACAGCACGGCCGGCACCAAGACCAGCACACCGCTGTCGGAAACCCCGCGCTCGGTGTCGGTGGTCACACGCCAGCGCATTCAGGATCAGGGCTCGCAATCCCTGACCGACATCCTCGGTTACGTCCCCGGCATCTTCGCCCCGCCATTCGCCGTCGGCGACGGCCTTGCGGGCGACCTGTTCTCCATTCGCGGCTACAACGCCACGGACTACGGTTACGGCCTGCTCAAGGACGGCCTGCGTCTGCAAGGCAACCGTTACGACACCACCACCGAACCCTATGGCCTGGAACGCACTGAAGTGTTCCGCGGCCCGAGCTCGATCCTCTACGGTGAAAACGCGCCGGGCGGGCTGGTCAACCTGGTCAGCAAGCGCCCGACCGAAACGCCCCAGGGCGAAGTCAAATTCACCTACGGCAGCAACAACCGCCGCCAGCTGTCCCTCGACGTGTCCGGTCCGCTGACCGACGACAACCGCATCCTCGGCCGCGTGGTCATGCTCGGCCGCAACGCCGACACCCAGGTGGATTCGGTACCGGACGACCGCATCTACATCGCGCCGTCGATGACCTTCAACTTCGACGAAGACACCGCGCTGACCCTGCTCTCCTCCTACCAGCGCGACCGCACCAAGCTGCTGCTCGGCTACCCCGCAGCGGGCACCTTGCTGAACAACGTCAACGGCAAGATCGGCAAGGACCAGTTCAACGGCAACCCGAACTGGGACGACTTCGAGCGCGAAACCTGGACCCTGGGTTACGAGTTCAAGCACCAGCTCAACGACACCTGGCAGTTCCGCCAGAACTCGCGCTTCATGGAATCGCGTCTGGACCGTCATGAGACCTGGCCGAACAACCTGAATAACGCCGGTTTTGGCAGCACCCTGACCAGCACCGCGTACGATCGCGACAACAAGTCGATCACTTACTCGCTGGACAACCAGTTCGAAGGGCACTTCACCTCCGGTGCACTGGAAAACACTGTGCTGCTGGGCGCGAGCTACGACCGCACTTCGTACAACCAGGACTGGGCGGCCGGCAACGGCGGTACCTACAACGCCTTCAACCCGGTGTTCCCGTCGGCCAAGCCGCGCATGCTCGCGACGGTTCAGAACTCGCAGCTGGATCAACAGATGTACGGCGTTTACGGCCAGCTGCAGAGCAAGTACGACAACTGGATCTACCTGCTGGGCGGGCGTCAGGACTTCGTCAACAGCCAGTACCGCAACCGCGCCGGCACCATCAGTGGCGTATCGGACCTGGACGGCTGGGACCATCGTTTCAGCTGGCAGACCGGCTTGATGTACCAGTTCGAGAACGGTATTTCGCCGTACGTGAGTTACTCGACGGCGTTCACGCCGGTGCAGCAGTCGTCGCAACCGAACGGCGAGTTGCTCGACCCGATTCTCAGCGAGCAGTACGAGGTGGGTCTGAAGTACGAGCCGGCTGGCTGGAACACGACGTTCAGCGCGGCGGTGTTTGACCTGACCAAGACCCACGACGTGATTGCCGGTTCGAACGGGTTCAGCCGTCAGATCGGCAAGAGCGAGTCGAAGGGCGTGGAGCTGGAGGTCAACAGTGATGTGACCAAGAACCTGAGCCTGACGGCGTCGTACACCTACACCGATGCGCGGGTGACGAAGGACAGTCCGGGGTCGTTGTACGAGGATCATCAGTTGACCGGCATACCGCGTAATCAGGCGAGTACGTGGGCGACGTATCGCTTCCTGGATGGTCCGATGAGCGGTTTCCGTGTGGGTGGCGGGGTGCGTTATTTCGACAATACGTTCGCGTATACCGCGCCGACGCTGTACGGGAAGTTGAAGACGGGCGATGTGACGCTGGTGGATGCGTTGGTGGGGTATGACATCGATAAGCATTGGTCGGTGGATGTGAATGCGAAGAATCTGTTCGACAAGGAGTATGTGAGCGGCTGCAATAACGCGGGTCGGTGTTATTGGGGCGAAGAGCGTACGGTCCTGGGGACTGTGGCGTTCCGCTGGTAATCCGTTAGGGGACCGCCGTTAGGGAACCGATTTATTTACAGTGCTTCATCGTAAATTAATCTGTCCCCGAGGTGCGCGGTGCGGCTTATTGCGCCAGGATCAAAAGCGTCTGCCTAGGGGCAGACGTTTCGCCTTCGGCGAGTTACTTGGAAAAGCACCCCAAGTAACCAAGGGTGCTTGCTCCTGGCTAGGCCCCTCGTTCCTCGGGGTTCCTTCACTCCGGTCCCGCTCCGTGGGCCCGCTGCCATCCGCCATCCATGGCGGGGGGCAGCTCTCGCCGCATCCATGCGGCTCGGCCCACTGCGCGAGACTTCCGTTCAGCCTGCACCCAAGTCGCGATGGGTGTCGTCTGAGCTTCATGTGTATGAAGATCAAAAGTAACGGCAACGGCAACGGCAACGGCTTCCCGGCTAAAGCCGGTCCTACAGTCGAGGCACCGCCAATTCCACTGGACGCCTGCGATCCCTTTGTAGGACCGGCTTCAGCCGGGAAGAGGCCAGCCCACTCCCCAACAATTTCGCTGATAGCACCCCTTTCCTGTGGGAGCGAGCTTGCTCGCGAATGCTGTTGCTGTTGCTGTTGCTGTTGCTGTTGCTGTTGCTGTTGCTGTTGCTGTTGCTGTTGCTGTTGCTGTTGCTGTTGCCGTGCTTTTGATCTTCATACACAAAACGGCCAGTCACCGCCAAACGCGACTTGGGTGCAGGCTGAACGCAGACGACGCGCAGTGGGTCGAGCCGCATGGATGCGGCGAGAGCGCCGTCAGGACATGGATGTCCGTTCGGCGCGGGCCCACGGAGCGTCGTCGGAGTGAAGGAACCCCGAGGTACGAGGGGCCCAACCAGGAGCAGGTACCCTTGGTTACTTGGGGTGCTTTTCCAAGTAACTCGCCGAAGGCGAAACAGTCTGCCCCCAGGCAGACGCCCTTGATCCGCTTTTAAGTTTTTCGCGAAAAACCACTAACCATCCAGCCCCCTCGTTCGTCTTTCAGGTAAGGCGCGCTTACCTGCGCCGTTCCAACACCACGAGGGATAACACATGAGCTTCGACAGCGAAAACACACAGTTCCGGGTCGTCATCAACCACGAAGAACAGTACTCCATCTGGCCCGACTACAAAGCCATCCCGGACGGCTGGAAAAGCGTCGGCGTCGAAGGCGACAAACAGACCTGCCTCAACCACATCGAAAGCGTCTGGACCGACATGCGCCCCCTCAGCCTGCGCAAGGCCATGGCCTGAACCCACCCCCTTCAGCCACATCAGGAGCGTCCCGCCCATGAACATGCGCATGCTCACCCCCGAACGCCTGCGCCTTGAAGCCGGCTTCCCCCTGCGCGTCCAGCCCGGCCAGACCGGCGTCTCCCTGGCCGCCGAAATCGACGCCCTGCGCAGCGTCGTTGACCACTCGCTTGAGCGCGACGGCGCCATCCTCTTCAGCGGCTTCACCCCCGAAGGCGTCGAAGGCTTCCAGCAGTTCGCCGCCTCCTTCGGCCACCCGCTGCTCAACTACGAATTCGGCTCCACCCCGCGCAGCCAGGTCGATGGCAAAGGCGTCTACACCTCCACCGAATACCCGGCCCACCGCTCGATCCCCCTGCACAACGAACAGGCCTACACCACCGAATGGCCCATGCGCATCTTCTTCTACTGCGCCAAAGCCGCGGTCAGCGGAGGCGAGACGCCGATTGCCGACAGCCGCCGGGTGTTCCAGCGCATCAGTCCGGCGCTGCGCAAACGCTTTGAAGAAAAGCGCCTGATGTACGTGCGCAACTACGGCAACGGTCTCGACCTGACCTGGCAACAGGTCTTCAACACCGAGCGCCACAGCGACGTCGAAGACTACTGCCGCCCCCGGGGCATCCAGTGCGACTGGAACGAGGACGGCGACCTGCGCACCCGGCAGCTGGTGCAAGGCGTCGCCCAGCATCCGCGCACCAAAGACTGGGTCTGGTTCAACCAGGCGCACCTGTTCCACCTGTCGAACCTGGACGAGGAGATGCAGGAGATCCTCCTCGACACCGTCGGCGAAGAAGGCCTGCCGCGCAACGTCTACTACGGCGACGGCAGCCCGCTGGAGGCCGACGCCCTGGCAGAAATTCGTGGCGTGCTGAGCGAATGCGAAGTGGTCTTCCCCTGGCAGACCGGCGACGTGCTGATGCTCGACAACATGCTCACGGCGCACTCGCGCAAGCCGTTCAGCGGCGAACGCAAAGTCGTGGTCGCCATGGCCGAAGGCGTCAGCGGCAACACCCTGCACACCCTTTCCTGAGTCCGATATTCATGCAGAAAACCAAGCTTGTTTACGTCTGGTCGTTGCGTAACGCCGCGGCGGACAAGGCCGGTCAATACGTCGATTACCACGGCGAGCAGCGTTACATGACCTCGCCGCTGGAGTACCTGGTCAAGGCGCTCAACGACACCGCCCTCGGCGATCACTACTCGCTGGAAGCGATCATCTACGACGAAAACCCCGAGTCCGCGCGGGACCGCGAGAGCATCAAGGACTACGGGTTCAAGCCGGGGCAGGGCGCCCACTGGTTCTACCCGGCGGGCCTGACGGTGCAGGGGCGCAAGGTCGATGACCTGCTGGAAAACGTGCCGTCGAGCTACCGCGCCTTGCCCCTGGACCACAGCGCGCGGCCGGCCGGCAAATCGGATTTCGAGCGACGTCTCGGCGAGCGGCTGCACGCGTTGGGCGCCGACATTGTGGTGCTCGACGGGCTGTTGGTGATCCTCGACGAACTGGTGCGGGAAGGGGCTGATTTCCATCGGCGCATCTTCAACGTGCACCCGGGCATCACCCGCCTGGAATCGCCTTACGAACGGCGCGGCGCCTATGCCACCCTCGACGCGCTGTACGGCGCCCGGGGCAAGAAAGTGGTCGACTGGACCACGCGGGAGATGGTGGACACGCCGGTGGTGAACATGACCGGCGCGTCGTTCCATTACGTCGACACCGGCATCGATTCCGGTGAGGTGGTGTTCGACGTGCTCGACACGCCGATCGCGCCCGACGACACCATCCTCGAACTGCGCTGGAACAACTTCAACAACAGCCTGTTTCCCGCGCTGGAGCAGGGGTTGTGGGTGCTGGCGCGGCAGCAGTCCCATTGACCGCTTCACGATGAACAGGCGGCCAGCACAGCGAATCGCCCCATGATTCCTGCGCTGGCGCCGCTGTTTATCGCTGACTTCGAGCACTATCGCGACGTCCTCGTGCTGCCGGACGACCCCCGCGTCGGCGTGCCTTTACGCACCTTTCTCGGCGGCGATTACCTGAACGATGTCCTGACGCGATTCGGTACTGCCTATCCCGAGAGCGACCCGCGCGGGCTGGCGTCGATCTGGAGCAAGTACTACTTCGTGAAGATGATTCCGCCGGTGGTGGCGGCTTCGCTGATTCTCGACCATCGTCTGCCGCTGCACCTCGATCATCTGCAGCTGATTCTCGACGATGATTGCCTGCCTGTCGCGTTCAAACTGCCTGACGCGGGCCAGCAATGGACGCCCGGTCCGGCCGATGCTTTCGAGCGTTTCGATGAGTTGCTCGACCATAACCTCAGGCCGTTCATTCAAGCCTTGGCCGGCCACGTCCGCCTGTCCCCCAAGGTCCTGTGGAGCAACGCCGGCAACTATTTCGAGTGGTTGTTGGGTGTGCTGGCCAATGCGGTGCCTCACGCCGATCTGACCCATGGTCACCAGTTGCTCAACGCCCGACATCTCCCCAATGGACGCCGCAATCCGCTTTACCAGCCGGTGCGTTACCTCAAGATTGACGGGCAAAGCGAACCAAAGCGACAACGCCGGGTGTGCTGCATTCGTTATCGAGTGACCGCGCTTGAGTTGTGTGACAACTGCCCGTTATCTAAACCAAAGCCGCCAGTGAAAATCCATCCACGCTGATCGCTGCGCAGGCCCTGGCCTGTGGCTCTGGCCCCATTCATATGGATACGGGCTAGCCAATACATTGGCGTCAAATTGCCAGCAAAAGCTTTGAAGTTGTACGATCTCTGGCCGATAGTGGGGGACTAACGACCAGGAGGTGACCCGTCCCATGAAGCTTACCGTCAAGCGCAAGCTGCTCTGTCTTGCCATCATTCCCGCCCTGTTGTTCGCGCTGATTCTCAGTGGCGTCGCCTCGTGGGTGTTGCAGCGCAGTGCCGATCAGCAGATGCAGGAAACCCGCGAGCAACTGGTGAAACGTAACCGCCAGGTGCTTAAAAATTACGTGGACGTGGCGTTGACCACCATCAAGCCGCTGCACGATGCCTCCGCCCCCGGTGACATGGCCGCACGGGACAAGGCGCTGGAACTGCTCAAGCCGATGAAGTACGGCGAAGACGGTTACTTCTTCGGTTACGACACCAAAGGCGTCCGGGTTTTCCGTGGTGACAGCGCGGCGGGCGTCGGCAAAAGCTTCTGGGACACCCGCGACCCCGACGGCACCTACCATTACCAGACCTTCGTGGAAGTGGCGAAGAACGGTAAACACTACGTCGATTACGCGGCGCCCAAGCCCGGCGATGAAGCGGTGCAAGTGCCCAAGCTCGGTTACACGGTGTACCTGGACAAGTGGGACATGGTGCTGGGCAGCGCGATCAACATGGACGACATCGACGCCGCCATGGTCCTGGAGCAGGCCGCCGTCGCCAGCCGCACGCGCAGCATTCTCGGCAGCGTCTTCGTGGTGACCCTGGTTCTGCTGCTGCTCACGGCGACGGCGGGCCTCTGGACCGCCAACGGCATCGTCCGCCCGCTGCGCATTCTCAAAAGCAACCTGGACGACATCGCCGCCGGCGACGGCGACTTGACCCACCGCCTGGTGGTGACCGGTCGCGATGAGCTGGGTGATTTGGCGGCCTCGTTCAACCAGTTCGTCGACAAGATCCACGCCATGGTCCGGCAGGTTGCGCAAATGACCACCGACCTGGACGGGCTGGTCAATCAGGCAACCCAGCAGACCCTGCGTTCCGAGAAGGCCATGCAGCGTCAGCGTGAGGAGACCGATCAGGTCGCCACCGCCATTCACGAGATGTCCGCCGCCGCGCAAGAAGTGGCACACAGCGCGCAACGGGCCGCCGAGGCCGCTTCCGAAACCGATCTGCAAGGTCATAACGCGCGCAAAGTGGTGGGCACCAGCATCACCGGGATGAACTCGCTGGTGAACGACATCCGCATGAGCGGCACCAGCCTGGACAGCCTGCAACAGGACGTGCGCTCTATCGTCTCGGTGCTGGCGGTGATCCGCTCGATTGCCGATCAGACCAACCTGCTGGCCCTCAACGCCGCGATCGAAGCGGCGCGTGCCGGGGAGGCCGGGCGCGGTTTTGCCGTGGTCGCCGATGAAGTCCGCGCGCTGGCCAGCCGTACCCAGCAAAGCACCCAGGAAATCCAGGGCATGATCACCCGTCTGGAAACGGGCACTCATGCCTCCGTCGAAGCCATGCGCCGTTCCACTCAGGCAGGCGAGGGCGCCAACCAGCAGACCAACGAAGTGGGCCAGTCGCTGGATTCCATCTCGCAGCTGATCGGCACCATTAACGCGATGAACGCGCAGATTGCCAGCGCCGCCGAAGAGCAGACCTCGGTGGCCGAGGAAATCAACCGCAGCGTCCACCAGATCGCCGGTGCCGTGGAAAACCTCGCGGAGGAAACCGAGCAGAGCTCGCGCACCATGCGTGACGTCTCGACCCTGGGCAGCAACCTCAGCGCCTTGGTCCGCCAATTCAAGATCTGATGAATCGTTTAACCCGGGCGCGCTAAGGCGTTAGCTGGTTTGATGGCACCCAGATACTTAGCCTGGCAACGATTAGTGCGCGATCCATTCGCCTCGCGTCTGCGGATCAGTCGCCGCAGCGTCGGGCGAGTTCCTAAGAAGAAAACACAAGAAAAACGAAGCACACCCGTGTTTGGTCTCAGGAGAAGTGAACGATGTTCGATGACAACACCTCCGCGGCGCGTCGCGATTTTCTACGCAAGTCGCTGACACTCATCCCCGTTGTAACCCTGGCCAGCGCCGGCCTTCCTTCCGGTGCCTTCGCGCAAACGCCCGCCAGCGACGTACAGCAAAGCCTGCCTGCCGGGCCGGTGGCGGCAGCGGCAGCGGCACCGGGCGACTACACGCCGACGTTCTTCACGCCGCAAGAGTGGGCCTTCCTCATCGCGGCCTGTGATCGCCTTATCCCGTCCGACCACGTCGGCCCCGGCGCCGTCGAACTGGGCGTGCCCGAATTTCTCGATCGACACATGCAGACGCCGTACGCCAACGGTGGCATCTGGTACATGCAGGGCCCGTTCCTCGAAGCCGCGCCCGAGTTCGGCTATCAAGGCCGGCTGAACCTGCGTGAAACCCTGCGCGTCGGCATCAAGGCCATGGACGCGCACTGCAAGAAGACCTACGACGGCAAAGTCTTCGCCGAGCTGTCCTCGGCCCAACAGGAAGACCTGCTCAAGGCCGCCGAGAGCGGCAAGCTGGCGCTGGAGGACATCGCTTCAAAGCTGTTCTTCAGCAACCTGCTCAACGAAGTGCGCAACGGCTATTTCGCCGACCCGTCCCATGGCGGCAACAAAAACATGGGCGCGTGGAAAATGATCGGCTACCCCGGCATGCGTGCCGATTACACGGACTGGATCACGGTACGCGACAAGCCCTATCCGCTGGCACCGGTCGATCTGTCCGGGCGGAGGGGCTGAACATGGCAAACGTAAAACCGAAAGTAGACGCCGTCATTGTCGGAATGGGCTGGACGGGCGCGATCATGGCCAAGGAATTGACCGATGCCGGGCTGAATGTGGTGGTCCTGGAGCGCGGTGCAGACCGCGACACGCAGCCGGATTTCGCCTACCCGAAAGTCGTCGACGAACTGGAAGGGTCGGTGCATCGCCGTTACCTGCAAAGCCTGGCCCAGGAAACCGTCACAGTGCGCCACAACCTGACGTCCACCGCCGTGCCCTATCGGCAGATGGGCTCGTTCAAACCCGGCACAGGCGTCGGTGGTGCGGGCAGTCACTGGTCCGGCTGCCACTTCCGCGCATTGCCCGAAGACTTCAAGCTGCGCACCAACGTCGAGCAGCGCTACGGCGCAAGCTTCATCCCGTCGGACATGAGCATCCAGGATTTCCCGGTCAGCTACGAAGACCTCGAACCGCACTTCGATCACTTCGAATACGTCTGCGGCACGTCGGGCAAGGCGGGGATCATCAGCGGGGTCAAGCAGCCCGGCGGCAACCCTTTCGAAGGCTCGCGCTCCCGTGAGTTTCCCCTGGGCCCGAACCCCAATTACCTCGGCGCCGAAATGTTCTACGGGGCCGCGCGGGAGATGGGTTGGGACCCGTATCCGATTCCGGCGTCCAATGCGTCGGCGCCCTACGTCAACCCGTACGGTTGTCAGATGGGCCCGTGCAACGCCTGCGGGTTCTGCAGCGACTACGGCTGCCTGAACTACTCCAAGGCGAGCCCCAACATCAGCATTCTGCCGGTGCTGCGTCAGCGCAAGAATTTCGAGCTGCGCACCCACGCTCAGGTGCTCAAGGTCAACCTCGACAGCGACGGCAAAAAAGCTACTGGCGTCACCTACCTCGATGCTCAGGGCCGGGAAGTCGAGCAGCAGGCCGATCTGGTCTTGCTGTGCGCGTTCTCGCTGTACAACGTCCACCTGATGCTGCTCTCGGGGATCGGCAAACCCTACGATCCGCAGACTGGCGAAGGCACGGTCGGGCGCAATTATTCCTACCAGAACCTCAACCGCGTGGTGCTGTTTTTCAACAAGGAAGTGCAGGCCAATCAGTTCATCGGTATCGGTGGCGCCGGCACCACGATGGACAACCTCAACGGCAACCAGCTGGATAACGCCAAGGCCGGTTTCGTCGGCGGCGGCATCATTTGGGCGCGGCAACCCGGGGGCGGGCCGGTGCGCGGGATCAACGTGCCACCGGGCACGCCGAACTGGGGCACCGCCTGGAAACAGGCCGCCAGCGACGCGTTCCGTCACTCGTTCTATTTCGAGGTCCAAGGCGCCTGCATGTCCTACAAGCAGCATTACCTGAGCCTGGACCCGACCTACAAGGACGGCTTCGGTCGACCGCTGCTGCGCATCAACTTCGACTGGCACGACAACGAGATCAAGGCCTCGCAGTTCCTGGTGGGCAAGGCGCTGGAGATGTCGAAGATCCTCAACCCGGTGGCGCTGGCCGGCGATGCCAAGAAACCCGGCGAGCATTACAACATCACCAAGTACCAGAGCACCCACACCTGTGGCGGCGCCATCATGGGCAGCGATCCGAAGACCTCGGCGCTGAACCGTTATCTGCAGTCCTGGGACGTGCACAACGTTTTCGCCATCGGCGCCAACGCGTTCCCGCAGAACAACGGCTACAACCCGACCGGGATGGTGGGTGCGCTGGCGTACTGGTCCGCCAAGGCCATTCGCGAGCAGTACCTGAAAAACCCCGGCCCGCTGGTTCAGGCCTAAGGAGAAATGACCATGAAGAAGTTTCTCTTGAGCCTGATTTCACTGGCGGTGCTGGTGTTCGTTGCGCTGCTGGTGTTCGCGCTCTGGCCGACCTCGACGCCCAAACTCGCCCCCGCGCCCGACACCGATCAGGCCGCGCTGATTGAAAAGGGCCGCTACCTGGCCGACGCCGGAGACTGCACGGCGTGCCACACCACCACTGGTGGCAAGCCGTTCGCCGGAGGACTGCCGATTGCATCGCCGATCGGCACGCTGTACAGCAGCAACATCACCCCGGACACGGCGTCCGGGATTGGCCTTTACTCGCTGGACGACTTCGACCGTGCGCTGCGTCATGGCATCGCGGCCAACGGCAACAGCCTGTACCCGGCCATGCCGTATCCGGCCTATGGGCGAACCACGGATGACGACGTGCGCGCGCTGTACGCGTACTTTATGCACGGCGTGGCTCCGGTGCAGGCCGAGAACCGCGCCAACGATGTGCCGTGGCCGTTGTCGATGCGCTGGCCGCTGGCGATCTGGCGCAAGGTCTTCGCGCCATCGCCCGAGGCCGTGGCGTTCAATAGGGCGCGCTACCCGGACGCGCAAGTCGCTCGCGGGGCGTATTTGGTTCAGGGACTGGGGCATTGCGGCAGCTGCCACACGCCGCGTGCAATCACCCTGCAGGAAAAAGCCCTGGATGAATCGGGCGCGGAATTCCTTTCCGGCGGCCCGGTGATCGACGGCTGGCTGGCGGTGAACCTGCGCGGCAATCCTGCTGACGGACTGGGCAGCTGGAGCAAGGACGACATCGTCGCCACCCTGCGCAGCGCGCGCAGTGCGACCCATGCGGTATTGGGCGGCGCGATGGGCGATGTGGTGGTGCACAGCACCCAGCATCTCAACGATGCCGACTTGCAGGCGGTGGCCGCGTACTTGAAAACCCTGCCGGCGAGCGAGCCTCAGGTGTCCAGCTTCAAGGCGGATCCGGCAACCGCCAAGGCTCTGGCGGCGGGGCAGGAGGGCAGTCGCGGTGCCGAGTTGTATGTCGACAACTGCGCGGCCTGCCACCGCACCAACGGACAGGGTGAGGAGCGGGTTTTTCCGAAGATCGCCGGCAACTCGTCGGTGCTGTCGGAAGACCCGGTGTCGATGATTCGTCTGGTGCTGGCCGGCAGCAAACTCCCCGCCACCGAAACGGCGCCTTCGCAACTGGGCATGCCCGGGTTCGCCTGGCGCATGTCCGATGAAGAAGTGGCGCAACTGCTGACCTTCATCCGCAGCAGCTGGGGCAACCAGGCACCGGCCGTCAACGCCGGCCAAGTGGCGCAGATGCGCGCGACACTGCCGAAAGAATCCCCGGCGGTGAGCCGTACGGACATTGCCAAGCCCTGAGGGTTAGCGCTGAGCGGGTGACTTTCTGATAGTTCCCACGCTTCGCGTGGGAATGCCCGGTCGGACGCTCTGCGTCCCTGAGACGATGCACATTTCAGGTGTTGTGCGAGGCGACGCGGAGCGTCACGGGATGCATGCCCACGCAGAGCGTGGGCACGATCACGATTGGGGCTGGCTGAAACCTGATAGTAGGACCGGCTTCAGCCGGGAAAACGCAAGTCTTCACACCGCAAAAGTGAGGGTGTCGCAACTGGCCTCTTCCCGGCTAAAGCCGGTCCCACAAAAGCGTCGCGCACGCCGATTGGGACTGGCTTAAACCTGATAGTAGGACCGGCTTCAGCCGGGAAGGCGTCAGTCCTCACACCACAAACCCGAGATCACGCCTCCCGCCCGCGTAACCCGCTACGCCCGTAAAACGCCACCACCACAAAACACCCCAGCGGCAGCAGGTACGCCAGCGCCGTGGAGAAATGATCCGCCACCAGCCCCATGAAGTACGGCATCAGGGCGCCGCCGACGATGGCCATGATCAGGAACGAGCTGCCGCGTTTGGTGTGGGGGCCGAGGTTTTTCACGCCCATGGCGAAGATGGTCGGGAACATGATCGACATGAAGAAGAACACCGCCACCAGCGCCACCACGGACACGCTTTCCACGCCGCTGACCACCACCGCGCACAGCGCGACGTTGATCCACGCGTAGACCATCAGCAGCCTTTGCGCCGGGATGCGCCCCATCAGCCAGGTGCTGAAGAAGCGCCCGCACATGAAGCAGATCATCGCCACCGACAGCAAATAGGCGGCGCTCTGGCTGGTCATGCTCGCCCAGTGCTCGGTGACGTAATTGATGAAGAACGCGCCGACGCCGACTTGCGCCGCCACGTAGAAGAACTGCGTGACCACGCCACCGACGAATTCGCGGTGCTGCCAGAGGGTTTTGCTGTCCTGACGCTGGATGCTCGATTCCTGTTCGCGCAGATCGGGCATCGGCGTTCGGGCGAACAGCGCCGCCACCAGCAGGACGATCACCGCGATGACCACATACGTGGTTTGCAGCGAACTGTTGTCACTGCCGGCGTTGCTGCCGCCGAAGAACAGCGCGCCACCCAGCAGCGGCCCGACGAACTGGCCAAGGCCGTTGAACGATTGCGCCAGATTGAGCCGACGTTCAGCACCTTTCGCATCGCCCAGCACCGTCGCATAGGGATTGGCCGCCGTCTCCAGACAACCCAGGCCCAGGGCGATGACGAACAGCGCGAACAGGAAGAACGGGAAGCTCGCCGCATTGGCCGCCGGCATGAACAACAACGCGCCCGCAGCGTACAGGCACAGACCCAGCAGGATCCCGGCCTTGTAGCCGAAGCGGTCCATCAAAAAGCCGGCGGGCAGGGCGATGATGAAATACGCGCCGAAGTAGGCCGCCTGCAGCAGCCCGGACTGGGCCTTGCTGACGTGCAGCGTTTCCTGAAAATGCTTGTTCAGCACATCAAGCAGGCCATACGACAGGCCCCAGAGAAAAAACAGGCTGGTCACCAGCATCAACGCCATCCGCACCGATGGCTCAGCGTGCCGATACACCCCAGTCTGTACTTTGCCGTGTTTGGTCAACATAACGCTCTCCTTTTTTGTTGTTGTTCAAGCGTGCCTGTGGAAGTGAGCTTGCTCACGAAGAGGCCGGTACATCCACGAGTTTTCCAGCGTTTGAAACTCAGCTTTCGCGAGCAAGCTCGCTCCCACCAGAGACCCATTCAGCAGCCGGCGCAGAGGGGTGTCAGGGCTCATGAAGTCTTTTCAATTGCTCATCCAGACTGAAAATCTGCGCCATCGGCTGCCATTTATTCCCCGGCTCGGTCCACGGCGTCGGCTTCTGAAACCGCCACATCAGCGCCTCCCATTCCTGTACCTTGGGATGGGCCGCCGACGCTTGGTCCATCGCGTCGGCGCTGAAGCCCGGCGCCGTGTCCATGACCATGAACAGCCGCGTGCCCAGTCGCCAGATCTGCATGTCCAGCACGCCCTGACTGCGCAGGTGCCCGGCGATTTCCGGCCAGATGCGCCGATGCAACTGCTCATACTCGGCAATCAACGCCTCGTCATCGGCAAGGTCCAGGGCCAGACAAAAACGCTGCGCAACCAGCCCAGTATTCATGTCAGCGCGCTCATGTCAGTGCCCGGTCAAGGTGCGTATAGCCGCCGTCCACCACCAGCCATTGCCCGGTGGTGTGTGACGCTCGCGGGGACAGCAGAAACAGCACGCTGTCGGCGATCTCGGTCGGCGTGGTCATGCGCTGGCCCAAGGGGATTTTCTCGACGATCTTCGCCAGCTTCCCGTCAGGGTCGTCAAAGCTGGCAATCCAGCGCTCGTACAGCGGCGTCATCACTTCGGCCGGGATCACCGCGTTCACCCTCACGCCATCGCTCAGCAACGACGCCGCCCATTCCCGTGTCAGGGACAGTTGCGCGCCTTTCGAGGCGGTATAACCGCTGGTGCCGCCCTGGCCGGTGAGGGCGGTTTTCGAGCCGATGTTGACGATGGCGCCCTTGCTCGCCTTCAGCGCGTCAACGCACAAATGCGCCATGACGTAGTAGTGAATGAGGTTCTTCTCCAGCGACTCGATGAACGCGCTGCGACCGGCCTCCAGCCCGACGTTGTCATTGACCCCGGCGTTGTTGACCAGCCCGTCGATGCGACCAAAGCGTCCCAGCACCTGGCTCACCGCCGCCGCACATTCGGCCTCATCGCGCAGCTCGACCTGGACGAACAGGGTTTGCGGCTGGCGTCTGTCCAGTTCTGCCGCGAGTTCGGCGGGCAGCGGTTGATTGGCGAAGATCACCGGGATCGCGCCTTCTTCGGCCAGCCCCAGCGAGATGGCTGCGCCAATCCCCGAGCCGCCGCCGGTGACGATGATCACTTTGTCGTGCAGGTGCAGATTCATGGGCAGTTTCCTTGCAGGCCATAAAGGGAAATGGCGGTGCCGCCGCGCAGCGCATGTTGCTCATCGGCAGAGAGCGTACTGATGGCGGTTTCGAACAGCTGGTGGACGTCGCTGTAACGGCCGGCGAGCTGGCAGACCGGCCAGTCGGAACCGAACATCAACCGTTGCGGCCCGAACAGCTCCAGCGCCAGATAGAAGTACGGCAGCAGCTCCCCCGGTCGCCAGTGCTGCCAGTCGGCCTCGGTAATCAGCCCGGAGAGCTTGCAGGCGACGTGGGGCAGGGCGGCCAGCGGGGCGAGCCGATCGGCCCAGGCAATGGGGTCTTCCCGGGACAGGTCCGGTTTGCCGAGGTGATCGAGGATCAGGTGATGCCGGTCGTGGCGTTGGCAGAATGCGGTAGCGGCGTGCAGGTCTTTGTCTTTTATCAGCACGTCGTACGCCAGCCCGTGGCGTTGCAACAGCTGAATGCCACGGGCGAACGCAGGGTCCTGGAGGAACAGCGACGGCGCCGGTTCGTCCTGGATCAGATGACGGAGGCCGACCAGTTTTTGCGCGCCTTTATGAGCGTCGCCCCAGCGTGAGAGTTGCGCCTCTAGGTCATCCGCCCGCAGATCCGCCCAGCCGACCACGCCAAAGATCCACGGGTAAGTGGCGGCGTGGCTGAGCAGCGCGTCGGTCTCGCTGACGCTGTGCCGCGCCTGCACCGCGATGCAGCCGTCGATACCGTGCTCATCGAGCAGAGGTTTCAAATCCCCCGGCAGGAAATCCCGTTGCAACGCAGCATGGCGCTGGTCGATCCAGGGGTAATCCCGGGCGTCGTAGGTCCAGAAATGCTGATGGGCATCCACCCGCAAGGGCGCTGCCGGAACGCTTGAGTGTCGGGACGACATTGTTGTTGTACTCCGTCCGTTTCATGCCTGGGCAAAGCTCTGGCGGGGTCCTCAGCCTTTGTACGCGTACTGCTCCCGCGAAGCGGCCTTCATCTGAATCGAGAAACCCGGTGCGGCCGGCGGCAGATACGCCGCATCGCGAATCACACACGGATCTTCAAAGTGCTCATGCAGGTGATCGACATACTCCACCACCCGACCTTCATGGGTCCCGGCGATGCACAGGAAATCGATCATTGACAGGTGCTGCACGTACTCGCACAGGCCGACGCCGCCGGCATGGGGGCAGACTGGCAGCTGGTATTTGGCGGCCATCAACATCACCGCCAGCACCTCGTTGACCCCGCCGAGCCGGCAGGCGTCGATCTGCACCACGTCGATGGCGCCGCGCATGATCAGTTGCTTGAAGACGATGCGGTTCTGGCACATCTCGCCGGTCGCCACCTTCACCGGGTGGACGCCAAGACGAATCGTGCGATGGCCCTCGACGTCGTCGGGGCTGGTCGGTTCTTCGATGAACCAGGGCTTGGCGAACGCCAGCTCGCGGACCCAGTCGATGGCCTCTTTGACCTCCCAGACCTGATTGGCGTCGATCATCAGATGGCGATCCGGCCCCAGCACTTCCCGGGCGATGCGCACCCGACGAATGTCGTCCTGCAGGTCGCGGCCCACTTTCAGCTTGATGTGAGAAAAGCCGCCATCGACCGCTTCCTGACACAGCCGGCGCAGCTTGTCGTCGGGGTAGCCCAGCCAGCCCGCCGACGTGGTGTAGCAGGGGTAACCGTCGGCCAGCAGCGTTCGCAGCCGTTGCGCCTTGCCCTCGGCGCGCTCGGTCAGCAGGGTCAGGGCTTCGTCCGGGGTGAGGCAGTCGGTGATGTAGCGAAAATCGATGCAGCGCACCAGTTGCGCCGGGGTCATTTCCGCCACCAGTTGCCACACCGGCTTGCCCTCGGATTTGGCCCACAGGTCCCAGGTGGCGTTGACCACGGCGCCCGTCGCCAGGTGAATAGCGCCCTTGTCCGGGCCGATCCAGCGCAACTGGCTGTCGCTGGTGACTTGGCGCCAGAAACGGCCCATGTCTTCGGTGATCCATTCCAGCGTCAAGCCGACCATCACGCCGGCCAGTGCGTTGATCGCTATGCAGCAAATCTCGTTGCCACGGCCGATGGTGAAGGTCAGGCCGTGGCCCTGCAGGGTGGGGTGATCGGTTTCGAGAATGACGTAGGCCGCCGAGTAATCGGGGTCCGGGTTCATCGCGTCGGAGCCGTCGAGCAATTGCGACGTGGGGAAACGAATGTCTTCAACGCGCAAGGCGGTGATGGTGGTCATGGCGGGTCCCTTTGGCATTGTTGTGGGCAGCGCGGCGTATTGGGAAAACTGAGGAAACCACTGATCTCAAGTGCATGCAGAACCTGTGGGAGCGAGCTTGCTCGCGAAGCCTTTACTCCTGATGAGTAGGCAGGGAATGCACTGGCCTCTTCGCGAGCAAGCTCGCTCCCACAGGAATGGTGTTTGCTGCCTCAGGCGTCGACCGTCAGCTGCTGCTGCTCACCCAACCCTTCAATCCCCAGACGCATGGTCTGGCCGGCGCGCAGGAACACCGGTTCCGGCTTGATGCCCAGGCCCACGCCCGGCGGTGTGCCGGTTGAAATCACGTCGCCCGGTTGCAGGCTCATGAACTGGCTCAGGTAGCTCACCAGCTTGGGAATCTGGAAAATCATCGTGCGCGTATTGCCGTTCTGGTAGCGCTTGCCGTCGACTTCCAGCCACAGGTTGAGCTGATGGGGGTCGGCGATTTCATCGCGGGTCACCAGCCATGGGCCGATCGGGCCGAAGGTGTCGCAACCCTTGCCCTTGTCCCAGGTGCCGCCGCGCTCGAGCTGGTATTCACGCTCGGACACGTCGTTGATCACGCAATAACCCGCCACGTGTTCCAGCGCATCGGCCTCGTCGATGTAGCGACCACCCTTGCCGATGACCACGCCCAGCTCGACCTCCCAGTCGGTCTTCTTCGAGTTGCGCGGGATTTCCACGTTGTCGTTGGGGCCGACGATGGCGCTGGTCCACTTGTTGAAAATAATCGGTTCTTTCGGAATGTCGGCGCCGGTTTCAGCGGCGTGGTCGGCGTAGTTCAGGCCGATGCAGATGAACTTGCCGATCTGGGCGACGCAGGGGCCGATACGCGGACTGCCTTCCACCAGCGGCAGGCTGTTGACGTCCTGGGACTGCAAGTGCGCGATGCTTTCCGGGCTCAGGGCGGTGCCCGACAGGTCGCCGATGAGATCGGTCAGATCGCGAATGCGGCCGTTGCTGTCCAGCAGGCCAGGGCGTTCTTGACCGGGTTCGCCGTAACGCAGCAATTTCATGGGGAGTCCTCTAAATGGTGATTGATCAGAAATCGGTTTAACGAATACGCGGGATTGGCGGCGGGCTCAATTGCTCCAGCCGCCGTCGATGATTTGCGCAGTGCCGGTGGTAAAGCCGCTGGCGGACGACCCGAGGTACAGCGCCAGTTGGGCAATTTCCTCGGGCGTACCCAGGCGTCCCATGGGTTGGCGGGCTTCGAACGCGGCGTACACCTCGGACTCGTCACGATGCTCCCGCGCCGCCTGATCGGCCACGCGCTGACGCAGGGAAGGGGATTCCACGGTGCCGGGGCAAATGCAGTTGCAGCGGATGTTCTGCCCGACGAAATCAGCAGCGACCGAACGGGTGATGCCGATCACGGCGGCCTTGCTCGCACAGTAGGCGAAGCGGTTGGGCACGCCCTTGATGGCCGAGGCGACCGACGACATATTGATGATCGAGCCGCCACCGTTGGCCAGCATTGCCGGCAGAAACGCGCGGATCATCTTGTACATCGCGGTGACGTTGAGGTCGAAGGCGAAGCGCCAGTCGTCTTCGGAGCATTCGAGGATGTTGCCGCTGTGCACCACGCCTGCGCAGTTGAACAGTACGTCCAGCGCGCCCACTTCGGCGGCCAGCCGTTCGATGGCGGCGTGGTCGGTGACGTCGAGCACGCGCTTGTGCACGCCTTGGAGGTGGTCCAGCGCTGCACCGTTGATGTCGATGGCGAAGACTTCTGCGCCGGCCTTCAGGTAGGCCTCGACGCTGGCTTGACCGATGCCCTGGGCGGCGGCCGTGATGAGCACTCGCTTACCGGTGAGGTCCATGTTGATCCCTTGTTTTTATTGTTGAGACGACCTGCCTGGCTATCAAGCGGTTCAGGTGTGCTGACCGGGCCACGGAGGCCGCATTCAGGCGAAGACGACGCACGCTAACCCCATCGGGTTTTGCTATGCTCCGCTCACTGCAGCGCTCCAATGGTCAGGCCATTGGTCCTGTTTTTAGCACTTGTCATGGGCCGCAACAAGGCCATTTGTCGATCCAGTGCGCTGAAAATTTCCGAGCCGATTCCCCATGCCAATCCAAGTAATTGATAATCGGAGACTTTATCGCCAGATCGCCGATCAGCTCCGCGCGTTGATCGACAGCGGCGAGTTTCCACCGGGCAGCCGCCTGCCGGCCGAACGTGAACTGGCGAAGATGCTGGGGGTGAGCAGGGCGTCGGTGCGTGAGGCAATGATTGCCCTTGAGGTAATCGGGCTGGTGGATGTGCGCGTCGGTAATGGCGTGCTGGTCTGCGAACCGCCGGGGCAGAAGCTGTCCGATGAACCGGTGATGACTCAGGTCACCCGCGATCAGTGGAAGGACGTTGACCCGGAGCTGGGCATCGAGGTGGATTTCAGCGCAGAGATCCCGCCGTTTGCCCTGCTTCAGGCGCGCCGGCTGATCGAACCGGAAGCGGCGGCGCTGGCCGCGCAGAACGCCAGCGATGAAGAACTCGACGCGATCCGCGAGGCCTTCGAACGCAACGCCCGGGACAACCGCGAGCATTCCCACACCCACCCCGGCGATCGCCTGTTCCACATCCGCATCGCCCAGGCCTCGGGCAACCCGGCCTATGCGCTGATGATTAAGCACCTGCTCGGGCATCAGTACGGCAGCATGTTCCAGCGTTTGCAGGCCCACTACACCTCCGACGACATGCCGTTCCGCTCCGAGCACGAACACCGCCTGATCCTCGACGCCTTGCAACACCGCGATGCAGAAGCTGCGAGGCAGGCGATGGCGGGGCATCTGGATGAAGTGATCCGCATCTTCAGCCGGGGCGGGGTGTAGGTTAAGTTACGCCACGAGTTCCCGGTTGACGGCTCCCACAAGGAGGGCGTTTCCCAGAAAAAATGATGGTGGTCATGCCGGCCTCTTCCCGGCTAAAGCCAGTCCTGCAGTGGGTACGCAGCAGGTCTGTAGGACCGGCTTCAGCCGGGAAGCTTTTGACGTTGATGTTGATCTGCTTTTGACCTTCATACGCAAAAAGTCCAGTCACCGCCAAACGCGACTTGGGTGCAGGCTGAACGCAGGGCCCACGGAGCGGGACCGGAGTGGCCGTTAGGCCGACGCACTTTCATCGAACTTCACCCATCCGTCGAACGCGACACCTCTTCCCATTCCGCAAACTCGGCTTCCAGCTGCGCGAGCTTTTCCCGCACCAGCTTCAACGCATCGCTGCCCAGCAACAAGTGCGCGGGCGGGGTGGGGCTATCAATCAGCTTGAGCATCGCGTCCGCCGCCTTGACCGGATCCCCCGGCTGCTTGCCGCTGCGTTCTTCGCGGGCCTCGCGGATCGGGTCGAAGCTGGCGTCGTAGTCGGCAATCTGCCGCGCAGTACGCTGCATCGAACGCCCGGCCCAGTCCGTGCGGAAGGAACCCGGCGCCACGGCCGTGACAAACACATTGAAGGGCTTCAACTCCTTGCTCAGGGATTCGGAAATCCCTTCCAGCGCAAACTTGCTGCCGTGGTAGTAGGAGATCCCCGGCATCGTGATGAAACCGCCCATGGAGGTGACGTTGAGGATGTGCCCGCTGCGGCGCTGGCGGAACAGCGGCACGAAGGCCTTGATGATCGCCACCGCGCCGAACACGTTGACGTCGAACTGCCGACGCAAATCCTCCAGCGGCGACTCTTCCAGAATCCCTTCGTGACCATAGCCGGCGTTGTTGACCAGCACGTCGATGGGCCCGAATGCGGTGTCGGCCTCGGCGACCACGCGGTCGATGGCGTCGAAGTCGGTGACGTCCAGCAACACGCCGTGGGCGCGACCGGGCGCCTGGGCTTCGAATGCCTGAACGGCGTCTTCATTGCGCAGGGTGCCGATCACCGTATGACCCGCCGCCAGCGCCTGTTGCGCCAGCGCTTGACCGAAGCCGCTGCTGACACCGGTGATGAACAGGGTTTTTGATGTGCTCATTGTGGGTTTCCTCTCGGGGCCGAAGCCGTTGATCGATGGTCGATGCTCGAAGTCCCCCATGGTAGGAACCCTGCGCGCCAAACCGATGACCCAGTCCTGCGTGATGATTGCCTGATCCTGCGCTGGCTGGATTGACGACGCTTAAGGCCGCGGATTGGCGGTGTTCTTGGTCACCAACCGCAAGCCGCTCGCCACACTGCCCACCGCCGCAAAGCCGGCGCCGATGCTCAACGCCAGCACCGGGCCGTGGGTGCTGGAAATGCCGAAACTCAAGGCCACCAACGCCGCGCCCGTGGCCTGGCCAATCAGGCGTGCCGTCGCAATCGTGCCGCTGGCGCCGCTGGAGCGCTCCTTCGGTGCGCTGGTCATCAGCGCTTTCTGGTTCGGCGCCTGGAAGAAACCGAAGCCGATGCCGCACAGGATCATCCGCGCGATGATCGACATGACGCTGGCGTCGGCGGGCATAGTCGCCAGGGAAATCATCCCCATACAGAGCATCGCCAGCCCGATCCCGCCCAGCAGCCCCGGCGCATAACGGTCTGACAGGCGCCCGGCGAACGGCGCGATCATTGCCACCACCACCGACCACGGCGTCATCAGAAACCCGGTCTGAATCGGGTCGCGGCCCAGGGTGCTTTCAAAAAAGAACGGCAGTGAGACAAACGCCAGCCCCTGGGTGGCGAACGAACAGAACGCCGTCAGCGCCGACAACGCAAACAGCGGCCGTTTGAGCAAATCCAGGGGGAACATCGGCGCAGGGTGCCCGGCCTCGCGCTTGAGCATCAGCGCGCCGCCCACCAAAAACACCGCCAGGGCGATCAGCACGCTGACCACGGAGCCCAGTTGCGCCGCCTGACTCAGGGCAAAGATCAGCGCCCCGAAGGTCATGACGTTGAGCACCGCAGTGAAACGGTCGAAGGTCAGACTGCCGAGGCGGGTGGCGGGCAGCGAATTCCAGGCGAACACCAGGGCAAACAGGCCGATGGGCAGGTTGATCGCGAACAGCCACGGCCAACTCGCCACCGACAACACCAGCGACGCCACGGTCGGGCCGATGGAGAACGAGGTGCCGACCACCTGCGCGTTCATGCCCAGTCCGCGGCCGAGCCGTTCGTGGGGGAAGATCGAACCGATCAGCGCGGCGTTGACACTCATGATCGCGCTGGCGCCGATGCCCTGCAGCACGCGGGCGACGGTCAGCGTCGGCAATGACCAGGACAGCGCACACAGCGCCGACGACACCACGAACAGAATCAGCCCGCCCAGATACACCTTGCGATGGCCAAGCACGCCGCCCAGCGCCGCGAACGGCAACAGCGTGGCGACGGCGGCGAGCTGGTAGGCGTTGATGATCCACACCGACGCCGCCGGTGAGGCGTTCAAATCAGCCGCGATGGCGGGGAGGGCGGTGTTGGCGATGGCGGTGTCGAGGGTGGCCAGGGCGATGGACATCAGAATCGCCGCCATGCCGCGAAACTCGCGGGGTGTGAGTTTATTACCGACGCGCGGGGCATCCTGAGTGGCGGGCTGGACCATTATCGACAACGCTCCGGGGATGAACTTCAGGCAAGTCTGCGGGCGCAGACCAAGGCGTGATGGTGCCGTTTTGTTAGGTTGCCATGCAATGGAGTATCCGCCAGACCGAGCGGGTGGCGGAGCTGTTAGATCCGAACCAGGTCAGAGGCGGCGTTGAGAATCCCGTGGGAGCGAGCTTGCTCGCGAAGACCTAAGCCAAGCCCCTGAAGCTCCACCGGCTGTACCGACCACTTCGTGAGCAAGCTCACTCCCACCAGTGCCCCGGTCAGTCAGCCGCCGCAATCAGACTTAAAAGCCTGAGCTGGACCCCGGACCGAAGGCCGCCCTCAACCCCCGGCGGTATCAATGTCCTTGTCCAGCTCACCCGTCTGCAGCTCCTCTTTGGTGGTGTCCGGCGATTTATGCTCTTCCGGCTCGAAATCCGGGGTAAAGCTGTTATCCCCCGCATCGACCCCGGCGTTCTCATGACCCTGCGCGCCGTCTTTCGACTCGCCCTGCGGCTTGACCGTGTCCTTCTGCGCCACGCTGCTGTCCGGGGCTTCCGGTTGCGCGGCCGGGCTGATCGCCGGGTCGTTACGGTTGACGGTTTGATCATTGTTCTGGGTAGCCATATGCACCTCTTCTGTCATATCCCGTTCACAGGACTTACAGATATCGAGGGCAACGGCGCGCAAGGGTTCGATCCATGTGCTGACCGGCAGCGCTCAGGTGTCGCGATAGGCGCCGGTCGCCGGCATGCGACTGCCCAGTCGATAACGCGACGAAGGGTGCACCAGCCGCACGTAGGTCACCACGTTGCCGCTGTTCCAGGTGCGGCGCATCAATACCAGACACGGCTCGCCCGGTTCGATCTGCAAATGCTTGAGCTCCTCGGCGCTCGGGTGGCTGGCCTCGACGATGTGCTCGATTTCATCGGGCTGAATGATCTGCAACAGATAGCGCGCCGACTGCAACGCGTCGCCAAAAGGCTGCTGCAGAAAGTCCGGCGCGGCGTGCGGATTGACGTAACGGTCTTCCAGCTGCACCGCCACATCGTCCTCGTAGTGCACGCACAACAGGTGAAACACCGACGCGCCGGTGGCGAGCGAGAGGGCCGAGGCGATGGGCATCGACGCCGATTCCCGTGCCAGGTGCAGCACCTGGCAACGGTAGCGATGGCCCCGGGCGAGGATTTCGTCGGCGATGTTGGTGATGCGCAGCAGGTTGGATTGCGGCTTGCTGGCGGCGACGAAGGTGCCGACCCCGGACACCCGCAGCAGGCGGCCTTCTTCGGTCAGCTCGCGCAACGCCCGGTTGACGGTCATCCGCGACATGCCCAGTTCGACCACCAGGCGGTTCTCCGACGGAATCAAGTCGCCGGGCTGCCACTCCCCTGACGACAGCTTGCCGTGAACGAAGGATTTCGCCCGCCGATACAGGGCCTGGGGTGCCGGCTTGTCCATCATGTTTCTCCCTTGCCGAACAGGTTGACGGCCTTAAAAACAGCGCATCATGGTTTGGCGTCCTGCCAGAACGCGTTGCGGTCCAGGTAGTTCTGCAAGAACTGCTGCAGCCGGGGTTGCTCGGGGTTGTGGAAAATCTGCCGGGGCGTGCCGTGCGCGACGATTTCGCCCTGATCGAGAAAAATCACCGAGTCGGCCACCTGAGCGGCAAAGCCCATCTCATGGGTGACCACGACCATGGTCATGCCTTCCTTCGCCAGGGTCTTCATCACCTGCAGCACTTCACCCACCAACTCCGGGTCGAGGGCCGAGGTGGGTTCGTCGAACAGCATGATGTGCGGCTCCATCGCCAGCGCCCGTGCAATCGCCACCCGCTGCTGCTGACCGCCGGACAATTGCGCAGGATAGGCCTCGGCCTTGTGCGCCAGCCCGACCTTGTCGAGCATCGCCATGCCGCGCTTTTTTGCTTCGTCCGCCGAGAGCTTACGCACCCGTCGCAAGGCTTCGCAGACGTTGCCGAGGGCGGTCATGTGCGGCCACAGGTTGAACTGCTGAAAGACCATGCCGACGTTGCGCCGCACCTGATTAATGTGCGATTGCGGCGCGCGGCGACGGCCCTTGTCGGTGTCCTGCCAGCCGAGCAACTGGCCTTCAATGCGAATCTCGCCTTCGTCGTACTCCTCCAGAAACGCCATGCTGCGCAGCAAGGTGCTTTTGCCCGAGCCCGACGGGCCGATCAGGCACACCACTTCCGAGCGCTGCACCTGGAAGTCGATGCCCTTGAGCACGCGCAGATTGCCGAAGCTTTTGCCCACCTGGCTTAGGGTCAGGACGGTCGACTGCTCGTCGTTGGTTTTCATAGGTTCATCCAGGGATTTGCGGGTCGTTTCGCGGGTTGTTTCGTAAGGCGGGGCGGGCGCGTTGCCGCCGGGGATCAGAAGACTGTTCATCGGGGTTGCCTGCTCATGAACCGGCCGACGCGGGTTTCCAGCAGCATGCCCAGCCGCGAGCACAGCTCCACCAGAATCAGGTAGCCGATGCACAGCATCAGCAGGGTTTCGACGAAGGCGAAGGTTTCCGAGCCGATGCCGGTGAGGACCATCGTCAGCTCGGGAATGGTGATGATCGACAGCACGGCGGTTTCCTTGCACAACACCGTGACCATGTTCACCAGCGCCGGAAGAATCATCACCAGCATCTGCGGCACCTGGATGCGCCAGACGCATTGCAGGCGGGTGATGCCCAGGCAATCGGCGGCTTCCAGCTGACCCCGGGCGACCGATTGGAAACCGGTGCGGAAGATCTCGGCGAAGTACACGCCGCCGTAAACCCCCAGGCCGAGGATGCCGGCGGGAATCGGGTCGAGGCTGATGCCGAACGACGGCCCGCCGTAATACACCAGAAACAGCTGCACCAGAAACGGCGTGCTGCGGATCAGCTCGATGAACGCCCGCAGCGGCGCCCGCACAAAGTGGTTGCCGAACACCTGGGCGACGGCGATCAGCATGCCCAGCGCCAGGCCCAGCACGACGCCGCTGCTCCAGGTGCCGAGGGTGACCAGAAACCCGGAGCCGATGTCGCTCAGGTGGTCGGTGAAAATGCTCGGGTCGAAGGTCATGCCGTGCGCTCCTTCATTCGTCTTTCGAGCAGGCTCGCGGCATACGCCAGCGGCACGTTGATCAGGCAGTAGAAGCCGGCGAGCATCAGGTAGTCCTGGACGAACATGTAGTCGCTGGCAGCAAGGTTCTGTGCCGTGCGGGTCAGATCGGCCAGCCCGACCACCGAGACCAGCGACGAGGCCTTGATCAGCAGGATCATTTCATTGACCAGCGCCGGCAGCGTCAGGCGCACGGCCTGGGGCACGCGGATGCGCATGAGCATTTGCGCGTCGCTCAGGCCCAACAGCCCGGCGGCCTCCAGCTGACCGCCGGGAATGGCAAGAAAACCGCCGCGCATGATCTCGGCGATGTACGCGCCGGCGGCCAGGGACAAGCCGATGATTGCCGCCACCGTGGGCGAGACGTTGGGCAGGCCGACCCGGGGCAGGAAGTAATAGATGAACAGCAGTTGCACCAGCAGCGGAATGCCGCGGAACACGAAAATGTAGGCGCCACCCAGGCGGCGCAAAAGAGGGATCGGCGACAGGCGCAGGCTGCCGACGACAATGCCGATGACAAAGCCGAACACCAGCGCGGCCATCGACACCTGCAACGTCACCCACAGGGCGCCCAGCAAGAGCGGCGCGTTTTGCTGCAGCAAGGGCCAATCGAACACGGCGTTTCTCCAGCGTATGCCTGACGCAAATCTTGTAGGAGCGTGGCTTGTCCCGCGATCGTCTGCGAAGCAGACGCCTGTCGATTCGACCACGCTGCGCCAGATGTGCATCGTCGTTTCTTTTGCTGCCACTTCTTGGCAGATCGCGGGACAAGCCACGCTCCTACAGGTCGTGCATCGTTTCGGGACGATGCAGTTGACTCAGCTCCGCCTCACCACGTCGGCTCGAAATCACCTTTCGGCACGTCCATTTCCGCGCCGAGCCATTTCTTCTGCAGTGCGGCCAGCCGGCCATCGTCGTGCATCTTGTTCAAGGCAGCGTCCAGCGCAGCGATCAGGCTGTCGGCATCGGCGTCCTTGCGGCCCAGATAAGCAAAATAGGACTTCTTGCCGAACGGCGGCTGCACCACTTTGTACAGATTGCTCTTCTGCGCGGCGACGAAGGAGATGTTCGGCAGCGAGTTGGCCACGGCGACGATGCGCTTGGCGGCCAGGTCGGCGTAGGCCTGATTGTTGTCGACGTATTCACGAATGGTGACCTTCTGCGGCAGGGTGGCGGCGAAGGCTTTCAGCTCCTCCAGCTGCGCCGAGCCCTTGCCGGCACCGACGGTTTTACCGGCGATGTCTTCAGGCTTGCTGAGGCTGTCGTCCTTGGCGCCCGCGAGCAGGGCCACGGTCGCTTCGGCAATCGGCGAGACGAAGTGGTAACGCTCCTTGCGCGCCTTGGTCACGATGATCGGGCCGGCCACCACGTCGAATTTCTTCGCCTCAAGGCCGGGCAGCACGCTCGGCCACGGCAGGTCGAGGAACTTGATCTTGACCCCCAGCTCCTGGCCCAGCGCCTCGAACAGCTCAGCGTTCAAACCTTTCTGTTTGCCCGCTTCGAGAAAATCGAACGGCGCGAACTGCATTTCGGTGCCGACCACCAGCTCACCGGCTTTCTTCACATCGGCCAACTGATCGGCGTGGGCCGACAAGGGCAGCACCGCCAATGGCAACAGCGCCAGGGCGGTAGCGATACTCAAGCGGTTAAACGTCCTGCGGAACACAGAGTCGAGTGGCATGGGATGGCTCCTGGGTGGATGCGGCGTGTTGCGTCGATGCTGCGGGATGTTCGGTGAGCGGGTGCGGGGTTTGCTTTAGATTCTGCCACTGCAGTTAGCGTGCCATACCGGTATAGACAACCTGCGGGGCGCGATCAGCCGAGGATCTTCCCCGGGTTGAGAATGCCGTTGGGGTCGAAACTGCGCTTGAGCTCGGCCATGACCTGCAACGCTTCCACGCTCACCGAGTGGTGGAGAAACTCGCGCTTGAGCAGGCCAATGCCATGTTCGGCCGACACCGCGCCGCCCAGCTCGCCGACGGCGCTGTAGACCAACCCCTCGATTTCCAGCACCGGAGCGGGCTGCGGCAGCGAGTTGCAGTCCACGGTCAAATGCAGATTGCTGTCGCCGATGTGGCCGAAATACACGCTTCGGTTACCCGGCCAGCGCGCGTCGATGCGCTCACGGCAGCGCTCGGCGAACTCACCGATGCGGCCGATGGGCAGGCTGATGTCGAAATTCAGCGGCGCCATGCGCTGGGGAAACTCGCCGGTGGCCTCGCGAATCTTCCACAGCCCGCGGGCCTGGGTCTGGGAGGTCGCGAGAATGGCATCGACGACTTCGCCGGCCTTAATGGCGGCTGCAAGGATCTGCTCCAGCGCATCGCCGGGGGCGGACGATTCCAGTAGCACGTAGAGCGGATGATGATCGGGCATCGGCGCGACGGGCTTCTCTTGGGTTGAGGTGGCAAGCCACGACACACCGAGGCGGAAGAAATCCTGCCACATCAGTTCATACGCCTGGGGCGTCCCGACGCTTGACTGAATGCGCCGCAGCAGGGCAACTGCGCTCGGGTAATCAGGCAGGGCGCAGAGCAGCGTGGTGGTCGGACCGGGTGGCGGCGCCATCTTCAATACTGCTCGGGTAATCACCCCAAGGGTGCCTTCGCTGCCGATGAAGCACTGTTTTAGGTCATAACCGCAGTTGTTCTTGATCATCTTGTTCATCAGATCGAGCACACGCCCGTCCGCCAGCACCACCTCCAGACCGAGCACCAGATCGCGGGTCATCCCGTAACGAATCACCGCATTGCCACCGGCATTGGTAGCGATATTGCCGCCGATCTGGCACGAGCCTCGCGCGCCCAGATCCAGCGGAAACAGGAAGCCGGCGTCGGCCACCGCGTGCTGGATGTCTTCCAGCGTCGTGCCCGCGCGCACGCTGACGGTCGCGGCGGCCGTGTCGATCTCCTCGATGCCGCGCAGGCGATCCAGCGACAACGCGATGTCGGTGGTGCGCGGAACCGCGCCGCCCGCCAGGCCGGTCATGCCGCCCTGGGGCACCACGCTTTGCCCCGCCGCGTTACAGATGCGCAGGGCGAGGGAGACCTGTTCGGTGCTGGTCGGGAGGAGAAGCGCAGCGGGGCAGGCCGGCGCGTGGCGGGTCCAGTCACTGTAATGACGCGGGCTGATGGCTTCGCCGGTCAGCACCTGAGCATCGCCCAGGGCCTGGCGCAACTGGCGGATGGTCTGTTGCAGGTCGCTCATGGAATCCACTCGGTCAATCCGCGTCAGGGGTGGGGCGTGCCTGAAAGCGGGGAAGGCTGTATAGACAGCTGAGGCAAGATGCAGGCCAGTTGATCGACGCCATTAGACTGAGGGCGCTAACGGCTTCGCTGTAGGACTGGCTTTAGCCGGGAAAGCGTCGTATGTCACACCGCAGAATTGAGTGTGGACGCACTCCCTCATTCCCGGCTAAAGCCGGTCCTACGAATAACGCGGTGGGCGGCGCGGCACAGTAAATGCTTGATCCGGTCTATACCGCCCAGTCCGATTCCTGCGCCCGGAGCCAGCCATGACCGTCACCGCCAACCTCCCGATCATCGACATGGCCGGCGTCCGCGAGGGCGACGATGCTGCGCTCCGCCGCGTCGGCGAAGCCATCCGCAGCGCCTGCAGCGAAAGCGGCTTCTTCTACATCATCAACCATGGCGTGCCCCGTCAGGTGATCGACCGCACCATGGCGGCCGCAAAAACCTTCTTCGCCTTTGCGCCGGAGGTGAAGCGCCAGGTGGCGGTGAACAAACGTCATCGCGGCTGGCATGCGTTGGGCGGGGCGTTGATGTATGAAGCGACCAAGCCGGATTTCAAGGAGTTTTTCAGCATCGGCCTGGAGCTGCCGGAGGATGACCCGAGCGTGCTGGCGGGGGAGGCGTTGCGCGGGCCGAACCAGTGGCCGGATTTTATGCCGGAATTGCGGGTGGCGCTGGACGCGTATTACGAGGAGATCGGCAAGGCGGGCGCTGATCTGTTGAGGGCGGTGGCGGTGGGCCTGGGTATCGAGCCGGGTTTCTTTGCGCCGAAATACGGCAAGCGTTTGCAGCGTACGCAGATGGTGTATTACCCGCCGCATCCACCCCGGGCCGAGGCTGATCAGTTCGGCGTTGCGCCGCACACGGATTATGGCTGTATCACGCTGTTGCATCAGGACAGCAGTGGGGGTTTGCAGGTGCGTGAGTTGGCCAGCGGGGCGTGGATCGATGCAACGCCGATCGAGGGCAGTCTGGTGGTGAACGTGGGGGATTTGTTGGCACGCTGGTCGAATGATCGGTTCCGGTCGACGTTGCATCGGGTGATCAGTCAGTCAGGGCATGAGCGCTATTCGATCGCGACGTTTTATGACCCGACGTATGGGGCGGTTGTTGATCCGTGCGATTTGGGGGTTGAGGCGTCTGCAAGCCTTTATCCGGCGGTGGCGGCGGGGGATTACATACTCAAGCGGATTGATGATTCGATGGCGTATCGGAAGAAGGCGTAGTCGCAGGCTCCGAAAAGCGGATAAACGCGCAGAGATTTACGCGTATCCATTATCTCGGTGTGCTGTTGTTAGGGTTCCGCCCTTACGGCGGGGCACTTTTTTCCAAGAGCCCGGATTGCCGGCCCACTGCGCGTCGTCTACGTTCAGCCTGCACCCAAGTCGCGATTAGCGGTGTTTGGGCTTTTTGCGTACGAAGATCAAGAGCACAGCAACGGCAACGGCAGCGGCATTCGCGAGCAAGTTTGCTTCCACAGGGACGGTGTTTGATCAGCAAAGCTGCCTGCGCCCACACCGGCCTCTTCCCGGCTAAAGCCGGTCCCACTAACAGACCGTGCGCACCTGTAGGACTGGCGATGACTGTAGGACCGGCTTCAGCCGGGAAGCTTTTGATTTGCTTTTGATCTTCCTACACAAAAAGTTCAGACGACACCCATCGCGACTTGGGTGCAGGCTGAACGCAGGCGACGCGGAGTGGGCCGAGCCGCATGGATGCGGCGAGAGCGCCGTCAGGACATGGATGTCCGTTCGGCGCGGGCCCACGGAGCGTCGTCGAAGTGAGGGTATTCCGACGAAGGAGGAACCTAGCCAGGAGCAAGCACCCTTGGTTACTTGGGGTGCTTTTCCAAGTAACTCGCCGAAGGCGAAACAGTCTGCCCCCAGGCAGACGCTCCTGATCTTGACCTTAAAATCTTGGCGGTTTAGATAACCGCCAGGATCGCCTCGGTAACAGCCCCGATATTCCCCTGATTCAACGCCGCCACACAAATCCGCCCGGTATCCAACGCATAAATCCCGAACTCGTTGCGCAACCGATGAACCTGCGCCGTCGTCAGACCCGAATACGAAAACATCCCCCGCTGACGCGCGACAAAACTGAAATCCTGCCCCGCCGCATTATTCGCCAGACGCTGCGTCATCTCCTCACGCATCCCGCGAATCCGCAGGCGCATCTCGCCCAGTTCCTCCTCCCACTTGGCACGCAACTCAGGGCTGTTCAACACCGTCGCCACAATCGACGCGCCATGGGTCGGCGGGTTCGAATAGTTCGTGCGGATCACACGCTTCACCTGAGACAACACCCGCGCCGTCTCTTCCTTCGAATCCGTCACGATCGACAACGCACCGACCCGCTCGCCATACAGCGAAAACGACTTCGAAAACGAACTGGAAGCAAAGAACGTCATGCCGCTGTCAGCGAACAAACGCACCGCCGCTGCGTCCTCGTCAATCCCGTCACCGAAGCCCTGGTACGCCATGTCCAGAAACGGCACATGACCCTTGGCCTTCAGCACCTCGAGCACCTTCTTCCAGTCTTCCAGGGTCAGGTCAACGCCAGTGGGGTTATGGCAGCAGGCGTGCAGCACGACGATCGAGCCGGACGGCAGGTTCTGCAGATCCTCCAGCATGCCCGTGCGGTTCACGTCATGGGTGGCGGCGTCGTAGTAACGGTAGTTCTGCACCGGGAAACCGGCGGTTTCGAACAGCGCGCGGTGGTTTTCCCAGCTTGGGTCGCTGATCGCCACAACGGCGTCAGGGGAGAGCTGCTTGAGGAAGTCCGCGCCGATTTTCAGAGCGCCCGTGCCGCCGACCGCCTGGACCGTCATCACTTGGCCCGAAGCCAGCAGCGGCGACTCAGCGCCGAACAGCAGGGTTTGCACGGCCTTGTCGTAGGCAGCGATGCCGTCGATGGGCAGGTAGCCGCGGGGCAGGTGTTGGGCCACCCGGTTTTCTTCCGCTTCGACAACGGCGCGCAGCAGCGGAATTTTCCCTTCTTCGTTGCTGTAAACGCCGACACCCAGATTGACCTTGGTCGTGCGGGTATCGGCGTTGAATGCTTCGTTGAGGCCCAGGATTGGATCGCGTGGTGCCATTTCGACAGCGGAGAACAGGCTCATTGTGCGGGGGCTCTGAGTGGGGAGTGAATGGGTCGCGTCGCTCCAGCCGATTGCACTAGAGCGGTGCACAAACGGGGAGCAAGTATAAAGGCCTGCGCCAGTGCGGGCGACAGTCCCGCGCAGGTTTTTCAGGGTTTTTCGCGAAATTTTTCGACCGTTAGTCCCGTGCCGCGGACTAATCTGCGGAGGGTGGCTTGAAAGGTGGCGCCGTCGACTCCACTTGTAGTCCCATCACTTCTTTTATGTACGTCTTTTCCCTGACGGGATCAGCCGTCCGTGCTCAATTGCGTTGCTGCAGGATTCATCCGGCAGTGGCCCCTCCAGAGGTACGTTATGTCCGAGTTTCAGCTCGTTACCCGTTTTGAGCCGGCCGGCGATCAACCGGAGGCGATTCGTCAGTTGGTTGAAGGCATCGACGCCGGCCTGTCGCACCAGACCCTGCTCGGTGTAACCGGTTCGGGCAAGACCTTCAGCATCGCCAACGTCATTCAGCAAGTGCAGCGCCCGACCCTGGTGCTGGCGCCGAACAAGACCCTGGCCGCCCAGCTGTACGGCGAGTTCAAGGCGTTTTTCCCGAACAACTCGGTCGAGTACTTCGTTTCCTACTACGACTACTACCAGCCGGAAGCCTACGTGCCGTCGTCGGACACCTTCATCGAGAAGGACGCGTCGATCAACGACCACATTGAGCAGATGCGCCTGTCCGCGACCAAAGCGCTGCTGGAGCGCAAAGACTCGATCATCGTCACCACGGTGTCGTGCATTTATGGTCTGGGCAGTCCGGAAACCTACCTGCGCATGGTTCTGCATGTGGATCGCGGCGACAAGCTCGACCAGCGCGCTTTGCTGCGTCGCCTGGCCGACCTGCAATACACCCGCAACGACATGGATTTCGCTCGGGCGACCTTCCGGGTGCGCGGCGACGTGATCGACGTGTTCCCGGCGGAATCGGACCTGGAAGCCATCCGCATCGAGCTGTTCGATGACGAGGTCGAGAGCCTTTCTGCCTTCGATCCGCTGACCGGGGAGGTGATTCGCAAACTGCCGCGCTTCACCTTCTACCCGAAGAGCCACTACGTGACCCCGCGGGAAACGCTGCTGGAGGCGATGGAAGGCATCAAGGTCGAGCTGAACGAGCGTCTGGAATACCTGCGCGGCGCCAACAAGCTGGTGGAAGCCCAGCGTCTGGAGCAGCGCACCCGTTTCGACCTGGAGATGATCCTCGAGCTGGGTTACTGCAACGGCATCGAAAACTACTCGCGCTACCTGTCCGGGCGTCCGTCTGGCGCGCCGCCGCCGACGCTCTACGACTACCTGCCCGCTGACGCGCTGCTGGTGATCGACGAATCCCACGTCAGCGTGCCCCAGGTCGGGGCCATGTATAAGGGCGACCGTTCGCGCAAAGAGACGCTGGTGGAATACGGTTTCCGCCTGCCGTCGGCTCTGGATAACCGGCCGATGCGTTTCGATGAGTGGGAAAACGTCAGCCCGCAGACCATTTTCGTCTCAGCGACGCCGGGTAACTACGAAGCCGAGCACGCGGGCCGCATCGTCGAGCAAGTGGTGCGGCCGACCGGTCTGGTCGACCCGCAGATCGAGATCCGTCCGGCGCTGACTCAGGTCGACGACCTGCTCTCGGAGATCCACAAGCGCGTCGCGATCGAGGAGCGGGTGCTGGTGACCACGCTGACCAAGCGCATGTCCGAAGACCTCACCGATTACCTGGCCGACCACGGCGTGCGCGTGCGTTACCTGCACTCGGACATCGACACCGTCGAGCGCGTCGAGATCATCCGCGACCTGCGCCTGGGCACCTTCGACGTGCTGGTGGGGATCAACTTGCTGCGCGAAGGCCTGGACATGCCGGAGGTGTCGCTGGTGGCGATTCTGGATGCCGACAAGGAAGGCTTCCTGCGTTCCGAGCGCTCGCTGATCCAGACCATCGGCCGGGCCGCGCGTAACCTCAACGGCCGCGCGATCCTGTACGCCGATCGCATCACGGGTTCCATGGAGCGTGCGATCGAAGAAACCGATCGTCGTCGCGAAAAGCAGATCGCGTTCAACCTGGCCAACGGCATCACGCCGAAAAGCGTGATCAAGGACGTCGCCGACATCATGGAAGGCGCCACCGTGCCCGGCTCGCGCAGCAAGAAGCGCAAAGGCATGGCCAAAGCCGCCGAAGAGAACGCCAAGTACGAGGCCGAACTGCGCTCGCCGAGCGAAATCACCAAACGCATTCGTCAGCTGGAAGAGAAGATGTACCAACTGGCCCGCGACCTGGAGTTCGAAGCCGCGGCACAAATGCGCGACGAGATCGGCAAACTGCGCGAGCGCCTGCTGGCAGTTTGAGGACTCGCGGGAGTGACCGGGGTGGCGCTTCCACACGATCCGGGTTGACTCGGCATCTCGGTCACGCCGCTGAACCTTGTGGGAGTGAGCTTGCTCACGAAGGCGTTCTCGGCGTTTCAGGGCGGCTTAATGCGCCGCGCCACTCTCGACCCCCGAAGGCAACTTCCGCGTCAACAGCACCGCCAGCATGCTGATCCCCAGCGCAATCCCGACAAAATGAAACGCGTCGTTGTAGGCCATGATCGCCGCCTGTTGATGGGCGATCTCGCTGAGCTTGCCCAACGCCGCCGTTTCACTGCCCAACCGGTCGGTGAGCATCGCCATGCGTTCGGCGACTTGCGGGTTGGCGGGGGAGATCGATTCGCGCAAGTAGTCGAAGTAGGTCTTGGTCCGCGCATCCAGCAACGTCGCCAGCAGCGCAATGCCGATGGCGCCGCCCAGATTCCGCAGAATGTTGAACAGGCTCGACGCCGACCCCGCGTCCTGGGGCTGAATGAACGCTGTGGCGATCAGCGAAATAGTCACCATGATCAGCGGCTGACCCAGCGCCCGCACGAGCTGAATCTGATTGAACTGCGGCCCGGCGAAATCCGGATTGAGCACGCCGGACGAAAAGCTCGCCAGCCCGAACAAGCCAAACCCCAGTGTACACAGCAGCTTCGGCGAGATGACCTTCATCAGTTGCGGCACCAGCGGAATCAGAAACAGCTGGGGCACGCCCATCCACATGATCACCTCACCGATCTGCTGGGCGTTGTAGCCCTGGATCTGTGCCAGGTACAGCGGCAGCAGATAGATCGAGCCATACAGCCCGACGCCCATGCCCACGCTGGAAATACTCGACAGCCCAAAATTGCGGTTGCCGAGAATGCCCAGGTTGATCAGCGGTTTGTCTTTGGAAAACTGAATGATCACAAAGCTGATCAGGCTCACCAGCGCAATGCTGCCCAGGCCGACGATCAGGTTCGATTCCAGCCAGTCCTTGCGATGCCCCTCTTCAAGAAACACCTGCAAGCAGCCCAGCCCGACCCCCAGGGTGACAATGCCGGCGTAGTCGGTGCTCTTGAGCAATTCCCAGTGGGGCGCCTTTTTCTCCAGCCCGTAGAGCAGGCCGCCGATCATCACCAGCCCTGGCGGGATGTTGATGTAAAAGATGTACTCCCAGCCGAAGTTCTCCGTCAGCCAGCCGCCCAGGGTCGGGCCTATGGACGGGGCGAAGGTGGCGGTCATGGCGAACAGCGCCATGCCTTTGGCCCGGTGATGCTCCGGCAGTTTGATCAAGGTCAGGGTGAACGCCAGCGGGATCAGCGCGCCGCCGGTGAAACCCTGCAGGGCGCGAAAGACGATCATGCTTTCCAGGCTCCAGGCCATCGAGCAGAGCAGGGACGACAGCAGAAACCCCACCGACACCCAGACCGCCAGACGTCGCGCCGAGAGCAGCTGCACCAGCCACGCTGTCAGCGGAATCATGATGATTTCCGCGACGAGGTACGAGGTGGAAATCCACGAGCCTTCTTCCAGTGTCGCCGACAGCGCGCCCTGAATGTCCTTGAGCGACGAGTTGGTGATCTGGATATCGAGGACCGCCATGAACGCACCTAGCATGACGCTCATCACGGCAATCCAGTCGCGCCGGGTCGGTTCGCCAACCGGGCGGATCAGCTCGTCACTGGCCATGTCGGGCGTCGTTCGGCGGCCGGATATCGACTGAAACGGTCACCGACATGCCCGGGCGAATCTTGCCGTGCAGTGGGTTGTCCGGCGCGAAAGTCAGCTTGACCGGGATGCGCTGCACGACCTTGGTGAAGTTGCCGGTGGCGTTGTCCGGCGGCAGCAGGCTGAACTGCGCACCGGAGGCGGCAAACAGGCTGTCGACGCGGCCCTCGATGGGCGTGCCGGGAAAGCTGTCGAAGGTCAGCTGGGCGACCTGACCGATCTCCATGTGCTCGATCTGGGTTTCCTTGAAATTGGCCTGCACCCAGATGTCCTGGTCCGGCACGATCGACAGCAGATACGCGCCGGCCTGAACGAACTGGCCATTGCGCGCCGCCCTCTGGCCGACCAGCCCGCTGAGGGGCGAGTGGATCTCGGTGCGCTGCACATTGATCTGCGCCTGGGCCAGGTCGGCACGGGCGGTGGCGATCTGCGCGTCGAGGCGCTTGATCTCGGCGTTCAGCGCGTTGACCTGCTGGCGCTGACTCTGGGCATCGGCCTGGGCCTTGGTGACCTGGGAGCGGGCAACGTTGCTGTCGGCGGTCATGGTGGTCACCTGGGCTTCCGAGACGAAGCCCGGGGTGCGCAGCTTTTGCAGTCGCGCCAAGTCCAGTTGCGTGCGCCCGAGGGTCGCCTGATTCGCTTGCACCTGCGCATCGCTGGCGGCGATCAGGCTCGACTGCTGGGTCAAGCGGCTCTGTGCCTGCAGGCGCTCCGCTTCGCGGGTTGCCAGGGTCGCCTGGGCCCGGTCGATGGCCAGGCGGAAATCATCCGGCTCAAGCCGCACCAGCAACTGGCCTTTTTCCACGTGCTGGTTGTCCTGCACCAACACCTCGTTGATCCGCGCGCCGAGCTGGCTGGACACCCGGGTGATTTCACCCTGCACGTAGGCGTTTTCGGTGGACTCGTGAAAGCGTCCCTTCAGGTACCACTGGACGAAGAAGGCGAGGGCGATCAGCAGGACCACCACGAAGAAGATGAACAGGCGGCGCTTGAGTTGGGCGGGCATGGGCTTTCTGGATTATTAGAATGTACGCAAATTTATCAGGGTTGGCGGTCTGGCACCTAGCCATCGTCGCGATCATGACCGCCACTGATGGCGCGGCATTCGTTGCAACACCCGTGGCGACGCGTGCCGTGCGGCGAGGGCGGGGCCGCCTGTCCCGCCATTACCACGATTCTGCGCTCCATCAAGCGTCCGCGCTGGAGCCGCGCAGCCCGCGCCTGTTAACATTCGCGGCTTGTTCGACCTATCCGGGATTTTCCATGACCACCGTTCGCACCCGCATCGCGCCATCGCCCACCGGCGACCCCCACGTTGGCACGGCCTACATCGCGCTGTTCAACTATTGCTTCGCCAAGCAGCATGGCGGCGAATTCATCCTGCGCATTGAAGACACCGATCAACTGCGCTCGACCCGCGAGTCCGAACAACAGATTTTCGACGCCCTGCGCTGGCTCGGCATCGAGTGGAGCGAAGGCCCCGACGTCGGCGGTCCCCATGGCCCGTATCGCCAGAGCGAGCGCGGCGACATCTACAAGATGTACGTGCAGGAACTGGTCGACGCCGGTCATGCCTTCCCGTGCTTCTGCACCGCTGAAGAGCTGGACCAGATGCGCGCCGAGCAGACCGCCCGGGGCGAAACCCCGCGCTACGACGGCCGCGCGCTGCTGCTGTCGAAAGAAGAAGTCGAGCGCCGCCTGGCCGCCGGCGAACCCCATGTGATCCGCATGAAGGTGCCGAGCGAAGGCGTCTGCGTGGTACCGGACATCCTCCGTGGCGAAGTCGAAATCCCGTGGGACCGCATGGACATGCAGGTCCTGATGAAGACCGACGGCCTGCCGACCTACTTCCTGGCCAACGTCGTCGACGACCACCTGATGGGCATCACCCACGTGCTGCGCGGCGAAGAGTGGCTGCCGTCGGCACCGAAGCTGATTCTGCTCTACGAGTACTTCGGCTGGGAAAAGCCGGCGCTGTGCTACATGCCGCTGCTGCGTAACCCGGACAAGAGCAAACTCTCCAAGCGCAAGAATCCGACCTCGGTGACGTTCTACGAGCGCATGGGCTTCATGCCGGAAGCGATGCTCAACTACCTCGGTCGCATGGGCTGGTCGATGCCCGACGAGCGCGAAAAGTTCTCGCTGGACGAAATGGTCGAACACTTCGATCTGACCCGCGTGTCCCTGGGCGGGCCGATTTTCGACATCGAGAAGCTGTCGTGGCTCAACGGCCAATGGCTGCGTGAACTGCCGGTGGAAGAGTTCGCCACCCGCGTGCAGAAGTGGGCGTTCAACAGCGACTACATGATGAAGATCGCCCCCCACGTTCAGGGCCGCGTCGAGACGTTCAGCCAGATCGCACCGCTGGGCGGCTTCTTCTTCGCCGGTGGCGTGACGCCGGACGCGAAGCTGTTCGAACACAAGAAGCTGTCGCCGGAACAGGTGCGTCAGGTCATCCAGCTGATTCTGTGGAAGCTGGAGTCCCTGCGTCAGTGGGAGAAGGACAAGATCACCGGTTGCATTCAGGCAGTGGTCGAGCACCTGGAACTGAAGCTGCGGGACGCCATGCCACTGATGTTCGCCGCCATCACCGGTCAGGCGAATTCGGTATCGGTCACCGACGCCATGGAGATTCTGGGCCCGGACCTGACCCGTTTCCGTCTGCGCCAGGCGCTGGACATGCTGGGCGGGGTGTCGAAGAAAGAGAACAAAGAATGGGAGAAGCTGCTCGGCGCCATCGGCTGAGTGACCACCTGAACTAGCCAGGGCCATTGAGCGATGGCCCATTGGCCGGCGTGGGCCGGTTTTCCGGGAGGCGGTAAGTGATTGTTATCCCGGAAAATTCTTTTGGAATTGTTTGAAAAAGAGTTTGACAGCTTTGTGGGTCGCACTTAATATGCGCCCCGTCCACACGGCAACGCAGAAATACGCGGTAACGCGGCGTTCTACGTAAGTGTATTGTGGGGCTTTAGCTCAGCTGGGAGAGCGCCTGCATGGCATGCAGGAGGTCAGCGGTTCGATCCCGCTAAGCTCCACCAAATTAGAAGCTTCAAGGTTTGCGTTACTGCCTTGAAGTTTGTCCCGCTCCGGAACCAGCACCGAGGCGGTACGCAAGGGTTACGTCCCCTTCGTCTAGTGGCCTAGGACACCGCCCTTTCACGGCGGTAACAGGGGTTCGAGTCCCCTAGGGGACGCCAGTTTTACCGAGTGAGGCCTTAGAGCTGATCTCCGCCGAGAGGCGTAAATCCGGGGCTATAGCTCAGCTGGGAGAGCGCCTGCATGGCATGCAGGAGGTCAGCGGTTCGATCCCGCTTAGCTCCACCAATTTCTGCCAGGGTTCGTCAGTTGTCATCGGCGAATCTGCTCGAAGGTTTTGCGTCCCCTTCGTCTAGTGGCCTAGGACACCGCCCTTTCACGGCGGTAACAGGGGTTCGAGTCCCCTAGGGGACGCCACGATTTCTCGCTCTGCGAGACCAAGGGTCATTCGATTATTGAATGGCCCTTTTGTTTTTCCGGGGTTTGGTTCCAGACCCTGCCTTTCTTTGCCTCTCTCTTCGTTCATCTGCCCATCGTTCATCCCAAGCACCGGTGTCGTCCTTGCCAATGCACATGATGAGAATAATATTATCGCCATCATCCCGGAGGCGGTCATGAACGATAAAAAAGCACAGACCCGCGAACGCATTCTCACAGCTGCCAGCACCGCGTTGATCGCCCGCGGCCCGATCGAACCCAGCGTCAACGAGATCATGGGCGCAGCCGGGCTGACGGTAGGCGGCTTCTACGCGCATTTCGACAGCAAGGAAGCGCTGATGCTTGAAGCGTTCCGCCAGTTGCTGGTGGAACGCCGTGAGATGGTCGCCGGCATCGACGGTCAATTGCCGGGTGAGGAGCGTCGCGCGCTGCTGGCCGCGTTTTACCTGTCGCGCAGGCATCGCGACGCCGAAGAGCACGCGTGCCCGTTGCCGACAGCGATCGGGGAGATGGCGCGTCTGTCCGAGGATTTTCGCAACGCCCTGGCGGAACACGTCGAACTGATGGTGGCACAGCTCGCTGCCAGCCCTGAAGAATCCGACAAGACCCTGGCCGATATCGCATTGATGGTCGGCGGCCTGGCCCTCGCCCGAGCCCTGGGGCCCGGTGAACTGTCAGATCGCGTGCTCCGGGCGGCGAAGTCCGCGGTGCTGTGATGCCATTGTAGGACTGGCTTCAGCCGGGAAGAGGCCAGAGTGGGCACCCTCAATTTTGCAGCGTGACATCCGACGCCTTCCCGGCTAAAGCCAGTCCTACAAAACTCCCACGCACCCCGTTGGACTGGCTTCCGGCGGCTGAGGGGACTGATTTATTTACAACGCTTCACCGCGGCGGCTGAGGGGACTCGGCGGCTGAGGGGACTGATTTATTTACAACGCTTCACCGTAAATTAATCTGTCCCCGGCTGGACCATTTCTTGTCCGATGCTTTTGGTTACACTGCCCGGGTGATGAATTTGATAGGGCATTAAGAAATGGTCTGGGATCTGGCAACGCCGTTCGTCATCGATCTGCAGGTGGGCGAGGAGGACATCGACGGCCTGGGTCACGCCAACAACGCGGTGTATGTCACCTGGCTCGAACGCTGCGCATGGCGGCATTCCCAGCTACTGGGCCTGGACCTGACCGAGTACCGTCGACTCGACCGGGCCATGGCCGTGGTGCGGCATGAGATCGACTACTTGGCCAGCGCCTATCAGGATGACGAACTGCAACTGGCGACCTGGATCGTCGACTGGGATCAACGCCTGAAAATGACCCGGCGCTTCCAGCTCAAGCGGCCCAGTGATGGCGTGACCTTGCTGCGCGCGCAGACCACCTTCGTCTGCATCGAACTGTCGTCGGGTAAACCCAAGCGCATGCCGAGCGAGTTCATCGACGGCTACGCCGCCGGCCTCCACAGCGCGGTCTCCTGACGCTCGGCGCGCGTAAACCGTATCCAATCCGCCGGCCTCTGCGTAAACTGCCGGACTTTTTTTCGAGTGTGACCCCATGCAAATTGCCCTGGCACCCATGGAAGGCCTGGTCGACGACATCCTGCGTGACGTGCTGACGCAAGTCGGCGGCATCGACTGGTGCGTGACCGAATTCATCCGGGTGACCGAGCGCGTACTGCCGGAGCATTACTTCCACAAGCTCGCGTCCGAACTGCTGCAGGGTTCGAAAACCCGCGCCGGCGTGCCCTTGCGTGTGCAGCTACTGGGATCGGACCCGGTATGTCTGGCCGAGAACGCAGCCTTCGCGGCCGAACTGGGGGCACCGGTCATCGACCTGAATTTTGGCTGCCCGGCCAAGACCGTCAACAAGTCCCGAGGTGGGGCAGTGTTGCTCAAAGAGCCGGAGCTGCTGCACACCATCCTCAGTCACGTACGCCGCGCCGTGCCGGCGCACATTCCGGTCACCGCCAAGATGCGCCTGGGCTACGACAGCACTGAACCGGCGCTGGATTGCGCCCGGGCCCTGGAAGCGGGCGGCGCGGAGCACATCGTCGTCCACGCCCGGACCAAGGTCGACGGCTACAAGCCGCCGGCGCACTGGGAGTGGATTGGCAAGATTCAGGACGTGGTGAAGATTCCGATCATCGCCAACGGCGAGATCTGGACCGTCGACGACTGGCGCCGCTGCCGGGAGATCTGTGGCGCCCGCGACATCATGATCGGTCGCGGTCTGGTGGCGCGTCCGGACCTGGGCCGGCAGATCGCCGCGGCGCAAGCCGGGCGTGAGGTCATCCCCATGACTTGGGCCGAATTGCAGCCCCTGCTGCGGGATTTCTGGTTGCAGGCCATGGCCAAGATGACCCGCGTTCAAGCGCCGGGCCGCCTCAAGCAGTGGGTGGTCCTGCTCACCAAAAGCTACCCCGAAGCGACCGTCCTGTTCGATGCCCTGCGCCGCGAAACCGACTGCGAGCGGATCAGCCAGATGCTCGGTGTGAGCGTGCCGGAAGCCGCCTGAAAATTTTTTTGCACGACTCTTGAAACGCAAATGGCCGTCCCTATTTTGGGATTACGCGATGCCGAAGTCGGGTCGCGGCGATAACCACTTGCTGATTTATCAGGAGATTTTCAGATGACTACTGCATTTTCCCTGGCTCCACTGTTCCGTCACTCCGTTGGCTTTGACCGCTTCAATGACCTGTTCGAGTCGGCGGCGCGCAACGAGTCGGCCAGCAGCTACCCTCCCTACAACGTCGAGAAACACGCTGATGACCAATACCGCATTGTCATCGCGGCAGCGGGTTTCCAGGAGGAAGATCTGGAGCTGCAAGTCGAGAAGGGCGTACTGACCGTCACCGGCAACAAGCGCGAGAATACGGCGGAAGGCGTGACCTTCCTGCACCAGGGCATCGCCCAGCGTGCCTTCAAGCTGTCGTTCCGCCTGGCTGACCACATTGAGGTCAAGAACGCTGCTTTGGCCAATGGCCTGTTGAACATTGACCTGCTGCGTCTGGTGCCTGAAGAGGCCAAGCCAAAACGCATCCAGATCAATGCCCGGAAAACCCTGACTCACTGATCCAGAGTCAGCGTGAGAAGGCGCCCTGCGGGGCGCCTTTTTTGTGCGCGCTCAGCGCGCGGGCGATTGCTCCAGCCCTGCAGCTTGCGCATCCAGCAGCGCCATGAACGCCCGCGCCGCGTTAGACAGCGTGCGTTCGGTGTGGACGATATACCCCAACTGCCGCCGTAACTGGACACCCGGCAACGGGATGGGGGTGACTTGCTCGTCGAGCATGGTCCGTGGCAGCACGCTCCAGGCCAGTCCGATGGACACCATCATCTTGATCGTCTCCATATAGTTGGTGCTCATGGCGATATTCGGCTTCAGCCCCTGCGACTCACAGAGCTCGCTGACGATGTGGTGGGTGAAGGTGTTCTCGCCCGGAAACACCGCCGGGTAGCGGGCGAGGTCGGCCAGGCTGACGTTTTTCCGGGTCGCCAGCGGGTGCTCGGGCGCGGCGACGAAATCCAGCGGGTCGTCCCAGACCTTGACGGCTTTCACCAGCGCGTGGGGCTCGGGTGCCAAGGTGATCACCGCCAGCTCCGCACGGCCGTGGAGGATTTCTTCGTAGGCCACTTCCGAATCGAGAAACTGAATGTCCAGCGCGACGTCCGGGTAGGTCTTGGTAAACGCCCTTAACAGCGTAGGCAACCGGTGCAAACCGATGTGGTGACTGGTCGCCAGGGTCAGACGCCCGGTGACCTCGCCGGTCAGGTTGGTCAGCGCGCGACGGGTGTCGTCCAGCACATTGAGGATCTGATAAGCGCGGGGGAGCAGGGCGCGTCCGGCTTCGGTCAGGCTGACCTCACGGCCCAGCCGATCAAAAAGCCGCACGTCCAGCTGCTGCTCCAGACCGGCGATGCGCTTGCTGACCGCTGGCTGAGTCAGGTGCAGGCGCTCGCCAGCGGCCGAGAAGCTGCCCATCTCGGCGATGGCAATGAAGGCATTGAGATTAGCCAGATCCATCTCGGATTCCTGTTGGTTATGCAAAGCATGAAAAATATGAATTTGAGTTATTTAAGCATATTCCATAGCATCACCCCCACAAGCCAAGGGTCTTTACGGTGTCATCTCGACATCGGCGGCCGGGGCATAGAAATACGCTGATGAGGAACCGTCTGATGGCCGGCAAAACGCTCTACGACAAGCTCTGGGATTCGCATTTGGTCAAGCAGCGCGACGATGGCTCTGCGCTGCTCTACATCGACCGTCACATCATCCACGAAGTGACGTCGCCTCAGGCTTTCGAAGGCTTGCGCCTGGCCGGACGCACCCCATGGCGCATCGACGCCAACGTCGCCACCGTCGACCATAACGTGCCGACCACCCCCGACCGCAAGGACGGCGTCGACGCCATCGTCGATCAAGTGTCGCGCTTGCAGGTCAAGACCCTGGATGACAACTGCGACGAGTACGGCATCACCGAATTCAAGATGAACGACATCCGTCAGGGCATCGTTCACGTGATCGGTCCGGAGCAGGGCGCGACCTTGCCGGGCATGACCGTGGTCTGCGGCGACTCGCACACGTCCACCCACGGCGCATTCGGCGCGCTGGCCCACGGCATCGGCACTTCCGAGGTCGAGCACGTCCTCGCGACTCAGTGTTTGGTCGCGAAGAAAATGAAGAACATGCAAGTGAAGGTCGAAGGCAAGCTGCCGTTCGGCGTCACGGCCAAGGACATCGTCCTCGCCATCATCGGCAAGATCGGCACCGCCGGCGGCAACGGCCATGCCATCGAATTCGCCGGCAGCGCCATTCGCGACCTGTCCGTCGAAGGCCGCATGACCATCTGCAACATGTCCATCGAAGCCGGCGCCCGTGTCGGGCTGGTGGCGACCGATGAAAAGACCATTGCCTACGTGAAGGGTCGTCCTTTCGCACCGACTGCCGAGCAGTGGGACGCAGCCGTCGAGGCCTGGAAAGACCTGGTGTCCGACGACGACGCGGTGTTCGACACCGTGGTTGAGCTCGACGCGACCCTGATCAAGCCGCAAGTCAGCTGGGGTACGTCGCCGGAAATGGTCGTGGCCGTGGATCAGCATGTGCCCGATCCGGCGCAGGAAGCCGATCTGGTCAAGCGTGGCTCGATCGAGCGCGCCTTGAAGTACATGGGCCTGAAAGCCAATCAGGCGATCACCGACATTCAGCTGGATCGCGTGTTCATCGGTTCGTGCACCAACTCGCGGATCGAGGACCTGCGCGCCGCAGCGGACATCGCCAAAGGCCGCAAAGTGGCGTCGACCATCAAGCAGGCAATCGTTGTGCCGGGTTCGGGTCTGGTGAAAGAACAGGCCGAGCGGGAAGGGCTGGACAAGGTCTTCATCGAAGCCGGTTTCGAATGGCGTGAGCCGGGCTGCTCGATGTGCCTGGCGATGAACCCGGACCGCCTGGAGAGCGGCGAGCACTGCGCATCCACCTCCAACCGCAACTTCGAAGGCCGTCAGGGCGCCGGTGGGCGTACTCACCTGGTCAGCCCGGCGATGGCAGCAGCGGCTGCGGTCAACGGCCGTTTCGTCGACGTTCGCACCATGAGCCAGGCATAAGGAGCCCCGTATGAAGCCTTTTACCCAACACACCGGTCTGGTCGCTCCGCTGGATCGCGCCAACGTCGACACCGATCAGATCATCCCCAAGCAGTTCCTCAAGTCGATCCGCCGGACCGGCTTTGGCCCGAACCTGTTTGACGAGTGGCGCTACCTTGATGTGGGTCAGCCGTACCAGGACAACAGCAAGCGTCCGCTGAACCCGGATTTCGTGCTCAACGCCGAGCGTTACCAGGGCGCCAGCGTCCTGCTGGCCCGGGAAAACTTCGGCTGCGGCTCGAGCCGTGAGCACGCCCCATGGGCGCTGGAAGAGTACGGTTTTCGCAGCATCATTGCGCCGAGCTACGCTGACATCTTCTTCAACAACAGCTTCAAGAACGGCCTGCTGCCGATCATCCTGAGCGAAAGCGAAGTCGATGAGCTGTTCAAAGTGGTCGAGGCGACGCCGGGCTACCAGTTGAACGTGGACCTGCAAGCCCAGACCGTGACCCGTGAAGATGGCAAGGTCTACCACTTTGAAATCGACGCCTTCCGCAAGCACTGCCTGCTCAACGGCCTGGACGATATCGGCCTGACCCTGATGGACGGCGAGGCGATTGCCGCGTTCGAGAGCAAGCATCGCGCTTCGCAGCCGTGGCTGTTTCGCTGATGGGCAGTTATTAGCTTCAAGCTTCAAGCTGCAAGCGGCAAGTTGACCGCGGTGTGACTGCTGATTCTTGCAGCTCACCGCTTGGAGCTTGCCGCTCCCGAGTCGGCACCGATCACCGGCTCGACACGTATTCTGAAACGAGGGTTTTATGAGCAAGCAGATTCTGATTCTCCCAGGTGATGGTATCGGTCCGGAGATCATGGCCGAGGCGGTCAAGGTGCTGGAACTGACCAGCGAGAAATATCAGCTGGGTTTCGAACTGAGCCACGACGTTATCGGCGGCGCGGCCATCGATAAGCACGGCGTGCCGCTGGCAGATGAGACCCTTGAGCGCGCTCGCGCCGTTGATGCCGTGCTGCTCGGCGCCGTGGGCGGCCCGAAATGGGACGCCATCGACCGCGACATCCGTCCGGAGCGCGGCCTGCTGAAGATCCGCTCGCAACTGGGCCTGTTCGCCAACCTGCGTCCGGCGATTCTGTATCCGCAACTGGCCGATGCGTCCAGTCTGAAGCCTGAAATCGTCGCCGGCCTGGACATCCTCATCGTCCGTGAGTTGACCGGCGGTATCTACTTCGGCGCACCGCGTGGCACCCGCGAGCTGGAAAACGGCGAGCGTCAGTCCTACGATACGTTGCCCTACAGCGAAAGCGAGATCCGCCGCATCGCCCGCGTCGGCTTCGACATGGCCCGTGTGCGCGGCAAGAAGCTCTGCTCGGTGGACAAGGCCAATGTGCTTGCGTCCAGCCAGTTGTGGCGTGAGATCGTCGAGCAGGTGGCCAAAGATTACCCGGACGTCGAGCTCAGCCACATGTACGTCGACAACGCTGCCATGCAGCTGGTCCGCGCACCGAAGCAGTTCGACGTGATCGTCACCGACAACATGTTCGGCGACATCCTCTCCGACGAAGCGTCGATGCTCACCGGTTCCATCGGCATGCTGCCGTCGGCGTCGCTGGATTCGAACAACAAGGGCATGTACGAGCCTTGCCACGGTTCGGCCCCGGACATCGCCGGCAAAGGCGTGGCCAACCCGCTGGCGACGATTCTGTCGGTGTCGATGATGCTGCGTTACAGCTTCAACGAGCACACCGCTGCCGACGCCATCGAGAAAGCCGTGAGCCTGGTGCTGGATCAGGGCTTGCGCACCGGCGACATCTGGTCTGAGGGCAATGCCCGGATCGGTACGCAGGAAATGGGCGACGCCGTAGTCGCCGCGCTGCGCAATCTGTAATATCTCGGGCCCACGACTGTCAGGTTGAGCCCAGTGGCTCTCTGCGGTCGGGGCCCCACTTTTAATTAAGGTGTAGTTGCGATGAAACGTGTAGGTCTGGTCGGTTGGCGCGGGATGGTCGGTTCCGTGCTCATGCAGCGCATGCTGGAAGAGCAGGATTTCGATCTCATTGAGCCGGTTTTTTTCACCACCTCCAACGTCGGCGGCCAAGGCCCGTCGGTGGGCAAGGACGTCGCGCCGCTGAAAGATGCCTACAGCATCGACGAGCTCAAGACCCTGGACGTGGTGCTGACCTGCCAGGGCGGCGACTACACCAACGAAGTCTTCCCCAAGTTGCGTGAAGCGGGCTGGCAGGGTTACTGGATCGACGCAGCGTCGTCCCTGCGCATGCAGGACGATGCGGTGATCATCCTTGATCCGGTCAACCGCAAGGTCATCGACCAGCAGCTGGATGCCGGCACCAAGAATTACATCGGCGGCAACTGCACCGTCAGCCTGATGCTGATGGGCCTGGGCGGGCTGTTCGAGGCCGGTCTGGTGGAGTGGATGAACGTCATGACGTATCAGGCCGCTTCCGGCGCCGGTGCGCAGAACATGCGTGAGTTGATCAAGCAGATGGGTGCGATCAATGCGTCGGTGGCCGATGAGCTGGCGAACCCTGCCAGCGCGATTCTGGACATCGATCGCAAAGTGGCTGACGCGATGCGCGGCGAGGGTTTCCCGACCGAGAATTTCGGGGTGCCGCTGGCGGGCAGTCTGATCCCGTGGATCGACAAGGAGCTGCCGAACGGTCAGAGCCGCGAGGAGTGGAAAGGGCAGGCGGAGACGAACAAGATTCTGGGTCGTTTCAAGAGCCCGATTCCGGTCGATGGTATTTGCGTGCGCATCGGTGCGATGCGTTGCCACAGTCAGGCGCTGACTATCAAGCTGAACAAGGATGTGCCGATCGCTGACATCGAGGGGATGATCAGTCAGCACAATCCGTGGGTGAAGCTGGTGCCGAATAATCGCGAAGCGAGCATTCAGGAGCTGAGCCCGACGTCGGTGACCGGGACGTTGAATATTCCGGTGGGGCGTTTGCGTAAGTTGAATATGGGTTCGCAGTATCTGGGCGCGTTTACCGTGGGCGACCAGTTGTTGTGGGGCGCGGCGGAGCCGTTGCGTCGGATGCTTCGTATTCTGCTCGAGCGGTAATCACTGTTCGTAGGGGACTGATTTATTTACATAGCTTCACCGTAAATTAATCTGTCCCCGGATCTGCGGCGTGAGTTAGTACGCCAGGATCAAGCGCGTCTGCCTAAGGGCAGACGTTTCGCCTTCGGCGAGTTACTTGGAAAAGTCGAAAGTCGCACCATCCCCAAGTAACCAAGGGTGCTTTCTCCTGCCTTGGTTCCTCCTTCGTCGGAATCCCCTCACTCCGGGCCCACGGAGCGTCGTCGGAGTGAGGGAACCCGACGAAGTCGGGCCCAACCGAGAGCAAGCACTTTTGGTTACTTTTGGTGCTTTTCAAAAATAACTCGCCGAAGGCGAAACCCGAGGCCGTTAGGCCGACGCCCTTGATCTTGATCCTGATCTCAAGACTGCAGCAAACCGCATACCCGGCACCTCGATGAAGCGATGAACCAACATCGAAACCACCACAACCGCCACCACCACCAGCAACATCAACAGGTTGTCGTTCAGCGCACTGCCCGTACTCAGATACCGCACCAGCGACCCCGGAATCTCCCCCGGTTTGTCCACCAACAGCGGATAACCGCCGAACTTCGCAGCCACCGTCAATCCCGTCGCGACGACGAAAATCACCGCCGCATGGGTCAGGTAAATCGACAGCCACAACCGGCCCAGCGCCGGAAACACCCGCACCTGCAACAGCCGCGACACCGCACCAGCCTCCCAGGCGAACACCAGAATCGCCAGGCAAAACAGCAGCGCCAGCTCAATCGTCATCGGGGCTTGGCCGTCCACCATCAGCCAGCCGATAGTCGCCAAAACCCCCACCTCAAGCACACTGCCCAGCACCACCCCCGGCGCGAAATTCCGCAGCCTCGCGTACAGCCGATACGTCACCGTGCCCGCAAAGAAACAGGCCGCGCCCCACAACACATAGCGCGTCAGCAGGACGGAATCCGCGAACAACCCGACAAACGCCAACCCCCCCAGCAGCGTGAAAATCGCCCGCGCCATCCCCGGCAGCGCGTAGCAGACCAGCCCGAAGATCAGCCACAGGTAAAACGCGACGCTGACCCACCACGACGGATAGTTGAACGACAGCGCATTAAAGCCCGGCCACCAGGCTTGAATCAGCAAAAGGTTTGGAAGGATTTCCCCAGGCGCCCGGTCACCACTGAACGCCGGGAAGTTCAACAACAGCCCGTAGCGCTCCAGCACCAGTTTCAAACACTCGAAACCGATGAAGAACACCAGCACCGCGATATGCAGCGGCATGACCCGCCCGGCGCGGGCAATCATGAAGTCGCCCAACTGCCGCGGGGTGTTCAGCGTGCCAACGTAGCGCCGGTAAATCAGAAACCCGCTCAGGGCGAAGAACAGGCCGGCGAACTGACTGGCGTTACGGAAAAACGACAACTCCGTGATGCTTCGCTCGATGTGCGAGTGATGAACAATCAGCGTCAGGGCGCAGAGACCGCGCAGGCTGTCGAGCACGAGGAATCGCTTCATCTTGAGGGTCCTTGTTTCAGATGAGTTAAGCGCGCGGGCACGCGAACAGGCGCCGGCAGGCGTGCAGGGCAGAGAACGTAAGGCTGGGCGAGCAGGAAAGTTACCACCTTCGGCGCTGGGGCTGATGAGTGGCGCAAGCAGTGTGAAAAACAGAAGGTGGCGCACCGCAGGCTGGAGGCAGAAGCTAACACTGGTTTCGTGAAAGTTTTGCCAGAGGGGCAGCAGTATGCCCGAACCGCAACCTCCTTCGGAACAGGCATTCATCAAGATCTGACCACCCAAGACGGGAGAATCCCTATATATGGGATAACTCGTTATATATTGAGATTTCCGGCGCAACCGGTTTATAGTCCGCTCCGCATTCACTCATTAATAACAATCAGGTGAAGCCATGCAGGCGCAATTGATCGCGCTCGATTGGGGGACGACCTCCCTTCGCGCATATCGACTCGGCGAACACGGCCGGGTACTGGAACAACGTTCGCTCAGCGCGGGCATCATGCAGTTGCCATCGACGCCTCGCTTGATCGGCGGGCAGCAGGTTTCCGACGGATTCGAACTCGCTTTCGACGAAGCCTGCGGCGACTGGCTCGACGCCGAACCGACGCTGCCGGTGATCGCCTGCGGGATGGTCGGCAGTGCTCAGGGCTGGCGCGAGGCGGTCTATCAGCAGACGCCCGCCAGCGTCGCAGCGCTTAGCTCTGCGTTGGTCACGGCGCGCAGCGTGCGCGGCGTCGACGTTCACATCATTCCCGGCATCCTGCAGCGCTCCGATCTGCCCAACGTGATGCGCGGCGAAGAAACCCAAGTCCTGGGCATTCTTGACTCGCTGCCCGCCAGCGAAACCGCAAAGCCCCTGTTGATCGGCCTGCCCGGCAGCCACTCGAAGTGGGTGAGGGCGGTGGACGGCCGGATCGAGCATTTCGACACCTTCATGACCGGCGAGGTCTACGCCGCGCTGTCCAGCCACACCATTCTTGGCCGCACGATGCAGCGCAGCGACAGCTTCGACGCCGAAGCGTTTGACCGAGGCGTGGCGGTGTCGCGGTCGGCCAATGGCGCGGCGGGTCCGCTGTCGACCATCTTCAGTTGCCGCACCCTCGGTTTGACGGGTGTGTTGTCCGGCACCGCGCAATCCGATTACTTGTCCGGCCTGTTGGTCGGCCATGAAATCGTCGCGCTCGCCCAACTGTTGCGCCTGACCGACGCGCAGTTGCCTGCCGTGATCCTGATCGGCAGCGACGCCCTGATCGCCCGCTACCAGCGCGCCCTCGATGCCAACGGTTTCGCCCAAGTGACCCTGGCCGAGCAGGCCACCGAACGTGGCCTCTGGCAGGTGGCGGTGCAGGCCGGTCTGATTCAATCCTCCTCTTCGGCCGCTGCCCGGCCCCTTCATGTAGAGAACTGACATGCTCAAGCAAGCCCTCGTGCAAAACGGTCTGGTCGCAATTCTGCGCGGCCTGCGCCCCGAAGAAGCGCCGGCCATCGGTGATGTCCTGTACACCGCCGGTTTCCGCGTCATCGAAGTGCCGCTCAATTCCCCGCAGCCGTACGACAGCATCCGCTTGCTGCGTCAGAGCCTGCCGGCCGATTGCCTGATCGGGGCGGGCACGGTGCTGACGCCGGAGCAAGTGCGCCAGGTCAAGGAAGCCGGCGGCCAGGTCATCGTCATGCCCCACAGCGATCCGAAGGTGCTGCGCGCGGCAAAAGCCGAAGGCCTGTTCCTTTCTCCGGGCGTGGCGACGCCGACCGAAGCCTTCGCCGCGCTGGCCGAAGGCGCCGACGTGCTGAAGATGTTCCCTGCCGAGCAAATGGGCCCGGCGGTGGTCAAGGCCTGGCTGGCGGTGTTGCCGGCCGGCACGGCGCTGATTCCGGTCGGTGGCATCACCCCGGACAACATGAAAGTGTTCCTCGATGCCGGTGTTTCCGGTTTCGGCCTGGGTTCGGGGCTGTTCAAGCCGGGCATGAGCGCCGAGGACGTTGCCAAGAGCGCCAAGGCCTACGTGGACGCCTGGAACCAGCACAAGCCAGCAAACAACCAGTGACCCACCCGCTCGTTGCGCCATCGAGCATGTGTTTTTGAATAAGAGAGACAAGACATGAAAATCACCAAACTCACGACGTACATCGTTCCGCCGCGCTGGTGCTTCCTGAAAGTCGAAACCGACCAGGGCGTCACCGGTTGGGGGGAGCCTGTGGTCGAGGGCCGCGCCCACACCGTGGCTGCAGCGGTTGAGGAACTGTCCGACTATTTGATCGGCAAAGACCCCCGCAACATCGAAGACATCTGGACCGTGCTGTATCGCGGCGGCTTCTACCGGGGCGGCGCCATCCACATGAGCGCGCTGGCGGGCATCGATCAGGCGCTGTGGGACATCAAGGGCAAGGCGCTGGGCGTGTCGGTCAGCGACCTGCTTGGCGGCCAGGTGCGCGACAAGATTCGGGTGTACTCGTGGATCGGCGGCGACCGTCCGGCGGACACCGCGCGTGCGGCAAAAGAAGCGGTGGAGCGTGGGTTCACTGCGGTGAAAATGAACGGCACCGAGGAGCTGCAGTTCCTCGACACCTTCGACAAGGTTGATCTGGCCCTGGCCAACGTCGCCGCCGTGCGCGATGCAGTGGGCCCCAATGTCGGCATCGGCGTCGACTTCCACGGTCGTGTGCACAAGCCGATGGCCAAGGTGCTGATGAAAGAGCTGGACCCGTACAAGCTGATGTTCATCGAAGAGCCGGTGCTCAGCGAGAACTACGAAGCGCTGAAGGAACTGGCGCCGTTGACCAGCACGCCGATTGCCCTGGGCGAGCGTTTGTTCTCCCGCTGGGATTTCAAGCGCGTGTTAAGCGAAGGCTATGTCGACATCATCCAGCCGGATGCTTCCCACGCGGGCGGCATCACCGAAACCCGCAAGATCGCCAACATGGCCGAAGCCTATGACGTGGCGCTGGCGCTGCATTGCCCCCTGGGCCCGATCGCGCTGGCCGCGTGCCTGCAACTGGACGCCGTTTGCTACAACGCGTTCATTCAGGAGCAGAGCCTGGGCATTCACTACAACGAAAGCAACGACCTGCTCGACTACATCAAGAACCCGGAAGTCTTCGACTACGACAAGGGCATGGTGAAGATCCCGAACGGGCCGGGCCTGGGCATTGAGATCAACGAAGAGTACGTCAAGGAACGCGCCGCCATCGGCCACCGCTGGCGCAACCCGATCTGGCGCCATGCGGACGGCAGCTTTGCCGAGTGGTGATTGACCTGCGAGTTTGACGTCGATTCGGCGTCAAACCCATTCGCGACTAAGCTCGCGCCCACAGGAACTGCGCATGTCCCTGATATCGAGGGTGCTGACCATCCTGTGGGAGTGACCGGGGTGGCGCTCCACCTTGCTCACGAAGCTTTTCGCTACTCGTCCACACACGAAACACATAACGCCAGACCTCAGATAACCATAAAAAGAGGCACTTCCCTTGCGCACACAGACCGCAACCCAGGCGCGGGCGACCGCCGCCACGCCGACCCGCAAACGCTTTTTCATCATGGTGCTGCTGTTCATCACCGTGGTGATCAACTACCTCGACCGCAGCAACCTGTCCATCGCCGCGCCCGCACTGACCAGCGAGCTGGGCATCGATCCGGTGCACGTCGGCCTGATCTTCTCCGCCTTCGGCTGGACCTACGCCGCCATGCAACTGCCCGGCGGCTGGCTGGTGGATCGCGTGCCGCCGCGCATCCTTTACACCGTCGCGCTGGCGCTGTGGTCCATCGCGACCATCTTCCTCGGCTTCGTCGGCAGCTTCATCGGCTTGTTCGTCCTGCGCATGGCCGTCGGCGCGCTGGAGGCCCCGGCGTATCCGATCAACAGCCGAGTCGTCACCGCCTGGTTCCCGGAAAAGGAACGCGCCACCGCCGTCGGCTTTTACACCTCAGGCCAGTTCGTCGGCCTGGCCTTCCTCACCCCTGTGCTCGCCTGGCTGCAGACCCGCTACGGCTGGCACATGGTGTTCGTGGCCACCGGTGGCGTCGGCGTGCTCTGGGCCGCCATCTGGTACATGGTCTATCGCGAACCGCGTGACTTCAAAGGCATCAACCAGGGCGAGATCGACCTGATCAAGGACGGCGGCGGTCTGGTCGACATGCAGACCGATGCCTCGAAACGCAAAAGCGGTTTTAGCTGGCAGGACCTTGGCATCGTGCTGACCAAGCGCAAGCTGTGGGGCATCTACCTGGGCCAGTTCTGCCTGAACTCGACGCTGTGGTTCTTCCTCACCTGGTTCCCGACCTACCTGGTCAAATACCGCGGCATGGACTTCATCAAGTCCGGCCTGCTGGCCTCGCTACCGTTTCTCGCAGCGTTCGTCGGCGTGCTCTGCTCAGGGTTCTTCTCCGACTGGCTGATCCGTCGCGGCTACACCGTCGGCTTCGCACGCAAGACGCCGATCATCGCCGGCCTGTTGATCTCCACCTCGATCATCGGCGCCAACTACGTCGATTCGACTCCGCTGGTAATTGCGTTCCTGGCGCTGGCGTTTTTCGGCAACGGCCTGGCGTCGATCACCTGGTCGCTGGTCTCGACCCTCGCCCCGGCGCGACTGTTGGGGCTGACCGGCGGCACGTTCAACCTGATCGGCAACCTGGCGGCAATCGCCACCCCGATCGTGATCGGTTTCCTGGCGTCGGGTGATTCCTTTGCGCCGGCGATCACCTACATCGCTGTTCTCGCGTTGCTCGGGGCGTTGTCCTACATCCTGTTGGTGGGCAAGGTGGAACGCATCGAGTTGTGATGGCTGTGTCGATACGGAATAAGGGACGTCAATCACTTGCGCCGTGATCAACGTTTCCTTGAGAGAGGCGTGGAAGCCGGCCATGCCTTGGCATGACCGGGCTTGAGAGGTTGTCTGCATCAACGAGAGCGACCTTTCGAGCCGGTGCTCAGGTGCCCCATTGGATAGCTGCTGAACCGTTTGGAGGGACAAAATCGACCCTCCAAACGGTTTTTAGTATCGGGCGGGAGCACCCAAGCTGGCGCAGGCTTTCAGGCAGCGCTTGAGGTTAGAACGCCCAATTCAGCGACAGCCCTACACCGTGGGTTTTATCCCGGGCGCCCAGCAGGCCGTTGTAATCCAGGTTGATCCGCGCATCCCGGTTCAAGGCAAGGCTGGCGCGGGCGCCTACGACGGCCGCGTCCCGGTCCATGGACACGCTTTGCACGGCAAAGGTATTCACCCCGCTGGCAAAGGCCAGGTGCTGCTCGGCCGAGGTATCGCTCAGGTTATGCTGCCAGCCCAAGGTGCCTGAGACGTCCAGCTTCTGAGTATCGGTGAGGTTGAACCGGCTACCGGCACGCATGCCCAGCGTGGATAGCACGGTGTCGCGGGTGTCGTCATTACCCTTGAGCGCCGTGGCGCCTCCCTTCTCCGTAAAGCTGTCGCTGTCGAAATGCACATAGGCCAGGTTGGCGAAGGGCTCCAGCGCCAGAGGCTGCAGGTTCAGGCGATAGGCCGCTTCGGTGAACACCTGAGTCGATTGCGCGTCGCGCTTGACCTTCAGGCGGTCGGTCGAGGTGCCCAGTTGCAGGTCTCGCTTGACGTCGATGCGGTGCCAGCTATGGGATGCACCCGCGTTCAGGCGCAACGGCCCTTCCTCGTGGCCCATGTAGGCACCGAGGTGGTAGCTATTGGCCGAGGCGCGGGAATGGGTGTCGTCACCCATGCCTAACGAGGTGTCGCTGTAACCGACCATGGCGCCCAACCGGGTGTGCTCAGCCACCAGGCCGTCCACACCGGCGAGCAGGCCGCCCAGGGATGAGGTTGAGCTGGCGCTGTCGCTGCTGCCGGCGTTTTTGCCCCAGGCGCCCAGGCCTTTCACCCACAGGTTGTTGTCTTCAACACCCGCCGCAGGCTGGTCATACAGCCCGTCGACGCGCAGGCGATCACCGACGGCATCGCGGACCTGGCGGCTGTCGTTGATCAACTGAGTGGCGATGGCCGGATGCACTTCGCCGGACAACTGGGTGTAGGCACGCCGAGCGGTAGCCGCATCGGGGCTCGACAGCAGCTCTTCGTACACCGCATTACCGGCCCCTAATTGCTCGGCGGCAGCCGCTACGTTGGCCTGGTTAGCGGTGTGCGCGGCGCTGGCGAAGCTGTCCGCGTTGCGCTCCAGGGCCAAGGCAACGCCCGTACCGCTGTAGGCCAGGTTGCCATCCAGAAAGGCGTAGTTATCCAGCACCGACCCGAACTGACCCTGCACGCCGCCAGCCGCTTGCAGCACGTTGAACTGCCGGCCGATCAGGCTGTTGACCTCGCCTGTGCTGAAGCCGGCGCCGTTTTCCAGCGAGAGGGCCATGGTCGCACCGCTCACCGTCGCCTGCCCGCCGGCGATGATGCGGTCGCTGCCAGTGGGCGACAACTCCACCGCATACACAGCGCCGGGCGCCAGGTTAAGGTCCCCCGCCACCTGTAAGGTGCCCACGGAATTGCCCGGCGCTACCGTACCGCCGCGGTTGGCGGCAAGTGACGCGATCCGGCCGTTGCCGCCCAGTATGCCGGTGTCATTGACGGTCACGGCCGAGGCCAGCGAACCATTGACCGCCAGGCGCCCTTCATTGATCAGGGTTGGGCCGCTGTAGGTGTTGGCGCCGGTCAGCACCAAGGTGCCGATACCTGTCTTGGTCAAGCCGCCATGCCCGGCTATGTCATTGCTCCACGTGTCCCGCCCGCATTGCGGCCCGCTGCAGAGGCGCTGGGTCGGTTTACCGGCATCGACCACCGCGCCTACCCCCGGCAGGTTGGCCACGAACTGGCTGTCGCCATAGGCGCCACTGATACGAAACTCAGCGGGAATATCCGCCTCGGTGACGAACATGCTCGGGCCGTTGACGGCCTTGCCCAGGTTGATCATGCCCCAGCCATAGAGCGCGTCCACGCCAGGCGCGCCGAGGTCGGTGGCGGTGGTTTTCAACACGTCGGCCACCTGGGCGCCGGTCATGTAGGGGAAGCGCTCCATCAGTACCGCCATGCTGCCCGCCACATGGGGCGCGGCCATGGAAGTCCCGTTTTTGTTGGCCCAGCCCACGGTCAGGTCTTGCAAGCTGGTGCCGTTAAGCACGGAGCTGTAGATCCGCGTACCTGGCGCCGACACGCAGAAGCTGGCCGTGTAGCCGCAGCGAGAAGAAAAGGTGCTCAAAAGGTAAGGCGTGGCGCCGGCGGCCGTTACGTTGGGGTTTTGCTGCAGGGCAGCAACCGTCAGCCAGTTGGGCGCGATCTCTGGCACGAAATACCCGAGCCCGGCCATGGCGTCCGGGTTGTTCAGGTTGTAGTCGTTGCCTGCGGCGAAAATGGTGACCACGCCGCTGCGCGCGGCATCGATGGCGCCCTGGTAAGCGCCCCCTGGGCGGGTACCGAGGATCTGTTGGATCTGATTGAACTGCAGCTGCGCATCCTGCACGGTAAAGTGCGCAAAGGCCGGATCGCGACCGCCCTGGTCAAAGCGGTCGGTAATGCCAATGCCCCAGCTGTTATTGATGATGCGCGCGCCACTGCTGACCAATGCATTCCAGCCCGCCTGGTAAACCGCGCCGTCGTTGCCCAGCACAATGCCGTCTTCCGGGCCAGGGTCGCCGTTGTCGGCGCTGATGATCTGGGCGTTGAAGGCCACGCCGTGCATGGGCCCGCCGTCTCGGTTGCCGCCCGCGATGCCGCCTACGTGGGTGCCATGGTTACCCAGCCGGCCGTTGGAGTCAGGGGTAGGGGTGCCATCGTAACGAAAGGCGTCGCCGGCCTTTACCGGGATATAGGGGTCGGTGTACTCGCGAATGCCACTGGTGACCAGGTTGATCACTTTATCCGGGCTGGCGAATTCCGGGTGCGGTGCGTACACCGGCTGATCGAAAATTCCCAGCTTCACGCCCTTCCCGGTGTAGCCGGCGGCGTAGGCCTGGTCGGCGTTGATCGCGCCCAGCCCCCATTGGGCCGTGAACTCCGGGCTGCGCCAACTGGCGATATTCCCGGCCTGGCCGGCTTCTACGTAAGGCGCAGCCTGGGCTGCACCGAGGGTGGCCAGGTAACAGGCCAGAGCGCCGCAAGAAACGCGATTGGCTTGCCGAATAGCGTGCCGAATGGAGCTGACAGCAAGCTGTCGAGTGGTGGATGGCTTTTTCATAAATACAACTGTCCTTAGTTAGCGCACACAAAACCCCGCGCGAATGCCGTCTTGGTATCCGCGTCGTTCTTTTTCCAATAATGGGTAGGTTGAAACATTCAGCTTCAGGAAAGCGGCGGGCGAAGGCCTGGCTCGCCCTGCCGCTTTGCGTCTAGAACTGCCAGTTAAGGCTCAAGCCAATGCCGTGGCTTTTTTCACGGCTGGCCAGTTGGCCGTTGTAGTCCAGGCTAACGCTGGCCTCACGGCTCAGCGCCATGCGGGCATGGGCACCCACCAGGGCCGCATCACGCACCAACGGCGAGCTTTCGATGCCAAAGCTGCTGCCACCTGCCGCAAAGGCCATGTGCTGCTCTGAATCGGTGTCGCTCAGGTTGTGCTGCCAGCCCAGGCTGCCGGAGAGATCCAGCTTCTGATGATCATTGATTGCGATGGTTTTAAGCGCCCGTACACCCAGCGTGCCGAGCACGGCTTCACGGGTATCACTGCCGGATGCAAGCGCTGCAGCATCTCCCTTCTCGCTGAAGCTATCCGTGCCAAGGTGCACATAGGCCAGGTTGGCGAAGGGCTCAAGCACTGCGGGCTGCAACTGAATGCGGTACGCCGCTTCGGTGAATACCTGTGCGGTTTGCGCATCGTGTTTGGTTTTCTCCCGCCCGCTGGCGTCGCCGACCTGTACATCGCGCCTGCCGTCGATCCGGTGCCAGCTGTAGGCACCGCCGAAGGTCAAGCGCCAGGCGCCGATCTCATGACCCAGGTAGGCGCCCAGATGGTAGCTGTCTACCGATGCACGGGAATGGGTGCCCGAGCCCATGTTGACCGAGCTGTCGCTGTAGCCGCCTACCAGGCCAAGGCGGGTGTCGTCACCTACGTCGCCGTCGACACCCGCCAGCACGCCGCTAATCGATGAGGTATAGCCAGCCGTATCGCTACGGGAATCCGTTTTGCCCCACGCGCCCAAGGCCTTGAACCACACATTGTCTTGCGTTGCCGTATTGGCATCGGCACCGAACACGCTGGCGCCCAGGCGCTCGCCAACGGCATCACGCACGTAGCGGCTGTCGTTGATCAACTGGGTAGCGACTGCCGGGTAGATCTCGCCCGACAGCTGCTGGAAACTCTCCCGGGCCGAGGCGGCACTTGGCGCGAGCAGCAGGTTTTCATACACCGCGTTGCCCGTCCCCAATTGCTCGGCGGCCGAGGCCACGGCTGCCTGGTTAGGGGTTTGCGCCACGCTGTCGAAAGCCGCCGTGCGCTCGATATTCAGTGCAACGCCGTTAGCGGCGTATTCCAGCCGGCCGCCGAGGAAAGCGTAGTTGGAGGTGACCGCAGCGAACTGCCCGTTCACACCGTTGGCGGCTTGCAACACGTTGTACTGGCGGCCAACCAGGGTTTGGCCAGGCGTCGCATTCAAGGCCAGCGGCGTTGGGTCCAGGGCCAGGGTCATGTTGGCCCCCGACACCGTGGCACTGCCGGTGGCCACAAGGCGGTCACTGGCCGTGGGCGAAAGCTCTACCGCGTAGGTTGAGCCCGGCGCGAAGGTTACGTCACCGTTCACCTGCAAGGTGCCGATGGAGTTCCCCGGCGCCACCTGCCCGCCGCTCAACGCGGTGAGGTTACCGACCTGGCCGTTGCCGCCCAAGGTGCCCCCCGCATTGACCTGCACAGCGGACGCCAGGGAGCCATTGACCGACAGCACACCCCCGTTGACCTGGGTATCGCCGCGATAGGTATTGTTGCCTTCAAGAATCAACCGGCCCGCGCCGGACTTGATCAGGCTGCCTTGGTACTGGCGCTGAGCCGCGGCCGCAGCACGGGCGGTGCCCACGGCGTAGTCGGTTTGGTCCTGTTGGCTGGCGGTGCTGGCCACGCCGTTCTGCCAACCTCTGCTCACCAGGGTTTGCTGCCAGGCGGCCTGTTCAGCAGTGTCCTCGGCCCGACGCTGGATCAACGCCTGATCAGAAATATTGTTACTCCAGACATCGGTTTGGCCGGCGCCCAGGGTGGCATCGAAAGTGCCCAGCAACTGGCCCGGGCCGCGCATGGCCCGCTCCAGGTTGACTACACCCCAGCCCACAGCGCCATTGGGCGCCTGGGTGACCGAACCATCGAGCTGGGTCGCGGTGGTGAGCAGCACCTGCAAGGCCTGCTCGTTGTTCATGTAAGGGTAGCGCTCCATCACCAGCGCCAATGCGCCCGTGGCATGGGGCGCGGCCATGGACGTACCGGACTTGAGCGCATAGCCGCCGCCAGGCACGGTGCTGTTGATCAGCCTCCCGGGCGTGGTGATGCACCAATATTTGGCAATGCCGCACTGGTTGTAGCGCTGGGCATTGGCGCTATCCAGGCCAGACACCGCCAGCCAGTGGCCTTCCAGGTCCGGCTCGAAATACGGCAGCGCAGACCGCACACTGGCGTTGGCATAGCCAGTATTGCCAGCACTGAAGACGTTGATCACGCCCTTGCGCGAGACGTTAGCCGCTTCATCCAGCCAGGTGCCCCGGTTGTAATGCTGGGCATAGGCAGCCTGTACGCCTTTCAACGTCGCGTAGGTCACATCCGGCGGCTGGCTACCCCAACTGTTGTTAATCGCCCGCACACCGGCATCGGCCAGCGCGCCATAGGCCGCCTTGAAGTACTGCGGATCCGGGCTCGGGCCAAACAGGAAGCTGTCGCTCTGGTTGGTGTTGGCCACATAGATTTGCGCGTTGTACGCCACGCCATGCATGCCGACGCCATCACGGGCCGCGCCCATGGTCCCGGTCACGTGCGTGCCGTGGGTGTCGTTATTGGGGTTGATGGCACCCGTGATGCTAAAGGGCGAACCATCTACATAGGTGCCGTTGGCGGTTACCGCATGGTAGCGGGATGGGCTGGCTTCGGGATGAGAGGGGTCGAAACCTGAGTCCATCGCGCCGATTTTTACCCCGGCGCCGGTGATACCGGCGGCATAAGCCTGGTCAGCCTGGATACGGCCCAATCCCCAGTCGCTCTTGAATTCTTCCGAGTGCCAACTGGCCGCGTCGCCTAACTTCCCCTGTTCTGCATAGTCGGCATAAGCCGAGCAGCCAAAGGTAAAAGACAACGCGCAAAGTGCGGTAGTGGTTGCGGGTTTAACGGAATAACGGACAGCATTCGACGGCTTGAACCTTCGCATCCCTGCACACCTTTTTTATTTGTTAGCTCCCTAGTGAGCGCCGTAAGAAAATAGTCCGCTGCGCAGGGGATGGCAACTTATTTGTTTCAAATTTGATACAAAGCCAACAGTAACTAAGCAGGCAGGTAATAAGGCACAAGGCGCTGTGATGAGGCATCTAGACGGAGCAGGCACAATTACGGTGCAATCCGGGATGGTGGCATTTTAGTTTCACTGTAGAGAAAGTAACGCATCTTTAGTAGGTTCAGCGCAGGGGCTTGGCGACCTCCGCAGTCGCATGTCTACGCGGGATGATTAATACAAAGGTATTCAAGTAATAGATGGCGGGAACTTCAGCTGAGCCACTACTTAGCCACGACGCAAGGGAGACTTGTGGCTCAAGGTACTTCGGGCTTACCCCGCGCCACCTCTGTATCTACAGAAATGGTCTTTAAGTGCAAGAGTGGCAAAGATTCCGCTGGCGCAATGATCACGTTCGCGCAATTTAAAGGAGTGCTGGTCACGGCGAATGATACTTCGTATGCAACCAGCGAACACACCGCAAGCGAATGGCAAATACACCCTGGATTATCGGGGAGCGCCCCATTGTCTTGCTGACAGAGCAATCACAGGACACGCCACAATGTTTAACGAGTTGTGGCGTGCAAGGTCAGCCATCGATGATCCATCACCTGTTCCAAGTCATCAGTCCTGCCCCCGCTTGTGGTTGGGATCCTGATACTTACTCGCCGCCTGCTGTCTCTTTGAGTTTTTGTAGATCGAGAATTGTGATAGCGCTGTATCGAACAATCAATAAGCCTTGCGCCTCCCAAATTTTCAGCTGGCGGTTGATGCTCTGACGAGAAACACCAAGCTGTTGCGCAATTTTTTCCTGGCTTACTTTCAGGCAGTGGCCGCCGTCGACATCTGAACGTTTGATCAATGAAGCGAGTCGGCTAGCCAACCTCACGGGCAGGGGATCGAGGAATGCGCTTCCGGCCCAATCGAGCGCCATTCGAAATCTGCCACAGACCAGGCGAGTTATGGCCAGTAGAACATCTGGTCGAGCCTGGATGATCTGCCAGAACGCGCTTGCAGGAAGAACGGCAATAGTCGCCTGCGAGGCAGCGCGGACGTCATACGCTCGCGGCAAGCCATCTAGAAGTGGTACTTCGCCAAACCAATCTCCAGACACCAATTGAGTAAGAAAGAGTTGGCGTCCACTAGCGCCCTGGCTATGGACGCCCAACGTGCCATGAAGCACGCGAAACATTCCCAATGGCTCAGAGCCCTGAGGGAACACTGCCTCAGATTTCACCAACGTCCTGACCCGCGAGGCCTTAAGCAAAATTGCGTCCACCTCCGGGGGTAGGTGGAAGGATGGAGATGTGACTTGGCCAGATAATTCCGACATTGCTAAAACCCGACAATCTTGTTTTGAAGGCTCGGATAGTATCGGAAGCATCTAGCCTGTAGAGGACAGGCATACCAGAATCAGGAACACAGAATGTACGTAGGTCACTTCGCGATCGGCCTCGCAATCAAGGCCCGCTATCCCAAGATCCCTGCGATGCCCATCCTGATGGGCGTTGGCTTCCTGGATCTGCTGGATGGCATCTTCATCATCCTCGGCTTTAACACTGTCACCCCCAATTTAAAAAGCGGGCCTTACCTGTTCTTTGATTTGACCTTTATCGATTGGGATCACTCGCTGCTTGCCGCTGTATTCTGGTCCGTAGTGTGGGGGCTGCTTTTCGTAAAGCATCGATCCGTAGCAATCGTGGCAGCAGCGGCAGCTTTCTCTCACTTCATCGCTGATTGGCCTATGCATAACAGCGATCTGGCACTGTATCCCCATTCGGTTGAACATTACGGTTATGGTCTGTGGGGAAGACTGGGAACTATTGCCTGGATTCTTGAAGGGGCTTTCTCTGCCGTGCTGGCGGGCTATGCATGGCAACAAAGCGCGCGACGGGGTGTGAGCTTGATGTGGCCTTGCGCAGTGCTGGTTGTCTTGTTCTTGCAGCTATCCCCAGTCGCTTCGCCTATGAGGCTTGTTGCGACTCTCGATGAACCTCTCTCGCACATACTTCACGGGGTTTTGGTCTCGTTAGGCTTCCTGGTTCCAGGGCTGTTGCTGTCATGGCTCCTGAATAGAAGTGAGCGATTGCACGAGTGAACATCAACAATCCTGTCAGACGTAAGCATGCAGCATCTGCCTTGAATGATTAAACCGGCCGTCATCTATGGGCCAGCAGCTCTTGCGTCTAGCAAAACAGCCTGTTCAGTAATCCTTCAATGGGGGTTCCTTCGTATCCAGACCGTAATTCTTCGAGCTTCAGAACCCTACGCTCCCCGCCAAGCAGGCTGAGCCCGTGGAGCTCATTCAAGAGCTTCTGAGACGCTTCGACCTCAGGCTGCAGTGCAAGCCAGGCAGTATTCGCCCGAGCCGCCAAATCTTCAGCCTTACGACTCAGGCGTTGGGATTCGATGAGCGTGCTCGCACTCAACATGCTGTTGAGTTCTGCCTGCGTGCGCTCTAGATCGTTAAGCAACTCCGTGAAAACTTCAGCTTGGTCAAGCGCCACGGAAAGACCGTCGACATAGAGGGTGTCTTCCTGCACGCAGTAAATCCCCAGAGGCCCGTCACCGCCTCCGGTGCAATCCAGCGCGAGCACGTTCCCGAGGCGTAACGGCTCTGGAATCCACGTGTGACCCGTGCAAACACGCCAAACGCCGGCGACGCCTTGACGGTAATGCTTTTTGATCCGCTCTCGCCCCCAGAGGGCTATTTCTTCGACTTGCGCGTTGTCGATATCGTTGACGAACCCCTGCCAGGACAAGCCTCTCGGTACATCCCCATGTACAACGCCCACGACCCCACGGGGTGATTCGATCTCAATGAGGGTAGGGAGGGTCTCAAGCTTGACGATGATCATCTCTTTCGACTCATCGGCGACGGTTGCCCACCAACCAGCCCCATGAGAGACATAACGAGCGTCCGGGTTTTCACGGTAAGCCCGAATCAGCATCTGTTCATGGTTACCCATTACCGTGAAAAACCACGGCTCGCCCAAAAGCTTGAGCCCTTCGAGCACGCCCGGGCCGCGATCAATGAGGTCGCCGACGCCGATGACTCGGTCAGTCTGGCTGTCAAAGCCGAGTTTGCGCAGGCCTTTGTACAAGTCGGTGGTTTTGAAGTGAATGTCACCTACGACAAAGTCACGGCCATGGTGATTTTGCGAAAGTCTCAGAACTTTTTGCCTCATGCCTGCGGAATCCTTGGTCATCGAAACGGCTTAATTATCTGCCCTCAGACGCGTGCTACCAAGGTGAATCTTGGGGAGAATGCGGTGGTCTTCGAGCGTGCGTACGGCGCGTTGTCCTACATCCTGTTGGTGGGCAAGGTCGAACGCATCGAGTGGGTATGACCCTGCGCCGACGCCGAGCAAATTCTGCACAGCGCTGGCAGGCTTCAAGGCTGGCGACGATAATGGCGCCGGTTTTCTGATTCGATAAGGCGCGCCATGCAAGATGCATCCGACACCGCCGTCACTGGCAAAGACCCTGCACCCACCGGTACGCAAACGCTGATTCGTGGCTTGGGCGTGATTCAGGCGGTCGCCAGCGGCGCTCGCGACCTCAAGGAAATCGCCCGGTTGATCGGCACCACCCGCAGCACCACCCACCGGCTCGCCAGTTGTCTGGTGGAGGAGCGCTACCTGCGGGTGTTGCCGCAGGTGGGGTATGTGCTCGGGCCGAGATTGATCGAGCTGGGGTTTCAGGCTCGGGAAGAAGTGCCGCTGCTGGTGCTGGCCAGACCCTTTCTCGACGAACTGTCGGCACTCACCGGGGACACCGTGCACCTGGCCATGCGCGATGGCGACGAGGTCTTGTACCTGCATAAAAATCCCGGGCGCAATGGCCCGGAGATGCGATCGCGGGTGGGCCATCGCATGCCGCTGGCGCGCACCGGCATCGGCAAGGCATTGCTGCTGGACAGTCCGGTAAGCGAATGGCGACGGCTGTACGAAATCAGTGTGCCGACCACCGGCAAGAACCCGTTGTGGCCGGCCCACGAAGAACAGACCTGGGAGCAGGTGCAGGCGCGTATGCACGAGTACGTACAGGGCGGCTATGCGTTCGATCTGGAAGACAACGAACCGTCGATCCGCTGTGTGGCGGCGCCGGTGCGTGATGCCAGCAAGCAGATTGTCGCCGGCATCAGCATCGCCAGCACCGTGCCGTACATGCCGCTGGAAAAGATGGCCGACCTGGTGCCGGTGATCAAGGACGCGGCGGCAAGGTTGTCGGCGGAACTGGGCGGCTAGCGTGTCGCCCCGCATTGCGCGGGGCGAACCGGTGGATCAGGCCTTCAACGTGGCCATATCAATCACGAAACGGTACTTCACATCGCCCGCGATCATGCGGCTGTACGCTTCGTTGATGTTCTTGATGTCGAGCATCTCGATGTCACAGGTGATGCCGTGCTCGGCGCAGAAATCCAGGACTTCCTGGGTCTCGGCGATGCCGCCAATCAGTGAGCCCGCCAGCACGCGGCGCTTCATCACCAGGTTGGCCGCATGCAGCGCCGGGTCGACGGGTTCGATCAGGCCGACGAGAATGTGCACGCCGTCAAAACTCAGGGTTTCCAGATAGGGGTTCAAATCGTGCTGCACCGGAATGGTGTCCAGCAGGAAGTCGAAGTGACCGGCAGCGGCTTTCATCTGCTCGGCATCGGTCGAGACGATGACGTGATCGGCGCCCTGGCGACGACCTTCTTCGGCCTTGCTCGCCGAACGGGTGAACAGCGTCACTTCCGCGCCCATGGCCTTGGCGAACTTGATGCCCATGTGGCCCAGACCGCCCATGCCCAGTACGCCCACTTTGTCGCCGGCCTTGACGCCGTAATGCTTGAGTGGCGAGTAGGTGGTGATGCCGGCACACAGGATGGGCGCCGCGGCGGCCAGGTCGAGTTTCTCCGGGATACGCACGACGAAGTGCTCGCTGACCACGATGCTGTTGGAGTAGCCGCCCATGGTGTTGCTGCCGTCGACGCGGTCGGGGGTGGCGTAGGTCATGGTCGCGCCTTCGAGGCAATACTGCTCGAGGTCCTGCGCGCAGGCTTCACACTGACGGCAGGAGTCGACCATGCAACCGACGCCGACCAGATCGCCGACTTTGTGCTTGCTGACATTGGCGCCGACTTCGGTGACTTTGCCGACGATCTCGTGGCCCGGCATCAGCGGGTACACGGCGATGCCCCACTCGTTGCGCGCCTGGTGGATGTCGGAGTGGCAGACGCCGCAGTACAGAATCTCGATGGCCACGTCGTCCGGCCGCGGGTTGCGGCGGCTGAACGTCATAGGGGCGAGGGGGGCGGTGGCGGACTGGGCGGCGTAACCGATGGCTGTGTACATGAAGAACCTCGCAGAAACAATGACGGTTGAGGCGGTGCATTGTCCCCAGGCAGGGCATTGCCGGCCATGGTCATTCCTCCGCCTGTCATGCCTGATCCTCCGGATTTCACGAATCGAATAGGGCGTCACGCCGCTGATCTGCGATGATGGCGGTGTCAAATCCTCCGTACGGCTGCCCATGTCTCCTCTTTCCCATTCCGATGCCAACGCCGAGTTGGTCGCCCTCATCAAACCGCTGGCGTCGCGCCCGGGTTTCGTCGACACCCGCGTCTCGGGCGTGCAGGCGATGTCCTGGGATTACTACGTCGCCAGCAGCCCGCAGATCTATGAACCGAGTCTGGTGATCATTGCCCAGGGCAGCAAGCTCGCGCGCCTGGGCCCGCGAACGCTGGAATACGGCGCCGGTCATTATCTGGTGCAGGCGTTGTCGGTGCCGTTCATGTGCGAAACCTTCGCCACGGCCGAGGCGCCGATGTATGGCGTCGCCGTGTCAATCGATCGCGCGCTGCTGGGCGAGCTGGTGCATGCCATGGGCGAGGCGCCGAACGTCAAGGTCAAGGCGCAGACGCCGGAATCCATGACCTCCGCCGAGCTGGATGCGCCGATGCGTGAGAGTGTCGAGCGGCTATTGCGCTGCCTGCACGATCCGCTGGACGCACAAGTGATGGGCCAGGCGCGGGTCAGGGAGGTGGTGTACGCCGCGTTGCGCGGTCCCCAGGCCGGGGTGCTGCGGGCATTGGTCGAGCAGACCGGCCACTTCGCGCGCATTGCCGCGTCACTGCAGCATCTGCGCGACCACTATGATCAGGCCTTGAGTGTCGAGGATCTGGCCCGCTGCGCCAATATGAGCGCCTCGACCTTCCATGAGCATTTCAAGCGCAGCACGCTGCTGTCACCCGTCCAGTACTTGAAACGCGTGCGGCTGCTCAAGGCTCAGCAGATGCTCATCGGCGAGGGCATGGGCGTGGCGCAGGTGGCGCACAAGGTCGGGTATCAGAGCACGTCGCAATTCAGTCGCGAGTACAAACGCTACTTCGAACGCAATCCGGGGGAAGAGGGCGAGCGGCTGAAGATATCAGCGTGAGGGGTGACGCTGAACCTCAAGAGCTTCCCGGCTAAAGCCGGTCCTACGAAGGTTACGCGGTGTCTTTGTGGGACCGGCTTCAGTCGGGAAGAGGCCAGTGTGTGCACCATCAATTGTGCGATGTGGCCCCTGACGCTTTCCCGGCTAAAGCCGGTCCCACTGAACGCGCGCAGTGTCAGTAGGACCGGCTTTAGCCGGGAAGCTTGCAGCTCAAAGCTTGAAGCTTGCCGCTTCTCTTACATATTGGGATAGGTCGGGCCGCCTGCGCCTTCCGGTGCTACCCACGTGATGTTCTGCGACGGATCCTTGATGTCACAGGTTTTGCAGTGGACGCAGTTCTGCGCGTTGATCTGGAAGCGCTTGGCGCCGTCTTCCTGGGTCACCACCTCGTAAACCCCCGCCGGGCAGTAACGCTGGGCAGGCTCGTCGTACTTGGGCAGGTTGACGCTGATCGGGATGCTCGGATCCTTCAGCTTCAGGTGGCACGGCTGCTCTTCTTCGTGGTTGGTACCGGAGATGAACACCGAACTCAGCTTGTCGAAGCTCAGCTTGCCGTCGGGTTTCGGGTAGTCGATCTTCTTCGAGTCGGCCGCCAGCTTCATGCACGCATAGTCCGGCGTGGTGTCACGCAGGGTGAAGGGGATCTTGCCGCCAAACAGGTTCTGGTCGACGAAGTTGAACGCGCCGCCGAAGATCGCGCCGAACTTGTGCACCGCCGCGCCGAAGTTACGACTGGCAAACAGTTCTTCGTGCAGCCAGCTGGCCTTGAAGCCCTCGACGTAGCCGTTGAGCGTGTCACCACCCTCGTTGCCGGCAAACAGCGCATCCGCCACCGCTTCGGCGGCGAGCATGCCGGATTTCATGGCGGTGTGGCTGCCCTTGATCTTGGCGAAGTTCAGCGTGCCCAGGTCGCAACCGATCAGCGCACCGCCGGGGAACACCATCTTCGGCAGCGAATTCAGGCCGCCCTTGCAGATGGCCCGTGCGCCGTAGCTGATGCGCTTGCCGCCTTCCAGGTACTGCTTGATGACCGGGTGGTGCTTGAGGCGCTGGAATTCGTCGAACGGCGACAGGTAAGGGTTGGCGTAGGAGAGGTCGACGATCAGGCCGACCACGACCTGATTGTTTTCCAGGTGGTAAAGGAACGAGCCGCCGGTGTTTTCGGTGCCCATGATATCCAGCGGCCAGCCGGCGGTGTGAACCACCAGGCCCGGCTGATGTTTGGCCGGATCGACTTCCCAGATTTCCTTCAAGCCGATGCCGTAGTGCTGGGCGTCGGCCTCACTGTCCAGCTTGAAGCGATTGATCAGTTGCTTGCCGATGTGACCACGGCAGCCTTCGGCGAACAGCGTGTACTTGCCGCGCAGTTCCATACCGGGTGTGTACAGGCCTTCTTTCGGATTGCCTTCACGGTCGACGCCCAGATCACCGGTGAGAATCCCGCGCACCACGCCGGTCTCATCGATCAGCGCTTCCTGAGCCGCGAAGCCCGGGTAGATTTCGACGCCGAGGTTCTCGGCCTGCTGTGCCAACCAGCGGCACAGGTTGCCCAGGGAGATGATGTAGTTGCCTTCGTTGTGCATGGTCTTGGGCACGAACACGCCCGGGACTTTCTGGCTGGCGTCCGCACCGGTCAGCACATAGATGTCGTCGCTTTTGACCGGGGTATTGAGCGGGGCGCCCAAGGCTTTCCAGTCGGGGAACAGCTCGTTGAGGGCGCGGGGTTCGAACACTGCGCCGGAAAGGATGTGAGCACCGACCTCGGAGCCTTTTTCCACCACGCAGACGCTAATTTCCTGACCGGCGTCAGCGGCTCTCTGTTTCAGGCGGCAAGCGGCAGACAGCCCGGCGGGCCCGGCTCCGACGATGACGACGTCGAACTCCATAAATTCGCGTTCCACAGGCTATCTCCTACTCAAGGCTCAACGGCGTATTTTTTAGGCGTATTTTTATAGATGGCTAAAACCGACCCCCGGAAGCTCATTTATCCGGGTGTCGTCTTGAAGGCGCGCATTATATCTACACCACCTCGCAGGTCCAATACAAACGTTTGTTTGAATCGGCCGAAACCCAGATAAATCATGGTGAGACGGCTTGTGACTGGCGTTTATGTCGTATTGACCCGACCCGGCGTTGCGGTCAAGATACGGGCGGTTTTGCGCTCGCTACAGTTGGCCGCCGGCCTTGTCGGCTGCGTGCAAACTGTCGGTAGCAGAACACCGCTAAAAGCAACGTGAGCATCGCCCCCGCGCAACCCTCAGCCCCAGGCCTGCGGCGCGCTGCAGTTTACACGGGCGGGCAACGTCTGGCTTGGATTGCCGCCGTAGCGTGGCCGCTTTTGCTGATATCAGCATTCACCAACCACGAATACGTTGTTTTCACAGGTGTTCTTTACACTGACGAGTACCCATCGCCGGGCAAGGCCTGGCGATTTTCTTTTCACCGGAGAGAAACGAGGAATCCATGAAGGTTCTTGTAGCTGTCAAACGAGTGGTCGACTACAACGTCAAGGTTCGCGTCAAAGCGGACAACTCCGGCGTCGATCTCGCCAACGTTAAAATGTCGATGAACCCCTTCTGCGAGATCGCGGTAGAAGAAGCCGTCCGCCTGAAAGAGAAAGGCGTTGCGACCGAGATCGTCGTCGTTTCCATCGGCCCGACCACCGCCCAGGAGCAACTGCGTACCGCGTTGGCACTGGGTGCCGATCGCGCCATCCTCGTGGAATCCGCTGACGAACTGACCTCCCTGGCCGTGGCCAAGTTATTGAAGGCCGTTGTCGACAAAGAACAACCGCAGCTGGTCATTCTCGGCAAGCAGGCGATCGACAGCGACAACAACCAGACTGGCCAGATGCTGGCTGCGCTGAGCGGTTATGCCCAGGGCACCTTCGCGTCCAAAGTCGAAGTGTCCGGCGACAGCGTCAACGTCACCCGTGAAATCGACGCTGGCGCGCAGACCGTTTCCCTCAAGCTGCCGGCCATCGTCACCACCGACCTGCGTTTGAACGAGCCGCGCTACGCGTCGCTGCCGAACATCATGAAAGCCAAGAAAAAGCCCCTCGAAGTGCTGACCCCTGATGCGTTGGGCGTTTCGATTGCGTCCACCAACAAGACCCTGAAGGTTGAAGCGCCGGCTGCCCGCAGCGCAGGCATCAAGGTCAAGTCGGTTGCTGAACTGGTTGATAAACTGAAAAACGAAGCGAAGGTGATCTGATGACGACCCTGGTTATCGCTGAGCACGAAAACGGCGCAATCGCTCCCGCCACTCTCAATACCGTTGCCGCGGCCACCAAGATCGGTGGTGACATTCACGTTCTGGTCGCCGGTCTGAATGTCGGTGCCGTCGGCGAAGCAGTTGCAAAAATCGCAGGCGTGTCCAAGGTCCTCGTGGCTGACCACGCAGCGTATGAACACCAGTTGCCGGAAAACGTTGCCCCGCTGGTCGTCGAGCTGGCTTCGGCCTGCAGCCACGTGCTGGCCGCTGCAACCTCCAACGGCAAGAACATCCTGCCGCGTGTTGCTGCCCAACTGGACGTCGACCAGATCTCCGAGATCATCTCGGTCGAAAGCGCTGACACCTTCAAGCGCCCGATCTACGCGGGTAACGCCATTGCGACCGTTCAGTCGTCGGCAGCCGTGAAAGTCATCACCGTTCGCGCCACCGGCTTTGACGCCGTTGCAGCGGAAGGCGGTTCTGCTTCGGTTGAAGCCGTCAGCGCGGCCCATGATGCGGGCAAATCGTCCTTTGTCAGCGAAGAGCTGGCCAAGTCCGATCGTCCGGAGCTGACCGCTGCCAAGATTGTCGTTTCCGGCGGCCGTGGCATGCAGAACGGCGACAACTTCAAACACCTGTACACCTTGGCTGACAAGCTGGGTGCGGCTGTTGGCGCTTCCCGCGCGGCCGTCGACGCAGGCTTCGTGCCCAACGACATGCAGGTTGGCCAGACCGGCAAGATCGTCGCGCCGCAGCTGTACATTGCGGTCGGCATCTCCGGCGCGATCCAGCATCTGGCCGGCATGAAAGACTCCAAGGTGATCGTGGCGATCAACAAGGACGAAGAAGCACCGATCTTCCAGGTGGCCGATTACGGCCTCGTGGCGGACCTGTTCGAAGCGATCCCCGAGCTGGAGAAGCTGGTTTAATCCACTTCCCTGACTTATAAAGAGAACCCGTTCGTTCGGGCTGCCTGAGCGCCGGTCATCGTTCACTCGATGAACCAGCGCTCAGGCAGTCGGGGCTGGCGGGTTTTTTTTATGGGCTCAAAAAGGACGTTGTCATGTTGTCGCCAAAGCAAACGCTGGCTTCACTGCTGGGCGGGTTGCTGTTGCTGCCGTCGCTGGCCTGGTCTGCGGGCAAGTGTGACCGGCTGATTGTCACCGGCAGCCCGGACGCGCCGCCGTACCTGTGGCGCGACCCGCAGGACCCCAAGCACCTGATGGGCGCCAATGCCGACCTGCTCAAGGAAGTCGCGCAACAGATCGGCGTCAAGGTCGAGCTGCTGTATGGCGGCAAGCGCAGCCAGGCCCTGGAAGAGGTGCGCACCGGGCGCATGGACATGCTGGCGGACACGCCCCTCAACAGCGCCGAGCTGGAATCCCTGGATTTCATCCACCCGCCCATCGCCCAGAACGAGATCATGGTCTGGACCCGCACCGGCCATGAGCAGCCGTTCAATTCGCTGGCCGATCTGCAGAGCCATCCCGGCGCCATGTCTGAAAAAACCCGCGTGACACCGGGGTTCGATGAGGCGATCAAGGCGCACCTGACGCTGGAGAGGCAGGCCAGTCTTCTCCAGGCCTTTCAGAAACTGGCGGCGGGGCAGGTCGAATTCGTCCTGGCCGGCCGCTATGCGGGGATGGCCGTGACTCAGGCGCTGAACATCGCCAAAGACCTGCAAACCCAGCCCCTGACCCTCGATCGTCCGGGCTTTTATCTGGCGCTGTCGTTCAACTCCGCCTGCAACGATCCATGGCTGCGCGGACAGCTGGCGAAAAAAATGACAGAATTGGCCGCTTCCGGTCGCTCCAGTGAAGCCGTCACGCGCAACCTGGACCTGTGGAAAATCCAGTTGCAGCAGTCCGGTAGCGCCCTCCATCAGTAGGAATGTGTTTTGAGCTTTCTTTTGAAAATCCAGCCTGTATTCGCCGCTGTCGTGCTCGTCGCTCTCGTCGGCTGTGCCAACGACCCAGCGCCCACCGAACAACTCAAACTTACCGAACAGGCTGTCACCCAGGCCACCGCGGTCGGCGCTACGGATGAAGAACCGGACCTGGTGACAGCGCAGACCAAGCTGACCCAGGCCCGCGTCGACATGGCGGACAAGTCCTACAAGGACGCGCGCATGCAGGCTGAGCAGGCCGAGCTGGACGCTCGTCTGGCGGAGGCCCGTGTGCTGACGCAGAAGAGTGAAGCACAGGTGGCCCAGGTCAACACCCGCCTCGAGCGTCTGCGCAAGCAGCTGGGGGCTGGCCAATGAATGCCGTTGCGCGAAGCCTCAGTCTCGGCCTTTTGCTGGCCAGTGCCGGTCTTGCTGGCTGTGCCGGCCACCAGAGCAGTGAACAGGCGTTGCAGGGCGCCGTTGCCGATTACCAGAAGGTCAAGGAAGACACCAACGTCCTGCGCAGCGCGCCGAAGGACGTGATCCGTGCCGGTGAATTGCTGGGCCGGGCCGAGCGCCTGTCGAGCTACATCGGCAGCGCTGACGACGTCAGTCATTACGCGTACCTGAGCAGCCGTTACAGCGCGATCGCCCGGGAGCACAGCAAGTTGCTGCTGAATCAGGAAAAGCTCGCGCGACTGGAGCTGGAACGTCAGCGCCTGCAGTTGGCCTTGCGCGAGGCCAAGCTGGCCGGCGCCCAGCAACAGGGCAAGTGGGCCGAAGATCAGGTGATCAGCCTGTCGACGCAGCAGAATGAGCGGGGGCTGGTGATGACCCTCGGCGACATGCTCTTCGATACCGGCCGCGCCGAACTGAAAAGCTCGGCCAACCGCACGGTACTGAAGGTCGTGCAGTTCCTGCAATTCAATCCCAAGCGCGTCGTGCGCATCGAGGGCTACACCGACAGCACCGGCGATAGTGAGGTAAACCTCGCGCTTTCGAAAGACCGGGCACAGGCCGTCGCTGACGTGCTGTCTGATCTAGGCATCGAGGAAGATCGCATTCAGGTCGAAGGCTACGGCGATCAGTACTCGGTGGACTCGAACGCCTCTGAAAGCGGCCGCGCCCAGAACCGCCGTGTCGAAATCGTCTTCTCGGACGACAAGGGGCATCTGAGCGCGCCTCGTTGAAGAGCAGCGGACTGTCACAATCCGAGTGATTCAAACACCGCGCCCTCTAGCCGGAACAGGAACTGTCACCGTACACTTCTGAACTGTTCCGGTGATCCTTCTCCTTTGGTCACCGCACGCATGATCAAGGCACGGGATCGAGGGACGCGAAATGACCAGTCTGTTGCTGTACCAACGCATCGCCCAGCAGCTGGCCGAAGACATTCGCCGGGGCGTGTACCAGCCAGGCGAACGCGTGCCCTCCGTGCGCAAGATGAGCTCCCAGCTCAACGTCAGCCATGCCACCGTCCTCCAGGCCTATGCCAACCTTGAAGATCAGGGTTTGATCCGCGCGCGGCCCCAGTCCGGGTACTACGTGCATCAAACTCCGGCCCTCACGGCGGCGACCCCCGATATCGCGCGGGTTGAGCGTCCCGGCCTGGTCACCCGCGCCAGCATCATTCAGCAGGTGCTGGTCGAAGCGCGGCGTGAAGGGGTGTTCGCGTTTGGCGCTGCTGTCCCGCACATCGATTACTTGCCGCTGCGCGCGTTGCATCAGCAACTGGCCAAGGTCACCCGGTTTCAAAGCCCCCGCGCATTCAACTACATGTTCAGCCCAGGCTTCGAGCCGCTGCGCCGGCAAGTGGCGATCCGGATGCGCGACGCCGGCGTGGTGATCGACCCCTCGGAAGTGGTGATCACCCACGGTTGCGTCGATGCGCTGCAGATGTCGCTGCGGGTGCTGACCAGCCCCGGTGACCTGATCGCTGCAGAATCCCCAACCTATTACGGCCTGCTGCAACTGGCCGATCTGCTTGGCTTGAAGGTCATCGAAATCCCCAGCGACCCCAACACCGGGATCAGCCTGGAAGCGCTGCAACTGGCGGCCAATCAGTGGTCGATCAAGGCCCTGGTGATGACGTCGCGGCTGAGCAACCCGCTGGGCAGCACCATGCCGGAAGAGCGGCAGAAACACCTGCTGCGCCTGGCCTCGGATTTCGACATCCAAATCATCGAGGACGACATCTACGGCGAACTGATGTACGAGCAGAACAAGACCAAGGCGTTGAAGGCGTTCGACCGGCTGGGCCACGTCATTTACTGCTCCAGCTTCTCCAAGACCCTGTCGCCGGGCGTGCGGATCGGCTGGATGATCGCCGGGAAATACCAGGCGGAAATCCAGCGCCTGCAAACCTTCAGCACCCATTCGGCGTGCAGCGTGACGCAGATGGCGGTGGCGTCCTACCTCGAAAACGGCGGGTATGACCGGCACTTGCGCTTTATCCGTCAGGAGCACCGCAAGAATCTGAGCGCCTTCCAGCTCGCCGTGCAGCAAATGTTCCCCGAAGGCACGCAGATCAGCCGGCCTGCGGGCGGGTTCATCCTGTGGATCAGCCTCCCGGGGCGGGTAAACACTCAAGAGTTGCACGTGCGCGCGCTGGAGCAAGGCATCAGCATCGCGCCGGGCCTGATCTTCAGTAATACCGAGCAGTTCAACCACTGCATTCGCCTGAATTGCGGGCTGCCGTGGAACCGTGAAGCGGAGAGGGCGTTGATGACGGTGGGCATGCTCGCCAAGCAGTTATGCCAGGATGCCGGGCAATCCTGGTGAACTCGTAGGGCCGCCAGCTTTCCATACTATCGAGGGAGGCTGACAGGGAACTTGTCAGCCGCCGTGCAACGGGCCAGCATATGGCCCCTGTCTTACTTACTGCCGTTCAGACTATGAAATCACTGCGTTGTTTAAGTGTGATGTTGTTGGTGTTGCTGAGCGCCTGTGATGCCGATAAAGCGCCCACCCCGCCGGCGAAAGCTACCGCTTCTGCGCCTGCTGCGGGTGCCGCTGCGCCGGCCGAAGCTGCTAAAGCAGCGAAGCCAGCGTCAGAGCCTGAGTCCGCGCCTGCGCTGGCGGACAAGCCTGCTGCGGATGCGCCAGCGGTCCATGCGCTGGCGCCGAACATTCCTGCCGTGCCTGTAGTCGCGTCGGGTAAGGCGTCGGCTGGAGCGCCGCGGGAGGTCACCGATGTCAAGGCTGGGGACGGTAAGTCCGCTGGCACGAACGCCAAATCTGCCAAGGTCAAAGCGGATAATGCCGAAGTCGCGCGGCGTGCGCCGGTGGCCAGCAAGAGTAAATCGGCGTCTCAAGTGGTCAAGGAGACCCGCCTGAACAAGGTGCCCCTCGACCTGAGTCTGCCGCCCGAGATGGTTAAGCAACTGACCCCTCCGGCGAATGTGATCTCCTCGGCGTCAAAGTCCAAAGCCCAGTCAACTGGGGCCAAGCCGCTGCTGCCTAAAATGTTCCCGGATGCGGATGCGGACCCAGACTTCCAGATGCAAGGCCGTCTGCTGAGCAATGAAATGGATTTGCAGTTGCGTAATGAGGCACGCAAGGACGTCGAAGGCGCTGCTTTGGATTTCACCTTTAAAAAGTGATGAGCGCACGGCGCTGTCGCAGGACCTGATTTTCAAACGTGTGTTTTAGCGCGTAAGATCCTGCCATCGTCCTCACTGCCACACAGGTTCTCTCCATGGAATGCCGTTCAGGCTGCGGCGCGTGCTGCATCGCGCCGTCCATCACATCACCGATCCCTGGAATGCCCAACGGCAAACCTGCCGGCATGCGCTGCCTGCACCTGTCGGTGGACATGCTCTGCGCAATCTTCGGGCAGCCGGGAAGGCCGGCGGTATGTGGCCAGTTTGCAGCGGAGCCCGAAGTGTGTGGCAGCGGTCCCGAGGATGCGATCCGGCTGATTGGCTGGTGGGAAAAGATGACATCGGTGGCGTGAGTTGCGGCCGAGGCACGACTGAACTTCAACAATAAGGAACAACATATGAGTTCGCTGTACCGCATTGCTTTCGGGTTGGGACTGACTGTATGGGTGGCGGCTTCGGCGCAGGCTGAGGAGTGGAAAGTCGCGAAGAACGAGGAGGGGATCAAGGTCTCACTCAGCGAATTCCCCGGGTCGCAGTACAAGGCCTATCAGGGCGTGACCACCATCAAGGCGAGCATCGGCAAGCTCCGGGCGTTGCAGGAAGACGTGGTCAGCGCCTGTGCCTGGATTCACGAATGCAAACTGCAGAAGATACTCAAGCATGAGGGCGACAAGACCTGGACCTATTCCCAGTTCAATACGCCCTGGCCGGTCACGCCCCGGGACTCGGTGCTGAAGGTCACCACAGTGGAGGGCGCCGATGGCAGCATGACCCGTCAGTTGGAAGGCGACCCCAAGTACATCCCGGAAGAGAAGGGCTTTGTGCGGGTGGCGCAGGTCGAGGGGTTCTGGAAGTTCGTGCCCAAAGGCGAGAATCTGACCGAGGTCACCTATCAGGTGCACACCGAGCCGGGCGGCAGCGTGCCGTCGTGGCTGGCGAACAAGTTCGTGGTGGACGCGCCGTTCAATACGCTCAAGGCGCTCAAGGAGCGTGCAGAGAAGAACTGACCAGTTCGCGCCCGACGCTGACGCCACGCACTAAAAAGGCTGCCCGAGGGCAGCCTTTTTTGCGTCTTGGCAGGTGCTGCCGAGTTACTTGCGCTCGGCCAGCGGAACGATGTCCCGCGACACTTCGCCGGTGTACAGCTGGCGTGGACGGCCGATCTTGTAAGGGCTCGACAGCATTTCCTTCCAGTGGGAGATCCAGCCGACGGTTCGCGCCAGGGCGAAAATCACGGTGAACATACTGGTCGGGATGCCGATCGCCTTGAGGATGATGCCCGAGTAGAAGTCCACGTTCGGGTACAGCGAGCGTTCGATGAAGTAAGGGTCGGTCAGGGCGATCTCTTCAAGACGCATGGCCAGTTCGAGCTGCGGGTCGTTGGTGATGCCCAGCTCGCGCAGGACTTCGTCGCAGGTCTGCTTCATCACGGTGGCGCGCGGGTCACGGTTCTTGTAAACCCGGTGGCCAAAGCCCATCAGCTTGAACGGATCGTTCTTGTCCTTGGCCTTGGCGATGTAGGTGTCGATGTTGGACACATCGCCAATCTCATCGAGCATGGTCAGCACAGCTTCGTTGGCGCCGCCGTGGGCAGGGCCCCAGAGCGCGGCGATACCGGCTGCGATACAGGCAAACGGGTTGGCGCCCGAAGAGCCTGCCATGCGCACGGTGGACGTCGAGGCGTTCTGTTCGTGGTCGGCGTGAAGGATGAAGATCCGGTCCATGGCCTTGGCCAGCGTCGGGCTGATCGGTTTGATCTCGCACGGCGTGTTGAACATCATGTGCAGGAAGTTTTCCGCGTAGCTGAGGTCGTTGCGCGGGTACATCATGGGTTGACCCATGGAGTACTTGTAAACCATCGCGGCCAGGGTCGGCATCTTGGCGACCAGGCGGATCGCGGAGATTTCCCGGTGCTGCGGGTTATTGATGTCCAGGGAGTCGTGGTAGAACGCCGACAGGGCGCCAACCACACCGCACATGACGGCCATCGGGTGGGCGTCGCGGCGGAAACCGTTGAAGAAGGTCTTCAGTTGCTCGTGCACCATGGTGTGATTCTTCACGGTGACGACGAATTCGGCTTTTTGCTCGGCGGTTGGCAGCTCGCCGTTAAGCAACAGGTAGCAGGTTTCCAGGTAGTCCGATTGCTCGGCCAGCTGTTCGATCGGGTAGCCGCGATGCAGCAGAATGCCGTTGTCACCATCGATATAGGTGATCTTCGATTCGCATGAGGCGGTGGACATGAAGCCTGGGTCGAATGTGAAGCGTCCGGTGGCAGTCAGGCCGCGTACGTCGATAACATCGGGACCAACGGTGCCGGTCAGAATGGGCAGCTCGACGGGGGCTGCGCCCTCGATGATCAACTGCGCTTTTTTATCAGCCATGTGGCCTCCTAATTATGCTTCAAATCATCAGACAGACCCCCCACGCAGGGCCCGCATCACTATAGTGAGATAAATTCTAAAGTCAATTTGCCAAAAGTCTTGTAGCAGAGGGCTTTAAGCCATGGTTTTCGTCGAAATTACGGGCCATTTACGCCAATTATCGGGCTAAAGCAATCCACCCTTGGGACAGGGTCTGCGCGTTGTCATTAGCGGGCTAACTGTCTATACTCGGCGTCCGACCGCCAGGGGCTTTCAGGCCTGATTCAACGGGGTTGGTCACTTCCTGGGTAGTGGGTACCTGACCAGTACACTTCCCAACAACTTGCCCTGAGTGTTAGGGCTCTTCAGTGTGAAAAAAAGCCGTGAAAAGCCAACGACCTGTAAACCTAGACCTAAGGACCATCAAACTCCCTATCACTGCTTACACGTCCATCCTTCACCGTATTTCCGGTGTCATCCTCTTCGTCGGCATTGCCATCATGCTTTATGCATTGGACCTGTCGCTCGACTCCGAGGAAGGCTTCGCGTCGGTGAAAGCGGGACTGACCAGTCCGCTGGCCAAGTTCGTGATCTGGGCTCTTCTGTCCGCACTGCTTTATCACCTGGTGGCGGGCGTCCGTCATCTGATCATGGACACGGGCATCGGCGAGACGCTGGAAGGCGGCAAGCGAGGCTCTCAAATTGTTATCGCCGTGTCTGTGGTGGTGATCGTTCTGGCAGGAGTGTGGATATGGTAACCAACGTCACTAACCTTTCTCGTTCGGGCCTGTATGACTGGATGGCGCAACGCGTCTCCGCCGTCGTACTCGCGGCTTATTTCATTTTCCTGATCGGGTACCTGATCGCGCACCCTGGCCTTGATTTCGCCACGTGGCACGCGCTGTTCTCCCATAACGCAATGCGCATCTTCAGCCTGTTGGCCCTTGTTGCCCTGGCGGCTCACGCCTGGGTTGGCATGTGGACCATCGCGACCGATTACCTGACGCCGATGGCGCTGGGCAACTCCGCGACAGTGGTGCGTTTCCTTTTTCAGGCGGTGTGCGGCATTGCGATGTTCGCTTACTTCGTCTGGGGTGTGCAGATTCTTTGGGGTATCTGATTCATGGCTAACATTAATACGCTTTCATTCGACGCCATTATCATTGGCGGCGGCGGTGCGGGCATGCGTGCCGCATTGCAGTTGGCTCAGGGCGGCCACAAGACCGCTGTAGTCACCAAGGTTTTCCCGACTCGCTCCCACACCGTTTCCGCACAGGGTGGCATCACCTGCGCCATCGCTTCGGCTGATCCGAACGATGACTGGCGCTGGCACATGTACGATACCGTCAAGGGCTCCGACTACATCGGTGACCAGGACGCTATCGAATACATGTGTTCCGTCGGCCCGGAAGCCGTGTTCGAGCTCGAGCACATGGGTCTGCCGTTTTCCCGTACCGAACAGGGACGCATCTATCAGCGTCCGTTCGGCGGCCAGTCGAAAGACTTCGGCAAGGGCGGTCAGGCTGCACGTACCTGTGCTGCTGCCGACCGTACCGGTCACGCGCTGCTGCACACCCTGTATCAGGCCAACCTGAAGGCCGGCACTGTATTCCTCAACGAGTACTACGCCGTTGACCTGGTGAAGAACCAGGACGGTGCGTTCGTCGGCATCATCGCCATCTGCATCGAAACCGGTGAAACCTCCTACATTCGCGCTGACGCGACTGTACTGGCCACTGGCGGTGCTGGCCGTATCTACTCCTCCACCACCAACGCCCTGATCAACACCGGCGACGGCGTGGGCATGGCGCTGCGTGCCGGTGTACCGGTTCAGGACATCGAAATGTGGCAGTTCCACCCGACCGGCATCGCTGGCGCAGGTGTACTGGTCACCGAAGGCTGCCGTGGTGAAGGCGGTTACCTGATCAACAAGCACGGCGAGCGTTTCATGGAGCGTTACGCGCCAAACGCCAAGGACCTTGCCGGTCGTGACGTTGTGGCTCGCTCGATGGTTAAAGAGATCATCGCCGGCAACGGTTGCGGTCCTGACGGCGACCACGTGATGCTCAAGCTCGATCACCTCGGTGAGGAAGTGCTGCACAGCCGTCTGCCAGGGATCATGGAACTGTCCAAGACCTTCGCACACGTCGATCCGGCCGTTGCGCCAATCCCTGTCGTGCCGACCTGCCACTACATGATGGGCGGCGTTGCCACCAACATTCATGGTCAGGCGATCACCCAGGACGCCGCTGGCGTCGACACCATCATCCCGGGCCTGTTCGCGGTGGGTGAAGTGGCATGCGTATCGGTTCACGGTGCCAACCGTCTGGGCGGCAACTCGCTGCTCGATCTGGTGGTGTTCGGCCGTGCTGCCGGTCTGCACCTGGAGCAGGCACTCAACGAAGGCGTCGACTACCGTCGCGCTTCCGAAACCGACATCGACGTTGCGCTGGCTCGCCTCAATGGCCTGAACTCGCGCACCGATGGCGAAGACGTCGCTACCCTGCGCAAAGAGCTGCAAAGCTGCATGCAGAACTACTTCGGTGTGTTCCGTACCGGCGAATACATGCAGAAGGGTATCGCCCAGCTGGCTGACCTGCGCACGCGCATCGCCAACGTCAAGATCAACGACAAGAGCCAGGCATTCAACACTGCCCGGATCGAAGCGCTGGAGCTGCAGAACCTGCTGGAAGTCGCTGAAGCAACGGCGATCGCCGCAGAGCATCGCAAGGAGTCCCGTGGCGCTCACGCCCGTGAAGACTTCGAAGATCGCGACGACGAGAACTGGCTGTGTCACACCCTGTACTTCCCGGGTGACAAGCGCGTAGCCAAGCGTGCCGTGAACTTCTCGCCAAAAACTGTTCCGACTTTTGAGCCTAAGATTCGGACTTATTAAGGGTGACCGCCATGTTGCAAGTCAGTGTTTATCGCTACAACCCTGATCAGGACGCCGCGCCGTTCATGCAGGATTTCCAGGTCGACACCGGTGGCAAAGACCTGATGGTCCTGGATGTGCTGGCTCTGATCAAAGAGCAGGACGAGGGCTTCTCGTACCGTCGCTCGTGCCGCGAAGGCGTGTGCGGTTCCGACGGCATGAACATCAACGGCAAGAACGGCCTGGCCTGCATCACGCCGCTGTCGGCTGTGGTCAAGGGTAACAAGCTGGTGGTTCGCCCACTGCCTGGCCTGCCGGTCATCCGCGACCTCGCCGTCGACATGAGCATCTTCTACAAGCAGTACGAGAAGGTAAAGCCATTCCTGCAGAACGACACGCCGGCTCCGTCCATCGAGCGCCTGCAGAGCCCCGAAGAGCGGGAAAAACTCGACGGCCTGTACGAGTGCATCCTGTGCGCTTGCTGCTCGACGTCCTGCCCGTCCTTCTGGTGGAACCCCGACAAGTTCCTGGGTCCTGCCGCGATCCTGCAAGCCTATCGTTTCCTGGCTGACAGCCGCGACACCCGGACCCAAGAGCGTCTGGCGTCGATGGACGATCCGTTCAGTGTTTTCCGCTGCCGCGGCATCATGAACTGCGTCAACGTTTGCCCGAAAGGCCTGAACCCAACCAAGGCTATCGGTCACGTGCGCAACATGCTGCTCAAAAGCGGTGTCTGAGTTTGCCGCATCTGTAACACCGCAGCACCCGCTACTGCAGCACCCGTAAACGCTGCGGCGCAGGCTTCAACCGGCGCCGTAGTTTTAACCTGAGCAGTTGTCGCAGGGCTTCAGCTCTTATTTTGAAGAAATGAAACCAGCAGGGGCATCCGGGCTGGTACCCGGACTATCTGCGTGATCCCTAGTGACTTGAAGTCGCTGCACATGGACTTTTCAAGTTTGCGCTGGCATCGACGCCGATGGTGTCCCCTAATCGAGGGTGACCAAGCATGCAAGAAAGCGTGATGCAGCGCATGTGGAACAGCGCCCACCTTTCCGGTGGTAACGCTGCCTATGTGGAAGAGCTCTATGAGCTCTACCTGCACGACCCTAACGCTGTGCCAGAAGAGTGGCGCACCTATTTTCAGACGTTGCCGGCTGACGGCAGCACTGCCACCGATGTATCGCACTCTACGGTTCGCGATCATTTTGTGTTGCTGGGGAAAAACCAGCGCCGCGCCCAACCGGTCTCTGCCGGCAGCGTGAGCAGCGAGCATGAAAAGAAGCAAGTTGAAGTGCTGCGACTTATCCAGGCATTCCGTATGCGCGGCCATCAGGGTGCGCAACTCGATCCTCTGGGTCTGTGGAAGCGTACTGCGCCAGCTGACCTGTCGATCAACCATTACGGTTTGACCAACGCTGACCTCGATACCACATTCCGTGCCGGCGACCTGTTCATCGGCAAAGAAGAAGCGAGCCTACGCGAAATCGTCGAAGCGTTGCAGCAGACATATTGCCGCACCATCGGCGCCGAGTTCACGCACATCGTCGATTCCAACCAGCGCAACTGGTTCATGCAGCGCCTCGAAAGCGTGCGTGGCCGTCCTGCCTATTCCGCCGACATCAAGAGCCATCTGCTCGAGCGTGTGACGGCGGGCGAGGGTCTGGAGAAGTACCTGGGCACCAAATACCCGGGCACCAAGCGTTTCGGTCTGGAAGGCGGCGAAAGCCTGATTCCGATGCTCGACGAGCTGATTCAGCGCTCCGGTTCCTACGGCACCAAGGAAGTTGTCATCGGCATGGCCCACCGTGGCCGTCTCAACGTGCTGGTCAACACCTTCGGCAAGAATCCGCGCGACCTGTTCGACGAGTTCGAAGGCAAGAAGAAGGTCGAGCTGGGCTCCGGTGACGTCAAGTATCACCAAGGCTTCTCGTCCAACGTGATGACCACCGGCGGCGAAGTCCACCTGGCGATGGCGTTCAACCCGTCCCACCTGGAAATCGTTTCCCCTGTGGTTGAAGGTTCGGTGCGTGCCCGTCAGGACCGTCGCAACGACGCCACTGGCGAGAAAGTGCTGCCGATCTCGATTCACGGTGACGCGGCGTTCGCAGGTCAAGGTGTGGTGCTGGAAACCTTCCAGATGTCGCAGACCCGCGGCTTCAAGACCGGCGGCACGATCCACATCGTGATCAACAACCAGGTCGGCTTCACCATCAGCAAGCAGGAAGACTCGCGTTCCACCGAGTACGCGACCGACGTTGCCAAGATGATTCAGGCGCCGATCCTCCATGTGAATGGCGATGATCCGGAAGCCGTGTTGTTCGTGACCCAGCTGGCGATCGACTACCGCATGCAGTTCAAGCGTGACGTGGTCATCGATCTGGTCTGCTACCGTCGTCGCGGTCACAACGAAGCCGATGAGCCGAGTGGCACCCAGCCGCTGATGTACCAGCAGATCGCCAAACAGCGCACCACCCGTGAGCTGTATGCCGATGCACTGGCCACCGCCGGCATCCTCAACGCCGAAGCCGCTCAGGCCAAGGTCGACGAGTACCGCAACGCGCTGGACAACGGCATGCACGTTGTCAAAAGCCTGGTCAAAGAGCCGAACAAGGAATTGTTCGTTGACTGGCGTCCGTACCTGGGTCACGCGTGGACTGCACGTCACGACACCAGTTTCGACCTCAAGACCCTGCAGGAACTGTCGGCCAAGCTGATGGAAGTGCCGGAAGGTTTCGTGGTTCAGCGTCAGGTCCAGAAAATCTACGAAGACCGCCAGAAGATGCAAGTCGGTGGCCTTCCGATCAACTGGGGTTACGCCGAAACCATGGCCTACGCCACGCTGGCGTTCGAAGGGCATCAGGTTCGCATCACCGGGCAGGACGTTGGTCGCGGTACGTTCTCGCACCGCCACGCCGTGCTGCACAACCAGAAAGACGGCGCGACCTACGTGCCTTTGCAGAACCTGTACGCCGGTCAGCCTCGCTTTGACCTGTACGACTCTTTCCTGTCGGAAGAAGCCGTGCTGGCGTTCGAATACGGTTACTCGACCACTCAGCCCAATGCGCTGGTGATCTGGGAAGCCCAGTTCGGTGACTTTGCCAACGGTGCACAGGTCGTGATCGACCAGTTCATCACCAGCGGCGAGCACAAATGGGGCCGTCTGTGCGGCCTGACCATGCTGTTGCCCCATGGCTACGAAGGGCAGGGGCCGGAGCACTCATCGGCACGTCTTGAGCGTTACCTGCAATTGTGCGCCGAGCACAACATCCAGGTCTGCGTACCGACCACCCCGGCTCAGATCTACCATCTGCTGCGCCGTCAGGTGATCCGTCCGCTGCGCAAGCCGCTGATCGTGTTGACGCCGAAGTCGTTGCTGCGCCACAAGCTGGCCGTGTCCACACTGGAAGATCTGGCCCATGGCTCGTTCCAGACGGTCATCCCGGAAATCGACACCCTCGATGCCGCGAAAGTGACGCGTCTGGTGCTGTGCAGCGGCAAGGTCTACTACGACCTGCTGGAAAAGCGCCGTGCCGAAGGCCGCGAAGACATCGCCATCGTGCGTCTCGAGCAGCTCTATCCGTTCCCGGAAGACGACCTGATGGACGCTATCGCGTCGTATACCAACCTGACCAACGTGGTCTGGTGTCAGGAAGAACCGATGAACCAGGGCGCCTGGTACAGCAGTCAGCACCACTTGCGCCGCAGCATCGGCAATCACAACCGCAACCTCGTTCTCGAGTATGCCGGCCGTGATGCCTCCGCTGCCCCTGCTTGTGGATACGCTTCGATGCACGCCGAACAGCAGGAAAAACTGCTGAAAGACGCGTTTTCCGTTTAACGCCTTCGCGCACTAGAAACCGAATTAAAGGAATTACAGATAATGGCTATTGAGATCAAAGCCCCCTCTTTCCCGGAATCCGTTGCCGACGGCACCGTTGCCACCTGGCACAAAAAACCGGGCGACGCCGTCAAGCGTGACGACCTTATCGTTGATATCGAAACCGACAAGGTTGTGCTGGAAGTACTGGCCGAAGCTGACGGCGTACTGGGCGCAATCGTTGCCGAAGAGGGCGCCACTGTCCTCTCGAACCAGCTGCTGGGCTCGATCGAAGAGGGCGGTGCTGCCGCTGCCGCCGCTCCAGCCGCTGCTGCATCGGCTCCGGCTGCTGCGCCTGCCCAGGCTGCTGCTGCACCTGCCGCCGCTTCCGGTGACGAAGACGCCATCGGCGCTCCGGCCGCCCGCAAGCTGGCCGAAGAAAACGGCATCAACCTGTCCAGCGTCAAAGGCACAGGCAAAGACGGCCGCGTGACCAAGGAAGACGTTGTTGCTGCCATCGAAGCGAAGCAATCCGCTCCGGCCGCTGCACCTGCCGCCAAGCCTGCTGCCGCCGCGCCTGTGGCTGCCGTTGGCGACCGCACCGAGAAGCGCGTGCCGATGACCCGTCTGCGCGCCAAGGTGGCAGAGCGTCTGGTTGAAGCTCAGTCGAACATGGCGATGCTGACCACCTTCAACGAAGTCGACATGACCGAAGTCATGGCCCTGCGTTCGAAGTACAAGGACCTGTTCGAGAAGTCCCATAACGGCGTACGCCTGGGCTTCATGTCGTTCTTCGTCAAAGCCGCGACCGAAGCGCTGAAACGCTACCCGGCCGTCAACGCCTCGATCGACGGCACTGACATCGTTTATCACGGTTATGCCGACGTCGGCGTTGCCGTGTCGAGCGATCGCGGTCTGGTGGTTCCGGTGCTGCGCAACGCCGAGCAGATGAGCCTGGCTGAAATCGAAGGCGGTATCGCCACCTTCGGCAAGAAAGCCCGTGACGGCAAACTGTCCATCGACGAGATGACTGGCGGTACCTTCACCATCACCAACGGTGGTACTTTCGGTTCGATGATGTCGACCCCTATCGTCAATCCGCCGCAAGCGGCCATTCTGGGCATGCACAACATTCTGCAGCGTCCTATGGCGATCAATGGCCAGGCCGTCATCCGTCCGATGATGTATCTGGCGCTGTCCTACGATCACCGCCTGATCGACGGTAAAGAAGCCGTGACCTTCCTGGTGACCATCAAGAACCTGCTGGAAGACCCGGCGCGTCTGTTGCTGGACATCTGATTCAAGGACAGCTGCAAGCCGCAAGCGTCAAGCTGCAAGTTACAGCAGCCTGGCGCCGACGCTTGGGTCGTCGCAACATCCTAATGAACAGGCTGCAACTCGTCTGTAAAGCATCACGGATCAGCTTGCAGCTTGTGGCTTAAAGCTCGCAGCTAAAGAGGAACTCTTTTCTATGTCCCAGAAATTCGACGTGGTAGTGATTGGCGCTGGCCCTGGCGGCTATGTGGCCGCTATCAAGGCCGCGCAACTCGGTCTCACGACTGCCTGCATCGAGAAGTACCAGGATAAAGAGGGCAAGCTGGCCCTCGGCGGTACCTGTCTGAACGTGGGCTGCATCCCCTCCAAGGCGCTGTTGGACAGCTCCTGGAAATTCTACGAAGCCAAGAATCAGTTCGGTGTTCACGGTATCTCGCTCAGCGACCTGAAGATGGACATTGCTGCCATGATTGGTCGCAAGGCACAGATCGTCAAAGGCCTGACCGGCGGCGTTGCCAGCCTGTTCAAGGCCAACGGCGTCACTTCCCTGCAGGGCCACGGCAAACTGCTGGCCGGCAAGAAAGTCGAGCTGACCAAGCCTGACGGCACCACCGAAGTCATCGAAGCCGAAAACATCATTCTGGCGTCCGGTTCGCGTCCGATCGACATTCCGCCGGCTCCGGTCAATCAGGTCACCATCGTCGATTCGACAGGCGCCCTGGAATTCCCGGCAGTGCCTGAGCGCCTGTGCGTCATCGGCGCCGGTGTGATCGGTCTGGAACTGGGTTCGGTCTGGGCACGCCTGGGTGCCAAAGTGACGGTTCTCGAAGCGCTGGAGAAATTCCTGCCTGCCGCCGACGAAGCCGTTGCCAAGGAAGCGCAGAAGACCTTCAACAAGCAGGGTCTGGACATCAAACTGGGCGCTCGCGTCACCGGTTCCAAGGTCAATGGCGATGAAGTGGTCGTGACCTACACCGACAAGGACGGCGAGCAGAACATCACGTTCGACCGCGTGATCGTGGCCGTTGGCCGTCGCCCGGTGACCACCGAGCTGCTGGCTGCCGACAGCGGCGTCGACATCGACGAGCGCGGTTTCATCTTCGTCAACGAGCAGTGCGAGACCAGCGTTCCTGGCGTGTACGCCATCGGTGACGTGGTTCGTGGTCTGATGCTGGCGCACAAAGCGTCGGAAGAAGGCATCATGGTCGTCGAGCGCATCAAGGGTCACAAGACCCAGATGAACTACGACCTGATCCCGTCGGTTATCTATACCCACCCGGAAATCGCGTGGGTCGGCAAGACCGAGCAGACGCTCAAGGCCGAAGGCGTGGAAGTCAACGTCGGTCAGTTCCCGTTCGCGGCGAGCGGCCGTGCAATGGCAGCGAATGACACCGGCGGTTTCGTCAAGGTCATCGCTGATGCCAAGACCGACCGTGTACTGGGTGTGCACGTCATTGGTCCTGGCGCTGCAGAGCTGGTACAGCAGGGCGCGATCGGTATGGAGTTCGGCACCAGTGCCGAAGACATCGGCATGATGGTCTTCTCCCACCCGACGCTGTCCGAAGCGCTGCACGAAGCGGCACTGGCAGTGAATGGCGGCGCCATCCACATCCAGAACAAGAAAAAACGCTGAAAATAACCACGACGATCCGCCCGTCGCAGGCCCTGCTCGCAGGGCTTACCGCGGAAGGATCGTTGGACTCGAACTCCCGGCAGCGCAGGCAGGCTTAACGCCTGATCTGCGTTCTCCGGGAGAAGCGGTCACAGGTGGTGCGGCACGCTTTGACGAGCAGCACCGAATGCGCAGTACCTAACGAAGACGGTAATAAGCATGAATCTTCACGAGTATCAGGGTAAGCAGCTGTTTGCTGAATACGGCCTGCCAGTATCCAAGGGCTATGCAGTAGACACCCCGGAAGCAGCAGCAGAAGCGTGCGACAAGATCGGCGGAACCGAGTGGGTCGTCAAAGCCCAGGTTCACGCAGGCGGTCGCGGTAAAGCGGGCGGCGTCAAGCTGGTTCGCAGCAAGGAAGACGCCGCTGCGTTCGCTCAACAGTGGTTGGGCAAGCGTCTGGTCACTTACCAGACTGATGCCAACGGTCAGCCGGTCACCAAGATCCTGGTTGAATCGTGCACTGACATCGCCAAAGAGCTGTACCTGGGCGCTGTAGTCGATCGTTCGAGCCGCCGTATCGTGTTCATGGCGTCCACCGAAGGTGGCGTGGACATCGAGAAAATCGCTCACGACACGCCTGAGAAGATTCTCAAAGCGACCATCGATCCACTGGTTGGCGCTCAGCCATTCCAGGGTCGCGAACTGGCCTTCCAGCTGGGTCTGGAAGGCAAGCAGGTCACTCAGTTCGCCAAGATCTTCACCGGTCTGGCCAAGCTGTTCCAGGACCACGACCTGGCCCTGCTGGAAGTGAACCCGCTGGTGATCAAGGCTGACGGCGATCTGCATTGCCTCGACGCCAAGATCAACATCGACGCCAACGCCATGTACCGTCAGCCAAAGCTGAAGGCTTTCCACGACCCGTCGCAAGACGACCCACGTGAAGCCCACGCTGCCAAGTTCGAACTGAACTACGTGGCACTGGAAGGCAACATCGGCTGCATGGTCAACGGTGCCGGTCTGGCCATGGGTACCATGGACATCGTCAACCTGCACGGCGGCAAGCCAGCCAACTTCCTCGACGTAGGCGGCGGCGCAACCAAAGAACGCGTTACCGAAGCGTTCAAGATCATCCTGTCCGACACCAACGTCGCTGCAGTACTGGTCAACATCTTCGGCGGCATCGTCCGTTGCGACATGATTGCCGAAGGCATCATTGGCGCGGTGAAAGAAGTCGGCGTGAAAATCCCGGTTGTTGTTCGCCTTGAAGGCAACAACGCTGAGCTGGGCGCTAAAGTACTGGCAGAAAGCGGCTTGAACATCATCGCAGCTACCAGCCTGACCGACGCTGCTCAACAAGTCGTCAAAGCTGCGGAGGGCAAATAATGAGCGTCCTGATCAATAAAGACACCAAGGTTATCTGCCAGGGCTTCACCGGCTCCCAGGGTACCTTCCACTCCGAGCAAGCCATTGCCTACGGCACCAAAATGGTTGGCGGTGTGACCCCAGGCAAGGGCGGCACCACGCACCTGAACCTGCCAGTGTTCAACACGGTGTCCGAAGCAGTAGAAAAAACCGGCGCAACCGCTTCGGTCATCTACGTTCCGGCTCCGTTCTGCAAGGATTCCATCCTTGAAGCAGCGTTCGGCGGCATCAAGCTGATCGTCTGCATCACCGAAGGAATCCCGACCATCGACATGCTCGAAGCCAAGGTCAAGTGCGACGAACTGGGTGTGGTCCTGATCGGCCCTAACTGCCCAGGCGTCATCACCCCGGGCGAGTGCAAGATCGGCATCATGCCAGGTCACATTCACTTGCCAGGCAAAGTCGGTATCGTGTCGCGTTCCGGCACCCTGACTTACGAAGCTGTGAAGCAGACCACTGACGCCGGTTTCGGTCAGTCGACGTGCGTCGGCATCGGTGGTGACCCGATCCCGGGTTCGAACTTCATCGACATCCTGAAGCTGTTCCAGGAAGACCCGAAGACCGAAGCGATCGTCATGATCGGCGAGATCGGCGGTTCGGCTGAAGAAGAAGCGGCTGCCTACATCAAGGCACACGTGACCAAGCCAGTCGTTTCCTACATCGCGGGTGTGACTGCTCCTCCGGGCAAGCGCATGGGCCATGCGGGCGCGATCATCTCCGGCGGCAAAGGCACTGCAGACGAGAAATTCGCTGCGCTGCAAGACGCAGGCGTGAAAACCGTGCGTTCGCTGGCAGACATCGGCAAAGCCCTGGCTGAGCTGACCGGTTGGGAAGTGAAGAAGGCTTAATCGCCCTCGTCTCACTGCCTGATCAACAAAAGCCACCTTCGGGTGGCTTTTGTGTTTCTGGCGTTTCGATTTGCGCCGGCGGGAAGGTCCTGATCCTGTAAGACATTTCTGATATGCGACACGAACGTGCGTTCAGCGGTCGCACCGCCCTGTATCGGTGCGCCAAATAGGGTAGGCTAGCCGCCGTTTTGTGCAGTCGGCTCCCACAAGGAGCGGCGGCGCGCTCAGGGTCTGTCTTAAAAGGGCGGGCAGCATTTCCCCCACCCTCAGGGAAATCCTCTTCTTAATTCCGATTCAGCAGTGTGGTTTCCTCAATGAAAGTGTTGAAAGGCCAGGACATTCTGGCACTGGGTTTCATGACGTTTGCGCTGTTCGTGGGCGCTGGCAATATCATCTTCCCCCCGATCGTAGGCCTCCAGGCCGGCCCCAATGTATGGATGGCCGCGTTGGGCTTTCTGGTCACGGCGGTCGGCCTTCCGGTGGTCACCGTGATCGCGCTCGCCAAGGTCGGCGGCGCCATGGACGCCTTGAGCAGTCCGATTGGCAAGGTCGCCGGAACCATCCTCGCCGCCGTCTGCTACCTGTCCGTGGGCCCATTGTTCGCCACGCCGCGCACGGCGACGGTGTCGTTTGAAGTCGGCCTGGCGCCCTTAACCGGTGAAAGTCCGCTCGCGCTGTTTCTCTACAGCCTGGTTTATTTCGTGCTGGTGTTCTGGATTTCGCTTTATCCGGGTCGTTTGCTGGACACCGTCGGCCGTTTCCTGGCACCACTGAAAATCATTGCCCTGGCCATCCTCGGCATCGCCGCGTTTGTTCTGCCAGCGGGAGAGGTGGGTATCGCGGAACCTGCCTACGTCGCCGCGCCGTTCTCCCAAGGCTTCATCAACGGCTACCTGACCATGGACACCCTGGGCGCGCTGGTTTTCGGCATCGTCATCGTCAACGCGATTCGCTCGCGCGGTGTCGAGTCGCCTCGGCTGATCACCCGCTACGCCATAATCGCCGGCCTGATCGCCGGTGTGGGACTGGCACTGGTGTACATCAGCCTGTTCCGTCTGGGTTCCGACAGCCACGCCATCGCTGCCGGGGCAACCAATGGCGCCGCTGTGTTGCATGCCTACGTCCAACACACCTTCGGCACGTTGGGCAGCAGCTTCCTTGCCGTGCTGATCTCGCTGGCGTGTCTGGTGACCGCCGTCGGCCTGACCTGCGCCTGCGCCGAATACTTCAGCCGCGTGCTGCCCCTGTCTTACAAGACGCTGGTGATTCTGCTGGCAGTGTTTTCCCTGCTGGTGTCCAACCTGGGCCTGACCAAGCTGATCCAGTTCTCGATTCCGGTGCTGACCGCGATCTACCCGCCGTGCATTGCACTGGTGGCGTTGAGCTTCTGCAAGGATTTCTGGCACGAGCAGGGGCGGATCGTGGCGCCGGTCATGCTGGTGGCGTTCCTGATCGGTGCGGTGGATGCGGTGAAGGGCTCTGCGCTGGGTGTGTACCTGCCGGATGCGCTGGCTCATCTGCCCTTGAGCGAGCAAGGCCTGGCATGGCTGATCCCGTCGCTGATCACGCTGTTCGTCGCGTTCGTCGTGGACCGCATGCTCGGCAAGCGCAGCGAGGCACTGGCCTGAGGGGGGGAGGTTGGCGCGCCGTGAAAGCGATGCGCCGATCACTCTGAAGCAGAGCTGATCATTTGATAGACAAAACAAAGCCCGCTTAATGCGGGCTTTGTTTTTTGAAACTCTGGAAACTTACTGCTTAGTTGCAGGTGCTGCCTGGTTCGCTTCTTTAGCGCGCTCTTGAGCGGCTTCAGCGTTCTTTTGAGCGGCTTCCTGACTTTCTTTGGCAGCGTCGTTCACTTTGTCTTGCGCTTTTTGCATCGATTCTTGCGACTGCTCGGCAGCCTTGTTTGCATCTTGCTGTTTATCTTCGGATTTTTTGTCACAGGCGGCGAGGCCCAGAGTGGCAGAAAGCATCAGGGCAATAGCTAAAGATTTACGCATGGGGTGTTTCTCCTTATTGGTCATCAACGTGCCTTCGAGCACTCGGTTATTAGGTTAGTTCCATGTTCCGTCGGGATAAATACATAAGCATCCCGGCGACGTAATCACTGAGCGGAAGAGAGACGGTGATCGTTTGTGCGCCGTCCTCAGCCATGAGATCGGCGGCCCGAAGATTTTCAGAGGGTGAAGATTCTGCACTGACCGCACGCCTGTCCCTTGAAATCGTCTCCCCAGCCCCCACCTAGATGACAACGCGCTGCTCCGAGCCGCCTTGGGCGTTTCGAGCAGCTCCCCCTATTTGTGTGGACTGATTGGAGTTTGATGACCATGAGTGTGGAAACTCAAAAGGAAACCCTGGGCTTCCAGACCGAGGTGAAGCAGCTGCTGCACCTCATGATCCATTCGCTGTACTCGAACAAGGAAATTTTCCTTCGCGAGCTGATTTCCAACGCATCCGACGCGGTGGACAAGCTGCGCTTCGAGGCACTGTCCAAGCCTGAGCTGCTGGAAGGCGGCGCCGAGCTGAAGATCCGAGTCAGCTACGACAAGGATGCCAAGACCGTTACCCTGGAAGACAACGGCATCGGCATGAGCCGCGACGATGTCATCACGCATCTGGGCACCATCGCGAAGTCCGGCACCGCCGACTTCATGAAGAACCTGTCCGGTGATCAGAAGAAAGATTCCCACCTGATCGGCCAGTTCGGTGTCGGCTTTTACTCCGCGTTCATCGTTGCCGATCAAGTCGAAGTGTTCACCCGTCGCGCCGGCCTGTCCGCCAGCGAAGGTGTGCACTGGTCGTCGAAAGGCGAGGGCGAGTTCGAAGTCGCCACGATCGAGAAAGCCGATCGCGGTACGCGCATCGTGCTGCATCTCAAGAGCGCCGAAGACGAGTTCGCTGACGGCTTCCGTCTGCGTAACATCATCAAAAAGTACTCCGACCACATCGCCCTGCCGATCCAGCTGCCGAAAGAACAGGCGCCGGTCGAAGGCGAAGCCGAGCCTGTTGAAGAGTGGGAAACCGTCAACCGCGCCAGCGCCCTGTGGACCCGTCCGCGTACTGAGGTCAAGGACGAGGAATACCAGGAGTTCTACAAGCACATCGCCCACGATTTCGAGAACCCGCTGAGCTGGAGCCACAACAAGGTTGAAGGCAAGCTGGAATACAGCTCGCTGTTATACGTGCCGGCCCGCGCGCCGTTCGATCTGTACCAGCGCGAAGCACCGCGCGGCCTGAAGCTGTACGTGCAGCGCGTATTTGTCATGGACCAGGCGGAATCGTTCCTGCCGCTGTACCTGCGCTTCATCAAGGGCGTGGTCGATTCCAACGACCTGTCCCTGAACGTGTCCCGTGAAATCCTGCAGAAAGACCCGATCATCGATTCGATGAAGTCCGCGCTGACCAAGCGTGTGCTGGACATGCTGGAGAAGCTGGCGAAAAACCAGCCGGAAGAATACAAAGGCTTCTGGAAAAACTTCGGTCAGGTGCTGAAAGAAGGGCCGGCCGAAGACTTCGCCAACAAAGAAAAAATAGCCGGCCTGTTGCGCTTCGCGTCGACCTCCGACGACGGCGGCGAGCAAAACGTGTCGTTGACCGACTACCTGTCGCGCGCCAAGGAAGGTCAGGACAAGATCTACTTCCTCACCGGCGAAAGCTACGCCCAGGTCAAGAACAGCCCGCACCTCGAAGTCTTCCGCAAGAAAGGCATTGAAGTGCTGCTGCTGACCGACCGTATCGACGAGTGGCTGATGAGCTACCTGAGCGACTTCGACGGCAAGGGCTTTGTCGACGTGGCACGCGGTGACCTGGATCTGGGCAAGCTTGATTCCGAAGAGGACAAGAAGGCTCAGGAAGAAGTCGCCAAGGACAAGGAGGGCCTGATCGAACGCCTGAAAACGGCGCTGGGTGAAGCCGTCAGCGAAGTGCGGGTTTCCCACCGTCTGACCGATTCGCCGGCGATTCTGGCGATTGGCGAGCAGGACCTGGGTCTGCAGATGCGTCAGATTCTGGAAGCCAGCGGTCAGAAGGTGCCGGACTCCAAGCCGATCTTCGAATTCAACCCGTCGCACCCGCTGATCGGCAAGCTGGACAACGAGCAGAATGAAGACCGCTTCGGTGATCTGTCGCACATCCTGTTCGACCAGGCTGCGCTGGCGGCCGGCGACAGCTTGAAGGATCCGGCGGCCTACGTGCGCCGCCTGAACAAGTTGTTGGTTGAGCTCTCGGTTTAACATCAGCGTCACGGCAGAACCCGCTTCGGCGGGTTTTGTCATTTAATCTCCCTCCATCCTTATCAGCAGGAGTTCGCTATGAGCAATGTGACCGTGCAGTCCATCGTGTATGAGATCGATGGCGTGAGCTACGAGAGTCGTCTGGCCTTCGCCGAAGGCGGTCAGGCCTTACCGGGTCTGGTGATGGCGCCTAACTGGATGGGTGTCAGCACAGATGCCGAGCAGATTGCCAAAGACGTGGCGGCGAAGGGCTATGTAGTGTTGCTGGCGGACCTGTATGGCCAGCAGGTGCGCCCGTCCAATGGCGATGAAGCGGCGGCTGCCATGATGCCGTTGAAAAATGATCGCGTGCTGTTGAACACGCGCATGAAGGCTGCACTGGATCAACTGACCACACAGACCATCGCCACCGTCGACACGTCCCGGCTGGCGGCGTTTGGCTTCTGCTTCGGCGGTTGCTGCGCGCTGGAACTGGCGCGCACCGGTGCACCGTTGAAGGCAGCGGTGTCCTTCCATGGCACCCTCGACACCCCGAACCCGGCTGACGCCAACAACATCAAGGGCAAGGTGCTGGTGATGCACGGCGCGTCCGACCCTCTGGTGCCGAAGGAGCAACTGCCGGCGTTTGAAGCTGAAATGAACGCTGCCAATGTCGACTGGCAACTGCTGAGCTACGGCGGCGCGTTCCATTCCTTCACCGACCCGCACGCCAACAACCCGGGCGTGCAGATGTACAACCCGACCGTTTCGAAGCGTGCGTTTACCTCGATGCACAACCTTCTGGATGAAGTGTTCGCCGGCTAATGTGATTGTTTAGCTGTTGTGAGAGTGCCCCTCCGGTCACTCCCACAGAGTCCGGGCAGGCCGCGGCCAATCAGCGCTTCGGCCTGCTGCCCACCGGCAATTCAATCCGCTCTACTTCCCCCGGCACGGTCGGCCAGTCCCCGGCCGCCCATTTCGCCGTGGCCTGTTCAATCAGTGCCGGATCGCTGGCGACGAAATTCCAGTTCATCCTTCTCGGCCCATCCAGGGGAGCACCGCCAATCAGTACCGCGTGGCATTCGCTTTCCGCACACAGCGTCGGCTCGCTCCCTGCATCCAGCACCACCAGGCTGCGCGGCTGCACCGGCTCGGCGTCCAGCAGCAGCTCACCTTCGATCACGTACAGGGCGCGCTCCTCGTGCTCGGCCGGGATTCGCAGCGTTGTCGCGGTCTGCAGGTTCAGTTCGGCGTAAAGGGTGGGCGACAGCACCGGCACAGGCGACTTCAGGCAAAAGCCTTCGCCAGCAATCAGGCGGATACGAATGCCCATGCCGTCGCTGACCGGCAATGTGTGGGCGGGGTGATGGCTGTAATGTCCGGCCCCTTGCTCATGGGACTTGGGCGACGCCAGCCAGACTTGCAGGCCATGCAGTCGCGAGCCGCTGGCGTGCAGCGCTTCGGGCGTGCGCTCGATGTGGGCGATGGCGCTGCCGGCGGTCATCCAGCTGACCTCGCCGGGTCTGACGTGCTGATTACTGCCGAGGCTGTCCTTGTGTCGGATCTCGCCTTCGAACAAGTAGGTCAGTGTCGAGAGGCCGATGTGCGGGTGCTGACGGATGTCCATGCCGGTGCCGGGGGCGTAGGTGGTCTCCAGCATGTGATCGAAAAAAACGAAAGGCCCCACGCTCCGGCATCGCGCAGCGGGGAGGGGACGCAGGATCGGTTGGCCTTCTACGTCTTCAGCGCGGGGAATGATGGTCAGCATGATGGCGTTCTCTCTTTCGGTTCGGTTGTAGGACCGGCTTCAGCCGGGAAGGGGCCGGTCTGGGCACTGGCAATCCTGCGGAGTGACGCCCGATGTGTTCCCGGCCAAAGCCGGTCCTGCGAAATCAGGTCCGAGCCAATGCATTTCAACCTGCCAGAAAAAAGGCGCCCCGAGGGGCGCCTTTTGTCTGCAACTGACTGGATTACTTGCCAGTCCAGCGCTTCATTACCAGGGTGGCGTTGGTGCCGCCGAAGCCGAAGCTGTTGCTCATCACCAGATTCAGCTCGGTGTTTTCGCGGGTCTTGGTCAGGATCGGCATGTCGGCAACGGCTGGGTCCAGCTCGTCGATGTTGGCCGAACCGGCCATGAAGTTGCCTTCCATCATCAGCATGCAATAGATCGCTTCGTGAACGCCGGCCGCGCCCAGGGAGTGACCCGACAGGCTCTTGGTGGAGCTGATCGCCGGTGCCTTGTCGCCGAACACTTCACGCACGCCTTCCATTTCCTTGACGTCGCCGACCGGAGTGGAAGTGCCGTGGGTGTTCAGGTAGTCGATGGTGCCATCAACCGTGGACAGCGCCTGCTGCATGCAGCGGATGGCGCCTTCGCCGCTCGGAGCGACCATGTCGTAACCGTCGGACGTGGCGCCGTAGCCAACCAGCTCCGCGTAGATCTTCGCGCCACGGGCGAGAGCGTGTTCCAGCTCCTCGACCACGACCATGCCGCCGCCGCCGGCGATGACGAAACCGTCACGGTCAGCATCGTAGGCACGGGAAGCCTGTTCCGGGGTGTCGTTGCGTTTGCTGGACAGCGCGCCCATGGCGTCGAACAGGAACGACTGGCTCCAGTGCTCCTCTTCGCCACCGCCGGCAAACACGATGTCCTGCTTGCCCATCTGAATCTGTTCCATGGCGGTGCCAATGCAGTGAGCACTGGTGGCGCAGGCAGACGCGATGGAGTAGTTCAGGCCCTTGATCTTGAATGGCGTCGCCAGACACGCCGATACCGTGCTGCTCATGGTGCGGGTCACGCGGTAGGGGCCGACTCGCTTGACGCCTTTCTCGCGCAGGATATCCAGCGCTTCCATCTGGTTCAGCGTCGATGCGCCGCCCGAGCCGGCAATCAGACCGGTGCGCGGGTTGGACACCTGCTCTTCGGTCAGGCCGGAGTCGGTGACAGCGTCTTTCATCGCCAGGTAGGCATAGGCAGCGGCGTGGCCCACAAAGCGGAAGATCTTGCGATCGATCAGCTCTTCAAGGTTGAGGTCGATGGAGCCCGACACCTGGCTGCGCAGACCCATTTCGGCGTATTCCGGATTGAAACGGATGCCAGGGCGAGTTGCACGCAGGTTGGCGGAGACGGTGTCTTTGTCATTGCCCAAGCAGGAAACAATGCCCAGACCAGTGATAACGACGCGGCGCATGCGAATACCCTTAGAAATTTTCAGTGGAAGTGAAGACGCCGACACGCAGGCCTTCAGCGGTATAGATTTCACGGCCGTCCACGCTGACCGAACCGTCGGCGATCGCCAGGTTCAGCTTGCCTTTGAGGACGCGCTTGATGTGAATGTTGTAGGTGACCTTCTTGGCGGTCGGCAGAACCTGGCCGAAGAATTTCACTTCGCCCGAGCCCAGTGCGCGGCCGCGGCCCGGCAGGCCTTGCCAGCCCAGGAAGAAGCCGACCAGTTGCCACATGGCATCGAGGCCCAGGCAACCTGGCATCACCGGGTCACCTTCGAAGTGACAGGCGAAGAACCACAGGTCCGGGGTGATATCGAGTTCGGCGACCAATTCACCTTTGCCGAACTTGCCGCCTTCTTCACTGATGTGGGTGATGCGATCAACCATCAGCATGTTGGGGGCGGGCAATTGCGCGTTACCTGGGCCGAACAGCTCGCCGCGACTGCAGCGCAGCAGGTCTTCCCGGGTAAAGGCGTTTTGTTTGGTCATGCGAGCTCCTCGATAATCCTGTGCGGCAGGGTGTGGCGTTACGTACCCAATCTGGCCAGCGGGTCATCCCTCTGCTGGCAGCCTACTCATAGACTATTGCGTTGTAGTGAAAGTCACAGCACGGGTGAAATGAATGTACACCTGTGCACTGAAATTTTTGGTCCGCGCGTTGGCGTGGGTCGAATCGGCACACAAGACTGCCGCAATTTATCATTTACCGCCAGTCGCAGGTGGCTTAATGGTCAGCCAACGCTGCAAAACCTGCTGTAAATCAGTACGTTTGAACGGCTTGGCCAGGTAATCGTTCATTCCGGCTTGCAGACAAATTTCCCGGTCGCCGTGCTGAGCGTTGGCGGTCAGGGCAATGATGGGCAGCGTCGTCAGCCCCGGCAGCAGTCGGATTCGGCGCGTCGCCTCGTAGCCATCCATGACCGGCAGCCGGCAATCCATCAGGATCAGCGCGAAGCGCTCCCGACTGGCCATGTTCACCGCTTCAAGGCCATCCGCCGCCACGCTCACCTGCAAACCCAGGCTGCGCAGCATTGCCTCGACCACCGTGCGGTTCACCGGGTTGTCCTCGACCAGCAACACGCAGGCATCGCGGCTCTGGGGCAATTCAGCCACGGCGCCTGATGCGGGTTCGATCACCGGCTGTTGAACCCGCTGCAGCGGGATTTGCAGCTGGAACACCGAGCCCAGTCCCTCGCTGCTCTGCGCCTGCAGCGACCCGCCCATGCGTTCGGCCAGATTGCGCGCAATGGGCAGGCCCAGGCCGGTGCCCCCATAGCGTCGGGAGATGGAGTTGTCCGCTTGCTGAAACGCGTCGAACATCGATTCCAGCAGGTCGGGAGAAATCCCGATGCCGCTGTCGCGTACCGCGCAGGTAAACCGAACGTGGTGGGGGTCGGCAAGGGTGAAGCCCGCCTCGACGCGCACGCTGCCACATTCGGTGAATTTCAGCGCATTGCCGATCAGGTTGACCAGGATCTGCCGGATGCGCGTAGGGTCGCCGGTCACCTGCAACGCCTCCATCGAAGGCGGTAACTCCAGTTCCAGTGCCAGACCGCGCTGCTGCGCGTTGTGGGCAAACGCCTGAACCGAGGTGCTGATCAGGTCGGCGAGGTTGAATGGAATGCTTTCCAACTCCAGCGCATCGCGTTCGAAGCGGGAGAAATCCAGAATGTCGTTGATAACGCGCAGCAGGTGTTCGGTGGATTCCATGGCCAGCGCGGCGTATTCGGCCTGCTCGTCGGTCATCTTCGTGGTTTCCATCAACTGAAGCATACCCAGCACCCCATTCATGGGCGTGCGCAGCTCGTGGCTCATCATGGCCAGGAATTCGGACTTGGCATTATTGGCGCGTTCGGCTTCTTCGCGGGTGCGGATGAGCTCGTCCATCGCTTGCCTCTGCTCGCGGCTGGCCTTCTCCAGGCCCAAAGCCAGATTGTTGATGTGCCGCGCCAGATCGCCCAGCTCGGCATCATCTGCAACGGGCAGCGGCGCCGAGTAATCGCCACGCTGGATGGCCTTCACCGCCGCGCTCATGGCGCTGATCGGCTGGGACAGGCTCAGCGACAGACGTCTGGCCAGCATGTAAGTAAACAGAAGGGCGAACATCGCCAGCACACCCGCTTTCAGCAATATCTCCTGCTCGCGCTGATTGAACGCGTCACTGGACATGCCCACCAGCACCCGTCCCAGATAGCCTTCGACCGGCACGCTGATGGCGTTATCGGAAACGGCCTTATTGGCATCCTCGATCGGCTGTGCAGATCGGGCTGGCTGCAGGCGGATGGGCGCCTGGAACACTTCCATCTGCCGCGAATGCCCCTGTTCCTCGGCGGGTTCGACATGAACGAGTACCTTTCCGGCACTGTCGCGCACTTCGAGAAAACGCACGTGGGGCGTGTTCATCGTGGCGTTCATGAGGTTTTCCAGCACCGCGTTATTGCCGACGATGACGCCGTACTCCGAGGCGGGGGCCAGCTGGTTGGCGATGAGTTGCCCGGTGTGATTGAGCTCCTGTCGCAGGTCCTGAATCCGCACCACGGTGAAGAAGCTGATCAGCAACAAGGTCAGCAATAACGCCGGGCCCAGGCTGAGGATCTGCGTCCGGGTGCTGATGTTCCAGCCGCGTTGAGCCGTCACGAGGGGGTTCCGGCGGTCTGCGCCCGGAGGGTTTGCCGATGTTCAGGCATGGCGAAGCCTGACGGGGGTCGGGCGGTGGACGCTTGGTGTCATGTGACGGATCTCTTCGGGAGCACCCTGACGATAGCTCATCGGCGCCATTGAGGAATTTTCATCTCAGGGACGCATCTTAACCGAGCTGTGGGCAATTTCCTCGGCAAGAGTGGGGGATGGCCTGTAAGTTCGTGGGGTCACCTTTTGCCGCTGGCCGCGAGCCTGGGGCTCCGTATAATGCCTGCATCGCCAGATGTGATGGCCCTGAATGGATTGTTTTATGACCCAGCAGCAACCAATAGCGGTCCTTGGCGGCGGCAGCTTCGGGACCGCAGTGGCCAATCTGTTGGCCGGCAACGGTCATCGGGTGACGCAGTGGATGCGCGATCCGGAGCAGGCCGAGGCGATTCGCGTCAATCGCGAGAACCCGCGCTACCTCAAGGGCATCAAGGTGCTCGAAGGCGTTGAGCCGGTCACTGACCTGCACGCCACGTTGCAAGACAGTCAACTGGTTTTCGTCGCGTTGCCGTCCAGTGCCCTGCGTGGCGTACTGACCCCGCACGTCGACCTGCTCGCGGGGAAAATGCTGGTCAGCCTGACCAAGGGCATCGAGGCCGACACCTTCAAGCTCATGAGCGAGATCCTTGAGGACATCGCGCCCGCTGCGCGAATCGGCGTGTTGTCCGGCCCCAACCTGGCCCGCGAAATCGCCGAGCACGCCCTGACCGCCACGGTGGTCGCCAGCGAAGATGAGGACCTCTGTCAGCAGGTTCAGGCTGCGCTGCACGGCCGCACGTTCCGCGTGTACGCCAGCGCCGACCGTTTTGGCGTGGAGCTGGGCGGCGCGCTCAAAAACGTCTACGCCATCATCGCCGGTATGGCGGTGGCGCTGAACATGGGCGAGAACACCAAAAGCATGCTGATCACTCGCGCGCTGGCGGAAATGACCCGTTTTGCGGTCAGTCAGGGCGCCAATCCCATGACTTTCCTGGGCCTGGCCGGGGTCGGCGATCTGATCGTCACCTGCTCCTCGCCGAAGAGCCGCAATTACCAGGTCGGTTTTGCCCTGGGGCAGGGCCTGAGCCTCGACGAAGCGGTTACCCGGCTGGGTGAAGTCGCCGAGGGCGTCAACACGCTCAAGGTGCTGAAGACCAAAGCGCAGGAGTTGCAGGTGTACATGCCGCTGGTGGCCGGGCTGCACGCCATTCTGTTCGAGGGCCGCACGCTGGAGCAGGTCATCGAGCTGCTGATGCGCGCCGAGCCCAAGACCGACGTCGATTTCATTTCAACCAGTGGTTTCAACTGATCCCCACACGGAGAAGCTCTTGAACGAATCAAAACTCAAGCAACACGAATCGATCCTGCTGCGCATCCTGTGGATGGTGCTGTTTGTGCTGGTCTGGCAGGTGGCGGAAGTGGTGCTGGCGGTGGCTGTCCTGGTGCAGCTGGTTTACCGGCTGTTCAACGGCGCGCCGAGCCTCAGCGTGATGTCATTTGGCGACAGTCTGAGCCAGTACCTGGCGCAGATAGGCCGCTTCGGCACCTTCCACACCGATCAGAAGCCGTGGCCGTTCGCCGATTGGCCAACGCCGCGTGCGCCTGAAGGCGAGGCGCCACACGTTGCCACTGTCAAGCCGCAACCGGCGCCTTCTGCTCCGCAACCCGCTGCAGCCACGCCGCCTCCGGCACCCGTGACGCCGCAGCCGGTTCCTGCTGCGACGCCACCGGTTTCCGACACGCCGCAACCTGGCTCCGAAACCCTGCCAGTGGTTCCCGACACCTCGCCCGCGGCTGCCGATACATCGCCATCCGCACCGGTTACGCCGCCGTCCACGCCGGGCGAAGGGCCAAAACTGTGAAGGTCTGGATTCTGCGCCACGGCGAGGCGAAACCTCAGGCCCGTACGGACGCCGAGCGGGAGCTGACCGCCAATGGTCGCGAAGAGGTTTTGCGCAGTGCCGCTCACCTGATGGGGCAGCCCGTGCAGCGGATGATCGCGAGCCCGTATGTGCGTGCCCAACAGACCGCCGAGCTGGTCCGTCAAGCGCTTGGGTTCACGGAGGCCATCGTGACCGTGCCGTGGCTGACGCCCGACTGCAATCCGCACAAGGTGCTGGAGCAACTGGATGCGTACAGTGCGGAGAATGTCTTGCTGGTCAGTCATCAACCGTTGGTGGGCACGTTGATCGGGCTGGCGGTACATGGCTCGTTGCAGCAGGCGCAACCGATGCACACTGCCAGTCTTGCTCAGCTTGAGGCGGATTTGCCGCTTGCTGGCGCGATGGAACTGGTGGATGTTCGGCACGCTGAATGATGGCAGCGGTGAGCGGTTGTCAGCGCTCCCGGTGTTGAATGAGAGAAGTGGTGCAAACCCTCCAATAACAAGGAAGAACCATGAGTGTATGGCGTAGCCCTCCGGACCTTGACGCGCTTAATGCGAAGCAGAAGAACACCATCGGTGAGGTGCTGGATATTCGGTTTGAGGCGGTCGACGATCTGTCTCTGACGGCGAGCATGGCGGTGGATGAGCGCACTCATCAGCCTTACGGTTTGTTGCACGGCGGCGCGTCGGTGGTGCTGGCGGAGACGGTGGGTTCTACGGCCAGTTATCTGGTGATTGATACGGATCGTTTTTTTTGTGTGGGGATTGAGGTCAACGCGAACCACTTGCGCGGGGTGCGCAGTGGGCGGGTGACGGCGGTGGCGCACCCGGTGCATATCGGGCGCACGACCCATGTCTGGGATATTCGTCTGACGACGGAGGATGGCAAGGCCTGTTGCATTTCCCGGTTGACGGTGGCGGTAGTGCCCCATGGGGAGCAGCCTCCGGCTCGCTGATGGTTGAGGCGCTTGACGCCAAGATCAGGAGCGTCGGCCTAACGGCCTCGGGTTTCGCCTCCGGCGAGTTACTTGATAAAGCCCCAAGTAACCAAGGGCTTGTGCTCCTGGTTTGGCCCTTACTTCGTCAGGGTTCCTTCACTCCGGCCTCGCTCCGTGGGCCCCCGCCGAACGGACATCCATGTCCGCAACGGCGCTCACGCCGCATCCATGCGGCTCGGCCCACTGCGCGAGACCTGCGTTCAGCCTGCACCCAAGTCGCGTTTCGTGGTGTCCGGACTTTTTGCGTATGAAGATCAAAAGCAGATCAAGGGCTTCCCGGCTGAAGCCGGTCCTACGGTCTAGTAGCGTCGCTACCCCCACTGACTGCACGCGCTGCTTTTCGTGGGACCGGCTTTAGCCGGGAAGAGGCCAGTCCAGGCGCCGGTATTTCCTGAGCTCTAACATCTGATCGTTCCAAGCTTCAAGGGGACTGATTTATTTACAGCGCTTCACCGTAAATCAATCTGTCCCCGGTGTACCGAGATTGCAAAACTCGCCGCCGAACTCTCGACGCCCGAGAAGACCAAGGCGAGAGCGGGCGAAACTGCACTGAGCCGATGGCTGGCGCGTATCTACGACGACCAGTCGCTCAACAGTGTCGAGTTTCAGCAATTGCGTGACGAGGCTGATCGCAGGCTGGACGCGTTGAAGGAGCTGTATCCGGAAAGTGATGGTCTGGGCACTTTTCAGAAAGCCGCAGATGACGCCGTGCAGCAGATGCAGGTGGGGATTTTGAGTTTTAAAAAGAGGCACTTGCCCGAGGAGGCAAAGGCAAACATTCAGGAGGCGTACGCCTTCCAGGTCGCCTATATTCAGGCGTGTCTGGACCGTTTCACAAAGATGCTCTGAGCCGGTTGGACCTGCGGCTCGATCCATTGCGCGAGACCTTCGTTCAGCCGGCACCCAAGTCGCGATTGGCGGTGTCTGAGCGTTTTGCGTAGGAAGATCAAAAGCAGATCAAGGGCTTCCCGGCTGAAGCCGGTCCTACGGTCGGGATGAGTGCTACTCCGGCGTGATGCACGCTCTGCTTTTCGTGGGACCGGCTTTAGCCGGGAAGAAGCCAGTCCAGACGCCGGTATTCCTGAGCTCTGACACCTGATCGTTCCCACGCTCCGCGTGGGAATGCCACGCCTTACGCCTTCCCGGCTAAAGCCGGTCCCACTTTATCGTTCAAACGCACCCTATAAACACGCCCATGACCGGAGTGGCCTCATCGATGGCAGTTCCGGTCATTGCCGCCCCTGTCGGGCGGTGCGCACAATCGCGGCTTGTTCTGGTTGCTCTGGGTGCGTCGGCATGGCTCAACTTCTGTTTTTCGCTCACGCCAATGGCTTCCCGTCGGGCACGTACGGCAAGTTGTTCGCGGCGCTCGGGCCTGAGTTCGAGATTCGGCATCTGGAGCAGCATGCCCACAACCCGCAATTTCCGGTGACGGACAACTGGCCGGAGCTGGTGGATGAGTTGATTCACCATGTGCGCGAGCAGGCTCAACCGGTGTGGGGCGTCGGGCATTCTCTGGGCGGTGTGCTGCATTACCACGCGGCGTTGCGTCAGCCCGAGCTGTACCGGGGTGTGGTGATGCTTGATTCGCCGGTGCTGACGCGGTTCGATCAGTGGATGATTCGTGCGGCCAAGCGCTTTGGCTTCATTGATCGCATCACGCCCGCAGGCCGGACCTTGGGGCGCCGGGAGGTGTTCAGCAGCGTCGAGGCGGCCCGGGAATACTTTGCCGGCAAGTCGCTGTTCCGGCGTTTCGATCCCGAGTGCTTCGAGGCGTACCTGCGTCATGGGCTGCAAGCCGATGGCGACGGGTTGCGCCTGCGTTTCGACCCTGCGACCGAAATCAGCATCTACCGCAGCGTGCCCCACACCAGTCCCGGCCTGGCCCGTCAGTTGCGGGTGCCGTTGGCGATGGTGCGGGGCGAAAGCAGTGACGTGGTGCGGCGCCACCATGCGCTGTCAGTCAAAAGCATGCGCGAGGGCGTGTATCTTTCTGTCCCCGGCGGGCATATGTTCCCGCTCGAACATCCCGAGGACACCGCCCACATGCTCAGAACGCTGTTTTCCCGCTGGACGGCCGGCGCTGACGGCGCAACTGCAATGCCAGACGCCGACGCCGCGCTTGAACGAGCACGCGCATGACCTGCTCGGTAGAAGAAATCCGTCTGAGCCTGCCCCATATTGAACTGGCGGCTCATCTGTTTGGTCCCCAGGACGGCATTCCGGTAATTGCATTGCATGGCTGGCTGGACAACGCCAACAGCTTCGCGCGCCTGGCGCCCAGGCTTGAAGGGCTGCGGATTCTGGCGCTGGACATGGCCGGGCATGGTCACTCCGACCACCGTCCGCCAGGTTCGGCCTATGGTTTGCCGGACTATGCCCACGATGTGTTGCAGGTGGCGGGGCAGATGGGCTGGGAGCGGTTTTCCCTGCTGGGTCATTCGTTGGGGGCGATCATTTCGGTGATCGTCGCGGCGGCTGTCCCCGAGCGGGTGAGTCGTCTGGGTTTGATCGACGGCCTGGTGCCTCCAGTGGGCGAGCCGGAGTCTGTCGTCGAACGAATGGGTGCGGCGCTGAAGGCGCAATTGACCCAGCAGAGCAAGCGCAAGCCGGTCTATTCGGACATGGACCGGGCAGTAGAGGCGCGGATGAAAGGCATGGTCGCGGTCAGTCGCGAGGCCGCCGAGCTGTTGGCCCAGCGTGGCTTGAAGCCGGTGCCAGGTGGTTACACCTGGCGCAGCGACAGCCGGCTGACATTGCCCTCGGCGATTCGTCTCACGCGAGCGCAGGCGCTGTCTTTCGTCGCGGCGGTGCGCTGCCCGGCGCAGTTGATCGTTGCCGAGGAGGGCATGCTGGCGCAGAACCGGGAGCTGCTGGCCAGCGTTCCTTTTACGGTGACGTCCTTACCGGGCGGGCACCATCTGCACCTCAACGATGAGGCGGGTGCGCGCTCTGTTGCAGACTGTTTCAATCGCTTCTTCGCCGTTCCTTGACTTGCGACCTGCAACTGCCGAGGCTGGGGCAGTTGAAACAGGAGACTGCACGATGGACCACTGCCCACGCCTCACCGTTTTATTTTCATGCTCGCCGCGCGTTGTCGCGGCTTTGTTTTGCCTGCCGATTGCCCTGTCATGAGCACATCCGTGACGTTCACCCATGCGCTGGCCCTGACGTTGCTGCTCACCGGGCTCAGCGCCGTTACCCAGGCGGCTGACGTTCCCGGCAGTCAGGATTTGCCCAATCTGCCGCGACTGGAAGACGCGGAAATCGTCGATTATCGGCCTGCCGTTGAGCTGGAACGCATCTACCCGCTGGGCTCGATCCGCAAGATCAGCGGCCAGCTGCGCTTCGACGGGCAGGTGGCCGGGCGCGGCAACGTTACCGCCATCACCTACCAATTACCGGTCGAGCACAGCGCCGACGAAGCATTCACCGCCGCCCGTGAAGCGCTACAGCAGCAGGGCGCGCAGTTGCTGTTCTGGTGCCAGGCGCGGGATTGCGGTGAAAGCAGCCTGTGGGCCAACGAGGTGTTCGGCAACGCCAAGCTGTATGGCGCCGACAACGGTCAGTCCTATTTGCTGTTGCGCCTGGCCGCCCCGGCGGATAACACCCTCGTGGCGTTGTACGGCATCACCCGTGGCAACCGCCGGGCGTTCCTGCACGTCGAGCAATTTCAATCGGGCACGCCGCTGGGGGAGTTGCTGCCGACGTCCGCGACCCTGTTGCGCGAGCTGAAAAGCACCGGCGAGCTGGAGCTGCCGATGCTGACCGCAGAGCCGCAGGAGCCCTGGATCACCTTGCTGTCACGGGGTTTGAATCTGGACAGTACCTTGCGCGTGACGCTGTCCGGTGAGCAGCGCGAGGCATGGCGCCAGGCGCTGGTGGGCAAAGGCGTGCGGGCTGCACGGCTGGAAGCGGGCGATCGGAAAGAACCCGGCCTGACCCTCGAACTCATCCGCTGAGGCGGGCTCTATTCCTGTCTTGAAAAACTGACCTGGCTGTCGGGATGGGGCGGGCTGCGTGCCAGGCCACCCTGTTCGCCGGTATGCTCAGCGGATTCGACCCCTCTTTTGCGGAATGACCGATGTTTAATAACGATCGCCTGTTGGTGCAGATCCTCCTGCTCGCGCTGCTGGGCGCCTGCCTGTGGGTAATGGCGCCGTTCTGGTCGGCGCTGTTCTGGGGCGCGGTGCTGGCGTTCGCCAGTTGGCCGCTGATGCGTCTGCTGACCCGTGCGCTCAAGGGGCGGGAATCCCTCGCGGCGGCGATTCTGACCCTGGGCTGGATGGTACTGGTGCTCGCGCCGCTGGTCTGGCTGGGCTTCAATCTGGCGGATCACGTGCGCGATGCAACGGCGTTCGTCAAGGACGTGCAAGTGGACGGGCTGCCCGATCCACCCACCTGGCTGGCGGGCGTTCCCCTGGTGGGCGAGCGGCTGGTGGGTTACTGGAACACCATCGACCAACAGGGCGCGGCGTTGCTGGTCAGCGTCCGGCCTTATCTGGGTCAGGTCGGCAACTGGCTGCTGGCGCGCAGTGCGCAGATCGGCGGCGGGATTCTCGAGCTGGCCCTGAGCATCATCTTCGTGTTCTTTTTCTACCGTGACGGGCCGCGGGTGGCGGCGTTCGTGCTCAGTCTGCTGGAGCGGCTGATCGGCGATCGCGCGCAGTATTACCTCGATCTGGTGGCTGGCACGGTGCAACGGGTGGTCAACGGTGTGATCGGCACGGCAGCGGCCCAGGCCGTGCTGGCCTTGATCGGCTTCCTGATTGCCGGCGTGCCGGGCGCGTTGGTGCTGGGGATCGGGACCTTCCTGCTGAGCCTTGTGCCCATGGGCCCACCGTTGATCTGGATACCGGCCACGGCGTGGCTGGCCTGGAGAGGCGATTACGGCATGGCAATCTTTCTCGGCCTGTGGGGCACGTTCATCGTCAGTGGCGTCGATAACGTGCTCAAGCCGTATCTGATCAGCCGCGGCGGGAATTTGCCGTTGGTGATTGTCTTGCTGGGGGTGTTTGGCGGGCTGCTGGCATTCGGCTTCATCGGTCTGTTCATCGGCCCGACGCTGCTGGCGGTGGCCTACAGCTTGCTGCTGGACTGGGTCGCAGACAATCGCGCGCGGCAGCCGGTCAAGTAGCTCACACCCTTAAAAAACACGCGCACAAAAAAACCGCCGCCGGGCTGAGCTCGGCGGCGGTTTTTTTTCGTCAGGCCGAGGTGCTGACGTATTTGCCGGACGTGGCGCTGCCATTGAGGTTGTAGCGGTCACTGAGGGCCGCAATCATGCGGTTCAGTGCCTCAGTGGGCTGGGTGGTGGTGTGCGAAGTGGATGTTTGCGTCGAGGCGGTCTGGCTGCTGGAGGACGAGGCGCTGGCGGAATTCGTCGTGCCCTGCAAGGCGCTGGTCAGTTCGGCGGCAGTGATGCTGCCGTCACTGTCGCTGTCCAGGCTGCTGAACAGGTCGCTGGTGTCTTGCGCAGGCTGCGGAGGTGGCGGTTGTTGGGTCTGCAGGCTGGCGGTCAGTTCGTCGAGGCTGACGGTGCCGTCCTTGTTGGTGTCCAGGGCATCGAACACTTTATTGCTGTCGGCGCTGCTGTCTGAACTGCTCAACGCCGTGGTCAGTTCAGCGCTGCTCACCGTCCCGTCGCCGTCGCTGTCCAGCGCACTCAGCAGGTTCTGCGCGTCGTCCTCCGCAGAGCTGGCGTCCATTTGCATCGGCGGAGGCGGCGGTGGCGTCAGTGCGGCCAGTTCGTCGGCGTCGAGGCTGTCGTCGTCATTGCTGTCGAGATCGCCGAACGCCTTGCTCAGGCTGACGGTGATGCCGTCATTGGAATCCGACGAAAGCGCCGAGCTCAGCTCGTCCTTGTCGACGCTGCCGTCACCGTTGGCGTCGAGTTTCTTCAGTAAATCGTCGGCAAACTTGTTGCTGTTGGCGGTGCTGGCGGTGTTGGTGGTGCTGTTCGTGCTGGCACTGGTGTAACTGGAATAACGGCTGCTGCCGCTGACGCCTGTGATCATCGGACTGACTCCCCATCAGATGGATAATGCCGGGGCGGTGCTCCGGCTTATGCAGCGTCCGGGCAAGGCGTGTCGTGGGTGTGTTGGGTTTGTACCGGCGAGCGTACGTCAGCGGTTGCGCCAGGCTTCGCTCAGTGGGACCTGCTTCAGTCGGGAAGAGGCCAGTCCGAACACCGTCATATTTGCGGTGTGACGCCTGACGAATTCCCGGCTAAAGCCGGTCCTACACTAAGTTCGATCGCCAGCACCACCGAACGCACCCTGTCCCATCGCTTATGACGAGGTCGAGTCAGGTTCGCGGCAGATCCAGCACGGCGGTCAAACCGCCGCCGGGTGTTTGTTCGAGGCGCAGGTCGCCGCCCATTCGGCGTGCGGCTTCCCGGGCGATGGTCATGCCGATGCCGACACCACCCGAGTTGCGATTGCGCGAACTCTCGACGCGATAAAAGGGTTCGAACACCACTTCACGCAGGTCTTCGGGAATACCGGGGCCGTGATCGATGACGCTGACCCGCAGGCGATCGCTGGCGTCTTCGATCTCCACCCGCGCATGCCCGGCGTAACGCAGGGCGTTGTCGATGAGGTTGTTCAGGCACGAACGCAGGGCCATGGGCTGGGATCTCAGCGGCCGGCAGGTGCCGCTCGCCTGGATGTCGTCGCCGTTGTCCTGGGCGTTTTCCGCCAGGGATTCGATCAGCGCCTGCACGTCGAAATACTGCAGCGCTTCGCTGGTGCGCTGTTCGTTGAGGTAGGTCAGGGTCGCGTCGAGCATGCCGATCATGTCGTTGAGGTCCTGGCTCATCTGCCCGTGCAGCCGCGGTTCGTCGATCTGCTCGACCCGCAGTTTCAGGCGCGCGAGGGGCGTGCGCAGGTCATGGGAGACGGCGGCGAGCATGCGCCCGCGCTGTCGCACCTGTTCGCGAATGCGCTCCTGCATCAGATTGAACGCCTGCGCCGCCTGACGTGCCTCGCGCGGGCCATTGGCGGCCAGCGGCGGGCTGTCGAGGTTTTCGCTGAGGCGCTCGGCGGCTTCGCTCAATCGGCGGATCGGCCGGCTCAAAGCCTTGGCGCCGAACCAGGCGGCGAGCACCAGGCTGATCAGCTGGAACAATAAGGGCACCAGCGGAATGCCCAGTAGTGGCGGGCGACAACGCGGTGGGTAAGGGCGCCGGTCGTCCTCGTCGGTTGCAGCGTTGCGTTCAGGTGGCGGCTGCATCTGGCTGGCCATGGGCCGGTCGCAGTTGGGCGGAGGCGGCATGCGCGGCCCGTAGTAGTGAAACCAGACGAACGCCAGCAGGTGGGCGAGGACGATCGCCAGCAGCGCCCCGCCAAACAGCCGGGCAAACAGGGTGTCGGCCGAGCGGATCAACCAATCTCCCGGGCGTCGAACATGTAGCCTTCGCCGCGCACGGTTTTGATCAGTTGCGGCGATTTCGGGTCATCGCCGAGCTTCTGGCGCAGGCGCGAGACGAGCAGGTCGATGCTGCGATCAAACGCTTCGATGGAGCGGCCGCGGGCTGCATCGAGCAGTTGTTCGCGGTTGAGCACGCGGCGCGGCCGTTCGAGGAAGACTCTCAGCAGGCGGAATTCGGCGTTGGACAAGGGCACGACGAGGCCGTCCGGCGCGGTCAGTTGGCGCAGGACGCTGTTCAGGCGCCAGTTGTCGAAGCGCAGGGTGGTGCGTTCTTCGGTGCGGTCGTCGCGCACGCGGCGCAGGATGGTCTGGATGCGGGCGACGAGTTCGCGTGGCTCGAAGGGTTTGGCCATGTAGTCGTCAGCGCCCAGTTCCAGGCCGATGATGCGGTCGGTGGGTTCGCAGCGGGCGGTGAGCATGAGGATGGGGATGTCGGAGGTGCTGCGCAGCCAGCGGCAGAGGGAGAGGCCGTCTTCGCCGGGGAGCATGAGGTCGAGGACGACGACGTCGTAGGTGTCTTCGGTGAGGGCCAGGCGCATGGCGTTGCCGTCGGTGACGCCGGTGCTGTGGATGTTGAAGCGGGCGAGGTAGTCGCAGAGCAGTTCGCGGATGGGGATGTCGTCGTCGACGATGAGGGCGCGGGTGTTCCAGCGGCGCTCTTCGCTTGGCGCGGTGGCGGTGGGGCTGTCGGGTGTTGTCTGCATGGTGCTGCCGCCGTGTGGTGCCGCCGATTGGGCCGCGGGTAGGAGTCGACGCTGCCATGCTACTTCGCTGGCGAGCGGGGCGGAAGGGTGAGGGGGGCAGGTGTCGGTGGATTGTCTTGAATGTATCAAGACCGGTACATCGGCGGTGTGGCTCAGAACGATCAGAAGCGTCGGCCTAACGGCCTCGGGTTTCGCCTTCGGCGAGTTACTTGGAAAAGCACCCCAAGTAACCAAGGGTGCTTGCTCCTGGTTGGGCCCCTCGTTCCTCGGGGTTCCTTCACTCCGGTCTTGCTCCGTGGGCCCGCGCCGAACGGGCATCCATGCCCTGACGGCGCTCTCGCGGCATCCATGCCGCTCGGCCCACTCCGCAAAACCTGCGTTCAGCCTGCACCCAAGTCGCGATGGGTGTCGTCTGGACGTCTTGCGTATGAAGATCAAGATCAAGATCAAGATCAAGATCTAAAGCGAATCAACAGCTTCCCGGCTGAAGCCGGTCCTACAGTCGAGGTCACCGCCAATCCCACTGTACGCATGCGATGCCTTTGTAGGACTGGCTTTAGCCGGGAAGCTTTTGATCTGCTTTCGCTTTTGGCTTTTGGCTTTTGATCTCCATACACAGAAGGTTCAAACACCGCCAAACGCGACTTGGGTGCAGGCCGAACGTAGACGACGCGCAGTGGGTCGAGCCGCATGGATGCGGCGAGAGCGCCGTCAGGACATGGATGTCCGTTCGGCGCGGGCCCACGGAGCGTCGTCGGAGTGAGGGAACCCGACGAAGTCGGGCCAAACCAGGAGCAAAGCGTTTTTGGTTACTTTTGGGGCGCTTTTGCCAAAAGTGACCCGCCGTAAGGGCGGAACCCTAATAACTGCACACACAGATAATGGATATAAACGCCTTGTAAAGCCTCCAGAGCCACGAAAACAAACACTCTTTACGCTTTCTTTATGCCCCCCACCCCCCGTCGCTCTCGTTCCTTTACACCCCCACTGAACACAATTGCCCCACACGGCAGTCGCCGTATGACGGAGAGTTTTTCATGAGCGTTCTGGATGGGGTGTCACTGCTGCTCGCAGCAGGGTTATTCGTTTACTTGCTGGTCGCGCTCCTGCGCGCCGGCCGGGTCGAGGAGTAACGGCCATGCACGGTTACGACTACCTGCTGATACTGGCGTTTTTCGCCTTGGTGCTACTGCCCGCGCCGCTGCTGGGACGGTTCTACTACAACGTCATGGAAGGCCAACGCACCTTCCTGACCCCGGTCATGGGCCCGGTCGAGCGCATCTGCTATCGCCTGTCCGGCGTCGACCCCACCGTCGAACACAACTGGAAAACCTACACAATCGCCCTGCTGGCCTTCAACCTGGCCGGGTTCGTCGTCCTGTTCGCCATCCTGCTCCTGCAAGGCTCGCTGCCCCTCAACCCACAGGGCCTGCCAGGCATGGAGTGGTCGCTGGCGTTCAACACCACCATGAGCTTCGTCACCAACACCAACTGGCAGAGCTACAGCGGCGAAGCGTCCCTCAGCTACCTGAGCCAGATGGCCGGCCTGACCGTGCAAAACTTCGTCAGCGCCGCCACCGGCATCGCCGTGCTGGTCGCGTTTTGCCGCGGCATCAGCCGTCGTTCGACGCAGCACCTGGGCAACTTCTGGGCAGACATGACCCGCGCCACCCTCTACGGCCTGCTGCCGCTGTGCCTGGTACTGGCGCTGCTGCTGGTGTGGCAAGGCGTGCCGCAAACGTTCGCCCATTACGTGGACGCCGTGACCCTGCAAGGCACCGACCAGACCATTCCCCTGGGCCCGGCCGCCAGCCAGATTGCGATCAAGCAACTGGGCACCAACGGCGGTGGCTTCTTCGGCGTCAACTCGGCGCATCCGTTCGAGAACCCGACCATCTGGAGCAACCTGTTCGAGCTGGTGTCGATCATCCTGATTCCGGTGGCGCTGGTGTTCACCTTCGGCCATTACGTCAAGGACATGCGCCAGAGCCGCGCGATCATCGCCTGCATGCTGGCGCTGTTCCTGATCGGCGGCGCGACGGCAATGTGGTCCGAATACCAGCCCAACCCTGCGCTGAACATTGCGTCGGTCGAGCAGGCCGCGCCCATGGAAGGTAAGGAAACCCGCTTTGGCACCACGGCCACCGTGCTCTGGGCGGCGACCACCACGGCGGCGTCCAACGGTTCGGTCAACGGCATGCATGACAGCCTCAACCCGCTCACCGGGATGATCGCTCTGGCCAACATGATGGTCGGCGAAGTGATCTTCGGCGGCGTCGGCGCAGGCCTCTACGGCATGTTGCTGAACGTGCTGATCGCGGTGTTCCTCGCCGGCCTGATGATCGGCCGCACCCCGGAATACCTCGGCAAGAAGCTGCAGGCCCGTGAGGTCAAGTTGCTGGTGGCGACATTGATCGTGATGCCGGTCGGCGTGCTGGTGTTCGGCGCGCTGGCGGCGACCTTGCCCGGCCCGGCAGGGGCGGTGAGCAATCCCGGCGCCCACGGTTTCAGTCAGTTGCTCTACGCCTACACCTCGGCGACCGCCAACAACGGTTCGGCCTTCGGCGGCTTCAGCGCCAACACCACCTTCCATAACCTGATGTTGGGCCTGTCGATGTTCATTGGCCGCTTCGGCTACATCCTGCCGGTGCTGGCGCTGGCCGGCAGTCTGGCGGCGAAGAAGAGCTCGCCGCTGGGCCAGAACAGCTTCCCGACCCACGGCCCGCTGTTCGTCACCCTGCTGACCGTGACCATCTTGCTCGTGGGTGGCCTGACGTTCCTGCCGACGCTGGCACTGGGACCGATTGCCGAACACTTGAGCCTGGGCTTCTGAGGACCACACCATGAACATGCAAGCCCCCGTAACAAAGAGCCCGGACAGTAAAATTCCGGCCAGCAAGGCCACAAACCACGACGCGCAGCCCGTCGCGGCCAAGACCGGTCTTGCCGCCCTGTGGCGCCCGGCGCTGGTGCAGGCGTTCGTCAAGCTCGACCCGCGCCAGTTGCACCGTGCGCCGGTGATGCTGGTGGTCGAACTGACCGCGGTTTTGACCACCGTGCTGTGCCTGATCCCTGACCCGGCAGTGCCAACGTCCGTCGCCGTGCAGATCGCGATCTGGCTGTGGTTCACCGTGTTGTTCGCCAACTTCGCCGAAGCCTTGGCCGAAGGTCGCGGCAAGGCCCGCGCCGACAGCCTGAAAGCCGGCAGCGAAGGCCTGAAGGCGCGGATCCAGGGCGCAAACGGCAGTTACGAGATGGTCAACGCTGCCACCCTGCGCAAGGGCGATGTGGTCCGCGTTGAAGCCGGGGAGCTGATCCCGGGCGACGGCGAGGTCATCGAAGGCATCGCGGCGGTCAACGAAGCGGCGATCACCGGTGAGTCTGCGCCGGTGATTCGCGAGTCCGGCGGCGACCGTTCGGCCGTCACCGGCAACACCCGTCTGGTGTCCGACTGGCTGCTGGTGCGGATCAGCGCCAACCCCGGCGAGTCGACCCTGGACCGCATGATCGCGCTGGTCGAAGGTGCCAAACGGCAGAAGACCCCCAACGAAGTGGCCCTCGACATTCTGTTGATCGGCCTGACCCTGATCTTCCTACTGGTGGTCGTCACCCTGCAGCCGTTCGCGCATTTTGCCGGCGGTAACCTGCCGCTGGTGTTCCTCGTGGCGCTGCTGGTGACCCTGATTCCGACCACCATCGGCGGCCTGCTCTCGGCCATCGGCATTGCCGGCATGGACCGCCTGGTGCGCCTTAACGTGATCGCAAAATCCGGCCGCGCGGTGGAAGCGGCGGGTGACGTGCACGTGCTGCTGCTGGACAAGACCGGCACCATCACGTTCGGCAACCGTCGTTGCGCGGCGGTGTATGCCGCGCCGGGCGTGACGCCGAAAGAGCTGAGCGAAGGCACACTGCTGGCCTCGCTGGCCGATGACACGGCTGAAGGCAAGTCCATCGTCGAATACCTGCGCGGGCAGCACCCGATGACCGAGCCTGCGCCGCGCCAGTTGACGGCGGTGCCGTTCACGGCGGAAACCCGTCTGTCTGGCGTCGATTTCGAGGGCCGTGTGTACCGCAAGGGCGCCGTGGACTCGCTGCTGAAATTCCTCGGCCGTGACCGCAGCGACCTGCCGCCGGTGCTGGCGCGGGAAATCGACAAGATCGCCAAGACCGGCGGCACGCCGTTGCTGGTCTGCGGCGACGGCAAACTGCTCGGCGCGATTCACCTCAAGGACGTGGTCAAGCCGGGCATTCGCGAGCGTTTTGAGGAGCTGCGCAAACTGGGCATTCGCACGGTCATGGTCACCGGCGACAACCCGCTGACGGCGGCAGCGATCGCGGCAGAAGCGGGCGTCGATGACGTGCTGGCCGAAGCCACTCCCGAGAAGAAACTGGAGCGCATCCGTCAGGAACAGAACGACGGGCGTCTGGTGGCGATGTGCGGCGACGGCGCCAACGACGCGCCGGCGCTGGCCCAGGCCGACGTCGGTATGGCCATGAACGACGGCACCCAGGCAGCGCGTGAAGCGGCCAACATGGTCGATCTCGACAGCGACCCGACCAAGCTGCTGGACGTGGTGCAGATCGGCAAGGAATTGCTGGTGACCCGCGGTGCCCTGACGACCTTTTCCATCGCCAACGACGTGGCCAAGTACTTCGCCATCCTGCCGGCGCTGTTCGCGGCCATTTACCCGCAACTGGGCGTGCTCAACATCATGCACCTGGCCAGCCCGCAGAGCGCGATTCTGTCGGCCATCGTCTTCAACGCGCTGATCATTGTCGTGCTGATCCCGCTGGCGCTGCGCGGTGTCCGGGTGCAGGCCGCCAGCGCGGCGCATCTGCTGCGCCGCAACCTGTTGGTCTATGGCCTCGGCGGGTTGGTCGTGCCGTTCGTGGGCATCAAGGTGATCGACCTGCTGCTGACCGCTCTGCACCTGGTTTAACCCGTTGATCGCGCCGCGTGGTGATGATCCCGCGCGGCGCTCACTTCGAAATGAGGATTGAATGATGTCCAGCGTATTGCGTCCGGCCGTGAGCCTGATCGTTCTGATGACCCTGATCACCGGCGTGGCTTACCCGTTGGTGGTGACCGGTGTCGCCCAGGTGGCGTTTCCGGATCAGGCCAATGGCAGCCTGATCTACGACGACCATGAAAAGGTGCGCGGCTCCGAGTTGATCGCACAGAATTTCACCGGCGAAGAATGGTTTCATCCGCGTCCGTCTGCCGGCGCCTATGCCACCGTCGCCAGCGGCGCGAGCAATCTGGCGCCGAGCAACCCGGCGCTGGCGACGCGAGTGACCGAGGACGCCGCCAAGGAAAAAGTCGACAGCCAGGGCCCGGTGCCGCTGAACCTGCTGACCACCTCCGGCAGCGGCCTCGATCCGCATCTGTCGCCGGCCGCGGCGCAATACCAGGTGGCCCGCATCGCCGCGGCGCGTAACCTGTCGCGCGAGTCGGTGCAGAAGCTGGTGGCGGACAGCACCCAGACTTCGCTGATCGGCCCGCCGGTGGTGAACGTGCTGGACTTGAATCTGAGTCTGAATCGGTTACCGTCTGGCAAAGCCGTGAACTGACCCCAACGGTCGACGCCACACGAGCACACATCACCCTGCACCAGGACAACTTTTCGTGAATTCAACCACCCGCGCCGACGCTTTGCTGGTCAATCTTCCTCGGGACGATCGCGGGCGGCTGAAGGTGTTTCTTGGCGCGGCGCCTGGCGTGGGCAAGACCTACGCCATGCTCCAGGCCGCGCACACGCAGATGCGTCAGGGCGTTTCGCTGCTGGCCGGGGTCGTCGAGACCCACGGCCGTGCCGAGACCGAAGCGCTGCTGGGCGGTTTGCCGCAGCAACCCATGCTGCGTTCCGAATACCGCGGCGTCATGCTCGAAGAGATGGACCTGGACGGTCTGCTCGCGGCGAAACCCAAGCTGGTGCTGGTCGACGAACTTGCTCACAGCAACGCGCCGGGCAGTCGCCACGCCAAGCGCTGGCAGGACATTCAGGAACTGCTCTCGGCGGGGATCGACGTCTACACCACGGTCAACGTTCAGCACCTGGAAAGCCTCAATGATCAGGTGCGCGGCATCACCGGCGTGCAAGTGCGCGAAACGCTGCCGGACTGGGTGTTGCAGGAAGCGTACGAATTGGTGCTGATCGACCTGCCGCCCCGGGAGCTGCTGGAGCGGCTGCGCGACGGCAAGGTCTACGTGCCCGAGCAGGCCCGCGCCGCCATCGATGCCTTTTTCACCCAGACCAACCTCACCGCGCTGCGGGAAATGGCCATGCAAACCGCCGCCGCCCAGGTCGACAACGACCTGGCGCTGGGCTACCGGCAGCTGGGTCAGGCGGCGCCAGCGGTGCGCGGTCGTCTGCTGGTGGGGATCGACGGCGACGCCCAGGCCGAACGGCTGGTGCGCCATGCCAGTCGTGTCGCGCAACGTCGGCATCTGCCGTGGAGTCTGGTGCACGTCGACAACGGGCGCTTTTTCGACGAACTGGCCCGCGGCCGTTTGCAGAACGCCCAGCAGCTCGCCGAACGCCTCGGCGGGGAAGTGGTGGTGCTGCGCGCGCCGGAAGTGGCGAAGACGCTGATTCAGCACGCCACCGAACGCCGCGCCAGTCTGGTGCTGGTGGGCCAGTCGCGGCCTTCGCTGCGCCGTCGGGTGTTGGGCGGCGGGTTGGCGTCGCGTCTGCTGCGCAATGCCCACGGCCTGGAAATCAACGTGCTCGACAGCGAATCGCGTCCCGATCAGGCGCTGTCCACCTCGCCGCGCAATCTGGTCTGGTTCGATTACGCCCTGGCGCTGTTCGCCACGGTCGGCGCCAGCGCCCTGGCCTGGGCGGTGTCCAGTTGGCTGGCGCTGCCAAACATCTCTCTGGTGTTTCTCGCCGCCGTGCTGCTGGTGGCCGTGCGCAGCAGCGTCGGCCCGGCGATGGTCTGTTCGGTGCTGTCGTTTCTGGCGTATGACTTTCTGTTCATTCCGCCGAATTTTTCCCTGAGCATCCAGCGCGAAGAAGACGTGCTGACGCTGCTGTTCTTCCTGTTGATGGCCGCGCTGACCGGCAATCTCGCCGCTCGTCAGCGTCGCCAGTTGCAAGCGCTGCGCGACACCCAGGAGGAAACCAGCGAACTGCTCGACCTGTCACGCCGCCTGACCGCCGCCACCGATCGCCAGGCGGTGCTCAGTGCGGCCGATCATCATCTGGCCGGCTGGAGCGAGTTGCAGCGGTGCGTCCTGGACAACGACCGCGAGCAGGGCTGGCAGGTGGAAGTCGGCGGGCCCCTGGAGTTTTCCGAGTTCGAGCGCGCGGCGGCGGACTGGGCCTGGCAGCACGGGCAACCGGCGGGCAAGGGCACCGGCACGCTGCCGTCGGGGAGTTGGTGGTGGCTGCCGTTGTGGGTGGACGATGCGCCGCTGGCCTTGCTGGGGATTCGTGCGAAACAGGGCCAGACTTTTACACCTCAGCGTCGACGGTTGCTCACGGCGCTGAGTCAGCCACTGGGTCAGGCCCTGGCCCGGGCGCGTCTGGCCGAAGACCTGGAAGCCGCGCGTTTGCATGGCGAGACCGAACAACTGCGCAGCGCCTTGCTGGCCTCGGTGTCCCACGACCTGCGCACGCCGCTGACCGCCATGCGCGGCAGCATCGACAGCCTGCTGGCGCTGGGCGAGGCGATTCCGCTGGAAGACCGCCGCGAGTTGCTCGAAGGCACCCGCGACGAGGCCGAGCGCCTGGACCGTTACATTCAGAACCTGCTGGACATGACGCGCCTCGGCCACGGCGCGCTGAAGCTGGCGCGGGACTGGGTCTCACCGGGTGACATCGTCGGCAGCGCACTCAATCGCCTTCGCGCCGTCCTCGCGCCGCTGCAGGTCATGACCCAATTGCCGGCAGAGCTGCCGCTGCTGTATGTCCACGCCGCGCTGATCGAGCAGGCGTTGATCAACGTAATCGAAAACGCCGCGCGCTTTTCGCCGGTCAATGGCCGTCTGCAGATGGCGGTCAGTGCGCAGAACGAAGAGATCGTCTTTGCCGTCAGCGATGAGGGGCCGGGAATCCCGGAGAGCGAACGGGCGAAGATTTTCGACATGTTCTACACCGCCGCGCGGGGTGACCGAGGCGGGCAGGGCACGGGGCTGGGGCTGGCGATCTGTCAGGGCATGGTCGGCGCCCATGGCGGACGGATCAGCGTGGGCGATGGCATCGACGGTCGCGGCACCTGCATCAGTCTGCATTTGCCGCTGCAGGCGCAGCCTGAAGCGGAAATGGACCAGGCGGTCTGAAACCGTTTTGCGCTACGCTGACAGACGTTTGTGACGGCCCTTTTTTCTAATGACAGGACACCCATGAGCCAGACGGCGACCATTCTGGTGATCGATGACGAGCCGCAGATCCGCAAATTCCTGCGCATCAGCCTCGCGTCACAAGGCTACAAAGTGCTGGAAGCCGGGACCGGCAACGACGGCCTGACCCAGGCCGCACTGAATAAACCCGACTTGCTGGTGCTCGACCTGGGCCTGCCGGACATGGACGGGCAGGATGTGCTCAGCCAGTTTCGCGAATGGTCGGCGGTGCCGGTGCTGGTGCTGTCGGTGCGTGCCAGCGAGGGCGAGAAAGTTCGCGCGCTGGACGCCGGTGCCAACGATTACGTGACCAAGCCATTCGGCATTCAGGAGTTCCTGGCGCGGATTCGCTCACTCCTGCGCCAGGCGCCGGACGGCGGCCAAGTGGAGTCGGCGGTGCTCATTGGCCCGCTGAACATTGACCTGGCCTATCGGCGGGTGTCCCTGGGCGATGTGGAAGTCGCCCTGACCCGCAAGGAATACGCGGTGCTGGCGCAACTGGCGCGGCATCCCGGTCGGGTCATTACCCAACAGCAACTGCTTAAGGACATCTGGGGCCCGACCCATGTCGAAGACACCCATTACCTGCGCATCGTGGTGGGGCACCTGCGCCAGAAACTCGGCGACGACCCCGCCGCGCCACAGTACATCGTCACCGAGGCGGGGGTTGGGTATCGGTTGGTGAATGGGTGAAGCATCGTTTTCCCTCCATCGGCCGCGTACACCTGCGGGGCTGGCGGTGACCTCGACTGTGGGACCGGCTTTAGCCGGGAATCCGTTAGAGGTCACACCGCGTGATTGATGGTGGTCATGTGGGCCTCTTCCCGGCTGAAGCCGGTCCTACTAAAGCATCGCGTACACTTGCGGGATTGACAGTGACCTCGACTGTGGGACCGGCTTTAGCCGGGAAAGCGTCGGAAGCCACGCCTTTAATGCTCCTGCTCATACCGATCCAGCGTTTCTCTGGCGATCTGCCGCCCGAGCGCGATCAGCTCCGGGGCTTTGTAGAATTCGAAGAATCGGCACACGCGCTTCGGCACGTTGATCAGGATGTCGGGCGGGTAGCCGGCGATTTTGTATTGCGCCAGGGACGTCTGCATCACCTCGAAGCTCTGGTTGATCAAATCCAGCAGCGAGGCGGGGCCGACGTTGTCGATGATGATCGAGCCGCTGGCCGATCTCGGCGCCCCGGCCTGGGTGGGGGCGGCGGAGGGTTGCTGGCCTTGGGGGTCGGCGGATTCGATGTCGGCCATCAGCCACGGATTGCCCGTCAGCACGGCGGCGCTGGGTTTCAGCCGTTGCTGCGCCAGACGCAAACTATCCTCGCCGGTCAGGTCCAGCCTGCGGCGGAACGGCAGGTGCGAGCCGATGGACGTCATCAGGCCGTCGAAACGCTTCTTCACCGCGGGCGGGCGCTCGATCACCGGCAACGTGTAATGCTTCTGGGTCGTGGAGTTGAGGTTGACCGCGACGATCAAATCGCAATGGCTCGACACCACCGGCACAATCGGCAACGGATTCAGCAGGCCGCCATCGACCAGCGTGCGATTGCCCTGGACCACCGGGGTGAACAGACTGGGGATCGCCGCCGAGGCGCGCATTGCCGAATGCAGGTTGCCTTCCTGAAACCAGATCTCCTGCTGGTTGGTCAGGTCGGTGGCCACGGCCGTGTAAGGGATGGGCAGGTCCTCGATGTTGATCTCGCCGACGATGTCGCGAATCTTGCCGAACACCTTCTCGCCGCGAATCGCCCCCAGCCGGAAACTCACGTCCACCAGCCGTAACACGTCCAGGTAATCCAGGCTTTCGATCCACGCCTTGTACTCGGGGAGCTTGCCTGCCGCGTAGATCCCGCCGATCACCGCGCCCATGGAACAGCCGGCGATGCAGGCGATGTCGTAGCCGCGGTGTTCGAGCTCTTCGATGACACCGATGTGCGCATAACCCCGTGCGCCCCCGGAGCCCAGAACCAGCGCGATGCGTTTATTCATGTGCGGTTTCCCACTGTCAGCGTTCAGGCGGCGCGCAAGGCGGCCGATTCATCACACACCAGCGTAACGCCAACCGCGCGAAACGGGTATTGTGCATCGCCCCGGCGTGGCACTTTTGCATCGCCGCACCGTCAAAGCCGCATCAATGATTTCCTTAGTTGAGGTAACACCCATGAAAGCCTGGATCTGCCTGCCCCTGTTGGCGTTGGTTCTCACCGGTTGCGCCGGCAAAACGGCCTACCGCGACAGCTGCGCCACCAACCTTGACGCGGCCTGGCACGAGCTGGATCTGGCCAAGGCGGAAGGGTTCGCTGGCACGGTCAGCTACTCCAAGGCCCTGTCGCTGCTGACCGGCGCCAAGACCCAGCAGCAGTTCGAAGCCTTCGAAGGTTGCTCCGAGAAAGCCGAGAAAGCCCGTTTCTACATCCGTGAGTCCCGCGCGGGTCGCTGAGATCGTTCCAAAGTCCGCAGCCATTAAGCGGTCTCCCTGTAGGAGTGAGCTTGCTCGCGAAGCCTGCTGTCAGTCGCCATCTAGCTGATTGAGATAACGCGGATCGCGAGCAAGCTCACTCCTACAGTCCTGTTTCGCTCCACCCTGATGAATCCCTCCCTCCCGCTCTAGCGAAAACGCCTACGCTGACCTTACAGTGGCTGCACGTCTGGCATCGTTTGCAGTCCTATTAGCCATGAGCAGTCGCCTGGGGAGGCCTTCCGATGGGCAGAAAACTGGATGCGTGTCTCAACGCGATCAATGAAGTGGTGCTGGGCAAGGAACCGCAGGTCCGCCTGGCGCTGACCTGCCTGCTGGGCGGCGGGCACTTGTTGATCGAAGACTTGCCCGGCATGGGCAAAACCACCCTCAGCCACACCCTCGCGCGGGTGCTCGGCCTGAGCTATCAGCGCATCCAATTCACCTCCGATCTGCTGCCGGGCGACATCCTCGGCACCTCGGTTTTTGATCGCGACACCGGGCAATTCACCTTTCACCCCGGACCAATCTTCGCCGAGCTGGTGCTGGCCGACGAAATCAACCGCGCGACGCCCAAAAGCCAGAGCGCACTGCTGGAGGCGATGGAAGAGGGCCAGGTCACCATCGAGGGCGCGACCCGTTTGCTGCCCGATCCGTTTTTTGTCATCGCCACCCAGAACCCGTTCAGCCAGGGCGGCACCTTCGCCCTGCCGGAATCGCAACTGGACCGCTTCCTTATGCGCCTGTCCCTGGGCTATCCCGCGCCGTCGGCGGAGAAGGCCCTGCTGCTGGGCGAGTCCCGTCGCGATCTGCTGCCGCGCATCGAGCCATTGCTGGACCACGCCGAGCTCGCGTCCCTCCAGCAGCAGGCGCGGCAGGTGCGGGCCAGCGACGCCTTGGTCGATTATGTGCTGCGGCTGGTCGATGCCACGCGCAGCCAGCCGCAATTTGCCTACGGCCTGTCACCCCGCGCGAGCCTGGCGATTCTCTCGGCGGCGCGGGCCTGGGCGTTGCTCGCCGGGCGCGATTACGTGATTCCCGAAGACGTGCAGGCGATCCTGCCCGCCGTCATCAGCCACCGCTTGCGTGAGCGCACTGACCCGACCGGGCATGGCGGCGGCGCGCTGGTCCAGTGGCTACTGCGCGAGGTGCCGGTGCTGTGATCGAACGCTACAAACCGGTCTGGCAGCGCTGGGTGGGGCGTCGAATCCCCCCGGCGTCGCGGGTCGAACTGGATCACCGCCGAATCTTCATCCTGCCGACCCGGGTCGGCGGCACTTACGCGCTCATTCTATTTCTGCTGTTGCTGGTGTCGATCAACTACCAGAACAGCCTCGCCTACGGCCTGACATTCCTGATGCTGTCAGTGGGCGTGCTCGCCATTCTGCACACCTACCGCAACATCAGCGGGCTGGTGCTGAGCGGCGGCCATGCGCGTTCGGTGTTCGTCGGCGAACCGGTGCAACTGCGCCTTCGTCTGGAAAGCACCGGCCATGGCCATCAGGCGATTGCCCTGGGTTGGGACAGCGAACAACTGGAGCAGACCGACGTCGAGGCCGAGCGCCTGGTCGAAGTCGGCCTGACCCTGCCGGCGCTCAAGCGCGGCTGGATGCGGGCCCCGCGTTTGCGTGTGGAGAGTGTGTTTCCGCTGGGGATTTTTCGCGCCTGGAGCTGGCTGGACCTGGAACAGACCGTGCTGATCTACCCGCAACCAGTGGTCGGAACCATGCCGCTGCTGCAAGGCGTGCAACCCCATGCCGAGGACGACGGCCACGCGACGACGGGCCCCGGCGTCGATGACTATCAGGGCCTGCGCCTGTGGCAGCCGGGCGACTCGATGCGGCGCATGCACTGGAAAGCCTGGTCGCGAGGGCAGGGGCTGATGGTCAAAGAGTTCAGCGACCTCAGCGGTCACGACCTGTGTCTGGACTTCATGGCCTTGGGCGGTGACATCGAGGAGCGGCTGTCGCGCCTGTGCTACTGGGTGCTGGAGTTGTCCCAGCGTCAGCAACCCTTCGCGCTGCGGCTGCCCGGTTTCATCTCGGCCGTGGACAGCGGCGACGCCCACCGCGAAGCCTGTTTGCGCCAGTTGGCGCTGTACGGGGTGCGGGCATGACGGGGCCGATAAAGAGTGCTGCGCGATGACGTCCTCAAGCCTGGCGAAACCGATTCCGCGGGTCAGCCTCAACTGGTTGCTGATCGCTCAGGCGCTGGTGATCGTGCCATTCGCCTTGCATGTGCCGGTGGCGTTGATCGTGCTGTGGCTGGTCTGTTCGTTCTGGCGCATCCAGATCTATCGCATGCGCGTGCGTATGCCCGGCACCTGGATCAAGTCGGGACTGTTGGTCGGCACCGCCGGAGGCATTTACCTGGCGCGGGGCAGCTTGATCGGCCTCGATGCGGGGGCGGCGCTGCTGATCGCCGCGTTCATTCTGAAGATGCTGGAAATGCAGAATCGGCGTGATGCGCTGGTGCTAATCTTCCTCGGCTTCTTCTGCATCGCGGTCGGTTACCTGTTCGAAGACTCGCTGCTCTGGGGCCTGTTTACCCTGCTGCCGATCACCACGCTGCTGGCGGCGTTGATCGGCCTGCAACAGTCCGGCATTTCCGGCAAGCCTGCCGCCACGCTCAGGCTGTCGGCCAAATTGCTGCTGCAGGCCGTGCCGCTGATGATCCTGCTGTTTCTGTTCTTTCCCCGTCTCGATCCGCTGTGGTCGCTGCCGCAACCGAGCAACAAGGCGCTGACCGGGCTGTCCGACAGCATGGCGCCGGGGGACATCGCCGAGCTGAGCAAGTCCGCCGAGCTGGTGTTTCGCGCAAGTTTTGACGGCCCGCTGCCGCCGCGCAATCAGCTGTACTGGCGCGCGCTGACCCTGGAGCAGTTCGATGGCAGACGCTGGTCGCAGTCTTCCCGGGCGCAGGTGCCGGACGCCCCGCTGTGGCGCCGGGAAGGCGAGCGGGTCGGCTACAGCGTGGTACTGGAGCCGACCGGCAAACCGTGGCTGATGACCCTCGACGTGGGCCAGACCGATCTGGCCGGCGTGCGCCAGATGAGCGATTTCCGCTGGCAGCGGCGGCGACCAGTCGAGCAATCGATGCTCTACAACGCCGAATCCTGGCCTGACGCAGTGCGCGAGACCGTGCTCAGCGACGGCGCCCGCTTGCAGGCCCTGCAACTGCCGGCCAAAGGCAATCCCCAAGTGCGCGAGTGGGCAGCGGACCTGCATCGGCGCCATCCCGGCACCGACGCCGTGGTGGACGCGCTGCTGTCGTACTTCACCTCGCAGCCGTTCCGCTACACCCTCAAGCCCCCCGCGCTGGGCGCCAACAGCATCGATGACTTTCTGTTTGGCAGCCGTGCCGGTTTCTGTGCCCACTACGCCGGCGCCATGACCTTCGCACTCCGGGCGGCGGGCGTGCCGGCGCGGGTGGTTGCCGGTTATCAGGGCGGCGAGCTGAATCCGGATGGCAATTACCTGACGGTGCGCCAGTTCGATGCCCACGCCTGGGTCGAGTACTGGCAACCGAACGTGGGTTGGCGCAGCGTTGATCCCACCGCAGCGGTGGCGCCTGCCCGGGTCGAGCAGGGGCTTGAACAGGCGCTGGCGGCGGACGAAGACGTTCTCGGCGATTCGCCAATGTCCCCGCTGCGCTATCGGCACCTGGCCTGGGTCAATTCGATTCGCATGGGCTGGGACAACCTCAATTACGGCTGGCAACGCTGGGTGCTGGGCTATCAGGGGCAGCAGCAACTGCAAGTGCTCGGCCGCTGGTTTTCGGGGTTTCAGGCACCGGTGTTCGCCGGCGGTGCGGCGGTTATTCTCGGGCTGCTGGCGCTGTGGCTGTTCAAGCCGTGGCGGCGCGAAAGCGATTCGCAGCTGCGCCTGTTCAACCATTTCGAACGTCTGCTCGCCCGGCAGGGTCTTAAACGTCAGCCGGGTGAGGGTGCTCAGGCCTTCTCCCAACGTGCTGCCGCGCAACTGCCGGCGCACGCCGGGGCGATCAGGGATTTCGTCGACGAATTTGAAGCCCAGCGCTATGCCGGGGCGGACGGCTCGGTCGGTACCCTGCGCCAGCACCTGAAATCCCTGCGCCGCAGCCTGCCGTGGCGTTTGTCCGCTGTGAGGGACAAGCGGCCGTAAGTCATCAGACATTCATCTTCAACCAAGGAGTGTTTCATGTCAGCGATGGTCGATCACCTGGTCGCCGAGATTATCGGCCTTAACATCAAACTGCTTGCCTGCCACGCGCGGTTGGAAGTCTCCACCGACAGCGAAGCGCTGCACGACCTGCGCACCAACGTCCGCCGCCTGCGCAGTGTCTTGCGGCCGCTGCGCGGTCTGCCAGGGCTGGATCAAGTGGAAGGGGCGGCGAAGGAGGTCGGTGCGCTGACCACGCCCTTGCGGGACATGCAGGTACTGGCGGCGTTCCTCGAGGAACAGGGTCTGCCCCAGGCCGCGGCCAAGCGCGATCAATACCTGAAAACCGCGTGCCCGAAAGTGGCCAGTTCTGCGGAGCTCAATCGGCTGTTCGGCGTGCTGGACCAATTGCCAGCCCTGCTGCGCACCCAGGAACGCCACGGCCTGCTCGACAAGTTGCGCCAGCGCATCGAAAAGCGCCTGGACAAACAGTGGAAGCAACTGCGCGAAGCCATGGGCGACCCTGCCCACGACCGCCATCGCCTGCGCCTGTTGATCAAGCGTGTGCGTTACGCCGGTGAGGCTTACCCTGAACTCAGTCATCAGCCGAAGAACATGGAGCGCCGGTTGAAAGCGGCCCAGGGCGCTCTGGGCGACTGGCACGATCACCTGCAATGGCTGGAGCAGGCGCGGCATCAGGCCGATCTTTCACCTTGCGTGGCCGGGTGGGAATTGGGCATTCATCGTGCCGAGCAAAAGTCTGACCAGGTGCTGGAACGCTTGTACAAGGCTTGCTTTGGTAAGCATTCCTCGCGTTAAGGGCCCTCGCGCAGGATTGTCCAGCGCAGCCTTTTAACCGTCTCGTCCGCAGTATTGGCGTTTATAAACCCTGTCCTGCGGCAGCTGCCTCGCTACCATTTGCACATCCCGCCTGCCACCCTGGAACGTCCATGAAATTCTCCGAGCTGCTCGACGCCGTCCGCACCCGTCCCGAATCCGTCAGCATCCCCGCCTCATGGGCCCAAGGGCGTGCCTGCTTCGGCGGGCTGATGGCCGCGTTGATGTATGAAGCGATGCGCGCGAAGGTCTCTGCCGAGCGGCCGGTGCGGTCGCTGGCGATCTGTTTTGTGGCCCCGCCGGCCATCGACACGCCGATCTCGTTTGACGTGGAGATCCTCCGCGAGGGCAAGGCCGTTAGCCAGGTGTTGGGGCGGGCGATGCAGAACGGCGAGGTCATGACCCTGATTCAGGGCAGCTTCGGCGCCCCACGCGAGTCGATGATTTCGGTGCAGGCCGAGCCAGCGCCGGTGTTCACACCGGTGGACGAGATCCAGCCGTTTCCGTTTGTGTCAGGGGTGATGCCGGAATACCTGCGCTTTATTGACCTGCGCTGGGCGCTGGGTGGCCTGCCGTTTTCCAATACGCCGTCCGGTGCGATTGGCGGTTACGCGCGATTGCGTGATGTGGAAGAGGAAATCTTGACCGAAGCGCACCTGCTGGCACTGGTCGACACCTGGCCGCCTGCGGTGCTGCCGCACCTGAACAAGCCGGCACCGGGGAGCTCGTTGACGTGGACAATCGAGTTTGTGCAGCCGTTGCCCGCCATGACCACCCATGACTGGACGCAGTACCGAGCGGTGATCGAGCATGCCCGCGATGGCTACGGTCATACCGCGGCGGCGTTGTGGACGCCGAAAGGGGAGTTGGTGGCGATCAGTCGCCAAACGGTGACGGTTTTCGGCTGATCAGTCGTGCATGCCGCAAGTTTAGTGACACGTGCTCACCTGATGCATTTATGAACCTGTCAAACGCCTGAGGCCTTATTGGCCTCGGGCTTTGATGGCTTGGGCAGCGACCAGACCCAGCACGCCGATGGCGGCGGAGGTCAGGCTGCCGTTGAACGCGCCGTCGAGCAGCAACAGCCCGGAGACGATGGCCAGCGGAAACGCCAGGGACGACAGCACGACATGGGACGGCAGGCCTTCCTTGCGCGATGGGTGGAAAAATTCGCCGATGTGGAGATCCGTAATGAACTTGGGCATGACGCTTACCTCGGTGAAACATTAACAAGAAGTGTTTTCGATTGAGGTGAGAATAGGCCCGGCGTTTTACTTCGGCGAATCGAGGATTGCTATCAGCCTGATAGGCAGCATGCCTCTGAGTAATCGCAGCCGCGCGAGGCAATCAGCCCTGTAATTTCAGCTGTCCGATGGCGGTGTTCAAGGCGCCCGCCAGTGTCGCCAGCTCATCGCTGGTGCCGGCCGAGTCCACGGTCTGCCGGACGGTGCGCTCGGTCACGTCGCGGATGCTCACCACGGCGCGGTTCATTTCTTCGGCCACCTGGCTCTGTTGTTGCGCGGCCACCGCAATCTGAGTGTTGCTCTCGCGCATCTGCGCCACCGCTTCAGTGATCGCCGTCAGCGCCTGACCCGCTTCCCGCGCGCGCTGCACGCAGTCGTCGGCCTTGTGCGAGCTCTCCTGCATGAAATCCACCGCATCGCGGGTGCCCGCCTGCAGGGTGCAGACCATGGTGGTTATCTCGTCGGTGGACGTCTGCACCCGACGCGCCAGATGCCGCACCTCGTCGGCCACCACCGCGAAGCCGCGTCCCATCTCGCCAGCGCGGGCCGCTTCGATGGCGGCGTTGAGGGCGAGCAGATTGGTCTGTTCGGCGATGCTGTGAATCACGTTCACCACACCATTGATTTTCTGACTGTCCTCGGCCAGCCGCTGGATCATCCCGGCCGTCTGTTGCACCCCGCTGGACAGTCCGGCGATGGACGTCTCTACGCGATCAACCACGGCTTTGCCGGTGCCCGCGAGCTTATCAGCGTTCCGGGATTGATCACGGGTGGCGCCGGCGTGTTGAGCGATGTGGTGGACGGTGGCGGTCATTTCATTGATGGCCGTTGCCACTTGGTCGGTCTCGCTCTGCTGGCCGAGCATGCCCTGGCGCACCTCGCTCATGCCCGACGCCAGTTGGCCCGCGCCTGCATCCAGGCGGGCGACGGAGTGGGCCACGGTGGTGACGATGCGTTGATAACCGGCCTGCATGGCGTTGAAGGCCTTGGCCATCTGCCCGACTTCATCTTCACCGGCGAGTGGCACGCGCGCCGAGAGGTCGCCGCTGCGTTCAACATGCAGCATTACGTCTTTGAGGGTGTTGAGGTGGGTCAGCAGAAAGCGGATCAGCAGTTGCGACGCGCCGAGCATGGCGAGCATCAGAATGAACACCGCGACCGCGTACTGGACAAAGCGCTCGCCCACCAGTTGCAGCAGGTGTGGCGCAGCGGCGAGCACAGCGATGCGTTGATCACCGCGCTGGATGACATAGGCGCCGATCAGAGGCGTACCGTCTGTTTCGGCCTTCAGGTCGGCCCAGCCGGTGACCGTGCTCAGGGAGGGCAGGGGCTGACCGTTGAACACCGGCACCTGTCCCGCTGGATACGTCAAACGGTGGGCCGCCGCTGGCAGTGGTTGCCCGGCGGGCCAGGCGCTCAACAACTGCGCTTCGGCCTGCACGGCGGCCCTGGCGTCGTTGGCGCGGGTTTGTTGTTCCAGCTGCAGAGCGTAAAGCACCAGCAACAGCGTGGTGAAAAACGCAACGGCGTTGACCGCCCAGAACTTGTATTTCAGCGAAACATTGCTCAGCCAGCGGGCCATGGTGGAAGTCTTCTGTGGGTGCACGAGATAAGGCAAGGTGCCATCATTTTGTGCTCTTTGAAGACGCGAAGCGTTGATCTGGGTCAATGGGTGTTTATGGGATGACTCGTCAGACGGCGCGCCTGCAACTTCGGCCTGCGAAACATGCCGGCGCCTGTTTCGACTGTTACGACGCTTGAGTGGCAGCTTCCACCACCGGCAACGCAAAAAACGCCCGTGCGCAATCAGTGGTGTGGGCCGCGACATCCTCCGGGCTCTCGCCTCGATGCAGCGCCACTTCGCGAAGAACCTCGGGCAGATAGGCTGGTTCGTTGCGGCCGTTCTTCGGCTTGGGGCGCAAGGTGCGGGGCAGCAGGTAGGGCGCGTCGCTTTCCAGCATCAGGCGGCCGCGCGGAATTTCGCGGACCAGCGGGTGCAAGTGCGTGCCCCTGCGTTCGTCGCAGATCCAGCCGGTGATGCCGATGTGCAGGTCCAGGTCCAGATAGTTGAACAGCGCGCGTTTTTCCCCGGTGAAGCAATGCACAACCGCCGCTGGGAGCTGGTCGCGGTAGTCCCGCAAAATGGCGAGCAGGCGCTCGTCGGCATCGCGCTCATGGAGAAACACCGGAAGCTGCAACTCGACAGCCAAAGCCAGATGCGCTTCCAGGACCTTTTCCTGCTGCGGGCGAGGGGAGAAGTCGCGATTGAAATCCAGCCCGCATTCACCCACGGCGCAGACCGTCTTTTCACGCAACAGGGCCCTGAGCTGGTTTTCGGTTTCGCCCGTCCAGGCGCCTGCCGAGTGCGGATGAATGCCGGCAGTGCTGAACAATCGCTCGGCGCTTTCATCAAGCTGGCGCGACAACACAAGGGCGTTTTCGCTGCCCTCGACGTCGGTGCCGGTGAGGATCAACTGACCGACGCCGGCGGCGTACGCGCGCTCCACCACCTCGCGTTCGCGGGCGGCGAAGCTGGGGTTGGTCAAGTTGACGCCAATGTCTATTAGTTGCATGGTGCTACCTCAGGCCAGAGGCCGAGAAGAATAACAGAGCGATTGAAGCGATAAAAAACAAGCAGGCTCAGCTGCTTGGAATACCCGAACCCTGTGATCCCGTTTTGTTGACGCACGCCGCGATGCACGCCGCGAGCCGGTCAGCTGCGCGACGCAGACTTCAAGCCCGTCTTTCTCGGCCTTTCGTCGGAGCGTCAATGATCCGAGCGTCCCTGTTTTCCCTGATGTGCGTCATGGCCGTGCCCGGCCATGCGTCGCCGCGACCCGCCGGCCCGCCCGTGGTGATCAAGAAGAATCAGGTGCGCGACCTGCCGGCAATCCGCAGCGGCAAAGTCCTGCGGGTGCTGGTCAATCAGAGCCGTAACAGCTCCGCTGAAGTTCAGGGTGAGCCCGTGGGCGTCGAGTGCCGTCGCTTGCAGGCGTTCGAAACCTACCTCAACAGCCATGCCCGCGACGGTCAGAAAATCTCCCTCAAACTCATTCCCAAAGCCAAGGACCAATTGCTTGCCGCGCTGCAGCGGGGCGAAGGTGACATGGTTGCGCCGGGCGAACTGCTCGACGCCAGCGCCGCGCATTACGTTGACGCGTCTGAACCGGTGGTGGCCCAGGTGCCGCTGGTGGTGGTCGGCGTCAAGGGTGAGCGCGGGCTCCGGCACCCGGAACAACTCTCCGGCCGCACACTGATGCTGACCAGCGGCAGCGCCGCCGATGAAGCCATTCTTCAGCTCAACCAGAAACTGGCCCTGCGCAAATTGCCGCCGGTGAAGATCGAGTGGGTCGACCCGAGCCTGGCGGTGGAAGACGTGCTGGAAATGGTCCAGGCCGGGGTTTATCACCTGACCGTGGTCGAGCAACCGATCGCCGAGCGCTGGGCCAAAGTGATGCCGAAACTGCGCATCGACCGCGCTGCGGCCTTGAGCGATCCGGGCGACATGAACTGGTTTGTGCGCAAGGACGCGGTGGTGTTGCGCGGCGCCGTTGACCGTTTCCTGCAAACCTACGAACCGCCGCGCAATCAGGACGCCGCCTTCCAGACCGCCTACAAGGACCGCTACCAGATCCACAATCCGCTGGCCCGCGAAGACCGTCAGCGCCTGGAAAAACTCCGCCCCACGCTGCAACTGCATGCCGACAAACAGAAGATGGACTGGCTGGACCTCGCCGCCGTGGCGTTCAAGGAATCTTCCCTCAACCCGGTTGCCAAGGGCGGCAGCGGCGCCACGGGCCTGCTGCAGATTACGCCGTCGGCCGCCCAGCGCGTCGGCGTCGACAATATTCATGACCTCGACGGCAACGTGCAGGCGGCGAGCAAATACATGGCGCTGCTGCGGCGCAAGTTTTTCGCCAGCCCGAAAATCAACGAGCGCGAGCGCATGGCCTTCACCCTGGCCGCCTACAACCTCGGCCCGGAGCGGGTGCAGGCCATGCGCGCGGAAGCGAAGCGCCAGGGGCTTAACCCGAACCAGTGGTTTTTTCAGGTCGAGCGCGTGGCGATGGAGCAGGGCGGCAAGAACGTCGTGAGTTACGTCAACAGCGTCAACAAGTACTACCTCGCATTTGATCAGGCCCGCAGTTCACTGGAGCGTCCGGCGACGCGCTGAAAGATCTAATAGTTCGATAGGTATGGCGCGTATTTTGCGATTCTCATATTTGTAGAACCGATTAAGATGGCGCCATTCTCACTATCTTCGGAATGCCCGCCATGAATGCTCAACTCAAATCGATCTTCAACACCCACGCCGGTTTCGGCATCACCGCCCTGCGGGTCCTAATCGGTATCATTCTCATGGCCCACGGTAGCCAGAAGCTGTTCGGCCTGTTCGGCGGCTATGGCCTTGAAGGCACCGGCCAGTACATGGCGAGCCTGGGCCTGAACCCTGGCTACCTGATGGCGTTGATGTCCGGCAGCGCAGAATTCTTCGGGGGTCTGGCGCTGTTCCTTGGCCTGCTGGCACGGCCTGCGGCGTTGGTGGTGATCGTGATGCTGGTGGTGGCGATCCTCACGGTGCACATCCACAACGGCTTGTTCATGGCCAACAACGGTTATGAGTTCGGCCTGGCGTTGATCGCCGGCGCTGTGGCGGTGCTCTTCGAAGGCGCCGGCCGCCTTTCGCTTGACCGATTGATCGCACGTCGCTGATTCCCCGGCCAGCTTCCTGGCAACCCAATCCCGGCCTCTGGCGACGCCGGGATTTTTTTTGCGTTCGGTTCAGCCAACAAACGACAGGAGCCGCTGATTGACAATGCCCACGCCGCTTCTCTAGGATGCCGTCCATGCGCCGATTTAAACAGCTACTTGCGGGGCGCCGGGTGACGGTCAATCGTCATCGAAATTCCGCTAAAGCGCTGGTTCGGTGTTGCCTCTCACCGCTGCCCAGCGGATCAATGAGGCAGAGAAAACGACACTATGAGCAGTCATTCCCACCCGCGTCCCCTCGTTCGTCTGGCGCCCATCGCCAGCCAGTTCAATCGTCGCAATCCGCAAATCCTTCTGGGCGGTGCCCATCAGCCGACGCTGCTGCGTTACCTCGACGGCTGGCCGCGTCGCCAGGGCGGCCCCCACGCTTTTCTCATTCAATTCATCGAAACCGACGACGCCCTCGAGCGCTTCAGCAACGATCAGTTTGATCTGGCGGTCATCCAGGCGCCCACGGCCGAGCGCGCGGAGGCGGTGATTCACCAACTGATCCGCGTCGCCCGCCAGGGTCTGATCACCCGCTGCTGATCACCCGACGCTGACGGCTCGCCGCTTGGGCTGCAGCGGTAGATCGGGATGGCGCACAGTGAAGCGGGCACGCACACCATTGGCGTGACGGCACTGAGCGATCAGGGCGCTGCGCATTGTCCAGTCGGTGTTGATGATGTAGAAATTCTGAATGAAGCTGTTCTCGTCCGTCGATTCGAACCACTGATCGATCTTCCGGCTCAGGTCACTGGGTGCGTGCAGCGGCAGCGAATACTTGGCGCACTGGATGGCGGTCAGGCTGAACTCGGGTTTGTACTCCACCGCGACTTCGTTGATGAACGCCTTCAGGGTGTTGGTGTTGAACAGGTTCGCCCCGGGCCAGCGTTGCTTGACCCCGGGCCACAGCAGCTCGTCACCCGAATTCCGGTTGTAGGCCAGCACCACGTTCTTGCCCGGGTGATCGTTCCAGATGTCTTCCAGGGTGAGTTGGCGCAGGGTGCGCGGCACTGTCCTTGTGCCCAGGGTTGAGCTGAGCAGGCCCTGAAATTCCCGATGGGTCAGTTCGGTGAAATCCTTGAACTGGTGGAAATCCAGCACAACGATTTCACGCGCCGGGGAGCCGTTCTGCTCCAGTTCTTCAAAAAAGCCCTGGACGCACGCCAGAATATCCCCGGCGACCGTGCGCCCCGACGAGGTCAGGTGAAACAGCTGAAAACGCCGCGGGTCACCCTTTTCGTACTTTGAATAAAACGCCACGCGCAAATCCAGCGCGCGCACCCCCTGGCGCAGTTGTTCCAGGGGCGCGACGTCCTGGGCCATCTCCTGGGGTACGGCGAAGTTGGGGGACAGCTTGTCACTGCCGGAATTGTGGGCGCCGGGCAGGATGAGTTGGTCGATGCGCAAGCGGCCGAGTTCAGCCGTTTGCGCCATCCAGTCGACATGGGGCGGGCGGGATGCAGCGGATGAGTTGAGGGGCATACAGTCATTCCTTGACGTGTGATGGAGCTCCGCGGGCGGAGCGGGGTGAGCGGTCATTCGCTCGGAAAGTCCTTTTCTGGAGTGTGGCCGTCGCGTCTCCGACGTCAACCAAGGCAGTTCTTCAGGTCTGTTACCCGATGTGAACGGCGGCGTGTGCTTATCTGACTTTCAGGACCACGCGGCCGCGCACCGGGTGCTCGTCGAGGTGGTTGTGGGCCTTGCCGAACTGCTCGAACGGCCAGGTGCGGTGAATGTCCGGCTTGAGCAGGCCTTTGGCGGTCAGTTCGTTGATGGCGTCCAGTGCCCGTTGCAGTGCAGGGCCGTTCTGCTCGATGCCCAGCTCCGGCTTGCCGGTGAAATTTTCCAGGCAGTGCACGTGGAAGCGCATGTTCTTGCGAAACGCCTGCTGCGCCGGGAAGGGTGTCTTGTTGCCGCCGCGCAGGCCGTACAGCACCAGGTCGCCGCGGGGCGCCAACACGTCGCCCAGCATCGACATCTGCATGCCGCCCAGTCCGTCGAACACTGCTTCGATGCCGTGGCCGTGGGTCAGCGACTCGATGCGCAGGCAGATGTCGTCCTCGTCGGTGACGATCACCCGATGGGCGCCGTTCGCCAGCAGGTATTCACGGTCCTCCGCGTGGGGCGTCGCGGCAATGACCCGTAGCCCCAACGCTTTGCCCAACTGCACGAAGGCAATTCCGGGGCTGTAGGTCGCGTCGGTGACCAGAACGGTCTGGCCGGGTTGCACGTTGGTCAGCTCGACGAAGGCAAACCAGGCCAGCAGCATCGGCGTGTAGTGAACGCTGGCTTCCACCGGTGTCAGTGCGTCCGGGTATCGGGTCAGCGCGTTGCGCGGCACCATCACGTGGTCGCCACACACCGGGTACTGGTTGGCGCTCATGGCTTTGAAGCTTGCCACTTTGTCGCCCACCTTCAGGTCGGTCACCCCAGCGCCCACGGCTTCGACGACGCCGGCCATTTCGCTGCCCAGCCCCGCTGGCAGTTGCACCGGTGCCAGTGACAGGTTCTGCCGCCACAACACGTCGTCCCAGCTGATGCCGATGGCTTCGGCACGCACCAGCACTTCCTGTGGGCCGGGGGGCCGGTCAGGCTGCTCCTCGCAACAGAGCACATCGGCTTTGCCGAAGCGATGAAATTTGATGGCCCGTGACATTGTCAACCTCGATGCCTGTCGTTGAGTGTTGCGACGACTGTATCGATGGGGGCAACGGGGCACTATTTCTGTCGGTCGATAGCCGACATGCCTGCTATCAATTCGCGTTGAGGACGTCTCTGGCGTGAGCGCTTATTTGCCCCAGGCGCGCAACGCGTGCTCGACGAACTGCCGCACCTTGGGCAGGCGGTAGCGGTCCTGGGGGTACATCAGCCACAGCGTGCGGCTGGGCGGCTGGTAATCCTGCAGCAACGGCACGAGCTTTCCGCTGGCCAGGTCCTCGCTGATGAGCACGTCAGGCAGCATCGACACGCCCATCCCGGCGAGCACGGCCTGGCGCAGCGCCGGCGTGCTGTTGACGATCATCGAGCCCGACACCGGCACTTCCATCACGCCGTCGGGGCCGGTCAGGCGCCACAGTTTTTCGGCGGCACGCCAGTCGTCACCGGCCGGGTAGGCGAACGCGAGACAGTCGTGGTCACGCAGGTCGTCGGCGGTTTTCGGGGTACCCCGACGTTTCAAGTAGGCGGGGGCCGCGCAGATGGTCAGGGTGTAGTCCTGCAGTGGCCGGGCGATCAACGCCGATGATTCCGGGGTGCCGAGGCGGATGGCGGCGTCGAAGCCGTGCTCGATCAGGTCCATGGTCTGATTGCTGAGCACCACCTCGACCTTGATCTCGGGGTAGCGTTGAACGAAATCGCTGAGCAGCGGCGCCAGGCGTTCGGCGCCGAAGGCCGGCGGGGCGGTGACGCGCAAGGTGCCGCTGGGCTCTGTCTGCGCCTGTTCGGCCATGCGCTCGGAGTCGTTGACCAGCCCCAGCACTTCGACGCAACGCCGGTAGTATTCCAGGCCAAATTCAGTGAGGTTTTGCCGGCGCGTGGTGCGCTGCAAGAGGCTCACACCCAAGCGTTGCTCCAGGGCTTTGAGGTGGTTGCCGACCATGGTCGTCGACATTTCGCACTGGCGCGCGGCCGCGGTCATGCTGCCGCCTTCCACCACTTTGACGAACACCGTCATCGCCAGAAACACGTCCATTATCAAGCCCTGCTTTAAAGTCACTGAAGGATGGCGATCTTTATACATCAGAACGGGCTAACGATACTGGCCTCACTTACCCGTGATGGAGCCACCGACATGACCGACGCCTGCCTGATGAACACCTACAAACCGATGCCCTTGAGCTTCATTCGTGGCGAAGGCGCGCGGCTGTGGGATGACAGCGGCCGTCAGTACCTGGACGCTGTCGCGGGTGTCGCCGTGACCAACGTCGGTCACAGCCATCCGCAGATTGTCGCGGCGATCAGCGAGCAGGCCGGGCTGCTCTTGCACACGTCCAACCATTACCGCATCGACTGGCAGCAGAAACTGGCGCAGCGTCTGACCGGGCTGTCGGGACTGGAACAGGTGTTTTTCAACAATTCCGGCGCCGAGGCCAACGAGACCGCGCTCAAGCTGGCGCGTTTGTATGGCTGGGCCAAAGGTATCGAGCACCCGCTGGTGCTGGTGATGGACAACGCCTTTCACGGCCGCACCCTCGGCACGTTGTCGGCCAGTGACAACGGCGCCGCGCGGCTGGGTTATCAGCCGATGTCGGGGGCGTTCGTGAAGGTGGGTTTCGGTGACATCGTCGCGGTTAAACAGGCGACGGCGGCGTATGGCGAGCGCATTGTCGCCGTGCTGGTCGAGCCGATTCAGGGGGAGGGTGGCGTGGCGTTACCGCCGCCGGGGTATCTGAAGGCGCTGCGCGATCATTGCACGCAGAATGGCTGGCTGATGATGCTGGATGAGATTCAGACTGGCATGGGTCGGACGGGGCGCTGGTTTGCCTTTGAGCATGAGGGGATCGTGCCGGATGTGATGACGCTGGCGAAGGCGTTGGGCAATGGAATTCCCATTGGTGCGTGTCTGGCGACGGCGGCGGTGGCGCGGTTGTTCACGCCGGGCAGTCATGGCAGTACGTTTGGCGGTAATCCGTTGGCGTGCCGGGTGGGTTGTACGGTGTTGGATATTGTTGAGGGGGAGGGGCTTTTGCGTAATGCGGCGGTGCAGGGTGAGCGGTTGTTGGCGGGCTTGCGCGTTGCGCTGGCGGGGCACCCTGATGTGGCGCAGGTGCGGGGGATGGGGTTGATGATCGGGGTTGAGTTGACGCGGCCGATTCGGGATGTGTGTCTGGTGGCGGCGCGGGAGTATGGGGTGTTGATCAACGTGACGCGGGGGCAGACGATTCGGTTGTTGCCGCCGTTGGTGGTCGATGGGGATGAGGTGGACCGGATTGTGGCAGGCGTCGTGGGCGCCCTGACAGGGGACTGACTCTGAAAGGGGACTGATTTATTTACAGCGCTTCATCGTAAATTCATGAAAGGGGACTGATTTATTTACAGCGCTTCATCGTAAATTAATCTGTCCCCGGTTTTAGAACTGCGGCGGGGCTCATGAAGACCAAGGGCGTCTGCCTGGGGGCAGACTGTTTCGCCTTCGGCGAGTTACTTGGAAAAGCACCCCAAGTAACCAAGGGTGCTTGCTCCTGGTTTGGCTCCTCCTGCGTCGGAGTCCCCTCACTCTGGTCTCGCTCCGTGGGCCCGCCGCCATCCGCCATCCATGGCGGGGGGCGGCTCTCGCGGCATCCATGCCGCTCGGCCCACGGAGCGAGACCTGCGTTCAGCCTGCACCCAAGTCGCGATTGGCGGTGTCTGGGCTTTTTGCGCATGAAGATCAAAAGCAGATCAAGATCAAAAGCTTCCCGGCTGAAGCCGGTCCTACAGTCCGAGCCAATCCCACAGGCTGCACGCGCTGCTGTTAGTGGGACCGGCTTTAGCCGGGAAGGGGCCGGTTTGGGCACCGTCAATCTTGCGGTTCTATGCCTGATCGTTCCCACGCTCCGCGTGGTAATGCCGCCTCTGACGCTCCGCGTCCCACCGGAACTGGCCTTTCAGTAAGCCCTGAGGAGCGTCAGCCCCGCTCTATTTCCCGGCCAATTCCATGATCATCGCTGCGGTGAGGTAGAGCCTCGGGGCGATGCTGGTGAGGTCGATGTATTCGTCGTCGGCGTGGAGGCCGGCGCCGACGACGCCCATGGTTTCGAGGACGGCAGGTTTCAGGCTGTTTGGGACGTAGGCGTAGCCGGCGTCGGTGCCGAAGCGCATGGCGATGGGTTCGAGGGTGCGGCCGGTTTTGGCGTAGATCGCTTGCGCGGTTTTGGCGAGGTCGTCGGTGGCGGGGTTTTTCGCCAGCGGCGGGCGGCCTTTGTCGAGGCGGAAGGTGATGTCGGTGCCGTCGATCATTTTGTCCTGCACGATGCGTTGTCCGTCAGCCAGCACGCGGTCGGATTCGCTCAGGTCGGAGTAGCGCATGTCGCCTTCGGCCGCGGCGCTGGAGGGGATGATGTTGCGCTTCTCGCCGCCTTTGATCAGCGTCCAGTTGACTGTGGTGCCCTTGGCCGGGTCGCCCAGGTCTTTGAGCTGCACCAGTTGGTGGGCCAGTTCCATGGCGGCGTTGCGCCCGGCTTCCGGGGCCGAGCCGGCGTGGGAAGACTTGCCTTTGACGTCCACGAACACGCCGTTGATGCCGTTGGTCGCGACCGTCACGGCGTCCTTGTCCGGTGGCTCGAACGAGAACACGTAGTCGTGCTTGCGGGCGAGTTCGGCGATGAGGGTTTTCGAGCCGGCCGAGCCCGTTTCTTCGTCAGGGTTGAACAGCACGGTGATCGTGCCGAAGTCCTTGAATTTCTCGTCCTCGAGCAGCTTCAAGGTATGCAGCACCATGGCCACGCCACCTTTGGCGTCGGCGACGCCGGGGCCGTACGCATGCTCACCGTCGACGCGGAAAGGTCGCTTGGCCGCAGTGCCCGGGCCGAACACGGTGTCGTAATGGATCATCAGCAGAAAGGATTTGCTGCCCGTGCCCTTGAGGGTGCCGACGATGTTATCGCCTGCCGAGGGCGTCGCCGGTGTGGTCTCGACTGATGCACCCAAGGCCTTAAGCCTTTCGACCAGCACCGCGCTGACCATTTTCAGGCCCGCCGCCTGACCCGTCCCGGTGTCGATGTTGACCAGTTGCTTGACCGTGGCCAGATAGGGTTTTTGCTCGGCTTCGGCCTTCTTCAATAACTGCTCGGGGGAGACATCGGCGGCGTAGGCGCTGCAGGCAAAAAGGGCGGCGAGGATGGAAGCGCTCAGGGCGGTACGTCGAACGTGCATGCTGGATCCCTCAGATGATGGTCGAGTTGTTGTGATGTCCATGGAACCACATCGTTCCGGCAGCCGCCGCGCTTTCCTGCATCATTCACCGTAGAATCCTCCTCTGAAATAAACAGTGACGAGGTTACAGCGGTGGATTTACAGCAGGGCTTCGTCCTGACCCGGCATTGGCGCGACACGGACGCCGGCACCGAGGTGGAATTCTGGCTGGCCACCGATGAGGGCCCGCGCCAGGTGCGCCTGCCGTACCAGACCTCCGTCGCGTTCATTCCGGAGCAGCACCGCGAGCGCGCCGAGACTGTGTTGCGCAACGAGCGCCATGTCGAGCTCAAGCCGCTGGCGCTGTGTGATTTCCGCCACCGCCCGGTGCTCGGGCTGTACACGCGGCAGCATCGCCAGTTGATGAACCTGGAAGGTGACCTGCGCAAAGCCAGCGTCGACGTCTACGAAGCCGATATCCGCCCGCCCGAGCGTTACCTGATGGAGCGTTTCATCACCGCGCCGGTGCAATTCAGCGGTCGGGCCGACGTCAATGGCCTGTTGCTGGACGCGCAACTCAGGCCTGATCTCGGTTACCGACCGACCCTGAAACTGGTGTCCCTGGACATCGAGACCACCGAGCGCGGCGAGCTGTATTGCATCGGCCTGCATGGCTGCGGCGAGCGTCAGGTGTACATGCTCGGCCCGGCCAACGGCGATGACGCCCAGGTGAATTTCAAGCTGGAGTACTGCGATACCCGCGTCGCGTTGCTGGAGAAACTCAACGAATGGATGGCCCGCCATGACCCGGACGGGATCATCGGCTGGAATGTGGTGCAGTTCGACTTGCGCGTGCTGCACGAGCACTCGCGACGCTTGAACGTGCCGCTGCGCCTGGGTCGCGGCGGGGAGGTGATGACCTGGCGCGAACACGGCGCGCGCAACAATCACTTTTTCGCGGCGGCGGCCGGGCGTTTGATCATCGATGGCATCGAGGCGCTGCGCTCGGCGACCTGGAGCTTTCCGTCGTTCAGTCTGGAAAACGTGTCGCAAACGCTGCTCGGCGAAGGCAAGGCCATCGACAATCCGTATCAGCGCATGGACGAGATCAACCGCATGTTCGCCGAGGACAAGCCGGCGCTGGCGCGTTACAACCTCAAGGACTGCGAGCTGGTCACGCAGATTTTCGCCAAGACCGAACTGCTGACGTTCCTTCTCGAGCGCGCCACGGTGACCGGCCTGCCGGTGGATCGAAGCGGCGGTTCGGTGGCCGCGTTCGAGCATTTGTACATCCCGCTGATGCACCGCCAGGGCTTCGTCGCGCCGAACCTCGGCGAGCGCATGCCGGAAGCCAGCCCCGGCGGTTTTGTCATGGACTCCCGCCCCGGGCTGTACGAATCGGTGTTGGTCCTTGATTACAAAAGCCTGTATCCGTCGATCATCCGCACCTTTCTGATTGATCCCGTGGGCTTGATCGAGGGCCTCAAGCACCCCGACGACAGTGCGTCGGTGGAAGGCTTTCGAGGTGCGCGTTTTTCCCGAACCCGCCACTGTCTGCCGGCCATCGTCTCGCGGGTGGCCGAAGGGCGCGAAGTCGCCAAACGCGAGCGTAATGCGCCGCTGTCCCAGGCGCTGAAAATCATCATGAACGCCTTCTATGGCGTGCTGGGTTCCAGCGGCTGCCGTTTTTTCGACACGCGGCTGGCCTCGTCGATCACCCTGCGCGGGCACGAGATCATGCACCAGACCCGGCTGCTGATCGAAGCCCAGGGTTATGAAGTGATTTACGGCGACACCGACTCGACGTTTGTCTGGCTGAAAAAAGCCCACGCGCAGGCCGATGCCGCGCAGATCGGCACCGCGCTGGTCCAGCTGGTCAACGACTGGTGGCGTGCTCATGTGAAAGAGGGATACGGGCTGGAGAGTGCGCTCGAGCTGCAATTCGAAACCCACTTCAAGCGCTTCCTCATGCCGACGATTCGCGGTGCGGAGGAGGGCAGCAAGAAGCGTTATGCGGGTTTGGTGACCCGCGCCAATGGCGAAGACGAAATGGTCTACAAGGGCCTGGAGGTGGTGCGCACCGACTGGTCGCCGCTGGCCCGGACCTTTCAGCAGGAACTGTATCTGCGGATTTTCCAGCGTCAGCCATTTCAGGAATACATTCGGGAGTACGTGGGCCGAACCCTGGCCGGGGAACTCGACGGCCAGTTGATCTACCGCAAGCGCCTGCGCCGGGCCCTCGACGATTACGAACGCAACGTGCCGCCCCATGTGCGCGCCGCGCGGCTGGCCGATGAGTACAACCGCCAGCAGGGTCGGCCGTTGCAGTACCAGAATGGCGGCTGGATCAGCTACGTGATCACGGTCGCCGGCCCCGAGCCGCTGGAAGCGCGGACGGCGGCCATCGATTACGACCACTACATCAGCAAACAGCTGCAGCCGATCGCCGACGCGATCCTGCCGTTCGTGATCTCACGGACCATCGATCTCAGCTCCCAGGATCAGTTCAGCTTCGACTTCTGAACCCTTTTTTTCTGACCCGTCTTCTCAAACCAGCGGATTGATCCGCAGCGCCTCCAGCACCACGCGAAACGCTGCCGTGTGCTGGCGCCGGCTGGGGTAGTACAGGTGATAGCCCTCGAACGGCTCGCACCAATCGGCCAGCACTTCCACCAGTTCGCCCTGCTCGATATGCCCAGCCACCAGCCCCTCGGGGAGCTGCGCCAGACCGACGCCATCCAGGCACCCCTGCAGAATCTGAAACACACTGTTCATGATCAGCGGGCCGTCGACGCGCACGCGGGTCTCGCGGCCGTTTTTGGCGTACTCCCATTGATACAGCGCGCCATGGGTCGGCAATCGCAGGTTGATGCAGCGATGGCCGGGCAGGTCTTCCGGCACCCGGGGCGTGGAATGCCGCGCCAGGTAATCGGGGGACGCCACGGTCATCAGCCGCAACGGCGGGGCAATCGGCGCGGCGATCATGTCCGCTGCGAGGGTGTCACCCAGGCGCACGCCGGCGTCGATGCGCTGGGCGACGATGTCGGTCAGGCCGTAGTCGGTGACCAGCTCGATGGTCATGTCAGGGTATTGATCGAGCAACGGTCTGAGTCGCGGCCAGAGCACGTAACGCGCGGCGAACTCGTCCGCCGTGATGCGCACAGTGCCGGAAGGCCGGGCGCTATGCTCGATGGCGGCGTTGACCTGTTCCTCGATGCCGTCAAGCAGTGGCGCCAGGCCCTTGAACAACTGCTCGCCGGCCTCGGTGCGGGTCACACTCCGTGTGGTGCGGGTGAGCAGGCGAACGCCGAGACGCTCCTCAAGCAGGCGTATGGTCTGGCCGACGGCGGAGGGTGAGATGCCCAGCGCGGCGGCGGCCCGGGTGAAATTCCCTTCGCGGCCGACCGCAAGGAACACCGCCAGGTCATCGAGTTTGTAATCCGCCATTGCGAAGCATTCCTTCATTTTGATCAAAGCATTCTACGGATACTGTCGGGAATAAGCCCTTGTTACGCTGCCTGCACATTTTCTGGAGATCGTTATGAATGCCACCGTGAGCGCCACTGATACCGCTAATGAAGACATGCAGATCCACCGCGCCGGCTCGGCCAAGGCCATCAAGGGGCCGGCAGACTGGTTCACCGGCGACGTCAGAATCGACCGGATTTTCAACGCCCCGGCACCGGCGCGGGTCGGCCTGGCTATCGTCAATTTCCAGCCCGGCGCGCGCACTAACTGGCACACCCACCCGCTGGGGCAGATCCTGCTGGTCACCGACGGCGTCGGCTGGACCCAGTGCGAAGGCGGGCCGAAAACCGAAATCCGTCCGGGCGACCTGATCTGGTGCAATTGCGGCCGTCGTCACTGGCACGGCGCGACCGACACCACCGCCATGCAACACGTCGCGGTCAACGAAGCGCTGGACGGCAAGCCGGTTGACTGGCTGGAGCCGGTGACCGAGCAGACCTACCTGGCCGGGCCGGTGAAAAAAGACTAAGGGGCTGGCGAGGGTTGGTCTTCACCCCGCCGCAGCCTGGCTGCGCATCCGCGCGATGTCCTTTTTCGGCGGTGCGCCAAACAGCCGACCGTACTCGCGACTGAACTGCGACGGGCTTTCGTAACCGACCTTGAACGCGGCGCTGGCGGCGTCCTGGTGTTCGTTGAGCATCAGCCGTCGCGCCTCGTTCAGGCGCAGCCATTTCTGGTACTGCAGCGGGCTCATGGACGTGAGGTTGCGAAAGTGCAGGTGGAAGTTCGGCGCGCTCATCTGCACCCGCGCGGCCAGCTCTTCGACGCGCAAGGACGTCGTGTAATTAAGCTTCAGCCAGTCGATGGCCCTGGCAATGCGGTGGCCCTGGCTATCGACGGAAGCGATATGTCGCAGCAGCGGCGCCTGATCGCCCTGGAGCAGCCGGAAGTGAATCTCGCGCTGCAACAGGGGCCAGAGCACCGGAATGGCGTCGGGCTCCTGCAACAGATTGACCAGTCGGGCGAGGGGATCGAGCAGCGCTGCGGTCAGGCTGGCAATGCCCGCGCTTTTGCGCACGGTGCGCTCCTTCGGTGCCGGGATGTCCCCTTGGGCGATCAGCTCGGTCAAGGTGCGCAGGTCCAGCTTGAAGACCAGTCCCAGACAGGGCACGTCCGCGCTGGCGAGGGTCACGGCGGAGTTGGCCGGTACGTCCAGCGAGGTGATCAGAAAGCGCGTCGTGTCGTAGGGATAGACGTCGCTGCCGATGACCATTTCCTTGGCGCCCTGAACCACCAGCACGATGCTCGGGGCCAGGATGCAGGTGACCGGCGGCGAGGGCGCTTCTCGGCGAAAAAGGCCGAGGCCGGTGATGACGGTGGGGAAATCACCGGAGGCCGGCGTCAGGCTGCCGATGATGCGCGTCAGCGATTGCAACTGGGCTCGGGTGTCGCTGCCTGTTGCCTGCATTGAAATCGCGGTGTCGCCCATGTTCCCCCCCTGGTTTTGCCGCGGCGTTGCCGTGGTTTTGCTGTCGTGCCGAGCCGGAACTGTACGGGCCCGGTAAAACAGCCGTCCAGCCTCACCCCTGCGGATTGATCGGATTGGGCAAGAAAGCCACCGGATCGCTCTACTGCCTGCCCGGGCTGCCCCATGAATATGTGCATCGCACACTTCATTACCAGTGAACAGGTCACCCGGCAGAAGGTGACGTTCAACAATCAATACCAGATGAAAACAGTGGGCAACCTGTTCGTGCCCAAGGACATGATCAGCGGCCGCAAGTACCCGGCGATCATTGTCGGTCACCCCATGGGCGCCGTGAAAGAACAGAGCTCGAACCTGTACGCGCAGAAACTCGCTGAGCAGGGGTTCATTACGCTGGCGATCGATCTGTCCTTCTGGGGCGAAAGTGAAGGCCGGCCGCGTAATCTGGTGTCCCCTGAGATCTACGCCGAAGACTTCAGTGCCGCCGTTGATTACCTCGGCAGCCAGGGTTTCGTCGACCGCGACCGCATCGGCGTGCTGGGCATCTGCGGCAGCGGCAGTTTCGCCATCAGCGCCGCGAAAATCGACCCGCGCATGAAGGCCGTCGCCACGGTGAGCATGTATGACATGGGCGGCGTTAATCGCAACGGCCTGCATCATTCGGTGAGTGTCGAGCAACGCAAAGAAGCCATCGCGGCCGCCGCTGCACAACGCGACGTCGAATTCGCCGGCGGCAAAACCCGGTACACCAGCGGCACCGTGGACACACTCACCGAGCAGTCCAACCCGATCGAACGTGAGTTTTACGACTTCTACCGGACCCCACGGGGCGAGTTCACCCCCAAGGGCCAGTCGCCTGAATTGACCACGCACCCCACGCTGAGCAGCAACGTGAAGTTCATGAACTTCTATCCTTTCGCTGACATCGAGACGATTTCACCGCGGCCGATGCTGTTCATCGCTGGCGAGAATGCCCATTCCCGTGAGTTCAGCGAGGAGGCGTATCGCCTGGCCGGTCAGCCCAAAGAGCTGGTGAACATTCCGGGTGCCGGGCACGTGGACCTGTATGACCGGGTGAATCTGATCCCTTTCGACAGGCTGACGGCGTTCTTTCAGACCCACCTGAAGTAACCCCCAGGCTGTTTCAAGCCGCTTGATCCGGCGCGGTGTCGACGGATCGAAGGGGTAGATCAGGGGTTTACGTGGCGTGACGCACATTGGCGTCACGCCACAGCCTCATTCCTTCACATCCATGAAATCCTTGGCCCAGGCCACGTAATTTTCCGGGAAGGTGTAGGTGTGGGTCAGTTCGGTGGCGCTGTGGTTCGAGGTGCTGTGGGTGACCTGACGCTGGGCACGGAGGCTGTCGTAGGTGGCCTTGATCGCGGCAAAGTACGCCGCGTGACCGGCGACCACCACCCGCACCCCCAGATCAGCCAGGCGCTGCCGGTCATTCAGCTCGGGATTGCCGTAGGTCACCAGCATCAGCGGGACGGTGAGCTTTTCCGAAATCTGCTCCAGGTGCTCGAAGTCCTTGATGCCAACAATGCAGATGCCGTCGGCACCGGCCTTTTCGTAGGCCAGGGTGCGTTCGATGATGTCCTGGACCGGCAAGACCCCGGCGTTGGTCCGGGCGACGATCGTCAGTTCCGGGTCGACCCGGGCTTCAAGGGCGGCCTTGACCTTGCCGATGCCTTCTTCGATCGAGACCAGGTCGGTGGATTTACGGCCGAATTGCGCGGGCAGCAAGGTGTCTTCGATGGTCAGCGCCGCCACACCGGCGCGCTCCAGTTCTTCCACGGTGCGCATGACGTTCAGGGCGTTGCCGTAGCCGTGGTCGGCGTCGGCAATGAACGGCAGCTGCGCCACACGACCGATCCGGGTGGCCTGCTCGACGAACTCGCTCAGGGTAATCAGTGCAAAATCCGGCGCTGCCAACACCTGCAGCGACGCCACCGAACCGCCCAGAATGCCGACCTCAAACCCCAGGTCCGCCGCAATGCGCGCCGACATGGGATCGAACACTGAAGCCGTCTCGACGCAGTGCTGCGAAGCCAGCTGCTCACGGAATTTGCGACGCAAAGCGGAGTGGGAAATTCTGGACATAAGGCTTCCTGATTCAGGCCGTCATCGAAATGCCAGCAATGCTACCGCAAATTCAGGCTGAAACGTCTCACCTCGATGAGCGACGTGCATTGAATTGCCATTGCACCTCGACGGGACTGACCTCCACCGCACTCAGTAGGACTGGCTTCAGCCGGGAAGGCGCCGGACCTCACACCACACCACACGACCTCAACTCCAAATAACAAAGCAAGCGCTTGCGTGAATCGATTCAGCTGTTCTAGGATTCAGCTGTTCCGAAATATTTCAAAGCAATTCCCGAGTGTCACCCGCAAAGAGGTGGCCCAGGCATAAAAACAAGAAACCTCGGAGATTCACATGATCAGCTCGTCTGCTCGATTGCCGCGTGTGCTGTCCGCGCTCGTCATTGCTGCTTCATCGGCCGCCCGGCCATGAGCGCCGTCCCCGCTATGTCTCCCCAGCCCGTGCTGGAAATGACCGCCATTTCCAAGACCTTCAACGGCCTGCGTGTGCTGAAAAATGTCGCCCTCAAGGTCTACGCCGGTGAAGTTCATGCCCTGATGGGCGAGAACGGCGCGGGCAAGTCGACGCTGATGAAGATCCTGTCCGGCGCTTACCAGGCCGACGCCGGTGGCGAGATCCGCATCGACGGCCAGGCCCTGAGCGCATTCGACCCGTTGTCTGCCAAAGCGCGTGGCATCGCGGTGATCTATCAGGAGCTGAGTCTCTGCCCCAACCTCAGCGTCGCCGAGAACATTTACCTGGGCCGCGAATTGCGCCGTGGCTGGAGCATCGATCGCAAAGCGATGGAGGCCGGTTGCGTCGACGTCCTGGTGCGATTGGGCGCCGACTTCAAACCCTCCACCAAGGTCAGCGTGCTGTCCATTGCCGAGCGGCAACTGGTGGAGATTGCCCGGGCGCTGCACGCCAACGCGAAAATCCTGGTGATGGACGAGCCGACCACGCCGCTGTCGTCCCGGGAGACCGACCGCCTGTTTGCGCTGATCAAGCAGCTGCGTGACCAGGGCCTGGCGATCATTTACATCAGCCATCGCATGGCCGAAATCTACGAGCTGTCCGACCGGGTCTCAGTGCTGCGCGACGGCGAGTACGTCGGCATGCTGGAGCGCGACGCGCTGTCGGCCGAGGCATTGGTGAAGATGATGGTCGGCCGCGACCTCTCCGGTTTCTACAAGAAAGAACATGCCGCCTACGACCCCGGCGCGGTGGTGATGCGCGTGCGCGACATGGCCGACGGCAAGCGCGTCAAGCCGTGCAGCTTCGATCTCCATGCGGGCGAAGTGCTGGGCATCGCCGGGCTGGTCGGGGCAGGGCGCACGGAACTGGCGCGACTGATTTTCGCTGCCGATCCGCGCACCTCCGGCAGCCTTGAAGTGGCCGGCAAAGCGATCACCGATCTGCGCAACCCCACCGACGCCATCCGTGCGGGGGTGGTTTACCTGACCGAAGATCGCAAGGCCCAGGGCCTGTTTCTGGACATGAGCGTGCGCGACAACATCAACGTCTGCGCCTGCGTGCCCGACGCCCATGCCGGCGGCGTGCTGGATCGCGGCCGTGGCGCACAGCGGGCAATCGAGGCGATCCGTTCGCTGTCGATCCGCGTGGCGTCGGGCAAGGTCAATGTCGGCGCGCTGTCCGGCGGCAATCAGCAGAAAGTGCTGCTGGCGCGGCTGCTGGAGGTCAAGCCCCACGTGCTGATTCTCGATGAGCCCACCCGCGGCGTGGACATCGGCTCGAAGTCCGAGATCTACCGGATCATCAACGAGCTGGCCAAGGCCGGCGTCGGCATTGTGGTGATCTCCAGCGAGCTGCCGGAAATCATCGGCACCTGCGACCGCGTGCTGATCATGCGCGAAGGCGAGCTGGTGGCCGAAGTCGGCGGAGCGTCGGGGCAGGAGATCTCCCAGGAACGGATCATCGATCTGGCAACGGGGAGCGAGAACGCCGCAGCCGCTGCGGCCCACGGCGCCCGCGATACTTTCGACCACCCCATTCAACAACAATAAAAAAGGAACCCAGGCCATGAGTCTGCCCCTGGAAAACTCGCCCACCGTTGCCGCCATCAGCAAGCGTGAACGGGTCCGCGAACTGATGCGCACCGTCGGCATGCTGCCGGTGCTGATCCTGTTGCTGATCGGCTTTTCGCTGATGACCGACACCTTCATGAGCTTGCAGAACCTGTCGATTATCACCCAGCAGGCTTCGGTCAACGTGGTGTTGGCGGCGGGCATGACCTTCGTCATTCTGACCGCCGGCATCGACCTGTCCGTGGGGGCGATTCTCGCGGCCTCTGCAGTGGTCGCCCTGCAAGCGTCGATGTCACCGCAGTTCGGCATGCTCGGCATCGCCGCCGGTGTCGGCTTCGGCCTGCTGCTGGGGCTGGTCAACGGTGGACTGATCGCGTTCATGCGCCTGCCGCCGTTCATCGTCACCCTCGGCGCACTCACCGCCATGCGCGGCCTGGCGCGTCTGCTGGCCGACGACAAAACCGTGTTCAACCCCGACCTGCCGTTCGCCTTCATCGGCAACGACTCGGTGCTCGGCGTGCCGTGGCTGGTGATCATCGCCGTCGCAGTCATCGCGGCGTCGTGGTTCATCCTGCGCCGCACGGTGATGGGCGTGCAGATCTACTCGGTGGGCGGCAATCCCGAAGCGGCGCGCCTGTCCGGGATCAAGGTGTGGAAGGTGTTGCTGTTCGTCTACGCGGTTTCCGGCGCGCTGGCCGGGCTCGGCGCGGTGATGAGCGCTTCCCGCCTGTTCGCTGCCAACGGCCTGCAGTTGGGCCAGTCCTACGAGCTCGACGCCATCGCGGCGGTGATCCTCGGCGGCACCAGTTTCACCGGCGGCGTCGGTACCATCGGCGGCACCCTGATTGGCGCGCTGATCATCGCCGTGTTGACCAACGGTCTGGTGCTGCTGGGCGTTTCCGATATCTGGCAATACATCATCAAAGGCATCGTCATCATCGGGGCGGTGGCCCTGGACCGCTATCGCCAATCCGGTGCGCGGACCTGATCCAACCTTGTATGGCTGCACGCGCTTCAACGAAGACTCCGACAATAATCACAAGAGAGAACCCATGAACGTCAAACGCAAATTCCCCGCTGTCGTGTCCCTGTGCCTGGCCGCGCTGCTGTCCCAGGGCGTTGAAGCCCGCGAGCTGAAATCCGTCGGCATCACCCTCGGTTCCCTGGGCAACCCGTATTTCGTCACCCTGGCCGACGGCGCCAAGGCCAAGGCCATGGAGCTCAACCCCGCTGTCAAAGTGACCTCTGTCTCCGCCGATTACGACCTGAGCAAGCAGTTCTCGCAGATCGACAACTTTATTGCCTCGGGCGTCGACCTGATCCTGATCAACGCGGTGGACCCGAAGGCCATTGCCTCGGCCGTCAAAAAGGCCCAGGCCGCCGGCATCAAGGTCGTGGCCGTCGACGTCAGCGCTGCCGGCGTCGATGCCACCGTGCAGACCGACAACGTCGAAGCGGGCAAGCTGGCCTGCCAGTTCATCGTCGACAAGCTGTCGGGCAAGGGTAACGTGATCATCCAGAACGGCCCGCAGGTGACCGCCGTCACCGATCGCGTCACCGGTTGCAAATCGGCCTTCGCCGCCGCGCCGGACATCAAGATTCTCTCCGACGATCAGGACGCCAAAGGCTCCCGCGAAGGTGGCCTGAACGCGATGCAGGGTTACCTGACGCGCTTCCCGAAAATCGACGGCCTGTTCGCGATCAACGACCCCCAGGCGATCGGCAGTGACCTGGCCGCCAAGCAACTGAAACGCAGCGGCATCGTCATCACCTCGGTGGACGGCGCGCCAGACATCGAGCAGGCCCTCAAGGCCGACACCTCGATTCAGGCCTCGGCCAGTCAGGACCCTTGGGCCATGGCGCAGCAAGCGGTGGTCATCGGTAACGATCTGCTCAACGACAAAAAGCCGGCTGAAGCGGTCACCCAACTCACGCCGAAACTGATCACTCGCGACAACGTCGGTTCCTACAGCGGCTGGTCCAGCAAGCACTGAGACGCAGGCCTGAAGGAGTCGTTGCCGTGATCAAAATGGAAGACGTGGCGAAGCGGGCGCGGGTGTCGACGTCGACCGTTTCACACGTGCTCAACGGCACGCGCAAGGTCAGCGCCAAGACGGTGGAAGCGGTGCAGCGGGCGGTTCAGGAGTTGGGCTACGTCCCCAACACCCTGGCGCGCTCGCTGGCCCGTTCGCGCACCAACACCATTGGCGTGGCGATCTCGGCGCTGTCCAATCACTATTTCAGCGAGACCGTGCACGCCATTGAAACCGAATGCGCGCGCCACGGCATCATGATGCTGTTCGTCGACACCCACGACGATCCCGCCCAGGAACTGCGCGTGGTTCAGGCGCTGCACCATCGTCGCGTCGACGGGATTCTGCTCGCGCCGTCCAGCGACCCGCAGCAGGCAGCGTTGGCGTACCTGCGCAGCAACGCCATTCCCAGCGTGCTGGTGGACCGGATGGCGGTGGAGGGCTTCGATCAGGTCGGCGTCGAGAATCGCCAGGCCACCCGCGAGTTGGTCGCTCATCTGATCGGCCACGGTCACCGGCGCATCGGCATGATTGCCGGGCATCGCGGCCTGAGCACGACGGAGGAGCGGATCGAGGGCTACCGGCAGGCGCTGTTGGACGCTGACGTACCGTGGGATCCGCAGTTGCTGATCGACGGCGAGTCGAACAGCGAATCCGCACGGGTCGCCACTGCTCAGTTGTTGCGCTTGAACCCGCCGCCCACGGCGATTCTGGCGGCGAATAACCTGATGACCATTGGCGCAATGCACGCCTTGCGTGACGCCCACATCGACGTGCCCGAGCAAATGGCGCTGGTGGGTTTTGATGATTTCGACTGGGCGGATTTTTTCCTGCCGCGCTTGAGCGTGATTGCTCAGCCGGTGCAGGCCCTGGGCGCGCGGGCGGTGCAGTTGCTGTTGCAGCGCATTGATAAGCCCGAGGGCAAACGAGTGTCGGAGCGACTGGCGCCGACCTTACGGATTCGTAACTCGTGCGGTTGCCCTTGAGCGTCCGCTGCCAGTCACCGGGTTTTCAGGCACTGAACTCTCAAGCACTGAACTCTTAAGCACCGAACTTTCAGGAACCGAATTTTCATGAATCACCTTGTTTCCCTGGGCATCGACCTTGGCACGTCCGAGCTCAAGGCCGTGCTGCTGGACGGCGAAGGCGTGGTGCTGGCCCAGGCCGGTGCGCGGGTGGAAGTCAGCCGCCGGCAGTCGGGCTGGTCGGAGCAGAACCCCGCCGATTGGTGGCAGGCCTGCCTGTCAGCGCTCGGGCAGTTGCGGGCAAGCGATCCCCAGGCATGGGCGCGGGTCGGCTGCATCGGCTTGTCGGGGCAGATGCACGGTGCGGTTCTGTTGGGTGCGGCGGAGCAGGTGCTGTACCCGGCGATTCTCTGGGACGACTCCCGCGCTGTGCTTCAGGCGTCGCAGTTGAACAACGATTTTCCGGAGTACGCCGACGTCACCGGCAGCCTGGCCATGGCCGGGCTCACCGCGCCGAAGCTGTTGTGGATGCAGCAACACGAACCCCAGGTGTTCGCGCGCATCGCCAGCGTGCTGTCGCCGAAGGATTACCTGCGCTTGCTGCTGACCGGCGAGCAGGTGAGTGACATGTCTGACGCCGCTGGCACGTTGTGGCTGGATGTGGCCAAGCGCGAGTGGTACGCGCCGATGCTTCACGCCACCGGGCTGACGATCGAGCAGATGCCCCGGTTGCTGGAGGCCGATCAACCGTCGGCCGGGCTGAGTGCCGAGGCGGCGGATGCCCTGGGGCTGCCGCTGGGTCTGCCCGTGGCCGCAGGCGGGGGTGACAACCCGGTTTCGGCGGTGGGCATCGGCGCGATCAACGCCGGTGATGCGTTCGTTACCCTCGGCACCAGTGCGGCCATCGTCGCGATCACCGACCATCCGGCGGGCAATCCGGGCAGCGCCGTGCACAGTTTCTGCCACGCGCTGCCGCAGCGGTGGTACACCATGGGCGCGATGCTGGCCGGGGCGAGTTGCCTGCGCTGGGTCACTCGGTTGCTGGGTCAGCCCAGTGAGCAGGCGTTGCTCAATCAGGTTCACGTTGAGTTGCCGGTCGATCAGCCGGTGGCGGTTTCCAGTCCACTGTTTCTGCCCTACCTCGCGGGCGAGCGCACGCCCCACAACGACCCGCTGTTGCGCGGTGGATTCATGAACCTGGCCCATGACTGCACGCCAGCGATGCTGGGTTATGCGGTACTGGAGGGCGTCGGTTTCGGGCTGCTGGACGCGATGAACGCCACGCTGTCCGCCGGCGCGACGGTCAACGCCTGCGCCCTGGTGGGCGGCGGTGCACGCAGCGAATACTGGGCGCAGTTACTCGCCAACATCCTTGATCGCGAGGTGTACACCTTCCACGGCAGCGAACTCAGCGCCTGCATTGGCGCGGCGAAGCTAGGGTTTCTGTCGATCGGGGAGGGGGCCGAGTGGCTGAAGCGGGGGATGGCGGTGAAGGCGCGGTATCAGCCGATGCCGGCGGTGCAGGGGGCGTTGACGGCCCGCTACGGGAAATTCAAAGGCTTGCTCGGTGCTGCGCAGGGATTACGTGCCTGACAACATGATGATCGATGATCATCAAATCAAAAGCTTCCCGGCTAAAGCCGGTCCCACTGACTGCATGCAGTGAGTAATGATCTTTCCCACGCTCCGCGTGGGAATTCATACCATGACGCTCCGCGTCAGCTTTGGGACGCGGAGCGTCCAGTCCTGCATTCCCACGCGGAGCGTGGGAACGATCAAAAGGCTTCCCGGCTAAAGCCGGTCCTACAGCTGGGAAGAGGACGGTCAGGGCGCTGGAGTTTCCGGCTCAGACCTTCATCGTCGGCGGCAACTCCATCAGCTTGTCCAGCGTAATCGGCAAATCCCTAATGCGTTTGTCGGTGGCGTGTGAAACCGCATTCGCCACCGCCGCAGCCAGGCCGGTGATGCCGATTTCACCAATACCGCGAGCGCCGAACTCGTTGAGCTCGAAGTCCGGGTAGTCCAGCAGGATCACATCGATCTCCGGCTGGTCGGCGTGCACCGGCACCACGTATTCGGCGTAGTTATTGTTCACCGGCATGCCGTTGCGCTCGTCGAAGTCCGTCGCCTCAAACAGCGCCATGCCGACGCCCATGACGATGGCGCCTTCGACCTGATTGAGCGCGGTTTTCTGGTTGATCACCTTGCCCACGTCAATCGCACTCACCACCCGCGACACGCGCAGCCGCGAGATGCCCGGGTCCCAGCGTACTTCAACGAAATGCACGCCGAACGAGCGAAACGAATGCTTGCTGGTGTCGTTCATGCCGGTTTTGGCTTCACCGAAAGCGCTGGACTGCTTCTGCGCCTTGAGCACGTCGGCGATGGCAAAGGTCTTGTCGCCGCTTTTCAACTGACCCTGCTCGAAACTCACCTGATCAGCCTTGACCCCGGCAAACACGCCCTTGGGCGCAGTCGCGAACGCCTTCAACTGGTCAACGGCCTGGCGGGTGGCCTCGGCAATGGCCGGCAGCACACTGGCGGTCGCCCATGATCCCCCCGACACCGGCGCCGGCGGGAACGACGAATTGCCCAGCTCGACCTCGATCTTGTCCAGCGGGATGCCGGTGATGCTGCTGACCACTTGAGCAACGATGGTGTAGGTGCCGGTGCCGATGTCCTGCACCCCGCAAATGGCCCAGGCCGTGCCGTCGGCGCGCAGCGCAACCTGCGCCTCTGCCGGCGTGCGATAGGCGTCCCAGTTACAGGCGGCCATGCCACACCCGATGATCTCGGTGCCGTCCTTCATCGAACCCGGCGCCGGGTTGCGTTTGTTCCAGCCGAAGCGCTCGGCGGCCTTGTCGATGCACTCCTGCAAATGATTGCTCGACCACGGCAGGTTCTGGCTTTCATCGCGCTCGGAGACGTTGAGCTTGCGGAATGCCAGCGGGTCCATGCCGATCTTTTCCGCCATCTCGTCTATGGCCGACTCCAGGGCGAACAGCCCCGGCGCAGCACCTGGCGCACGCATGGAGGTCGGCGTGCCGCGATTGACCTCGATGATCTTGTGGGTGACCAGCACGTTCGCGCAGCTGTAGAGGCTCTTGGTCGAGGTGCCGCAGTTTTCCTTGTACGGGTCGGTAAAGGACGTGGTGTTGATGGATTCGTGGCGCACCGACAGCAGCTTGCCCTTGTCGTCGGTTGCCAGGCGCATGCGCTGACGGGTCTCCGGGCGATGGCCGGTGGTGGTGAACATTTGCTGGCGCGGCACGACCAGCTGCACGGGACGCTTGAGCACCTTGGCGGCGGCGCAGGCGGCGACCGAGTGCGGCCAGATCCACAGCTTGCTGCCGAAACCCGAGCCAATGAACGGCGCACGCACCTCGACCTTCTCCGGGATCAGGCCGAAGATCTTCGCCAGGGAATTGCGGTGGGCGACCACGCCCTGGGTGGCTTCGTAGACGATCAGGCGCCCGTCTTCCCAACTGGCGACCGTGGCGTGCATTTCCATCGGGTTGTGGGTTTCGACGGGGGTCGAGTAGGTGGCGTCGATGCTGTGAGCGGCACTGTCGAACGCAGCGGCGGCGTCACCCCGGGTGTGGTTCGGGCTGCCGTCCTGCAAGGCGCCGGCTTTCAAGCCTTGTTCGAGGTTGGCGACCGCGTCGGTCTTGCTGTAGCTGACTTTGATCTTGTAGGCCGCGGCCCGCGCATGCTCGAAGGTGTCGGCCACCACCAGGGCGACGAACTGCCCGGCGTAGTGCACGGTGTCGTCCTCGAACGGCAGGCGGCTTTCGTCGGACTTGGCTGCCTTGAGGATCTGCGCAAACGACATTGGCAGCGTCGAGTTGTGATAGAGCGGCGGGAAGTTGCCGTGATGCAGAATCTCCAGCACGCCCGGCGATTTACGCGCCGCGTCCAGTTCCAGGCCGGTGATCTTGCCGCTGGCGACAGTGCTGAATACACCGTAGCCGTAAGCCATATTGTTCAGGTGATGGTCGGACGCGTACATCGCGCTGCCGGTGACCTTACGCTGGCCATCGATGCGGCGGGGTGCCGAGCCAATCATTGCATCAGTCATGGTGAATCCTCCGGTCAGGCGTTCAAGGTGCCGAGATTGCGCACGATGGCCTGTTGCCCCAACGCGATCTTGTAGGCGTTATGGCGATAGGCTTTGGCGCCCTTGAGGGCGATGGCGGCGACTTTCTCGAGGGTCTGCGGCGTCAGGGTCTGGCCCTTCAACGCCTGCTCGGCTTCGATCGAACGCCAGGGTTTGGTGCCGACGCCGCCCAGTGCCACCCGCGCTTCGCGCACGGTCTGGCCGTCCATGACGACAATCACCGCGCTGGACGCCAGGGCGAATTGGTAGGAGGCGCGATCCCGCAGCTTCAGGTACGCGGACTTATTACCGGCCAGCGGCGCGGCCAGGACCACGTGGGTGATCAACTCATCGTCCAGCAGCGCGTGTTCTTTCCACGGCGTCGAGCCGGGCAGCAGGTGGAAGTCAGCGAAGTCAACGCTGCGCTTGCCTTTCGGACCCTGCACCTCGACCGTCGCACCAATGGCGACCATCGCCACGCACATGTCTGAAGGGTGGCTGGCGATGCACTGGTCGCTGGTGCCGAGCACCGCGTGGACGCTGCGATTATGGCCGTCGATGGCGGCGCAGCCCGAACCCGGTTCGCGCTTGTTGCAGGGCGAATAGCCGTCGCGGAAATAGTTGCAGCGCACCCGCTGCATCACGTTGCCAGCCGTGGTTGCCTTGTTGCGCAACTGAGTCGTGGCGCCGGAGAGCAGCGCCTGGGACAGCACGGCGTAGTGCTCGACGATGTGCGAGTGATGGGCCAGTTCGGTATTGCTGACCAGCGCACCGATGCGCACGCTGCCGTCCTTCTGCACCTCGATCTGCTTGAGGGACAGGTGGTTGACGTCGATCACCTGATCGGCCGGCATGATGTCGAGCTTGACCAGGTCAAGGAGCGTCGTGCCACCGGCGAGGAAGAAGGTCGTCGGGCTTTTTGCGTGGGTCGTCACGGCCTGTTCGACGCTGCTGGCGCGTACGTAATCAAAGGCTCTCATCAGCTCACCTCCTGGACTTTGATGCGCGCCGACTGGATCGCCGCGAGGATGTTCTTGTACGCGCCGCAGCGGCAAATGTTGCCGCTCATGGCTTCGCGCACGCTGTGGTCGTCGGTGCCGATGTTCTTGTCTTTGAGCAAGGCCGCGGCGCTCATGATCTGCCCGGAAGTGCAATAGCCGCACTGGTAGGCATCGTGTTCCCAGAAAGCTTCCTGCACCGGGTGCAGCTTGCCGTTTTGCGCCAGGCCTTCGATGGTGGTGATGTCGTCGCCTTCGTGCATGGCTGCGAGGGACAGGCACGAATTGATCGCTACGCCATTCACGTGAACCGTGCAGGCGCCGCACTGGCCGTGGTCGCAGCCTTTCTTGGTGCCGGTGAGTTGCAGGCGATCGCGCAGTACATCCAGCAACGCAGCGTTGGCCGGCAGGTTCAGGGTGTGGGCCTGGCCGTTGACCTTCAGGGTCATGCGCCGCTCGTCGGCCGCGGGCGGGTCGAGGTCATCGGCGACGGCGGCCTGGGCTTCCAGCGCCTGGGTCCAGATCGGCGCCGTCGCGGCAGCAAGGCTGGACACGCCGATGGATTTCAGGAAATTGCGGCGAGAAGGGACAGTGAAGGCCTTGAGGTCACAAGCCAGTTCTTCTTTATTGGGGCGATCAGGCTGATCGGTCATGAAAGGGTTCCTCGTCAGCGTTGGGTCAGACCTGGCGGCCGACGGTGGGCGGACGCGCGGGCAGGGACGGCAGGTGGAGCGGCATGCAGTAGGGCTGGGGCAACGGCAGTTTTCAAAGTGACGGCAGGCGTTAACGATAACCAATGCGCAGGCATGGCATTTCGTTGAATCCGTGCATGCACTTGTGAGCTGTGCTTTCTAATCCGTGGCGTTTGTGTCAGCAACGAGGGCTGGCGCCTTGTCGGACTCAGTTAAAGCAGGCAGTGCTGGCCATGGCTCAAGGGTTGTGACCGAGGCACCGGGGGATGGTTGCGGATATTTCTCGAGCGGAAAAATCACAGGATGTTACAAGTGCCCGGGCCGCGGAATCCGGCCCGGGGACGTTCAGCGTCAGGCGGCCGACGCTTCTTCTTTCAATGTCGCCATGTCGATGACAAAGCGGTACTTCACGTCACCCTTGATCATGCGTTCGTAGGCTTCGTTGATGTCCTTCATGTGGATCATCTCGATGTCGGAGACGATGCCGTGCTTCGCACAGAAGTCCAGCATGTCCTGGGTTTCCTGAATCCCGCCGATGAGCGAGCCGGCGATGCTGCGGCGTTTGAAGATCAGGTTGAACACCCCTGGCGACGGGTGCGGCTGATCCGGCGCGCCCACCAGGGTCATGGTGCCGTCGCGCTTGAGCAGGTTCAGGAACGGATCAAGGTTGTGCGGCGCCGCCACGGTGTTGAGGATGAAGTCGAGCTGATTGGTCTGGGTCGCCATTTCATCGGCGTTTTTCGACACGATGACTTCATCGGCGCCCAGGCGCAGGCCGTCTTCGCGCTTGTTCGGCGACGTGGTGAACAGCACCACGTGAGCGCCCATGGCATGGGCGATCTTCACCGCCATGTGACCGAGACCGCCCAGCCCGACGACGCCGACCTTCTTGCCCGGGCCGACTTTCCAGTGGTGCAGCGGCGAGTAAGTGGTGATCCCGGCGCAGAGCAGCGGGGCGACGGCGGCCAGATTGTCGCTGTGGGAAATCTTCAGGACGAACTTCTCTTTCACCACGATCTTGTCGGAGTAACCGCCAAAGGTGTTCTCGCCGCCGAACACCGGGCCGTTGTATGTGCCGGTGAAGCCGTTCTCGCAGTATTGCTCTTCGCCTTCCGCGCAGGACGCGCAGTGCTGGCAGCTGTCGACCATGCAGCCGACGCCGGCGAGGTCGCCGACCTTGAAGTGGGTGACGTTGGCGCCGACGGCCGTGACCTTGCCGACAATCTCGTGGCCCGGCACCGACGGATACAGGGTGTTGTTCCATTCGTTGCGTGCGGTGTGCAGGTCCGAGTGGCAGACGCCACAGAACAGGATGTCGATCTGCACATCGTCGGCCCCCGGCTCGCGGCGCTCGATGTGCAGCGGGGCCAGTTTGTCAGTGGGTTTTTGCGCGGCGTAGCTGTAAGTCTTTATCATTGGGTGATCATCTCCAGTGAGGCAAAAAGACGGGTAACAGCAATCAGTGACAGGCGAGGGCGCTCAAAGGTCAATGCCGAAACATGAAACCGTCGCCGCCGGGCTGTTTGGCGAGCTGTGTGAAGCGCACTGAGTCAACAGGGTGCCGGGTCAAATCTTTCAATTTGCAGGGCGCTACCGTGCCGTGCGGCGGGTAATTGCAATAAATGTCGTGGAAACCGGTTTTTTCGTCGCGAATAGACTGCAAATCCGAATATGCCGCTTGCAACCTTCTGTCACACCCCATGAAGATAGCGCAGTCCGACGCTGGCAATGGAGCGCCTATGAATTTCCCACTTTCGACCCCCTGCGGGTACACGTCCATTGCCGACGATTGTATGCCTGCGCCCGTCGATAACGACGCCCTGACCGCGGTCGGGTTGTCCGGGGAAAGTTCGTTGGACGCCTTGCTGCGCGCCGCCCGGCAGACTGCACCCACCTTGACCTGGGCCGCTTATCGTGCCGGCCAGCAAATGCACCTGCTGGGGCAGGGCTGTTCCGCCACGGACTGGCCAACGTTGATCCCCCGGGAGGAATTCGACGGCTACTGCCGCCAGCACCATCTGCAGCGTTGGGTGACCGGCCATGGCGAGTCCGCCCTGGGCTGGCTGTTGATGCCGGAGGCGCACTCCGACGATCCGTACTTCGCCGAGCTGGCCGGCCGCCTCGGCCTGCGCCTGCAAACCGATGCGCTGGCCCGGGCCCAGGCCACCCAGCGGGTGCTCTATGAAATCACTTACCTGGCCAGCTCCACCCGTGACCGCTCGGCGTTTTTGCAGGGCGTGCACCAGCAGCTCTCGACCCTGATCGACGCAGAAAACTTTTACCTCGCGCTCTACGAAAGCCACAGCGGGAAGATCACCTACCCTTATTACATTGACATCACTGACCTCGACGCCCTCGAAGCGGAAACCTACGAGTTTCTCGATCCCGAGCGGCTGTCCATGACCGGTTATGTGCTGACCACCGAGCAGGCGCTGTTCGTTGACGCCGCCGCCATCGAGCGGGCACGCGTGCTGGATCGGTTTCACTGCGTGGGCCATCGCCCCGAATTCTGGATGGGCGCGCCGCTGAAAAACGCCTCCGACGACGTGTTCGGCATGCTGGCGATGCAGGTCTACGATGTGGCCCGGGTCTACAGCGTCGAGGATCAGGAGCTGTTTCTGGTGGTGGCGCGCCACGTCGCGATGGCCCTGGACCGCATCCTGCACCGCGCGCAGCTGGAAGAAACCGTGGCCCGCCGCACCCTCGAGCTGTCGCGCCTAAACGACGCCCTGCGCAACGAAGTGGCCGACCGCGAACGCGCCGAGCACTTGCAGAGCGCGCTGTTCCAGATCACAGAGCTGTCCAGCCAACCCGGCGACATGACCGACCTGTTCAAAAGCCTGCACGGCATCGTTGGCGAACTGCTGTTTGCCCTTAACTTCTATATCGCGCTGTTCGACGACGCCACCGGCGAGGTGACGTTTCCCTACTACGTGGACGAACGCCTGACCCGCCGCCCCGATCCGCGCCGTGGCGAGCGGGGCTTTACCGAGTACGTCATCCGCCAGCGCCGGCCGTGCCTGATCGACGGTGCCGAGGCGCGCTGGCTGGAAAGCATCGGCGAGATCACCCTGCAGAACGAGGTCAACCGGTCGAGCTCGTGGCTGGGCATTCCGTTGTTCGACGGCGACGTGGTGCGTGGCGTGCTGGCAGTGCAGAGCTACACCTCCCATGTCAGCTACTCGTTGCGCGATCAGGAGCTGCTGACCTTCGTGTCACGCCACATCGACACGGCCTTGTCCCGACGCAGCGCTGCCGAGGCCATTCATACCGCCAATCTGCGTCTGGAAGCGCGGGTTCAGGACCGCACCCGGGAGCTGGACTACGCCAACGCCAAGCTGCAACACGAAAACGCCCACGACGCGCTGACCGGCCTGCCCAACCGCAGCCATTTGCAGCAGCGCCTGAGGGACGCGTGGGAGAAATTCTGTGAGAAGGGCGAGGAACTGGCGGTGATGTTCATCGACCTCGACCGCTTCAAAATGGTCAACGACAGCCTCGGCCATCATTCAGGTGACTTGCTGCTGATCCAGGCAGCTGACCGGCTGCGCCAGTGCATGCGCGACAGTGATTTGCTCGCCCGGCTGGGCGGTGATGAATTCGCCGTACTGGCCTACGCCGCGCCGCCGGACATCACCGTGGCGATTGCCGAGCGCATTCTGCTGGCCTTCGACGTGCCGTTCTACATCGACGGCCATGCGGTGTTTTCGTCGTGCAGCATCGGCGTGGTCGGCGCTGACCTGCAGTTTCACAGCGAGCCGGCGGATTTGCTCCGTGACGCCGACACCGCCATGTACCGGGTCAAGAATGCCGGGCGCGACAGCTACGCCGTGTTCAACCAGGAAGTGCGCCGCGAGGTGTCCGACCAGATGGAGCAGGAGACCGCGCTGCGCAATGCCCTCAAACGCACCGACGAACTGGTGCCGTACTTCCAGCCAATCATCGATGTCGCCAGCGGCCGGATTCTGGCCCTCGAAGCCCTTATTCGCTGGCGTCAGGCCGATGGCCGGATCGTCGCACCGGGTCAGTTTCTGCCGGCGCTGGAAGGCCTGCGCCTGATCGGCCGGCTGGACCTGTACATGCTGCAGCAAGTGGTGGCGATCCTTGCCCATCCCGACCATACGCACTGGCCGACGGTGCACGTCAACTGCTCCAGCTACAGCATCACCCGTCCGGAATTTTCCAGCGAGGTGCTGGGTTTGCTCAACCAGCATGGCGTGGCGGCATCGCGCATCTGCCTGGAACTCACCGAAGGCGCGCTGGTGGCCGAGCCCGAGCTGGCACGCCAGGCCATGAAGCACCTGGCGGACAACGGCGTGTCGGTGGTCCTTGATGACTTCGGCGCCGGGTTCTCCTCCCTCAGTTACGTGCATCAGTACCACTTCAGCGGGCTCAAGATCGACAAGTCGTTCACCCTGGAACTGACCACCAGCTCCCGCAGCCGGGCCATCGTTCGCGCCATTGTGCGGATGGCCGAATCCCTCGGGCTGACGGTGGTGGCGGAGGGCGTGGAAGACGCCGCGACCCTCGATCTGCTGCGGGAAATGGGCGCGGGTCAGGCGCAGGGTTACTACTTCTCGATGCCGGTGCCCCAGGACAAGCTGGATTTGAGCGCGTTGCTGTAACACAGGGCGGCCGGTCTGGAGAGATGACTCAGGTCGGCCGTCGCGATATCGTGAAACATTCCGCAACATTTCTCTCCGGGGCGAGTCAACGCTACATCTCCCTGCAAAGAATTGTTCATGAAAACGCCTCGACCCTCCGCACGTCTCAAGCCGCTCAACGAATTACGTAATCTGAAGATGGCCCGTTCTGCCCACGCCTATGTGCGCGGCAGCACGGTGCAGTTTTACGAATGGCTGCACAGCCAGTCTGGCCGACGTTTGCCCAGTGGCCCGCCGGTGTGGATCTGCGGCGACTGCCACGCGGGTAACCTCGGCCCGACCGGCGATTCGAAAGGGCGCATCGACATCCACATCCGCGACCTGGATCAGACCGTGATCGGCAACCCGGCCCACGATCTGGTGCGGCTGGCGCTTTCACTGGCCACCGCTGCCCGGGGTTCCGATCTGCCCGGCGTCGCCACCGCCAGAATGCTCGAAGAGATGATGCAGGGTTATGAGCTGGCGTTCGAAGACGGCGCCGACGAGGAGCCCGCACGTCCGGCACAGGTCAAGGCGGGGATGCGCAGCGCGGTTCAGAGGACCTGGAAGCACCTGGCTCAAGAGCGCATCGAAGACACCCGGCCGACCATTCCGCTGGGCAAGCATTTCTGGTCGTTGTCCCGGGATGAGCGTCATGGCCTGAAAGACCTGTGCTCGACGCCGGAGATTCATGCTCTGGTCACCTCGTTGAAAGGCCGATCCAAGGATGACCGCGTCGAGATGCTCGATTGTGCCTACTGGGTCAAGGGTTGCAGCTCCCTGGGCCTGCTGCGTTATGCGGTCCTGCTGAGCGTGGGCGACGATGAGGATCAGGAATATTGCCTGCTCGACGTCAAGGAAGCGGTCGCTGCCGCCGCGCCGCGCACCCCGCGCGCGGGCATGCCCCGGGACAACGGCAAGCGCGTGGTGGAAGGGGCCCGGCATCTTTCGCCGGGGCTCGGCAACCGGATGATCGCGACGCGCATGCTGGATCATGGCTTCTTCGTCCGCGAGCTGCTGCCCCAGGACATGAAGCTTGAACTCGATCAGCTGAGCGAACGCGAAGCCATGAAAGCCGCCGGTTATCTGGCCCGCGTCGTCGGACTGGCCCACGCCCGGCAGATGGACCTCTCCACGCGCTCGTCGTGGATGCGAGAACTGCAACTCAACCGTTCGCACACCCTGGATGCGCCGTCGTGGCTATGGAGCAACGTCGTGCATCTGGTGGGGAGCCATGAGCAGGGCTATCTCGAGCATTGCCGGCGGTATGCGCTGGAGAATTGATACCGGCTCAGGATTCGATTCGGACGGTGAGGCCCACTTGACCTCTACTTAGGTGGAGGTTCGAGACTGGGGGCCCTTATGTTCAGGATCACTGCCATGACGCCAACCTCCGCTGCTGCTCCGTTCACCTTGTACAACCCGGAAGGCTTGTACGATCCCGCCCCCAACGCCTATTCCCACCTTGCCGTAGTTGGCCCTGGCGCCGAGTGGCTGTTCGTCGCCGGCCAGGGCGGGGAGGACGCTCAAGGCCAGCTGTCCCCGGATTTTGCCGATCAGGCGGCCCACGCCATAGCTAACGTCCGCATCGCCCTGCAATCGCGTGGGGCCGACCTTCGGCATATCTTCAAACTGACGCTGCTGATGGTTGATCACTCCGAAGACCGGTTGCGCTTGTGGGTCGAGCAGGCGGATCTCGCATGGGCGGACAACATGAAGCCGGTGTGCACACTCATCCCCGTCCCACGCCTGGCGCTGGACGGAATGCTGATCGAGATCGAAGCAGTGGCGGCGCTTAGGCCCAGAGACTGACTGGTTTTTAGTGGGACCGTCTTCAGCCGGGAAGGGGCCAGTGTGAACACCATAAATTCTGCAGTGTGACTGCCGACGCCTTCCCGGCTGAAGCCGGTCCTACAGTCGAGGTTTGCCAATCCCAACGGGTGCACGCGGTCTCGTAGGACCGGCTTCAGCCGGGAAGAGGCCAGTGTGAGCACCATCAATTCTGCAGCGTGACCGCCGACGCCTTCCCGGCTAAAGCCGGTCCTACAGTCGAGGTTTGCCAATGCCACTGGCTGTACGCGGTCTCGTAGGACCGGCTTCAGCCGGGAAGAGGCCAGTGTGAGCACCATCAATTCTGCAGCGTGACCACCAACGCCTTCCCGGCTAAAGCCGGTCCCACATTCGAGGTTTGCCAGTCCCAGCGGGTGTACGCGGTCTCGTAGGACCGGCTTCAGCCGGGAAGAGGCCAGTGTGAACACCATCAATTCTGCAGCGTGACCGCCGATGCCTTCCCGGCTAAAGCCGGTCCTACAGTCGAGGTTTGCCAGTCCCAACGGGTGCACGCGGTCTCGTAGGACCGGCTTCAGCCGGGAAGAGGCCAGTGTGAACACCATCAATTTTGCAGCGTGACCGCCAACGCCTTCCCGGCTGAAGCCGGTCCTACAGTCGAGGTTTGCCTGTACCCCAGGGAGTACGCGGTCGATTAGTGGGACCGGCTTCAGCCGGGAAATCACCTGCAAAACCCATAACAGGCGAACCGGGCGGACCGCTTGCTGGTAAATTGGCGCACGCGTCATTTGTTGAGCCATCATTGGCTCCAGAATGGCGGACAGGCGCGGGTCGACCAGCCCTGTTCTCGACGCTTATCTTTATTCAATCTTTCCTGCTGAAGGGATTTAAACCATGCGGCAATTTGCGGCCCTCGCTCTGTTTCTCAGTCTCAATGCATTCGCCCAGGACGCGCCCCAGCCGATCGCCAAATGGACGCTGCTCGACCAGTTCGACAAGGCCTATACCCTGGACGATCAGGCCCAGGTGCTGTTGATCGCCCGCAGCATGGCGGCGGCGAAGATGGTCAACGCCGCACTGGAAGACAATCCCGAGGGTTACCTGGAGCAGCGTCACGTTGTGTACGTAGCGGACATCGAGAAGATGCCGTCCCTGGTAAAGATGGTGGCTGTGCCTGCCATGCGTTCGGCCAAGTACCGCATCCTGCTGGACCGCGAAGCCCGGGTCGCCTCGGCCTACGACGGCGACCGCGACACCGTGCAGTGGCTGACCCTGAAAAACGGCGCGGTCGTCCGTCAGGAACGGTTCTCGGACGGCGAACAGCTCAAGCAAGCCATTGCCAAGCTGGGTTCGCAGTCGGCTAGCCGTTGAGCCCGGCCTTCTCGAAGATCAGCCGCAGGTAGCCGGCGATGGTCGACGCATCGCCGTAGACCTCGCGCAGCGCCTGCTCGGCGCTGGACAAGTGCAGCGCCAGTTGCCGCTTGACCTTGTCCTCGCCGTACAGCGAAACGAAGGTCGATTTGCCGTCGTCCTTGCCTTGATCCTTGTCGCTGTCGGCGCAGCGGTCGCGCAAATCGTCGTACATCTGGAACGCCTGGCCCAGCTCCATGGCGAAGTTCTGCAACAGCGGCCGCTGATCGTCCCGCGCGCCGCTGATGAGCCAGACCATGTCCATGATCGCGCCGAACAACACGCCGGTTTTCAGGTTGTTGGTCAGGGCGATCTCGTCCGCGTCACGGCTGCGCTGGCCGTCGCGCAAATCCTGAAACTGCCCGCGCACCAGCCCTTGCATGCCTACCGTATTGGCCAGCACCTCGACCAGTTCAGTGCGGGTGGTGGCGGCCAGATCGCTGATGCTGGCGACGACGCCGAAGGCGCGGCTGAGCAGGGCAATGGCGGTCAGAATGGCCACGTCTTCACCGAACTTCAGGTGAACCGTGGGCTGGCCGCGTCGCAGCGACGCGTTGTCCATGCACGGCATGTCGTCGAGCACCAGGGATGCGGCGTGAATCATCTCGACGGCGCAGCCCAGGTCCACGGCCTGTCGCCTGATCGTGCGACTGTTCTCATGGCTGGCCTCGACCAGCCCTTCGGCCGCCAGCACCAACAGCACCGGGCGCATCCGCTTGCCCGGCGCCAACGTCGATTCACGCATGGCCAGGGCCACCAGATCGCGCTCGTTGCCGGATTCGGGCAGCAGCTCGGAGAGGCGCGTTTCGATTGCCGCCCGGACGTCTCCCAGTCGCCCGGCAAAGCCCGATTTGATTGTTGTGTCGACGTTACCTGCCATCGGTCTTTCCCTATGCTTTAGCGGTAAAACTGTTCGTCGCGGAGCGGTTCGGCGTGCGAGACCGGTCATCACGGAACGACTGCTGTTTCTAAATGCCTCAAGATACGGCAAAGTTGTACAGGAAAATCGGTTTTGTACAAGATTGCATCTGCAGAAGACCGTAGGGCCCGTTCAATAATTCAGCTGCATGGAGCGAGTATGACTCACAGCGATATGGGTCGTCGCAAAGACGATCACCTCGATATCGTGCTGGACAGGCGCGCCAGCGTGCGTACCTCCTTTTCCGGACTGGACGACATCCGCTTCGAACACTGTGCGCTGCCGGAATTGAATCTGGACGACATTGACGTGAGCGGCTCCCTGCTGGGCATCGCATTGCGCGCGCCGTTGCTTATCAGCTCCATGACCGGCGGGGCCGAGCGGGCCACCGCGATCAACCGTCATCTGGCCGAAGCCGCTCAGGAACTGGGCATCGCCATGGGCGTCGGCTCGCAGCGGGTGGCCTTGCAGAACGGCGGAGATCAGGGGCTGACCCGCGAACTGCGGCGTCTGGCGCCGGACATCGCGCTGCTGGGCAACATCGGCGCCGCGCAGCTGATCGAGCCTGACGGCCTGGACATGGCCCGCCGTGCGGTCGACATGCTTCAGGCCAACGCGTTGATTATTCATCTGAACCCCTTGCAGGAAGCGGTGCAGGTCGGTGGCGACCGGCGCTGGCAGGGCATTCTCGACGCCATCCACCGCGTGGTGCTCGATGTCGGCGTGCCGGTGGTGGTCAAGGAAGTGGGCGCTGGCCTGTCTGCCGATGTTGCACTGGCGCTGGTGAATGCCGGCGTGCAGGTGCTGGACATTGCCGGGCTCGGTGGCACCAGTTGGGCTGCGGTGGAAGCCGAGCGCGCCCAGAGCCCCGCCGATCGCGAGGTCGCCATGGCATTCGCGCAGTGGGGCATCCCGACCGCCGTCAGCCTGGCCATGGTTCGCCAGGCCTTGCCGGACACGCCACTGATTGCCTCCGGCGGCATCCACAATGGCATCGACGTGGCCAAGGCGATTCGTCTGGGCGCGGATGTCGTCGGCCAGGCCGCAGGCGTGCTGCGTAACGCGACCCTGTCCACCGCCGCCGTCATCGAACACTTCGACATCGTTATCCGCCAGCTGCGTATCGCCTGTTTCTGCACCGGTTCAGAGGACCTGCGCGCGTTGCGCAGTGCTCGCCTGGTGGCGCCCAACACCCTGCAGTCGTTGCTGTCATGACCCATTTTGCGGTGGTGGCACCGGCATTCTACAGCCACTTTCAGGCGTTTCAGGCCTTGGCCGGGACGCTGATCGACCGGGGTCATCAGGTGACCTTTTTCCAGCAGGCCGATGCCCGCCGCTGGCTGACCGATCCGCGCATCGGCTTTCACGCCCTCGGTGCCCTCAGTCATCCGCCGGGCAGTCTTGAAGCAGCGCTGCGCCGTGCGGCCTGCTCGAACAATCCGTTGCGCCTGCGCCGGGTGATCCGCGACCTGTGCGACACCACGCGCATGCTGTGTGCCGAGCTGCCCTCTGCACTGGCGGTGCGGCAGATCGAGGCCCTGCTGTGCGATCAGATGGAAGCGGCGGGCGGCATGGTCGCCGAAGGGCTGGGCTTGCCGTATGTCTCGGTGGCCTGCGCCTTGCCGGTCAACCGCGAGCCGCAGTTGCCGCTGCCGGTGATGCCCTTTGCCTACGCCACCGATGAACGCAGTCAGCATGTGTTCGAAGGCAGCCGCAAGGTGTACGACTGGCTGATGAGTCCGTTGAGCAAGGTGCTGCGTGATGCGTCACGGCGTCTGGCCATCGAGCCCCGCGACGGGCTGCATGAATGCCTCTCGCCGTACGCGCAGATCAGCCAGACGCTTCCCGGATTCGATTTCCCCCGTCAGCATCCACCGGCCAATTTTCACGCGGTCGGGCCACTGCGGGCGCCTCAGACCGAACAGCCGGGCGAATGGCCGATTGACCCCGCCCGGCCATTTATCTTCGCCAGCCTCGGCACGCTGCAGGGCAGTCGCTATGACATGTTCAAGCGCATCGCCACGGCCAGCCGGCAATTGGGCGCGCAGTTGCTGGTCGCCCATTGTGGCGGGCTCGATGCCCGGCAAGAGCAGCGGTTGATAAAGGCCGGCGCGACCTGGGTGACCGATTTCGCGCCGCAACAATGGGCGCTGCAACACGCCGATGCGGTGGTGACCCACGGCGGCTTGAACACCGTGATGGACGCTATCGTGGCGCGCACGCCGATGCTGGTCATGCCCATCGCGTTTGATCAGCCGGGCGTTGCGTCGCGCGTTACCCATGCCGGGATTGGCCTGCAATTGCGGCGCGGCGCCGGGGCCGGGCAGATTCGCGAGAGGCTGACGCAGCTGCGCGGGTTGCCCACCGAGCCTTTTGATCGCCTCGCAACGGAACTGGCCCGCGCCGGCGGCACGTCCCGCGCTGCCGACATTGTCGAAGCCGTGGTGCGCACGGGTGAGCCAGTGCTGGCGGGGTTGATGCCATGACCTACGATTTGATTCTTGCCGGCGGCGGCCTCGCCAACGGGCTGATCGCCTGGCGCCTCAAACAGCTGCGGCCGGAGCTGCGGGTGCTGTGCATCGAAGAGCAGACGCACCTGGGCGGCAATCACACCTGGTCCTACCACGAAGGCGACCTCACGGCCGAGCAGCATCAATGGCTGCAGCCCTTGGTGGTGCAGCGCTGGACCACCTATGACGTGCACTTCCCGCAACGCTCGCGACGGTTGAACAGTGGCTATGCCAGCATCACGTCGGAACGCTTTGCCGAGGTCATCGAGCCCGCTTTGGGCGATGCGCTCCTGACCGGCCGACGCATCACCGACCTCACTCCCAACGCCGTGGTGCTGGAAGGCGGCGAGCGGCTTCACGCCCGCGCGGTGATCGATGGCCGTGGCGTGCAGGCCACGGCGCACATGGTGCTGGGGCAGCAGGCGTTTCTGGGTCAGTTGCTGCGTTTGCAGGCGCCCCATGGCCTGACCGCGCCGATCATCATGGATGCCCGCGTCGCGCAGGGGGAGGGCTACCGCTTCGTCTACGTGCTGCCTTTTTCAGCTGACACCCTGCTGATCGAGGACACCCATTACGTCGACCAGCATTCGTTTTCATCTGACCAGCTTCGTCAGCACATCGCCGACTACGCCGCCGCCCAAGGCTGGGAGATTGCCGAGTGCCTGCGCGAAGAGCAGGGCGTGTTGCCGATCACCCTGGCCGGGGATTTCGCCGGGTTCTGGCGCGAAGCGGCGGGCCAGCCACGATCCGGTTTGCGGGCCGGGCTGTTTCATTGCACCACCGGCTATTCGCTGCCCCATGCCGTGCGGCTGGCGGAGTGGATCGCCGTTCAGTCCAGGCTGGATGCCGAGTCGCTGGACGCCGGCATTCGCGCTATCGCGCGGCACGCGTGGCACTCCCAGGGTTTCTATCGGCTGCTTAATCGCATGCTGTTCCTGGCCGGACGTCCGTCCAATCGCTGGCAGGTGATGCAGCGGTTTTACGGGCTGTCCGAAGGCCTGATCAGCCGTTTCTACGCAGGGCGCAGTAGCCTGGCCGACAAGCTGCGCGTGCTCACCGGCAAACCGCCCGTACCGATCGACGAGGCGGTCAAGGCCGCTGTTCGTTACCTGCCCAAGCACTACCAGGCCAGGCATCACCCTCCTAAGCACAACGAGAATTGAAATGACCCAAGCAAAAACCGCAATTGTGATTGGTGCCGGTTTCGGCGGCCTGGCGTTGGCCATCCGGCTTCAGGCGGCGGGCGTGCAGACGACGCTGCTGGAAAAACGCGACAAGCCCGGTGGCCGCGCCTACGTCTACGAAGATCGGGGTTTTACCTTCGACGCGGGGCCGACGGTGATCACCGACCCGACGGCCATCGAAGAGCTGTTCACCGCCGCCGGCAAATCCATCAAGGATTACGTCGAGTTGCTGCCGGTGTCGCCGTTCTATCGCCTGTGCTGGGAAGACGGCACGAAGTTCGATTACGCCAACGATCAGCAGTCCCTCGACACCCAGATCGCGGCACTGAACCCCAAGGACGTCGCCGGTTATCAGCGCTTTCTGGCGTATTCCAAAGCGGTGTTTCAGGAAGGCTATCTGAAGCTCGGCGCCGTGCCGTTCCTGTCCTTCCGCGACATGGTTCAGGCCGGGCCGCAGCTGGCGAAGTTGCAGGCATGGCGCAGCGTGTATTCCATGGTGTCGGAGTTCATCGAGGACGACAAACTGCGTCAGGCGTTTTCGTTTCACTCGCTGCTGGTGGGGGGCAATCCGTTTGCAACGTCCTCCATTTACACGCTGATTCACGCCCTCGAACGCCAGTGGGGCGTGTGGTTTCCCAAGGGCGGGACCGGCGCGCTGGTGCAGGGCATGGTCAAGCTGTTCGAAGACATCGGCGGGCGTTTCGAGCTCAACGCCGATGTCGCCAGCATTGACACCAGTGGCCAGAGAGTGACCGGCGTGCGCCTCCAGGACGGCCGGCAGATCAGCGCCGATTGCGTGGCCTCCAACGCCGACGTGATGCACACCTACGCCGAACTGCTCGGCGGCCACCCGCGCGGGGTCAAGGAAGGCGCACGGCTGAAGGGCAAGCGCTTCAGCAACTCACTGTTCGTCATCCACTTCGGGCTCAAGCGTCCGCAGCCACAGTTGCAGCACCACACCGTGTGTTTCGGCCCGCGCTACAAGGCACTGATTCAGGAGATTTTCAAGGGCGCGGCGCTGGCCGAGGATTTCTCGCTGTACCTGCACGCGCCGTGCATCACCGACCCGAGCCTGGCGCCGCCGGGGTGTTCGAGCCATTACGTGCTGTCACCGGTGCCGCACCTGGGCAACGCCGATATCGACTGGGAAGTGGAAGGGCCGCGCTACCGCGACCGCATCTTCGCGTACCTGGAGAAGTACTACATGCCGGGCCTGCGGGAGGATCTGGTCACCAGCCGCATCTTCACGCCCCAGGATTTCAAGGGCGAACTCAACGCGCACCTCGGTTCGGCCTTTTCCCTTGAGCCGATCCTGCGACAAAGCGCCTGGTTCCGCCCCCACAACCGCGACGCAAGCCTGAGCAATCTGTACCTGGTCGGCGCCGGCACGCACCCGGGCGCCGGTGTGCCGGGTGTCATCGGTTCCGCCAAGGCCACGGCCGGGCTGATGCTGGAGGACCTGCACTCATGAGCGTCGCCGATCAGGCGCTGCTCGACCACGCCACCCAGAGCATTGAAGTCGGCTCGAAAAGCTTCGCCGCCGCGTCGCGACTCTTCGATCCCGTGACCCGTCGCAGCGCGGTGATGCTCTATGCGTGGTGTCGGCATTGCGACGACGTCATTGACGGCCAGGAAGCGGGGCACTCGGCTTCGGTGGTCAGTCAGCAGGAAGTCACCGAGCGCCTGCAGCGGCTGATCGCCCAGACCCACGCCGTGTATGCCGGCACGCCGACCCACAGTCCGGCGTTCGAAGCGTTCCGGGAAGTTGTCCTGCGCCATGGCATCGAGCAGCGCTACGCCCTGCAACATCTCGATGGCTTCGCGATGGACGTCAGCCAGCGCGAATACCGGCGCGTCGACGACACGCTGGAGTACTGCTATCACGTGGCCGGCGTGGTCGGCCTGATGATGGCGCAGATCATGGGCGTGAGTGACGAGGCGACCCTCGACCGCGCCTGTGATTTGGGGCTGGCGTTTCAGCTGACCAACATCGCCCGGGACATCGTCGAAGACGCCTCGGTAGGACGTTGCTACCTGCCGGGGGAATGGCTGGATGAGTTGGGCATTCCCCACGATCGCCTTGCAGCCCCGGAATACCGTCCAGCGGTAGCCGTATTGGCAAAGCGGCTGGTGGACATGGCCGAGCCGTACTACGAGAGTGCCAATGCCGGCTTGACCGCACTGCCATGGCGATCGGCCTGGGCAGTGGCGACGGCGGGGTGCGTCTACCGCGAGATCGGGGTGAAGGTCAGGGAGCGCGGCGTGCGGGCCTGGGATGCGCGGGTCTCGACCAGCAAGCTGGACAAGCTGCGACTGGTGTTGGTGGGGGCGTGGAAGGCTAGCGTGACTCGTGGTCGGCAGTGGCCGGCGCGACCTGCGAGCCTGTGGCAACGTCCGGATCGGATTTGTGCAACGGGCCGTCATGCAAGCGTCGAAGCTGAGCGCGCAACCGAGTGACGCTCGGCGCGTAGAGAAAGCCGAACGACACGCAGCGCTCCTTGCCCGACACCGCGTGGTGCATCAGATGCGCCTGATACAGGCGCTTGAGGTAGCCATTGCGCGGCACGTACTTGAACGGCCAGCGCTTGTGCACCAGGCCGTCGTGGGCGACGAAATACAGAAAGCCGTAAGCGGTCATCCCTGCGCCGATCCACTCCAGCGGATGCGCCCCTGCAGTGCCCAGCGCGATCAGCACGATGGCGAACCCGGCGAACACCACGGCATACAGATCGTTCTTCTCGAACCAGCCGGTTCTCGGCTCGTGGTGCGACTTATGCCAGCCCCAGCCCCAACCGTGCATGATGTATTTGTGCGCAAACACGGCAAAGCCCTCCATGCCGATCACGGTTGCGAAAAATACGAGGGCATTGATCATCGGGCTCATCCACGCAAGTGTCTCGACGTCAGACCGTGAAAAGGCCGACGCTGTTCGGTGCGTGATTGTCGCATGCCGGCGGCTGAAGGCGGAGATCGGTTTGCCGATTTGCGGTGTGAAGGTTCGGATTGGTGTGGCGTGACCCATGACGCCTTCCCGGCTGAAGCCGGTCCCACTATGAGTACGCGGTGTGCCAGTGGGACTGCACCGCTGTTCGTGGGACCGGCTTTAGCCGGGAAGGGGCCGGTTTGGACACTATCAGTGGGATGGCCAGTCGCCGTGGGTCGTAACCGACTGAACTGTGCCGGCCTCCTGCGGCCTCAGACTTACACCCGCTAAAGGAGGCCAAGGCCATGAACAACGACGAATTCAATCAATATGACGCAGAGCGCTTCCACGGTCAGGTCGCCGAGCAGCTGGGCATCAGCGTGGAAGAGCTGAAAACCTGGATGATCAACGACATCGAGCGGGTCACCGAAGGCGGCGAGGAGGTGGGACACATGGTTGTGTTCCGTGAGTCCACACCCGATGAGGTGCTCGACAAGCTCAAGAACCCGCAGAGCCGCTTTACGGCGATGACGGGTGTTATCGAGACTGAGTGAGCGGTCGGCGTCCGACCTTCACTGGCGGTTGCTGTAGTGAAACCGCACACAACAAAAAGCCCGATCACTCGGGCTTTTTGTTGTCGCTCAGCCGCTGATTACTTCGACGGCAGGGCGTAGGCAATCAGGGAATCGCCCATTTTGGTACCGAACGAGCCATGCCCGCCGGCCATGATCACGATGTACTGCTTGCCATTGCTCTCGTAGGTCATCGGTGTGGCTTGACCGCCAGCCGGCAACCGCGCTTCCCAGAGCAGATCGCCGTTGGTGACGTTGAAGGCACGCAGGTAGTTGTCCTGGGTGCCGGCGATGAACATCAGGTTGCCAGCCGTGGAGATGGGACCACCGAGCATCGGCACACCGATTTTCAGCGGTGGCAGTTGAATGCCTTTCAGGCTGTCGCGGATGGTGCCGATACGCTTGCGCCACACCACGTCGTGGGTCTTCATGTCGACACCCGCTACATAACCCCAGGCCGGCTCTTTGCACGGCAGGCCCGAGGGCGACAGGAAGGCGTTGATTTCGACGCCATAAGGCACGCCGTACTGAGGCTGAATGCCCATTTCGGTACCGCTGCCGGTGGCACCTTCTTTAGGCCACAACGGGTTGTTCGGGCCTCGGGGGATCAGTTTGGACACGAACGGCAGCGCCATCGGGTTCATCAGCGCAACCTGACGGTCGGCGTTGACCGAGATGCCACCCCATTCGAAAACGCCCAGGTTGCCCGGGAACACCAGCGTGCCTTGTTCGGACGGCGGCGTGTACTGGCCGTTGTACGACAGCTGCTTGAAGATCACGCGGCAGACCAGTTGGTCGAACATGGTCGCGCCCCACATCTCCTTGTCGGACAGGGTTTGAATCGACGTCAGGTTCAGGTTCGAGCGCGGCTGGGTCGGGCTGACCCGATCGCCTGGCGCCGCTTCACCCGCAGGCACCGGCATTTCATGGACCGGCACGATTGGCTTGCCGTCGCGACGGTCGAGCACGAACAGGTTGCCTGCCTTGGTCGGCACGTACACCGCAGGGACAGCTTCGCCGCTACCGGTTTTCACGTCAGCCAGGGTTGGCTGAGCCGGTACGTCCATGTCCCACAAGTCGTGGTGAGTGGTTTGAAAGCTCCACACCAGTTTGCCGGTGGAGCCGTTCATGGCGACGATCGAGCTGGCATAACGCTCCATCACCGGGGTGCGGTTGCCGCCCCAGATGTCGGGCGTCGGATTGCCGGTTGGCACGTAGACCACGTCGGTTTTCGCGTCGTAAGCCAGCGGTGCCCAGGCGTTCGGCGAGTTATTGACCAGGGTCTTGCCGTCGCCCGGAATCGCGTTCGGGTCTTCCGCGCCAGTGTCGAAGATCCACTTCAGCGCACCCGTGTTGACGTCGTAGCCACGGATCGCACCGGATGGCTCGTGCACCGACAGGTTATCGGTCACCGAACCGCCGATGATCACAGTGGTGCCGGTCACCACAGGCGGGGAGGTGGGTTCGAGGCCGCCCGGATACGGGTAGGGCTGCAAGTGCAGCAGATCGAGCTCGCCGTTTTTGGCGAAGTCGGCACACGGTGCGCCGGTGTCAGCGTTGATGGCGAACAGACGACCGTCGTTGACCGGCAGGAATACCTTGCGCGGGCAACTGGTGGCGACCGGCTGAGTGCCTTCCAGGCTTTTCGCAAACTGCGTGGTGTCGGCCTGATCGAAGTAGGCGACGCCACGGCAGGTCAAGTGCTGGAAGGACGGATCGGATTTGAGCTTGGGATCGAATCTCCACTTCTCTTTGCCGGTGGCCGGGTCCAGCGCCACCAGGATCTGGTGGGTGGTGCAGATGTACATGTTGTCGCCAACCTTGATCGGCGTCAGCTCGTTGGTGGTCTCGCCGGAGTCATTCGCGGTTTTCGATTCGCCGCTGTTGAAGGTCCACGCCACCTGCAGGTCTTTGACGTTGCCTTCGTTGATCTGGGTCAGCGGGGAATAGCGCGTGCCCGACTGGGTGCGCCCATAAGCAGGCCAGTCGCCATTGGCGATGCCCTCGACAGGCTCATGCTGCGCAGGTTGCGCGGTGGCCATGCTGCCGTTGATTTCCTGCGGGTCGTTGAAGATGGCATACACCATCACCACGATGGCCAGCGCCAATGTCGCGGATAAAAAGGTTTTACCGGGCTTGATGCGCTCCGGAATATCCCGGGTCACCGCCGGAATGAGCAGCCACAGACCCAACACCCCGAGGATGTCGAATCGCGGCACCAGCGCCCAGAAGTCCGTGCCTGCTTCCCACAGACCCCAGACCACGGTGATCAGCATCAGCGCGCCATACAGCCAGAGCGATGCCGCGGAACGTCGCCACAACAGGACGGCGAACACCAGCAGCGCGACGCCCAGGAACAGATAATAAAAAGAGCCGCCCAATGTGAGCAGCCAGATACCGCCTACCAGCAGAAACAAGGCAAAGATGCCTGCAATGATGGAAGTGAAACGCCTCAGCCCTGAAGCTTTTGATAAGTCATTCATCGATGTTCCCCCTTGGGATGTAGTGCATGGACTGTGCGCCTCATAGGGGGTTCAACTCCCCGATCAGCCGGTTGGATGAATTTTTTCGGCATCACTGACCACACGCTCTTTCCAAGCATAGGCCGTGTTCACGAACTGATCCCGGGGGAAAAGCATTCAGAGGGCAATCGGCCCGGCCTTACGCGAGTTCGGGGCCTGAAGAGGGGCTGAAAGGACCGGCGAGATGGCGCTACAGGGGCGGCAAGGTAATGCCCGCTGTGGTGCATCCCATCGCTCAAAGTTGCGGGGGGGTGTGGGCGCAGACTAGAGTCGTCAACAGGCCATTCAACTTACGGCAGGCGCATGAGACGGAGTCCATCGATTCCCTCTGGTCTGCGCTCTCATAACGCGCTGGAAGTGTAAGTTTTCTATGCACAATCGGTTAAGCAGGACGCGAGCCACGACGCTGCTGATCACAGCGGCGGTTTTTGTGTGTGTATCCGGGTGCACGACCCAGGCCACGACCGGTGTGTCATTGGTCGATTACACCTCAGTCAGCGCATCTTCACCGCCACACAAACTCACCGGCCTTTGGGCCGGTCCCCACGCCGGCGGCACTTTTTACGTGGAAATCTTCGAGGACGGCGACCTGCGCACCTGCCTGAGCGCTCCGCCTTATTACCGGGCGATGGACGGAAAATATGCCGACGAGGCGTTGTATCTGGAAGACGGCACCCGTATTGAATTTCAGCCGGCGGGTGCGCAGCGCATCACTATTTATTCGCCCCCAGGAAGGCCGGTGACCACGCTGGAACGCGGTGCGCCAAGTCTCTCCGCCAGCGAGTGCCAGGGAGGCGCCGATGACGTCCAGCGCAAACTTTCCCACTGGGCTGCGCAGTAGCGGCGGGGTGCGTTAATGCAGTCGGTGTGGATCGCAGCCGCTACCTTCGCCTGCCTGCTGGCGGCATCGTTGCTGATGATGCACTGGTATCCCAGGCTTTCGAGCCGTCATCGAGACGAGGACACCAACACGGTCATCCGCCTGGTGGCCAACATCTTCGTGGTGATGACCTCGCTCGTGTTCGGGCTGATGATCAATTCAGCCAAGAACACCTATGAATCCATCGACGCGAGCTTCCATGCCTACGCCACTGATCTGATCATCTTCGACCGAACGCTGCGCACTTACGGCGAGTCCGCGCAACAGACACGCGGGCTGCTGGTGACGTACCTTGAGCGGGCCATTGCCAATCCGTATCGCGGTGATGAAGCGCTGCAGCATCGCAAAAGCCAGGCCGCGCAGTACCTGGACGACATTGGCAAATCCCTCGCCGGGGTGCGCCCGGCGGATCGCTTCCATGAAACCTTGATGCTGGACATTCGCCAGCAGTACCACGGCCTGATCGAACAGCGCTGGCGAATCGTCGAGCAGTCCGAAGGGGCGATACCCGGCCCGCTGATCGGCATGCTAATCGCGTGGATGACGCTGATTTTCGCCACCTTCGGCTACCGGGCGCCGCGCAATCCGATGGTCATTGGCATGTTCACCGTATCAGCACTGCTGATTGCCGCGTCGGTCTACCTGGTCCTGGACATGGACATTCCCTTTCACGGCCCCATCCAGATCTCTGATGAGCCGCTTCGCCGGGCCTTGGCGGAGATGCAGTTGTAAGCGTGTGCTTTAACCGCTTTTGGGTCGTGGTCGCGCTCTGGTTGCGGGCCTTTATAACGAAGCGCCGGAGGGCAGAAAAGGAGGGATTTGCGAGGTGGGCCGGGTATGATGCAGCGCTCTGCACGTCACCACTCAGCACGCTACCGTCCCAGACCGTATTCAGGATCACAATGCCCAGCCCCACGTTTACCGTCATGCGCCTCGAAGCCACGCCCCCGGAATCGATCAAAAGCCAGATCATGCAAATGGTGATCGACTACGTCACCGACCTCAGCATGGTCGCCATCGCCCCGAGCAATCCGTTGTACCCGCTGTACCAATACGGCGTCGGCCATGAAGTGCATCAGTACGTGCAGGCGATGGATGGCTCGCGGGGGATTGCGGTGGAATTGATCGTGGCGCTGGACGCCGAGGATCCGTCGATCGTCATCGGCTTTTTGCTCTATTTGCCGGTTCAACAGGACCCGCAGGCGTGCGCCGTGGCGTACATGGCGGTGCAAACGGCACGCCGTCGTCAGGGCGTGGCGCGGGCCATGCTGACAAAGATGACCGAACGCTATCCCGATGCGGAGCTGGCGTGCTTCGTCTCCAAAGTTGCGGTGTTCGAGGCGCTGGGTTTTCAGGTGTTGGGTGCGCGCGGGCCGCAGGTGGTGATGAACACCCGTGAGCGGCAGACCGAGGGCTTGTTGGCCGTGCTGGACATTGCGCCGATCTACAACTCGCTGGAAGTGCGGCAGATCCACAGCTATCTGTTGAAGCAGCACGGCAAGCGCGCCATGACCGATGCGGAGAAACAGCGCGATCGCCACATCGATCAGTTGACCCGCCAGGCCCGGCTATTCGTCAACGGACTGTTGGGCGAGTCAGGCGCGCAAGCCTTCATCGGCCCGCGGCTCGTCTAATCCAGCGATCAGCGAACGGCCTCGTTGAGGTCGATCCCGCCTGAGTCCTTGCTCCACATTTCCAGCAGGAAATCCCGCTCGGCGTGATGCAGCGTGCGTTCCATGGCCAGGTGCCGCGCCAGGACCTGGTGCACCTCGCGGCCCTCCATCGGGCAGCCTTCGATGGGGTGCAGCCAGTGGCATGCCAGCACCGCACCCTCCGGCGTCAGGCTTTCGCGAATGCGCTCGATGATCTCGCCGAAGGCATCCGGCGTCAGGTAATAGGCCCATTCGCTGATCACCACCAGATCGAATTCTCCCGCCGGCCAGTCCTGGGGCAAACAGCCTTCCAGCACCTGAACATGGGCATGTTCGCTCAAGCGGTCTCGGGCCAGAGTGACGGCCCGGGGGCTGAGGTCCATGCACAGCAGCGCGTCGCAGCGTTCGGCCAGGCGCAGGCTCAGTTCGCCATTGGCGCATCCCGGCTCGAAGATGCGCCCATAGCGCTGGCGCGGCAGAGCGGCGAGGGTCAGGTCGCGTTTGCGGTGTTCGTACCAGCGCGTACGGAAGGCCCAGGGGTCGTCGCTGTTGGCGAACAATGTCTCAAAATACTCACCTGTCATGCTCACAGAAACACCAGTTCGAAGGGTTGCAGCAGACGCTCAAGCGTCTGAGGGGTCAACACCGGAGGAGCGCCGGTGCTCGGGTCGTTTTCCAGCTGGCTCAAATGCGCCCCGATGGCCTCGCGCTTGCGCCGCAGTTGCTCCTCGCTGAGCCAGAATTTACGGGCCTGTTCCCAAGGGATGCGCGGGTCGTTCGGTTCAGCCCAATGCCAGGCCCACACCGGCATCTCCACCAGCGTCGCGCCACTGTTGGCCACCGCCTGGGCCGCGCAATGGCCGACGGCTTCGTGGTCGCAGTGGCCGTCGTGGCGCCAGGTGGTCAACAACACATCCGAGGGACGCAGGTCTTCGCTGAGCAGGGCAATCAACGACTCGGCATGCCCGGCAACTTGACCATCGCCCATGCCGAGCCGTTGCCAGGACAGCCTCGACACGTCGAGGCCCAGGTGCGCGACGGCCTGTTCGCTTTCCCGGCGCCGCTCGGTTCGCAGGCGCTGTACCGGCCACAGCGGAGAGTGCGGATGACTGCCTTCGCCGTCGGTGACAGCCACCAGTTGCACATCGTGCTGCCGTTGGGCCATCGCCGCGAGCACGCCGCCGCAGGTCAGTACTTCGTCGTCGGGATGCGGCGCGAGCACGATCAGGCGCGCGCCAGGTGGAATCAGTTCTTCCAGGGTGATCGGGCGCACACTGCGCAACGCCACGCTGTTCTGCCAGGCGCTCAACGGGGTGCCGGTGACGCCGAAAGGCTGCGCTTCATTCATAGTGACCAATCCTCGTTTTCGCCCGTGGCGACTCGCTGGCCCAGATGCGCCAGGTCGCGTTCGGCGTGGCTTTGTCGGATAAACACCTGCAGGTCGGCGGCCAGCCGGGCAAAGTGCGGATCGCGGCAGAATGGCGTTGCGCCCAGCGCCCGCCCGACGTGCCGGCAAACCTGTTCGACCGCCAGCTCGACCTGGGCCCGCAGGCGCTGCACCGGCAGGCTCGCGTCGTGCTGCGGATGTGCGTCGATCCATGAGGCGCATTCGCGCAGGGCGGCCGCCGCGCCGCACAGCGCCGCATCAACGCTGCCCAGGTGAGCGTCAGCATGGGGTTCCGGCCGTCCGTTGTGTCGGTGCGCGCGCAAGGTCTTCGCCAGCGCTACCGCCGCGCCATACCAGGCCGCGGCGATACCGGCGCCGCCTTGCCAGAATCCTGGCCGGGAAAGGTAGTCGCCACTGTTGCCCACGCAAATGCCGACAGCGCCGTCGAAGTGCACGTCGCCGCTGGCGGTGCCCGCCATGCCTACGGCCTGCCAGGTGTCGCTGTTGAAGCGCACGCCGGACTGCTTCAAATCAACGGCTACCAGCTGCGGCGTTTCATCGCTGGCCCATGCGGTGAGCAGGGCGTAATCCAGCTGTTGTGCGCCAGAGCACCAGGCCTTGCGGCCGTGGAGGCGCACCTTGTCGCCATGGCGTTGGCTGACGCCTACCCTGGCGTCGGGCGGTTCAGCGGCCCATACGCCCCAGATGCCGGGTGCATCGAAAGGCGCTGAATTAAGTTCATCAGCGCTCAATTCATGAAGAATGGCGAGGGCGTCGGTGTGGCCTTCGTAGAGTTTGAGCAGCGCCAGATCGACGCCCGCCACCGTCGCCAATTGGCGCCAGCGTTCGAGGGTGCGACCGCTGCCGGGCAACGGCAATTGATCGAGCCCGCTGTCGAGGCAGCGTTGCATGGCGTGACGCAGGGGTGCGTCCGGCACGTGGGGGTTGTGACGGTGGGCGAAATCCGCCAGCAGTGATTCAAGTCCTTGTGCATCGTCCCGCATGACTGTCTCCGTCCCGTTGACGCCGACGCGAGTTGCGCGGGCTGTTTGCCTGGCCCGTTGCGCGGCCTGCTGATGAAATTCGGCAGCGCAGGCGGGGAGGGGTTCAAACATTTCTTCGGCCAGCCGGGCCACGTGCGTTCGGCCGGGCGGCTTCGCCAGCGCGCTGATCCCTGTTTTGTGAACGGGTGCGCGGTTTTGTCGCAGCGAGCGTTTCTCAACCCATGGGCGTCAAGGCATGCAGCGCCGTCGAGGGGTGTCGGTAAAATCCGCTTGTAACGCATTCGGCCCGGTTTTGCGCGACACTGTCGGGCACCTGTTTTTTTTCGCTTCGTCCCTCGCCGCTGCAGTGCGGCTGCCAATAACGCCTGCGGTGCCGCGAGGTGGACGAAAAAAGGGTTGGCGTTGGCGCCAGCCGCTGCTTTCGAGAGTTCGCCAGATGAATGAGTTTCTGACCCGCCGTCAGGTGGTCACCGGCATGGGCCTGTTGGGGCTGGGCCTGCTGGCCGGCTGTGACGGTTCGACCACTGCGCTGGATTTCAAGTACGGCAAAGATCTGAGCAACAAGATCATGGGCCGCACGTTCAAGCTGACCGACACCGACGGTGAGGTCAAAACCCTGTCGAGTTATCGTGGGTTGATGCCGATGGTGTTTTTTGGTTTCACCCAATGCCCGGCGGTGTGCCCGACCGCGCTGGCCCGTGCTGCGCAGATCAGAAAGATGATGGGCGAGGACGGCAAGACGCTGCAGGTGATCTTCATCACCGTCGACCCCGAGCGCGACACGCCGCAGGTCCTCGACGCCTACGTCAAACAGTTTGATCCGACGTTCGTCGCCCTGCGCGGCACGCTGGAAGAAACCGCCCACGTCGCCAAAGAATTCGGCGTGTTCTACGAAAAGGTCCCGGCGGGCAACACCTACACCATGTCCCACACCGCCACCAGCTTCGTTTTCGACTCCCGGGGCAACCTGCGCCTGGGGCTGTCACCCTCGCTTTCCGCCAAGCAATGCGCGGAAGACCTGCTCACTGTCATGGAAGTCTGCTGATGAATACTGTGTTTGCTGCTGTCTCGCGCTCGTTGGTTTCGCGCACGTTGGGGGTCGCCCTGTTGGCCGGGGTCAGTCTGAGTGCGGTTGCCCAGACGCGGGTTGAGGATCCGTGGGTGCGTGCGACGGTGGCCGGGCAGCCTTCATCCGGTGCCTTCATGCGCATCACCGCGGACACCGACAGCACGCTGCTCAGCGTCACCTCGCCAGTGGCCAAAGACGTGCAGATCCACGAGATGAGCATGACCAACGATGTCATGCGCATGGGCCCGGTCGACGCCGTGCCGCTGCCGGCAGGCAAGACCGTGGCGCTGGACCCGGATGGCTACCACGTAATGCTCATGGGCCTGAACGGCCAGATCAAAGAGGGCGATCAGGTCCCGCTGACCCTGACCGTGAAAAACGCCAAAGGCGAGACAGAAGTGCTGAACGTAAGCGCCCCGGCCCGCTCCGCGATGGACATGAGCCATGATCACGGCATGACCCATTAAGTGGGATCGCGTATCCGGTAGGACCGGCTTCACCCGGGAAAGCGCCGGCGGCCATACCGCAGAATTGATGGTGTTCAGGTCGGGAGCACACCGGAGAAGTGGTGTCGTTCAAACCGACGTCTTCCCGGCTAAAGCCAGTCCCACAAAGGCACCGCGTATTCACTGTGGGACCTGCTAAAACCAGTCCCACAAAGGCACCACGTACCTTCGTAGGACCGGCTTCAGCCGGGAAAGCGCCGGCAGCCACACCGCAGAAGTGATGTCGTTCAACCCGACGTATCCCAAGGTAAAGCCGATCACACAAATTAAATGCGCTGTCTTGGCGGACAGGAATCAATCCCCGAACGCCCCCACCAGCAACACCCCGTTCAGCACGATGATCAACAGCACGATGGCCCAGGCCAGGGCGGTCAGGATCGGCCCGGTCACGAAATCGCCCATCAGCTTGCGGTCGGACACGAAGCGCACCAGTGGCACGATGGCGAAGGGCAGTTGCATCGACAGGATGACCTGACTCAGCACCAGCAATTTGGCGGTGCCCTGGGCGCCGTAAATACTCGTCACCACAATCACCGGAATGATCGCCAGCCCCCGCGTCAGCAGGCGACGGATCCAGCCGGGCAGGCGCAGGCGTAGAAAACCCTCCATGACGATTTGCCCGGCCAAGGTCGCCGTGACGGTGGAATTGATCCCCGACGCCAGCAACGCCACACCGAACAGCATCGACGCCATGCCCACCCCCAGCATCGGCGAAAGCAAATGGTAGGCCTGCTCGATTTCCACCACGTCCGTTTTGCCGGCCTTGTGAAACACCGTCGCCGCGGTGATCAGAATCGCCGCATTGACGAACAGCGCCAGCGTCAGCGCGATGGTGCTGTCGGTCACCGCCCATCGCAGGCCGATGCGTCGGCCCTCATCCGTGCGCGGGTAGGCGCGGGTCTGCACGATGGAGGAGTGCAGGTACAGGTTGTGCGGCATCACCGTGGCGCCAATGATGCCGATCGCCAGGTACAGCGCCTCGGGATTGGTCACCACCTCGGCCTTGGGGATGAAGCCGGCAAACAGCTCCGCCAGATCAGGCTGGGCCAGCACCATCTGGATCGCGAAGCAGCCGAAGATGACCAGCAGCAGCGCGATCACGAACGCCTCAAGCGCGCGGAACCCGCGGCCCATCAGCAGAAAAATCAGAAACACGTCGACGGCCGAGATCACCGCGCCCCAGATCAGCGGAATGCCGAACAACAGGTTCAGCGCGATGGCAGTGCCGATCACCTCGGCCAGATCGCAGGCGATGATCGCGATCTCGCAGGCAATCCACAGCCCGATGCACACCGGTCGGCTGCACCGTTCGCGGCAGGCCCGCGCCAGGTCCCATCCGGTGACGATGCCCAGCCGTGCCGACAGCGCTTGCAGGACGATGGCCATCAGGTTCGACAGGAGAATGACCGACAGCAGCAGGTAGCCAAATTTCGACCCGCCGGCGATGTCGGTGGCCCAGTTGCCCGGGTCCATGTAGCCCACGGCGACCATATAGCCGGGGCCGGTGAACGCGAGGAGCCGCTTGAACCAGTTGCCGGTCTTGGGCACCGCGACACTGGCGCTGGGCATGCCCCCGCCGAGCATGTCGTCGCCGGAGCGGGCAGGGTGATCGATGGGCGGCATGGAAAGTCCCGGCGTTGAATATTGAATGATCAGAGGGGTCGGAAAGGCGCGGAACGCTGGCCCTGCCGCCCGGTGTCAGCGCGTGGTTACCGTCTGCCCGCAGGCCCGCCGTGGTGCTGCCCGACGGAGGGACTCAGCTGGACAGCGACGTCGCTGCCAGTGAGTTTAGATAATCCCCAAAGCCTTCTTTGCACCGGTAGTCTTTTCGTGCGCTGGTGGTGACGCTGTTCGCGGAAATCCACGCGATCGACGCGCCGATGCGTTGCAGATCGGCGACCAGGTGCACGTCTTCGTGGGCGGCCAGCGCCTTGAAGCCGCCGGCCCGCTGATAGGCACTCGCGCTGACGCCCAGGTTCGCGCCGTGGATGTGCCGATGGTCATCCACTGGCCGGTACAGCGAATCATAGCGCTGGCGCACATGCTCGGGATGCCCGGACCAGTCGTCGACCTCGACGATGCCGCACACCGCGTCCACCTCCAGGCTGACCTGATGCGCCAGCCAGGCGTAGGGCACGACGCTGTCGGCATCGGTGAACGCCAGCCAGCGGGCGCCGCGTTCGAGCATCAGCCGTGCGCCTTCTGCGCGGGTCATGCCGACATTGCGGTAGGTGCACACGTGGGTGGTGATGCCGTGTGCGGCCGCGACGCGGGCCGAGGCATCGGAGCAGTCATCCAGCATGATGAGGATTTCCACGGACTCGCCGTGGAGGTCTTCGTGGACAGAAGCAGCGATCAGGGACTTGATGCAGTCGTCCAGGAAGTCTTCTTCGTTGTGTGCGGGGACAATGATTCCAATCATCGAAGTGTCTCGTCGCGGCACCTGCGCTGATCGCGGCGTCCTTCGATGTCGACCGAAGTGATGGAAATTTGGTTTCAAGTATTTTCGTTTAGCAGGACCATCGCCTCGCTTATCACGGGGTTAGGGCATGTCCCAGACGCAGCGACGCCGCTGATCAGCGGCGTCGATGGCTCTACGTGCGGCGAGACTTTACAGCCTGCCCATCTGGCTTCAGCCCGCCAGCAGCGCATTGGCGATGGCCTCGTTGAACGCCGGCAGATCGTCAGGTGTGCGGGAAGTGATCAGGGTCCAGCCATTGGCCGGGCATTCCTTGACCTCGGCATCGACCCAGTTGGCCGCGCCAGCATTGACCAAGTCAGTGCGCACGCTTGGGTAGGAGGTCAGGGTTTTGCCTTCGATCACGCCGGCATCGATCAGCAGCCAAGGGCCGTGGCAAATCGACGCGACGGTCTTGCCGGCGTCGGCGAACGCTTTGACCAGCTTCTGTGCATCGCTGTCCTGGCGCAGGGTGTCGGCGTTGACCGTGCCGCCAGGAATGACCAGCGCATCGAAGTCAGCAGCAGACAAGCCGGCCAGCTTGGCGTCGGAGGTGACGACGGCGTCTTTGTCAGTGTCGTTCAAGAACAGTTGCGCAGTGCCGCCTTCAATCGAGGCGTGGGTGACCGCAGCACCTTGACCCTTCAACGCTTCCAGCGGCTTTAGCAGCTCGTCGCGCTCGATGCCGGTGTTGGACGTGATGATCAAAACCTTCTTGCCGTTCAGTTGATTGCTCATGCTTTCGCTTTCCTCTGAAATATAAGTGCTGAAGTTGAAAACGGCGCTTGCCATTTGCAAGCGGTGTCACGTTCAGAGGAAGGCGCAAAAGCAAAAGTTCAGCCCGATTGCACTGAAGGGTACCGGGGCGGTTATCAGTATTTCAGGCCGCGCACCCGGATCTCGGGTGCGGCGAGCAGTGCCGTGCGACGAAACGGCGCACCACGATCCCCTCCATCATCACAGGCAATCGCGGACTGCGGTTTCCAGGGCATTGCGGCCGAAAGCCGACGACAACGGCGCGCGCTGATACAGGAAGACCCGGGTGTTGGGATTGCCTTTGTAGACCTCGAGGATTTCATCGGAGGCGATCTTGCCGGAGATCAGCAGTTTGTAGTGACCCTTGCTCTCGGTCATGGTCGTGCCGGGCTTGATCTGCTGCCACTTGGGGTAGATGCACTTGGCGTAGTCAGACGGCGTCTTGGCGGTGTCGAAATTGAACGACGGGTTGTTCGGCGTTGAACTGCAACCCGCCAGCACCGCGGCCAGGGTGCAACCCAGTAACGAGTACGGAAATAAACGGCGCATCAATTCATCCTGAATAAGAAAACGGAACCCATTCGGCAGGGTCGATGGGCGCCTATGTTGACCAGCAACCGTGCAAATGAAAAGCGCACGCCCTGAAATTTTTTACCCCCTGCTCAAGCCTCCGTTGCCCAGACGCCGTCGAGCCAGCGGGTCATTCATTCTGATGAGTGGCTTCACTCAGCCGTGCGCTGCTTTGTGCTCGTTATGTTTGCATGTTGCTCGTTCTATGAATAGAGTGAGCGGGAACGAGCATTAAGAAAACGTGAGCTCGTTCGTTAGTGCCTGATCGACGGAGAGCACATGTCACACGATGAACTGCAACGGGCTGCACGGTCAGTCTTGATGCCGGCGATCGCCGGACTCGCGCTGGATGAACCCGTGCGCCGGCATCTGCACGCCGGCGGCGTGTCGGTGCTGCTGGGGGAGACCCGCGACGAATACCTGGCGCGCAGCATGAGCTTCGAGCGTCGCCGGGAAGAAACCGACGGGCAATTTTCCGCGATCGCCAGGGAGGCGGCGGTGTGTGCGGCGGCGCCGGTGCTGATCGCCGTCGATCAGGAACTGGGCGGCATCCAGCGCCTGCACGGTCTGGTGCCCGGTATGCCGGCTTCCGCCGAACTGACCCACATGAGTACAAGAGACATCGAGTCGCGCTGCTATGAAATGGCCAGCTCGGCCCGGGTCATGGGCGTCAATCTGTTCCTGGCGCCGATTGTTGACGTGGTCACCGGGGCGAATCCCTGGCTGCACCAGCGCCACCTCGGCGCCGACCCTGCTGAGGTGGCGCGCATTGCCTGCGCCTTCATCCGCGGTGTGCAACGCGCGGGCGTGATTGCCACGGCCAAGCATTTTCCCGGTCACTACCAGGTCGAGCAGGACCCGGCGGTGGAGCGGGCTTTCGTCCCTGATGACGCCGCTGCCCTCAGCGACGGGCTGGACGTGTTCCGGCAGGTGATTGCGGCAGACGTCGGCGCGATCATGCCCGGGCCGGCCGTGTTCCCGGCGCTGGACCCGCACCGGTCGGCCAGCACCTCGGCGTCGGTGATCGGCCTGCTGCGCGATGCACTGGGGTTCGAAGGACTGATCGTGTCCGACGATCTCGACGCCGTTTCTATCCTGCGCGGCAACAGCATCGCCGACACCGCCGTAGCGGCGCTGAACGCCGGCGCGCACCTGTTGCTCGTCTCGGCGGAAGCGGGGCTTGATGACATCTCGCGCGCCATCGTCGATGCAGTAATCAACGGGGGGCTGGATGCGCAAACCCTGCTTGCAGCCGCGCACACAGTTCGCGCCCAAGCCCACGCCTCCCGAGCCCAGGTGGATTCAGGCCTGTACGTCTCCTACCCGGTCTCAGGCGGTCATCTCACCCGACGCGTCATGATCTGAACAGCCGCTGCTCGCTGCCAACCACTTGCAGCTTATCGCTTGCCCCTCACCCCGTTTGTGCTCCCGGCGCGGGCGTTCTACTCTCGGCCACTCCGTACACTCAGAAGGAAAGCCCGATGAGCTGGTCCGCCACGCAGTACTCCCTGTTCGAGCAGCAACGCACCCGACCGGTACGCGACCTCGTCGCCGCCATTCCCCTGACCTCGGCGCGCACCGCCGTCGACCTCGGCTGCGGTCCCGGCAACTCAACCGAAGTGCTGGCCGAGCGCTTTCCGGAGGCCACGGTGACCGGGCTCGACAGTTCCGACGACATGCTCCGCGACGCCCGTCAGCGGCTGCCGGACATCGCATTCGAGCGGGCGGACATCGGCAACTGGAATCCGGCGCACACCTACGACGTAATCCTCGCCAACGCCTCGCTGCAATGGGTGCCTGACCACGCGTCGCTGTATCCACGGCTGGTCAGCCTGCTCAATCCAGGCGGTGTGCTGGCGGTGCAGACGCCGGACAACCTTGAGGAGCCGGCCCATCGTCTGGCCCGGGAGATCGCCGCGAGTGCGCAGTGGGCCGACAGGATCGGCGACGTCAAGCACCCCGATCGACACCCCGCCGCCTATTACTTCGAGCTGCTGAGGGCGCATTGCGCCGAGGTCGATGTCTGGCGCACCACGTATCACCATCCCCTTGCCGGTGGGCATGGGGCGGTGGTCGAGTGGTTCAAAGGCTCGGCGCTGCGGCCCTATCTGCAAAAGCTGGACGAAGCGGGTCAGCAGGCGTTTCTCGATGCGTACCTGCAGGCGATCAGTCAGGCCTACCCGGCGCAGGACGACGGCACGGTGCTGTTGCCGTTCCCGCGCCTGTTCATCGTGGCGACACGTTAAAGCGTGCGGCTCGCGTTAAGCCCCTGTGTTGCAAGCCGTGATCGATACCCCCGTTTTCTGATGGAGTGAGCATGAGCAACGACCCCGCCGAACTGGCCGCGCGCCTGATTCGCAATTTCAACGACGTGCCGCTGCAGCACGAGCGCCGCGACCCGCTGTACGAAAGCCACGCCGCCCGCCTGGGCACCGACACCGCCGCGCAAAAGCTGGGTGCGTCGGTGGACATTGTCGCGCCGGGCAAGCGCTCGTGCCCTTATCACTTTCACTACGCTCAGGAAGAGATGTTCGTCATTCTGGACGGGGAGGGCACCTTGCGCGTTGCGGGTGAAATGCTGCCGATCCGCAGCGGCGATGTGATCTTCATCCCGCCCGGTCCGGAGTACCCCCATCAGATCATCAACACCTCCGATGCGCCGCTGAAGTATTTGTCCATCAGCACGCGGGAGACGCCCGAAGTGTGCGAATACCCGGACTCCGGCAAGTATCAGGCGATGGTCACCCTCAATGGGGCACGCGCGTTCGCCGCCGTGCAGCGACCTGATGCCACGCTGGATTACTGGGAAGGCGAGCCTTGATTCACGGTTCGGAAATTCGCCCATGATTCATTCGGTTATAACCATAGAACGTCTCGATCTAGGCTGGATATAAGAAAAGCAGCGGTGCTTAGAGCAAAAATCGCTATTCTGCCCGCCGGCTTTCAAATGTGCAGTCAGGCAGAGCAATGGATTTTGGCAACGCAGGTTTCGTCGTCGCAGGGCTGGTGGTCGGTTTTATCGTCGGCATGACGGGGGTGGGCGGTGGATCGCTGATGACCCCGATCCTGCTGTGGTTCGGCATCAACCCCGCCACGGCGGTGGGCACCGACCTGCTGTACGCCGCCATCACCAAAAGCGGTGGCGTGCTGGTTCATAAAAAGAACGACAACATCGACTGGGGCATTACCGGCTGGCTGACCCTGGGCAGCGTGCCGGCTGCCGGCCTGACGCTGTGGTTTTTGAGCAGCCTGCACACGGCGCCGGACGCGATGAATTCGGTGATCAAACAGGCGCTGGGCGTGGTGCTGCTATTGACCGCCCTGGCGATCTTTTTCAAGAAGCGTCTGCTGGCATTCGCCCAGCGCCACGCGGGTGATCGCTACCGCCTCAGCACCCGAAACCTGAACGGGCTGACGGTGCTGACCGGCGTCATCCTTGGCACCATGGTCGCGCTCACGTCCATTGGCGCTGGCGCGCTCGGCACTGTGGCGCTGTTTCTGCTTTATCCCTTCCTCGAGACCCGTCGCCTGGTCGGCACCGAAATCGCCCACGCCGTCCCCCTGACCCTCATCGCCGGCATCGGTCACGCCAGCATGGGCAACATGAATTGGTCAATGTTGGGTTACCTGCTGATGGGCTCGCTGCCGGGCATCTACATCGGCAGCCACCTGACCGGTCGCATCCCCGACGCCGTCCTGCGTCCGTGTCTGGCGCTGATGCTGTTGGCGATCGGCTACAAGTTGGCGTTCTGAACGCGGGGTAGACGTACCTGCTGCGCTGCCACGTGTGGACGCGACCGGGTTGGCGCTCGACCTTGCTCGCGAAGGATTGGGAACATCCGCCAGCCCTTCAGCGGCCGGGATGCCGTCTTCGTGAGCACGCTCACTGCCACAGGGTATGTGCTCGCTGCACGCCAGGCCGGCGCCCCCACGCCTGAGCTCACTCCTTCTCTGCGCCCCAATAACGCTGCATCTCGATGAACAGAAACGACGCGGTCCATGTAATCAGCACCAGCCCCGTCAACGCCTCCAGCCCCGTCAGGTATTTCAGGTGTCCGTTGGGCGTGATGTCGCCAAAGCCGATGGTGGTGTAGGTGGTGAACGAGAAGTAGACCGAATCCATGAAGCTGCCGTCGAAGTTTCCGGTCAGACTTCCCAATGAATCAGACCGGTTCATCAGGTAGTAGCCCAAGGCAAAGATCCACACCTCCACCGCGTGAGCGACCAGCGCGCCCAGCACGCCGATGACCACCCGGAAACGGTGCTGCAGTCCTAGCCTCGGCATGAGCTGGTTGAGGCGAATCAGGCATTCGTAATGCACCATCACCGCTGTGGTGATGATCACGATGTTGATGAGCGTGACCGCAAACATGGCGCTCTCCCCAATCAAAGCGTCATGGGGCCTTCGCCGCCGGTGATGAGGGTGCGCAGCCGTTCGAGGTCGAGGATTTCCACCGCGCGCCCCGAGACACTGACGATTCCCTGACTGCGCAGCGAGCCGATGGCGCGGCAGATCGTCTCCAGGCGCATGCCCAGATAACCGCCGATGTCCTCCCGGCTCATGCGCAACACAAAGGCAGTGCCGGAGTAGCCCCGGTTCGCCATGCGGCAGGAAAGATCGAGCAAAAAGGCGGCCATGCGCTCCTCGGCATTGAGCTGACCCATCATCAGCAGCATCTCGTGGTCCCGCACGATCTCCAGGCTGAGCGCCCGGTTGAGGTTGCGCTGCAGCGAAGGCAACTCGCGCGCCAGCCGCTCCAGCTGACTGAAGTGGATGGGACAGACTTCGCTGTCCTCCAGGGCCATGGCGTCGCATTCATGACGATCATTGCTGATCGCATCGCAGCCCAGCAGCTCTCCGGACATGGGGAACCCGATCAGCCGCTCACGCCCATCCCGGGACGTAATGGTCGTTTTGAAATAGCCCGAGCGCACCGCATAGAGTGAGCACAGGGGATCGCCGGCGCGGTACAGCACCGCGCCTTTTTTGATCTTCAGCCGTTGCGGGATGATGGTGGACAAGCGATCGGTGTCATGCACGCTCATCCCAAGGGACAGGCAGAGCTCGCCGACGTTGAAGAACGCGCACTCTGCGTTGAGGAACGAGCCGGGAACGGCAGCCAGATGGGCGCTCATGTGCATCTCCTTGAGTGACCCAGCATAGGCGCCTGCGCTGCACAGTGACAGCGGCCATTGTTGAGGTGGATGAGCGGGGAGGGCTGACTCCGACCTTCTTGATCCAGATCAATACCGGGCCACTTCAGGCGCGCACACTGGTGGTCGGTTGATTCACTTCAGCCACCGCCCAACCCATCGCGATCATGGGAGGCTCATGAGGCTGCCCCATGACTGATCATTCGCGCCCGTCACTGCTGGTGCTGAACGTAGGTTCTTCCAGCGTCAAGTTTTCCCTTTACGACGCCACCGATGCCCCTGCGCAAGACCCCTGCCTGGGTCACGGCACTTTTGAGGTACACCGGGACACCGAGCGCCTGATCTTCCGCCACGCCGACGGAACCCGACAAAACGCGCAATGGCCACGCACCGACGGCCCGGCGGATAGCGGCACGTTGCGGAACATGATGGGCTGGATAGAGCAACACACGGAAGGGCACCTCTGTGCGGCGGCCCATCGGGTGGTTCACGGCGGCGATCGCACGCTCACGGGCGCCCGGGTGGATCCGGCCCTCATGGGCGAGCTGCAGGCGCTCATTCCCATGGCGCCCCTGCATCAGCCGCGGTGCCTGGCGCCGATTCACTATCTGGCGCGCGAGCACGGCGGCCTGGCCCAATATGCCTGCTTCGACACGGCCTTCCACCACACCCTCGATCCGCTGGAGACCTCATTCGGGCTACCCCGCGCGATGACCGAACAGGGCCTGCGTCGCTACGGTTTTCACGGCCTGTCCTACGAATACATTGCCGGTGTCCTTCCCGAATACGATGAGCGCGCAGCGAAGGGCCGCACGATTGTGGCGCACCTGGGCAACGGGGCCAGCCTGTGCGCCCTGCATAACCGGGTCAGTCGGGCCACGACGATGGGCTTCAGCACGCTGGACGGTTTGTTGATGGGCACGCGTCCCGGTCGGCTCGACCCCGGCGTGTTGCTGTACCTGATGCGCGAGCGCGGCATGGACGCCGAAGCCCTCGAAGACCTGCTTTATCACCAGTGCGGTTTATTGGGCGTTTCCGGTGGTATCGCCAGCGATATGCGCGAACTGGGTGACAGCACCGCACCAGCGGCAACACAAGCAATCGCGTTATTCGTGCGCAGCGTCGTGCGAGAGATCGGCGCCATGACGGCGGTCCTTGGCGGCCTCGATGCGCTGATCCTGACCGGCGGCATCGGCGAAAACTCGGCGCCGGTTCGCAACGCGATTCTTGACGGCTGCGCATGGCTTGGCCTGCAGCACTCGTCCTCACCCAACACGCCACAAGGCGCCTGCCTGTCGCTGCCCGACAGCAAGGTTTGCGCCTGGACCCTCCCGACCGACGAAAACGCTGTTATCGCCCGCCACGCCCTCAAGCTGTTGCACAGCGGCGCCTGAATCGACCAGTGCGCATTTGCGCGCCACACCTTTTGCGTATCGCACCCAGTGGAGTCGCCATGTACAGCTTCAACCCGTCACTCTCCAGCGTCGATGAAACCCACGTCAGCCGCGGGTCCTGGATGGAGCCCGACACCTCGTCAGGCCCTCTGGCCCCCGAGTTGCTCACGCGCTTGCACCACTACTGGAACGCCGCGAATTACCTGTGCGTCGGCCAGATCTATCTCAAGGCCAACCCACTGCTGCGTGAACCGCTGCTGGCCGAGCACATCAAGCCCAGGCTGCTGGGGCACTGGGGGACCTCGGTCGGGCAAAACTTTATCTACGTGCACCTGAACCGGCTGATCAGCGAGCGTCGCACAGAAACCCTCTTTATTTCCGGGCCCGGCCATGGCGGTCCGACCATGAACGCCTGTGCCTGGCTCGAAGGCAGCTACAGCGAAGTGCACCCGGACATCACCGCAGACGAAGCCGGCATGCTGCGCTTCTTTAGCAGTTTCTCCACCCCCGGCGGCGTGCCCAGCCACTGCGGGCCGCACACCCCCAACTCGCTCCATGAAGGTGGCGAGCTGGGCTATTCGCTGATGCATGCCTTTGGCGCGGTGTTCGACAACCCTTCATTGCTGGTGGCCTGTGTGATTGGCGACGGTGAGGCTGAAACCTGTCCGCTGGAAGGCAGCTGGAAAAGCGTGCACTTCCTCGACCCCCGCCGTGATGGTGCGGTGCTGCCGATTCTGCATCTCAACGGCTACAAGATTTCCGGGCCGACGGTCGAGGCACGGCTTGCCGACGACGATCTGCTCGAGCTTTACCGAGGCCGGGGGTATCAGCCGATTATCGTCGCGGGCAATGACCTGCCGGGCATGCACCAGCGCTTCGCCGCCGCGCTCAATCGCTGTGACGACATCATCTGTGAGATCCAGGCCGCGGCCAGAGAGGGCGGCGGAACCGTACGCGCGCGATGGCCCATGATTATTCTGCGCAGCCCCAAAGGCTGGACCGGCCCCAAGGTCGTCGACGGGCTGCCGGTCGAGGGCACGTTCCGCGCCCATCAGGTTCCCCTCGCCAACGTCATCGGCAACCCCGAGCACCTCCAGCAACTGGAAGACTGGATGCGCAGCTACGAACCCCAGATGCTGTTCGATGAACAGGGGCGCCTGGCGCCAGGACTTCAAGCCCTGACACCGCCACCGGCGCTGCGCATGGGTGCGATCCCTTACGTGAACGGTGGCCGCATGCTGGTGGCGCTGGACCTGCCGAACTTTGCCGAGTACGGGCTTGAGGTGCCTGGCCCGGGGCAGGTCATCGCCGAAGCGCCGCGCAAGCTGGGCGAGTACCTGCGCGACGTGATGCGCAACAACCCGCGCAACTTCCGCGTATTCGGGCCGGACGAGACCAGCTCCAACCGGCTCAATGCGGTGTTCGAAGCGAGCAACCGGACGGCCGCCGGGCCGTGTCTGGACATTGACGACCATCTGGCCTCCGACGGGCGTGTGATGGAAGTGCTGAGCGAGCACCTGTGCGAGGGCTGGCTCGAAGGGTACCTGCTCACCGGACGCCACGGCATGTGGTCAACCTACGAAGCGTTCGCGCAGGTGGTCGATTCCATGGTCACGCAACACGCCAAGTGGTTGCAGCAGAGCCGTGAGTTTGCCTGGCGCCGGCCGCTGGCCTCGCTCAACATCCTGATCAGCAGTCACGCCTGGCGCAACGACCACAATGGCTTCAGCCATCAGTCCACGGGGTTCGTCGACAACGTGCTGCAGCGTCGTTCGGATGTGGTTCGCGTGTACTACCCGCCGGACTCCAACTGCCTGGTCAACGTCTTTGACCACTGCCTGCGCAGTCGCAACTACGTGAACGTCGTGACCTGTGGCAAGCAGCCGGATTTCCAGTGGCTGGACTTCGATGCGGCGCTCAGGCACTGCTCCCAAGGCGCGTCGATCTGGTCCTTTGCCAGCAGCGATGACGGGGCGCCGGACGTGGTGCTCGGTTGTGCGGGGGATGTGCCTACCACCGAGGCAGTGGCGGCCGCCTGGTTGCTGCAAAAGCATGTGCCCGGCATCCGCGTGAGGCTGGTGAACGTGGTCGACCTCGGGATTTTGAGCGCCCCCGAGGATCGGCCCCATGGCATGGATCACGCCTCGTTCGAAGCGCTGTTCACCCGGGACGCACCGGTGATGTTCGCCTTTCATGGCTCGACCTGGGTCATTCACTCGATGGTCCACGGCCGCGCCAACGAAGCCCGTTTTCATGTGCGCGGCTTCAGCGACCGAGGCACCACCACCACGCCTTTTGACATGGTGGTGCTCAACCGCATGAGCCGTTATCACCTGGCGATCGACGCCTTGAGCCACGTCCCGCATCTGCGCGCCCACAGCCTCGACGCCGTGCACTTCTTCGAGAGCCAGTTGCGCAAACACGATGCCTGGATTCGGGAGCACTTCGAGGACATGCCGGAGATCAGGAACTGGCGCTGGACGGATGATTTCAGTGACTCCGACGCACCGCCGCCATTGGCCAAGGGGCATGTCCGCGGGCAGACCTTCACGGACGCGTGATCCATCAACCTTTTAACTGCAACGGAAGGCCGAGCACATGAACAGACTCAAAATCGTCGCCAGCCCCGAGGCACGCCGTTGCTTCAACACCTCCCGCGAGGTGGTGGAGTTTGGCGCGACCGACCTGACCGATGTCGCGGCGGTCGTTCTCACCGCCCTGGACTGGCGCGAGGGTCGGGTCGACGATGTCTGCCGGTCCGGGTTCGACATACCGGTGTTTTTTGCCGTGGCCAAAGACGACGAGCTGACCCGGGAAGCCATTCTCGACGTAGAAAAGGTGCTGCTGCAAATCAGCGGCGTGTTCGACCTCGGCGTCGACAACGCCGGGTTCTACGGCCACAAGCTCGAGCGGGCGGCCACGCAGTACGAGGAGGCATTGCTGCCGCCGTTTTTCGGCGCGCTCAAACACTATGTCGAGCGGGGCAACACCACCTTCGCCTGTCCGGGTCATCAGGGCGGGCAGTTCTTTCGCAAACATCCGTCGGGCCGGCAGTTCTTCGATTTCTTCGGGGAGACGTTGTTTCGCGCGGATCGCTGCAACGCCGACATCGAAATGGGCGACCTGCTGATTCACGAGGGCGCGCCCCTTGAAGCGCAGAAACGCGCGGCGAAGGTCTACAACGCTGACAAAACCTACTTCGTTCTCAATGGCACCTCGACGTCCAACAAGGTGGTGACCCAGGCGTTGCTGACCCCTGGCGATGTGGTGCTGTTCGACCGCAATAACCACAAATCCATTCATCAGAGCGCGCTGTTTCAGGCCGGTGCGACGCCGCTGTACCTTGAAACGGCACGCAACCCCTATGGCTTGATCGGCGGCATTGATTCGCACTGTTTTGAAGAAGGCTATTTGCGTGAGCAACTGAGCCTCGTCGCACCTGCCAAGGCCGATGAGGCGAGGCCGTTCCGCCTCGCAATCATTCAGCTGGGCACCTACGACGGCACGGTGTGCAATGCGCGGCAGATCGTCGATCGCATCGGCCACTTGTGCGATTACATCCTGTTCGATTCGGCGTGGCTGGGGTACGAGCAATTCATCCCGATGATGAAGGACTGCTCGCCCTTGTTGCTGGAGCTGGGCCCTGACGATCCGGGGATCTTCGTCACGCAGTCCATCCACAAGCAGCAGGCCGGGTTTTCCCAGGCCTCGCAGATCCACAAGAAGGACCGTCACATCAAAGGGCAGGCGCGCTACTGCAATCACCTGCGCCTGAACAATTCGTTTATGTCCCAGGCCTCGACCAGCCCTTTCTACCCGCTGTTTGCCTGTCTGGATGTCAACGCGCGCATGCACAGCGGACGCAGCGGCCATCGGTTGTGGGACGAGTGCGTGCGGGCCGGCATCAAGGCGCGCAAGCTGATGATGGACAATTGCACGCTGATCAAACCCTTTGTGCCGCCGACCATCGACGGTCGCTATTGGCAGGACTATCCGACGGACGAGATTGCCCGTGACCTGCGGTTTTTCCGTTTTCACCCGGACGAACGCTGGCACGCGTTCGAGGGGTATACGGAAAACCAGTACTTCATCGACCCGTGCAAACTGTTGTTCACCACCCCGGGAATTGATGCCGTGAGCGGGCAATACACTGACTTCGGCATCCATGCCGGCGTGCTGGCGACGTTCCTGCGCCAGTTCGAGATCGTCCCTGAAAAGAACGACCTCAACACCATTCTGTTTCTGCTGACCCCGGCCGAAGGCAAGGCAAAGATGGAGCATCTGGTGGCGCAAATCGGCCGCTTCGAGCGGTTCATCAAAGACGACGCACCCCTGGCCGACGTGCTGCCGGCGCTCTACAACGCCCATCAGGTCCGCTACCGCGACTACAGCATCCGCCAGCTGTGTCAGGAACTGCATTCCCTCTACGCCCGGCACGACGTGAAGCAGCTGCAGAAGGCAATGTTCCGCAAAGCGAGCATGCCCGTGGTGGCGATGGATCCCCGTGAAGCCAACCTGGCGTTCGTACGGGGCAAGGTCGAACTGATTGCGCTGGAGGATGCCCGCGGCCGGGTGGCAGCGGAAGGCGCATTGCCGTATCCACCGGGGGTCTTGTGCGTGGTGCCCGGCGAGGTCTGGGAAGGCGCGGTGCTGGCGTATTTTCTCGCCCTGCAAGACGCGATCAACCAGTTCCCGGGCTTCAATCCAGAGCTTCAGGGTGTGTACCTGCGCACCGAAGACGACGGCCGCATCCGTGCCTACGGGCATGTGCTCCAGCAGTGAGCGCCGCGATTCCCGTCCCCCGAACTTAACCGGTCCCAACCAGAGGAAGACGCCATGAAAGGCAAAATGAAAGCGGCAGTGGTTGAAGCATTCGGCAGCCCGCTGGTACTCCGCGAGTGGGACATCCCCACGCCAGGCCCCGGGCAGATTCTGATCAAGACCGAAGCGTGCGGGGTTTGTCACACCGACTTGCACGCGGCAATGGGCGACTGGCCGATCAAGCCGTCGTTGCCATTCATTCCCGGCCATGAAGGCATCGGCATCGTCGTCGCCTTGGGCGCGGGCGTGACCCGCGTGGGCGAGGGGGATCGCGTGGGTGTGCCGTGGCTGTATTCAGCCTGCGGCCACTGCGAGTATTGCCTGAGCGCATGGGAAACCGTGTGCGCCAGCGCCGAGTTCGGTGGTTACACCCGCAATGGCGGGTTCGCCGAATACATCCTCGCTGACCCTGAATACGTCGCACGCATTCCCGCCGGGCTTGCGCCCCACGAAGCCGCGCCGATCATCTGCGCCGGGGTGACGACTTACAAGGGCATCAAGGAGGCCGATGTCAGACCGGGTCAGTGGATCGTGATTTCAGGGATTGGCGGTCTAGGGCACTTGGCCGTGCAGTACGCCAAAGCCATGGGCCTGCGCGTGTGTGCGGTGGACGTCGACGACGGCAAACTGGCCCATGCCACTCAGTTGGGCGCGGACGCGGCGGTGAATGTCCGCCACGGCGATCCGGTGCAAGCCGTCAGGGACGTCACCGATGGCGGGGCCCATGGCGTGCTGATCACCGCGCCTTCGCTGGCGGCCTTCAAGCAAGGGGTAGGCATGACGCGCAAATGTGGCACGTGTGTGCTGGTAGGACTGCCACCGGGCGAGTTTCCACTGTCGCTGTTTGAGGTGGTCGCCAACTGCATCACCGTGCGCGGCTCGTTCGTCGGCACTCGGCAGGACATGGCTGAAGCACTGGCGTTCGCCGCCGAAGGCAAGGTCAAGGCCGACAGCGACCTGCGGCCGTTGGCCGAGATCAATCAGGTGTTCAGGGAGCTTGAAGACGGCGAAGTGAAATCCAGGATCGTGATCGACTTTCGCGGGTGACCGACCCGGCCTCTTCCCGGCTGAAGCCGGTCCTACGGTGCATCGCATGCAGTCAGTGGGATTGGCGTTGACGCTGACTCGTAGGACCGCCTTTAGCCGGGAAGGCGTCAGTGGGCACGCCGCAAAATCGAGGATGCTCACACTGGACTGTTCCCGGCTGAAGCCGGTCCTACTCATGCACCGTATGCATCCAGCAAGAACCCGCAAGCATCACCCGCAGCTAGATCAATTACCCGAGTGAAAGGGAATCGGCTGGCGTGGCGCTTCGGGTGTGGTGTGGGGCTGGCCGACCATTTCGTCGTAGACCACCGGGTGGACGATAAACAGTTTCACTTCCTGGGTGGACGACAGGCATTTGCGCGCTTCGTCGATCGACGCCACGTGCAGCACCTTGCCATCGGGGCTGGTGACCGCATTGGACTTGCCGTCCATGAGCGCATGAATGACATAGGAGCCACCTTCGACCGAGACCAGATTGACCTCGGTGACTTCTCCGGCCTTGACGTGTTTGCTGAGCTTGTCCAGATCCATTACGGCACCTTAATGTCGCCCGCGGGCGTTGTCTGTTCCATGGATTGATGCGAAACCGTCGAAGCGGCCTGCCTGTATTGGAAGGGGATGGCGGTGCCAAGTTCAACGCAAAAACGGGGAGGGGGACGAGGAGGCGTTGCCGGGGATTTTCCAGAAGAGTGCCGGCACAGAAGAGAGGGCGCCGGCACCGGGAAACCTGCCGCCACCTGCCAACACCATCAGCAGGCAGCGGCCGGAAGTCATGACATCAGCAATCAGCAGAGCTTGTCGATGACGCGCAGGCCAGGCGCTTTCTGCACGGCGCCCCATTCACTGCTCAGGGTTTCCAGCACCTGGCCAAGGAACTGCTTGTCTGCGGCGGCCTTCTTGCCGACATAGCCGTGGCCTTTGCGGTACATCTTCAGCCGGGCACGCATATGCGGGTGCTGATTCTCGAATTGCTCTTCCTCGGTGCAGGCACCCAGGCCGTCCATGTGCACGTTGCCTTCCTCGCACACCCAGAGGATGTGGCTATCAAGGGAATCCTTGCGTGCGGCGAACAGTCGAGCCAATTGATCAATGGTAGGTTGGTTGTTCAGGTTCATGGTTGTTACCCCTTTTTGACCACTGGTTAATCTATCGAGTGAGTTCAAACGCAATGGCGAATCGTCCGTCGATTCGCAGTCCTTCCGGTCGCTGACAAGCAGGGTCCGTCGGTACACAGAGCCGGTGCCGGGCCACACGTGTGTGGGCATTGATGAGAGCAGAGGAGGAAGGTCGGACCCGGGGGAGAAACGGCGCACGCCTTGGGGACACTGGCGACTGAGTGGTCGACCACAAGTGTCATGAGGACGTGTCGCCGGCGCTCGGCCTGGTGGGTCGATCTTGCCGGTTCGGCTTCATCAATCTGCCTTGTGGGCAGCACACATCCAGAGGTTGTTCGACGGCTGTATCGAACGGGCCCGGAATACTTTTGCCAGCTCTCCCGATCGGGGAGACGCCTGCACTATGCAGTCGGCAAAAGGCCTCGTCAATGGTTTTGTAGTGATTATTTTGGAGCACTACAAAATGTGTAGTTTCAGAACACGAAGGTCGATTCGTGACTACAAAGTCAATGAATCCGGGGGGCACAGCGCAGGGGCAAAACGCAGAAGGCAAAACGCAGAAGGCAAAACGCAAAACTGGGTGCCTGAAACGACACTTGCCCGCGACCGGGTCAGTCAGCCGTTGTTTCCAGCTGGCCGACCCTGTCGCGGGCAAGCGTGTCGCTATGAATCCAAACGCGAGTACTTACGCCTGTGGAGCCTTTTGCAGTTCAAACAGCAACAGCGAACGCGGTGTGACCGTGTACTCGCTGCCGAACTCGAACTGATCCTTGCCATCGATCTCCGGCTGATTGGTGTCAATCAGGCTGGTCCAGTTGAGACCTTCCGGCACTTCCGGCAGCGTGAAGTTGACGCCGTCGTGGTGCGAGTTGACCAGCAACAGCAGCGTGGCTTCAGAGCCGCGACGACGGATACCGGTTTCCTGCGCGCGGCCATCCATCAGCATGCCCAGGCAGCGACCATTTGGGTCTTCCCACTGCTCGATGCTCATCTCTTCGCCGCTTGGCGACAGCCAGGTCACGTCCTTGACGCCCAGTGCATCGTTGTAATCGCCTACCAGGAAGCGGCTACGACGCAGGATCGGGTACGACTGACGCAGCTTGATCAGGCGCTTGACGAACGCCAGCAGGGCCTTGCCGTCTTCGTCCAGATCCCAGTTGACCCAGCCGATCTCGCTGTCCTGGCAATAGGCGTTGTTGTTGCCGTGCTGGGTGCGGGCGAACTCGTCACCGGCGACCACCATCGGTGTGCCCTGAGCCAGCAGCAGCGTCGAGAAGAAGTTACGCATCTGACGCAGGCGCAGCGCGTTGATTTCCGGATCGTCGGTCGGGCCTTCGACGCCACAGTTCCACGAACGGTTGTCGTTGCTGCCGTCCTGGTTGTTCTCGTCGTTGTCCTCGTTGTGCTTGTCGTTGTACGACACCAGGTCGTGCAGCGTGAAGCCGTCGTGGGCGGTGATGAAGTTCACCGACGCGTACGGCCGGCGGCCACGCTGGTTGAACAGGTTGCCCGACGCGGTCATGCGGTTGGCGAAGTCTGCCAGCTGGCCTTCGTCGCCTTTCCAGAACGCACGGATGTTGTCGCGGAATTTGTCGTTCCACTCCGCCCAGCCCGGCGCGAAGTTGCCGACCTGGTAGCCGCCTGGACCGCAGTCCCATGGCTCGGCGATCAGTTTCACCGACCGCAGCACCGGATCCTGGCGGCAGGCCACGAGGAAGCTGTGGCGTTCGCTGAAACCGTCGTGGTAGCGGCCGAGGATGGTAGCCAGGTCGAAACGGAAACCGTCGACGTGCATTTCGGTCGCCCAGTAACGCAGCGAGTCGGTGACCATCTGCAGAACGCACGGGTGGCTCAGGTCGAGGGTGTTGCCGGTGCCGGAATCGTTGATGTAGTAACGCTTGTCATCCGGCATCAGGCGGTAGTAGGAAGCGTTGTCGATGCCGCGCATGGACAGGGTCGGGCCGCGCTCGTTGCCTTCAGCGGTGTGGTTGTAGACCACATCCAGAATCACTTCCAGGTTGGCATGGTGCATGTGCGCAACCATTTCCTTGAACTCGGAAATCTTGCCGTGGGCCAGGTAGCGCGGGTCCGGTGCGAAGAACGCCAGGGTGTTGTAACCCCAGTAGTTGGTCATGCCCTTTTCCAGCAAGTGCTGGTCGTTGACGAAGGCGTGGATCGGCAGCAATTCGATCGAGGTGACGCCCAGACCTTTGATGTGCTTGATCACGTCATCGACCATCAGGCCGGCGAAGGTGCCTTTGACTTCATCGGGCACGGATGGGTGACGCATGGTGAAACCGCGGGTGTGGGTCTCGTAGAAAATCGTCTTGTCCCACGGCACGTCGACACGCTGCTCGCGGCCCCAGGTGTAGGCAGGGTCGATGACCTTGCACTTGGGCACGAAGGGCGCGCTGTCACGCTCGTCGAAGCTCAGGTCGTCGTCCGGGTGACCGATGGTGTAACCGAACAGTGCCTCGGACCACTTCAGCTCGCCGACCAATTGCTTGGCGTACGGGTCGATCAGCAGTTTGTTGTGATTGAAACGGTGGCCGTTCTTCGGATCGTACGGACCGTAGACGCGGTAACCGTAGACCTGACCCGGGTGGGCGTCGGGCAGGTAACCGTGATAAATCTCGTCGGTGTATTCCGGCAGCTCGATACGCTCAAGCTCCACTTCGCCGGCGGAGTCGAACAGGCACAGCTCGACCTTGGTGGCGTTGGCGGAAAAGATGGCGAAGTTGACGCCAAGGCCGTCCCAGCTGGCGCCGAGCGGGAAGGGCAGGCCTTCACGGATGCGCGAAGCCGTGACTTCGGGGCTGCCAGCGTTGCCGGATTCATTCTGTGTAGCGGCGTTCTTATCTTGCGTGCTCATGTGTATTCCTGACGTTCGAATGAGTTCCTGAAGGCGAACAAAGCCGTGGCCTCAGTCCATGACTGCGCCATCGATGCAACAGGGTGGGTGCAACAGGGTGGTGCGACTGAATCAAAACTACCGCAGGGACACGACCGTTTTGCGACGATCCCTGCGGCAGGGGTACTGGCTTTGCGACGATGACGCGTTACGCCTGGGAATCAGGGCGTAGGTGGCTTCGCTGCGGCGGGCTTCTTCGCAGAAGACTTGGCGGCAGGTTTGGCCGGTTTGGCGGAAGCGTCAGCAGCGCTTGCTGGAGCTTTTGGCTTGGCAGCAGGCTTGGCCGGCGCTTTTGCCGCTGGCTTCGGTGCAGGCTTGGCGTCTGCCTTTGCATCAGCACTGGCCGGCTTGTCTGCAGGTTTGGATGCAGACTTCGCAGCAGGTTTGGCCGCAGCTTTAGCAGCGGGTTTGGCGGCGGCAGCCTTGGGCTCCGCTTTGCCGTCAAGCTTGGACTTCGCCGTCTTCGCAGCAGCCGGTTTTCTAGGCGACTTCGCCTCGGCGGCGGCCAACTTGCTGGCCATTTCCCAGTGGCGGGCGTCTTGCCCATGTGGCTTGCCTTCCGTTTCCCAGATCTGGTGGGCAAGCTCGCTGATTCTTTTATCGTCGGCACTCATCTCGACACTCCCGGTATCACAAGGTTTGTATAAGCAGGTTTACAGAAATTTCCTTGAGCGCTGCGCTGAGCAACAGTTCCTTGCTGGATGTGACTGTAGCCTGTGAAAAAAGTCCCTTCCAATTTGGATGTGAATCAGCGAACGGCAGGTTGATTCGTGTATCGCCCCAATTTGCTGCACTGATGAATGGAGTTTGCGCAGTGCCCAATAGTTCAGCCGGCAAGCGCGGAACCACAACAATAGCCCGCATCTCCTTCGTTACCCGGGCAAAAGCCACGACGTGATCGGCTTTTTCCCCTACCACTTCCAGCGGTTGATATTCGCCTTCACTGAACAGAGCGGGGTACTGGTTGCGCAGGCTAAGCACCTGAGCAATCAACGCCTGCTTGATCCGGCCGTCGTGCCACTGGTTCAACAGCTCGGTGACCGGCACGGACGCCTGCAACGCTTGTTCGCGAGCGGGGTAATCCACCGGACGGCGGTTGTCCGGATCCACCAGGCTGAAGTCCCAGAACTCGGTGCCCTGATACAGATCAGGCACACCGGGCGCTGTCATTCGCAGCAAAGTTTGCGCCAGACTGTTGAGCGCGCCGGCGGTCGCGATGCGATTGGCCGTGGCACCGATGGATTGGCGCAGTGCCAGACCGTCGGCGCTGAGCAGCACGTGCTCCAGAAACTCGCGGCAAGCGGTCTCGTAGGCTTCGTTGGGAGCGCTCCAGCTGCTGTGCAGTTTGGCTTCACGCAGGGCCTTTTCCTGCCACTGAGTCAGGCGCTTTGCGTAGGCTTCGAAGGCCGGCTCACCTTCGAGATCCAGCGGCCAGCTGCCGATGATCGCTTGATACAGCATCAGCTCGTCACCGGGGCTGATGTGGGTGTCGCCGGTCTTGAGCGGTGCCGACAGCTGCTGCCAGCGTTCGACCTGCTCGGCGTACCAGGGCGCCAGTTCACTGAGCACGGCCAGGCGGGTGCGAGTGTCTTCGCCGCGCTTGTGGTCGTGGGTCGCGGTGGTCAGCAGGTTGTTCGGAAAGCTCTTGTGACGCTCGATCGAGACCTGATGAAACGCCTCCACCGGCGCACTGAAATGTTGCGGGTGGAAGCCCACGTCGTTGCGCGACAGCAGCACGGCGGAGCGGTAGAAAGAGGTGTCTTCCACCGACTTGGCGGCCACTGGCGAGGTCAGCTGCTGGAAACGGTTGCCGGCCTTGCGGCGCATTTCGCGCAACGGGCCCGTCGGGTAGTCACGCAGCTTCTCGCCACCCAGCCACAACTTGAGCGAGTCCAGCACTGGCCAGTCGCCCTCGCTGAGCATCTCGCGCGCGCCATCCATGGCCTGCTGGAAGAAACGCTCGTCTTCGGCAGAACGGCCGCAAGCGGTGAGGTAAGTGCGGTAGACCGGGAAGTTACTGACCAGCGCCAGCAGCGCGCGGCGGATGGCGCCAAGGGTCATGTCGCGGGTCATCACGTCACTGCGCGACACCTGCAGCAACGCCTGGGCCAGGTTCTCGAAATCACCGGCCAGTGTGCCGTGAAGGACCAGGTCGCGAGCTTCCAGGACTTCCTTGTTGAAGTCGGCCGTGCGTCCGCTGAGGCGGCTCCACAGCTCGCCCAATACCGCTTCACCCTTGGGATCATGCTGCAGCAGCGACACCTGGTTCATGAATTCATAACCGGTGGTGCCATCGGTATTCCAGTCGGTGCGCAGTTGCTCGTCGGAACCGAGGATCTTCTCGACGAAAATCGGCAGACGGTCCAGCTCGGTGCCTGCCGGGCGCCGTTTCATCAGGCTGTCGACGCGACGGCGCAGCTTGCGGCAGTAGCCGCGCGGGTCGGCCAGGCCATCGATGTGGTCGATGCGCAGACCGTCTACAAGGCCTTCAACGATCAGTTCGAAGATCTTGCCGTGGGTCGCCTCGAATACCTGCGAGCGCTCGACCTTCAGGCCGCCCAGCTCGTTGATGTCGAAGAAACGCCGCCAGTTGATGTCGTCGCCTGCGGTGCGCCAGCTGGCCAGACGATAGTCCTGCTGCTCAAGCAAACGGTGCAGGCGATCAAAGCCCTCCGGCGTGCTGGAGTCGAACTGCGCCAGGCCTTCTTCAACGGCCTTGACCAACTCGGGCTTGGCCTTGACCGCCTCGGCCAGTTCCGCCTTGGCCTGGCGCGCACGCTCATAGGCCTGCGGATAGTGGTCGAGGTCGGCAAAGCGCTGGGCCAGTTCGTCCAGTTCGGGACGTTTCGCAGCCTTCAACAGCGGCGCATACGTAGCCGGGTTGATCGGGAAGAGATGCTGGTAGTGCTCGGCGTGGAAGCTGCCGTTTTCTGCATCAAACCGCAGCGGCACTTCGCCGTTCTGCAACACGGTGCCGTAGTCGGTGCTGAGGAACGGCAGCAGCAGTTGGCCCTTGAGCAGCGGGTCAGGGGAATTCCACTGGATGTCGAAGAACTTGGCATACGGGCTGCGTTGACCCCATTCCAGCAGGTCCAGCCACCACGGGTTGTCATTGCCACCGACCGCCATGTGGTTGGACACGATGTCGAGAATCAGGCCCATGCCGTTCTCGCGCAGCGCCGCGACGAAGCGCAGCAAGGCCGGCTCACCGCCCAGCTCGGGGTTGATCACCCGTGGATCGACCACGTCGTAGCCGTGCATGGAACCGGCGCGGGCTTTCAGCAACGGCGAGGCATAAATGTGGCTGATGCCCAGGCTGGCGAAGTACGGCACCAGCTTAGTGGCGTCGTCCAGCGTGAAGTCTTTGTGGAACTGCAAACGCTGGGTGGCGCGCAGGGATTTAAGAGGGGTACTCATTTTTGATCACGCTCCGCGGCTTGTTTACGTGCCGCTGCCAGAATTTCAAGGCGTCGCGCTGCATCGGCGTTGTCCAGCAGTGAACCGCTGTCGCCGTTGAGCCGACGTCGCCAATTGGGATGACTGTCGATAGTGCCGGGGAAATTCGCCTGCTCCTCGATACCGAGGGCGTCCTCGATCGGGAGCAACACCAACGGTGCCGGGGTGTGGCCGAGGTAAGCGATGCTGTGGTCGATGATGTCGGCGGCGCTGATGTCGTCACCGCCGCTTGGCAGCGTGTAGTTCTGCTTGAGTGCCTTGACCAGCCCCTGGCGTTCACGCTCGCGGCTGTCACGCATCTTCTGCTCGGCTTCGTCGTCGACAAACCCGAGGGTCTTGTTCCACTGGATGTCCAGCTCGCTCAGCCAACCGGTGAGGGTAGGGAGGTCATGGGTGCTGGTGGTCGCCAGTGCGTCTCTGGACCATTTGGTGATCGGCTTGAACGTCGCATCATCCTGTTCGAACAACAGCACGCGCATGCCGAGGATTTCACGCTCGGACAGTTTTTCGTGCAGGCCTTCAGGCACGGTGCCGAGGTCTTCGCCGAGAACGATCGCTTCGTGCCGCCAGGATTCCAGGCTCAACAAACGCAGCATGTCGTCCAGCGGGTAGTTCAGGTAAGCACCTTCACTGGCAGGCGACCCCATCGGCACGACCCACAGGCGCTGCAGACCCATCACGTGGTCAATGCGCAGGCCGCCGACGTGGGCGAAATTGGCCCTGAGCATTTCAATAAACGCCTGGAAGCCGTTGCGCTTAAGGCCCGTCGGGGAGAACGCCGAGATGCCCCAGCTCTGGCCCGAGCGATTGAGAATGTCCGGCGGCGCGCCGACGGTCAGCGCGGAAAGCAGCTCGTCCTGACGGCTCCAGGCCTGACTGCCGGCACCGTCGGCACCCACCGCCAAGTCGCCGATCAAGCCGACGCTCATGCCGCTCGAACGCGCCGCGGTCTGCGCGCGCTCAAGGCCGCGAGCGATCAGCCACTGGGCGAACGCGTGGAAGCCGATCTCTTTCTCATGCCTGGCGGCGAAGGCGTCGAGGGCGGGGTTCTTCGGATCTTTGTACTGCTCCGGCCATTCATGCCAGTTGCCGCCGATGCCCAGTTCATCGCCGGCATCACGCAAGGCCTCAAAGCGGCAGTGGTTTTCCAGCGCTTCACCGCCTGCGCGGCGGAAGCTCTTGAAATCCTCGTGGAAAGGGTGATCGCTGCCCGTGAAGCCGGCATACAGCTCGCGGAACAGTGTCCATTTGGCCTTTGCCGCGGCCGGCCAGTCGATCAGCTTAAGCCCTTCGAGGCGCTTGAATTCCTCGGCCAGGCCAGCCTTCTCGATCGCGACTTCAACCGCACGGTCACCCAGAATGGTCCCGGGCGCTGCGTACAGCGCGTTGAGGAACAACCGGCTGGACGGCGAATAGGGGCTGTAGCGCTCGCTGTCGTTGGAAAACATCGCGTGAACCGGGCTGATGGCCACGGCCGAGGCGCCACGTGCGCCGGCATCGCGAACGAAAGCTTCCAGCCCCTGCGTGTCGCCGATACCGCCATCACCGTCGCGACGCAGGTAGTACAGCTGCGTGGTCAGGCCCCAGTCGCGGGCGATGGAGTCGTTGCTGGCCATGGTCAGGCTGTAGCAGGTCTTCGGCGCAACGGCGATGGTCAACTGCTGACCATCCACTTCCAGCTCGTGATAGCCGACGGCGGCCAACCCTGGCAGGGCGGCCTTGTCGGTCAGCTTCGCTTCGAGCAGCGAGCCGTCCTCCAGCGTCAGCTTGAACGCGGTGGCTGGCGCGAACCAGCTCGACAGGTCCAGATCCTTGCCATGGTCGACGGTCATCAACGGTGGCGGGGTGGCCGGCTGGCTTTCTTCGTTCAGGCGTTTGAGGCTGGCTTCGACGTCTTCTTCTGTCTCGGCGGGATAACCCAGACCGCCCAGGACCTTGCGCAGGACCTCGGGGCTCACGTGTTGCGGTTTGGCGTTGGCGTCCTTCCAGTCAACCGACAGGCCCGCCTGGGCCGCCAGTCTTTCCAGTTGCTCATTGCTCATCCTGTTCCTCCACAACATCACTCGATTTCAGGCTGACAATGGCCGTGTATGGATTGAGGGTGGCGGATGGGGAAAGTTCTGCGGACTTGGCGTGGGACTGATGAAGCACTCTGTAGCCGCTGTAATCATCGGTGTCGACCGCCTCGGTGCCGAGGTTCAGGTCGATGCGCAGCTCGCTGCCGTCGCCCAGTGTCCAGCGTGCGCTGACGGCTTTGTCGCCCAGCTCTTTCACGCCAAGGGAGCTGGCGCCGTGCAGGCGAGGGAACAGCTCGGTCTTGCGAATGTGCAGCAACGTTTTGTAGAGCTCAAGCCAGTTGCGATGGTCCTGACCCTTGTCGGTTTCCAGCAGCAGCGCATCGAACGCCGGGCGCGAGGCTTCGAAGGTCTTCAGCGCGTTGGGATCGGGGATCTGTTCGCGCTTGGCCGGGTCCTTGAACGCGGCAAAATCCTTGAACTCGCCACGACGGCCTTCGCGCACGGCGTCTGCCAGCTCGTCATGGAAGTCGGTGAAGAACAGGAACGGTTCGCTCGCGCCCCATTCATCGCCCATGAACATCAGCGGCACCATTGGTGAAAGCAGCAACAGTGCGGTCGCCGCCTGCAATGCTTGCGGCGGGCTCAGCTGGACCAGCCGCTCGCCGAAGGCACGGTTGCCGATCTGGTCGTGGTTCTGCAAGAACAGCACGAAGGAGGTCGGCGGCAGGTGGCCGCTGGGTTCGCCCCGGGCGTGACCATGGCGGGTGGATTCGCCTTGATAAACGAAGCCTTCACCCAGCAGACGGGCGAGCTTCTGCGTAGGCTTCTCGGCGAAGTCGGTGTAGTACGCGTCCGTCTCGCCGGTCAGCAGGACGTGCAGCGTGTTGTGGCCGTCATCGTTCCACTGGGCGTCGTAGCCCTGATCCATGCGCCCGGCTTCGTTGAACTCGTTTTCCAGGGTCAGCCAGACGTGACGTTCGGACGGGATTGCATCGCGTACGTGTTTGGCCAGGTCTTGCAGGAAGGTCGGGTCTTCGATGGCGTGCACAGCGTCGAAGCGCAGGCCGTCGAACCGATAGTCCTGCAGCCACATCATGGTGTTGTGGATGAAGAAGTCGTGCACCTCACGGCGGCGGAAATCGATCGCGTCGCCCCACGGGGTCTTCTTGTCGCTGCGGAAGAAGTGCTTGGCGTAGGCGCCGAGGTAATTGCCGTCCGGGCCGAAGTGGTTGTAGACCACGTCGAGAATGACCGCCAGGCCCAGACCGTGGGCGGTGTCGATCAAGTGCTTGAGCTGGTCGGGCGTGCCGTAGGAGGACTGGGCAGCATAAGGCAGCACCCCGTCGTAGCCCCAGTTACGGTTCCCCGGGAACTGCGCGATAGGCATCAGCTCGATAGCGGTGATGCCGGTATCGACCAAGTGCTGGAGGTGCTTTTCAATGCCCTCATAGCCACCCAGTGCACCGACGTGCAGCTCGTAGATGACGGCCTCGTGCCAGGGCCGGCCTTGCCACTCAGTGTTTTCCCACTGATAGGCGGCCTGGTCGACAACGATGCTGTAACCATGCACGTCGCCGTCCTGCGCCCGGGAAGCCGGGTCAGGAACAGTGAGGTTGTTTTGTGCATCGAGGGTGACGTTGTAGCGATAGCGTGTGCCGGCAACACACTCGGTGTCGAGAACGAACCAGCCGTCCTGCTCTGGCTGAAGGGCCTGGGCAGGCCCGTTTTCGAATTCGACGCTGACGTTTTTGGCATCCGGTGCCCAGAGGGCAAACCGGGTGTGTTGTTGATCCAGCATGACGGCGCCGTGGCGCCAGTTTTGATCCGTGCGCGAAGGCATCCGTAATTCCTTGATCATTGAGTTATCAGTAGTGCAGTACCGCGACCGCATTCTTTTTCAGCAGCTCCTGGTACAGATCAGCGTAGGGTTCTACCGCTTTGTGCCAATCGAACGGAGCGGCCATGGCGCGGCAGCGCATGGCGTTGAGCAACAGAGGACTTTCGAAGACCTTGAAGGCGCGGGTCAGGGCGTCGGTGTAGCTTTCGACGGTAGATTCGTCGAACAGAAAGCCGGTGCAGCCGTCTTCAATGGTGTCCGCCAGGCCGCCCGTACGACGTGCGACCGGCAGCGAGCCAAAGCGCTGTGCGTACATCTGGCTAAGGCCGCAAGGCTCATAACGGGAAGGCATCAGCAGAAAGTCACTGCCGGCGAACATGCGACGTGCGTCGGTTTCGTTGAAGCCCACCCGGACGCTGACCTGACCCGGGAAACGGGCGGCGAGGTCGCGCATGGCGTCTTCTTCTTCAGGCTCGCCACGGCCGATGATCGCGATCTGGCCGCCGTTGTTGACGATGTACTCGGCCACGCCAATGGTCAGGTCCAGACCCTTTTGGTAAACCAGACGGGAGACCACGGCGAACAGTGGGCCAGTGGACGGCTCCAGTTCGAACAGCTCGCGCACGTAGTCAGCGTTGATTTCCTTGCGGGTCCACTCATTCGGGGCGAAGCGGCAAATCAGGTGTTCGTCGGTGGCAGCGTCCCAGCTCTCGTCGATGCCGTTGGGGATGCCGCTGAGCTGACCGCGGTCGGCCTTGCTCTGCAGGAAACCTTCCAGCCCGCAGCCGAAATCCGCCGTGGTGATTTCCTTGGCGTAGGTCGCGCTCACGGTGGTGATGTGGCTGGAGTAGGCCATGCCCGCTTTGATGAACGACAGCTGGCCGTAAAATTCCATGCCCTCCGGGTTCAATGCCGAGTCCGGAATGCCCAGCTCGCGGCTGGAGGCAATGCTCACAAAGCCCTGATACGCCAGGTTGTGAATGGTGAAAATCGACGGCGTGGTCTGGCCGCGCCATTTCATGTACGCCGGGGCCAGGCCTGCTGGCCAGTCGTGGGCGTGAACCAGCTCGGGGCACCATTGGGTCTTGACCGCGCCGGCTGCGAAGTCGGCGGCCGCCAGGCCCAGGCGGGCAAAACGGATGTGATTGTCGGACCAGTCGCGGCCGTCATTGTCACCGTAGGGCGTGCCTTCACGCTCGTACAACTCGGGACAGATCAGGACGTAGATGACCAGACCGTCTTTCATGTCCATCCGGCCGATCTTGCAGGGAGGCAGCGCGGCGTGGCCGGGCAGCTCGCTGATGATGTGGATCGGATTGCCGCTATTGATGACCTGTGGATAGCCGGGAATCAGCACGCGTACATCGTGCAGGTGGCGCATGGCGCGCGGCAGTGCGGCAGACACATCGCCCAGGCCGCCGGTTTTCACCAGGTCGGCCATCTCTGAAGTCACGAACAGGACTTTCTTGCGGGTAACCGAAGAAACCACTGGTTGAACAGGAGGCAGTTGCAGCACAGGTGCGCTCGTCGTTGCGAAGACCGGCAGATGGGTCAGCTCGCTGGCCGGCTGATTAAAACTCTCTCCCTTCTGGGTTTTGACAGCGGCACTAATCATCGTTTTCTCCAGTTCGATATGCAGTGTTGGTACAGCACTTAGTTGTAAGCGGCCATTTCCTATGGCCAGGCACACAAGACCTACGCAAGATCGATACCCATTTACCGACTGCAGATAAAGGAACAAGGTGAAAGCGTACTCTGCTTCGATTTTTCAACAGCATAGTTGCTCTATTCACATGACCCCGGCGCCTGTGTAGAAGTTTCGACAATTTTTCCGGGCCGTGTCTGGCATGCGGGATTGCGATCCGGCGCATCCTGTCATTCGGGGAGTTCTGCCGATCTGCAAGCCCCTGAATGCGCCGTTGTGGAGCATGGGGTGTCGGCCGGTATAACGGGGTGCCGCCGGTCGGATTGTTGGACAATCATCGTGCCGATGGTCTACTCCCGCGCAGGGCCTGCGCCTTTGTGGGACGCGGGACGCACATTTCGATAGCGCTGCCTTTTCTCGGTGCGTGCCGGAACAAATCCTGAACGATCAGAGACATTTCCTACTTCTGTATAAGGATATTTTTGCGGCCAGGGCGTTAGAATCGGCGCCACGCGGCACGTCGGCACACTGAGTCGAGCGCCTGTTGAGGTTTCTCCAGCGGTAGAGGAAGTCAATGCAAGCCCCTGAGGTTCTGGTACTGCAAGCCAGCTATAGCAATTCGGTTCACGCTGAAGCCATCGGGTTTCTGCTCAATCAATACGCCGAGGACGCGATGGGCGGCGGGAAGTCGCTGTCCACGGACACCCGTCAGCAGTTGGCGATCGAACTGGCCAAGCGCCCCCATGCGTTCAGCGTGCTGGCGTTCATCGCCGGCGAGCCGGTTGGCCTGGTCAACTGTTTCGAAGGGTTCTCGACCTTCGCCTGCCGGCCCTTGGTTAACGTCCATGATGTGGTAGTGATCGCCTCGGCCAGAGGGCAGGGCATCAGTCAGAAGATGCTGGCGAAGGTCGAGGAAATCGCCCGCCAGCGCGGCTGCTGCAAAATCACCCTCGAAGTGCTGGAAGGCAACGAAGCCGCCAAAGGCGCCTACCGCAAGCTCGGTTTCGCCGACTACCAGCTGGACCCGCAGATGGGGCGAGCGTTGTTTTGGCAAAAAGCGCTGTAGCTGAGCGCTGTTAGTGGGACCGGCTTCAGCCGGGAAGAGGCCGGTGTGAACACCCTCAATTTTGCGGTGTGACGCCATAAGTCTTCCCGGCTAAAGCCAGTCCTACCAAGGCGTTCACTTACGCTCCTGCAAACGCACGCAATAATGCATTCACTCACGCTCCCGCTAAACGCACGCAATAATGCGCAAATCCTTTGTAACAGTTCTGTCCTGTAAGGCGATTCCGAGAGCGCGATAGGATCGCCTCCCGTATTGCTTTCAGGACTCACATGTCGCTCTCTCTGGAACCTCCCAGTCGCTGGTCCCTTTCGAACAGGATTCCAGGCGTTCATTCCGCGTCATCACCCTTAAACAAGATTTCTATCTGGCTAGACCCACTTTGCCGTGTGTCGGGCCTTTTCGTGTCTGTCCCATTGATCGAGAAGGGGCGCTGACCCATGGAATGGATTGCTGATCCCACGGCGTGGCTTGGCCTGTTGACCCTTATCGTGCTTGAGCTGGTGCTCGGCATCGACAACTTGGTGTTCATCGCCATCCTCGCCGACAAGTTGCCGCCTGAGCAGCGCGACCGCGCGCGGGTGCTGGGCCTGTCTCTGGCGTTGATCATGCGCCTGGGCCTGCTCGCGAGCATTTCGTGGATGGTCACGCTGACCGAGCCGCTGTTCGAGATTTTCGAAAAGAGCTTTTCCGGTCGCGACCTGATCATGCTGTTTGGCGGCGTGTTCCTGCTGTTCAAGGCGACCATGGAATTGCACGAGCGGCTGGAAGGTCACGTCACCCAGCGGGCCGGCAGTACGACCTACGCGCTATTCTGGCCCATCGTCGCGCAGATCGTCGTGCTCGATGCGGTGTTCTCCCTGGACGCTGTGATCACCGCCGTGGGCATGGTCGATGAGCTGTCGATCATGATGATCGCCGTGGTGTTCTCGATCGCCATCATGATCATCGCCAGCAAGCCGCTGACCGCCTTCGTCAACGCGCACCCGACGGTGATCATGCTGTGCCTGGGCTTTTTGATGATGATCGGCTTCAGCCTGACCGCCGACGGCCTGGGGTTCCATATTCCCAAGGGCTATCTGTACGCGGCCATCGGTTTCTCGATCCTGATCGAGGTGTTCAACCAGATTGCCCGTGCCCGTCGCAAGCGCAGCGTCAAAGGCGACCTGCCGCGCCGCGAACGCACGGCCCACGCCGTGTTGCGCCTGCTGGGTGGCCGCAGGCCGAGTGCCGAGGAGGTCGGTGAGGAGATCGCCGACATGCTCGATGGCGACAGCGACGAGGTGGTGTTCGACCGCCGCGAGCGGGTGATGATCAGCGGCGTGCTGCAGTTGGCCCAGCGCCCCATTCGCGGTGTGATGACGGTGCGCAACGACGTCGATGTAATCGATCTGGATGACACGCCGGAAGGCATTCGCCAGCGACTGGTCAACTCACCGTACTCACGGCTGCCGTTGATCCGCGGGGGCCGTATCGACGAGCCGCTGGGCTTTGTGCACAAGAAGGAAATGCTCAATGCCTGGCTGTCCGGTGCAGAGCCGAACATCGAACACCTGGCTCGACCGACGCTCAATCTGCTGGAGAGTTTCTCGATCCTCAACGCCCTGGAACAGATGCGCGCCCAGTCCACGCACATTGCGTTCGTGATCAACGAATTCGGCGACTTCGCCGGCATCCTGACCATGACCGACATCCTCGAATCCATCGCCGGCGAGTTGCCGGACGCCAGCGAAATCGAGGGCCCGGACTTGATCGAAGAGGGCGAGGGCGTGCTGGTCAACGCCGCCATGAACCTGAGCCACCTGCGCGAACGCATCGGCTTCAAGGCGCGGGCGACCGGGGACTATCAGACCCTTGCCGGGCTGGTGGTGAGCCTGCTGGATCGCTTGCCGGTGACAGGTGATGAGCTGCAATGGGAAGGCTGGCACATCAAGGTCGTGCAAGTGCAGGAGCGGCGGGTGACCCGCGTACTGTTGCGCCAGACGCCGTCAACATAACCTCCGCTGACGCCTACTCATCCCGGCGGAAACAAAAAAGGCCTGCATTGCGCAGGCCTTTTCGTTTGGAGCGAACCTTACTTCGCCTCTATTACTTGTTCACCACCTGAGGCATGGCGCCGGGCTGGCTGGCGGCCTTCTCCATGTGGGCAAAGTCACTCAAGCCCTTCGGCGCATAGGGGTCGCCGATCAGTCGAGGGCGCGCCTTGAAGTCCAGGCTGACCAGGCTCTTGGTGGTATCGAGTTCATCAAAGCTCAGCCCTGCCAGTTGCGCCCAGGTGTGGATCAGGTTGGAGCTGGTGTAAGGACGGTCGTGGATGCTCTCGAAATTCCAGTCATGGGTCTGCTTCCACTTCGGCGAGGCGTAGGCAATGAACGGCACGGTGTACATCGGGATCGTCGGCTTGTTCTCGTTGCGGCCCAGGGTATTGCGGCCTGGCGAGTCATAAACGTCTTCGCCGTGGTCCGAGAGGTACAGCAGGAAGCCGTTCGGGTCGGCCTTGCCGTATTCCTTGATCAGGCTGGAGACCACGAAATCGTTGTACAGCACGGCGTTGTCGTAGCTGTTGTAGAACTCCAGCTTGCTGTCATCGATGTCCGCCGGCACGCCGTCACGTCCGCTGAATTTCGCGAATTCTTCCGGGAAGCGGTACTGATAAGCCATGTGCGTGCCGAGCAGGTGAACCACAATCAGTTTGCGCGGCGCGGCATCGGTCAGTGCCTTGGCGAACGGCGAGAGCACGTCGCCGTCGTACTGGCGGGCGTTCTGGTTGCGGTTGTTGTTCAGATAGACCTGCTCGTCAGCCTGCTCGGAGAAGGTGGTCAGCATCGTGTTGCGCTTGGTCATCGTCTGCTGGTTGGTGATCCAGAAGGTCTTGTAGCCTGCCTGTTTCATCACGCTGACGATGGACGGCGTCTTCAGGTAAAGGTCCGGGTTTTCCTCGTCGGCGAAGGTCAATACCTGCTGCAGGGCCTCGATGGTGTAAGGCCGTGGGGTGATGACGTTGTTGAACACCTGCAACTGGTCCTTCATGGCGTCCAGGTTCGGCGTCGTCTGGCGCGGGTAGCCGTACAGATGCATGCGCCCGCGGTTGGTCGACTCGCCAATCACCAGCACCAGGGTGGTGGGCAGGTCGGCTTGGGCGTCCTTGAGGTTTTTCAGCGGAGCGATGTTGCTGCTGCTGGTCAGCATGTCCTGCATGCCATCCAGCTGCTGGGTGTAACGGTGATAGGCAACGATCATCTGCCATGGCACCGCCGGCTCGATGCGCGACTCGAAGGCTTCGAGGGCCGAGGCGGTGTCGTCGTGGCGGGCGAACTGCTTGGCCAGCGGGTAACCGATGATGCCGATCAACAGTGCGGCGGCCACGGCGTACGCGCGAGGACGCGGCATGTACACCGGGCGCAGGCGGGTCCACAGGAATATCGCGAACGCGGTGTGGGCGATGAACGCCAGCACGATCCACCACGCGAAGTACTGGGTCATGTATTCGCCGGCTTCAGAGATGTTCGATTCGAACATGATGAAGATGACGCTCTGGGAAAACTCCTGCTGGTAAATGAAGAAGTAACCCAGGCTCGCCATGGAGCAGGCCCACAGAACCACCCCGATGACGGCCGCCATGACCCGGGTCTTTTGCGGGAACATCAGCATGGGCGCGAGCCAGATGCCACTGATCACGAACGCCTGACGGAAGCCGGCGAAACCGGTGATACCGGTCAGCTGAATAAGCAGCTGAGTGATGCCCGAGAAGTACCAGAAAAACACGAACAGCCAGATGATGCCCGCCCAGTCGAACCCTTTCGGAGTCGCAGTGCTCCGTTTCATCGTTGTCATCAAGCGCTCCGCTATAGACCTTTTCAGGCGGCAGAACACCGCCTGAACTCATTCCAGTGCCAGCAATTGGCCAGCAACCAACCTGTTAAGGGTCGGGATTATGTTTTCAGACGGGTGAAAATTTTGTCACGCGGAGCGTTGCGAAAACGGTGAAACCGGCTATGGACCTCAATCGCAGTCCAGGCGGGGAACGTAACAACGTGTGTCGGGTCCGACGGAGGGTCGAAAGGGGCGTCAAGCGCGCGGCATTGCGAGTACAGGCAAGGGGAGGCGAGGGATGCGCCGGCAAGCCTGCAGATCAGGCTTGCCTTGGGAGGAGGGGTGTCGCGGATCAGGCGTGCAGGGCGTTGCTGCTGCCGATGAGCTGGGCGTGCTGCAGCATCGAAGTCAGCTGGGCAACTTTCTTCTGCAATACGGCGCGTTCTTCCCTGAGCTGGCGCAGCTCGTCACGACGGATTGTGACGTAAAGAGTCTGTGGAGCGTTGGCTGTCATTACTGTGCCCATTGCACACCTCGCAAATGGCGGATTCAACTTCATAAGGTTCAAGCAAGGACGCCTGCTACTTGGCATGTCCTGCTCACTACCTCTATCGGCCGGGATTCTGATTTCTTTTGCGTAAAAAAGGAACTTTTTTATTTTTGATTGTCGCGAACGTTTCTTGATCGCGAAAACGTGCGTCATAGGGCAGTCTTGCAGACCTCTGTGCCCCTGCACATGAAACTTTTTTCACCGGGAAACCATAGTTTGCCTCCCCGGACTAACCCACTATGCGGCACTGGGCTATAAACTGAGGCACCTCTGAATTTGATTAAGGAGCACCTCTACATGCAACTCGGGATTGTTGGACTAGGCCGCATGGGCGGCAACATCGCACGTCGACTGATGCTCAATGGCCACACGACTGTGGTCTATGATCGCGATGAGAAGTCTCGCACCGTGCTCGCCAACGAAGGTTCAACGCCAGCCCATGACCTCGCGTCACTGGTTGCGGCGCTGGAAAAACCGCGGGCCGTCTGGGTGATGTTGCCTGCTGGCGCTCCAACCGAAGACACCATCAACGAGCTGGCCACTTTGCTCGATGCCGACGACGTGATCATCGACGGCGGCAACACCTTCTACAAGGACGACGTGCGTCGCTCCCTCGCCCTGAAAGACAAGAACCTGCACTACGTCGATGTCGGCACCTCGGGCGGCGTCTGGGGTCTGGAACGCGGCTACTGCATGATGATCGGCGGCGAAACCGACGTCGTCACGCGCCTTGACCCGATCTTCAAGACCCTGGCCCCGGGCATTGGCGACATCCCGCGCACCAGGGACCGTGCCAGGGACGCCGACCCGCGTGCCGAACACGGTTACATCCACGCCGGTCCGCCGGGCGCCGGGCACTTCGTCAAGATGATCCACAACGGCATCGAGTACGGCATGATGCAGGCCTTCGCCGAAGGCTTCGACATCCTCAAGACCAAGAATTCGGACAACCTCCCGGTTGAACAGCGCTTCGACCTGAACCTGGGCGACATCGCCGAAGTCTGGCGTCGTGGCAGCGTCGTGTCTTCCTGGCTGCTCGACCTGACCGCCGACGCACTGGCCACCGACCCGCAGCTCAACGCCTATTCAGGCTCCGTGGCCGACAGCGGTGAAGGCCGCTGGACCATCGAAGCGGCCATGGAGCAGGCGGTACCGGTTCCCGTGCTGTCCACTTCGCTGTTCGCCCGCTTCCGCTCCCGTCAACAAAGCACGTACGGCGACAAGATGCTGTCCGCCATGCGTTTTGGATTCGGTGGTCATAAGGAACCAAAATAATGGGTTTATCCCGCAGCAAGCAGAATGCGCCGGTCGCTCCGGCGACCACGCTGTTCCTCTTCGGCGCCCATGGTGACCTGGTCAAACGGCTGTTGATGCCGGCCCTCTACAACCTGTTTCGCGACGGGTTGGTGGGGGAGGACCTGCACATCGTCGGCGTTGACCACAACACCGTCAGCGATGCCGATTTCGCCAAAAAGCTCGAAGACTTCATACGTCAGGAGGCGGCCAGCAAGATCGCCCAGGGCGGCGAAGAGCCGCTTGACCCGGCGTTGTGGGGCAGCCTGTCGAAGCGCATCACTTACATCACCGGCGATTTTCTCGACGATTCCACGTACGCGGACATCGACGCGAAGATCAAGAGCACGGGCACCCGCAACGCCGTGTTCTACCTGGCGACTGCGCCGCGTTTCTTCAGTGAGGTGACGCAGCGTCTGGGCTCTTCCGGGCTGATGGTCGAGGACGACGAAAGCTTCCGTCGCGTGGTGATCGAGAAGCCGTTCGGCCACGATCTGCCCAGTGCGGTGGCTCTGAACAACTGCTTGCTGAAGGTCATGAGCGAGAAGCAGATCTACCGGATCGACCACTATCTGGGCAAGGAAACGGTGCAGAACATTCTGGTCAGCCGTTTCTCCAACGGCCTGTTCGAGTCGTTCTGGAACAACCACTACATCGATCACGTGCAGATCACCGCAGCCGAAACCGTGGGCGTTGAAACCCGCGGCAGTTTCTACGAAACCACCGGCGCCCTGCGGGACATGGTGCCCAATCACCTGTTCCAGCTGCTGGCGATGGTAGCGATGGAGCCGCCGGCTGCATTCGGTGCCGATGCCGTGCGCGGCGAAAAGGCCAAGGTCGTCGGCGCGATCCGGCCCTGGTCGGAAATGGAAGCGCTGGCCAATTCGGTGCGCGGTCAGTACGCCGAGAGCAACATCGACGGCAAGCCCGTCACCGGTTACCGCCAGGAAGACCGTGTCGATCCCGAGAGCAACACCGAAACCTACGTCGCACTCAAGGTCATGATCGATAACTGGCGCTGGATGGGCGTGCCGTTCTACCTGCGCACTGGCAAGCGTATGAGCGTGCGCGACACCGAGATCGCCATCTGCTTCAAGCCTGCGCCGTATGCCCAGTTTCGCGACACCGATGTCGACAGCGTCGCGCCGAATTTCCTCAAGATCCAGATCCAGCCTGACGAAGGCATGTGGTTCGATCTGCAGGCGAAGAAGCCCGGCCCGACCCTCGACATGCAGACCATTGAATTGGGTTTCGCCTACAAGGACTTCTTCGAGATGCAGCCGTCGACCGGGTACGAAACCCTGATCTACGACTGCCTGACCGGTGACCAGACCCTGTTCCAGCGTGCCGACAACATTGAAAACGGTTGGCGTGCCGTGCAGCCGTTCATCGATGCCTGGGCCAAGGATCCGCAGGTGGACCTCTACCACGCGGGCGAGGACGGGCCCTCGGAGGCCGATGAGTTGCTGGCCCGTGACGGCCGCACATGGCAGCGCCTGGGATGAGTGACGCTTCGCAGTCCCTCATCCAGTTCATGTTGTCCGACATCGATGGCACGCTGCTGCACCCCGATCACAGCCTGAGCCAGGCCAACATCGATGCGGTGCGCAAGCTGCAGGAGGCCGGGATTCATTTCTCGGTCGCCAGCAGCCGGCCCCCTCGGGCCATGCGGCAGCAGATCGAAGCCTTGGGCATCACGCTGCCGACCGTGGCGTTCAACGGTGCCAACATCATCAATCCTGACGGCAGCCTGCTGAAGGCCCACCGCATCAATGCCGCCGCGGCGCGCACCAGCCTCGAGCTGTTCGCCAGCGAGGCGGTGGCGGTCTGGGTGTTCGCCGACGACCAGTGGCTGCTGCTCAATCCCGAGGGGGATTACGTCGACCACGAGCGCAACACGCTGGGCTACGACTTCGTCCACGTCGCCAGCTTCGACGACTACCTGGACCGCATCGACAAGATCGTCGCGGCGAGCAAGGACTTCGAGCTGCTCAAGCGCCTCGAGGTCAAGCTCAACCCGCTGATCGCCGAGTCGGCGTTGGCAGCCCGTTCACAATCCTATTACCTCGACGTCACCGCACTGGACGCCAACAAGGGCACTGCCCTTGAGACGCTGGCCGATGCGTTGGGCGTCCCGCTGGCCCACACCGCCGCGATCGGCGATGCGGGCAACGACGTGGCGATGTTCCTACGCGCCGGGTTGTCGATTGCCATGGGGCAGGCCGAAGTGGGCGTGAAGACCCAAGCCAACTACGTTACCGACAGCAATGCCGATGACGGGCTGGCCAGGGCCATTGAGCGATACATCCTCCCCCGTTGATTCGGGGCGGCGATTGCGCTGCTACTCATGGGTTCAGCTACTCAAGGGCACGGCGCACAACAACAATAACGTGCTCACCGAGAGGGATAACCGCCCGATGGCTGTGTTGATTGAAGACTACGCGCTGCTCGGCAACTGCCGGACCGCCGCGCTCGTGGCCCGCGACGGGTCACTGGACTGGCTGTGTTTCCCGCGCTTTGATGCGCCAGCCTGTTTCGCCGCGCTGCTGGGTGACAGCAACAACGGGCGCTGGAAGCTGGCCCCGGTTGACGGCCGCGCCCGGACGCGCCGCAGCTATCGCGACGGCACACTGATTCTCGAAACCCTCTTCACCACCGACACCGGACAGGCGTTGCTCATCGATTTCATGCCCATGGAGATCGACAGCAGCGTGGTGCGCATCGTCGTCGGCGTGGAGGGGCGCGTGGATTTCTCCATGGACCTGGCGATTCGCTTTGACTACGGCAGCACGGTGCCGTGGGTCGAGAAGCGCGAGCCGCACACGATGACCGCCGTTGCCGGCCCGGACATGCTGGTGCTGCGCACGCCTGCCGAACTGCACCCGATGGACCACCACACCGAGAGCCTGTTTAGCGTTGAAGCAGGCCAGCGGCTGGGTTTCGCGTTGTCCTGGCAGGTCTCCCACGAGCCGGTGCGTGGGGGCTTCGATATGGAGTCGGCGCTGCAGCAGACCGAAACGTTCTGGCGGGGTTTTTCTGACCGCTGCCCGGATGTCGGTCCCTGGACGGACCAGGTCAAACGTTCGCTGATCACCCTCAAAGCCATGACCTACGCGCCCACCGGCGGGATCGTCGCAGCGGTGACCACGTCGCTGCCCGAACAGTTGGGCGGCGAGCGCAACTGGGATTACCGCTTCTGCTGGCTGCGCGATGCGACCATGACCCTGCTGGCGTTCATGAACCTGGGCTACTTCGAAGAAGCGACTGCGTGGCGCAACTGGCTGCTGCGCTCCATCGCCGGCAACCCGGATCAAGTCCAGATCATGTACGGCCTGGCAGGCGAGCGACGTTTGCTGGAGTATGAATTGCCTTGGCTGGCCGGTTACGCGCAATCGCGTCCGGTGCGGGTGGGCAACGGCGCGGCCAGTCAGGTGCAGTTGGACGTCTACGGCGAAGTCGCCGACGCCATGACCCAAGCCCTTAAAAACGGATTGCCGGCGCTGCCGCGCGGCACGGAAATCCAGAAAGTGATCATGCCGTTTCTGGAAAAAGTCTGGCATCAACCGGACGCCGGCATTTGGGAAATCCGTTCGGCGCCGCGGCACTTCACCCATTCCAAAGTCATGGCCTGGGTGTCGTTCGACCGCAATGCCGGGGTGTTGGCCAAGAGCGATGACCCGGAAGACCGCGAGCGGGGACGGCACTATCGGCAGGTTGCCGATCAGATTCACGCCGACGTCTGCGCCAACGGTTACGACACCGCACTGGGCAGCTTCGTGCAGACCTACGGCGGCCAGGAAATGGACGCCAGTCTGCTGCAGATCGCGCTCACCGGCTTCCTCCCCGTCGACGACCCCCGCGTCACCGGCACCGTCACGCGGATAGAACAATCGCTGATGAAAGACGGCCTGCTATTGCGCTACGACAGCGAACGCAGCACCGATGGCGTGTCGGGCAGCGAAGGGACGTTCCTGGTGTGCTCGTTCTGGCTCGCGGATGTATACGTGCTCCAAGGCCGCGACGAAGAAGCCCAACTCCTCTTCGAACGCCTGTGCGGTCTGTGCAACGACGTCGGCCTCCTCGCCGAACAATACGACCCCCAGCAAAACCGCATGCTCGGCAACTTCCCCCAGGCTTTCAGCCACATCGGCATCATCAACACCGCCCTCAACCTGCACCGCGTCATCTGCCCCGTAAAAACCCGCGCGGCCACACAGCCCTAGTGGAACAGGTCCAGGCGATCGTGCCGATCAGCGGGACCGGCTAAAGCCGGGAAGCTTTTGCTGTTGATTTTGATCTTCATACGCAAAAAGCCCAGACACCGCAGAACGCGACTTGGGTGCAGGCTGAACGCAGGTTTCGCGGAGTGGGCCGAGCCGCATGGATGCGGCGAGAGCGCCGTCAGGACATGGATGTCCGTTCGGCGCGGGCCCACGGAGCGAGACCGGAGTGAGGGTACTCCGACGAAGGAGGAGCCCAACCAGGAGCGCAAGCCCTTGGTTACTTGGGGCTTTATCAAGTAACTCGCCGGAGGCGAAATGTCTGCCGTTAGGCAGACCCCTCTCAGCCGCACCGCGCACTCGGGGACAGCGCACTCGGGGACAGATTAATTTACGATGAAGCGCTGTAAATAAATCAGTCCCCTCACCAGTCCCCTCACCGCGCCTTACGGAACGTAAAATTGATCCGCTGCTCCCCCAGCTCCGGATGCTCCGCCTGCCGAATCGGCAGCACCCCATGAAAGCGCAACCGATCAACCCCGCCCCACACCACCACATCCCCATGAAACAACGGCACCCGCTGAGTCGGATCGCCGCGCCCATGACCACCGAACAAAAACATCGCCGGCAACCCCAGCGACACCGACACCACCGGCCACTCCAAACCGCGCTCATCCTTATCCTGATGAAGCGACATCTTCGCCCCGGGAATATAACGATTGATCAGGCACGCATCCGGCACAAACCCCTCAAACCCCGCCGCCGAGGCCGCCGCCACCGCCAGCTCCATCAAAACCTCGGGCATCGCCGGCCACGGCTGACCCGTCATGGGATCGACCGGAGAATAGGCATAGCCACTTCGGTCTGTCGTCCAGCCGAACTCCCCGCAACTGCTCAGCGCCACCGACATCGTGTTACCACCGGGCGTGACCATGTTGCGGAACGGCGCCTGCGCAAGAACCGACTCCAGCGCAGGCAGCAATGACTCGATAAAGGGCAGGGCGAAGCCACGGAACACAAACGACTCCGGCCCGATCTGCTCCCGGGAAGGCAACTGCGGCGTGTCCTCCGCGAACAGATCAAACGTCGCCGGCGTCGTGCCTTTGCGCTGCATCACCATGGGCGTCCCCGATCCAGATTTCGCCTACAGCGCTTTGCTGACCTTCACATCGCTGATGACATCATCACCGTCGGCGTGCATTTTCTGCAGGGCTGCCAGGGCTTCCTCGGTGGAAGGCGACTGCAACAGGGCAAATTCGAAACGACGCTCACCGTTGAGCTTGTAGCTGATCGCGTATTTGAAGACGGGGGCAGGGGTGCTCACATTTGACTCCTTGGAAACGCTGACCGGATGTTCGCAAAAAAACCACAAAGATTTCACGTCGTCCGGTGTTCAATGGCGCCTTAGCTCAGACGCGAGGACGAGCGGCGGACGATCTTGATCGAATGGGTAAAAGCGGTTTTGCGCCCGCCATGGCTGTCCAGTTTGCGGCCAGCGGTGTCGATGGTGATGTTCCAGAAGCCGGTGCTGGGCACCGCGATCTTGGCAGGGAAACGGTCGAATGCGCCACCGTGGTAGGTGTGACGGCCGCCGTTCTTGAAGCTGCGGAAGTTGGCATCACTCATCAGGCGTATGTTGCAAAGCTGGGAGCACTCGATGACGACCATGTCGTCTTCGTTGAGGTGCTCGCGCTGGTGAACGAATTTCATGGGTGTCTCCGGAGACAGCGTTCTCGAAAACCCGAAACGATAGCACGGCGAGCCTGGGCATTGATCATCCCGGCGGGTTTTATTGCGCTGCCCTCAGCCCGAATCAGCGCAGCGCTCACAGCAAGGCTGGCAGTTAAAAAAGCAGGCGTGCGGGATTTAATCCGGGTCAGGCTTGTCGTAAGGACCTTTACTGGAGGGATTGTATGAAATTGGCGGTTGTTATTCTGGCCCTGGCGATGACCGGCTGCGCCACAGTTACAGACATTGAACACACCCCGGCGACCATGAGTGTGATGTCCGGCAAGTCGCCGAAGGATTATGCCGCGTGCTTTGTCGGACGCATCTCCGACAGCCGCAAGCCGCCGCAGATCGAGCCGCATAAAGAGGGCCTGCGCATCATCGTTCCACAGAAACTGCTGAGCAGTGATCCTGCTGCCATCGTCGACATCGAGACCCGCTCCGGCGGCAGCTCGATCAAGCTGTTCGAGCGCATGTCGAACAACCCGCTGCGACCCAAAGACGTGCAGCATGCCGTGACGGCCTGTATCTCGGGCGAATGACGCGGTTGAGACAGCATCAGGAAGTGACGTGGGTACAGCGGTAAACGGCCAGCGACGTTATTTGCAGACCACCAGCACCGTGCGGTTTTTATAGTTGCCGACATCGACACCCAGGGTCTTGTCATCTTCCTTGGGTTGCGGCGTGCCATTAGTGCTGACGATGTTGTAGCCGGTGCCCGCGCAGGAAGCGTCAGCCTTTTCGTAGCAAGCGGCCCAGGACATGGCTTCGCCGGAGCAGTCGATGCTCAACGCCTGTTTGCCGTCTTTGAGGTAGGTGTTCTGCGCAGTCGCGCAACCGGTCAAGGCCAGTACAGCAATGACGGATAAGATCTTGATCATGGTGGAATGCTTCGCGATGAGGGCCGGTGTGGGATGTGCTGCTTTGGGATTGCTAGTCTCAGACTTGGGGTGGGTGCCATCGTTCCGGCATCACCCGACATTTTTTGCAGGGTGCGCGCGCTGAGTTAACCGCGCATGAGCACTGCTGGACCCGACCTGCGCCCGGGCCATGCCCCATTGCGGGGCTGGCCGGGCCAGGGGATCAGTCTTTCTTGTCAGCCCGACGACGCGGGGCTGGCGTGTCTTCGAATACGGCGGCGACTTCAATGGCGCTGCTCTCGCTGGAGAACGGGCCTGCCACGGCTTCACCGTCGTGGCCGACCAGCCACCATTGGCCGTCCTGGAGCTTCTTGATCTGGTACCCGTTCACGCTTTTGACTTCAGACATCGACTTGTCTCGATTAGTGATTCAGGCGCCCATGATAATCGGCAAATGCCAAAGGGCAATCGCACAATTTCCCACGGGCGAGGGCGAACAGGGCTACGCTTGCGAAGGTCACCGAACGGCGGTTACGCGGCGCTGGATGCCCTCGTCTGACGGACAGCATGGAATTCCAGTAATCAGTGGGTGAAGCGTGGCGAGGCAGCGGGTTACTGAGCTATTTGCGGAACTATCTGCGGAACTATTTGCGGAACTATCTGCGTCAGCGTTCCTCTACCTAGGCAGCGAACGGCCAGTAGCGGCATTGTAAGGTTATCGCCGCCTCATTAGACTGCGCCGCAACACCCCCAGCTCATCAAGGATTTATATGATCAAGAAATGCTTGTTCCCTGCAGCCGGATACGGCACTCGCTTTTTGCCAGCGACCAAGGCCATGCCCAAAGAGATGCTGGCAGTTGTTAACAAGCCACTGATCCAATACGGCGTAGAAGAGGCCTTGGAGGCCGGTTTGACCGAAATCTCCATCGTTACTGGCCGCGGCAAGCGCGCGCTGGAAGACCACTTCGACATCAGCTACGAGCTCGAACACCAGATCAAAGGCACCGACAAAGAGAAATACCTGGTCGGCATCCGCAAACTGATCGACGAATGCAGCTTCTCCTACACCCGTCAAACCGAAATGAAAGGTCTGGGCCACGCAATTCTCAGCGGCCGGCCTCTGATTGGCAACGAAGCATTTGCCGTGGTTCTGGCAGATGACTTGTGTGTCAACCCCGGCGGTGACGGTGTCCTGGAGCAGATGGTCAAGCTGCACAAGCAGTACAAATGCTCGATCGTCGCCATTCAGGAAGTGCCTGCCGATCAGACTCACAAGTACGGCGTGATCGCGGGTGAAGAGATCAAGGCTGGCCTGTTCCGCGTGACCGACATGGTCGAGAAGCCAAAGCCTGAAGATGCTCCTTCGAATCTGGCGATCATTGGTCGTTATATCCTCACGCCGGACATTTTCGAGAAAATCGAGCAGACCGAGCCGGGCAAAGGCGGTGAAATCCAGATCACTGACGCTTTGATGAAGCAAGCTGCTGAAGGCAACGTACTGGCCTACAAATTCCAGGGCACGCGTTTCGATTGCGGCGGTGCGGCCGGTTACGTCGAAGCCACCAACTTCTGCTTCGAGCATTTCTACAAAGAACTGTAATCAGCACATGACAGCGGTTGAACTGGCTTTTGCCACGCCGCTGTATGTAAGACAAAGCCACCTTCGGGTGGCTTTGTCGTTTCTGCCCTGCGGAACTTGCCGAGCGCGCTCAAGCGGTTATGCTAGCGCATCGCTTAGGAGAGACAGATGAGCTACGACTTTGACCTTTTTGTAATCGGCGCAGGCTCGGCGGGCGTCCGGGCGGCGCGGTTTTCCGCCGGCTTCGGTGCGCGCGTGGCCGTGGCCGAGAGCCGTTATCTGGGCGGCACGTGCGTCAACGTCGGTTGCGTACCGAAGAAGCTGATGGTCTATGGCGCGCACTATTCGGAAGACTTCGAACAGGCGAAAGGCTATGGCTGGAGCAGTGGCGAGGCGCATTTCGACTGGCCCACCCTGATCGCCAACAAGAACCGCGAAATCAGCCGCCTCAATGGCGTCTACCGCAAGCTGCTGGACAGCAGCGGCGTGTCACTGATGGAAGGCCATGCACGCCTGCGCGGCCCCCACGAAGTCGAAATCAACGGCCAGGTTCACACGGCCGAGCACATCATGATTGCCACCGGTGGCTGGCCACAGGTGCCGGACATTCCGGGCCGCGAGCACGCCATCACCTCCAACGAAGTGTTCTTCCTCGAGCAGATGCCCAAGCGCGTCGTCGTGGTCGGCGGCGGCTACATCGCGGTGGAGTTCGCCTCGATCTTCAACGGCCTGGGCGCTGACGTTTCGCTGATGTACCGCGGCGAGTTGTTCCTGCGCGGCTTCGATGAGAGCGTGCGCACCCATCTGCACGAAGAACTCGCCAAGCGCGAGATGGACATTCGCTTCAAGACCGAGATCAGCAGCATCGAGAAGCTGGCCGACGGCACCTTGCAACTGAGCCTGAACGACGGCAGCCGTTTCAACACCGACTGCGTGTTCTACGCCACCGGGCGCCGCCCGATGCTGGACAACCTGGGCATGGACACCGTCAACGTCGAGCTGGATGACAAGGGCTTCATCAAGGTCAACGGTGATTACCAGACCACCGAGCCGTCGATCATCGCCGTCGGCGACATCATCGGCCGCGTGCAGTTGACGCCGGTGGCGCTGGCCGAGGGCATGGCCGTCGCGCGGCGCCTGTTCAAGCCCGAGCAGTACCGCCCTGTGGATTACCGCCACATTCCCACTGCCGTGTTCAGCCTGCCGAACATCGGCACGGTCGGTCTCACCGAGGCCGAAGCCATGAAGGACGGGTATGAGGTGCAGGTGTTCGAAAGCACGTTCCGGCCGATGAAGCTGTCGCTGACCGATAATCAGGAGCGCACCCTGATGAAACTGGTGGTCGATGCCAAAACCGACCGCGTGCTGGGTTGCCACATGGTCGGCCCGGACGCCGGCGAGATCATTCAGAGCCTGGCGATCGCCCTCAAGGCCGGCGCCACCAAGCAGATTTTCGACGACACCATCGGTGTGCACCCGACGGCGGCGGAAGAATTCGTCACCATGCGCACACCGACACGCTAAGCATCACCCGGCACGTGTTGTTAAGCCTCGCGCGGCACACGTGAACGGTCCGGCCTCCATGGAGGGAGCCGGGCCAGCCATTGTTTTTAGGGACGGACCCACTCTTTGACCAGCACGAGTTTTTCGGCAGCCATGCCCTTGAATCCAGCAGGACCTGATGACCAGGCGCTTTCCAGAACCGAAGCGCTTGATGAGAGTGAGCGGCAGTTTCGCAGCCTCGCCGATAACATGAGTCAGTTGGCCTGGATCGCTGACCCCGCCGGTCACATCCATTGGTACAACGAACGCTGGTACAGCTACACCGGCACCTCATACGAAGCGATGATGGCGCTGGGCTGGCGGTCGTTGCATCACCCTGACCATGGGCAGCGGGTCGAATCACGTCTGCAGCGCTGCTTCGCCACCGGCTCGTTGTGGGAGGACACCTTCCCGCTGCGCGGCAAGGACGGCCAGTACCGCTGGTTCCTCTCCCGCGCATTGCCGATCCGCGATGAGCGCGGCAGCATCATCCACTGGTTGAGCACGAGCACGGACATCACGGCCCAGGTCAGTGCCGAGGACGCGCTGCGCGAGCTGAATGAGAGCCTCGAACAGCGCGTCGCCGAGCGCACCCGCGAACTGGCCGAAAGCAACGAGCGCCTGCAGGTCGAAATCAGTGAGCGTGCCCAGGCTGAAGAGGCCTTGCGCCACGCGCAGAAAATGGACGCCATCGGCCAGCTGACTGGCGGCATCGCCCACGACTTCAACAACATGCTCACCGGCGTGCTCGGCGCACTGGACCTGATTCAGCGTCGGGTCGCCGCAGGGCGCGTGTCGGAGATCGATCGTTACATCGAGGCCGCCATGGGCTCGGCCAACCGCGCTGCGTCGCTCACCCATCGCCTGCTTGCGTTCGCCCGTCGCCAGTCACTGAACCAGCGGCCGGTGGACGTCAACCACATGGTGACGTCGATGGAAGAGCTGCTGCGCCGGACCATTGGTGAAAGCATCGAGCTGGAAGTCGACCTGCACACGATCTCGTGCCTGACCAACACCGATGAGCATCAGCTCGAGAATGCGTTGCTTAATCTGGTCATCAACGCCCGCGACGCGATGCCCGATGGCGGTCGGTTATTGATCCAGACCGAACTGACCCACATTGCCCTGCTGCAGGACGCGCTGGCGCCGGGCGACTACGTGCGCCTTCGTGTGCAGGACACCGGGCTGGGCATGTCCAGCGAGGTTATCGCACGGGCCTTTGATCCGTTCTTCACCACCAAGCCGATCGGGCAGGGCACTGGCCTGGGCCTGTCGATGGTCTACGGCTTCATCAACCAGACCGGCGGCCGGGTCAGCATTTCCAGCGAAGAAGGGCGTGGTACGCGCATCGACTTGCTGTTGCCGTGTCACCATGAGGTTGCCGAGCTTCCCCCCGCCGTCCCTCGCAGCTTCGAACCACCTCGTGCCGGCCTGGGCGAGCGCGTGCTGGTGGTGGAGGACGAGGCTGAGGTGCGCATGCTGGTGGTGGATGTGCTGAAGGAGCTGGGTTATCGCGTGAACGTAGCCTGCGACAGCCATGAGGCACTGGTGGTTTTGCAGGGAGCCGAGCCCGTTGATCTGCTGGTCACGGATGTGGGACTGCCGGGGCTGAATGGTCGCCAGTTGGCAGAGGTGGCGCGCCAGCATCGCCCGGGGCTGAAGGTTTTGTTCATGACCGGCTATGCGCGGGAGGCTGAGGTGCGTGGTGACTTCCTCGACGATGGCATGGATTTGCTCACCAAACCTTTCAGCATCGACGAACTTGCCGTGCGGGTGCGAAGCCTGATCGAGTCGGTAGCCTAGGACTGGCTGGATCACCAGGACTGGCTGGATCACCAGGACTGGCTGGATCCGTAGGACCGGCTTTAGCCGGGAAGCTTTCCGGTCGACAGTGCGGGTGACCCAACCGCACCCGCCCAACAACGTCTTCTATTAATAAAGCATCCTTATAGTCAAAACCAATCATAAGCATGAGCTTTGCCAATGAGTCCCTGCTGACGATTTTGCGTAGTATCCTCCCCATCGAATTTGTAACACCCCATTTTCACAACCCTCAGGAGATTCACTGATGCCTATCATCAACAGCCAAGTCAAACCGTTCACGGCAACTGCTTTCAAGAACGGCAACTTCGTAGAAGTGTCGGACGCCGACCTGAAAGGCAAATGGTCTGTGGTGTTCTTCTACCCGGCTGACTTCACCTTCGTTTGCCCAACCGAGCTGGAAGACCTGGCGGACAACTACGCCGAGTTCCAGAAACTGGGCGTCGAAATCTACAGCGTTTCCACCGATACCCATTTTGCCCACGCTGCCTGGCACAACACTTCGCCAGCCATCGGCAAAATCCAGTACACCATGATCGGTGACCCGACCCTGAAAATCTCCCGCAACTTCGACGTCCTGATCGAAGAAGCAGGTCTGGCTGACCGCGGTACTTTCGTGATCAACCCGGAAGGCGAAATCAAAATCGTCGAACTGAACGACGGCGGTGTTGGCCGTGACGCTTCCGAGCTGCTGCGCAAAATCAAGGCGGCTCAGTATGTTGCTGCCCACCCGGGCGAAGTCTGCCCAGCCAAGTGGAAAGAAGGCGAGGCCACCCTGGCTCCTTCGCTGGACCTGGTTGGCAAGATCTAAGTCGTCATGACCGGATCGGGGGCGATGAGCCCATGAGCACGTAAACCGCATCGCCCCCAAAAAACGCCCGGGCGGTCATCGCCTGGGCGTTTTTTTTTGTAGAACCCGCTAGATCTTGAACGTATCCAGACCTGAAAGTGAAGAAGGAAGCCGAACCATGTTGGACGCCAATCTTAAAGCTCAGTTGAAATCTTACCTGGAGCGGATCACTCGCCCGATCGAGATCGTTGCGTCCCTTGATGACGGCGCAAAATCCCAGGAAATGCTGGCCCTGCTCAATGACATCGTCAGCAGCTCCGACAAGATCACCCTGGACACCAATGGCAGCGATGCACGCACGCCGTCCTTCGCCCTGAACAGCCCGGGCCAGGACATCAAGCTGCGTTTCGCCGGTCTGCCAATGGGTCACGAATTCACCTCGCTGGTGCTGGCGCTGCTGCAAGTCGGCGGCTACCCGTCCAAATCCTCCGAGGACACCATTGAACAGGCCCGCGGCCTGACCGGTGAGTTCAAGTTTGAAACCTACTTCTCGCTGACCTGCCAGAACTGCCCGGACGTGGTCCAGGCGCTGAACCTGCTGGCTGTTCTTAACCCGAACGTGGAACACGTCGCCATCGAAGGCAGCCTGTTTCAGCAGGAAGTCACCGACCGCCAGATCATGTCCGTGCCAAGCATCTACCTGAACGGCGAGCTGTTTGGTCAGGGCCGCATGAACCTGGAAGAGATTCTGGCGAAGATCGACACCAGCGCCGGCGATCGTCAGGCCGACAAGCTCAATGGCAAAGAAGCGTTCGACGTGCTCGTCGTCGGCGGTGGCCCGGCCGGTTCGTCGGCAGCGATCTACGCTGCCCGTAAAGGCATCCGCACCGCTGTGGCGGCCGAGCGTTTCGGTGGCCAGGTGCTCGACACCATGGCGATCGAGAACTTCATCTCGATGCAGCACACCGAAGGGCCGAAGCTGGTGGTCGCCCTCGAAGAACACGTCAAGCAGTACGAAGTGGACGTCATCAACCTGCAGCGCGGCGAGCAACTGATTCCGGGCAAGAACGGTGAGCTGCATCAGGTGAAGTTCGCCAGCGGCGGCGTGCTCAAGAGCAAGACGGTGATTCTGGCGACCGGCGCACGCTGGCGCGAAATGAATGTGCCGGGTGAGCAGCAGTACCGCAACAAAGGCGTGGCGTACTGCCCGCACTGCGACGGTCCGTTGTTCAAGGGCAAGCGCGTGGCGGTGATCGGCGGCGGCAACTCCGGTGTCGAAGCGGCCATCGACCTGGCGGGTATCGTGTCCCACGTCACCTTGCTGGAATTCGACGCCAATCTGCGCGCCGATGCGGTCCTGCAACGCAAGCTGCACAGCCTGCCCAACGTGACGGTGCTGACCAGCGCGTTGACCAGCGAAGTCACCGGCGACGGCCAGAAGGTCAACGGCCTGCGCTACAAGAACCGCCTTACCGGTGAAGACATCACCATCGAGCTGGAAGGTATCTTTGTGCAGATCGGCCTGCTCCCGAACACCGAATGGCTGAAGGGCACCATCGAGCTGTCGCCACGGGGCGAGATCATCATCGACCCACGCGGTGAGACGTCGATCCCGGGCATCTTCGCTGCCGGTGACGTGACCACCGTGCCGTACAAGCAGATCGTGATCGCGGTGGGCGAGGGCGCCAAAGCCTCCCTCAGCGCCTTCGACCACCTGATCCGCACCAGCGCCCCGGCGTGATACCTCGCTAAAACTGGTCCTACTGGCTCATGCGGTGTCGTAGGACCGGCTTCAGCCGGGAAGGCGTCGGTCGCCATATCTCTGAACCAAGGGCCAGAAACAAAAAAACCTCATGAGCGATCACGAGGTTTTTTTTGCGCTGTCATTCAGGGACCCGCCTTGTGGGGGCAGGCCTCCATGATATTCTCGCGCCCGTTTTCATCACTGCCGTGGGATCCCCGTGAAATTCATCCACCAACGCGAACACCTGAATGAAGGCGACATTGTGGTGATCGAGTCCTCGAACGCCTGCAATATCCGCCTCATGAGTGATGCCAACTTCCGCAGTTTCAAGAACGGCGGTCGGCACACCTATCACGGCGGCGCCTTCGACCGCTTCCCGGCGAAAATCGTGGTGCCCAGCACCGGCTTCTGGAACATCACGCTGGACACGGTCACCCAACGGGCGATCAGCGTGACCCGCAAGCCCAACCTCAAACACTCGATCAAGATCGTGCGTCGGACAGGCTCAAAGCTTCAAAACTGAGAGCCTGATGACTGCATATTCAGCGGCGCGAATCAGGCCCGCCATTGCAGCGGGCCCGGGGCAGGGCGGTCAGAGTTTCGGCAGTTGACCGATGCGGCCCATCATCTCGGTGACGATCTGCAAGTCCAGCAGGAACTGCTCGGTGGTCTTGAACTCGGCGTCGGTGTGACCGGTGTATTTGACGTCGGGTTTGGCCAGGCCGAACTGCACGCCGTTGGGCAGCTCATGCACTGACGTGGCGCCGGCCGAAGTGCCGAACCTGTGCTCCATGCCCAGGTTCTCGGTGGCCACGGCCAACAGCGCCTTGACCCACTCGCCTTCGGGATTGCGGTACATCGGCTCGGCAATCGAGTAATCGAAGCCCGGCGTGATGTGGCTCTGCTGGGTCCAGGCGGTCAGCTTCTGGGCGATTTCCGCTTTCAGTGCTTCCGGCGATTTGCCCCTTGGCACGCGCAGATTGACGGCCAGCTTGAAGGCCTTGTCGTCCATCGCCACGTAGGTCAGTGAGGCCGTCAGCGGGCCCATGAACTCGTCGCTGAAGCCGACGCCCAGTTTGCTGCCCAGGTAATCAAGGCCCCAGTTGTCAGCGGCATAGCGCGCGGCGTCGGTGATCGCGTTGTGCTTGAGCGCGACCTTGCCATCCAGACCGTTGATGAAATCGAGCATCCGCGCCACCGGGTTGACCCCCGATTCAGGCTCGGAGGAGTGCGCCGAGACGCCGGTGACCGTCAGCTTGACCTCCTTGCCGGCGACTTCTGCGTCGACCTTGAAGTTGCCGCCGTTGCGCTGGGCGTACTCAGCGCCGGCTTTCTGCAGCTCGGCGGCGAGTTCAGCGGGCTGATCGCTCACCAGCGTGACGACTGATTTTGACGGGATCTGGTTGGTCGCCATGCCGCCGGTCATCGAAGTGATTTCCGCGCCCGTGCCTTCGGCGGTGCGACGGGGGAAGCTGGCCATGACCGTGCCGTAGCCCTTTTCCGCGATCACCACCGGGTAGCTGCCATCGAGTGCCAGGTTGTAGGCCGGCGTCGGGTTGCGCTCGAAGTAGTAGGGAATGGCGTCGCCGGAGGTTTCTTCGGTGGTGTCGATCAGCAGCTTGAAATTGCGCGCCAGTGGCAGCTTCTCTTCCTTGATCACCTTCATGGCGTACAGCGCGACGACGATACCGTTCTTGTCATCCTCGGTGCCGCGGCCGTACATGCGGTCGCCGATCAGGGTCACTTTGAACGGATCGAGGCGGGTGCCGTCAGCCAGCACCCAGTTTTCCAGGGTGACCGGAACGACGTCGGCGTGGGCATGAATCCCCACCACTTCAGGGCTTGAACCCTCAAGGGAAACCTCGTACACGCGGTTGTCGATATTGCGGAAGGTCAGGTTGAACGACTGGGCGAGGGTTTTGATTTTCTCGGCAATCTTGATGAACGCGGGGTTGTCGTGTTGCGCGACGCCAGCGGTCTGGAACGTGGGAATGGCGACCAGTTCGCGCAGGGTTTCGGTGGCGGCGCTGCCGTATTTCACCCGCGCATAAACCCCCAACAGGCGATGGATATCGTTCTGCTCATCGGCGGACAGTTTTTTATTGGCGAGGAAGGCGCTGATCGCCGGCTCGATGCCCGCCGCCTTGACCACGTCGGTGGTGCTGACGGTCTTGAGGAACTGGCGGAAATCAGTGACGGCGTTTTCCTTGAAGGTGCCGACAATCGTGCTGCTCTGTTGCGCGGTGAGGTTGGCGAAGGCCGCCGGTGTGAAGGCGCAGACGCCGGCGAACATCAATGTAGCGGCGGTGAGGTGCTTGAGCGAAAAGTCCATTGGGTGGGGCATTCCTTGGCAGGCATGTTGAGAGAAAGGTCTGATCCTTCGATCAGAAACCACCGCACGCTACCATCGCCGGTGGAGCAGGGGGAGTCCTCATGCTGATATCTGTCGCCTTGACGGGTGAAAGCGGCGCACAACCGTAAATGACTCAGGCTATTGAATGGCCTGAAAAAATAGTCGTGAACCGGCCTCGCTCATACGGCATAACCGTCTACGCTGATGGCGCAGCGCGACGGCATGGTGTTGACGTACATGGTTTTCCGGAGCCGCAAATCTTTCAGGCGCTATCACGGCCGGGCGTTATCACTAAGGAATTCCATGAAACTGCGTCATTACGCTGACCGGACGCTGTGTGCGTTGCTGGTCATGATGAGTGTGGGCATCTGCCAGGCGGCAGAGCAGCAACGGGTGAACATTGGCTCGTTGAACATGACCGGCGGCAAGATCTCGCGTTGCGACTTGGGTTATCGCACCTACGGCACGCTGGCAGAAGATCGCAATAACGTCGTGCTGGTGACTACCTGGCTGGCCGGGCGGACGTCCGACCAGGCCGACATGATCGGCCCCGGCAAGTTGGTCGACACCAATCGCTGGTATGTGGTGGCGATGGACGCCATCGGCAATGGCGTGTCGTGCTCGCCGTCCAACAGCCCGATTGCGCCGCGCCTGAAGTTTCCGCAGTTCGGCATCCGCGACATGGTCAAGGCGCAGCATCGGTTGCTGGCCATGTACCTGGGCATTGATCACGCCCACGCCATCGTCGGCATTTCCATGGGTGGCATGCAGGCGTTGCAGTGGGCGGTGATGTACCCGGACTTCGCCAGCAAGGTGGTGACCATCGTCGGCACGCCTCACCCGACCGAACGCGACCTGCAGGCCTGGAATGCAGAACTGGCCGCCATCGAACGCGCGCCCGGCTGGAACGACGGCAACTATGCGCCGGGCACGGCTTTCAAACAGCTCGCGGCGACACACAACGGTTATCTATGGACGCCGGGACACAGGGCGGCCAAGACCGTCGGCACCGGTCCCTCACCTGCCGGCACGTTGCCCGCCACCGCGAGCAATCAGTCCTTCAGCACGGTCGACTGGTACCGGCAATTGCAGGCGATGACGTCGTTCGATCTGTTGCGTCACGGCGACATGGCCGCACTGGCCGGGAAAATCAAGGCGCGGCTGTTGATCATCACCTCCGAGCAGGACCGCATGGTCGACCCGGCGCCTTCCAAGGCGCTGGCCGCCCAAAAGCGCGCGCAGTTGCTGGTACTCAACAGCGATTGCGGACACATGGCGCCGGCGTGTGAGGCGGGCCAGGTGAATGAGGCGGTGAAGGCGTTTCTCAAATAGGGCGGCGGCTCCGGATTGTCAGCAGCGCGCTGGCCGGTACGGCAAGCCGGCGGCGAGGATCTGCCGCAGACGGCAAGCATTGTCGATAATGGCGGCACTTCATGGCTTGACGCTGGGTCCGCAGGCCCGTGTTGACGGGTCTTTCAGGGAGGGCAGGCTGGATGGCATCGGTTTTGCTGCTGTCGGGGTACATCGGACAACCTGAACAGGAGGTGAAAGATGTTGATCGGCAACAGTGCTATCCAGCAGTTCGTGTCAAAAGCCGTGAGCCACACCCATTACGCCACGACGGACACGGACGCTTACACCAGCGCCATGGCCGGCGCCGCCACACCCGTGGCGGCGATTGCGAGCAATGGCGAAGGCGCGGCGCAAAGCAGCAACGAGGGCAAGCAGGGCTACGACGAGTCGTTTGCCAAGATGATGGTGAACCTGAAGGCAGCGGCGGCCAACACGGCGTCGTCGGTGACGGACGATGACAAGGCAGCCGCCGCTGCGGCGTTTGTGTCCAGCGCTGACAAGCAGGTCGCGTCGTCTGACAGTGTCAGCAAGACGGTCTCTGATGATCTGGCGGCCAGTGATGGCGCGGGTTCTGATGGCGTGGGTTCGGTGAAGGATCAGTTTCAGTCCTACATGAACCAGACCGACGCGGAGAAGGTGCGGCAGCGGTTGACGGGCGTCAGCAAGGCGGAATACGACGCCATGACGCCGCAGGAGCAGGCGGCGGTGGACAAGCAGGTGACTGAGCTGCAGAAGCAGATGACGGATCAGCAGGTCGCTGAGCGGGAGGTGAAGACCAGGATCGCCATGGCAAAGGCGGAAATGGCCTGATTGTTTGTGTTTAGATCAAGGGCGTCTGCCTAACGGCAGACATTTCGCCTTCGGCGAGTTACTTGGAAAAGCACCCCAAGTAACCAAGGGTGCCTGCTCCTGGTTGGGCTCCTCCTTCGTCGGAGTACCCTCACTCCGGTCCCGCTCCGTGGGCCCGCGCCGAACGGACATCCATGTCCTGACGGCGCTCTCGCCGCATCCATGCGGCTCGACCCACTCCGCGAAACCTCCGTTCAGCCTGCACCCAAGTCGCGTTTTGCGGTGACTGGACTTTTTGTGTACGAAGATCAAAAGCAGATCAAAGGCAGATCGAGGGCGGGTCAGGCGTTGAGGACTTGTGGGAGTCAGCTTGCTCACGAAGGGGCCGGTACATCCCTCCGATATCGGGTGTTTTGGATAAAGCATTCGCGAGCAAGCTCACTCCTACAGGGAGGGGGGCTATCAGCAAAAATGCCGGCGCTTGAGGTGGCCTCTTCCCGGCTAAAGCCGGTCCTACTAAGCGTAAGCGCGCTTTTGATCTTCCTACGCAAAAGGCTCAGTCACCGCCAATCGCGACTTGGGTGCAGGCTGAACGCAGGTCTCGTGGAGTGGGCCGAGCGGCATGGATGCCGCGAGAGCCGCCCCCCGCCATGGATGGCGGATGGCGGCGGGCCCACGGAGCGGGACCGGAGTGAAGGAACCCTGACGAAGGAAGGGCCAAACCGAGAGCAGGCACTTTTGCTTACTTTTGGTGCTTTTCAAAAGTAAGGCGCCGAAGGCGAAACAGTCTGCCCCCAGGCAGACGCTGTTGATCTTGATCTGAGAAGGGCCAGTCGCCTAGACCACCTCCGCCCGATAGGGCAAATCCGGCCCCTCGCGCGTGCAGGTCACCGCCGCCGCAGCCACCGCAAACTCAAGCATCTTCGTCAGCGTTGGCTTATCTACCCCCGCCAGCGCGGCGGGTTCGTCCAGACCCCGCTCCGTCAGAAACGCAATCAACGCCGCCTGAAACGTATCCCCGGCACCCACTGTATCCACCGTCTCCACCTTGCGCGCCGCCACCGACCACGTGCCCAAATCCCGCGTAAACACCGTGGCGCCCTGACGGCCGCGGGTCATGATCACCCACTGGCAATTGTCCTTCAGCCAACCCTCGGTCACCGCTGCCGCCTCTTTGTCCGGATACAACAGCTCCAGGTCCTCATCACTGACCTTGATGATGTGCGCGTGCTCGGCGAACTTCGCCACCTGACTGCGCCACAGCTCGATGCTCGGCGCCGGATTCAGGCGCACATTGGGATCGAACGTGATCAAGCGCTTGCCGCTTTCCCGCCGCACCAGCGTCAGCAGCGCGTCGGCGACCGGCTGCACCACCAGCGAGAACGAACCCACGTGCAAGCCACGCACGCTCTCGTCCAGCGTCGGCAGATGCTCGACGCTCAGCATCCGGTCAGCGCAGCCTTCGCCGCGAAAACTGTACTGCGGCGAGCCGTCAGCGCCCACGGCGACCATCGACAGGGTGGTGGGTGCGTCGACAGGCACCAGAAAGTCATCGCGCACGCCTTCTTCCGCGAGCACGGTCGTCAGGCGCTTGCCCAGGTAATCGCTGGAAATCCCGGCAAAAAAACCGGCATCGATGCCCAGCCTGCGCAGCCCCACCGCGACGTTGAACGGCGAACCGCCGGCGATGGCCTGATACCCCACTTTGTTGCGTTGTCCGCTGTCCGGCTGACAGAAAAAGTCGAACAGTGCTTCGCCACAGACCAGATACATAGTTGCTCCATAAAGGCCGACGGGGCTGTCCGTCAGAGGCCCTGCAATTGAGTGCGATAGTGCTGATAAACCGCTTGGTACGCCGCAACGTGTTCGGCAACCGGCCGGGTTTCGCTGGCCGGGTCGAGGCTGACGCAACGCTCGGTCAGCGCCTGCAGCGACTCGCCGTCGCCGTCACCACCGGCATCGAGGTGTGAATGACACCACGCCGCCTGGATCGCTGCGCCCAGGGCTGCCGCTTCGGTGCCGGTGGTGCAGATGACCGGCGTGTCCATGATGTCGGCCACAATCTGCCGCCAGACCGCGCTTTTCGCGCCGCCGCCGATCAGGCGGATGTTATCGCTCTTAATGCCGCTGTCGCGCAACAGGTCCAGGCCGTAACGCAGGCCGAAGGTGGTGCCCTCGACCACCGCCCGGCACAGGTTGGCCTGGGTCAGGTTGGTACTGTCCAGCCCGAGGATGCTGCCGGTGGCGTGGGGCAGGGCGGGCACGCGTTCGCCGTTGAGGAAGGGCAGCACGAGCACGCCCTGGGCGCCAATCGGCGAGGACGCCACGGCTGCGTTGAACGCGCCGATGTCCAGCGCGAACAGCTCGCGGAAGGCACTGGTGGCGTTCGTCAGGTTCATGGTGCAGATCAGTGGCAGCCAGCCGCCCGATGAAGAGCAGAAGGTCGCCACCGATGGCTGAGCGCTGACGTTGCCGGCGTCGGCGAAGGCGTAGACCGTGCCCGACGAACCCAGGCTCATGGTGATCGAGCCCGGTGCGATATTGCCGGTGCCGATGGCGCCCATCATGTTGTCGCCACCGCCGCTGGAGACGATGGCCTTCGGGTTGAGGCTCAGTCGCTCGGCGATCGCGGGGAGAATTGTGCCGACCGGCTGATGCGCCTCGAGCAGCTCCGGCAGCGCCTTGACCAGCCGGCCACTGGGATCGATGTGCTGAAGGATGTCCAGGTCCCATGCGCGGCTGCGCACGTTGAAATAACCGGTGCCGGATGCATCGCCGAACTCGCTGCAACTGCGGCCGGTGAGCCAGTAATTGAGGTAGTCGTGGGGCAGCAGAATTTTGTCGATGCGGGCAAACAGCTCGGGAAACTGCTCTTTGCTCCACAGCAGTTTCGAGACCGTGTAGCCCGGCGCGATGGCGATACCCAGGCGCTCCAGCGACCCGGCTTCACCGCCCAGATACGTCAGCAGCCGATCATTTTCAGGCGCGGATTCCGTGTCGCACCACAGCTTGGCGGGGCGCAGCACCTGGCCTGTTTCGTCAAGCATGACCAGGCCATGTTGCTGCCCGGACACGCCGATGGCCTGGATGTCCGCGCCGGACACCCCGGCCTGCTGCAGGGCCGCGGCCGTGGCTTGCTCGAACGCATCGAGCCATTCCTGCACATCCTGCTCACGGCGACCGTTCGCGCCACTGATCATGTGGTGCGCACCCGAGCCTTCGCCCAGAACCTTGCCGCTGACCGCATCCAGAACAATCGCTTTGGTGCCTTGGGTACCGCAATCGATGCCGAGAAACATATTCACCTCTTCCCCTATGAAGCTCAGGCGGTTTTCGCTAACAGGTTTTCCAGGGTTTTGCTGACGCCCAATTGCTTCAGGCTGTTCAGGTTGTGTTCGAACGATGCCACGAACTCGGCGGACTGTGGAATCGCCGCACCGAAGATTTCTTCCACCTCCAGCAGGCGCTGGGTCACCAGCACGTCATCGGCCACCAGCGCCTTGCAGAAGTCTGCGCGCGGGTCGACGACGGTGTACGGCACGCCGTTCTCGCCGGTGAAGTCGCCGTTGCGATTGCCCTGCAGGTACAGCGCCCAGGCCGCAACCACCAGCGTGGCTCGGTCCATGTTGCCGCTGTCGACGATCAGACGGTTGATGGTCGGCACGGTGAATTTCGGGAATTTCGACGAGCCGTCGGAGCACACCCGCTCAAGCTGGTCGGCGATCGCTTGGTTGGAGAAGCGGTCGATCAGGGTCTGTTTGTACTCGGTCAGGTCGATGCCCGGCACCGGCGCCAGTTGCGGGGTGACGTCCAGGTCCATGTAGGTGCGGATGTACTCGACGAACAGTGGGTCGTTCATGGTTTCGTGGACGAAGCGATAGCCCTTCAGCGCGCCGAGGTAGGTCAGCGCCAGGTGGCTGCCGTTGAGCAGCTTGATCTTCATTTCTTCGTACGGGGTTACGTCGTCGGTGAACTGCACGCCGACCTTTTCCCAGGCCGGACGGCCGTTGACGAACTTGTCTTCCAGTACCCACTGCACGAAGGGTTCGCAGACCACCGGCCAGGCGTCGTCGATGCCTTTCTGGTCGTGCAGTTGCAGGCGGTGGGCGGTGCTGGTCATCGGCGTGATGCGATCGACCATGGCGTTGGGGAAGCTGACGTGTTCAGCGATCCAGTCATGCAGTTCCGGGTCGCGCTGTTGGGCGAAGGCCAGCAGGGCCTTGCGTGTCACCGCGCCGTTGTGCGGCAGGTTATCGCAGGACATCAGGGTGAACGCCGGTGTGCCCTCCGCGCGGCGGCGGGTCAAGGCGGCGCACAGATAACCGAACACGGTTTTCGGTGTGGCGGGGTGTTCGAGGTCGTACTGGATCTGCGGCAGGTGGCTCATGAATTCGCCGGTGCTGTCGTCGATGCAGTAGCCGCCTTCGGTGATGGTCAGCGAGACAATGCGGATGCCCGGGCTGGCGAGTTTGTCGATCAGCGCCAGGTCGCTGTCGGTGGACATGAGCATCTGACTCATGGCGCCGATCACCCGGGTTTCGGTGTCCGGGGTGTCGCCCAGTTCGAACAGCGTGTAGAGGAAGTCTTGGCCCTTCAGCGCTTCGAAATTGCCGCGGTCTTCCTCGCGCAGGCTGACCCCGCAAATGCCCCAGTCCAGGCCTTCGCCGCTGCCTTCATTGGTGCCGAGGGACATCAGCGCGTCGGTGTAAAACGCCTGATGGGCGCGGTGAAAACCACCGACGCCGATGTGCGCGATACCCTGACGACGCTCGTCGAGGGCGTAGGCCGGGATGGCGATGCCGGCGCCCAGGTTGGAGAGGTTCTGCTTGTTCAGTTTCATGACGGTGTTCCCGAATGCGGTGGAGTGCGAGGGATCAGGCTGCGGCCTGCAGGGCGCGGCGGATGACCTGGCCCTGGGCGTCGAACAGGTGGCAATGGGCGCTGTTGAGGTGCAGTTTCAGGGTTTCGCCGTACTGGCTGGCCAGGTCCCCGCGAATGCGCATGGTCAGCGGCTCGCCGGAGGTGGTGCGCACGTGGCAATAGGTGTCGCTGCCCAGGCGTTCGCTGACGTCGGCGATGACGGTCAGCTGGCAGTCGCCTTCGTTGGCCAGCTCCAGGTGCTCGGGGCGAATCCCCAGGGTCACCGAGTCGCCGACGCTCTGTTGCGCGTTGGTGAAGGGCAGCAGGACTTTTGTCCCGGCGTCCAGGGTGACTTCACAGGCGGAGGCCTCGACGCCGCTGATGATGCCCTTGAGGAAGCCCATCTTCGGCGTGCCCAGAAAACCTGCGACGAACAGGTTGGCCGGGTGGTGGTACAGCTCCAGCGGCGAGCCGACCTGTTCGACGCGACCGCCGTTGAGCACGACCACTTTGTCGGCCAGGGTCATGGCTTCGACCTGATCGTGGGTCACGTAGATCATCGTTGCCTGCAGCTCTTTGTGCAGGCGCGACAACTCCAGCCGGGTCTGGACGCGCAGGGCGGCGTCGAGGTTGGACAGCGGTTCGTCGAACAGGAAGATTTTCGGGTTGCGCACGATGGCGCGACCGATTGCAACGCGCTGGCGCTGACCGCCCGACAGCTGCTTGGGCTTGCGTTCCAGCAGCGGGCCCAGCTCGAGGATACGCGCGGCTTCATCGACTTTTTTCTTGACCTCGGCCTTCGGCGTGCCAGCCAGATCCAGGGCGAACGACAGGTTTTTGCCGACGGTCATGTGGGGGTACAGCGCGTAGGTCTGAAACACCATCGCCAGGTCGCGCTTGGCCGGGGTGACTTGAGTGATTTCGCGGCCATCCAGTTCAATGCTGCCGCTGGTAACGTCTTCAAGGCCCGCGATCAGGCGCAGCAGGGTGGATTTGCCACAGCCCGACGGACCGACGAAGACCACGAATTCACGGTCTTTCACGTCCAGGTCGATGCCTTTGATGATCTGGTGGCCGTCGAAGCCTTTTTGCAGATTTCTGATTGTCAGGTTAGCCATGAGGGGCTCCAGTTTTATTCTTCAAAGTTCAGAGGCTAAAAATCTGCCCGGGATCGTTACCACGCGGAGCGTGGGAACCATCATGTTTCGATCATTTCACCGCACCAAACGACAGCCCGCGGACCAATTGTTTCTGGCTGATCCAGCCGAAGATCAGGATTGGCGCGCAGGCCAGGGTCGACACCGCCGACAATTTGGCCCAGAACAACCCTTCAGGGCTGGAATACGAGGCGATCAACGCGGTCAGCGGGGCGGCATTCGAAGATGTCAGGTTCAGCGACCAGAACGCTTCGTTCCAGCACAGGATCAGCGACAGCAGCGCCGTCGATGCCAGCCCGCCCTTGCAGATCGGGATCAGCACGCGAAAGATTTCCTGGCGCGTGGTGGCACCGTCCAGCCGCGACGCTTCGAGAATCTCCCCGGGGATGTCCTTGAAGTAGGTGTAAATCATCCAGACCACGATCGGCAGGTTGATCAGCGTGTAGATCACGATCAGCGCAATGCGCGAATCCAGCAGGCCGAAGGTCTTGGCCAGCAGGTAGATCGGCATCAGCACGCCCACTGGCGGCAGCATTTTGGTCGAGAGCATCCACAGCAGCGTGCCCTTGGTCCGTTTGGTTTCGAAAAACGCCATGGAGTAGGCCGCCGGCACCGCGATCAGCAGGCACAGGATCGTCGCGCTGAAAGAGATCAGGATCGAGTTCCAGGCGAAGTGGAAGTAGTCACTGCGCTCCTGGATGTGCAGGTAGTTTTCCAGGGTCGGTGTGAAGATGAACTGCGGCGGCGTGGCGAACGCGTCGATCTCGGTCTTGAAGCTGGTCAGGACCATCCAGAAGATCGGGAAGAAAATCAGCGCCGCGATCAGCCACGACAAGGTGCCGAGCAGGGCACTTTGCAGGCGACGGGATTGTTTGAGCGTCATCATGGCCTTGCCCTCAAGACTTGTCGGTGAGGTTTTTGCCGATCATCCGTACCAGGATGATCGCGGCAATGTTGGCAATCACGACGGCAATCAAGCCGCCCGCCGATGCCATGCCCACGTCGAATTGCAGCAGTGCCTGGTTGTAGATCAGGTACGCCAGATTGGTGGAAGCGAAGCCCGGGCCGCCGTTGGTGGTGGTGAAGATTTCGGCGAACACCGAGAGCAGGAAGATCGTTTCGATCATCACCACCACGGCGATTGGGCGCGCCAGGTGCGGCAGGGTCAGGTGCCAGAAGATGGCGATCGGGCCGGCGCCATCCAGACGCGCCGCTTCTTTCTGTTCCTGATCCAGGGACTGCATGGCGGTCATCAGAATCAGGATCGCGAAGGGCAGCCACTGCCACGACACAATGATGATGATCGACAGCATCGGGTAATTCGCCAGCCAGTCCACCGGCTGGGCACCGAACAGCTTCCAGACCCAGGCGAGAATCCCGGACACCGGGTGGAAAATCAGGTTCTTCCAGATCAGCGCGCTGACCGTCGGCATGATGAAAAACGGCGAGATCAGCAGCACGCGCACGATGCCGCGACCGAGAAACTCACTGGCTTCCAGCAACGCCGAGATCAGCACGCCGAGGATCACGCTGATGGCCAGCACACTGCCGACCAGCAACAGCGTGTTCATGGCGCCGGGCAGAAAGCCTGCGTCGGTGACGAAGAATTCGAAGTTCTCAAGCCCGACGAATTCGTTTTCGCCAGGGTTGAGCAGGTTGTAGCGGATCAGCGAAAAGTAGATGGTCATGCCCAGCGGCACAATCATCCAGACCAGCAGCAACAGCACCGAGGGGCTGACCAGAAACCAGCCGGGCTTGGTGACGCTGCCCTTGGCAGACGACTTATCGTCAGCCGCGGCGGTGCGCGGGGTGAGGGTTGAGGTGTTCATGTTGACTCCGGACCGGGCAGAAGCGTGAGCGTGAACGTGGGCGGCAGGCAATCAGCGCCTGCCGCCGTCAAGCAGCGGGTGTCAGCCCTTTTTCGGGTAACCCGCGCGCTTCATTTCACGCTCCGCCACGCTTTGCGCGCTGGTCAATGCCTGATCCACGCTGGAGGTCCCCACCAGTGCTGCCGAGAACTGTTGGCCGACGGAGGTGCCGATCGACTGGAACTCGGGAATGGTCACCAACTGGATGCCCACATACGGCACCGGCTTTAGGGTCGGCGCCTTCGGCGTGACGGCCTTGAGGGATTCCAGGGTGATGTTGGCGAACGGCGCAGCCTGTTTGTAGGCATCGGTGTAGGTCGATGCGCGGGTGCCTGGCGGCACGTTGGACACGCCGTCTTTCTCGGCGACCAGCGCGGCGTACTCTTTGGACGTGGCCCATTCGGTGAAGGCGCGGGCGTCCTTGTCGTTCTTGGCGCTGGTCGGAATCGCCAGAGCCCACGAATACAGCCATGCCGAGCCTTTGTCGGTGACTTCGTGCGGCGCATAGGTGAAACCTACGCTGTCGGCGACTTTACTCTGTGATTTGTCGGTGACGAACGAGCCGGCCACGCTGGCATCGACCCAGATTGCGCACTTGCCGCTGTTGAACAGGGCAAGGTTTTCGTTGAAGCCGTTGCTGGAGGCGCCGGGTGGGCCGTCCTTCTTCATGACGTTGGTGTAGAAGGTCAGCGCGTTCTTCCATTCAGGCTGGTCGAATTGCGGCTTCCACTGTTCGTCGAACCAGCGCGCGCCAAACGAGTTGGCGATGGTGGTGATCAGCGCCATGTTCTCGCCCCAGCCGGCCTTGCCGCGCAGGCAGATGCCGTACTGTTCCTTGGACTTGTCGGTGAGTTTGTCGGCGAATTCGGAGATCTGCGTCCAGGTTGGACGCTCCGGCATGGTCAGGCCGGCGGCTTTGAACAGGTCTTTGCGGTAGTAGGTGATCGAGCTTTCTGCGTAGAACGGCAGGGCGAAGAGTTTGCCGTCAACCGACAAGCCGTCGCGTACCGAAGGAAACACGTCGTCCAGCGCGTAGGACGCCGGCAGGTCATTCATTTCCTTGAGCCAGCCCTTGGCACCCCAGAGTGAGGCTTCGTACATGCCGATGGTCAACACGTCGAACTGGCCGCCTTTGGTGGCGATGTCGGTGGTCAGGCGCTGACGCAGCACGTTCTCTTCCAGCACCACCCACTTGAGCTTGATGTCTTTGTGCTGTTCTTCGAAGGTCTTGGACAGCCGCTGCATGCGGATCATGTCGCTGTTGTTGACCGTGGCGATGGTCACATCACCCGCCGTGGCGGTGGTGCAGAGGGACAGGAGGGTCAGACAGGTACCGGCGAGGAGAACATTTGCAGAGGTCTTCATTTATCACTCCTCTTCTGCGCCCAGGCGGACGTCAGAAGTTTGGTTATTGTTTTTGTTTCTTCCGGAGGCCAGGAAGAATGTCAGCTGATTACAGCCTTGTGCGCGCTGGTTGACAAATCCTGCGGCGCACTTGAAATGATACTTTTTTGCACTGGGGTTTCCGACGGGCGCGCTGCACAACTGCGCCAGTGCGTGGGGCGGAGCAGTGCCAGCGTAGTTGATGGGTGCGACGGGGCAACGAATCAGTACAGGTTTTGTTCGGTCAGGCGCTGTACAGCGAGGCGTCGGTAGTGCGAGGGGGTCATGCCTTTGAGTTTCTGGAAGCGTCGATTGAAGTTGGAGATGTTATTGAAACCTGACTCGAAGCAGACGTCGGTCACCGGCCGGTCGCCATCGGCGAGCAATTCACAGGACTTGCTGATCCGCAGCCGGTTGACGAATTCCACAAAGCAGCGCCCGGTGGCCTGCTTGAACACACGGGAAAAATAGGTCGGCTTCATGCCCAGGTATTCGGCCACTTCTTCCAGCGGCAGTTCGCGTGCGTAGTGGGTGAAGATGTATTCCACGGCTTTGTTGGTGCGCTCCACGGCGTGATCGTCGGACAGCTGGGACGCGGTGGTGCCCGACAGCAACTGGAAATCATCACTGGCCGCCAGCACTTCCAGCAAAATGAAAAAGTGCCCCAGCCGGGTCATGCCCGTGGTGTCGGCGATTTTCTGCATCAGCTTGGTGGCCTGGCGGACGGTCCGCTTGCAGCGGAATTCAATGCCGTACCGGGCGCGCTCGAGCAACGGCGCCAGGGCCTTGAGTTCTGCAAACACCTGATTGCCGCTTTCGAGCAACTCTTCGGTGAAGTTCACCAGCATGTCGCGTTTGGGCACGACCTCGTCTTCCGCGATCTGACTGATCCAGTTATGGGGCAGATTGGGGCCGGTGAGGAACAGCGTCTCGGGGTAGAAATTGCCGATGTAATCGCCGACGAAGACCTTCCCGGAACTCGCAACGATCAGGTGCAGCTCGTATTCCTTGTGGAAATGCCAGCGCACCAGCGGACAGGGAAAGCCGTGCTCACGGTAGATGATCGACAGACCGTTATGGTCATCCATCAGCTCATAGGCGGGGTCGGTGACTCTTGTTGTTTTGGTCATGCGTGTGCCGGTCTGGAGAATGGCGTGAGGTTAATGTGCACTATTTGTCGGGCGGAATACAGATACAGGCGTTAAACAGAGGCAGATGAACCCACGACTTCAGAGGGACCGACTTTAGCAAGAGAGGGGCGCGCAGCGGGATCGTCTCGGGATCACGTTACATACCGTCGCTTAAACAATTTCCCAAGCGGTGGCGCAACAAAGTGCGGTGTGTACTATCCACATCAGTCAACAAAGGGATAGGCTGATGCGGAGCAGGGACATGATCAGAAGGGTCGAGGACGACGGTTGGTATGTGGTCGAGGTCAAAGGCAGTCATCGTCAATACAAGCACCCGATAAAACAGGGACGTGTCACGGTCCCTCATCCCAAAGATGACCTGCCAAAAGGGACGGTTCACAGCATGTTGAAGCAGGCCGGCCTCAAATGAATGTCTCGAAGCAAATCGGCTCGGAAGGATAAAAACATGAAATTACCCGTCGTTTTACATAAGGATCCCGACTCGGTGTACGGCGTCACCGTGCCTGATATTCCGGGCTGTTTTTCCGCTGGCGCGACCATTGGCCAAGCGCTGGACAATGTGAAAGAAGCCCTGGCGCTGCATTTTGAAGGGCTGGTCGCTGATGGCGAGGCGCTGCCGCAGCCGATGGACATCGACGCGCATATCCATAATCCGGACTATCAAGGCGGCGTGTGGGCTGTGGTCGAATTTGACGTGACACCGTATTTCGGTCGCTCAGTGCGGTTCAATGCGACACTGCCGGAAGTGCTGCTGGAGCGCATCGATGCCCGTGTCAGGAGCGATCAACGTTACCGATCGCGCTCGGGCTTTCTGGCAACAGCTGCGTTGCGCGAGCTGCACGAATAGATGCTCGGAATGCCGCTTCCCTGCGTATTGGGAGCACCTTCTGCGAACGCCTTCAGAGAACCGCCACCCCATGAAAAAAATCCTCTTGATCGGCATCGGCGCAGGCAATCCCGAGCACATCACCATTCAGGCGATCAAGGCGCTGAACCGCACCCAGGTGTTTTTCATGCTCGACAAGGGCTACGCCAATGACGACCTGCTGGCGTTGCGCCGGGAGATTTGCGAGCGCTACATCGAGGGCCATGACTATCGTTTGGTGCAGGTGAGCGATCCCCGGCGCAAGGACGATTCGCCGTCTTACCGCAGCGGGGTCGAACACTGGCACGAGCAGCGGGCCGTGTTGTTCGAGCAACTGATCGCCGATGAAGTAAAGGCGGGCGAGACCGGCGGGTTTCTGGTGTGGGGCGACCCGGCGCTGTATGACGGCACCCTGAAGATTCTCGATCAGGTGCTCGCCCGCGGCCGTGAGTCATTTGCCTACGAGGTCATTCCCGGCATCACCAGCGTGCAGGCGCTCGCCGCCGGGCACCGCATCGGCCTGAACCGCATCGGCGAGCCGATCCACATCACCACCGGCCGGGAGCTTGCAGCGGAGCAGGGCGAATACATCAGCAACAGTGTGGTGATGCTCGACGCCCATTGCACCTTCGAGCGGTTCGTCGATCAGGATTTGCATATCTATTGGGGCGCCTACCTCGGCACCCCTGACGAGATGCTCATTTCAGGCCCGCTGCACGAGGTCAGCGCGCAGATACGTCAGGCGCGTGAAACCGCGCGGGCAGAGAAAGGCTGGATCATGGACACCTACCTGTTGCGCCGCGCCGTCCGCTAGATAACGCTTCAGGCGTTCTTGTTCTTGGCTTCGATCCATTGGGACATGTACTGCGTGCTCTTGTGCTGATGATGGCGAAGCATGGCGCCGGTGAAGTGGGCCGCGCGATGGGCCTGCAGCGTGTCCCTCAGCGCCAGGATACGGTCGATCAGCACGGCGCAATGGCGGTCATGGCCAAAGCGCGCCGGCAGCAATTGCCAGCCGTCCTGTTGTGCCTGTTCCCAGCGCGCCTGATCGCTGTAAAGACTGACCGCCGCGTCTGCCAGCCCTTGCGCATCACAGGCGACGGCGCCAGGAAATGCCAGCTCGCCGTGCATGGCCTCGGCGCCGATGGGCGTCGTCACGGTGGGCGTGCCGCAGACCATGGCATCGATGATCTTGCCCTTGATTCCCGCGCCGAATCGCAACGGCGCCAGGGACACCCGCGCAGCGCCCATCACTTCCAGCGCGTCTTCGGCCCAGTTCATGATGTGAAACCCCTGGGCGGCGTTATGCAATGCCGCAGCCTTTGGCGGCGTGTAGGCGCCATACACATGAACCTGAGCAGTGGGCAGTTGCGCGCGAATCAGCGGCCAGACGGTGTTTTTCAGCCATAGCACGGCATCCCAGTTCGGGGCGTGGCGGAAATTGCCGATGGTGATGAAATGCGCCCGGTCTTCAAAGCTTCGTGGGCCAAGGGGCGCCTCGCGCGGCTCTCTTACCAGCAGCGGGACCCAATGGAGCTGAGCCGCGGGCACCGAAAATGCCTGGGTCAGCAGCCCGATTTCGACGTCGGACACCATTAGGCTCAGGTCACTGCGGTGGATCGCGGCGATCTCGCGCTGGGCCAGGTCAGTGGTCGCCATCCGGGTGAACAACTGATCCCGGGGTGTCTGGAAATAGTCAGTCAGGTCAGCGTCGGGCTTGCCGTCGAGGCGTTCCTTGACCGCCTGATGACGGGCATGGCGCAGGCTCTGCAAGTCGGAGCTCTCAAGCAAGCGAAGGGCGTTCGGGCAGTGCTTCTCCACCCGCCAGCCGAACTGCTCCTCCATCAGAAACTGGTCGAACAACACCACGTCGGGCTGCAGCTCATGGATGAAGGCGTCAAAGCTGCTGTGGTTGAGGGCGATGGCGACTTCCGTGATGCCCAGCGCGGCCAGGTCGGCCTTGTGCTCGCCTTCAGTGGCGGCGCTGGCGAAGGTGATCTGCCAGCCCTGTTCGAGAAAACAGTCGATGAGTTGCATGACATGCCCGCTGGCCGCAGACGATCGCGGCTCGGGCCAGACGTAGCCAATGATCAGCACATGGATCGGGGATCGCTGCGCCAGTTGCTCAGTCGCCAAGGATGCCCTTTACCTTGTCACGCAGCTGGTCGATGGAAAACGGCTTGCCGATATTGTGCATGCCCTCAGGCACATCAACGGAATCCGCGTAGCCGCTGGCGAACAGCACCGGGATATCCGGGCGGGCCTCACGTGCCTTGACGGCGAGGTCCTTGCCGTTCATGTCCGGCAGGCCCAGGTCGGTCATCATCAAGTCGATGGTCTGGCCAGCGTTGTGCAAGACCGCAAGGGCCTCGGCGGCATCTGCTGCTTCCAGCACGGTGTACTCAAGCTCCTCGAGGACGTCGACAATCAACATCCTGACGATGTTGTCATCTTCGACCACCAGAATCGTGCGGGGTGAATCGGACATGGCAATTTCCTTAATTGGGCAGGGAGCGCATCGCACGGCATCGGGGCTTACAGCGTTTCGCTGGGGGCGCAATTGTGCCAAGTTCTGAGCCGCAACAACACGATTCAATTGAGTGTAATGGCTTTTTGGCTGCACTCAAATGTACAGTGCCGGCCTGATTGTTCCCGATCTAATGTCAGAAAATTCAATCTTCTACGTCGTACGCTGGAGTTTTTGCCGAGGTTTGCGGCAAACTCCGTCGTTTAGACGAATCCGCCTGAGCCCTCGCGATGATCACCAACTCTGCAGTCGATGAGCAACGTTTCCGCAAACTGTTAAGCCGCAACGTCAGTTTACCTTTGGCCGTCGGCGTGCTGAGTGCGGCCTTCTTCGTCATTCTCATCTCTTATCTGTTGTCGGCCATTCAGTGGGTCGAACACACCGACCGGGTCATCAACAACCTCAATCGCTCGCTCAAGCTCTCGGTGGACATGGAAACCGGCATGCGCGGCTTTCTGCTGACCGGCGATGAGCGTTTCCTCGACCCCTACGAAGTGGCCAAGCCGGCCATCATGAGCGAGCTCCAGGGCCTTGAAGAACTGGTCGCCGATAACCCGGATCAGGTCGACCGCTTCAAGCGACTGGCCGCGCTGCAATCATCCTGGAACGACTTCGCCCAGGAGATGATTAATCTGCGCCGCGCCGGTGGCGACTATCAGACGCCGATCAAGGACCGTCGCGGCAAGCGCCTGGCCGACGAGATGCGTGATCAATACGAGCAGGCGGCCAACGTCGAGCACCAGCTGCGTCTGACACGCAACACCGACGTGACCCACACCACCGTGATGTCGGTCTCGCTGTACGTCACGTTCATTCTGATCGTCAGCGGGATTCTCGCCTGGGTCGGTCGCCGTGACATGACCACGCTGTCCAACACCTACGCCGCCAACCTGCGGGCGCAACAGCTGGACGCTGATCGATTGTCCCATGTCGCCTGGCTGCGCAACGGTCAGAGCGAACTGGCCGAGCAGGTGATCGGCCAGCTCACCCTCAATCTGCTGGGCCGCAACGTGCTGCATTTCTTCGCCCAGTACCTGGGTGCGGTCGTGGCGGCGGTGTACGTACGCCAGGAGCATGGCGGTCTGGTGCGCGTGGCGTCCTATGGTTTCTCCCGCGAGCAGGAACAGCACGAGCAGTCGATCTACAGCGGTGAAGGCGTGGTCGGAAAGGCGGCCGAGCAGGATCAGATCATCACCCTGGACAACGTCCCTCAGGACTATTTCAAAGTCACCTCCGGCCTGGGTGAAGGCTCACCGCGCAGCGTCGTGGTGGTGCCGACCAGCAACGATGACCACGTCAACGGCGTGATCGAGCTGGGCTTTCTTCGCGAGCTGACGCCCCGTGACCTGGAGTTCCTTGAGCTGGTGGCCGAGAACGTGGGCACCTCTATCGAGGCAGCCCGCTACCGTCAACGTTTGCAGGAAGTGCTCGCCGAAACCCAGCAGCTCAACGAAGAGCTTCAAGTGCAGCAGGAAGAACTGCGCACCGCCAATGAAGAGCTGGAAGAACAGTCGCGGATTCTCAAGGAGTCCCAGGCGCACCTGGAAATCCAGCAGGCGGAGCTTGAGCAGACCAACGAACAGTTGGCCGAGCAGAGCAAGGCGCTGGGCGATCAGCGTGATGCGCTGGACCGCAATAATGAAGAACTGCACATCGCACAGATTGAACTGGAAGCCCGCGCCGACGAGTTGCAGCGCTCAAGCAAGTACAAATCCGAGTTCCTGGCCAACATGTCCCACGAGCTGCGCACGCCGCTGAACAGCTCGTTGATTCTGGCCAAGCTGCTGGCGGAAAACCCGCAGGACAACCTCACCGCCGAGCAGGTCAAGTTTGCCGAATCGATCTACTCCGCCGGCAATGACTTGCTCAACCTGATCAATGACATCCTGGACATCTCCAAAGTCGAGGCCGGCAAGCTCGACATGCGACCGGAAAACAGCAGCGTCAGCCGCTTGGTTGAAGGCCTGCGCATGACCTTCGAACCGTTGGCGGCCGAGAAGAAGCTGGAGTTCTCGGTGGAGATCCAGTCAGGCACGCCGGTCTCGCTGTACACCGATCGCCAGCGCCTGGAGCAGATCCTCAAGAACCTGCTGTCCAACGCCGTCAAGTTCACCGAAAGCGGCACCGTCAGCCTGACCGTGTCCCGTCAGCCGGGAGAGGGCGTGGCCTTCACCGTTCGCGACTCCGGGATCGGCATCGCCGAGGAGCAGCAGGAGAGCATCTTCGAAGCGTTCCGTCAGGCCGACGGCACCACCAATCGCCGTTACGGCGGCACGGGCCTGGGGCTGTCGATTTCCCGCGATCTGGCCCGCCTGCTGGGCGGTTCGATCAGCGTGACCAGCGCGCCGGGGCAGGGCAGTATTTTCACCCTGGTCATGCCGGAAGAGTACGTCGAAGTCGAGCCTTCACAGTACGTCGAGGGGCCAGCAGCGGCTGTGCAGCCTGCGCCGGTTCCAGCCCGCATCACGCCGCCTGCGCCTGTCGCTGCCAAGCCTGCGGCGGCGGCAACACCCATTCCGCGCTTCGCTGATGACCGCGAGAAGGCGCCGTTCAGCAATCGCTGCATCCTGGTCATCGAAGACGAAGTGCGCTTTGCCCACATCCTCTACGATCTGGCCCATGAACTGGGCTACAACTGCCTGGTGGCCCATGCCGCCGACGAAGGCTTCGACCTGGCCTCTTCGTTTATTCCGGACGCTGTGCTGCTGGACATGCGCCTGCCGGACCATTCCGGTCTGACGGTCCTGCAACGTCTGAAAGAGCTGCCAAGCACCCGCCACATCCCGGTGCACGTCATTTCCGTCGAAGACCGTCAGGAAGCGGCGCTGCAAATGGGCGCCATCGGCTACGCGGTCAAACCGACCACCCGCGAAGAGCTCAAGGATGTCTTCGCCCGCCTCGAAGCCAAGCTCACCCAGAAGGTCAAACGCATCCTGCTGGTCGAAGACGATGCCTTGCAGCGTGACAGCATCGCGCGCCTGATCGGCGACGATGACATCGAGATCACGGCAGTCGGCTTCGCTCAGGACGCCCTTGATCTGCTGCGCGACAACGCCTACGACTGCATGATCATCGACCTGAAGCTGCCGGACATGCTCGGCAACGAGTTGCTCAAGCGCATGTCCATCGACGAGATCTGCGCGTTCCCGCCGGTCATCGTCTACACCGGCCGCAACCTGACCCGTGACGAAGAAGCCGAGCTGCTGAAGTACTCGCGCACCATCATCATCAAAGGCGCGCGCTCGCCGGAGCGGTTGCTTGACGAGGTGACGCTGTTCCTGCACAAGGTCGAGTCGCAGATGTCGAACGAGCGCCAGAAGATGCTGAAGACCGCGCGCAGTCGCGACCGTGTGTTCGAAGGGCGCAAGATCCTCGTGGTCGACGACGACGTACGCAACATCTTCGCCCTGACCAGCGCGCTGGAGCACAAAGGCGCCATCGTCGAGGTGGGGCGCAATGGGCTGGAGGCGATCGAGAAGCTCAATACCGTCGAGGACATCGATCTGGTGCTGATGGACGTGATGATGCCGGAGATGGACGGCTACGAAGCCACCATCGAGATTCGCAAGAACCCGCGCTGGCGCAAGCTGCCGATCATTGCCGTCACCGCCAAAGCGATGAAAGACGATCAGGATCGCTGCCTGCAGGCCGGTTCCAACGACTACCTGGCGAAACCGATTGACCTGGACCGGCTGTTCTCGCTGATTCGCGTGTGGTTGCCCAAGATGGAACGTATCTGAATGAACCGGATCAATTGACCGCCTTTTTGCCCGATCCAGAGTGTTGCCGATGCACCAAGAACGAGACGCCGATATCGAGTTACGCTTGCTCATTGAAGCGATTTACTTGAAGTACAGCTACGATTTCCGCGATTACTCGGGTGCGTCGGTGAAACGACGTGTGGCCCACGCGTTGCGTCAATTTGAACTGAAGACCATTTCCGCGTTGCAGGAGCGGGTGCTGCATGACCCTTCTGCGTTCATGCAGCTGCTGCAATTCCTGACGATCCCGGTCAGCGAGATGTTCCGCGATCCGACGCACTTCCTGGCGATCCGCGAAGAAGTCGTGCCGCTGCTCAAGACCTACCCGTCGGTCAAAGTCTGGATTGCCGGGTGCAGCACCGGGGAGGAGGTTTACTCGATGGCGATCCTGCTGCGCGAGGAAGGTCTGCTCGATCGCACCATCATCTACGCCACCGACATCAATCCCAATTCGCTGGAGAAGGCCAAGCAAGGCATCTTCTCCATGGAAAACATGCGCGCCTACAACGAGAACTACATCAAGGCCGGCGGCAAGCGGCTGTTTTCGGAGTACTACACGGCCGCCTACGATTACGCGATCTTCGACAAGACCCTGCGGGAGAACGTCACCTTCGCCGATCACAGCCTGGCGACAGACAGCGTGTTCTCCGAAACACAGTTGATCTCCTGCCGCAATGTGCTGATCTACTTCAACAAGAAGCTGCAGGACCGCGCCTTCGGGCTGTTTCACGAGTCCCTGTGCCACCGCGGATTCCTCGTGCTGGGCAGCAAGGAAACCCTGGATTTCTCCGGGTACAAAAACCAGTTCGACCCTCTGGTCAAACTCGAGCGGATCTACCGCAAATCATGAGAACGTCGTTTCCTTGCCCGTCCCCCGACCAGCCCGCGCTGCCGGCGGTGGACGCGATTGTGGTCGGCGCATCGGCCGGCGGTGTCGAAGCGCTGTTGAAGATTTTCCGCATGCTGCCCAAGGGCTACCGGTTGCCGATCGTTGCGGTGCTCCACGTGCCGGACCAGCGCCGCAGCCACCTGGCCGAGGTCTTCGCCATGAGCGTGGCCATGCCGGTCAAGGAGGCCGACGACAAGGAAACCATCGCGCCGGGCACGCTTTACTTCGCCGCGCCCGGGTATCACCTGTCGGTGGAGAATGATTTCAGTCTGTCATTGAGTCAGGAAGAACGGGTACATCATTCGCGCCCGAGCATCGACGTACTGTTCGAATCGGCTGCTGACGCGTACGGTAAGCGGCTGGCAGGGGTGCTGCTGACCGGCGCCAGCAGCGACGGCGCGCGCGGTACCGCAAAAATCAAAGAGTACGGTGGCCTCACCGTGGTCCAGGACCCGGCACAAGCGCTCGTGCGAACCATGCCCGAGGCGGCGCTTGCCCTTCATACGCCGGATTTTCTATTGCCTTTGCCCGACATTGGGTCCCTGCTTGTCGAGCTGGAACGAATTGCATGCTGAGTGAAATCAAAGCCAAACTGCTGATCGTCGACGATCTGCCGGAAAACCTGCTCGCCCTCGAAGCGCTGATCAAGCGCGAGGATCGTCAGGTGTTCAAGGCGTTGTCTGCGGACGAGGCGTTGTCGTTGCTGCTCGAACACGAGTTTGCGATGGCGATTCTCGACGTGCAGATGCCAGGGATGAACGGCTTCGAACTCGCCGAGCTGATGCGCGGCACGGAGAAGACCAAGAACATCCCCATCGTCTTCGTCAGTGCCGCCGGGCGCGAGCTGAATTACGCGTTCAAGGGCTATGAAAGCGGTGCCGTGGATTTCCTGCACAAGCCCCTCGATATTCACGCGGTGAAGAGCAAGGTCAATGTGTTCGTCGACCTGTATCGCCAGCGCAAGGCCCTGAAGCAGCAGCTCGAAGAGCTTGAGCACAGCCGTCAGGAACAGGAAGCCCTGATGCGCGAGCTGAAGTCGACGCAGAGCGAGCTGGAACGTGCGATTCGCATGCGTGATGACTTTATGTCGATCGTCTCCCACGAGGTGCGCACGCCGCTCAACGGGCTGATTCTGGAGACCCAGCTGCGCAAGCTGCACTTGGCCAAGGACAATGCGTCGGCGTTCACCATGGAGAAACTGCGGGCCATGGTGGATCGTGATGAGCGGCAGATCCAGAGCCTGATTCGCTTGATCGAGGACATGCTCGATGTGTCGCGGATTCGTACGGGCAAGCTGTCGATTCGGACCAGTCCTTTTGATTTGTCGGAGTTGGTGGTCAATCTGGTGGAGAGTTATTCCGCGCAGATCGCCGCCGCCGGCAGCGCGGTGACGCTGCATGCGACGACGCCGGTGATTGGGGTGTGGGATGAGTTTCGCATCGAGCAGGTGGTGGCGAATCTGTTGACCAATGCGTTGCGCTACGGCGCGCATAAGCCGATTGAGTTGCGCGTTTACAGCGAGGCCGGTGAGGCGCGGGTGGAGGTGCGCGATCACGGGATCGGGATCAGTCCGGAAAATCAGAAGCGTATTTTTCAGCAGTTCGAGCGGGTCGCGGCCAGTCATGCGGTGGCGGGGCTTGGCCTTGGGTTGTTTATTTCCGACCAGATAGTGGGCGCCCATGGCGGGCGGATCAGTGTCGAGAGCGAGGAAGGGGCGGGGTCGATGTTTCGGGTTTCATTGCCGCTCTGATCAAGATATCTAAGATCAAGATCACAAGCGTCTGCCTGGGGGCAGACTGTTTCGCCTTCGGCGAGTTACTTGTAAAAGCACCCCAAGTAACCAAGGGTGCCTGCTTCTGGTTGGGCCCTTCCTTCGTCAGGGTTCCTTCACTCCGGTCCCGCTCCGTGGGCCCGCTGCCATCCGCCATCCATGGCGGGGGGCAGCTCTCGCCGCATCCATGCGGCTCGGCCCACTCCGCAAGACCTGCGTTCAGCCTGCACCCAAGTCGCGTTCTGCGGTGTCTGGTCTATCGCGTAGAAGATCAACAGCAAAAGCTTCCCGGCTAAAGCCGGTCCTACAGTCGGAGCCAGTCCCACTGACTGAACGCGCTGCTGTTTAGTGGGACCGGCTTCAGCCGGAAAAAAGCCAGCCCAAGCGCCAACAATTTTGCTGATAGCACCCCCTACCTGTGGGAGCGAGCTTGCTCGCGAATGCTGTTGCTGTTGCTGTGCTCTGGATCTTCATACACAAATATCTCAGACGACGACAATCGCGACTTGGGTGCAGGCTGAACGCAGACGACGCGCAGTGGGTCGAGCGGCATGGATGCCGCGAGAGCGCCGTCAGGACATGGATGTCCGTTCGGCGCGGGCCCACGGAGCGTCGTCGGAGTGAAGGAACCCGACGCAGTCGGGCCCAACCGAGAGCAAGCACCCTTGGTTACTTGGGGTGCTTTTCCAAGTAACTCGCCGAAGGCGAAACAGGAGGCCGTTAGGCCGACCCATCTGGCCTTCAATCAAATAACTGAACACCCTGCGCAACCTCCAGCGCGGGCCATGGTCGTAATGGCAGCTATCTATAAGATCAAAGGCGTTCAAATGAGCTCTGATGCAGAAAATGTCGTACTCATCGTCGAAGACGAGCCGCTCATTCTGATGCTGCTCTCCGACTACCTTTCGGGCGAAGGCTATCGGGTGTTGCAGGCGGAGAACGGGGAGCAGGCGTTCGAAATTCTTGCCACCAAACCCCACCTCGATTTGATGATCACCGATTACCGCCTGCCCGGCGGCGTGTCCGGCGTCATGATCGCCGAGCCCGCCGTCAAGCTGCGACCGGAACTCAAGGTCATCTTCATCAGCGGCTACCCGGCTGAGATCGTTGATTGCGGCAGCCCGATCACCAAAAAAGCGCCCATCCTCGCCAAACCGTTCACCATGGAAACGCTGCACTCGAAGATCCAGACCCTGCTCAACTGATTCTGCTGCCCCTTAGATACAAACAACAAAGCCGGCAATCGCCGGCTTTTGTGTCAACCCCTCTCGCGTCAGCCCTCGATCATTTCCCGTACCTTGGCCGTCAGTTGGTCAAAGGCAAAAGGCTTGGTGATCATCTGCATGCCTTCTTCCAGGAACCCCGAGCGGGCACTGGCGTTTTCCGCATAACCGGTGATGAACAGTACTTTCAGGTCCGCGCGCAGCTGCCGGCCAATGTCCGCCAACTGCCGCCCATTCATGCCCGGCAGGCCGACGTCGCTGATCATCAGGTCAATGCGCTGGCTCGATTCCAGAATCGGAATCGCGCCGACCGCATCACCGGCTTCGACGTACGCATAACCCAGTTCGCTCAGCACCTGGCTGACCAGCGCGCGCACGGCCGGATCGTCCTCAACCAGCAGAATGGTCTCGCCCTCACGGGCCTGCGGTGTGTCGTTGGGCAGGGCGGGGCCCTCCTGCTGCGCCGCGCCCTGATAACGCGGCAGGAACAGCTGCACCGTGGTGCCGTCGCCGACCTGGCTCTCGATCGCGACGTGGCCGTGAGATTGCTTGCTGAAGCCGTAGATCATTGACAGGCCGAGGCCGGTGCCCTGGCCGATCGGCTTGGTGGTGAAAAACGGATCGAAGGCCCGGCTGATGACGTTCTCCGGCATCCCGCAGCCCGTGTCGCGCACACTGAGCACCACGTAGTCACCTGGCAGCAGGTTCTCGTAAGCGTTGGTGAAGTCGCGGTCGAGGCGGCGGTTGAAGGTCTCGATCATCAGCATGCCGCCCTCGGGCATGGCGTCGCGGGCGTTGAGCACCAGGTTGAGCAGGGCGCTTTCAAGCTGGTTCGGGTCGGCCTCGGCGGTCCACAGTTCCGGGTCCAGGCACATGTCCAGGCGGATGCTCTCGTTGACGCTGCGATTCAGCAGTTCACCCATGGAGTTGACCAGGTCATTCATCAGGACCGGCTTGGGGTCCAGCGACTGACGGCGCGAGAACGCCAGCAAGCGGTGGGTCAGGGCGGCGGCGCGATTGGCCGAGGTCACACCCAGGTCAATCAGGCCATCAAGGTCGTCGGTGCGCCCCCGTGCCAGACGGCGCCTGAGCAGTTCGAGGCTGCCGATGATGCCGGTGAGCATGTTGTTGAAGTCGTGGGCGATACCGCCGGTGAGCTGGCCCACTGCTTCCATTTTCTGCGACTGACGCAGGACTTCTTCGTTGTGGCGCAGCTGTGAAGTGCGTTCCTCGACTTGCTGCTCGAGGGTTTCGTTGAGCCGGCGTAGCTGCTGCTCGGCCAGCTTGCGTTCGGTGATGTCCGAGGTGACGCCGGAGAGCAGGCTGACGCGACCATTGCGCGCGCGGATCGCCCGAGCCCTGATGTCCATCCAGTGGACCGAGCCGTCCGGCCAGACGTTGCGGAACTCGATGATGAAATCGGCCCCGGTGTCCAGGGTGTGCTGAAGCACCGACTGCATGCGCGGCTGGTCTTCGGGGTGCACCGCGCTTAGCCAGTCTTCATAGGAGAGCGTGTCGCGCTCGTCCCAGCCAAAGTGCGCTTTGGTGATGTCCGAGCATTCCAGCGCGAGGAATTCAGTGTCGAGCTGCCAGGAACCCAGTCGCCCGGCTTTCAACGCATGTTGCAGGCGCTGCTCGCTTTCCAGCAATTCTTCCAGGCGGCTGCGGGCTTCATATTGTCGTCGACGCCCGCGGACGGCGGTGCTCACCAGGCTGATCAGCGTGGCAGGGTGGAACGGCCGCTCCAGGAACGTGACGTTGCCGAGCATCTTGCCCAGGTGCGCCGAGGGGTTCTGTTTCGGGCCGCCGTGGTGGGTCAGCAACACGATGGGGAAGTCCGACCAGGCCGGTTGATTGGCCAGCAGGCTGAGCAGCGGGTTGATGTCCGCGCTGCGCAACGCCTCATCGGCGATGATCGCCAGGCCGGCACCGGACATCAGCTCACTGCACAGCTGCGTCAGGTCGTGGGTGATGATCGCCGGATAGCCGGCTTCCTGCAGCATGGTCAGCGCGATCTGGCTGTCGCGTCCGAGAGGGGCCAGGATAATGGCCCGCTCCGATAACTGTCCCGGAGTGCTCACGCGTCGGTGTCCTGCAGCAGCGGGCTGCGATCACCGAGGTATTGCGGGATACCCCTCAACACGCCCTGAAAGGCTTCCAGCGGTTCGCCGATGGTCATGCCGGACGCACTGATGCGGTATTCACGAATGGTTGACTCATGGGTGCCTGTGCGTTTTTTGATGACGGAAATGGCCCGACGGACCTGACCCAGTGCTTCGAAATAACGCAGCAGGATCACCGAATCGGCGAGATAGGTAATGTCCACTGGCGTCTGCATGTCGCCGACCAGGCCGTGCTGGGCGACGGTCATGAACGTCGAGGCGCCGTGACGGTTGAGGTAGAGCAGCAACTCATGGACGTGCAGGACCAGCGCGTTCTCCTCAGGCATCGCGGCCTGGTAGCCGTTGAGGCTGTCGATCACCACGGTCTGGATGCCCATTTCGTCGACGCAGCGGCGAACGCGGTGGGCAAATTCGCCCGGCGACAATTCAGCGGCGTCGACTTGCTCGATGAGCAGGTTGCCGGTCTCTTCAAGTGCGTGAAGATCAATGCCGAGTTTGCTCATCCGGGTGTACAGCAGGCCAAGTTCTTCATCGAAGATAAACAGCGCGGCCTTCTCGCCGCGCTCCACCGCCGCGGCGGCGAATTTCAACGCGATCAGCGATTTGCCGGTGCCCGCAGGCCCCAGGATCACCGTGCTCGAACCGCTGTCCAGACCCCCACCGAGCAGGGCGTCGACTTCCTTGATGCCGCTGCTCAGCTGGCGGCTGACGTAGCCAGCCCGGTGCTCGGCCGCTACCAGACGCGGGAACACCTGAATGCCGTCGTCCATGATGTTGAAGTCGTGATAGCCGCCGCGGTACTTCTGGCCGCGGTACTTCACCACCCGAAGGCGTCGGCGTTCGGCGCCGTAGGTAGGCGTCTGACCTTCGAGTCGGATCACGCCGTGGGCCACGCTGTGCACGGTTTTGTCCAGGGATTCAGTGGTGAGGTCGTCGAGCAGTACGACGGTGGTGTCGTAGCGCGCGAAGTAATGCTTGATCGCCAGGATCTGCCGGCGATAGCGCAGTGAACTCTGCGCCAGCAGGCGGATTTCCGAGAGGCTGTCGATGATCACCCGCGAAGGTTTGACCTGCTCGACAATTTCGAAAATCTGCTTGGTGGCCTCGCCCAGCTCAAGGTCAGAGGAGTACAGCAAGCTCTGCTGATGGGCCGCATTCAACAAATCTTCAGGGGGGGTGAGCTCGAATACCGAGATGTTCTCGTCCAGCTCCCAACCATGGGAGCGTGCGCCATCGCGCAATTCGCGTTCGGTTTCAGACAGCGTGATGTACAGACCACGTTCGCCCGCCGCCGAGCCTGCCAGCAGAAACTGCAGCGCGACGGTGGTCTTGCCGGTGCCGGGCTCTCCTTCCAGGAGAAAAACGTGGCTGCGCGAAAGGCCACCCGCAAGGATGTCATCCAGGCCCACGATACCGGTTGCCGCTTTTGATGTAGTCAAGAATCGCCCTCTTGCGACCTGAGAAAAGGTCGGGCGCCGAAACAGGCCGGCTACCCAGGCAGACATGGCCGGGAACCCCGATTACATGCCGCCATCACTCTGGACCGTTACCGGCTGGGAGCGTTCAGTTTATTGCGGGCCGACCGACGGGTTTGCGAGACGGGGGGCAGCAGATTCGCGGTCCTGCAAATGGCGCAACCGTGGCCTGCGGGCGCACAGATTGACTTGCTATGATTCGGCGTCGAGGAATAAACCCCCATATGGCCCATAAAAGGATCTGAAGCCGTGTCTGACTACAGTGCGTTCAAGGTCGAACTGGTCGACCACATTGCCCACATGCAAATCAATCGTCCGGAGAAAATCAACGCGATGAACGCTGCGTTCTGGCAGGAAATCATCGAGATTTTCCGTTGGGTCGAGGACACCGACGACGTCCGCGTGGTGGTGCTCAGTGGCGCCGGCAAACACTTTTCTTCCGGCATCGACCTGACGCTGCTCGCCTCGGTGGCCAGCGAGCTGGGCAAGGACGTGGGCCGCAACGCCCGCCTGCTGCGGCGCAAGATCCTGCAGATGCAGGAATCCTTCAGCGTGGTTGATCGATGCAGCAAGCCGGTGCTCGCCGCCATTCAGGGCTATTGCATCGGCGGCGCCATCGATCTGATCAGCGCCTGTGACATGCGTTATGCCGCGGACGATGCGCTGTTTTCCATTCGCGAAATCGACATGGGCATGGCGGCGGACGTCGGCACCCTGCAGCGACTGCCGCGCTTGATCGGCGACGGCATGATGCGCGAAATGGCCTACACCGGCCGTAACGTCGGCGCCGAAGAAGCCCTGCGCATTGGCCTGGTCAATCGCACATTCACTGACCTGCCGCAGTTGCTCGAAGGCGTGTTCGCCATCGCCCGGGACATCGCCGGTAAATCACCCATCGCCATCAGCGGCAGCAAGCGCATGATCGGCTACATGCGCGATCACAGCGTGGACGACGGTCTCGAATACGTTGCCACCTGGAACGCTGCCATGTTGCAATCGGCCGACCTGAAGCTGGCGATGGTCGCTCACATGAGCAAACAGAAGCCGGTCTTCGACAATTGACTGACCTATTTGAATGCATCACCGACGCCTGCCTGTGAGTCTCCCTACCGGGCTGCAGACGGGCCCGTCGGTGCTCAGAGGAGTTGAGGCATGACGCCCCCGAAGCGTTGGACCACCGCCGTGCTTGATGTTCAGGCACCCGGCGGCTGGGCCGTGGTTCAGAGTGACCAGGGCTTTTTGAAAGACAGCAACGGCGTGCTGTTCCCCCGCGAATGGCTGAAGCGCCAGGCTCTCCCGTTACTGCACGAGCATGGCATTGGCCATTTTGACGGCGAGCCGGTGTACGTGCAGACCCTCCAACATTCGCCGGGGTCGGATCTGGCGTTGGAGGCTGAGGGTTCGCAGTGGCAGACCCTCCGTCAGTTCATGCTCGCCGACGACGCCGATGTGTTCCAGATGCTTGGCTACGCGGCGCAGATCAGCACTTGGGCCCGTGAACATCGTTTTTGTGGGCGTTGCGGTCAGGCGGCGCAGCAAGTGCCGGGGGAGCGGGCGATGTATTGCCCGCACTGCGATCTGCGCGCGTATCCGCGGATTTCGCCGAGCATGATCGTGCTGATCACCCGCGGCGATGAAGTGCTGCTGGCGCGCTCGCCGCGTTTTGTGTCGGGGGTCTACAGCACCCTGGCCGGGTTCGCCGAACCGGGCGAGTCTGCAGAGGACTGTGTACGGCGCGAGGTGATGGAAGAGGTCCGGGTCACCGTCAAGAATATCCAGTACAAGGGCAGCCAGTGCTGGCCGTTCCCGCACTCGATGATGCTCGGCTTCCACGCCGAATACGACAGCGGCGAGATCGTGCCCCAGGCAGACGAAATCGAAGACGCCCAGTGGTTCAGCATCCATGACCTGCCGCCGTTGCCGGCCAGTCGCTCGATTGCGCGCTACCTGATCGATCTGTATCTGGCCCAGCGCTCGGGCTCAGTTGAACCAGTGCTGCCAGGCCAGGCGGACGGTTAAGCCCAGCACCACGGTAATGAAGACAGGGCGGATGAACTTCGCGCCGCCCTTGATCGCGGTTCTGGCGCCGAGAAAGGCGCCGACCATCAGCGCCAGGCCCATCGACAGACCAATGACCCAGTCCACCGAGCCGTTGATGGCGAAGATCATCAGCGCGGCGGCGTTGCTGACGAAGTTCATGCTGCGCGCGACGCCGCTGGCTTTCACCAGATCGACCGGGTACATCAACAGCGTGCTGACCGTCCAGAACGCCCCGGTGCCGGGCCCGGCCACGCCGTCGTAAAAGCCCAGCCCGAGGCCTTGGGGCAGCTGCCATTTGGTCTTGATCGGCGCATTGCTGTCCAGCGGCGCCTTGGGCGTGCCGCCGAACAGAAGGTAAAGGCCGCAGCCGAACACGATCACCGGGAGCATCTGGTTCAGCAGTTCGGCCGGCAGATAATGCGCGACTACGGCACCGATCAGCGCACCCACCGCCGTGCCGATCAGGGCGCGTTTCCACTGCCCCGGATTGAACAGCTTGCGCCGGTAAAAGGTGTAGCTGGCAGTGGCCGAGCCAAAGGTCGAGCTGAGCTTGTTGGTGCCCAGCACCAGATGCGGCGGCAGGCCGGCAGTGAGCAGGGCGGGCGTGGTCAACAGCCCGCCGCCGCCTGCGATGGCGTCGATGAAACCAGCGGCAAAGGCAACGACAGCCAGCACCAGAAGGGTAATGGGTTCAACGGTGAGTTCGAACGGCATGGGAAGGCGCTTATCGGGCAGATGGGCAGAATGGCTGCCCGCAAGCTCAGCATTCTACCTGCAAGGCGCGCGGTGTAGTAGGACCGGCTTCAGCCGGGAAGGGGCCGGTTTGAACGCTCTCAATTTCGCGGTGTGGCGCCCGACGCCTTCGCGGCTAAAGCCGGTCCTGTGAAAAACGTGTGGTGTTGTCGCGGTCACTGGGGAATCAAATCCGCCCGAGCTTTTCCAGCGCCGCATCCGCCAGGAATGAAGATCGGCTTTTGACATTGTGGTCGCGGACGTAACGGTCGATACGCTGTATGACAAACCCCGGCAAGGTGACATTGACCTTCTCGGTCTTGCCCAGATAAGGAGTAATGTCGATCTCGACCATACCCCAGCCCATGTTTGCGTAGTCGTCATGATCGTGATGCGCCCTGGCCGACGACGGCATAGGCACGGGATGGCCGTCGGCGACCAACTCTTCAAGACAGATTTGGGCGACTTCGACCGCAGCGTTGTAAGCGTCTTCAAACGTGTCGCCAGCCGTCACCGCGCCGGGAATGTCCGGAATCTGTATGCCGACAGCCGTCGTTTCGTCGCCCCATTCAATGGCGATTGGATATTGCATGGTGTGCTCCTGCGCTAGGCTCAATTGGGTGCCAGAGGTGATAGGCATGCCCGCCTCCTGATGCTTTTTATCGTCCCGATGGGAAGGTCCTTCTTCGGGTGCGGGACCGGAATGGTGTCACGGCTGCACGGATGCGTGTAAATGTGATGGCTGCCTCTGATTCGGGCCAAGGTCCAGCCTGCTGCCTCCAACTCTGCCATCAATTCCCTGCTTTTCACCAGCAGCTCCCTTTGAAGTGTGGGGGCCATGGTGAAAGTCGGTCGATGTTAAATCAAGGTCGAAGATGTATCTAGAGTTATGAATTTTAGAAAACGATATTCCCGGACAATGCCACGACCAAGGAAGCGGATTTAGGCGACGCACTTCTCCACTGATCAGATCAAAACCCGCCGAGAATGCCGAAATAGAGCCCTTTCCACAAAAAAAAGCAGATTTATTTTCATGAATAAACCGCAACCCCTGACCGCCCGGTCCTTCTGCCCCTCAGGCGATACAACCGGGCATGTTGTCGCACCCAGGCCCCTGTCACGCGGTTGAGCTTAATCGTTTCATCTGTCATAAAAGAGGGGCTACGGGCTCGAAAATCTAGAAAAACATAGATTAATGGGTCGACGATAGCGGCTTTCACGTCCGACCCCCGCGCGCTACCCATAAGCCAGTTTTGCTCGCTGCCCGAAGCGGAAATCTGTGCACCCCACCTGCCTTCCAACCTCATCGAGGCCATTCATTCGGCGCGCCCAAGCGTCATGCATCAAAAAAGGAACGGAAAATTGAGCGATCAATCCACTCCGAACACTCCACTCTCACGATTCTGCGACAAAGTGGGTATTCCCTATCCTATGTTCTGGGGCTTTGTCGGCCTGCTGATCTTCATGATCGGCGATGGCGTAGAACTCGGCTACCTCTCGCCCTTCCTCAGTGATCGCGGCATGCCCGATGACGAAATCGCCATGATCTTCACCACCTACGGCATCACGGTCGGCATTTCATCGTGGCTCGCCGGTGCGCTTTCCAACCTGTGGGGCCCGAAACGGGTGATGTTCCTGGGGCTGATCATCTGGAGCGTGTTTGAAGTGCTCTTCCTGATCTACGGTCTGCAGGAGTTGAGCTACTCGATGATTCTGCTGACCTACGGTCTGCGCGGCTTCGGTTATCCGCTGTTCGCTTACGGCTTCCTGGTCTGGATCGCCGCTTCCACGCCATCCCGCAAAATGGGCATGGCCGTGGGTTGGTTCTGGGTCGCTTACGCTGCAGGCTTGCCGATGCTCGGCTCTCTGGTGGCGAGCGCCGCGATCCCGCTGATCGGCGCGCTGCAAACTTTCTGGTTGTCCTTTGCCCTGGTGGTCATCGGCGGTGCGATTGGTTTGATCGGGATGCGCGAAGCCCACGGCATGCGTCGACTCGCCCCCGAGGGTGAGCGGCCGATGGTGTCGATGGCCAAAAACATCACCATCATGTGGACGCGTCCGAAAGTGTCACTGGCCGCCCTTGTCCGGGTGATCAACACCTCGTCGATGTTCGGTTTTCTGGTGGTCATGCCCGGCTTCTTCATGCACACCGTGGGCTTCACCCTGGAAGAGTGGCTACGCCTGCTGACCATCGTCTTTGTGTTCAACATCATCGGCAATCTGAGCTCCAGCGTGATCAGCACGAAGATCGGCTATCGCAATACGATCCTGTGGTTTGGCGCGGTGGGCAGCACGATCAGCACGCCGTTGTTCTTCTTCATGCCACAAGCGTTTCCCCACGACTTCCTGATCGCTTCCATCTTCGGTGCGTTCTACGGCCTGACGTTGGCGTGTTTTGTGCCGCTGTCGGCGCTTGCACCGGCGTTGGCGCCTAATAACAAGGCCGCTGCGTTGTCGGTGCTGAGCCTGGGTGCAGGTGCGTCGACGTGGGTAGGCCCGGCGGTGGTCGCGATTTTCAATGAGAGTTACGGCATTGAAGGCGTGGTCTGGGCATTCTGCGGCTTATACGCGCTGAGCGCCGTGATGACCGCATTCCTGAAAGATCCGGAGCCTGTGCATGACCCGATCCTGATCAAGATCAAGCGCCGCATCAAAGTGTTCGCGCCGCGTCTGGATTATCGGTGGGCCCATGCGGAAGACCCGAACAAAGACGTGAGCTGATTCCGGTGGGCGCGCCGCGCGTCAGTCATGAAGGGCTCGGCTGACGCGCCGCGCACCTCAGCGCGGCAGACGAATCAATCGACGACTGCCGGCGGCTGCTCCTTGCCCAGGCCGTCATTAATCAACACCATGCTCTGCGGTGCAGACAGCGCAATGCCCATCTCCCGCAAGCGGCCCAGCACGGTAAACAACAGATCGCTACGCGCACCGCCCACCGAACGCGGGCTGTTGACGAAACCGCTCGCGCTGATGATCAGGCCCGTGTTGGTCAAGTCTTTGAAGGTGACCGACGGCGCTGGTGTATCGAGTATGGCTTCGTGCTCGGTGAAGGCCTGCAACAGCAATTCGCGGATCTGCAAGACATCCGTTTCCAGCGGCAGCGTCAGGGAAATCCCGACCACGCCCAATGCATTGCCCATGGTCACGTTGCGCACGTTCTGGGTAATGAACTGTGAGTTCGGCACAATCACCGTGGAGCGGTCGGACATCTGAATTTCGGTGGCACGCACGTTGATCCGGCGGATATCGCCCTCGACCCCCGCCAGGCTCACCCAGTCTCCGACCTTGACTGGCCGCTCGGTCAGCAGAATCAAGCCCGAGATGAAGTTCTGCACGATGGCCTGCAGACCAAAACCGATCCCCACCGACAGCGCACTCACGACCCACGTCAGGTTCGTCAGGCTGATGTGCAGGGTGGACATCACCACCGCAATCACCAGCACAAAGCCGATATAGCCGATCAGGGTCACCAGGGAGGCCTGCATGCCGGCGTCCATGTTGGTTTCCGGCAGCAGGCGTTCGCCGAACCAGTCCTTGAGCACGCGCACGCCAAACAGGCCGGCGACCAGGCAGCCCAGTGCCATGAGGATGTCGCTTGGAACGATGTTCAGGGCGCCCAGGGATTTGTCGGTGACTTCCATGCGGGTGAAGCTTTCGAGCAGCTCACCGGGACTTGAGCCCGACGGCAGGAAGGCCAGCAGCACCGCGGCCAGCAACAGCAAACTCCGGCCAACGCCCGCCAGAACGGTGCTCGCCTGGGCCTGGTGGCGAGGGGACAGGCCAAGTGCCGAACCCAGCGCCATGCCGCCGGGTTGCTTGGGCGACAGCAGGGTTTCGCAGACGTCGCCGAAGAACGCCACCAGCAGGTAGGCGGTTGACGCCACCACGCTCATCCACAACAGCTTGACGGCGAGGAAGTAGGCCAGGGTCAGGTAGCCGCTCAGCAGCGCCAGCAGGCTCAAGCCGACCCAGACGGCGACCACGAAGGGAATCAACCCGGCGAGGCCGCCCGGACGTTCGATGGCACACCGGCGACGGGTGCGGCGGTAGCGCACCAGGCCGAAGAAAAACACCAGCGAAACGGCCAGTGCGGTCAGGCCGTTGACCGCCACGGTCAGCGCGAGGCTGCTGGCAATGACACTGTTGATGCGTTCCTGGGTGCCGATGATCATCAACGCCAGGGCCAGCACGGCCGGGAAACGGCCCATGGCGGTGGCGATTTCGTCAGGAATGTTGGGCAGGCGCCACGAGGGGTGCGGCAGCATCAACAACGCGCGGCCCAGGCCGACGATGAAGGCGCAGAAGGTGATCAGCGTTTGCAGCTGGTCGAGCAGGTTGACCACGTCGTTGCTGAGCACCGCATTACTGACGATGCCCCACCGCAGCAAGGACGTAGCGGCGGTGATGGTCACCACTGTCGACAGCCCGACGGCCAGTGCCAGGGCGCTGCGGCGCAGACGGCCTTCGGGCAGCCAGCGCACCATCAGGCGGATCAACAGGCTCTCCAGCAGGCGGCGCACCACCACCCAGATCAACAGCGCGCCAATCACCACGCTGGCAAACAGCATGCGGTTGCCGGGGGCCAGGGCGCTGGTGAAGACGCTGCGGACGTCGTCCAGCAGGCCGTTCATGCGCCTCAGATCGTCATCGGTCGGGCGAATCAGGGTCGACCAGAATGCCGAACTGAGGGGGCTTGCCGTGCGGGTGCTGATCTGCGAATCGAACAGGCTGCGGCGCAGGCTGAAGATCTGTGTGGCGAGGTCCCGTGCCGACTGACTCAAGGTATTGGTCTGCCGCTCGTCGCTGACCAGCGCGTTTTTCTGGGCGGTCAAGGTCTTGCGCTGGCTGGTCAGGGTGGGCGCTTCGTCCGGTTGCACCGGGCCGAGGATGTTCAGCTGATCGTTGAGGTGCTCAATGTCGACCGCCTGCTTGGCGATCAGGTCATCGGCTTGCTTCTGCACCTGCAGCGCGGCCTGACGCAGGCCCGAAAGCAAATCGTCATTGGCGCTGACGGTGACTTTTTGCCGGATCTGGTCGAGCTGCTCGCTCAGGTCATCCAGGCTCGGGGCCTCGGCTTCCGGCGTCGCATTGGCTTGGCTGGCGGGCTGTGTTGTGGCTTGCGGCGCGACCTGCGCCGCCGCAGCCTGTGCGAAAGCTGGCACGGTGATGCACAGCAGCAGCGCGAGCACCCCGGCGTAGAAACGGTTCAACGTGGCGTGTTGCATTCGGGTTCCTTTGGGGCGTTAACCGGTTTTACGATCTGATCGTCTGGCGCAGGTCTTGAACGGCAGGCAGGGGCTCTCGACACGTTCGTGCGCGCGGGGGCGGATCATAGCAAGTATTGGGTCAGGACGGCTCGGCCCACTGCGCGTCGTCTGCGTTCAGCCTGCACCCACGTCGCGTTTGGCGGTGTCTGGGATTTTTGCGTAGGAAAATCAAAAGCAGATCAAAAGCTTCCCGGCTAAAGCCGGTCCCACAGACAGAGCCGGTCCCACTGGATTCACCCGCGGCTGTTAGTGGGACCGGCTTCAGCCGGGAAGGGGCCCTTTCAAGTACCACGGCTAACCGATACCCACCGCCCCTTCAGGTCATGTGATATTCACACTGTGCGGTACATGATCGTGTGCGTTGTATCAACAAGGCCCGCCGATTGGGCCTCATCAATCAAGAGGTAGCAGGATGCCGACACATAACGCTCAGGTGAATCTCGCCCATCGCCCCCGTCTTGCTGATCTTCAGCCCATCACGGCCGGCCCGTCATCCCATGCCACCGCGCTGCGATCAAGCCCTCAGGGGCGGGTCACGCCGGCGTCGCAACTGGAAGGCCGTTCAGGCTACAGCGATGAATTTCTCGGGGAGTTCGTGGTGCCGTGGCCAACGGTATCCATGCCTGACGATGTCTACCCCCTGGGCAACCCGGGCAATCGTCTGGATTACACCCACTTCTCCATCAGCATGTCGCGCAGCCGGCGCATCGCGCTGTACGTCGGCGTGAACATCGAGGGGGGCAGCAGCGTCGAGATCGTGCGGAGTCAGGACGCCTGGGCCTACGACGGCCGGCTGCCGGTCGAGGCGCAGATTGGAGACGATCTGTACCGCGACAACCTGCTGGATCGCGGCCATCTGGTTCGCCGGCAGGACCCCAACTGGGGCGCCGAGGCGCAGACCGCCAATCAGGACACCTTCCATTTCACCAACTGCTCGCCGCAGATGTCTGCCTTCAACCAGAAAACCTGGTTGGAGCTCGAAGACTTCATGCTGGAAAACACCCGCCGCTGGAAGGAGCGCGCCACGGTGTTTACCGGACCGGTCCTGCGCAGTGACGACCCGCTGTACCGGGGCGTGCAAATTCCCAGAGCCTTCTGGAAAGTCGTCGCGTTCCTCGGCGATGACGGCACACCTTCGGCCAGCGCGTACCTGATCGACCAGACCCGCGAGCTGGGCAAGCTGGAACTGGTCTTTGGTGCACTGAGGACCTATCGACGCAGCGTCGTGCAGATCGAGCAGCTCACCGGCATCAGCTTCGGTGAGCTGGCGCGGTATGACGGGTTTTCCAATGAAGAACAGCTCACCGGCACCCGCATCGAGGCACTGATCCAGCGGCCGGAGGACATTCGGCTTTAGGTTGACGCTGCGGCTTTATTGGCCACGGGGCCTCGGGCCTTTGCGCCGAGGCCTTTCAGCGCAACGTTCAGCCGGGCGACCTGGCGCAGCGCCCGGCTCTCAGGCGCCTTGGGTCAACAGCGTGCCGGGCATGTTCTGTTGCACATACAGGATCAGACCCACCATGAAGAGGCAGAACAGCCACTGCAGCACACTGATCCCGGCGATCCGGTAGATCGCCTGCAAGGGCCGGCGCCAGCGGTATTGGCGATCCACCGGCGCCGCGCGTCCAGGTTGCAGTTTGCCGATCAGGCCGGTGACCACAAAGGTGACCACGCCCAGCAGTCCCAGCCATTTCCAGAGAATGAAGGCCACGGCCAGCATGGGTACGCTGTTGCGGATCACCAGATGCCGCCGATCCCGCGTCAGTTGGTGGCGTGCGCACCAGGCGCTGACGCTTTGATCAAGGTCGTAGAAGGATTCCGTGAAGGTGACCCAATGCTCAAGCAACCATTTGCCCATATACGCGCTGAGCACCCCAAGCAATATCAGGATCGGCGACATGATCACCATGACCGGGAGCTCGGCGGGGTGCAGGCCATTCATGCCGAGGGCGAGGGTAATCGTCATGGCGGCGCAGGCCCGCTTCATGACGTGCTGAGGACGTTCGTGCCCTACCAGTGCTTTCCAGAACCACGGATTGTGGTCCGGGAACCGCTTTGGCCAGTCGGGAAACCGCGTGATGAATGCCTGGGATAATTGTTCGCAAGCCTGCCAGTCAGCCTCGGTGAATGTCGCGGCGCGCGCCTGAAGGCGTTCCGCAGACGAACCGGTCAGGAACAGCGAAGCCGCATTGGCAGAGGGGGCCGGATGCTGCTCGCCCAGACGCGCCAGCGCCCGCAGTTCGCCGAGCCATTTCTTCTCTTCATTGCGGGCGAGCAGGGTGTGCCATTGCTCATCGACGACGGGAACAACCGCTGATTCGGTGTCCCAACCGAACAGCTGCCGGACCCTTTCAAACAACCCAGGCGACCAGTTTCCGTGGTTGAAAAACAGGTCCAGCACCTGCACGTGAAGCGTCTGACGGCGGGCTAGATCGCCCAGCCATCCTTGTCGACAGTGGTGCTCGAGGCAGTCGATGAGGCGGGTTTCCTCGCCGGCGGCCATGTACTGCTCCAGCCTGTGGTACAGCCCCAGGGAGAGCAAATGGCCCAGCCGCTCCTGATCGGATTGCCGAGGACGAACCTGCTGCCAGGGTGTCAGCCACTGGCGGGTTTCCAGGCCCCATCGCAAGAGGTTCGGGCTGGCGTCTGGCGCTTGCACGCAACGCACGAACAGCAAGGCTTCGACGGTCGCTTCGATGCCTTTTGCGACGGCTTCAGTCCAGCAGTGGTCAACGGCATCGTCGTCGAAATGTTCGAGCAGCTCGACGGCCTGCTCCTGAGCGGAACGCACCACTGGCCGAGTGACCGGCGCAGGCCTTTGCACCAGAGGTGCTGCCGAAGCCTGTACAAACGAAGCGTCACCACCAACGCCATCGTCGCCCTCGCGGGCCAGCTGCAACGCGCGTTCGTAGGCTTCACGCAGTTGCTGAAACGCGATGGGGTCTTCGTCCGGGCGTGTGACCTTCAGCAGTCTGGCGTATTGGCGTTTGACGCTGCGCTCATCGGAGCGGGCAGGGAGGCCGAGAATTGTCCAGCAATCGAACGTCGCGTCCATGGGTCAGTGCCACCCGCCGCGTTCCAGCTGTTTGAGCCGCTCGTTCAGCTCCGTGCGCGTCTGCCGGATGAGGCGTTCGTCCTGACTGTCGAGGGCACGCTGGAACACGCTTGCCCAGTCACCGATCAGTTCGCGGCGGTCGCCCAGGCTCTCCTGGTAGAGATGCTCCAGGCGCGCAACCAGCAGCGTGTTGACCTGCTGATCGCGCGGATGAATCTTGAGCGCGGCCAGGGCTTGCAGGCGCTCGGCGATTTCTTCAGGGCTGAGCACGCCGGGGTTGTTTTCGATGACCAGTGCGAACGCCTCGCCCGTGCTGGGGAGGGTGACCTGACATTCGAGAATGCCGTTGTTGTCGTACGTAAAGCGCACGTCGAGACTGACGTTGCCTTCATTGTGCGGGGGGAGGGGAATCGCCAGTTCGCCCAGGGGAATGTTGTCGCGCACCAGGCGACTTTCGCCCTGGAAGATGCTCACCGTCACGCCGGTTTGCCCCGCTTCGGCGGAGTAAACGGTCCTGACCCGGCTGACCGGTACCGTGGTGTTGCGCTCGATGATCGGCAAATAGTGGCCATGCTCACGGTGCCGGCCGACCCGTTCCGCGACCTCGATACCCAGGGTGTAGGAGCAGACGTCGGTCAGCACCACTTCTTCGAGGGCGGCATTCCGGGATTTCAGCGCCGCCTGAATCGCCGCGCCGTGGGCCACGGCTTCATCCGGGTTGAGCTGGATGGAGGGGAAGCGCCCGAACATGCCCGCCGCCAGTTTGCGCACCAGCGGCATACGCGTGGTGCCGCCGACCAACAGGATTTCGTCCAGATCGCCGACCAGCAGCCTGGCATCGCGCATCGCGCGTTCCACCGGATTGCGCAGCCGTTCGAGCAGCGGCGCATACAGCGCGGCCATGTCCTCCTGGGTGAAGGTCTGCTGCCACTGCCGGCCGTCCACGCGCAGCACGAACGCGTCACTGCGCGCCTGGCCCAGGGCAATGCGCAGGCGTTGGGCTTCGCGGTGCAGCGCGTGAGCGATCGATTCAGGGGCGGGAAAGCCTGGCTGGTCGGCTTGGGTGCGAACGAAAGCCTCGGCCAGCAGCCGGTCGAAATCTTCGCCACCGAGGAAGTTGTCACCGGCACTGGCGCGCACTTCCATCACCCCCTCGAACAGCTCGAGGATCGACACGTCAAACGTGCCGCCCCCCAGGTCGAACACCAGAAACGAGCATTCGTTTCCGTGTTGCGGCAGTCCGAATGCCAGCGCGGCAGCAGTGGGTTCGTTGATCAGCTTGTCGACCTTGAGGCCGGCCAGCTCCCCTGCGATGCGCGTGGCTTTGCGCTGGGCGTCGCTGAAGTAGGCCGGGACGCTGATGACCGCCTCGACAACGGTTTCGCCATAGGCACGCTCGACGTCTTCCTTGAGGCTGCGGAGCACCAGCGCGGAAAGCTCTTCGGGGCGAAAGGCGTGATCGCCCAGGTTGATCGTGTGGGCGCTGCCCATGTGGCGTTTGAACAGCGCAGTGGTCACGCAAGGGTGGGTGTGCAGGCGTTCGCGAGCGGCTTGCCCGACCAGAATCCGACCCTCATCGTCCAGTCCGACCACGGACGGGGTGAGCACCTCGCCCAGGGCGTTCGGCACCAGTAGGCTGGCATCGTCTTTCCAGACCGCAACCAGGCTGTTGGTCGTGCCAAGGTCAATCCCGACAATCATGGGCGAAACCCTGTGTGCGTTTTATCGTTCATAAGCGGTGTCTTCCCTGAGCCTGGAGGTTGGGTGCGCAGATTTGAGAATGATCGGCGGGAGGGGTTCAAGCCTCCCTGCGCCTTGTGTGCGCCTTCACTGCGCGGACGGCGTAACATGCCGCAAAATTACAAAATAATGGGATCCAAAGGGAATTTATTTCTGCTTAAGCTATCTAGCATGACGGTTACAGACGGTTTCATTTGCGCCAGCCTCGTTCATCCGGCGCCAGTCAACCCACCGCCAAGCCACATCGGACGGCGCTGATCCATATTTTCTGACAGGGACGCACACTCGCCATGCAAACAGCCTCCACTGCGGCACCCGCCACTGGCGAGCGCGTCGCCAGCTTCAGCTACGGCAAAGGCTTTCTGGTTTTTCTACTGATTTTCGGCGTGGTCCTGTTGGGCCTGGCCGGGTTTGTTCTGTACCTGGGCACGATCCTGCCCCACAGCGCTGCCGGCCCTGTCGAACTGAACACTTCCCGTGGCACCCCCCTGAACGTCTCCAGCCCCGCCATGATGATTTATGCCACCAGCGCTTTCCTGGCAGTGCTCGGGCTGATCGTACTGGGGCTTTATGGGTGGCAGAACAAGCAGCGCCAGACGCGTTATGAGCTGTATGAACACGGCGTTGCGCACACGACCCGGGGCGCCCGCACCTACGTGCCGTTCGCCGAGATTCAGGACCTTTACCTGTTCAGTTCGGGGCAGGTGGCCTACACCGGGTTGATCACCAATCTGGCGTTCCGTCGCACTGCCAGCGAACCCTTCCACCGGGTGCTGCCCTCGTTGAAGGGCTTCTACACCTTCATGGAAACCTTCCGCGAGCTGTACCTCAACGCGCGTCAGCCCGTGGTCCTCGATACCCTGCACGCCGGTGGCAGCGTTACCTTCAACTGCCTCAACGGCGCCCAGGTCTGGCGCAAGCGCATGGGCGGCGATTTCCTCAACGTCGACACCCAGCCGATCGTGGTCTCCCGCGACGCCGTGCTGATTCAGAACAGCGTGGTGCCGATGTCCGCGCTGCGCAGCATGGATCACAGCAGCTGGAACGAGACCATCGAGATTCGGGATGGGGCGGGCAAGGTCGTGCTGTCGACCCTGGCGACCGGCATCCTCAGTCATGATCTGTTTCTCAGCACCCTTGGGCTGCTCATGGAAACACTGGCGAATGATCGGCCAGCCACTGCGCCGACGTTTGCCTGAACGCTGCTCAACCCACCGCGTCTTCGCTCACGGCTGTTCAGGGGTTGCCCCGGGCCTCTAAGCGTCGACATTCACAGCCTTCGGCAGGCCCCTCTGCCGCGGGCGTATCACTTCTGGAGATTCTCCGACCATGACCGTCTCACTCACCCGCCACTGGTTACTCGCCCTTGCACTGCCTCTGCTACTGACCGCCTGTGGCAGCAGCGAACCTGACCAGCGTGCCGCGTTCAAGCAGTTCCTGCAGACCCGGATCATCGACAAGCCCGGCGTGCACGTGCCCAAGCTGACCCCGGATGAATCGAAATCGTTCGGCGATTACAGCCAGCACTATGCCGTGATCACTGACTTCAACAGCGGGATGGACGCGAGCATCAAACCCCTGAACGGCTTCGTGCAGAAAGGCGCGTTCCGTTCATTGAGCGACGTGATCGAACGCCGTGACGATATCAAGACTGCGCAGACCGGCTTGAATGACCTGGTCGTGCAGCTCAAGCAAGAGTTGGCAAAAGCCGATGCCGCCCATGCCCAGCTCAAGCAGCCTGACGATCTGAAGACGGTGTATGACAGCGCCTATGACCGCACCGTGACCCTACCGGCCAACACGCTCCTGACCGTGATGCCGCAAGTCAACGGCACCATTGATTCGGGCCTGAAAGTGGCTGACTACGTCGACGCCCACAAAGCGCAGATCCAGATCAATGGCTCCGTGGTTCAAGTGACGGACCCCAAGGTGCAGACTGAGTTGAACACGCTGCTGCAGGACCTGAATGCCAAAGCCAGGGTGGTTCAGGAAGCGCAGGTGCGCATGCAAACGGTGTTGCTGGGTCGCTGATCCAGACGCCGATGGCTGCGTGGCTCACCGCGTTGAGCCACAGCGTCGAAGGCGTCGCTTTTGACACGCACGCAACGGTCATCTGACCGTTGCTCAAGGAAGCAGGCGCGCGCCAGGGAGGGCACTCGGCGGCGCAGAAGAGGGCCGTCCGATGGACATCAAAAAGCTGAAGCTGATTGCCGTACTGGTTTTATTTCCCCTTGGGTTGAATCTGGTTGGGGTCTGGGAGCTGCAACGCGGCACCGACGACCACGCCGAATACGCGGCCTACCAGGCCGACCTTGCCGAATTTCGTCCAGAGCTCCAGGCCATCGCCGACAACAGCGGCTCGCGACCCGTTATGGTCGATGTGGGCGACGGCGAGAAAATGGAAGTGAAAATGGCGCTGTCCCGCGTCACTGAGATGCAGGACGAGCTGGACACCTTGCTGCCGTTGACCAACGTGATGGCGTGGGTGGCAAAGGGCACCATTACCCTCGGTTTGCTGGCGGCTCTGGTGGGCGGGCTCGGCTTGCTCGCCCTTAACTGGGCAGGCCGGCGCGCCATGCATTCGCGGGAGCAACTGCTGCACAGCTTCACCCGTGTGACCAAACTGCTGCCCTACGTTCTGGTCGGGCACGTGGTGGTGATGGGGGCGGCGATTGCCGCCATCGTCGCGTTCGAGGCGCTGGGCGCGTGGCACGCCGGGCGGCTGTCGGCCGGCGAAATGAAGTTCATGTTCTTCGGCATGGTGCTCGTCGCAGGCTGCCTGTATTCCATCTGGCAGATGGGCACGCAACTGCGCGTCATGCTCAACATGTTCCAGCCCACGCCGATGGACGTGATGGGCGAGGCGGTCACCGTCGAGCAGGCGCCGGTGCTCTGGGCTTACGTGAACGATCTGGCCCTGAAACTGGGCGCACTGCCGCCCGATCACATCGTGCTGGGCATGGCCGCCGGCTTTTACGTCACCTCCGGCGACATCGCCCTCGCGCCGGCCAACACCACCTTGACGGGCCGCACCCTGCATGTGCCGCTGGCCTATCTCGGCATCCTGGATGAAGCCGAAACCACCGCGGTCATCGGCCACGAGCTGGGGCATTTTGCAGGCGCGGATACCGAGTTCAGTATGCGTTTCGTGCCGATCTACCACGGCATCGAGCGTAGCCTGGTGGTGATCGGGCAGACCCTGGTCGACAGTGAATGGCTGCAGCGCGCGACCCTGCACCCGGCGTTCATGCTGGGCGCCTACTTCATGGAAAGTTTCGACCACGCGGTGATGCACTGGAGCCGTGTGCGTGAGCTGGAAGCCGACGCCGCCGGTGCGCAGCTGGCGGGCAATCTGGCGGCCGCGTCGGCGCTGGTGCGCATTTCCGCCATCGACCCGATGCTGCAAGAGCGTCTGGTCGCCCACATCACCCAGGCAACCCGGCCGACGTCCGAGCACATGCCGGTCAGTGATCTGCCGACCACGGTTCTGCGCGAAATCGCGGCCTTGCCCCTGACCTTGCCGGAAGAGGAAATGGCCACCCAGCTGCCGCATCCGTCAGACACCCATCCTTCGAACGGCGAGCGCGTGGCTTCTCTCAAGGTGTCGATCGACGATGCCGTGCGCAGTGGCACGCGGCCGCTGGATGCAACGCAAGCCTGTGCGGCGATGGATCGCTACTTCGCCCAGCCCGACGTGTTGCGCGCTCGCCTGACGGACGATTATCTGAGCCATCACGTCCAGCAGGACGCCGTCCTCGTCGAGACATTGCGCACCCACGCCGGCAATGTGACCGGGGACGTTGCGCTGCACGAAGGCGCGCGCTTGCGGGGGCAAATCCTGATCGGGTTCAGTGGCCTGCTGGCCGTGGCGGGGCTGATCCTGCTACTGGCACCGGTGCTGTTTCCAGGTGCTGCGGGACGTGATCCGCAGCCATTTTTCGTCGGTGCCGGCATCGCTCTGTTCATCATGCTGTGCATGTTGCCCTTTGGCGTGCGCCTGTTCAGACGTGCGCATAAAACCGCGCTGCTGCTGACGCCGGATCACTTCGTGTTCGCCAACCTCAAGGCGCCGCTGCCGATTCGCGACATCGCCGACTTCAACCTGCAGGTGGGGAATGTCGTCATGCTGACGATCCTGCTCGAAGACAACGCACCCCTGCCGGAGCTGACCTCCCGGTCGTTCTTCGCACCGGATGTGGCGCTGAATAAGAAGAAACGGTGGCTGATGTTGCCGATGAGCAAATTCTGCCGCGATAACAAAAAGCTCAAGCTCCCCGAGCTGGCCGAACTGATCGGGAACTACGTCAACGCCGGCGCCGCAGGGCATTTGCTGCAGCAACGGTTTGAGCAGGAAGAGGAATCGAAGGCTGGGTAGATGAGGCCAGGTTGGAGCGAAATTCGGATACACCGGGATTTTGAATAGTAGGACCGGCTTTAGCCGGGAAGAGGCCGGTTTGACTACTGCAAATGTCGCGGTGTGAAGCCTGACGCCTTCCCGGCTAAAGCCGGTCCTACGAAACGCACGCGACCCGGGGACCTGCTTTAGTCGCGCAGACTTCGATCCGATACCTGCGCTGAACGGGGAAAGACTGAGGACGGGATTCCCCACCGCCCGTCATCTATCCCGTCAGATGACCCAGCTTTCACACAGCATGCCCATACTGCTCCCGTCTCTTCATTCGAAACGGAGCATGTTATGACACTGCAATTCAATGTCCGGGATTTTGGCGCAGTCGGTGATGGGCATACGTCCGACACAGCGGCCATTCAAGCCGCTATCGATGCGGCGGCGAAAGCCGGCGGCGGCGATGTGTATATTCCTGCCGGCACCTGGACCCTGACCCCGGGCGGAAAGCCTGCCGACGGCGCGCTGATGCTAAAAAGCAATGTGTTCATCAAGGGCGAGGGCATGGGCGTCACGGTGCTCAAGCTGGCCGATGGCACCGACCAGGCTGTCACCGGCATCATCCGCTCGGCGAGCGGCGAGGCAACCCACGATTTCGGCGTCAGCAACCTCACCCTCGACGGCAACCGCGATGCCACCAGCGGCAAGGTGGATGGCTGGTACAACGGCTTTCTGCCGGGCCAGCCGGGTCAGGACTCCAATGTCACGCTGTCCGGCGTCGAGATCCGCGATTGCTCGGGCTACGGCTTCGACCCCCACGAGCGCACGGCGAACATGCTCATCGAAAACAGCGTGTCCCACGGCAACGGGCTCGACGGCTTCGTCGCCGACTACCTGATCGACAGCACGTTTCGCAACAACCTGGCCTACGACAATGACCGTCACGGTTTCAACATCGTCACCACCACCCACGATCTGGCGCTGCTGAACAACGTCTCCCACGACAATGGCGGCGGCGGCATCGTCGTCCAGCGCGGCAGCGAAAACATCCCCTCGCCGTATCACATCACCATCGAGGGTGGCGAGGTGTACGGCAATGCGGCTGAAGGCGTGTTGGTGAAACTGTCCAACGGCGTTGATATCAGCGGCGTGGACATTCACCACAACGGCACCTCCGGCGTGCGTGTCTACGGCAGCACGGACGTTGAGGTTCGCGGCAATCTGATTCACGAGAACGCACAGAAAGCCGGCATCCCTGAAGTGCTGATCCAGCCGTTCGACGACCGCGGCGGCGTCTCCGGGAAGCTTCATCCGTCTGACCACAACACCTTCGCGGACAACATCATTACCGGCGGCGACAAAAGCACCTTCGGGGTGGCAGAGGAGAGCGGGCAGTCCGGCAGCAACTCGGTGTACGGCAACACCTTCGCGCACCTGCAGGACACCGTATCGCTGCAGGGCGCGGGTGACCACGTCGGGACCAACCCCGTGCTGAATGCCATCGACGGCGGCAATGGCGGCGATGCCATCGTCGGAACCGCGAAGGCCGACTCGATCAACGGCAAGGACGGGGCAGACACCCTGAGTGGCGGATCCGGCGCGGACCTGCTCTGGGGCGGCGCTGGCCATGACCGGTTGCTGGGCGGCAGCGGCAACGACACCCTGATCGGCGGCGCCGATGCCGACGTGCTGTTTGGCGGCGCAGGCTCGGACCTGTTCCGGTTTGCCTCGGTGTCCGACAGCTACAGAACGGCGACTGCCAGCCATGCAGACCGCATCGGCGACTTCGATGCCGCCCATGACACCATCGATGTCTCGGGCTTGGGCTTCACCGGATTTGGCGACGGCCACGACGGCACCCTGAAGTTCACCACCAACGCCGAGCACACCCGGGTCTACCTGAAAGACCTGAACGCCGACGTGCAAGGGCATCGCTTCGAACTGATTCTGGACGGTGATTTCAAGGCCGCTCTTCCTTCAAAATCCATGGTATTTGCCGACGCCCCGACGTCGCTGGCCAGTACATCAACCCCAGCGGATGCCGTGTCGGTGGAGCTGGTAGGCGTGGCTCAGGATCATCCGGAGATTGCCCTCGTGTGACGTAACGGCAGGCCCGTCTTGCCCCTGCGCGCTGGCACGGGGAGTGGACCGAGGTAGGCCCGCGCCGTGAGGTCATACTCACGGCGTGATCCCATACAACTCCCGCCCCCATTTCCGCCCCCACCTTTGCATCCTGCCGGCCTTCCGGCTAAAGTCCGCCTTCGGGCGTCTGCTGCGCCTGCGGTCCGCGCGAAGGGGTTTCCCAAGGCAAGCGTTGCACCCTCATTCATTCCAGCTCCCGGCTTGTCGGCGGACCGAGCCCCAAAGGAGTTGGCATGCCTGCCACGAATGCGTCCCGTCAACACGGTCTGCTCGATGTACCTGCGCTGCGTAAGCACGCAAAACGTCTTCTCAAAGCCCTGAACACCCACGAAGCGGATGACGCCCGGGCGCAATTGCGCGCGATGGGCCTGCCGGGCCCGGCCTATCGGCTCGCCGACACCCAATGGCTGGTGGCCCGGGAGGCAGGGTTCGCCAGTTGGCCCAAATTGATCGCCCATGCCGATGCCGTCGGATTTGCCGCCCGCCATCCGGATTTTGCGGCGACGGGTGAAGCACAGGTTCAGCACTGGCGCTGCGGCAACGACATCGAGCGCAGCCTGCGCGTTGTCGGCTTCGCAGGTGCGTTCCAGATGTTCGACGACCCCATGGTCATGGGACCGGTACCGGCGCTGCCTGACGACGACTATTGGGCGGTGAGGGCAGTCTTTGCCCAGCAGGCCTTCGGCTTGTCGGCCCCTGATGCTCAGCAACGGCAGGCGACTCAGCGCGGGGCTTTGGCACGCCTGAATGCCGACAGTGAACTGGTCCTGTGGTGCGAAGCCGATGCCTACGATCAGCTGTTTCTGGTTCGGCTGCTGGCGAGTTTGCCCTGCGTCCCGCGCAGGCTGGAGCTGATCGAGATCAACCGCGTGCCCGGCGTCGAGCGATTCATTGGTATCGGGCAACTGGACCCGGACGTGCTCGCCTGGCTTTGGCCCCAGCGGCGCGCCATCGGTGAAGACGCGCTGGCACTGGCCCGGCAAGTATGGGCCGCCTACACCGCAGCGGACCCGACTCGCTGGGCCGAACTCGCGGCACAGCACCATTCGGCGCTGCCGCTGCTCGGTCCCGCGCTGGCAAGACAACTGCAGGAGCTGCCCGGCGCAGAGGATGGCTTGAGCCTGACCCAGCGGCTGACCCTGCGCATTCTCGCGGAGAAAGGCGAGATGCCGGCGGGGAAGGTGTTCGGTCATTTGATGCTGACCTATGAGCCGCTGCCGTATCTGGGCGACATGATGTTCAACGCGCTGCTGAGACCGCTCATCGACGCACCGCACCCGCTGCTGCACGAACAATCGGGCAGCGAATGGCCCAAGCGACTCGTCCGGCTGACGGCCCTGGGTGAGCGCGTCCTGCGCGGGGAAGTGAACTGGCTTGATCTTGAGCCCGCAGAGCGTTGGGTCGGCGGTGTGCAGATTATTGCGGACCCCTTGCCCTGGGTGGTCAGCCCCGAAGGGCGGGTGTGGCGTCGCTGACTAGGCCAGAGACGTCAGTGACTTCTCCATGATGATCGTCCGTTCCTCGCCGTGGTATTCATCCCGAACGGTCGAATAGCCCAGGGACTGGTAGAAGCCCTCGGCCGTGATGGAGGAGGGCACGCGTAACCGACGGATGCCGTGGGAGTGGGCGGTTGATTCAACAGCCGCCATCAAGGCGCGCCCGGCGCCCTGGCCCTGGTATGTCGGCGCGACGAATACGCTGCGGATGGTGGCTTGGTCGAGGCTCGCCGTGGCAATAACTTCTTTGTCGAGGGTCGCCACGTACACCTGCCGCTGCACCAGCAAGCGCAGGATCGCCGACGGGGAAAAACTCAGCGTCACCTGGGCGATCACGGCGGCGGAATAATCCTGGCGATTGGACTCGCCTAAGGCGGCCACGATGACGCGGCTGATCGCGGTGGCGTCATTATCCGTTGCCTTGCGGATATGGCAGTTCATGTGGCTGTGGTCCTTGTGTCCGCGCGCGGTTATCTGAATACCGGGTGAGCAGCACACGCCGATAATCCCCTTTCATTTACTGGTCGTTTTCATCTTGTGGCCGTTGCTGCGCCTGCTGATCAAGCAGCATTTGTGTGACCTGCTCAATGTAGTCGAACACCTCAGGCTGGACCGAGTATTGGTACTGCTTGCGACGGTTGTTGGAAACTTTCCCGTTATTCGTCAGGCACATCATCACGAGGTTGGCCAAGTCGCTGCCGCGCACGTCGTAGACCTCATTTACCGTCCGCACGACCTTGTCATAGTTTTCAAGAAAGATTGTCTCTTCACGAAGTTCCACTTCTAACGCACGCTTCGCCATTTCCAGAGTGAACCGTACCGCTGAAGTGGCATCCCAGAAGCGATAGATCGAGTGATCACCCGTGAATTCGAACGAGTACTGACCCTGATCAATCCACCGGACATCCCAGAAATAACGCGCCGGGCGAGAGAACGACTGCAACGTCTCCAGATACAGGCGCTCCTCGCGTTTCATGGCCACAGATACCGGCAGCAGCAAACCATTTCCCAGCGCGCCGGCGCGGCACAGAGTGTGGTGGATCAAAAAACGGGAGAGGCGACCATTGCCGTATTCATAGCGCAATTCCTTGATTCACGACGATCCCATGCAGTTTTTCTTCAGTGCACTCAGAAAATCTTCAGTTCGACCAATTATCCTGATTTTTTCTTAACTTGATGCATCCCGTCTTACTCCTAGGACCGCGCGACCACCCCCGTAGCCCTGAGAATCCTGCCGGCATCCCGGGCGGGAGGGAGCCCGAACACCCGGGCGTAATCACGACTGAACTGGGTGGCGCTCTCGTAGCCGACCTCGAACGCGGCTGCCATGACGCTCCTGGCATGGGCAACCATCAGCGTTCTGGCCTGCAACAGGCGAACCCGCTTCTGGTACTGCAAAGGGCTCAGGTGAGTGACCGCCTTGAAATGCCGATGGAACGCCGAGACGCTCATCGAAGCGCGCTCGGCCAGGCGCTCCACGCCCAGGGGTTGAGCGAAGTCACGACGGATCCACTGAATGGCCATGTTGACCCGCGCCATGGCGCTGTCCGGCACGGCAATTTCGCGCAACATCCAGCCGAGCGGGCCCTGGAGCACGCGGAAAATAATTTCCCGTTCATAGACCGGGGCGAGGGCGGCGATCGCTTCGGGGTCGCCCATCAGTCGCAGCATTCGCACCCAGGCATCCATCAGTTCATCTGTCATCAATGCGACGGAAAACCCCGAATCCTGTTCAGCGCGGCTGGCAGGTTTGGGCAGGTCGGCGAACAGCGTCGCCAGCACCGCCGGGTCCAGCGTCAGGCTGACTGCCAGATAAGGCTCGCCTGCAGGCGCCGGGTGCACCGAACCCACCGCAGGCAGATCGATGGACATGACGAAGTAGGTCGCCGGGTCGTAGCTGAGGGTCAGGTCCCCCACGGTCATGCTTTTGCTGCCCTGCAGAATCACGTTGATCATCGGGTCATACACCGCCGCGAGCAGGTGCTCGGGGATTTTGCCCTGCACCATGGCTACCCGGGGGATGCCCGTTTCGGTGCGACGGTTTTCAGCACCGGCAGCAAGCAATCGGAGTTCATTCAGTTGTTTTTCCATGGGCAGCATGCTGAGGGCTGAGCGTCATGCCGCGCAAGGGAAAAGCAGAAACGGGCAGGTTCCGAGCAGGAACGGACACGTCCTCGGTCTCTGTGATGAGTACTGTGGAGCCACGTTTGAATCACAGAGGAACACGACATGGGCGTTATCGTTATCACAGGCGGCAGCCGCGGGATCGGCGCCAGTGCGGCCGAACACGCGGCGAAACGGGGTATGGGTGTCATCCTGACGTACAACGCCAACCCTCAGGCAGCGGCTTTGGTCGTCGAGCGCATTGCACAGGCCGGTGGGAAGGCCGTTGCGCTGAAACTCGACGTGTCCGACGTCGGCAGCTTCGCGGCGTTTCGCGAATCCGTGGTCACGGCACTTCGCGAAACCTGGGCGACCGCCACGTTGACTGGCCTGGTCAACAACGCCGGCTATGGCCTGTTCAACCCCTTGGCAACGGTCAGCGAAGCGCAGTTCGACGGTCTGTTCAACGTGCACCTCAAAGGCCCGTTTTTTCTGACTCAGGCGCTGCTGCCGTTACTCGCGGACAACGCCAGCATCGTCAATCTCACCAGTGCCACGACGCGAGTGGCCACGGCCGGCGTTGCTCCCTACGCCGCGTTCAAGGGTGGCCTTGAAGTGCTGACCCGCTACATGGCCAAAGAATTTGCCGACCGGCGAATACGCGCCAATGCGGTATCACCGGGCGCCATCCGCACAGAGCTGGGCGGCGGCCTCAACGATGCGTTCGAAGCGATGCTGGCGGCGCAGACCGCGCTCGGCAGAGTGGGCGAACCGGAAGACGTCGGCCGAGTGATTGCCATGTTGCTGTCCGACGAAAGCGGCTGGATCAATGCCCAGACCCTTGAAGTCGCCGGCGGCTACAACATCTGACCACGGGAGGATTTCGAGAATGCTGGATCATATTTTTCTGTCAGTGAGCAACATCCCACGTTCCGTTCGCTTCTACGAGCATGTGCTAAGGCCTCTCGGGATCACGGCTCGGCTGGACTACGACGGCAAGGACGGCCCGCCGGGTCATCCGGACCTCAAAGGCTTCGGCGCCAACGGTCGGGTGTTTTTCTGGCTGCGCGAGGGAGTAGTCGAAGGACGTGCTGTCCATGTCGGCTTCGTCGCCAACAGCAAGGCCGAAGTGGATGCCGCTTACGCCGCCGCCATGGATCACGGAGCCGTGGACAACGGCGCGCCGGGGCCACGCTTGCACTACGACCCTGATTACTACGCCGCCAATGTGCTGGACCCGGACGGCTACAGCCTGGAATTCGTCTGCAAAAAATGGCAGCACGGCCAATGAGCCCGCTGCTGATCTACGGCGCCACGGGCTACACCGGGCGCATGGCAGCAGAACGCGCCAAAGCCCAGGGGCTGGTGTTCGAAATCGCCGGGCGCAATCGTCATCAACTCGAGGCACTCGCTGCGCAACTGGGCGTGCCCTATCGGGTGTTCGATGCCGACGGGATTGCTGCCGCTTCGTTGTCGGGGATCTCTGTGCTGCTCAACTTTGCCGGTCCGTTTGCGCACACCGCCGAGCCTTTGATGCGCGCCTGCATCCACGCCGGCGTGGACTATCTGGACATCACCGCCGAAATCAACGTGTACCGATTGGCCGAACGATTGGGCGCTGAAGCCTTTGCACAGGGCGTCATGTTGCTGCCGGGCGTGGGCTGGGACGTGGTGCCTACCGACGCGCTGGCACTGCATGTCGTCAGGCGCGTTGATCAACCGCGATCGCTACGCATCGCGCTGCAAGTGCCGGGGTCGATGTCTCGGGGCTCGGCCAAGAGCGTCAGCGAAATCATCGGCGCCGGTGTGCTCGCCAGGGTGGCGGGTGAACTTGTCGCGACACCTGATGCCCCGCCGCGTCAGTTTGATTTCGGCCAGGGACCGATGCTCTGTGTGCCGCTCTCGTTCGGGGATCTCGTGACCGCGTGGCATGCAACCGCCATTCCCGACATCAGGATGTATGTCCACCTCTCGGGCGAAGCGTTTCCAGAGGGCGACCTCTCACTGCTTCCCGATGGCCCCGACGCTGCAGCGCGTGATGCCCATAGGGCCCGCGCGGCGGTTGAGATCACCGGGGCAGATGGCTCGATTGCGCGGTCGGTCATCGAAACCGTGAACGGCTACACCTACACACCACTCGCTGCGGTTGAAGCTGCCCGCCGTGTGTTGGGCGGTGAGCGGCGGCGGGGGTTCACAGCCCCTTCGCAGGTGTTCGGCGGCGGGTTTGCGCTGAGCATCGCGGGCACGGTCATTACCGACCTGTCAGCCAGGTAGTTCCGGTCAGGGGGCTGCCGGTGGGGCAGTGGTCTCGCCGCTTGGGGCGAGGGGCGACTTGAACCGCGCGGCGTCCCGCAGGGGAGGCAGGCCGAACAGCCGGGCGTATTCGCGATTGAATTGCGAAGCGCTTTCGTAGCCGACCTTGTAAGCGATGGACGTGGCGTCCAGCGAATCGAACAGCAGCAACCACCGGGCGCGTAACAGGCGCAGGCGTTTTTGATACTGAATGGGTGTCATGGCTGTGACCGACTTGAAATGCCGATAAAAGGCAGCAACGCTCATCTCGGACATCAGTGCGAGGGGCTCGACGCGGAAAGGCTCGGTGTAATGCTCGCGAATCCACTGCGTCACACGGCGGATCTGTGTCATCCGCCCATCCGGGCGCGCCATGTCACGAAGGATGCCGCCCAGTGGCCCCTGCAACGCACGATACAAAATCTCGCGTTCGATCATCGGGGCGAGGACTCCAGCGTCATGGGGACGATCGACCAGCCGCATCATCCGCACCCAAGCGTCCAGCATCTCATCCGACGCGCACACGGCCTGAAAGCACGCGCTTTGTGCTGCCCCTGGTGCCGTGTTCACCTCCATCAGCAGCGTCGCAATCACATCCAGATCAAGGGTCAGGCTGACCGCCAGATAGGGTTGATCGGCCGCTGCGGCGTGAATCTGGCCCGTGGCGGGCACGTCGACCGGCACCAGAAAATAATGGCCTGCGCTGTAGCGAAAAACCTCATGGCCTATCGACAGGCTTTTTGTGCCCTGGAGTACCAGATGCAGCATCGGCTGGTAGACCTGATCTGCGCAGGCCTCGGCGCAGACCATTGCAACGCGGGGCAGACCGGTGTCCGTCCAGGTGTTTTGGGCGCTCATCACGATGCGGCGCAGTTCTGCGATTGGATTTTCCATACCCCACCGTGGGCTACACCGCGGTGCCTGGCAAGGCATTTGAGAAGATCAGGCAAGGATGTGCGAACAACCGGCAAACGCTAGCCCGGTGGTTGGCCGAATACTGGAGGCACGCGGCTCGTTCCAGGTCCGGAGCTCACGACCGGTGCTCACCACGGACAGTAACGACGCTCAACAACTCCTCATTTCAAAAGGCCACGGTATGAAACTCAACGGAAAAATCGCGGTAGTCACGGGTGCCTCGAAAGGTATCGGCGCCGGAATCGCCAAGGCGCTGGCCGCCCAGGGCGCAACGGTCATTATCAACTATGCCTCCAGCAGCGCCGACGCCGAGGCGGTGGTCACTCACATCACCGCCCAGGGCGGCTCCGCCGTCGCCGTGCAAGCGGACATGAGTCAGGGGGCTGAGGTCACGCGCCTGTTCGACACGGTTCGCGAGCAGTACGGGACGCTGGATGTGCTGGTCAATAACGCAGGGGTGGCGGTGTTCCAGATGATTGACGACCTCACTGAGGAAGCCTTCCACACACAATTCAACCTGAACGTCCTCGGCTACCTGCTTGCGGTGCGAGAAGCAGTCAAGCTGATGGCGCCTGGGGCAAGCATCATCAACATCAGCTCGATTCTGAGCACCGACCCCTACCTGGCCTCCAGTGTCTACTCGGCCACCAAGGGCGCGGTCGACACCTTGAGCTTTGCGCTGGCCAGGGAGCTGGGGCCGCGGGGCATCCGGGTCAATTCGATCCTGCCGGGCCACACCAACACACCCGCAACGGCCGGGCACTTCGCAGGCGAGCTGGGAGAGAAAATACTGGCGGGCACACCTCTGGGGCGTTTTGGAGAGCCAGAGGACATTGCCCCTCTGGCCGTGTTTCTGGCTTCCGGCGATTCCCATTGGGTCACCGGCGAATCCATCAGGGCATCCGGCGGGGTGCGCGGCGTGGGATATTGAACCATTGGCTTGACGGCTGAAGCGCACGGTTCATGTGCGCTCATATCGTCGTTTACGCCGCCGACAAATGCTCGTAAAGAATCGTCGCGCCGACCAGCATCAGCACAATGCCGCCGATGATTTCAGCGCGTTTGCCCACCACCGTGCCCACCACCGTGCCCAGCACGCGGCCCAGCATCACGCCGAGGGTGACCATGACCGTTGTCGCGACACCGATGGCGGCGGCGGCCACCAGGATATTCACGTTGACGAAGGCCAGGCCAACGCCCACGGCCAGCGCATCGATGCTGGTGGCGAAGGCCGTCACGGCCAATATCAGGAAGGAGTGCTGGTTGGGCTTTTCTTCTTCGGCTTCTTCGTGCTTGAGGCCGTTGTAGATCATGTGTACGCCGAGCACCAAGAGGAGCGTGAAGGCAATCCAGTGATCCCAGTTCTCGACATAAGACGTGGCCGCCTGGCCGATCAGCCAGCCGATCAAGGGCGTAATGCCTTCAATCACACCAAAGATAATGCCGGTGCGCAGCGCTTCTATCAAGCGAGGCTTGTGCAGGCTCGCGCCTTTACCGATGGCCGCTGCGAAAGCGTCCGTGGACATGGCCAAAGCAAGAAGGATGAGGGAAATCGGGTTCACGGTTATGTTCCAGTCGGGCTGTGAGTCAACGACGCAACCACACGCCCGACTTTAGGCATGGATGCATCGTTGGTCTCGCCAACCCGAAGGTGTTCGTGCCACGGCAGGCCGCCGAGAATGTTGACACGAACGCTCTGTGACAATGAGTCCAGAGCAGGCTACTCCCCAACAAGGGCCGCCACTATACCGCGTGAATGTGAAAGAAATGTCGACGCGTGACGTTCAGTTCAGCGAACCATCACACGGCTTGAACCGCTTCCGACGTCGCAATACAGCCCAGGATTCTCAGATACAGACTCACCGTCGTACCCGCTCCCGGAGCCGTGTCGATGCGCGCGTCACCGCCCGACTTGATCGCAAAATCCTTTGCCTGCGCCAACCCCAGCCCCGTGCCCTGGCCGGTCGCCTTGGTCGTGAAAAGAGGCTCGAACACGCGGCCTGCTATTTCAGGGGCCATGCCGGGACCGTTGTCCCGTACGCTCACGACCAGGTAGTCGCCCTGTTGCAGCGATAAATCATCCTCCACATGCACCCAGCGCGTGGACAGATGCACCTGACCGCTACCCTTCAGGGCATCACGTGCATTGGCCAGCAGGTTCATGACGACCGCATGGAGTTGAGCTTCCAGACAGAGAACGCCCCAGCCCCATTCGGCGAGATCGAACGTGAGGTCGATGGTTTCGCTCATCGAGTGACGCATCAGCGACTGCGCACCGTGAAGGCGAGCGGTCACATCGATGCAGATCAGTTCAGGCCCGTCACCGCGCACGCTGGTCATCAAATAGCCGATCAACTGCCGACCTTGCTCAACGGCTTGCAGTCCGGTTTCGGCGAAGCGCTCCACGTCCACTGGCCGTCGGGAGCGCAGGCGGATCAATTGAAACGCAGCGCTCACGCTCTGCAGCAAATTATTGAAGTCATGGGCGATGCTCGCCGTCAGCATTCCCAGAGATGAAATGCCCCTCGCGTTATCCAGCAGCGGGGTGACTTCGTTCTGGTTCTGCTCGGCGTGTTTGAATTGGTCCTGAAGTTTCGTCAGTTGCTTCGCCCGTTGCGTGCCCAGCCAGCGGGCCTCGAGCAAGGCAGCGGCCTGCCGGGCCAGTGCCTGCAAGGCAAGGGAATGGCGTTCGCTCAGTTGCCGGGGTTGTGTGTCGATCACGCAGACAGTGCCCAGCGCCGCGCCGCTGTCCGTGACAATAGGCGCACCGGCGTAGAAACGAATATAGGGAGGACCGAGCACCAGCGGGCTGGAAGCGAAGCGAGGGTCAACGGCCGCATCTTCGACGACCAGCACCTGCGCGGGGTCCAGGATCGCGTGGCCGCAGAACGCCAGATCCCGGTGGGTTTCCTGCACCTCAAGGCCGATGCAGGCTTTGAACCACTGACGATCCCGATCGACCAGCGACACCAGCGCAATGGGCGCGTCGCACAAAGTGGTCGCCAATAGAACGATGTCGTCGAATGCCTTCTCGTTGGCACTGTCCAGCACGTCCAGGTGTTCGAGCGAGAGGACACGCTCTTCCTCGTTGAAAGGAAAGGGGGCAGGATGGTGGGCCATCGATAAACCGGTGCTGGAAAAAGTAGTCCGGCATCATGCGCTGTGCCCCGTGCTACCGCAAGGGCGGAGGCCTGTTGATGCCGAACTGGGGAAAGAAAACGACCCGCTGTCTGCTGTGCAACTCGTCGAGGCCTCGAAAGCGATCGACGCCTACGGCGCGCTGTTGGACGAGTCAGCCAAGGCGGCACCGATGCGGATCTTGAGGTCCTATGACGAGTTGGTCGATGCAGGTGACCGGCTCTAAGCGTTGAAAGAGGGGAACGCGCATCAGCCGTTCCCCTCGATGCACCCAGCCTGTCAGCCGAGGGCAACCTCGCTGGTCATGCCCACCAGGGTCACTTCCTCGGCCTGCGCAAAGATCATTTCAGTATTGCCCAAGTCCTGGGTCCAGTCGCCGGTGAGGGCGATTTCGAACCGATGGCCCTGAGCGTCCGCTTCCACATCCTTCAGGTAGGTGCGGTCCAGATCGTGGTTATAGACCATCTTCAGCGTCGTCCCGGTGCCGTCTCCGAAACCCGTGTAGCCCAATGCCGACACGTCGATTTTGTCGTTGTTGTTGGCGAACCGGTCAATCAGGTCCACGAAGCTCTGGGTGTCGGTGCGGTAGCTGTCAGTGGCTGCCGTGTAGCGGAACACGTCAGCGTCATTGATGCCGTTGCGGCCGTAGACCGAAAGGTTCGGGTCGTCGCCGCCGCTCAACAGGTCGGCACCCGCGCCGCCGATAATCACATCCGAGCCTCTGCCGCCATCGATGCGGTCGTTACCGGCCAGGCCGTAGATGACCTCCGACATGGCGCTCCCCGTGATCACGTCCCTTCCAGCCGTTCCTTCGACGGTGGGGGCGGTGAACACCAGATTGGTGCTGTTCAATTGCCCTGTCAGGTTGCCTTCCAACGCCAGTTCAAAGCGCTGCCCGTCAGCGTTGGCATCGAAACTTTTCAGGTAGGTGCGGGTGCCCTCAGCGTTGGCCTGGATGGCCAGCGTGCCATTGTGGCCGTCGCCAATGCCGGTGAAACCCAATGCAATCAGGTCTACACGGTCTTGGGAAGCGTCGAAGTCCAGAATTCGGTCGCTGCCGGTTTCCGTAGCGGTACGGTAGCTGTCGCTGATCTGGCTGAAGCGGAAAATGTCTGCGCCGGTCCCGCCTGCCAGCACGTCACGGCCACCCCCGCCTTGCAGCAGATCGTCACCGCCCAGACCGCGGATGATCTCGGCCGTGTCGTTGCCAAGCAGGTGATTGGCCTCGCTGGAGCCATCCACATGGAATTGACCGTCCTGGCTGCCAAAGGTGGTGTCCAGGCTGCCATCGGCGTTCAGTCGAGTGATGACGTCGCCGGCGATCAGGATTTTGCCATCGGGCTGAACAACCACAGAGTGGGCATAGTTCTTCTCGCCTTGAGGCACCCGAATCGTGAGTTTGCCATCGTCGCTAAAGGAAGTGTCGAAGGAACCATCGGCATTCAGCCGCAGTACGTTGAAGGCGGTGTTGTCATTGCTCTCGCCGGCAATGATGATCTTGCCATCGGCTTGCACGGTCATCGCAGAACGGTAGTCCAGCCCCAGCGCGGTATCGAAGTACACCACGCCGTCCACGCCAAACGCGTTATCGAGGTTGCCGTCGGCTGCAAGTCGCTGAACGGCATAAACCGGATCGCCCGGGTCGTGGGGTCCGTCGGAACCCACGTACAGCCAACTGCCGAGCAATACGCTGCCGTCGGGCTGCACAACGGTGGCGATATTGCCGGTGCCGTAACGTCCGGCAGGGTTGAGGATAAGCGCGCCTTCGGTACCGAAATCCTCTGCCGGAGCCCCGCTGCTGTCCAGCTTGAACACCGCTGCTTGCGAGGTGCCGCGAGCGCTGACGTACACCGAACCGTCGGCTGTGGCGTAAATCGCCATTCCATCGGTGCTGATCGGTACATCAAGTGCTGCGGCGCCGCCTTTGCCGAACGTGGTGTCCAGGGTGCCATCCACGTTGAAGCGTTCGACTTTCAAACCGCCAAGCCCGGGCTGCGCCGACAGGACTTTGCCGTCGGCCTGGACCGCCATCACGTAGTAAGCCTCGTCTTCCGGATCCAGACTGGCGGGCACAAGGGCAATCCCGTCCTGGCCGAAACTGTTGTCCAGGCTGCCGTCGCTGTTGAGGCGCACCGACGTGAAGCTGCCGCGCGTGCCGTAGCTTTCATCGCCGGGCGAGCCCGGATAACCAATGGCGGTCTGGAAGCTTTCGCCGCCGACGATGATCTTGCCGTCAGGCTGGAGAATGACGCTCCAGGTTTGATCGCCCCCCGTGGAGGGGTCCACCTGCACGGTCCCCGGGCCGGTTCTTACGGTGTAATCGATGGTGGGCTTGCGGTCGGTTGAAGCCATGACATTGTCCTTTTGACATGGAACTTGATGGGAATAAGGCTCTCGAGTTGACCGTGTGGGCGTCAATAAATGCGATCGAGGCTGCCTGTCGGCGACAAAAACCGTCAGGGCTGCGCTAGAGCCGATGGCCCAACGGCTGTGCGCTTCACTCGGTCAACGTCTCGATCGCATCACCCGATGTGCCGCTCACCTCATTCACATTGCTTAAATATTGCTGTGACACAGTTTCATGTCGCTTGATCAAGCATCCGACAGCGTCAGACAGCCGTCCCGGTGATTACGGGCGGTGGGCTGGCTCTGTAAAAGGACTCATGAAATGAATGTCACGGTCTCACGCGCAGGATACGCAGCACTTACCCAGGCTCGATGCCGCCGCTGGGCGACAGCGCAATGACGGTTCTGATCACAGGGGTGGCTGGGTTTATCGGCTTTCACATGGCCAGAAAACTGTGCCGCCAGGGCGTTCACGTGGTGGGCATCGACAACCTCAACGATTACTACAGCGTCGACCTCAAGCGTGCCCGGCTCGCACAGCTTGAACACCTCCCAGGCTTTCACTTTCAGCAAATCGACATCATCGACCAAGGCGCATTGCGTGGCCTTTTCAGCGCGTACGGCTTCAGCGAGGTGATTCATCTCGCGGCGCAGGCCGGTGTTCGGTATTCCATCGACCACCCGAGCGTATACGCCGACGCCAATCTGGTCGGGTTTCTCAACGTCCTTGAAGCCTGCCGGGCCTACCCCGTGAAGCATCTTGTGTACGCGTCCAGCAGCTCGGTGTACGGCGCCAACACCAAGATGCCGTTCGCGGTGGAAGACGCCGTTGATCAGCCCGTTTCCCTGTATGCCGCGACCAAGCGCGCCAACGAGCTCATGGCCTACAGCTATTCCCATCTGTACCGGATTCCGGCGACAGGCCTGCGGTTTTTCACCGTCTACGGTCCCTGGGGACGGCCGGACATGGCGCTGTTCAAATTCACCCAGGCCATCCTCAATGGCGAGCCCATCGATATTTATAACGGCGGCGAGATGGCGCGGGATTTCACTTACGTCGACGACATCACTGAGTCGATGAGCCGGCTGCTGCCCAGACCGCCGCCGCTCGTGGACGGGATCGCCTCGTGTCAGCTGTTCAACATCGGGCGAGGCGCGCCGGTGAAGCTTCTGGACTTCATTCACTGCCTGGAGTCGGCGCTGGGGATTCAGGCCAAGCGCAACTATTTGCCGCTTCAGCCGGGGGACGTGCTGCAGACCTGGGCCGATGTGTCCGGCCTGGAGAAATGGATCGACTTCAGCCCGCAGGCAGGGGTGGAGCAGGGCGTCGCCGAATTCGTGCGCTGGTATCGCGATTTCTACCCCGGCAAACAGGGCCAACCGGCCAGACAGGCACAACCGGCCAGACAATCAAAACAAGCGACGCGGTGGGCGTGATGAGTGAATCGGTGTTCGTGTCGGTGTTGATCCCGGCAAAAAATGAGGCGCAGAATTTGCCTTCATTGCTCAATGAAGTACGCGCCGCGCTGGCCGGGGTGCGCTATGAGGTGTGGGTGGTCGACGACGGCAGCACCGACGACACGCTGCGCGTCCTGCAGCAGATCAAGGCCGAAGGGTACGAGCCTTTGCGAATCCTGCACAACCGGGTTTCCCTCGGCCAGAGCACGTCGATCTGGCATGCCGCCCACGCCGCGCGCGGTGAGTGGCTGGCAACGCTGGACGGCGACGGCCAGAACGACCCTGCCGATTTGCCCGGCATGCTGGCGCTGGTGCGCGATGCAGGGCAGGGCAACGACCAGAACCCACTTGAGCCACTGACCTTGGTGGCCGGGCACCGCGTCAACCGGCGAGACACTGCGAGCAAGCGCTGGGCGTCCCGTTTCGCCAATGCCTTGCGCAGCCGCCTGCTCAGGGACGCCACGCCGGACACAGGCTGCGGGCTGAAGCTGATCCATCGAGCGGCGTTTCTGCGACTGCCTTATTTCGATCACATGCACCGCTTCATCCCCGCGTTGATCCAGCGCCATCATGGCCGAATGATCGTTCATCCGGTTCACCACCGGCACCGACAGGCCGGCGTTTCCAACTACGGCAATCTGGACCGGGCGCTGGTCGGCATCCTCGACCTGTTCGGCGTCTGGTGGCTGGTGCGCCGCACGCGACTCAATACCCGGCCCGAGGAGATGAACGGATGAATTTCACCCGCGAAGCGCTTTGGCTCACGGTGGGCTTTCTCGGCCAAGCGGTCTTCACCGGCCGTTTCGTTTTGCAGTGGCTGTACAGCGAAATCAAGAAACGCAGCGTGATTCCGGTGGGTTTCTGGTACCTGAGCATGCTTGGCAGCGCGTTGTTGCTGGCCTATGCGATCTACCGCGAAGACCCGGTATTCATCATCGGTCAGTCATTTGGCTTCGTGGTTTACCTGCGCAACCTGCAGCTGATTGCCAAACACAAAGACCTGAAGGAATAGCCGGTGGGACGTGTTCATTCTCCCGCGTGGCAATGCCTGGCGCTGGTGGTGCTGTCGCTGCTGCTGGTCGGCGCCGGCTTTGGCATCAGGCAGCCGCTGAATGTCGACGAAGAACGTTTTCTGGGCGTAGCGCTGGAGATGCTCCACAGCGGCAGTTGGCTGATCCCCCATCGGGCCGGGGAAATCTATGGTGACAAGCCGCCGTTGTTCATGTGGACAGTGGCGTTTTTCACCTGGCTCACCGGTTCGCCGTCGCTGGCTCTTTTCATCCCGGGCCTGCTCTCGGCGGGCACCGCCACGGCGGTGTTGTACGATTTGGGCCGGCGCCTTTGGTGCCGCAGGGTGGGGCGCATTGCCGCGCTGCTGTTTCTGGCGACTTACCAGACCTACAGCATCCTGCGCACCGGCCAGATCGACAGCTTCCTGTGCCTGTGGGTCGCGCTGGGCTTCTACGGCACGGTTCGGCATCTTCTGCTGGGGCCGGCGTGGGGCTGGTTCTACCTGGGGTGTCTGGCGATGGGCCTGGGGATCATCAGCAAGGGGGTCGGTTTTCTGCCGGCGCTGATGCTGGTGCCCTACGGCTACGCCGTGCGCAAGCGATGGCCGGGTGTGGCGGTCATGCCGGGGCAGGGGCTTCGCTGGGCGACCGGTTTTCTGCTGGTGCTGGCCGGGTGTGCGGTCTGGGTTGTCCCGCTGCTTGCCACGGTCTGGCTCAAGGGTGGCGCTGACGAAGTGGGGTACCTGAAGGAGATCCTGTTTCGCCAGACCGGTGGCCGCTACGCGTCGGCATGGGATCACCGCGAACCGTTCTGGTATTTCCTGACCGTCATCCCGCAGTACTGGCTGCCGTTGGTGCTGGCGTTGCCGTGGCTGGTTCCCGCCTGGCGTCGGCAACTGCAAAAGCGCGACGCCCGAATACTGCTGTTGCTGGGTTGGGTGGTCTTGGTGGTGCTGTTTTTCTGCCTGAGCACTGGCAAGCGCAAAATCTATATCTTCCCTGCGCTACCCGGCCTGGTGCTGGCCGCCGCGCCGCTGATTCCGTGGCTGCTCCGACGCTGGTTTGGCGATCGCCCGAAAGCCCGCGCCGTGTTTGGCGTGGCGGTGGTGGCCTGGTTTTGTCTGTGGTTCGCCCGTGGCTTCGTCGAGCCATACACCGACGGGCCTAATCCCCACAAGGCCCTCATGGTCGAAGCGGACCGGCTGACTGACGGCGCCGAACTGGTGTTGGTCGGCTGGCGAGAAGGGCACTGGCTGTTCGCGCGCCAGCCGGTGGTGCATTTCGGGTTTGCCGATCAATCCGCCGTCGAGCACGCCGCGCTCTGGTTGCGCACCCATCCATCCGCCTTTGCCCTGGTGCCCGCCGCCGAGGTTGAGCGCTGTTTTGTAGCGGCCAAGGCTCGCCAGTTGGGATCAACGTCGAGGGCCGAGTGGTTGATCGTCGGGCCCGACGCGGATGATGGTCGCTGCCAGCCGCCGGCGCCTGTTCGCGCTTATCGCTTCTCCTGGGGTTCTGACGCGTTGTAGCCCGTGGCGCGCACGGGCCTTTCGTTAGACGCGGCAGCTCTGTCTCCACGAATCATTCACCGCTGCTGAAAACACCCTTTGAGATCCTCGATCAGCCCCGGCCCGGTCGGCACCCAGTCCAACCGTTCGCGGGTTTTGTTGCTATGGCTCGCCATGTCTCGCCCGACAAAGCTCGACAGCCAGCCGAACCTTGCCATCGCCTCGTCCGCCGGCACCGACGCAACGGGCAGGCCAAGGCCTTCGCCCAAGGTTTGGGCAATGAGGCGGAATGGGATGTGGCTTTCGGCGGTTGCATGATAGCGAGCGCCGGGCTGGTATTTTTCCAGCGCGAGACGATACAGCTGGGCAGTGTCTGAAATGTGCGCGGCGGACCAGTGATTCAGACCTTCATCGACGTAAGCCGAGACGCCTGTCTGCCGCGCGTGTCTGATGAGTTCGGTGGCCAGGCCCTGTTTGGCCGTGTCGTGGATTTGCGACAGGCGCATCACCACGACGTTGAGGCCGCGTTGTAAAAGCGCCTCTGCGGCCAGTTCCGAGGCGGCCCGGGGGTTGGGATGCTCGGGATTGAAATGATCCTCATCGGCAGGCTCGCCCGGTGCCGACGAGCCCATCGGCGTCGCCGAAGTGATCAGCAGCGGGCGTTGCGAGCCGTTCAGCGCCTCGCCCAGCGCGGCAATGGCACAGGCGTCTTTCTGGCAGTTGTCAATGAAGTGGGCGAAGTCGTGATCGAACGCGGTGTGAATGACCGCGTCGCACAGATCAGCGCCCCGTCTGAGGCTGGCGAGGTCTTCAAGGGTGCCGCGACAGGGTTCGGCACCGATGGCCCGCAGTGCGTCGGCGCCGGCCTGGGAACGCGTCATCCCCATCACCTGATGACCTGCGGTGAGTAATTCCCGAGCAACCCGGGAACCGATAAAACCTGTGGAGCCGGTAAGAAATACGCGCATTGCTGAAAACTCCTTTTGCTGAAGCCGGCAGGATGCGCGTAACGTTTATCCGCTTAAAAGACGTGACGTTATCAGGGTATACGAACTAACAGGATCATCATGGCCAACCCGTCTGTTCATTTGCTGGGCACGTATCTGAAGGATTGCCGGGCGCGTCTGGATCCGGCCAGTTTCGGTTTTTCCGGCCGACGACGTACACCGGGTTTGCGCCGGGAAGAAGTCGCGCAGCGCGCCAATATCAGCGCGACCTGGTACACGTGGCTGGAGCAGGGGCGGGGCGGTGCACCCTCGCCCAAGTGCTGAACCGGATTGCCGAAAGTCTGTTGATGACCGCACCCGAGCGCGAGCACGCTTTCATGCTCGCCTTCGGCCATCCGCCGGAAGTGGTCTACAGCGCGCCTGACGGGGTGACGCCGCGCCTGCAACGCGTCCTCGATACCCTGGCGTTCAGCCCCGCGTTTATCAAGACGGCGACGTGGGACGTGCTGGCTTGGAACACCGCAGCAGCGGCGGTCTTCACCGACTACAGCCTGCTGCCGGTTGGGCAGCGGAACATCTTGCGCCTGATGTTCTGCAACCCGCGCGCCCAGGCCCGGCAGGCAGACTGGAACGCTGTCGCGCGTTTCATCGTCGCGGCGTTTCGGGCGGACGCGACCCGCGCCGGTGCTGCTTCCGAGGTCACCCAGTTGGCTGAAGAACTGTGCACCCTGAGCCCCGAGTTTGCGGCGCTGTGGCAGGACAACGACGTGAGGCTTCAGGGCGAAGGCACCAAGCGCCTGCGCCACGATCCCCACGGAGTCATTGAGCTGGAATACTCCAATTTTGCGGTGGACGGACGACTGGACCTGTCGATGATCGTGTATAGCCCGGTCACCGCCGCCGATGCCGATCGTGTACGGGCGGTGATCGAAGACGCTGCCCGGCTAAAGCCGGCGCTTTCCGTGGGACCGGCTTTAGCCGGGAAGGCGTCGGCAGTCGCACTGCAAAATTGATGGCGTACGCACTGGCCTCTTCCTGGCTGAAGCCGGTCCCACTGACACCGTGCGCTTTCCGTGGGACCGGCTTTAGCCGGGAAAGCGTCGGCAATCACGCTGCAAAATTGAGGGCGTCGCCGCTGGCCTGTTCCCGGCTGAAGCCGGTCCTACAACGGGAAGGCGTCGGCAGTGGCGCTGCAAACTGAGGGCGTTCAAACCGGCTCGGAAGGGCTGGCCGCTCCAGGCGCGGATTCGGTCGTGGGATCTGAAGCGGCTTCAGCATTCGCCTCCGCCGCCAGCTTCAACCGGTCGGCCTTGCTGATGTATATGTCTTTGTTCTTCGGCGCCAGTTTGGCACTTGCCTTTTTTGCGTTGGCTTTGAGTATCTGGTTGAGTTTCTTGCGACGGTTCATGCCTGTTTACCCGGTGTGCAGATGCTGGACGGTGAAAAGGCAGGCAGTGAATCAGATCGCCGGTCAATCTGCCACATGCGTCTGGCACTATTGCCCCGAACGGGTATGAAACGTCACAGCATGCTGAACCTGTCCAGCCACGAAGAAATTGTAGAGAGCCCACAATGGACCTTGAAGACAGCTCATACCTGACCACCGTACAGGCACTGGAAGCGGTGTATGGCCCGATCGCGCCGCCGTCCCTGGTCAAGGAAGTCGACCACATCCACCCGGTCTACCGGCCGTTCATCGAAGCGGCGTCCTTCGTGATCCTCGCCTCGTCGGGTGCAGGCGGCCTGGATGCTTCGCCGCGGGGCGATCAGCCGGGCTTCGTACACATCGAAGACAGCAAAACGCTGTATCTGCCGGACCGGCGCGGCAACAACCGCATCGACACCCTGCGCAACATCGTCGAAGACCCGCGCGTCGCACTGCTGTTTATCGTCCCGGGCGTCGGCGAAACCCTGCGCGTCAACGGCACGGCGCAGATCTCCATCTCGCCGGAGCTGCTGGAGCGTTTTGCCGTGGACGGGAAGCCGCCGAAATCGGTGCTGCGCATCACCGTCACTAGCGTCTATTTCCAGTGCAGCCGAGCGGTGATCAGGGCAGGGCTGTGGGATGCCTCAAAGCAGGTGCCGCGCAGCGCGTTGCCGACAGCGGGGCAGATTCTCAAAGAGGTGTCCCAGGCGGCCATCGACGGTGATGCGTATGACCAGGCGCTGCCGGGCCGAATCGCCGACACGCTTTACTAAGTCATTCCGTCGAGCCCGGGGCGAGCCGCGCGACTTGCCCCGGGATAGCTCGCCGACAGGTTCCGCTTTACCATTGATGCCCGTCTACGATCAAAGCGACGACATGCCGTGAACATCCACTTCGACCTCAATGACCTCCAGGCTTTTCGCGCGGTGGTTGAAAAGCAGGGCTTTCGCCGGGCGGCCGAGTCCATCCGCATCACCCAGTCGGCGCTGAGCCGTCGCATCGAAAAGCTTGAGTCCGCCCTGGGGGTCAAACTGTTTGAGCGGACCACGCGAAAGGTCTCGCTGACCAACGTCGGGCGGGCGTTCTTGCCACAGGTCGAACGGCTACTGGATGACCTGGACCTGGCCCTGCTCAGCATCGGCGATGGCGGCGCCAACCGCAGGGGCACCCTGACCGTGGCCTGCGTGCCGTCTGCGGCGTACTACTTCCTGCCCCATGCGATCCGCAGCTTTCACGCGCAATACCCGCTGATCAACATCAGACTGATCGACGTGTCGGCCAATGAAGTGAGCGCGGCGGTGGCGTCCGGCGAAGCCGATTTCGGGGTGAGTTTCACCGGCAACCTGGCGCCGGAAATCGAGTTCAGTCCGCTGCTCGAAGAGCACTACGTCGTTGCCTGCCGCCGCGACCATCCGCTGTCCACCCTCGACACCGTCACCTGGGCTCAGGCGTGTGAGCACGAGTGCATTACGCTGGATAAATCTTCGGGCAATCGCCTGGTGCTGGATCGCGCGCTTTCCGGATTGCAGCCGGGCAGGAACAGCGTTTGCGAAGCGCGGCACGTGACCACGGTGCTGGGGCTGGTCGAGGCGGGGCTGGGCATTGCGGTGGTTCCGTCCATTGCCATGCCAATCTCCGCCCACCCGATTCTGGCGAAAGTGAGGCTGGTGGAGCCGGAGGTGGTCAGGCAGATGGGGGTGCTAAAACGCCGCGGACGCACATTGACGCCCGCGGCACTGGAACTGGAGCAGCGAATTCGCGCGCTGCCCGGGACGTTACCGCGGGACTGAGTCCAGGCCGGTTTCGCGGATGCTGGCCTGCGCGTCGGGGGACGACAGGAACTTGAGCAGTGCCTTCGCTTCCACGGGGTGATCGGCATTTTTCGGAATGCCGGCGGCATAGCGGGTCACCGACTGCACGTCTTCCGGAATCTTGCCGACGAAGGTTACGCCCGGGATCGGCAACAATTCTGCGACCTGCTGGAAGCCGAGCTGGTAGTCACCCTTGGCCACGACGGAGGCCACCGGAATGCGCTCGATCATTTTGCCTTTGGGCGCCAGCTGCGGCTCAACGCCAAGCTTCTTGAACAGCTCTTTCTCGATGTAGACGCCGCTTGCGCTGTCTGAATAAGCCACTGACTTGGCCGCCAGCAAGGTTTGTTTCAGCTCGGCATCGGTGCCGATGGCCGGTTTGTCGGCGCCGGCCTTCACCACCATGCCGATGCGCGAGTCCGCCAGTTCCACACGCGAGCCGGCGTCGACCTTGCCCTGTTTGATCAAGTCATCCAGGGCGTAGCCCACCATGATCACCACATCCGCGTGCTCGCCGCGACTCAACCGGTTGGGGATGGCTTCCGCCGCTTTACCCATCGACGGGCCAAGCACGGTTTTAAGCGTGTTGCCGCTGTGTTCGGCGTACTCCGGCCCGAGGTGCTGATAGGCCGCAGTAAAGCCGCCCGAGGTCATGACGGTCAGCTCTTCGGCGTGCGCAAGATTGCCGTAGGCGCAGCTGGTCAGCGCCATAACGCAGAGGGGTTTAAGTAAAGAATTCATGACAGGGTCCTTCAAGCAGTGGCGAGTGACTGAGTGGCGAGACGGCGGTACAGCACCAGCGTCGCGGTAAAGGCGCACAGGGCGGCGAAGATCATCCAGTAAGCCGGCGCTGCCTTGTCCCCGGTCAGGTGAATGAGCCAGGTCGAAACCGCCGGCGTGAAGCCACCGAAGATCGCTGTCGCCAGGCTGTAGGCGAGGGAGAAACCCGCGACGCGCACCTCGACGGGCATCATTTCGGTGAGCGCCGGAATCATCGCGCCGTTGTAAATACCGTAGAGAAACGAGAACCACAGCAGCACTTCGAGCATGTGGGCAAAGGTCGGCGCCTGGGCCAGGAATGACAGCGCCGGATACGCCGTGACCAGCGTCAGCAATGACATCGCCAGCAGCAGCGGCTTGCGTCCCAGTCGGTCACTCAGGGCGCCGCCGATGGGCAGCCAGAAGAAGTTCGAGACCCCCACCAGCAGGGTCACGATCAGGGCGTCACTGGTGCTGAGCTGCAGCACCGAGCGGCCGAAGGTCGGTGCGTACACGGTGATCATGTAAAAGGCGGTGGTCGTCATTGCCACCATCAGCATGCCGAGGATCACCACACTGGCGTTGCCGAGGAGGGTGGCGAACACCTCCTTCATCGTCGGGCGGTGTTTGCGCGTGGTGAATTCTGCGGTTTCTTCAAGGCTGCGGCGCAGCAGGAAAATGAACGGGATGATCAGGCAGCCGACGGCAAACGGAATGCGCCAGCCCCACGCCGACAGTTCGGCCGGGGCAAGCCATTGATTGAGCCCGTAACCCAGGGCGGCGGCGACGACGATGGCCACCTGCTGACTGGCCGATTGCCAACTGGCGTAGAAACCCTTGCGCCCCGGCGTTGCCATTTCGGCGAGGTAGACGGACACGCCGCCCATCTCTGCGCCGGCGGAGAATCCCTGCAGCAGCCGTCCGAGCAAGACCAGCGCCGGTGCCCAGAGGCCGATCGTGGCATAACCCGGCACCAGGACAATCAGCAACGTGCCGCTGGCCATGATCGCCAGCGTCACGATCAGGCCGCGACGGCGGCCGACATCATCGATGTACGCGCCCAGCAGCACGGCGCCCAGGGGTCGCATCAGGAAGCCTGCACCGAACACAGCGAAGGTCATCATCAACGAGGCGAATTCGTTGCTGGCGGGAAAGAAGGCGGAGGCGATCTGGGTGGCGTAGAAGCCGAAGAGGAAGAAGTCGAACTGTTCAAGAAAGTTTCCGGAGGTGACCCGGAAGACCATTCCTGCCCTGGACTTCCCGGAGGAGGTCTGGCTTGGCGGCTGATGCATGTTGTTCTCCAGCGTTTTTTTTGAGTTTGTAAGCGCTTGTAACTGGAGATTCTGTGGCAATTTTCAGACGACGATAATCGTTATTTTTTCATCCTTTGATGCATGGATCAGATCAATCAAGAGGCGGTGGCGTTTCCCGACAGGCCATGGAAACGTCGGCAGCCGTGAGCCACGGCCGCCAACAGAAACCGCTAGCTGGCTTGGGTGCCTTTGAGCATCAGCGCCTTCACGTCCGGCTGAACCTGATTCACCGCGCCGAGGTACTCAATCAACTCGGCCGCCCGACTGCCGCGCAGTCCGGCGGTGGTCAGGGACTTGTCGCGCACGTAGGTGTAGAGCCCCGAGACGGCGAACGTCTTGAGCTGGGCGATGTGCTTCGACTGTTCAGGCAGGGTGTTCTGGAACACGTCGCTCTGGAAGAAACGACGACGCGCCAGTGGCGAGGTGAACGCGATTTCCAGCACGGCCAATTCGGCACGCGCCGGGTTGGCGAAGTGCGCGACGTTGGGCGCAGGTGGGTGCTGGCCGTCGTTTTCGAAGGGGTCGCACAGGTGCAGACAAACCTTGACCACGTCGTCGGCCGCCGCCAGCAGCGGCCCCAGGTCTGACTTCAGGTACGCGTGCAGCTGCGCCAGGGTCTCCCGCGGGCTGAAGTGGATGTGAATCCGGTCAAAGGTGTCGGTGCCGTTGAACCGCTCATCCGCCAGCGCGTTGGTCAGGGTCAGCGAGCCGTCAGGCAGGGCGTAGGCCAGGGTTTCGTCGAACATGTTCTGCTCGTCCGAGAACAGAATCGGGCTGGCCTCCTGAAACAGCTTCTGGTCAGCGGCGGACTCGAAACCGATCTCCACGCCACCGTCCAGTTCGTAATCCTGGATCTCGCTGATGCCATCGGCGAGGGGCCACAGGTGCGCATCCTGCTGCCGGGAAAAGTGGTGCTGGATGTACAAGCCAAGGCCCGGAAGCCGCGAGCACAGCGGGCCGTGGACGTCACGCCAGTAATGAGCGAATACGTCGTGGGGCACGCGCTCTCGGCGTTTGACGGTCGTGTAGCTGTTGATCTCGATCATGGGGCACCTGTCAGTCGGGAAATGTTCAGTCGTAGTGATCGGATGCAGGTGCCGCCGCAGGGTTCAACGCGTTTTACCGGACGTCATCGCTCGCCGCCTGGGTGACGCGAATGTCCGTCAGCCCGAGCTGGCTGGCCTGTTCGATGATTTCATCCGGTTCGGCATCGGCATTGGGCATGATCAGGCTGTTTTCGCTGTCGCCGAAATGCAGCTCAAGCAGGTGCATCGCGGCGTCGGACGCTGACAACGCTGGCTGATTCAGCTCGAAGCGATGGGTGCGGTGTTGGTCTTTGAAGCGATAGTCAACTGAGAAAACGGGCATGGAGGGCTCCATAAATGAAACAGGCTGATGGGTTATTTACCGTTTTGTCTGTGCCGGACGTACATCACCGCCGTGCCACTGGACGCGGGTCTGGCCTGCAGCTCGAAGGCTTGCGGGTAGCCCTTGATCAGGTCGCTGAGCTTTCTGTACCCATGGGTGCGCGGGTCGAATTCCGGTCGCAGCTTGGTGATGTTGGTGCCGAGGGCGCCGAGCTGCACCCAGCCGTCTTCGTCGGCGATGTCGTCGAGGATTTTCGCGATGAAACTGATGGGCGCTTTGGGTCGTTTCGGTGCCTCGACCGCAACGGGTTTTGCCACGTCTGACTGCGCGGGGGCACCGAGCGTCTGCTCTGTGCTGGCGGCAGCGATGACCTCTTCGCGGAGCAGTTCGATGTAGATGAATTTGTCGCAGGCCGCCACGAACGGCCGGGGCGTTTTCTCTTCTCCGAAGCCAATCACGGTCAGGCCTTCTTCGCGCAGTCGCGAGGCCAGGCGGGTGAAGTCGCTGTCACTGGAGACCAGGCAAAAGCCGTCGAAGCGCCGCGTGTACAGCAGGTCCATGGCGTCGATGATCAGCGAGCTGTCGGTGGCGTTCTTGCCTTTGGTGTAGGCGAATTGCTGGATGGGCTGGATTGAATGATCCAGCAGGACCTTCTTCCAGCCGCCGAGCTGCGGCCCGGTCCAGTCGCCGTAGATGCGCTTGACGCTGGCGACGCCATATTTGGCGATTTCTTCGAACAGACCTTCGACGATGGCGGCGGGGGCGTTGTCCGCATCAATGAGAACGGCGAGGTGCTTTTGAGCGTGGCTGGAGGGGTGCGTGGCCATGGATCTTCCTTGGCAGGGGAAAGCCACACCATACCTCCAAATCCTCACTGCCAACAGGCAACGAATTCCGTCTTCTGCGACTCGGTTCTTTCATTCAGCCAGGCGCAGGCAGCATCGGCTTATTCCGGCACGGGCGTGGGCAAGTCTGCGCCGCTGTGCCAGGCGTGGAGGTTGGCCATGACCAGATCGGACATCGCCTGCCGGGTGTCCCAGGTGGCGCTGGCCATGTGCGGGGTGAGTAAGGTGTTATCCAAATTCAGAAGCGCAGCGATGGGGTGCGGCTCGTCTTCGTAGACGTCCAGCGCCGCGCCGGCCAGACGACCCTCGGCGAGGACCCGGGCGAGGGCGGTTTCATCGACCACGCTGCCACGGCCGACGTTGATCAGATAGCCCTTGGGGCCCAGCGCCTCCAGCACCTTGGCGTCCACCAGATGATGGGTGCTGGCGCCGCCGCCGACCGCGACGACGAGAAAATCCACCGCAGCGGCCAGTTCGAGGGCTGACGGGTAGTACGTGACCCCGACGTCCTGAGGCCGCCGCCCGGTGTAGGCGATCGACATATCGAAGCCTTGGGCGCGGCGGGCGATGGCGGCGCCAATGCGACCGAGGCCAATGATGCCCAGGCGCGCCCGGCTGACCTTGCGGCTGAATGCGATGGGGCCATTTGCCCAGGCGCCCGAGCGGGTGAAACGGTCGGCCACCCGCAGGTTGCGGGCGATGCCCAGCATCAAGGCCATGGCGAAATCGGCGACGTCTTCGGTGAGCACGTCGGGGGTGTGGGTGACGCGGATGCCACGCTCCCGCGCCGCCGACACATCAACGCCGTCGTAGCCCACGCCAAACACAACGATGACTTCCAGCGCAGGGAGGCTGGCGATCAACTGACGGCTGACCGTGGATTCGCCATTGGCGACCATGGCGCGGATGTCGGCGGTCGATTCGCCGACGCCGGTGCCGTTTTGATCGGCGTCCACCACGTCGTAGGTCGCGTTCAGCGCGTCATCGAGCATGGCCGGCAAGCGGGCGATTTTAAGGAGCCTTGGCTTCATTTAAACCTCTTGGGACAGGAGCAGCAGCGGGGGGAGTTGCGCGGGCGGTGACAGGTGCGGCACGGGGCGAACGGGCCAGGAACAGTCCCAGCACACCGCCGGCCAACAAGGCTGCAGAGACCAGCAGCAGGGCGTAGTCGTAGCTTTGCGTGGCGTCCTTTATCCAGCCCATGACGGGCGGCAGGCCAAGGCCGGCGATGTTGGCGATGGAGTTGATCAGTGCGATGGACGCCGCGGCCGCAGCGCCCGACAGGTATTCGGTGGTGGTCGCCCAGAACACCGGCGTGGCGGCCCAGTTCAGACCGACCGCCAGCACCAGCAAGGCGTACGCCAGCCACGGGTTGCTGGTCCACACCGCCAGCGCCAGCAGCACCCCGGCGGCCATCAGCGGCAGCGCCAAGTGCCAGCCGCGCTCGCCCTTGCGGTCGGAATGGGTGCCATTGAAGTACATGAACACGCAGGCGAACAGGAAGGGCAGCGCGGACATGACGCTGACGGTGAACGATTCCTGGCCGGACACCGATTTGACGATCAGCGGCAGGAACAGCGTGATGCCGATGGTGCCGAACGCCTGCAACAGCCAGAACAGGCTCAGCAGCCAGACCTGACGGCTGCGGAATGCGGTCTGCCAGGCGGCGTGGTGGGAGATCGGCGAGTTCGCTTGCTCGGCCGCGATGGTGCGGCTCAGCCAGTCTTTCTGATCGTCTTGCAGCCAGTGGGTGGTCTGCGGCGAGTCAGGCAGGTAGCGCAACACGACAATCCCGAGGATCACCGCCGGCAGGCCCTCCAGCAGAAACAGCCAGCGCCAGCCACTCACACCGAAATACCCGTCCAGGTGCAGAAACGCGCCCGACAGCGGCAGGCCGATCACCGACGCCAGCGCGGCGCCAATGTAGAAGAACGACATGGCTTTGGCCCGATCGGTCTTCGGGTACCACTGCGACAGGTAGTAAATGATCCCCGGCGTGAAACCGGCCTCCGCAGCGCCCAGCAACAGGCGCATGCCGTACAGCTGATTGGCGCTCTGCACAAACGCCATGCCCGCCGCGACGATGCCCCAGGTGATCATGATCCGCGCAATCCAGCGCCGCGCGCCGACCCGCGTGAGGATGACGCTACTGGGGACTTCAAGAAGGATGTACGTCAGAAAGAACAGGCCTACGCCGATGCCATACATGCGAGCGGTCAGGCCCAGCTCGGCATTCATCTGCAACGCGGCGACGGAAATGTTCGACTTGTCGATGTACGCGACCATGTACAGCAGCATCAGGAAGGGGATCAACTTGAGGTTGAGGCGCTTCATGGTGCTGGCGTGCAGGCCCGAATCCAGAGATGGCGTGGGCATGGGACTTCCTGTTGTTTTTATAGTGGCTATGAGGAGCGGAGAGGTTTCACCATAGACGACATACCCCGAGATCTCAATATGTGATTGTCTGTCCCATATAGTGGAACTTTTCGGTATGAGACTGACTAGACCTCTAGAGCCATGCCCAAGACGTGTGGGAGTGAGCTTGCTCACGAAGACGGCATTTCAGCCGCTGAAGAGTTAGCGGTCGTTGAGGGCGTTCTGGTTCAAGAAACGGCCGGGATGATCCGCGGCAGGCAAGCGACAGGCGTCATAACGGCCAAACAGTTTGTAGCGGTTCAGCGCGATCTTGTCGTACAGCCAGTCGCGCAGCACCCTCGGGAAAACCCGCGCGACGAGCAGCCAGTGCCATCGGGCGGGGAGGTGGGCGAGGATCTTGAACATTGCGTCCGAGCGGACGTAAAAACGGTCATTCTCCACCAGCACGATGGTGTTGAACTGATCCTGGGGCAACCCCGCCCATTTCAGCAGCGCCTGACCCTCGGGCGACTGCACCGCCGCGAGCGTCAGCCGCTGCTCGTGGTCCTGGCTGATGATGAAGGTCGCCCAGCCATTGCACAGCTTGCAGGTGCCGTCGAACAGCACGACGGCCCGGCCGGTGGCAAGCCCGGAACTGCCGTTGGGCTTCACGCGAAGCCCGTGACAGCGTGGGGAACGTAGGGCGCTTCAAGGCGTTTGACTTCCTCGTCGCTGAGCATCAGGTCCAATGCCGCGATCGCATCGTCCAGATGGTCCGGCTTGGAGGCGCCGACGATCGGTGCCGACACGCCACGCTGGGCCAACACCCACGCCAACGCGACTTGCGCCATGGGCACGCCGCGCTCGCCGGCAATCTGCTCGACCACATCGATGACGCGGCCATCTTCGGCTTCCGTTGCCTCGTAAAACGACTGGCCGGAGATGTCGGTCTTGGTGCGTTCAGTCTGCTGGCCGTGGGGCCGGGTGAGCCTGCCGCGGGCCATCGGGCTCCACGGCATCAGCCCGACGCCCTGATCCAGGCACAGCGGAATCATCTCGCGCTGTTCTTCGCGATACACCAGATTCAGGTAGTTCTGCATCGACACAAAGCGGCTCCAGCCATGGGCCGTCGCCACCTGCTGAGCCTTGGCGAACTGCCAGGCGAACATCGACGACGCGCCGATGTAACGCGCCTTGCCGGCCCGCACCACGTCATGCAGCGCTTCCATGGTTTCTTCGATGGGGGTGTGATAATCCCAGCGATGAATCTGGTACAGGTCAACGTAGTCGGTGCCCAGCCGCGTCAGGCTGGCGTCGATGTTGGCCATGATGGCTTTCCTCGACAGGCCCTGTTCGTTGGGCCGCTTGGAGCCTTCCCACATGTTGGCCGGAAAAAACACCTTGGTCGCGATGACGGTTTCTTCGCGACGGGTGAATTCTTTCAACAGCTTGCCGACGATGACTTCCGAGGTGCCTGCCGAATAGCTGTTGGCCGTGTCGAAGAAGTTGATGCCTTGCTCGACCGCGTGCTTGATGATCGGCCGGCTGGCGTTCTCATCCAGCGTCCACGGGTGCGTGCCGGCGTCTGGCTCGCCAAACGTCATGCACCCCAGGCACAGCCTCGACACGTCCAGTCCCGTGGAACCCAGCTTCACAAACTTCATGCTTTACCTCCGAAATCGTCTGATGCCGCAAACAGGCGGCTCAGTGGTGCGATTCCGTCGGTGCCATTAAGTTCTGAATTGCATCACCAGACCGTTCAGGCCCACCGCCAGTTGCGACAGCTCGTTGCTCGCCGCCGAGGTCTGATGGGCGCCGGCAGACGTCTGCAGCGACAGGTCGCGGATGCTGGTCAGGTTGCGATCGACTTCCCGCGCGACCTGGGCCTGTTGTTCCGTGGCCGTCGCAATGCTGACGTTGCGCTCGTTGATCAACACGATGGCGGTTTTGATGTCGGCGAGGGCACGACCGGCGGCACCGGCGACGTCCAGGCTGACCCGGGCGCGCTCGCTGCTCTGACCCATGGCGGTGACCGCCTTGTGGGTGCCGCCCTGAATCGAGTCGATCATCTTTTCGATCTCGGCGGTGGACTGCTGGGTGCGGTGCGCCAAGGCGCGGACTTCGTCGGCCACCACCGCGAAACCGCGTCCGGCTTCGCCTGCACGGGCGGCTTCGATGGCCGCGTTGAGGGCGAGCAGGTTGGTCTGATCGGCGATGCCGCGAATCACGTCCAGCACGCCGCTGATGTTCTGCACCTGGCCGGCCAGCCCATTGATCTCGTCCGCTGTGCTGCCGACCGAGTCGTGCAGCGCGTTGATCGCCGAAATGGTTTCGTTGACCCGCAGGCGGCCCTGTTCCGCCGAGTCGCTGGAATCCCGCGCGGCTGTCGAGGCCAGGGAGGCGTTGTGGGCGACTTCTTCCACCGCCGCGCTCATCTGATTGATGGCCGTGGCGGCCTGATTGATTTCGTCGTTCTGACGCTGAACCCCGCGCAGGGATTCTTCGGTCACCGCGGTCATTTCTTCCGAGGTCGACGCCAGCTGATTGGACGAGTGGCCCAGCTCCGAAAGCGTGTGGCGCAGGTTCTGCTGCATCACCGACAGTGCTTGCAGCAGGCGGCCCGGCTCGTCGGAACCGTCCACTTGAATCGGCTTGCTCAGGTCATTGGCAGCGATGTTTTCCGCGACGGCCAGGGCTTTGGCGATCGGCGCAACCAGGCTGCGGGTGAACAGTGCCGCCAGGGCAAGGGTGGCGACCAGCGCGACCACGATGGCGGCGATGATGACCTCGCGGGCCTGGGCGTAACTTTCATTTGCCGCGACATTTGAGTCCTGCATTTTCTGGTTGCCGAGGTCGGCGATGGTCGCGATGTCCTTGGCGAGTGCGTCTGCCGCGCGGGTCTGTTCCCCGGACGGCTCGGTCAGCGAGGCGACAACGTCATCACGCTTCTGCGCCACGGCGTCGAGAAAGCGCGCGTGCACGGCGAGGTAGGCCTGCATGTCGCGCTCCATCTGCGCGTAGGCACTCAAACCACGCTCACTGATCAAGAGGGTTTTCAGGCGTTTGGTATCGCGCTCGAGGTCAGCGCGGCCCTGGCTGACGCGTTTCATGGCCGAGTCGGTGCTGGCGGCGCTCTGCGCAGCGCGCAGGCTGGTGTTGCCGAGGCGGATGGTCAGCAGATCATTTTTGATATCGGCGATGGCGAGGAGGGTGGGGAGTACGTTGTCCTGCAGTGCGTCCCGGGCATCTTTGAGCTTGGACGATTGCATCAGTGAGAACAGTCCGACGGCGGAGATCAACACGGCGAAAAAGCCGAAGCAGATCAGGGAGCGGGGAGCGATGTTGAGGCGTCTGAGGTTCATGTCGGGGCTGTCCATAAAAATAGAAATCACCGGTATATCGACCTGAATCGGTTCAGCTTGATAGTGGATTACTACTGGCACACCACGGATCCCTGGTAGGACTGGTTTTAGCCGCGAAGGCGTCGGACGTCACACCGCAAAATGGATGGCGAACGTGCTGGCCACTTCCCGGCTAAAGCCAGTCCCACAGACGACGCGCGCATCCAGTAGCACCGGCTTCAGCCATGCCCGCTCGCCAACCCGTGTATTCTTTCGGCCGGACCTTGATCGAGTACGTCCCATGCTCCACAAAAACCTCATCCGTCGTCTCGACCTGATCACCCTGAAGCTGTTCGTGGCGGTGTACGAAGAAGGCACGCTGACCCGGGCGGCGGCGCGCGAGGCGATTGCCGTGTCGGCCGCCAGCAAGCGGCTGATGGAGCTGGAAGAAGTGCTCGGCATCGGCCTGTTCCTGCGCAATGCCAAAGGCATGCTGTTGACGGCCGCCGGCGAGACGATGCTGCACCACGCCCGGCGCATGCTCTCCGATCTGGAAAAAATGGGCCTTGAACTCGACGAGCACCTCCAGGGCATGCGCGGTTATGTGCGCATGCTGGCCAACCTCTCGGCCATCATTCAGTTCTTGCCGGAAGACCTGCACGCCTTTGTCGCCAGCCATGAGCTGGTCAAAGTCGATCTTGAAGAGCGGCCCAGCAACGGCGTCGTGCAGGGCTTGGTCGACGGTGTCGCGGACATCGGCATCTGCTCTGAAGACACCGATGTTCAGGGGCTCCACAGCGCACCCTATCGCCGCGACGAACTGGTCGTCGTGATGCGTGACGATCACCCGCTCGCCGGGCTGCAGCAGGTGGCCTTCGAAGACACCCTCGGCAGCGACTACATCGGTCTGCACGCCGCCAGCTCCATCAACATGCGCACCCAGAACGCTGCGCGCGCTCACGGCCGACCGCTGCGGGTGCGCATCCATGTGCCGGGCTTCGACGCCATGTGCCGGATGGTCCAGGCCGACATGGGCATCGGCGTGCTGCCGCGCAAGGCGTTCGACCTGCTCGGCCCGTCCCTGGGCCTCAAGGCCGTGGGCCTGAGCGATGCCTGGGCCCGGCGCACACTGATTCTGGTGGTCCGCGACACCGCGGCGCTGTCGCCGGTCAGCCAGTTGCTGTTCGAGCACCTGCACAGCCAGGACCGCTAAGCCTTCGCGTTTCGCGAACGGCCGTTGCCAACTGACGGTTGGATTTGCTGAACCGCGTTCCTCTAGTCTGGGCGACAAATTCCAAGAAAGACTCGAGGTAACCGCTATGACAGGCCCCCTTCAAGGCGTGCGCGTCATTGAAATCGGCACGCTGATCGCTGCTCCCTTCGCCGCCCGCCTGCTGGGCGAGTTCGGTGCCGAAGTGATCAAAATCGAATCCATGGGGCAGGGCGATCCGCTTCGTAAATGGCGAAAGCTGCACGAAGGCACTTCGCTGTGGTGGTACCTGCAGTCGCGCAACAAGAAATCCCTTTCGCTGAACCTCAAATCGCCCGAAGGCATCGACATCGTCAAGCGGCTGGCTGAAAGCGCGGACGTGTTGATCGAAAACCTGCGGCCCGGCGCGCTGGAAAAACTGGGGCTGGGCTGGGACGTGCTCCACGCGTTGAACCCCAAACTCACCCTCGTGCGCATTTCCGGCTACGGTCAGTCCGGGCCCTACCGCGATCGCCCCGGCTTCGGCGCCATCGGCGAAGCCATGGGCGGCATCCGCTACACCACCGGCACCCCCGGGTCGCCGCCGGCGCGGGTCGGGGTCAGTTTGGGCGATTCGCTGGCCTCGATGCACGCGGTGATGGGCGCGCTGATGTCGCTGTTGCGGGTCAAGACCGGCCAGGGCGACGGCCAGGTGGTCGATGTGTCCCTGGCCGAAAGCGTGTTCAACGTCATGGAAAGCCTGGTGCCGGAATACGACATGCTCGGCCACGTCCGTGAACGCAGTGGCGGCGCGCTGCCGGGCATTGCACCGTCCAACACCTACCCGACCGCCGACGGCGCCTACGTGGTCATCGCCGGCAACAGCGATCCGATCTTCAAACGCCTGATGCAGACCATTGGCCGCGCCGATCTGGCCGAGGCCCCCGAGTTCGCCCACAACGACGGCCGCGCCGCCCAGAGCGACAGGCTCGATGGGGCGATCAGCGCGTGGTCGTCGGCCTTGCCCATTGACGCGGTGCTCAAGGCGCTGGAGCAGGCGGAGGTGCCGGCGGGACGGATCTATAACGTCGCGGACATCGTCGCCGACCCGCATTACCAGGCGCGCGGGATGATTCTCGACGCCGATTTGCCGGGCGGGGCCACGGTGAAGATGCCAGGCATCGTGCCGAAACTCTCGGAAACCCCAGGCTCGGTGAACTGGCAAGGCCCTGCGCTCGGGCAGCACACCGACAGCGTGCTCGGCGAGCTGGGCATCAGCGCCGCCGACATTGCCCAACTCAAGCACAGCGGGGTGGTGCAATGATCACCGACTTCTCCCAGCGCCTGATCGTGCAGGAAGTGTCGCCGCGCGACGGTTTACAGATCGAGCGGACGTGGGTGGACACCGCTGACAAGATCGCCTTGATCGACCAACTTTCTCTCGCCGGTTTCAGCCGCATCGAAGCCGGTTCCTTTGTTTCCCCCAAAGCCATTCCTGCCTTGCGTGACGGGGATGAGGTGTTCCGTGGCATCCGGCGCCAGCCCGGCGTGACCTACGTCGCCTTGATTCCCAACCTGCGCGGTGCCCAGCGGGCCCTCGACGCAGGTGCCGATGAGCTGAATCTGGTGATGTCCGCCAGCCAGACCCACAACCGGGCGAACATGCGCATGGGCTGCGAACAGTCCCTGGCGGCCTTTGCCGACGTGGTCTCGCTGGCGTCGGGCACTGGCCTGAGCCTGAACGGCTCCATCGCCACCACGTTCGGTTGCCCGTTCGAGGGCCGTATTGATGAAGACCGGGTGCTGGAAATTGTCGACGCCTATCTGGCGTTGGGCATGCACGGCATCTCCCTGGCCGACACCACCGGCATGGCCAACCCCCGTCAGGTGTTTGCGCTGGTGCAGCGGGTGCTGAGCCGTGTCCCGGCATCGGCGCTCACGCTGCATTTTCACAACACTCGCGGGCTGGGGCTGAGCAATGTGCTGGCGGCTTACGAAGCGGGGGCGCGGCGGTTTGATGCATCGCTGGGCGGGCTCGGTGGCTGCCCGTTTGCACCGGGCGCCTCGGGCAATATCTGCACCGAGGACCTGGTGAATCTGTGCGATGAAATGGGCATCGAGACGGGCATCGATTTGCCACATCTGCTCACGCTGTCCCGCCGTTTACCGGCCCTGCTGGGCCATGAAATGCCGGGGCAGGTCGCCAAGGCCGGACGCAACCGTGATCTGCACCCGGCGCCGGAAAACCTGCCCGGTTAGCGCGCCACCCGTACCGGTTTCCCCGACAAACGCGCACGCTCCGCTGCGTGCGCGTCCAGACAACAAAAACAATAGGGCTCTCTCAGAGAGTCGATCTGGAGTATCGCAATGACCGTCTCTGTTCTGACCCCGAACAGCAGCCTCGCCGAGGTTGTGAGCGCCGAAAAGGCATTGATCCGCAAAGTCGCGTGGCGCCTGATGCCGTTGATCATGGTCTGCTACCTGTTCGCGTTTTTTGATCGCATCAACATCAGCTTCGCCAAGTTCCAGTTGCAAACCGATTTGAGCCTGAGCGACACCGCGTACGGGCTGGGTGCGAGCCTGTTCGTGATCGGCTACGTGCTGTTCGAAGTGCCGAGCAACATCATGCTTTACAAGGTCGGGGCGCGGCGCTGGATTGCCCGCATCATGATGTCGTGGGGCATCGCCACGGCGCTGATGGTCTTCGTCACCGCCGAATGGCAGTTCTATGTGCTGCGTTTCATCATCGGCGCCATGGAAGCGGGTTTCGCACCGGGGGTGCTGTTTTACCTGACGCTGTGGTTCCCGCAGACCTACCGGGGCCGCATCACGTCAATTCTGTTCCTGGCCTCGGCGTTCGCGGGGCTGCTGGGCGCACCGGTCTCGGGGCTGGTGCTCGGTCATATGGACGGCGTGATGCAGTTGCGCGGCTGGCACTGGCTGTTCCTGCTCGGCGGGCTGCCGTGTATTGCCCTGGGGTTTGCGGTGCTGAAGCTGCTCAAGGACCGTGTCGCGGACGCGCACTGGCTGACCGACGCCGAGAAAACGTATCTGTCGAGCCGCATCGCCCGGCATGAGCCGAACAAGCATGGCGGCTCGCTGCTGACCGCGCTGAAAATGCCGGGCTTCCTCATGCTCGGGCTGATTTATTTCCTGATTCAGGTGGCGTCCTATGGCCTGAACTTCTGGGCGCCGCAGCTGATTCGCAGCGCGGGCGTCGAAAGCCCGGTGATCATCGGGCTGCTCACGGCCATCCCGTACATCTTCGGCGCCATCAGCATGATCGTGGTCGGACGCCTGTCGGACGCCAGCGGTGAACGCCGCAAATTCGTCTGCGGGCTGATGGTGCTTGGGGCCATCGGCTTCTTTAGCGCCGGTTTCTTTGCCCAGCACACCAGCCTGTTGATCGTCTCCCTGGCCATGCTCGGCGGCGGGATTGTCGCCGCCATTCCGGCCTTCTGGACCCTGCCGCCCAAGCTGTTGGCGGGCGCAGGTGCCGGCGCGGCGGGCGGCATTGCGCTGATCAACACCCTGGGGCAGTTCGGCGGCATCGTCAGCCCGGTGATGGTCGGCGGGATCAAGGACCTCACCGGCACGACGACGCCTGCGCTCTACGTCATCGGCGTCAGCAGCCTGATCGCGGCGGGCCTGTTACTGTGGGCATTGCCGCAGAAGCTGAGAACGCTGGACAAGAACGACCACTGAGGTCCGTGCCCCAGGACTGCCTGACGGTCGACCTCATTAGCCCACGGAGCGCACGCAATGATTGATCACCTCGACCATCTGGTTCTGACCACTGTCGACGTGGAGGCCTGCAAGGATTTCTACGTTCGCGTCATGGGCATGCAGCTGGAAACCTTCGGCAGCGGCCGCCTGGCGTTCCGCTTTGGCAACCAGAAGATCAACGTTCACGAGCGCGGTCACGAGTTCGAACCCAAGGCCCACCTGCCGGTGCCCGGCGCGCTGGACCTGTGCTTCATCGCCAGCCAGGGCCTCGACGCGGTGATTGCGCAGTTGCAGGCCGAGGCGTGGCCCATCGTCGAAGGGCCGGTTCAGCGCACCGGCGCGACAGGGCCGATTCGGTCGGTTTACGTGCGTGATCCCGATCTCAACTTGATCGAGATTTCCGAATTGATGGGCTGACAGTGCTGTTCGCTCTCTCAGGATCCGCGTCTGCCTGTAACCACTGCGGCGGAGTCAGTTTTGAGGAGGGCGCGGTTGCCCGTCAGGGTTTTGTGTCAGCCCTTCGGCTCTTTCGTGCCCAGCACGTCGCGGACGCTGTCGACCACGTTGCTGTCCTTGATGACGTCGCTGAGCCAGCCTTCCAGGGGCATGTTGCCCCATTTGATCGCGCGTTCGATCAGGTACGGCACCGGGCTTTGCGGCTCGGTCTGTTTGAAGAACTGGGCGACGCCGGCGAGCATCGTAAAGGCTTCGTCGCGGGTCAGCGGCGTGGTGCGCAAGGGCGCTGACGCGGTGTCTTTCACGGTGATGGTCATGGCAGGCCCCGCAGCGGGTTGATCGGCCGGTTCGGCGACAGGCTCGGCGGTCGGTTGGGCAGGCGCGGGATTGATTTCCACGCCGCGGTCCTTGAGCAGTTTTTCAGCCAGTTGCGCGGCGCGGGAAAGGATCTCGCTCAGGCCGGCAAAGCTCGGTGCTTCACTGCCGAACAGGCGATCGGCTGTGTCCTGCAACTGCCGGCAGGCCTGCAGGCTGTCGGTGATTTCCGAGGCCTTGCGCAGGAAGTGCTCGGTGTCGGTCAGCACCACGGAACGCTGAAAGATCTCCGCGTTGATCTTGCCTTCGTCCAGCGCGATGCGCATGGCCTGCGGGTTTTGCAGCGCCAGGTTCTCGATGTGCCGGGACTCGTCGTAGCGCAGCAGACCGAACTGATCGCCCTGGGTGATCGGCAGTCCCCCCACAACATCGGCCAGGGTGGTCTTCAGCCAGGCCAGGCGCGCGGCGCGCTCTTCCAGGCCTTCGTCCAGCGCCGGGAACAGGTCATCCCAGAAGCGTTCGAGAATCCGCTCGGCCAGGGTCAGGCCGAAGGTGATGCCGACGAAGTGGTATTTGTGCGCCAGGGCTTCACTGAGCCAGGCGACCAGCATCAGGTCCTTGCTCTGCTGAGCAAGGCCTTGTGCAGCCAGGGTGATCGTCAGGTCCCAATCCGAGGATTTCAGATCGGTCTGCCAGTCACCCTGGGTCAAGTAATCAGGGTCCGCTCGACGAGCTTCCTTGACGTTGTCGAACAGCGTGGAAAAGCTCAGGTCTTCGCCGCTTCCTCCATTGATCGGCGCTGTCAGTTCGGTCAGTGAAAGGTCGTTGAGAAATTCAGACATGGTCAACTCGGGATAAGAAAAAAGAACACCGCGTCGATCCAGCCGACGCGGTGTTGAATACGGTCCGCTGCCCCAGGCAACGGACCGCTGTGACTACTCGATCAAGCGAAAACCTTGTTGGCCGTACGGTCCCAACCGCCGGTGACGTTACCGCCACCCTGGCCATCGGCACGGCTTTGTTGGGTGTAGGTGGTTTTGATGCGAGCGAAGTTGAAGCTGATTTCTTCGATCGGGAGGTCGCTGACGGCTTTGTCTTCGCCATCCTGACTGCCACCGGCAACGGCCTTGACCGACGACACTACAACCTCTTCCAGGTTGATGGTCAGGTAGGTCAGCTTGTCGCCGCCCGCACGGTTGACGTTCAGCTGGATCTTGGCGATGTGAGTGCCTTTGCAGCACGCTTCGAACAGCTTCGCAGAGGCCTTGTCGACCGCTTTGCGGATGCTGAAATCGCTCAGTGCAACGCGCTCGGAGGACGCACCGCCCGAAGAGCTGGCAGTCGCCGACGTCGCTTGGGTGGCGCCGTACTCGTAGCCGAGTACTTCAATCCAGTCCTTGTGCTTGTCATCCAGAACTTCGCCTGGAATGCCGTCGATCTGAATATATGCGTCAAATGCCATTTCTTGATTCTCCTTTCTTGCAGGTTGGGGCCAGCCGTCCAGCGGCCGGATCACGCCCCTTGATTTGACCCCTTTGAAGATTCAAAAGGATCGGTTGCCGCTGCCCGGGCCTTCATACAACAGGCCCGGGCGCCGGGTTCTTCAGGTGCCTGCGCGCAATCAGTTGAGCGCACGCACCTCGATTTCTACGCGTCGGTTCGGCTCCAGGCACTGGATCAACTGCGCACGCGGCTGCTGCATGTCGCACTTGACCAGCGGCTTCTCGCTGCCTTCGCCGACGGCTTCCACCAGCTCGGCGGGCACGCCCTTGCCGACCAGGTAGGTCTTGATGGTTTGCGCCCGCTGCCTGGACACCTGCAGATTGCCCTGTCGGTCGCCGAGCTGGTCGGCGTGACCGGCGATGACGATCTTGCCGATGTTCGGCGTGCTCAGCAGCTTGCCGGCAATGGCGCTCAGCTGACTCTGACCCTCGGTTTTCAGGCTCTGGAAATCGGCACGGCCGAAGGCGAACAGGGTGTCCGATTCCAGGGTGATGGTCTCGATGGAGCGCAGCGATTGCGAGAGCAGGCTGTTGATGTAGTTGCGCGAACTGGACGTCAGGAAGGCGTTGTCGAGAATCCTCGGCACGTCCGGTTCGTGGATCTGGTCGCTGTAGAAGTTGACCTGGCGGCTGGCGAGCTCGTAGTCCGTGCCCGAGTTCGTCGCAGCGCCCGTCGCGCCGATGGTTTTGCCGGTCTGTTTGGCGATGGCCGGGTACCAGTAGTCCGGGATCTTCGCCTTGAGGAAGGCCGGGTCGGCTTTCTCTCGCTGGGAGCGCGAGAGCTGAACGTAGGTCTCCAGGGTGGCCTTGCCAAAGTCGGCGATCGACTGCGCGCGGTTGTCGTTGGGCAGGGCACGCGGCTCGACGCTGTCAACGCCAGTTACCGGCATCAGGTCCTTGGCGTTGCGCTGATAGACCTTGATCGTGGTCAGCAGGTACAGCGAGCGGGTGAGGTTGTCGGCGGTCGGCTTGAGCATGACCGTTTCCAGCCGGTTGAAGTAACGCGCGCGCACCAGCGGCTCGACGTTATAGCCCTGATAAAGGCCCAGACCCAGGCGCAGCGGCACACCCTGATCGTGGTGCCTGGCGTAGTAATCGGCGGTCTGGAGACGCAGACGGTCAAGGGTTTGCCAGTCGGTGTACTGCGCCGGCGTCCGATCGTCCTGGGCCGCAGCGGCGGTCAGTTCAGACGACAGCGTCTGTATCTCGCTTTTGTTGTTCCAGTACGACCAGCCCCACGCGCCGCACAGCAGCAGCGCAATCAGGCTGGCGCCGCCGACCCACGCGGCCTTGCGACGGCGTTCACGGACGTTGCTGGTGTACAGCGCGACCAGATGCTGGTCCGGGATGATCACCTTGCGGAACAGGCTGTTGATGAACAGCGGCTGCGGCTGGGCGTGGCCGCTGGCAGCGGACTGCTCGGCCTCCAGGGAGAAGCGCTCGCTGACCTGACGGGTGTGGCCGCCCAACTCGGGCGCATCGGCATCCAGCGCGCTGGTGAAGTAGAAGCCGCGCAGCAGCTCGGCATGCTGGTACGGATTGGCGCGCAGCAGGGCATCGACGAACAGTTGCAGCCGCGGCTTGAGCGCGGCGAGTTCCAGAGGGAACCGATACACCGCCGAATCCCGGCGGGTGATCTGAATGTCCTGCAACACCAGTTGCTGGCTGGCGACTTCCTTCCAGTAGTGGACCAGCTCGTCCATGGCCACGCCGAAACGCTGGGCCCAGTCGGTTTTTTCATAGTCTTTGTGGGTGAAGGTCTTGCCCATCACTTCGCCACGGGCCACCTCGTCGAGCTGGCGATAAAACGGCGCGAAGCCCGGCACCAGGTCGCATTTGGTAAAGACCAGGTAAATCGGCAGGCGCACTTCCAGCAGCGAATAGGTTTCCTGAAGGCGTTCACGCAGGCGCTTGGCCAGACGTTCCTGATCTTCCAGCGAGGCCTGGAGGATGTCGTGGATGCTCACCGTCACGATCAGCCCGTTGAGCGGACGACGCTGGCGGTGCTGGCGCAGCAGCTGCAGGAAACCGCGCCATTTGCCGGCTTCTTCCTGATCGGTCATGTAGCGCCCGGCGGTGTCCAGCAGCACCGCTTCGGAACTGAAGAACCAGTCGCAATTGCGCGTGCCGCCCAGCCCGGCGACCCGAACGCCTTCACGCTCGGCGTACGGGAAGTTCAGGCCGGATTGATAAAGCATGGTGCTCTTGCCGGCGGCGGGCTGACCGACCACCAGATACCACGGCAGGGCGTACAGCGCGTCCTTGGCACGGGTGCCGTTGGGGGTGTTGCTGCGCAGGCGATCGATGCTTTGCAGCAGGCGTTCGCGTAGCAGACTGACCTCTTCACGGTCCGCCGGGCTTGCGTTCAACACCGCTTGATCGGCGTCGTCGCGCAGCACGCCTTCGAGGTTGTGCTGCCGCGAGTTGCTCCTGTAGAGATACAGCACGTAGCCGATCGAGAGCAGCAGAAAGACAGCGATGCCGGTCAGCAGGCTGCCCAGGGAACTGAAGTCCAGCGCGCGGCCCAGCCCCCAGACAATGAAGATCGTCAGGAAGAAACAGATCCCCAGAATGTAGGGTTGGTAGCGCAGCAGGTAATACTTGAGCTTGTTCATACGGACTTCACATCCAGCGCGTCGACACAACGGTCGATGACGTCAAAAAGGGGGCGATCGGTGTCAGGAAACTCAGGCGGCCGGTGGTGTTCGTCGAATGCCGCGAAGTCCGCCAGTACGTCGTAATGCTCAGGCCGCTCGGTCGGGTCGGCCAGCACCGTGTACAGGCCGGTGTTGCTGCGGGACGGGAAGCACAACAGTTTGGGCCGCATAAAGTCGTCGGCCAGCACGCTGACCTGGGGCGACACACGGCCGGTTTTCATCCGCGTCAGCCAGTCGATCCAGAGGTCCGCCGTCGGGTTTTTCAAGCCGCGTTCAGCGGGCAGCGGCAGGCTGATGCCCAGCGCTTGAGCGTGGTTCAGCGGGCGGCGCAATGCATTCAATCGGGTCAGTACGGCGTTGGTGACGAACTCCGGGTAGGCCTGTTCCAGCGCCGTGGCGATGTCCCGCAGGTTGAAGTTGCGCAGGAACTTCTCGTGCACTTGGCGGAACAACGCGAAGTCCTGACCCTGCAACGGGCGCAGGGCCTTGATCCGTTCGAACAGCACCGCCGCCTGCTCGCCCTGGGCACCGAGGTGCAGCAACGGTTTGATCTGCGCGCAGAACAACTCGCTCAAGGTGAACGGGTTGACCAGCGGCTCGCCATCGCCTGCCTTCACAGTCTGGAAGATGAACAGCGGGTAGCGCCGCTGGCTGGAGTCCATCGAACTGACCAGACCGCCCAGCAGCCAGTTGCCCGAGCGCGCGCGGTACGAGAAGAAGCACACCGGCAGGCGATCGAATCGCGCCTGCCAGTCTTCCTGCGAATGAATCGCCGCGAGCGACGCCTGCAGCCAGCCGTCGAATTCGCACACGTCATCCGCGGCGCCGTGCAGGCTGACGAAGTCCGCGCTCGACGGCAGCTTGCCGAAGCAGCCGATCATCGACGGCGCTCCCGACCGTTCACCAGCCCGCCCTCAACCCCGCCTTCAGGGCCGCGTTCAACCACCCGCGCAACCCTCATCACTTGGCCGATCCTTCCGCCACGAACTTGGACGGCGAGTTCAGCGCGCTCAGGGATTTGACGTTGGCCAGGTCGGTCAGCTTGACGCCGCCGTAGTTGCGCACCGCGAGGCTGACCTGACCATTGGCGGTGTTCCAGCTGAAGCGTTGCTGGATGCCGTCGAGGTCATCAACCCGCGCGCTGTCGTTCATGCGCAACAGGCCCCAGCGACCGGGGTAGTCGAACACGGTGATGCGTTCGCCAGTCAGCGTCACCACGTCAAGACGTGCGCCCGGTGCGGTGGTGGTGCCCGGCCAGGAGAAACGGCTCCAGCTGGTTTTGCCGTTGCGGTAATGCTGCACCTGACCGTCGAGGGTGAAGATGATGTCGGTGAAGAACGCCGACGGCTCCAGCATGATTTCGAAGCCGTTTTCCTTGTCCGACAGGCTGGCGATGACTTGGCCCAGGGAGCTGGCCTTGTCGATGCTGGTGACCATGTTCGGGTTCACCAACGGTGCGGCCTTGGCGCCGCTGCTCATGCCCAGGCCTTCACCGCCGGACAGGTTACCGATTTCGTTGCGCTTGAAGTTCGGCAGCAGGCCGGATTCGGGGTCGACGAAACGCTGCAGGTCTTTCACCGACGCTTCGTTGCGGCTGCCGGCAGCGATCGGATAACGGTGCGCCATGACTTGCTCCCACGGCTTGGCGATCTGCTGTGCCCAGGCCTTGGCGATCTGCTGGCCGGCCGGGTCGCGCAGGGTTTCCCAGGCGAACTGGATCGGCAGGCTGAACAGGCCCTGCAGCGATTCCGACAGGCTGCCCCGGCTGGTGTCCACCGTTGTCTCGACGTAGTTGCGCACGTTGGTGACTTCGCTCGGCTGACCTTCGAGGGTTTCGCTGATCAGTTGCTTGCTGCTCTTGCCGACGTCCTGGGAGCGCTGAATGTTGTTCATCCGCACTTTCAGTTTGCGCAGCGCCGCCAGGTAACGATCCATGATGGTGCTGTCGGCGCCTTCGGCGTTCTGCGTCGCGAAGACCCGCGACACCGGCTCGAAGCGCTGGGCCAGGCTGCCGTCGTCCACCGGCGGCAGCGGCGAGAGCATGGCAGCGGTCGGCACTTGCGGGCCGCTGACCAGTCCGGTGACCTTGCTCCAGAAATCATCGGGCTTCGGCGTGCCGGCCTGTTGATTGGCCTGGGGCGCGGGTACGTCCCACTGGGTGTTGTCGTTGACCCCGGACAGCAGGATTTTCACCGGCGAGTTCTGCACGTCGCTCAACAACGACAGCTGTTGCGTGGCGTTGGCCATGTCGGTGAAGTGGCGCACGCCAACGCTGCTCAGCAAGGTGTACCAGGACTGCGCGTAGTCACGCTTGTAGCGGGCCATGAACTCGCGCATGAAGTTGGCTTTCTGAATGATGCTGTCGCCGCCGTCGCCGTCCAGAACCCAGTCGGACTCGTTGCGCAGGTTGCTCGACATCAGTTTGATCAGCTCGGGTTTGACGAAGCCGTCCCAACCCTGGCGGGTGAAGATCGCCGGCACCGCTTCGCTGCCGTAAAGCAACTGGCGGCCGGGCAGCGGCACCAGCTCGTTGAGGCCCACGGCCGGGAACTGGCGACTGGCTTCCAATTGCAGGCGCAGGTATTCACGGTCCACCAGCGAGCTGGAAATCATGAACGACTTGAGGCTCTTGCGGGTTTCTTCGACCAGTTGATCGTTGCGGGGCAGGGCAGGGGCCTGTCCGGTCTTGAGTAACTGCACGTACATCGGCACGTTGTCGGCGATGACCTCATCGCTGACCGGGCTCTCTGCCGAAGCGGTGTTGCTCCAGGCGACGGGCAAGGCGGCGCTGACGAATTCCGGGTCCGAGTGGACACTCGGTTGGGTCAGCATCAGGTACAGCTTGAGCGAGTTGTAGGACTCGATGATCGAGGCGACTTGCTGCTCATCCAGGCGGCCAAGCATTTCTTCGGACAACGACAGCCCGCCGGTGGTGGCCGACAGTTCTGCCGCGTCACTGGCCGTGGCCGGATTGCGCAGATCGGCAAGCGCCGCCTCGCGGGTCTTGGTCACGTTGCTGCGCACGGCGCCTTTCAGACGACTGCCGACATCACCGACGCTGCGCGGAATGCTGCTCAAACTGGGTTTGCCGGTGTTGGCGGCAAAACTGCGCACGCCGCGATCGGCCAGCTTCTGGCCCTTATCGTTTTTGCTGCCCGGCTTGCCACCTGATTTGCTGGCCGTGGCAGCGAGTTCGTTCTGAGGGTCCACGGATTTGGTGAACTCATTGAACGCCCGCATCTGCATTTGCAGCTTCAGCGCCACCGGCTCAAGGGCCTGGCTGCGCAGTTGCTGGAGATAGGCCGTTTGCGCGGCGGCAAAGATCTCGTCACCGCGGTACAGGCCGGCACTCAGTTGCAGCGGCACGCCTTTGGCGCGGTGTTTTTCGATCAGCGCCAGCTCATTGCGCAGCAGCTCCAGGCCTTCGCCTGCCGCCATGCGCTGGGCACGATCGGGGGCATCGCTCAGCTCGGTCAGCTTGTCTTGCAGGGCAGCGATCCATTCGCGGTTGTGCTGAAACGACAGCGCTTGCCAGCCGATGAAACCCAGGCCGGCGAGGACCGCAGCGGCGAGGACCACCGGGGTCATTGACGTGTCGCGGCCATCGCGGGACTGGTACGAGGTCAGCGCGCGATCGGGGAAGATCACCCGGCGGAAGGTGTCGGTGATGAAGTAGCTGCGGTCGCCGGTCTTCCTGCCGCCCGCTTGCGCTAGATGGGCGCCTTCGTGTGCCGGCTGCAGGGCAAAGGCCTCGGCGAGATCGTCGTCGAACACCTGGCTCAGCTGCTGAGCGGTCTGCAACGCGCTGGTGAAATACAGGCCGCGCAGCAGCAACGGGCTGCCGTGGCTGGCCGGCTGGGTGAAGTGTTCGAGGAACGGCACCAGCACGCCCGACAGATCGGCGAAGTAATTGGGGAAGTTGAGCAACGCGCTGTTGGCGTCGGAACCGAGCCTGATCATCTGCGCATCGACGTGACGCTGCACGCCGTTGTGCAGATTCTTCAGCTTGCCGTCGAGGACCGTCTTCAAGCCCTGGCTGCGGATTTCCGACAGCGCAAACGTCATGCCCAGCGGTTGCTGACGCTCGTTCAGGTCCAAGCCGTCGAAAGCCTGATTAAAGCCCGGCAACTGGTCGGTCTTGCTCAGCATCAGGTAGATCGGCGGGTGGGTGTCGAGGCTGCGGCTGTATTCCTCGATCCGCGCGACCAGCTGGATCGCCATTTCCGCACGTTCATGGGCCGTTGCCGCCAGCAGTTCAGGCAGGCTGACCACCAGCACCAGACCATTGATGGCGGTTTTCTTGCGCTGCTTTTTCAGCAGTTGCAGGAATGCGGTGAATTCGCTCGCCGACTGGTCGTCGTTCAGGTAACGGCCGGCCGTGTCGATCAGCACCGCTTCAGGGCTGAAGTACCAGTCGCAGTGGCGGGTGCCGCTTTCGCCACTGCTCTGGCCTCCGGCGGTGGTGGCCGACAGCCCCGAGCGGGTCAGCAGCGACGTCTTGCCGGCCGCTGACTGACCGATCACCAGGTACCACGGCAGCTCATACAGTGCCGACGAACCGCCGCCGCCTGCCGAGCGATCGGCGCGGAGCATGGTGATCGCGTGCTTGAGGCGGTCGCGCAGTACCTGCTGGTCGCGGAAATCGCCGTCGGCCGGCAATGAGCGGTCGACTTCATGGTGCACCAGACGCTCGAGATTGCGCTCCGCGGACATGCGCCGCAGCTGGCGCAATACGCCCACGAAGACGTAGAACGCGCTGACCACCAGCATGACTTGAAGCAGGTATTCCCGCGACCATTGGCTGCGCGCCGCAACGACCACGCACGCAACGAGACTCGCCAGCCACAGCGCGATGAGGATGAACCAGAAACTTTTTAGAGCGCGAAGTAGTGTTTTCATGTCTTCCTGACTCGCTTACCCGAGCAGTGCTCAGGCACTGAACAATTGGCTGATGTGTTCGGACAATAAGGCGACGTCCTTGCCCAGCAGCCAGTCCAGCGTCAGGTAAACCGCCAGACAGACCAGCGCGATGAGCGCCAGGTAGACCCACACCGGCACCTCGTGGCGCAGCATCTGCGAGACCTGATCCGGCAGTGCCCAGTCCGGCGACAGCGCTTTGGGCGTCTTGCGATAACGGGCGATGTCCTGGCCGAGGGTGTTGGCCAGATAGCGCAGCTGATCCTTGCCTTCACCGACGCTGAATTTGCCTTCGAACCCCAGGGCCAGGCACAGGTGATACACCTCTAGCACGTCGAGGTTGCGCTTGACGTCGGCGCGCAGGGTTTCGATCTTGTCGAAGAAACCTTCGCCGGCCAGGTGCACGCCAAAGTGGCGGAACTGCAGCGGCGACACTTCGATGTGCCGGCGCAGTTCGTTGACTTTCTCGGCCGGCGCCGCCAGTGCAGCATGGGCTGAAGTGGGCGAAGCCTCGGCGTTTGCCACGACCGGCGCCTCGGGCATTTTGGCCCGCAGCACGCTTTCGTCGAGAAACGCGCACAACGCGTATTGCGTGTCCTTGACCTGCTCGACGCTGTAATTGGAGGCGCGGGCTTCTCGCTCCAGGGTGGCGAAGAAACTGTCGACGCTCTCCTCGAACGCGCGGACCGAGGTCACTTGACGGCCACGACGCAGGATCAGCGCCATGCTGATGAAGTCCTGCACCAGGTCTTTGAGGGTCGGTTTTGGCTGGTCGGCGGCCATGGCGCCTTGCATTACGGCTTCGCTCATTTGAGTACTGCCATCAGTTCAAGCTTGAGGTTGGTGAAAGCGCTGGGTGCGTAGAACGAGATCGCCTGGGCGCTCATCATGCGTTCGTAGACCCGGCCATGGGGTTCGATCGAGAAGTAGTGGTTGTCCAGACGCACTGGAATGGCGTTGGGCAGCCGTGTCGAATGGTTGAGCGTGGCGCCGGGCATGGCGCTGTTGACCACCACTTCGATGTCTTCCGGGGAGCCGACCTTGACCGCCCGTGGCACCAGTTCCAGCAGGCTGGAGCCGGGCATGTCGGCGTGCACGGAAATATAGAAATCGGCATCGACCAGTCGTGGGTCGTGCAGCTGACCCTGCCAGTACGAGGGCTTGGTCTGGGTCAGGTTGATGACGATGCACTGGTTCGGGATCACGTTGTCCAGCAGCGTGCGGATCATCTGGTCCAGCGTGACCAGCGACGCCGCCGGGTCGTGATGGTTGTACTCGGGGATGTCGTTGAGCTCGACGTCCAGCGAGAAGGTCAGCAAACCACCGGCCAGTTCTGCCAGGAACAGGTACAGACGCTCCGGGTGCAGGCGCGGGTGGGCCAGCAAGTGCGCCAGATTCGGGTACGCGCGGTTGACCGTGTTGAGCAACCAGAACAGCGTGACGTCGCTGGAACCGAACTCGGCGATCTGATCAGCACGTTCCCGGCGGCGGCCGGAGAGCGCCTTGCTCTTCGAGTGCAGGGCGCCGAGCAGACGCTTGCCCAGGCCGATCAGGGTTTCGTGGGTGCCCAGGTGCAAGGTCGGATGCACGAAGTGGGTGTCGAGACTGAAACCGCCGATGTTGTTGCGCGACAGCCGCGCGATCGGGCAATAGCTGTAGCCGTCCAGCGTGTCGCCGTCGATCAGCATGACCACGTTCAGGCGCAGGCTGGTGATCTCGTTTTCCAGATCGCCTTCGTTGAGGTCGGGCAGGGTGTCGAACTGCTTGCGATATCGGCGCGCGCTTTTCTGCTCCTGGCCGTCTTCAACGTAATTGAGGCCGAACGGCTCAGGCAGTTTCAGGGCGGCGTAGACCTTGAAGTCATTGCCTTTGAGCAACTCGCGCAAATCCCGCGCCGCCGGCAGCGGATCGTGGCCCGGCGCATCGAACAGGCTGCCGTCCGGAAACACCAGCTTCAGCCGCTTGAATTGCAGCGAACCGCTGGCCAGCGCTTCTTCGTCGATCTGCATGGCCTGCACGCCCCAATGAAAGGGCGTGGCGCGCAGCGTCGATTCGCTCAGCTGGTGCTGGTGGAATTCATCCTGGTACTGGAAGTGCTGTGGCAGAAGAAACATGCCTTCGGACCACATCACGCGGCTCTGCTTACTCATGAACGCCTTCCACTAATGAATCGAATTTTGATTGCGCGCCTTTCTGAGCGGAGTCGACCGCCGTGTCCTGGGCCTTTTGCACCGCCGCGTCCTGCACCTGTTGAGTCAGGGACGGATTGCCTGCATTGGCGGCGGGCGCGGCCGTGGGCATGACATTGCTTTTGGCGAACTGCGCTTCGGTCTGCGGCTTGTTCAGCACGTCATTGCCGCGCACCGCCAGCACGTGGTTGTTGTCGACCAGCACGCGCAGGCCGTCCGAGGAAAACCAGATGCCGTCCTTGCGCAGGGAGTTGGCATCGAAGGCGACTTTCCAGTGGCTCTTCTCGTCGGAGCGGAAGAACGCGGCGATGCCGACATAACCAGTGGCCGTGTTCAGCGGCCACTGGTCGATCTGGCCCATGCCCGGCAGCAGGGTGATTTCCTGGCTGTCGATGAGCGTGTTGCCAAGGGCCTGCTGCGGGTTGTCCCACAGCGAATCGGCGTCGATGGACGCAAAACGCTCCAGCGCCGTGAGCTGATAGACCCGCAGCACGACCGACAGCGGCCGGCCGCTTTCATCGGGGTTGAGCTGGTTGCCGCCGTCGGCCGTCAGAATGACTTTTTCCTTGTCGCCGAACAGCATGTCACCGGCCCAGGTGTCATCGACGCGCTTGCTGGCGCGGTCGGTGATGCCGCAGGCGGTGAGCGCCATCAGGACGGTCAAAAGGGTCACGCGGGTGGCCCAGCCAGCGCCGGCGTAAAGACGTTCCCTGTTCTGCATATTCATGACTGCATACCTATGAATGCTTGATCAATCCAGCCAACTCCCTTCCAACCCAATCAAAGCAGGCGGTAGGCGAAACCGCCGTCGCTGCCCAGTTCGATGTGCAGGCTCTGAATCGGTTTGTCCTGGGCCATGCGTTCCAGCACGTGCTGGGACAGTTCCGGCATGAGGGTCTTGGACAGAATGTTGTCGATGTTGCGTGCGCCGCTGTCGACCTCGGTGCAGCGCGCCGCGATGGCCTTGACCAGCGCCTCGTCGTAACCGAGCACGGCTTGATGATTGCGCTCGAAACGCTTGCGAATACGCTCCAGCTTCAGGGCAACGATGCGCTCCAGAATCTCGTCCTGGACCGGGTAGTACGGCACGATGGTCAGCCGCCCGAGGAAGGCGGGCTTGAACACCTGGTTCAGCTCGTCGCGCAGGTCCTCGACGATCTCGTCCGGGGTCGGCTGCTCGGTGGTGTTCAGGCAGCGCTGCATGATGCGATCGGTACCGGTGTTGGAGGTGAGGATGATCACCGTGTTACGGAAGTTGATCTCGCGACCTTCGCCGTCATCCAGCACGCCCTTGTCGAAGACTTGGAAGAACAGCTCAAGCACGTCCGGGTGGGCTTTTTCCACTTCGTCCAGCAACACCACGCTGTAGGGTTTGCGCCGCACCGCTTCGGTCAGCACGCCGCCTTCGCCGTAACCGACATAACCGGGAGGGGAACCCTTGAGGCTGGAAACGGTGTGGGCTTCCTGGTACTCGGACATATTGATAGTGATGACGTTACGCTCACCGCCGTACAGCGTGTCGGCCAGCGCCAGAGCGGTTTCGGTCTTGCCGACGCCGCTCGGGCCCAGCAGCAGGAACACGCCGATGGGCTTGTTCGGGTCTTCCATGCGCGCGCGGGAGATCTTGATGCGTTTGCCGATCTCCGCCAGGGCGTGATCCTGACCCAATACGCGCTCCCCCAGCAGTGCCGGCAGGCGCTGAACGGTGTCGATTTCGTTGCGCAGCATCTTGCCCAGCGGGATGCCGGTCCAGCCGGAAATCACCTCGCCGATGGTGCCGCCGTCGACCAGTGCGTGGACCAATGGCTGCTCGCCCTGAACGTCTGACAGCTCGGCACGGACGGCGGAAATCTCGCTCACATCGGGGGCCTCGACGCTGCCCAGGTCCGCGAGTTTTTTCACCAGATCCAGCTCACGCTGCCACTGCTGCTCCAGGGTTTCCCGAGTGTTCTGAACGCTCTGCAATTCCTCGTTCAGCGCAGCCAGGCGGCGTGAGTGGTCGCTGCCTTTGGCGGCTTCCTGCTCCAGCACGGCGATCTCGGCCTGAACGTTGTCGATCTGGCGCTTGCAGTCTTCCAGCGGGCCGGGCTGTGCCGACTGCGCGAGGGCAACGCGAGCACAGGCGGTGTCGAGCACGCTGACGGCTTTGTCCGGCAACTGACGCCCGGTGATGTAGCGGTTGGACAGGCGCACGGCCTGCACCAATGCTTCGTCCATCACCGTGACCTTGTGGTGCTCCTGCATTTTGCCGAGCAGGCCACGGAGCATGTAGATGGCTTTGTCTTCGTCCGGCTCCTCGACCTTGACCACCTGGAAGCGGCGGGCGAGGGCGGCGTCTTTCTCGAAGTACTTTTTGTATTCAGCCCAAGTGGTCGCCGCGATAGTGCGCAGCTCGCCCCGGGCCAGCGCCGGCTTCAGCAGGTTCGCGGCATCGTTCTGCCCGGCCTGGCCACCGGAGCCGATCAGGGTGTGGGCTTCGTCGATGAACAGAATGATCGGGTGCAGGCTGCGCTTGGTTTCTTCGATAACCGACTTCAGGCGATTTTCGAACTCGCCCTTGACCCCGGCGCCTGCTTGCAACAGGCCCAGATCGAGGGTGTGAATCGCCACGTCTTTGAGCACCGATGGCACGTCGCCCTGGACGATGCGCAACGCCAGGCCTTCGACCACGGCGGTTTTACCGACGCCGGCTTCACCGGTGAGGATCGGATTGTTCTGCCGGCGACGGGTCAGAATGTCGACCATCTGCCGCACTTCGAACTCGCGGCCCAGCACCGGATCGATGCGGCCGTCGCGGGCGCTCTGGGTCAGGTTGATGGTGTATTGATCCAGCCCCGGCGTTTTGCCGTTGCCCTGAACGGCGCGGCCGCTCGCGCCTTTCGGGCTCTCCAGCGGGCTGGCCAGGCCCGACTCCGGGCTGCCTTCGACCAGCGCGGCGAGGTTGACCCGCAGGTCGTCGGCGTTGATTTTTTCCAGCTCCGGCGCGGAAGCAATAACGACGCGGTGCAGCTCGTCATCGTCCAGCAACGCCTGAATCAGGTAACCGGTGCGGATCTGGCTCTGGCCAAACTCGATGGACGCCAGGACCCAGGCCTGCTCGATCATCCGGGTGATGTGCGGCGACAAAGCCGGCGTGCGCGTGTTGCCTTTCTTGAAGGTGCCGAGGGCGGTGACCAACTGCGCCTGCAAGCGCTCGGGGACCACGTCGTAGTGACGAAGGATCGCTGGCAAGTCGTTGTCGTTGTTTTCCAGCAACTGCAGCAGCAAGTGCTCGACTTCAACGTCGTAATGGTTTTCTGACAAGCACAGGGCGGCAGCGCCTTCTGTGGCTGTGCGACTGGTTTCGTTCAGTTTGGCGAACAGCGACTTCAGGTTCACAGTGAGACCCCATCAAAAGGAATATGGAAAAGAGCACAACGGGCCGGCTCGACATCGGCGCCCGGACGTTTCAACCAGCCCAGCCACCCCAGCGCGACGTTGCCCTGACGGCCGATCTTCGCCAGCGGCACCGCCTCGCGCTTGAGGGTCGGCGCGATCTGGAAATCCAGGTGCGCGCCGATGTAAAAACGCACCAACTCCACCAGCTTCTGGTAGTCCTCGGTGCCGGGCTGAAAACGCTGGTAATCGGCCAGCGCCAACGGGCCGATGTCGAGGCGTACGGTGGACTGGTAATCCCAGACCCGGTTGCCGACCACGGCGCTCTGCCCGAGGGCGGCGTTCTTGCGGCCCAGCTGCGTGCATTGGCTGACGTCGAGCTTCAGCCAGCGCCCGGCGAATTGCCGGACCTTGAACGGCAGCGAGAAATAAAAGCTCAGCATCACCTGCAGGTTCAGCGCGTTGCGCGGCTTCTGCGCGAACATCCCCGAGAAATAGCTGAACAGCTCACGACGCAGGGGCGAGCCTTCAGGGGCGAACTTTTGCTTCTGCGCCTGCGGGCCTAGGCCCACCAGATGAAGCAGGTAGCGATCGAAGTCCGACGTGCCGTTGCGCTCGTACTCGATGTAAAACTTGTACTTCTGCCAGGCCTCGTAGAACAGCGTGGTCATGCGGTGCGAGAACACGTCGAGAAACGCGTGGGCGGCGTCGTCCCGGTACTGAATATGGCGTTCCAGCAACAGCTCGGTGTACGGGCGCGGCAATACGCCGGACGGCCCGACCAGACCCATGAACGTCACCTGCACTTCGGTCAGCGGCAGCCCGGCCGCAGACACCTTGCCCTCGCGCTCAAACTTCAGGTCGCTGACTTCGCTCGCCGGAAAATTCAGCGACAGCTGCGAGCGAAAGCGCAACGGGTCTTCATGGGGCCGCGTCTGCAGGTCCATTCGCCCGTTCCTGCTGTAGTGCAGGCGGAGCAAACGCACCAACTGAAAGAATTCGAATCGGTGCGGCTCAGCCCGTGCCTGGTCGATCAGACCAGGGGTTGATCGCCGGTTCGCGGGGGCCATTGGACCACTCTCTTTTCGCGCTGCAAGGTGCGCAGGGTTAATTGGGTAAAGCTGTTGATCGAGCAGTACTGGCCGAAGAAATGGTCGAGCACCATGCCGAACAGAAACACGCCGCTGCCGGTGTATTGGCTTTCATCGAATTTGAGGGTGATGCCCACGCCGCGCACGAAGTTCGGACGCGGGTGGCCGATCCGCGCCACCACCGGCTCGCTGCTCACCGAGACAATGCCGTTGATCTGCTTACGGATCGCCGAGGTGTTGCGGTAGTTGTAGAGCGACAGCAATTCCAGCAGCACGTCGCGGCCTTTGCTCACCAGCGACATGTGGTTCAGCGACAGGTGCGAGACCAGGCGCCAGATGACCCCGTTGCCCAGTGGCACGCGCACCGATGCGGTCGGTTTGCGCAGGCAGCGGATGTCGTCAATGACCGAGCCTGCCGGGACACTGAAGTCCCCGCGCGCGCCGCCGAAGGGCAGCAGTGAAGGCAGGTCGCGGTTGCTGCAGGTCAGGCGGATACTCAAGGTATCGCTGGCCGAGTTGATCAGCTCCAGGTCCCGGTCAACCACCCGAATGAACATGTCGGTGCCGTCCCGTTGCCGGCTCTGGGAGGGGCGTCGGCGGGCGATCCAGAAGCTGTTGCCCGGCCCCTGATCGGCGCGCGGCTCGAAGAACGGATGGCAGCTGGTGACCTGCTCCAGCCCGCCGACTTTCTTGACCCGGCGCACCTTGTCGATGGACACCACCTCGGCCGTGTTTTGCATGCGCACGTCCGGAATGATGGCGTATTCATGCCGAGCATGGGTCAGGGTGATTGGCTCGGCCTGCTGGCGGAACAGGTTGATGATCGGCGTGCAGTTGAGCTTGAAGTTGGCGCGGCCGATGTTCTGGGTCAGGCGCGCCAGGCGGTCGTGCAGGTCGTAGTCGGAGAAGTAGAAATTGATCTCGACTTTGCCCAGCGCCTTGCCCGCCAGAATGCGACCGAAACCGGACAGGTCGAAGAACATGAACTTGTCCGGAAAGGTGAAATATTCGTGCAGCAGCCGGTAGCCAAGGAACGAACGCTCCGAGTAATCCACCAGCCCCTCATCCAGACCATAGCCGACCGCCTTCAGCGCATTGGCCGGCAGGGCCACTTCGCGCATACGGCCTTCGTCTTCGAAGGTCAGCGTGGCCTTGGCCAGGTTGTTGAAGAGCAATTCGTACAGCTGCAGCATCAGTGTGCTTTCGCCGTCGAGGAAGAAGCGCAGCGAGTCCAGCTCCATCTGCCCGAACAGCACGTCGGAGGTCGCCGTCAGGCCGATGCGCAGACGCGCCACCAGATCAGCACTGTGGCCGTTGAACGCCGAGCGTTCCATTTCGACGAACGAAGCCTGCTGCACGCTGATCGGCCACAGGTCGACCGGGTAGCACGTACGGAACTTGCACACCACGCTGTCGATGGGCGTGGCGTGGATCTCGGTGTGACGCGCAACGCGATAGGCCTCGGTGACCTTCTCGTTCTTGCCCAGCGTGAACTCGACGATGGACATCGACGGGGTAGGGCGCAGGTAGTGCGGGTACAGCACCTCAAGGAACGACTCGACAATTTCCGGAAACTCGTCATCGAGCTTCTTGTGCACCCGTGCCGCGAGAAACGAAAACGCCTCGATCAAGCGCTCGGTGTGAGGGTCCTCGCAGTTATCGCCCTCGATGAGCAACCGCGAGGCGATTTTCGGGTACTGGCTCGCGAACTCCTGGCCCAGAAAGCGCAGGTGCGACAGTTCCTTTTCGTAATAGGGGAGCAGGTCGTCGAGCATCAGTTGAGGTTCTGTACTGTGTATTCCTGGGTATTGACCTGCAACACCGCGTCAAATGAAACCTGACGGGAGATGTCTTGCAGGCGCAGTACGGCGTCCACGCGAAAGGTCAGCATGCGTTGGCCGGTTTGTTGTGCGAGCAGTTGTACCTTGACGCTGCGAAAGCGGCGGTCGCCGTCGGAAATCGCCTTCTCCAGCTGCTGCTGAATCAGGTAACGGTCCTGGGGGTCGAGCACGCTTTTGCTGGTGAAATCGGGCATGCCGTAATCGAGGATCGTGCCGGGCAGTTGCGGGAAACCGGCGAGCTCGCCAGCCACCAGGGACTGACGGGTGTTCACCAGGATCTCCAGGTCACGCACGATGCTGGCCTTGTAATCGGCCAGCGAACACAAGCGTTGCGCCGAGGCTTCAACGGACTGGTGCGGACGGTCGTCCAGCAACCGGTCCAGCAGTGACGGCAACAACTTGTGTTGGCTACTCATGTTGCCTCCCTGGCAGACCCGGACCGGTTAACCGCGTGTGGATTGCGGCAGTTCTGCGACCAGTCGCAGCGACGCCGTCAGTTCATCCAGTTGGTAGTGCGGACGCAGGTACGTCACCGCTTTGTACACGCCCGGCTTGCCCGGCACTTCGAAGACTTCGGCGCGGGCTTCACGCAGCGGGAACTTGGCCTTGGCTTCCTGGCTGGCGGTGTCGTCGAGCAGCACGTAGCTGGACAGCCACTTGTTGAGGAACATCTCGACGTCTTTGCGCGAGGCAAAGCTGCCGACCTTGTCGCGCATGATCGCTTTCATGTAGTGAGCGATACGCGAGGTGGCGAAGATGTACTGCAACTGCGCCGAAAGACGGGCGTTGGCGTTGGCAATGTCGGTGTTGTACTGCTTCTGTTTCTGGGTCGACTGGGTGCCGAAGAACGCCGCGTAGTCGGTGCCCTTGCAGTGCACCAGCGGGATGAAACCGAGGTCGGAGAGTTCTTTCTCGCGGCGGTCGGTGATCGCGATTTCAGTCGGGCACTTGAGGGCGATTTCGCCGTCATCGGTCTTGAACGTGTGGGTCGGCAGACCTTCCACCAGACCGCCGCCTTCAACACCACGAATCGCCACGCACCAGCCGTAGCGGGAGAACGCGTCAGTCACGCGGGTGCCGAGTGCGTAGGCAGCGTTCATCCACAGGTATTTGTTGTGGTCGCGGCCATCGACGCTTTCGACGAAGTTGAATTCTTCGACCGGCGTGGTATCCGGGCCATACGGCAGCCGACCCAGCACGTGGGGCAGGGTCAGGCCGACGTAGCGGGAGTCTTCGGAGTTACGGAAGGATTTCCACTTGGCGTATTCGACGGTGTCGAAGATCTTCGCCAGGTCGCGCGGGCCGGACATGTCGGTGAACGAGTCCCAGCCGAACAGCTCGGGGGACGCGGCCGAAATGAACGGCGCGTGGGCAGCGGCGGCGACGTGGGAGATCTCTTCGAGCAGGTACATGTCTTCCGGGTTACGGTTGAACTCGTAATCACCCAGCAGCATGCCGAACGGAGCGCCACCGAAAGTGCCGTACTCTTCTTCGTAGATCTTCTTGAACAGCGCGCTCTGGTCGAATTCCGAGGAGGCCTTGAGGTCGCGGACCAGGTCTTTCTTCGAGGCGTTGAGCAGGTGAATCTTCAGCGTGGTGCTGGTCTCGGTCTGGTCGACCTGGTATTTCAGGCCACGCCAGGAAGCTTCCAATTGCTGAAATTCGCGAGCGTGCATGATCTCGTTCATTTGCTCGGAGAGCATCGAATCGATCTCGGCGATGCGCGCATCGAGCACGGCGATCAGGTCTTTGCTCGGCGTCATTTCGCCTTCGAGCACCTGACCCACCAGCTCGCCGATCAGATCACGGGTGCGGGTGCGTTCGGTCTCGGAGCGGGCGACACGGCTTTCGGAAATGATGCTGTCGAGCAGCGAGGACTGCGGGGCAAAGTTTTCCACTTCAACCAGATCAGTGTCCTGCTGGGCCACGGTTTGTTTGTCGTTCATGGTCGTGCTCCTGCTTACTCTTTGGCGTCGGTGGCGGGAACGGCGGCTTCACGACCGAATTCCTTGCCCAGCGTTTTCAGCTTCTCGGTGTTCTGCAACACGTCCATCAACAGCTCTTCCAGCTTGTCGTTGCCGCCCATCTTGTTGCGCAGGTCGGCGAGCTTGTTGCGCACTTCCAGCAGCTTGCGCAGCGGCTCGACTTGCTTGACGACGTTCTGCGGTTCGAAGTCTTCGAGGGCGTTGAAGTTGAGCTCGACGCCCAGCTGCGTGCCGTTCTTGGCCAGCGTGTTATCGACGCGATAGGCCAGGCGCGGCTTGATGCCTTTGAGCACGCCATTGAAGTTGTCGCGGTCAATGAAGATGAATTTGCGATCCTTGAGCTTGGGGAGCGGCTCAAGGGGGTTGCCGGAAAAATCGCCCAGCACGCCGACGACAAAGGGCAGCTCTTTCTTTTCCTGAGCATCGCCGATGTCGACGTCGTAAGTGATGTGAACCCGAGGGGCGCGAACGCGGTCGAGTTTGTGCTGGGTACTTTCCTTCTTCGCCATCGTGTTCTCCTGTGCGAGCAACTCGCTGCAAGTCATTTTGCGTGTCGGCTCGACGTTGAGCCGAGTGCTTTACAGTCCTTCGATCGTCATCAGCAGGCGCTGACGAATCTCATCTTTCATGTCCATGATGCTCTCCTGGCCCACCAGTTCTTCAAAACTGGCATTCCCGGCAATCTGCGTGCTGCTGCGAATGACCGAGTCGTCCGGCAGCGTCGAGCGCACCGGCGAGCTGATCACGCAAAACGGCAGGTCGCCAAAATCTTTCAGTCGTTCAAAGCTCACTGGAAAACGCAGGCCGTCAAACAAACGCCCCAGGCCCGGTGATTTGCTCACGCAGTAAAACAGCACTAGGTAGTGCACGACGAAGCGATATAGCTCGGCGCTGCTGCGATTAGGGTCTTTGATGACGCTGCGAAAGCGTGCCAGATCAAAGGAGTTGAAGCCGATCACCCAGCGGGTCGGGCTGGTGATGCGGATGGTCTGACCGCTGTCGGCCAGGACCTTGTCGTATTCCAGCGGAAACAGCTCGGGCGTGGTGCTGATCAGGTTCAGCGGCACTTCCATCTCATTGACCAACTGGAACGGAGACGCCGAACCAATCCTGTCGTACAGCTCTTTGAGTTCCTTGAAGTGATGCTGCGTCTCCCGGCCGCTACTGCGCTGGGCACCCTGCAGGTACTCACCGAACAGATTCTGAGGGCGAATCAACAGCGCCAGCGTGGCCAGGTAATCGGACGCCTGTGCTTTGAGCACGTCGGAAATAGCCCGGGTCTGGCTGCGCAGCTTTATGAGTGCTTCTACGTCAAACGTTTGAGTCATGGGTACATCGTCCCTGAACCTTTCTCAACAATGCGGCGAATGCGACGAGACAGCGTGAAGAGATACGCGTTGCCCGGCTGGCACACCTTCTCGAGAAGCAGTCCGGATGAACGTCATCCCGAAAACTCGCTGCGAAGATTAGGCGCGTTAAACGTGGCCGAACACCGATAGCTAGTAGCCAGCAGTGTCAGCTCAGGCAGTTAATTGTGTGGGAAAGTTCCTACAGACGCGAAGTTTTTCTCAGATTTGATACAGGCCGCAATGATGCTTTATGGCCACTACGGGCGCTGCGGTGGGCTTGGAAATGGCTCCAGGCCTTATGGTTAAAGGGCTGCAGGGATTTATTGGATCCCTTTGGCGCGTGTAAAGAAAAGGGCGGAAAGGTGAACCGGTTCAGCTACTGATCTGAACTAAGCGGGCAACTAAGGAAAACCGATGCAAGAGCGCTTTGCTGGAGCGGTGACGAATCTGTGGTTTTTTGTGCGGCGTCTGGATTTTCTCGGGCGCGGGGTGGTGTAGTTTGCCGGGGCGTGGCTTGGGTCGATGGCTTGGGTTGAGCGTCGTTGTTGTGGAAGGGATGTATCAAGGGAGCGGGTGATGGGAGTGCGAGGTTGGTTGAGGGCAGTGCTGGGGCGCGAGGGGCGGGTGGAGAAGAGCGTGCCGAGTTCGAATTCGGCGTCAGCTTCTGTCGGCGGCGAGGAGCGGGGGCAGGAGGAGCCGTCGTCGCGGGTGCAGCAACTTCTCAGCGGGTTGCCGGTTTGTCAGGCGCCTGGTGCGTTCGCGACGCCGCCGCCCGTTTGTCCTTCGGTCTGGGAAAGAGATAAGGCATTACTCGCCCGGTATCACGCCTATGTGGACGACGCCGAGAAGATTGGCTGGCGAGCGCTGCCAGACGCTTCTCGGGAAGAGGGACGTCAGCTTGCAGCGCAATGGCGGTCCAGGGCGATCGACCTTTCCAACGCCAAAGCCACCGAGCAATGTGACGGGATTTACTGGTACTTCCAGAGCGCAGCCATCGCTTCACTTTATGCGGACGGGCCGGAATCGGAAGCCTTTGCCCGCTACAGGAGGGACGCGGAATCGTATCGGGGATGGAGCCGGGTGGGCGGTCAGGTGCGGTTGTTTGATGAGTATGTGAGCGTGATTGCGTCTGGCGCACGGCTCGGGGCGGATATTTAGTGACTGACTGACTGGTTTCTGTGGGAGTGAGCTTGCTCACGAAGGCAGTGTGTCAGTCGATATGTTCGTTTCAGACCCATCGTGTTCGCCAGCAAGCCGGCTCCTACGGATCGCGTTAACGCCGACGATTGTGTGCGTTACCAAGATCCCCTTCGGATTGTGTGCATGCCGAAGATTGTGTGCGTTTCCAAAATCCCCTGTAGGAGCGCGCTTGCCCGCGAAGGCAATCTGCCTGTGACGAATGTCTAGCCTGACACACCGCGTTCGCCAGCAAGCCGGCTCCTACGGATCATGTGAACGCTGACAGTGGTGTGCTTTGCGAAAATCCCCTGTAGGAGCGCGCTTGCCCGCGAACGCAATCTGCCTGTGCCGAATGTCTAGCCTGACACACCGCGTTCGCGGGCAAGCGCGCTCCTACAGTGAGTTCGAGGCCACCTAAGAGGCGCGTTGGACGCAAGAACTGTGAGAGGTTGCTCGCGATGAGGACCTCTGACTCCCTCACTGCCCTTCAACGTACAAAGATTTGTACCGCGCCATGGCATCCGTGAGACGGCGATTCAGGTAATCATTGGTATGCCCAAGCGCCGCCAGAATCTGCGCAGATTCCTCGTGATAGGAGGCGCGCTTTTCCAACGACCACGTCGATGGCGCGGATTGGAGATTGGTGATCCGGTCGCATAACTTGATCGCTGCCGCTTCCCGGGAATGCGCGGCGATCGCCTGGAAATAGCTCTCATCCGAGAAGGGCACGATCAGGTTCTTGCTCAGGCAGGCGACGGTCGATGCGACAGCGGCGCCGAACACTTCAGCCAATGCCTCCTCCGAGATCGCGGTGTCCTCGATCACGTCGTGCAGCAGCGCGGCAGGCATCGCGATGGCCAGATCACCGATGTCACTTTCCCGGTCCGCGAAAATCAGCTCGTTGGCGACCATCGCAACATGGGTGGTGTACGGCAGATTCGATCCCTTCATCATCTGCCCGACGTGGGCGTGAGAAGCGAACAGCCAGGCTTTGTTGTAGAGATGCTGCAGGTCGGTGGACGTCAATCAATTCACTCCTGAGATGGGGGAGATGGGCGGTGAAGGCTTTCCAGGGGCTGGCCGTCGGGGAGCTTGATTTTTAAACCGCGACCGATCTGGATGCCGATGTAGTAAGCGATGCCGAGTGCATGGGCAAGCTCAGGATCCGTCTCCTCGAACTCCTTCCCGGCCCACGCGCCAATGGTCAATTTGTGCAGGCGGCTCTTATCTTTTTCGGTGCCCAACAAAATGTTTCTGATGAAGTCGAGTTGGATCAGCGAGCTTGCGTAAAGGGGAAACGTTGGACACGATGCCTCCCTCAGGCGGGTGATCGCAATGGCTTCGTCGATGTAGTCGATGGCTTTTTTCAACTGCTCGTTTCCCTCAGTTGCGGCGGCGTTTGCTAGATCGCGCTGCCTCGGTTCGAGCCTGGCTTTTGCATCAGCAACTCGTCCATCTCTCGCCGACGGCAACGGTTGACGAACTCAAGCGCTGAGGCGAGATCGTGGTGGAAGCGTTCGAACATGTCCGCGTCAATTGCGTAATATTCTGCGTAGTCCACAAAGCCGCTGCTTACGGGGAATGATACGTAGAACTGGCCTGAGGTTTCTTCGACTCCCAGGGAGAACATTTCTTCTCGATTCACGTAGATTCGGCTGAATTTCATGCTGAGGTACCTAACGATGGTTTGTGGATGCGCCGCATTGCTAGCAAGCGAAGCCTCGTTTCGAGCCTGGCTTTTGCATCAGCAATTCGTCCAGCTCTCGGCGGCGGCAACGGTTAACGAATTGAAGCGCTGAGTCGAGGTCGTTCTGGAAGCGCTCGAACATCTGTTGGTCTATTGCGTAATATTCATCGTACTCAATCAAGCCGTTGAATACAGGGAATGACGCAAAGAACTGGCCTGAGGTTTCCTCGATGCCCAGAGAAAACCTTTCTTCACGGTTTACATAAGTGTCATTGAATTTCATGCTGAAGAACCTACAGATTGTGAAGTCGTCTGTGAGCGGCGTCTTATCGTGAAGCTGCTGCGCTGATGATGATGAATATGTTCTGAGCTTGCCACCTTGACGATCCATTCTAGAGAGCGATATCTCAGAAGGACAAATCGATGCTGACGATCTTTTTACTCTTATCCAACGCTTCGCTATCGCTTGTCTCGTCTGGCGTTAACCGGTTCAGGAAGTCTTCCAGACTGGAAGAAATCAAGACATATCCCCGGTCGACATCCGCCGCGTCATGTGCCCAGTAATGAACGGCCCCAATTGCTTTAGCAATGCAAAACTGGTCGCCCGCGGGCGATTCGCCGAAGGTGTAGGTGTTCTCGGGGATTCGGCCGGAATACATGTTGTTCCTGTGGAGGATGTTGTGTCCGTCGGCTGATAGGCCATAGATGATATCAAGGCTGTAGGTCCCGGCCGGGGTCGCCAGTTGTGCACCTCGGGTGAAGACGACTGCTCCGCCTAGATCGGTTACGAGATCCAGCAATAACTCGTCAATCTCAATGACGCACCCCTCCGGCAGAGGTTCGTGAATCTGGTGAGGAGTCGGATGTGCGCAATGAGCGCCGAGTACTTCAGACAGTCTTTTGCTGATCGCTCTCATGTTGCCGCTCCTGACCAAATGACTCGGTGCTGATCCTTTAAATTATTACGCGCCGTCAGGAGCGTAGCCAGGGCCGTTAAGTGTGTCCCGAACGTGTTGTGACATGGCTAGTCAAGTGGCGTTGAAGCTGAGACTGCCACGGCTCTGCTGATGGTTCGGTAACCGCACCTTCGTGGCGTTCGGGCCGCAGTCCGCAGGCTGTGATCTGAGGGTGATGCGGATTCATAGAAACACGCTTCGAGTCGGCACAAATGCCAATAGACCAAGGTCCCGCTAGAGATTATCAGGCACGAAGTCCGGACCTCCGAGCTTATCCCGAACGCCTACCGCCACGCGCATCAACGGCTCCCACAGACCTTGCTTACTGTTCCACGACTCGCCTGCCCACCTCGTATCGTTAATCAATTCAGCTTTGTTGACCTCAAGTTCATACTTGAGCGCACCGGCGACGCCGGCGGTATTCATTTCAAAAAGATCACCATACATGCCATCTGGATTTGACTTCTTCTGGGCTAGACAATGTCGGTAATACCAGATCCAGACAGCTACAACATCAATCGCTCGGTTTTTGTCTGGATAGGTTCCCAGAGCCTTCAACATTGCTGTTGCAAATTTCCGCGGAAACGTCTCATCTTTAGTCTTTGTCCAATAGTCGAGCACTAACAAGTCGAAGGCAGCCATCACGTTTTGTGGTTCTTGGGTGTCTACCTTGGCTTCTTGAAAATAGAAAGGCTCGCCGACGATAAATTTGTCGAGTGCGCCGTCCGCTAGTGCGATCAGCAACACATTGTCCAGGTTATCTGTCATTGGGTTCACGTCCTTGCGCAGTCAATTGCACGGATGGCCATCTGTTTTTTGTTGGCGGTTTCCCTGCGGTTCATAGCGGGGGTGGCATCTGGCATGATTAATCCTTTCGTTTCCAGGGCCCAAGGCCTACCCGGGGCACGTGACCATACTCCCGCTAGCATACCGGTGATGCGTACCGGCTGGGTAGGATGAGCTCCTCAGCTTGAAGCTAGATATTAGCTATGGTGAATTTGCTCCGCACGCAGCTGTGTTTCCAAGCCAAGCGCGTGTTCGCTGATCGCCATGGAGATGTGCCGATTTATGGTCACCTGGATGAGCAATCCGCCATTTTTTTGCTCGATTCAATTAGCGTGTAAGAATGCGATTAAGCAATCACCAAGGATGCGTTTATGACACTGCCCCGCTTTATCTACCATCCCGATCCCGTCGGTACCGGTTCGGTGCAATCCTCTTCCGCCACGTGCGTGAGGTGCAACCAGGCGCGCGGCTACATCTACGTGGGGCCGGTATACGCCGTCGAGGAATACGAAAACTGCATCTGCCCTTGGTGCATTGCCGACGGGAGTGCGCACCAGCGTCTGGGCGCGACGTTTGCCGATGACGAGAGCGTTGGCCTGGATGGCGAACACACGCTTAACGAGGCGCAGATCGCCGAAATCTGTCAGCGCACGCCTGGTTTTAATGGCTGGCAGCAAGAATGCTGGTTCACTCACTGCGACGACGCGGCCGAATTCATCGGTAAGGCCGGCCGTGCAGAGTTGCTTGAAATGGGGCCGGCAGCCATCGCCGCCGTTCAGGACTCAACAGGGTTGGAGGAGGGACCTCAGTGGCAAGCGTTCCTCACCGCGTTGGATAAAGATCATGGCCCTACGGCTTACCTCTTCAAATGTCGCCACTGCGCCACGCTAGGCGCTTATCAAGACAACCATTGACGCCCAACGTTGAAGGCTATGAATAAAACCGAATGGCAAGCCCTCAAGCTCAGGCTTAAAAAGTACGTCGCGATTTTCTTCCTGATCTGCCTGGTAGGGGCGCTTACCTATGGCTACGTGCACGAACCTGAACTTCCTCCGCAAATAGTCCTGAAGCAAAACTTCATACCGGGAGAGTGGCTTTATATCGTGGAGGAGGCGAGGGACCGTTCAGAGCCCAAGCGGTTAAGGTTCTACATGGATCATCGTGAATCGACTGACGAAACCATGAAGGTGTATTTGGGCAAGACCCCGCCCTTCCTGGTCTCGGACACTGACTTGAAAGACGTGGAAATCCAGCGTGTCCCCAACGGCCTGCATATCAAGTTGAAAGGCGCCATCTCGGATTACAGCAGCGACCTTTACCTGAAAGACGGGAACACTTACACGACTTACCGTGTAAGCCTTGAACAAGTCGAAACCCGACCGCCCTTGCCGAGCGGCCGGTGAGCTTATTTCAGTAAAGCAACCACTGCGCAGGCAAGCATGATCGCCAGCGCCGGCCACTGCATCGGCACGAAAAAGAAGTGGTGGCGAACGCCATCGGGGTGAAGCTCGCGATTTAACACAAAGCCCAGCACAACGTTGATGGCTGAACCAATACCCACTGCCAGCAAGAATTGCATCAGCGATAAATCACTGGATTTAGCGCTGGGGTCCATCAACAACCAGCTCAGTAACAGCACCATGGCCAGTGGTGTTAACAGAGTCATCCAGCCTGCGCCGCGATAGATCATCGTTGGATGTTCATTTCGAAGACATTGGACGCTGGCTCGCGTGCCTGCTCTTCAACCCCCAATACGATATCGAGGGTATTGAGGAACAGGTCATGGCTCAGAATGCCGGTGGCGATGGTCGACAATACCGGCTTGCCGTTCTCGTCCTTGATCACCACGTTTTCGGTCCAAGTGCCTAGATTCACCGTGCGCAGCGACGACATCGGCACTTTGGTGCCTTGGTACTCGAGGAAGTCGCGGTGCACAACAATCGGCGCCGTAGTGACTTTGAGGAAGTTGCCGGTCACTCGCTTGCCCCAGACCTGCTTTGAACTGATGCAGTTGAAGGTGACCGACTGGCCCGCCTCCAGCGCTTCGGCCACAGCCGGCAGGCGTGCGCGGACGTGTAAGTCACGGACCAGTTCCTGAAATGCCTGGAAGCCTTTCAGAGTATCGACCACTCTATGAAAGGGTTCTGAGGCATCGCGACGGTAGGCCAGGTTTGTGATCAGGCCCGTCAATACGGTCTGCCCGGAGCTGAACAGATACAGATCCTCTATCTCGGCAAACGCCGTGTAGTCGCGCTGGTCTTTAGTGATGCGCACGATGCCGTTTCCATAAACTTCGTAGTCGGTATTACGCAGCTTCTTGTGCCAAGCGGTGGTACCCAACAGGCATAGACCGATAAGGGCCAACAAGCCGGTCGTGAAACTAAATACGACGTCCTGGCTGGCGAAATTCATGGTCATCCCGCGGGACGTGTGAAGCGTGACCGGGCCGTTATCGCCCATTGGCACAATCGTGCTCAGATAGAACACGAATGCGGCGAGGCCCAAAAACACTACGGCCAATATCAGGCCGAAAATCAAAAAGGCCTTGCCCTGGCGGAACGTCGCGATCAGCTCGCCGGTGTCGGAAGGAGCGTGGGGGGTGGTTGATTGCATGAGTGTTTGCGTCCTTGTCTTTGGAATGGATGCGCGGTCTTAGGCGCGGGGGGTGGGGGTAATGGTGCTTTTATTGAGCGTGAGCGATGGGGTACAGAGACAGCTAGTGGGTGTCTGCTAGCAAGCGAAGCCTTGGTTCGAGCCTGGTTTCTGCATGAGCAACTCGTCCATCTCGCGCCGCCGGCAACGGTTGACGAATTCAATCGCTGAGGCGAGGTCGTGCTGGAAGCGTTCGAACATCTGTTGGTCTATTGCGTAATATTCTTCGTACTCGATCAAGCCGTTGAATACAGGGAAAGCCACAAAGAACTAGCCTGAGGTTTCCTCGATGCCAAGACAGAACCTTTCTTCTCGGTTTACGTAAGTGTCGATAAATTTCATGCTTTAAAACCTGCAGTGCTTTGCTGAGCTGTCTTGGGACGACGCCTGAGTCCGGAGTTGTGCTCCACAAAATTGAACGTAATTAGCGGACTTCATAGCCGCTGTTGCAGCACCATGCTTGTCCTTCGCCCACCAACCGATAGATCGAGATAATGCCCGTAGTGTAGTTTTGCGCCTCTTAGCGTTCAAGTCGCAAGCAGGCTGCGCTCTTGATAAAGCCCCTGCTGCCCCGCGCGTCTAAAGGAGCGCCAGTTCGTGACACGGGGCAGTAATCCGAGCTATATCGAGCACGCTTCGCTTAATCTGGCAATCGTATCTTTAAGCCATTAGCTGACTGCTCAGCAATGAAAAACACGTCCATAAGAGCTTCTGAGAGTTCACTGTCGGTAGTTTCGAATTCTTTCGCGGCGATAGCTCCAATAGTGAGGCGGTGAAGCTTTGATTTATCTTTTTCAGTGCCATTAAATACAGACTTTATATACTCGAGTTGATCTATGACCACTGTGTAAACTGGAAGTGACGGAATTCTAGCGCGGCGTTCCTTCGTCAAGCGAAGAGCTCTTTCGATATATTCCAGAGGAGTGTTAAGTTTCATTAATCACCAAATGAAATTAGTTTAAATAAGCCGTTCAGACAAGGATGATCAACAGCGCCGGCCACTGCATCGGTATGAAAAAGAAGTGGTGGCGAACACCATAGGGGTGAAGCTCGCGATTCAACGCAAAGCTCAGCACGACGTTGATGGCTGGACCAACGCCCACTGCCAGCAAGAATTGCATGAGCGATGTATTGCCGGGCTTAACGGTAGTGGCCGGCCATAACCACATCATTAACAGCACATGGCTGGTGTCAATAAAGTCATCCAGCCTGCGCCGCGATAGATCATCGTTGGATGTTCATTTCGAAGACAGTAGACGCTGGCTCGCGTGCCTGCTCTTCAACCGCCAGTACGATATCGAGCGTATTAAGGAACAGGTCATGGCTCAGAATGCCGGTGGCGATGGTCGACAATACGGGCTTGCCGTTGTCGTCCCTGATCACCACGTTTTCGGTCCAAGTGCCTAGATCCACCATGCGCAGCGACGACATCGGCACTTTGTCGCCTTGGTACTCGAGGAAATCGCGGTGCACAACAATCGGCGCCGTGGTGACTTTGAGGAAGTTGCCGGTCACTCGCTTGCCCCAGACCTGCTTTGAGCTGATGCAGTTGAAGGTGACCGAACGGCCCGACTCCAGCGCTTCGGCCGCACCCGGCAGCCGCGCCCGTACGTGTAAGTCACGGACCAGCTCCTGAAATGCCTGGAAGCCTTTCAGAGTATCGACCACTCGATGAAAGGGTTCTGAGGCATTGCGGCGGTAGGCAAGGTTTGTGATCAGGCCGGTCAATACAGTTTGCCCGGAGCTGAACAGGTACAGGTCTTCTATCTCGGCAAACGCCGTGTAGTCGCGCTGGTCTTTAGTGATGCGCACGATGCCGTTTCCATAAACTTCGTAGTGGGTACTACGCAGCTTTTTTTGCCAAACGGTGGTACCCAATAGGCATAGGCCTACAAGGGCCAACAAGCCGGTGGTGAAACTAAACACCATCTGCTGGCTGGCGAAATTGAGGGTCATCCCGCGGGACGTGTGAAGCGTGACCGGGGCGTTGTCGCCCATCGGCACAATCGTAGACAGATAGAAGACGAATGCGGCGAGACCCAAAAACACAACGGCCAATATCAGGCCGAAAACCAAAAAGGCCTTGCCTTGGCGGAACGTCGCGATCAGCTCGCCGGCGTCGGAAGAAGTGTGGGAGTTGTTTGGTTGCATGAGTGTTTGCGTCCTTGTCTTTGAATGGGTGCGCGGCCTTAGGCGCGGGGCAGGGTAGATGGTGCTTTTTTTCTAGGGAGTGGAGCGGTGTAGCTGGATTCATGGCATGCCCGGCGTGATTACTATCAACGCTTCCTGTGCCCATGCTGTTTTGTTGAGCTGCTCCCCAACCTTGCTGGTCGGCGGCGGATGCGACAGCGATGGGGTACAGAGACAGCTAATGTTGCATGCAGAGCTCATATAACCGGGTGCGCAATTCGGCGAACTCATTGTTTTCGTCGATCAAGGGCTGTCCGTTACAGTACAAAACGATGTCGGTCAGGGACCCCATTCCTCCATACAGTCCGATTATTTGCGAGAGTGCGAAATCATAGTCGTGAGGCAGATTTGCTCGATAATCATCAAGGTGCTCAGCCCATCCGTCTTTGTTCCCGGCACGTAGCAACGCGGACATGCGGGTCATCGTCGCACTTATCGAAATGCTGTTTGTCATCCCAGAGGCCCTGATCCGATTACGCCAGCTCAACTCAACTACCAGGGATTACAGGCTACGTTTACCGGCAAGTCCCTGGTCCGAAGGTGATTTCAGTAATAGGCTCGGCCTGGCTGCTGGAGTAGCTGTAAGTGATCTTGTTTCCCAGCGCTAGCATGAGCAAATAGGCAGTCTGGCTGCACAGCGCCTTCTGGATCTGTTGAGTCAGGTAACTCTCGTAGTACACCCGTTCACCTGGGCGATTTGCATAAACAGAAAGCGTGATCTTGTAGAGCACGGTGTGATCGGCATAGCTGATATTGTCGATGCGGGTCATAGGGTCGAGCATGATGGGAAGCTGTTTCTGTTGCTCGGCAATCACGGCTTCAAGCGCTTGCTCACTGTCCTGAGCGTAGGTCGGTGTTATGCCGCAGAAGGCTATCGCTGAGGCAATCAAGCATCGGATTAAGCGGGTCAAAATAACGTTCCTTGTTGTCGTTTACACGATTGGTGATTCAGGCATAAATCTTTCTGCATGGAGGTCTGTATTGTGAATCAGGCACAGGATGACTGGTGGCTCACAACGGCGATTACTGTGAACCATTCCGCGTGCCGTTGACTTACTTACCTCGATCGTACTCAGCTTTAGTCATCTCCTCACCGTAGCGAAGAGCGTCATTGAAAAGACGGTTCTCGTGCGGAACGGGCTCGCGGCTTTCCTGCTCTCCATAGAACCGCACAAATACCTGCTGGGAAGCGTGATCCCATCGATAAGTGACATCCTCGAATGGGTAATCGACGTAAACATCTTCTTTAGCAAAGCGCTCCCCCTTGTTGATGCCCATTACAATCCCCTCACTGTGTCGTAGTAAGCCTTGCTTTTCGTGGCAATAGCCTCGGCACCGCTGGAAGTTGGATTCATTGTTCGCCAATCCTCATAGTAAGCATGTCCAAGACCGCCCGGCACACCGGCCTTGGAGGCCACGGCGTCATAGGTGTCGCTCCCCAACAGGTTTCTGGCCAACGCCTCAGGCTCTTTAGCAAAAATCATTTGGGGAGAGTTCACTTGAATTTCACCGGGTATGCCGGCTTTGGTCATGAACGATGAATTGACCCCACTGTAGCCAAGTGGGTCTGCAGCACCATCGATGATTTTCACCTTGGCACCGCGTTGCGCCAACTCCTGAGTAACTGACGCAATTTTGTCTGCGGGCACAATGATCGTGTTACGTGCCAGGTCCTTGATCTTTGTAGGGTCACCGCCGTAGTCATTGGCGATCTTTTCCAATGCTCGCGCCCTTGATTTGATCGGTGCTTTTGCAACCGTGCCGCCGTACTTGGCAGCGATCTCATCAGCCACGGCGTCTATCTCGGCCTTGGCTGCACCGGCTTTTGCATAGATTTCTTCGAAGGTTGGGCGTGTTTTGGGTGGTTTGGTAGATTTGGAGCTCTCGTTGGGCAGCGGTGGTTCAGGCTCAGCCTTTTTCAATGGCGTCACATCTTTCGCCTGCAATTCCGGCTGAGCCAGAATCTTCTGTTCATTGCGCGCTAACCACGCCGCGAATTCCTTGTTCGAAATGTCGGCCTGTAGCTTGGCGCTGCGGGTAGCGATGCTCTCCAGACTGTTCATCACGCCGGCCTTCATCTGCCCGCGCGTCAGATAAGTCACGATGGCCGTTAGCAGCAGCATCACCAGTTGCTCTTGCCCGCGAGCCAATTGCCGAGCGGCGCGTTCGGTGCGTTCCTGGACCTGCGCAGCGGAGCCGCCAGTCGGGTCAAGGCCTGCGGGTTTCAAGCCATCTTCCGCGTGCCAGGCGGTGGCGAGCCCTTCCTGCAATGTCGACAAGCATGCAGGCAGGCCCTTGTAGAAATACTCCGCAATGGCCGACAGACCCAGTGCCATGAGAATCACGTTGCCCACTTGCAGGCCGATCCCCGCGCCAGCCACGGCCCCTGGTGCTGCGCCAATACCAAAAGCCCACGCGCCTGCAGCGCCGCCAAGAGCGCCACCCACTGCGACGCTGCCCCCAAGGATCATCACCACTTGCTGCACCAGCTTGATCAGTACCGGCAGAATTTCCTTGATGTTGATCGACGCCCATTTGCGGGTGAGATCGGACTGCATGATCGGGTAGGAGAGGGCCATCGCCTGCCGGACGTGATCGATACGGGCTCCGCCCATGTAGCCGTACGCCTGGCTGACGCCGTTACTCAGCCGGCGGCCCATACCGTCCCAACTGTCGTTCGCGCTCTGCAAACCGCTGCTGACGCCTTGGTTGAGGGCGTTAAATTGTTCGTCGAGGTTTCGCTCGATCTCGTCCCAGCTTGGCACGTTGGTTAATAGGTCCATTTACACATCACAGTCCTTGAGGGGGAAGCGCTGGACAGCGTCCCGATGGGCGTGTCTGTCGCGGCTGACCGTTATGGCTAGCAAGTCGCCAGCAGTAGACGTCAAGTCCGCTATCGACCGCTAACGTACGATTTAATTTCCGGCGATGCGCATTTTTCTCAGGTTTTTTACACTCGGCAATGATGGCAGAACACCGTCACTCACCCAACTGATCGCTATAGCCCTCGGCCAGCGCCTGTGACTACGGGCACTTCGACACATTCACCCGCCGGTTAAGAAATTTCAAACGGGATCCACCATGTTGCGCGACGCTCCGCAAAATCGATTCACCGGGTTGACAGGGGGAGGCGCATAAGTGTCTCCTTTGCCGCTGTGAAACATCTGTAACGATTCTGAGAATGTGGTGTCGTTCGCGAATTCCAGTGCCTGATGGCACTTTCGCATTGCAGCGCGGTCGCAGTGTCCAGCAATTGAGTTTTTACCAGGAACCTGCTGGCGGCGCTGCCGATTGCGCACATGTGCGCGGACCCGACCGTCGATTCCGAGACTGTTGTTTTAAAGAAGCGTCTGTAGCTCGGGTCCTACGTGATTGTAGGAATGCCCCCACGGCCGGTGGCGAACGCGCCCGGTGGCGCGTCATTGACCCGTTAGCGACGATGCAACAAGGGCTCCGGCCCCCTTGTCGGCTCGTAACCTGTTGTTGCTGAGCATGGCGGTAGCGTTCTACCCCGTGCCATCCAGGAGATTTTCATGATGATGGACCTTGCCGCGTTGCTCTCGCCCCAGAACCGGCGCCTGTTCAAGTTCAATAACCTCGCCAACCCGGAACAGCAATTGCTGCTCGAGTCCTTCAAAGGTCGGGAAGCGCTGTCCCAGGCGTATAGCTTCGAGCTGCTGCTGATCTGCGAAGACTCCGGCGTCGAGCTCAAGTCGATGATGGGGCAGTTGGTCACTATCGAAATCGAACTGGCCGACAGCACGCCGCGCTACATCGCCGGCTACCTCACGCGCTTTGCCAGCACCGGCAGCGACGGCGGGATGGCCCGCTACACCGCGACGCTCAACCCCTGGTTCTCGATGCTGAAAAACCGCTTCGACACGCGGATCTTTCAGGGCAATACCGTCGAGGAAGTGGTGACCCAGGTGTTCGCCCTGTGCCCGGCATTCTCCCGCCATGAATTCCGCCTGACCAAGCCGCAAAAGCGCTATACCTACATCACTCAATACCGTGAAACCGACTTCAACTTCGTCCAGCGCCTGCTTGAAGAAGAAGGGATGTTTTACTACTTCGAGCACACCGCCGAAGGCCACACCATGATCATCTGCGACGACTCCAGCATGCTGCAGCCGTTGCCAGAACAACCGCAGATCCGCTTCCACACCGCGTCCGTCACCGAGACCGCAGACTCCATCACTCAGTGGAGCGGCAACCGCCAGTTGCAGGCGGGCAAGATGGCCGTGCAGACGTTCGACTACCGTCAGCCCAACAACCGTCTGCCCGTTGGGATGAATAGCCTGAACAAACAGGGCGACGTCGAGACATTCGAGATCTACGACTTCCCCGGCCAGTACACCCACGGCACCTACGACGAGGGCGAAACGCTGTTGCGTCTGCGCATGGAAGCCCTGGAAATCCGCGGCAAGAAGTTCGAAGGCGCGAGCAACTGCCGCGCGATGAAGCCCGGCTACACTTTCGAGCTGGTGCAGCACTACGATCACGATCAAGGTTCCGCCGACGATCGTCAGTTCTTGCTCATGGGCGTCGAAAGCGAAGGCCACAACAACTACCTGAACGGCCATCAGGCGAGCTACTACAACACCTTCTCCTGCGTGCGCAAAAAGATTCCCTTCCGCCCGCAACTGTCCACGCCACGCCCAACCATTGCCGGGCCACAGACCGCCATCATCGTTGGCCCGCCGGGCGAAGAAATCTTTACCGACGAACTCGGCCGCGTGAAAGTTCAGTTCCATTGGGACCGCAACGGCAAGTACAACGACCACAGCTCGTGCTGGGTGCGCGTCGCCCAGTCGGGTGCCAGCGGCGGCTTCGGCAGCATTCAGATCCCGCGCGTGGGCGATGAAGTGGTGGTGGTTTTCCTGGATGGCAACCCCGACCGCCCGCTGATCATGGGCAGCGTTTATAACAGCAAGAACACCCCGCCGTGGTCGTTGCCGGCGAACAAGACGCAGAGTGGTTTCCTGACGCGCTCGACCAAGGGCAGTGCGGCCACGGCGAACTTCTTCCGCTTTGAGGACAAGTCAGGCGCCGAGCAGATCCATATGCACGCCGAGCGCAACTTGGACACCGAGATCGAGGTGGATGAAAAGCACGAGGTGGGGAATAACAGGACCATCACCGTAGGCGGCACCCACACCGAAACGATCAAGAACGACACCCGGATGAAGGTTTTAGAGGGGTCGTTGGCGATTGAGGTCGACAAGCAGTTCGTTCATATCACTGCCAATACTGAAATCGTTCTAACGGTCGGTGAGAGCAGCATCAAGATCATGGATGGCCGTATCGAGATCACGAGTAACTCGGTCGATATTTTTGGCAAAAACGACACCTTCATTCACGGCAAGCGGGTGGATATCAACAAATGAGAAATCCGTTGATTCCCAGCACCAGAACCAGCATGTACGACCGCATCTCGGAAAAGCGCCTGGCCGCCGAGGCACTTGCCCGGCAGCAGGCGGAGGAGGCGGCCGGTGCTCCAGCGATTGTGGTAGAGCCTGAACCCGCAGCGGTGGTACCGCTGCAACCTTCGCGCAACGAGTTGAAGATCGCCGGCCTGGCGTTATTGATGCCTCACGCGCTGACGTTTCGCGACCTTGACATGACCCTCGACAGAGAGGGGCAACCTGTCACGTTCACCGCGAAACGTCGCCCGGCGCCGGAGGGCCTGACATTGCAGCGGTCCGCCGAGCTCTACGTGGACAACCTGCGCAAGCATCATGGCGATGTCACCGTCGTGCGCCAAAGCGACTGCCTGTTGGCGGGCAGCCCGGCGATTTCGCTGGATTATGCGTTCATGGCAGGAGAGGAGCGCCGCCATGGTCGTGCGACCAGCGCCATCATCGCGCCTGCCCACGGCAACGAGCGCCAGTGGTTTAGCGTGTCGACTGTGATCAATCCAGAAAATGCCGCGCTGGCGAGCTGGCTGATCGAGTTCGACGAAATGCTCGAGAACATCGCGGCTTTCTGAATCCCTTCTTTACTATTTTATGGACACACCTCAATGGACTATCAGCTTCAGGAAGGATCGATCACGTTGCCGGAAGGCGTTCAGGACCGCACCGTCAATATGTTCGTGGTCGGTAACAGCGTTCCCGCTCCGCTGAACATCACGGTCGGCCGTGACAACATGCTTCCAGCCGAGGATTTGAACGCTTACATCAGCCGTCAGATCAAGCTCATCACGTCGAAACTGCGCGGCTACACCTTACTGGGCAAGAAGGCGGCGGTGTTATCGACTGGTCAGACATTTGCCGGAATTCAGGTTGACGCTTATTACATGAACGATGGTCGGCCGGTGTACCAGCGGCAGGCAGCGTTCGAGATTCAGCCAGGGCGCATTCTGGTGTTTTCAACGACCAGCCAAGCCGACTTCAGCTCTGTGCAGAATGAAGACTGGCTGAAGCTTCTAACGAGCTTTCAGCCACGTGAGGGCATTGTCGCCTCAACCAACACCGAACAGGAATAACCCATGTTCGAAGCGGCGCGTTGGGGGGACGGAATAGAACACACCGGGGCTTTGGGCGGGTTTCTGGCGGGTGCAGTCCTTGGGATTGCGCTGGCAGTGGCTGCTGGCGCGATCATTTGCTCGGGAGGGCTCGCCACTGTCCTTCTGGCCGTCGTACTTTCAGTGGGGTCTGGCATCGCGCCCGCTTTGGGAGAGGCGTGGGGATCTTCGCTAACTTCGGCGGCCGGGGGCATCCTGTTAGCAGGTTGCTCCACGGATGTGTTCATCAATAGCCGCAACGCGGCTCATGCCAAATTAAGCATGGCCACCTGCGATAAACATCCGCCCCCGGTGAAGGTCGCTGAAGGCTCGACCAACGTTTTCATTAATAACGTAGCGGCTTCGCGCAAAGGCGACAAGGTGACCTGTGACGCGAATATCGCAACAGGGTCGAGCGACGTTTTTATAGGTGGCGGCACCAAGCGCTATCTTCATGTGAATGAGGAAATCTCTGATGAGCTGCGCTTTGGGGTCGATGTTGCGATTCTCGTGGCCGGTTCGTGGCGGGGATTGGGCAAGGTTGTCTCCCTAGGTCTATCCAAAGGCCTCAAGGCCGCTGGGCCCTGCGCATTGAAAGCTGTGGCATTGCTGACGGGCAGTTACTTGGTCGGTCGTTATGCCGCCCCGCCAGTGATTGAAGCGGCGATAGGTGCAGTGACCGGCAACCCCGTGGACCTTACCAGCGGTCGCAAGTTGCTGTTTGAATCCGGTGAAACCGATTTTGTGTTGCCGGGCCTGATGCCAATCGAGTGGTCCCGCTTCTACGCAAGCGACCTGACCGTCGACAGCGTGCTGGGTCGCGGATGGGTCCTGCCGTGGGAGCAAAGCCTGCGCCGCAGTGGCAGCTTTATTTACCTCACCGACAACCAGGGCCGCAGCGTGCCCTTCGTCGACATCGAGCCTGGCGAAAGCATCTACAACCCCTACGAACAGATTTACCTGGTCCGATCGCCCGGCGGTCACTACCTCCTGCAAACCCTCGATAACACCTTCTTCTACTTCGGCGAGGTTTCTGACGACAACACGCCGGTGCCCTTGCAACGTCTGGAAAATGCGCTCGGGCATTACCTGCATTTCTCCCGAACCGCCGACGGTACGCTTACCGACATCAGCGCCCCCGGCGGCGTGCGGGTGCATTTGCACTACGACAATCCTTTGGGCCGCCTGACTGACGTCAAGCGCATAGTGGGCAATGAGGCCGTCGAAACCCTCGTCCAGTATCGTTACACAGACAACGGCCAGTTAAGCGAAGTGATCAACCGCAACGGCGATACGATGCGCCGCTTCAGTTATGCCGAAGGCGTGATGATCAGCCACAGCAATGCCCTGGGCTTGAGTTGTAACTACCGCTGGGAAACCATCGACGGTCAGCCGCGTGTGGTCGAGCACTGGACCAGCGATGGCGAGCACTTTCATTTCCGCTACGACTTCGCGCAGCGCAAGTCCTGGGCGGTCGACGTGCTTGGCCGTGAGCTTGAAGTGCATTACAACGAGGACCGTCTTGTCACCGCCAGCCGCGATTACGGCGGTGAGCGCTACGCCATGGACCTGGACGAACTCAGTAACCTGACCGGCATCACGCTGCCCGATGGCAACAAGCTCGCGTTCAACTACGACGACTTCTCCCGCCTGATCGAAGAGACCGATCCGCTGGGCCGCAAGATCCGCTACAAACACCACCTCGGTACGACGCTGGTGACTGAAACCACGTTCCCCGACGGTAGTGTCTGGAAAGCCCGATACGACGATAAAGGTAACCTGATCGCTGAAATCGATGCACTCGGCCACAAGACCGAGTACCTCAACAGCGACGACGGCGTGCCGCACACCATCATCGACGCCACCCACAAATCCAAATACCTGTGGTGGAACGCGCTGGCGCAGGTCGAGCGCTTTCAGGATTGCTCGGGCAAAAGTACGTTTTATACCTACGACGATCGGTCTCATCTGGTCGCCGTCACCGACGCGTTGAATCAGACAACGCGACTTGAGCGCAAACCCGACGGCGAAGTGGTGCGCATCGAGCACCCGGACGGCACCGCCGAGTCCTTTACCTACAACGCGCTTGGCCAGGTTCTGACGCACACCGATGGCAAAGGTCAGATTACGCGTCTGCTGCGTACTGCACGCGGATTGCCTGCCAGCCGTCAGGACGCCAAGGGCCAGCGCATCAGTTACGAGTACGACAAGGCGATTCGCCTCACCGCGCTGGTTAACGAAAACAACGCTGCTTACCGATTTGCCTACGATGCGTCGGATCGTCTGATCGAAGAGAAGCGCATCGACAATCTGACACGTCGATTCACCTACAACGTGGGTGGGCATCTGACGCGGTTGGATGAAATCGGCTACGGCGACAGGGCAGAGCGGCCGCAGCGCAGCACGGAGTTTGAACGGGATGTGATTGGCCGCTTGCTGGCCAAGGTCAATCAGGATGCGCGGCAGGATTATGGCTACGACGAAGCGGACCGGTTGCTCAGCATTCACCGGCTGCCTTCAAGCATTGGCAAAAAGCTGGGCGTGGCGGAAGAGACGCTCGACTTCAGCTACGACCTGTTGGGTCGTCTGGTAAAAGAAACCACACCGCAGGGTGCGCTGGCCTACGAGTACGATCCGCTGAGTAACCTGACCACGCTGACGTTGCCGACTGGCCAACACCTGAATCACTTGTATTACGGCAGCGGCCACCTCCACCAGCTCAACCTTGATGGAATGCTGATCAGCGACATGGAGCGCGATGACCTGCATCGTGAGGTCTATCGGTCCCAAGGCAAGCTCACCAGTTGTTTCGGTTATGACGCCATGGGCCGCAAGAGTTGGCAGTTCGCGTCAACGTTGCCTGCGGACAAGTTGTCGCAGATCCAGAACCCGGGTATCAACACTTCGCTGCTGGTGGATCATGCTTACAACCCGATGCATCGGCGCTACGAGTACGACCCGGCGGGCGAACTAGTTCGGACGCTGGACAAGCTGCGCGGTGAGATCAAGTACGAATATGAAGCCAACGGGCAGTTGCACAGTCGCGACACTGGTCGACTGGTGGATAGCGAAGAGTTCCGGTACGACGCTGCGGCTAACCGTCTGAACTTCAACACCAGCAAGTTCGATCAGGTAAAGGACAACCGCATTAAGCAATGGCGGGATCAGCAATATACCTACGACGCGTGGGGCAACCTGATTGAAAAACGGTCGGGCTTGAGCAAGCTGCAGACGTTTACGTATGACTGCGAAAACCAGCTTGTTCGCGCGGAGACAATGGTCAACAGCCAGACGCATAGCGTTGGCACGTATCGGTATGACAGCCTGGGTCGGCGGGTTGGGAAGGCGTCAGAGATCGCAGGGCGAACCGAGCACAAGAAGTTCCTCTGGCAAGGCCTGCGGATGCTGCGTGAGGAAACACCGGCGCAGAGTAGCCTCTATATTTACGAGCCGGGCAGCTACGCGCCGCTAGCCCGTGTCGATCAAGCCGAAGGTGAGCCAGAGCAGAAGCTTTACTATTTCCACACCGACCAGATCGGGACACCGCTTGAGATGACGGATGTGGATGGTCAGATCGTTTGGCAGGCGACTTACAAGGCATGGGGTGAAATTGAAACGCTTGCCGTGAGTGAGGTTGAGCAAAATCTGCGGTTTCAGGGTCAGTACTTCGACGATGAAACGGGGCTGCACTACAACACGTTTAGGTACTACGATCCGGAGGTGGGGCGGTTCATCACTCAGGATCCGATTGGATTGTTGGGTGGATCTAACCTCTACCAATACGGGCCGAATACCACTGGCTGGATTGACCCCTTTGGCCTATGCAAAAGCTCAGTGAGTGGGGATAAAGGCAGGGCTAAGGCCGCCCATGATATTGAGCAAAATGGGTACAAGGTCGTAGCCGAGGAGGTAACCATGAAAGTTAATGGAAGCAGGATTCGCGCTGACTTAGTAGCTGAGGATGCGCGTGGGAATATGCACGTCTTCGAAGTCAAGCATGGTTCAGGCGGGCTGACAAAAAATCAGAAGGCTGCGGGTGTATACAATATGTCAAGTCCCGCCAATACGACTCAGCATTTGGGCGGGGGGAGTATCAAACCATCACAGGGGATTGCTGGGACTTTTAAAGTCGATACCAAAAGTGATATAGGTAGAAAGTTGGGTGGTAAGGGGGCGATTCATGATGCTACGTTTAATATTCTCAAGTACCGGTGACTTATGAGCTTAGAAAATAGAGTTTTTTTTGAGAGCATGTTATTAAAGGAGCTGAAAGAAATAACAGGCTCGCAGGGAGTCACTGTTGCAGCCTCAAAAAATAAACTGAAATTCCGCTTGGATAAAATCGTAGTTGCCGATATTTTTTTTCAGCATTTAGCAAAGGCTGATGCGTATGTTCTAGGTGGTTTTGTATATGGTGGTGTTATATTTGAGTGCTCTCGAAAGTATGAGCCGCCTTACAAAAGTAATCTTTTTAATGATTCATGTTTTTCATTTGTGACTTCAGGTCGTTCAGATAAGAGATTTAGCAGCGATATCGGCGGCGCAATCAAAACGCCAAAGCCTGATGCAGCTACCGAAGTTTGCAAGAAAATAATAGATTCGCTGGTTGATTACTATGTGCCGAAAGTAATTTCTTGCATCATACCAAGCGCTCTAACTATAGAGGGCGTTATAGAATCACCGTCTGACTACGCGTATCCCGCTGTATTTATTCATTGCGCTCTCGCTTCTAGTCCAGGGCTTGTCACTAATGAAAAATTGGAGCAGATCAAATCCAACAAAAAAATAATAAAAAATAAAGATTTTGATCTGGAGCTTTTAAATGGCTTATGAGGTTCGACAATTTATAAACTCTGGATGTGGGCATTGAAAGGTTATTGCACAGTTGCGTTGCATTACAGTTCCCGTTTCCAATGGTGTCTCCGCTCTGTAGTGTGGAAATCATTTTAGCCGTCTGCCTGGTCAAGCTGGTGCGTTCGGAATATTTTTCTCAAGAGTGAGGTAAGGACCGATAGAGCAAAAAGAGATCCCGTTCTGGGCCGAGGCTGGGTCTTGCCGTGGGCACAGAGCCTGGGCCGCAGCGGCAGGTTCGTTTACCTCACCGACAACCAGGGCCGCAGCGTGCCCTTTGTCGACGTCGAGCCGGGGAGCGCATTTACAACGCCTACGAGCAGATTTATCTGGTCCAGACCCTTGCCGGGCACTACCTGCTACAAACTCTGAACAACGTTTTTTTCTACTTCGGCGAAATCCCGGACGGCAACACCTCCATACCGTTGCAACGACTGGCCGTCACCGACGCGTTGAATCAGACACCGACGGCAGAGGCCAGATTACGCTTCTGCTGCGCACGGCGCACGGACTGCCTGCCAGCCGTCAGGACGCCAAGGGCCAACGCATCAGTTACGACGAAGCAGACCGGTTGCTCAGCATCCACCGCCGGCCTTCAAGCATTCGCAAGAAGCTCGGTGTTGCTGAAGAGACCCTCGACTTCAGTTATGACCTGCTGGGTCGCTTGGTAAAAGAAACGACGCCGCAAGGGGCGTTGGCCTACGAGTACGATCCGCTTAGCAACCTGACCACGCTGACGTTGCCGACTGGCCAACACCTGAATCACCTGTACTACGGGAGCGGCCACCTGCACCAACTTAACCTCGATGGATTGTTGATCAGCGACATGGAACGCGACGACCTGCATCGAGAGGTTTATCGGTCCCAGGGCAAGCTCACCAGTTGTTTTGGCTATGACGCCATGGGACGCAAGAGCTGGCAGTTTGCGTCCACTATTCCGGCTGAAAAGCTGTCGCAGATCCAGAACCCAGGCATCAACACCTCGCTGTTGGTCGATCATGCATACAACCCGATTCATCGGCGCTACGAGTACGACCCTGCAGGCGAACTGACCCGCACGCTCGACAAACTGCGCGGGGAGATCAAGTACGAATACGAAGCCAACGGGCAGCTGCACAGCCGCGACACAGGTCGCTTGGTTGATAGCGAAGAGTTTCGATACGACGCTGCGGCCAACCGGCTGAACTTCAATACCAGCCAATTTGATCAGGTGAAAGACAACCGCATCAAGCAGTGGCGCGACCAAGAATATACCTACGATGCCTGGGGCAACCTGATTGAGAAACGGTCGGGCTTATCCAAGCTGCAGACATTCACCTACGACTGCGAAAACCGGCTCGTGCGTGCGGAAACGATGGTTAACAGCCAGGTGCACAGCATTGGCACGTATCGGTATGACAGTTTGGGTCGCCGCGTTAGCAAGACGTCCGAGATCGATGGCCAGACCGAGCACAAGCATTTCCTCTGGCAAGGCCTGCAGATGCTGCGCGAAGAAACACCGTGGCAGAGCAGCCTTTATATCTACGAGCCTAGAAGCTACGCGCCGCTAGCACGTGTCGACCAAAACGAAGGTGAGGCAGAGCAGAAGCTTTACTACTTCCATACAGACCAGATAGGCACGCCGTTGGACATGACTGATGTGGACGGCCAGATCGTGTGGCAGGCGACGTACAAGGCATGGGGTGAGGTCGAATCGCTTGCCGTGAGTGAAGTTGAGCAAAATCTGCGTTTCCAGGGCCAGTATTTCGACGATGAGACGGGCCTGCACTACAACACGTTCAGGTATTACGATCCGGGTGTGGGGCGGTTCATCACACAAGATCCGATAGGGCTACTAGGGGGCATAAATCTTTACCAGTACGTACTAAGCCCGCTGGGCGAGGTAGACGTTTTGGGACTGTGTTCTACAAAGCTCGGTCAAGCGATGGGTCATAAAGTTGGTGATGATATGGCGAATCACCATCTGATCCCGGAGCAGTTAATGAAGGATAAACTCTACGCCGGTATGTTCTCCAAATTGAAAAGCATCGGTTTCAGAAACGACGGGCCGTCGAATGGCATGTTTCTACCTGACAATCCGTCGCTTGCAAAAATTCTCGATCTACCGGGCCACTGGACAAGTCATAAAGAATACACCGCAGCCATTCGCCCGGAATTAGATAAGCTAAACAAGCTGTTTGGACGGGGCGCACTAAGTGATACCCAGCTTGCGCTGGGTATTGGTAACATCCAACGAATAGCTCGGGAGGGCTTAGAGAACGGGAAATATGCGGTTAATGCAATCACAGGGGGATTAAAGTAGATGGGTCACGAATTTTACATAGTAGAATATGCAGGCGGTTCTAGGGGTTGCCCTATCTATTTAGCTGGGGAAGAGAATTGTGACTGGGAATGGGAGGCTTATGATCCGGATCCGGACAAATACGTGATCAAAAACACGCATATTTTTAAGTGCACTGACTTAGAAGATGTAGATTTGGATTTTGACTATATCGGATCTCCGAGAGGCTTTGTTTCTGATAAATTTATCGCGGTATGTGATGTTCTAGGTGTTAAATATAGAGCAGTTCCTGTTGAAGTCCGTCTGGCTAATGGAGGAAAACCAAGTAAAGATTATTTCTTTTACCTGGCGGCAGAGTGGGTTGCATTGCTGGATGAGGAGAAGTCTGAGTTTTCATTAGAGAAAGATCTTTCCACTGGGGAGGTTGCTGTCAACAAATTTTATCCTGGAGCGCATTGCTATAACTGGATAAAAAAGTTCTCAGTTAGAAGTGGTATAGATAGGGATTTCTTCTGGTGCTCAGAATTAATGGAACATGCGTGTAGCCAAAGATTCATTGATGAGTCTACAAAGCAAGGGTTAAAGGGGCTTAACTTTATACCTATTGACGAGCATTTTAAGTATGACCCTTGGAGTGAATTGGGGAACTAGAGTAAAATTTAATATATTAACGACGCGTGTATGCATTCATTATCCGCTGCTCCGTGAGAATTCAGCTCGCCACGAATGTGGTGAGTTGCTATTCGACTGAAACTGGTCGAGCTAGGCTCGCGCTTCCACTTGTCAAAATGCCAGCGTTTTATATGTTATTTGATTTTAGTGCAGAAGGGTTAATGAACCTGTTAAGTTTCTTAATGCGCATGTGAGCAGTGCACTGCACTGCATGGCTACAGGGTTTACTTTTTCACTAAGCCATTTTTCTGATTCGAAAGCAATCACATAGTTAGGGCCTCAAGATGTCTACTCCAAGTGAACAGCGTCGCGCAGTAGCTAAACATACTCTTCAAGTTTTCAAAGGTGAGCTAAAAGTTCAAGTCTACCACGACGACAATAGAGTGTTGTCAGTCGAGTTGCTCACGACGCTTGATTCAGTGCATAAGGGTGTCAAGTCAATTGGGTCCATCGGCCTTTCTGAAATTTCGTTGCTTGATGCAGACGGCGACGAGTTTGGAACTCGCGTGGAATTATGTGCTGCGGCACTAATCCCCGAAATATATTGGGAGAACGCTGTCGCTTCAGCCGCTTTCTTCATTCAAAAGCGCAAAGAAGCTGTGATGCCTGGAGATGTAGTTCCGAACATATTTCAGGACTATCTGCCCGATCCTATTATGCCTCACATCTATTTAACTGTGCCCTATATTTGGAATGATGCTCACTTTCCAGAGTTAAGCTTTAAAAATTTAAAGATTAATTGGTTACAGTGCATCGCGATTTCTGAGGTTGAAAGAGTATTCATCGAAAAATTTGGTGGTGATGCGTTTGATGACTTGCTTTCCGAGCAGGAGATCAATACCTTGGATGCTCAAAGGCTACCAGTGAAGTTTGATTGATCTCATGTGTTCAATTGTGTCTCTTGCTAATGGGCATCTATGATGTCGTCGTTCGTTGGGATTATATAAAATTTTGAACATTTGGTCGTTTTGCTGAGTCTAAGCGGCCAAACATCCTTATAAATAAAGTTGCTCATATCTGGTAGTAAGCGTTGGGTGCGAATTTATGCGTTCCGATGCTGTTTGTATGGGTCGAATATTTAGCTCGGCTGCTGTCGCCTGATCGTCCAGTCGGAATGTTAATGCCTTTATTCAAATATGCTGAATGCTTGATCTCCGAAGTTGGTTTAGATGTCCTTTACTTATTTTCAAGCGAGGGCGCTGGCGGAATTTTGTCATCGTTCCACTTAAGCTGACATATCGCAAAAGCGCTACACCTACATCACCAGTACCGTGAAACCGACTTCAGCTTCGTCCAGCGTCTGCTTGAAGAAGAAGGGATGTTTTACTACTTCGAGCACACCGCCGAAGCCCACACCATGATCATCTGCGACGACTCCAGCATGCTGCAGCCGTTGCCCGAGCAACCGCAGATCCGGTTCCACACCGCGTCCGTCACCGAAACCGCAGACTCCATCACCAAATGGAGCGGCAACCGCCAGTTGCAGGCGGGCAAGATGGCCGTGCAGACCTTCGACTACCGTCAGCCCAACAACCGTCTGCCCGTCGGCATGAACAGCCTGAACAAGCAGGGCGACGTCGAGACGTTCGAGATCTACGACTTCCCCGGCCAGTACACCCACGGCACTTACGACGAGGGCGAAACGCTGTTGCGCCTGCGCATGGAAGCCCTGGAAATCCGCGGCAAGAAGTTCGACGGGGCGAGCAACTGCCGCGCGATGAAGCCTGGTTATACCTTCGAGCTGGTGCAGCACTACGACCACGATCAAGGCTCGGCCGACGATCGTCAGTTCCTGCTGATGGGCGTCGAAAGCGAAGGCCACAACAACTACCTCAACGGCCATCAGGCCAGCTACTACAACACCTTCTCCTGCGTGCGCAAAAAGATTCCCTTCCGCCCGCAACTGTCCACGCCACGCCCGACGATCTCCGGGCCACAGACCGCCATCATCGTTGGCCCGCCGGGCGAAGAAATCTTCACAGACGAACTCGGTCGCGTGAAAGTCCAGTTCCACTGGGACCGCAACGGCAAGTACAACGACCACAGCTCCTGCTGGGTCCGCGTCGCCCAATCCGGCGCCAGTGGCGGTTTCGGCAGCATTCAGATTCCGCGCGTGGGCGATGAAGTTGTCGTGGTTTTCCTGGACGGCAACCCCGACCGCCCGCTGATCATGGGCAGCGTCTATAACAGCAAGAACACCCCGCCATGGTCGTTGCCGGCGAATAAGACGCAGAGTGGTTTTCTGACGCGCTCGACCAAGGGCAGTGCGGCCACGGCGAACTTCTTCCGCTTTGAGGACAAGTCCGGCGTCGAGCAGATCCATATGCACGCCGAGCGCAACTTGGACACCGAGATCGAGGTGGATGAAAAGCACGAGGTGGGGAATAACAGGACCATCACCGTAGGCGGCACCCACACCGAAACGATCAAGAACGATACCCGGATGAAGGTTCTAGACGGCTCGTTGACGATTCAGGTCGACAACCAGTTCGTTCATATCACTGCCAAGACCGAAATCGTTCTCACGGTCGGTGAGAGCAGCATCAAAATCATGGATGGCCGTATCGAAATCACGAGTAATTCGGTCGATATTTTTGGCAAGAACGACACATTCGTTCACGGCAAGCGGGTCGATATCAACAAATGAGAAATTCGTCGATTCCCAGCACCAGAATCAGCATGTACGACCGCATCTCGGAGAAGCGCCTGGCCGCCGAGGCATTGGCTCGCCAGCAGGCGGAGGAAGCGGCCAGTGCTGCAGCGATCGTTATAGAGCCTGAACCCGAACCGCTGTTGCCGCTGCAACCTTCGCGCAACGAGTTGAAGATCGCCGGCTTGGTGTTGTTGATGCCTCACGCGCTCACGTTTCGCGACCTTGACATGACCCTCGACAGAGAGGGTCAACCTGTGACGTTCAGCGCGAAACGTCGCCCGGCGCCGGAGGGCCTGACATTGCAGCGGTCCGCCGAGCTCTACGTGGACAACCTGCGCAAGCATCATGGCGATGTCACCGTCGTGCGCCAAAGCGACTGCCTGTTGGCGGGCAGCCCGGCGATTTCGCTGGATTATGCGTTCATGGCAGGAGAGGAGCGCCGCCATGGTCGTGCGACCAGCGCCATCATCGCGCCTGCCCACGGCAACGAGCGCCAGTGGTTTAGCGTGTCGACTGTGATCAATCCAGAACATGCCGCGCTGGCGAGCTGGCTGATCGAGTTCGACGAAATGCTCGAGAACATCGCGGCTTTCTGAATCCCTTCTTTATTATTTTACGGACACACCTCAATGGACTATCAGCTTCAAGAAGGATCGATCACGTTGCCGGAAGGCGTTCAGGACCGCACCGTAAATATGTTCGTGGTCGGTAACAGCGTTCCTGCTCCGCTGAACATCACGGTCGGCCGTGACAACATGCTTCCAGCCGAGGATCTGAACGCCTACATCAGCCGTCAGATCAAGCTCATTACGTCGAAACTGCGCGGCTACACGCTACTGGGCAAGAAGGCGGCGGTGCTCTCTACGGGCCAGACATTTGCCGGAATCCAGGTTGACGCTTACTACATGAACGATAGTCGGCCGGTGTACCAGCGGCAGGCAGCGTTCGAGATTCAGCCAGGGCGCATTCTGGTGTTTTCAACGACCAGCCAAGCCGACTTCAGCTCTGTGCAGGATGAAGACTGGCTGAAGCTTCTAACGAGCTTTCAGCCGCGTGAGGGCATCGTCGCCTCAACCAACTCCGAACAGGAATAACCGATGTTCGAAGCGGCGCGTTGGGGAGACGGAATAGAACACACCTGGGCTCTGGGCGGTTTTCTAGCGGGTGCGGTCATTGGGATTGCAATGGCAGTTGCTGCTGGCGCTTTATTTGCGTGCACGTTGGGCCTAGGCACTATTCTCCTCATAGGTGTACTTTCAGTAGGATCCGGTGTCATGCCTGCTGTGGGAGAGGCATGGGGCTCTTCGCGAGCCTCTCCGGCCGGGGGCATCCTGTTGGCAGGATGTTCAGCGGATGTGTTTATCAATAGCCGCAATGCCGCTCATGCCATATTGAGCATGGCCACCTGCGACAAGCATCCGCCTCCAGTGAAAGTCGCTGAAGGTTCTAGCAACATTTTCATCAACAACGTCGCGGCTTCGCGCAAGGGCGATAAGGTGACCTGTGATGCAAGAATCGCAACCGGGTCAAGCGACGTTTTTATCGGTGGCGGTACCACGCGTTATCTTCACGTGGACGAGGAGATTTCTGACGAGCTGCGCTTTGGCGTTGATATAGCGATCATCGTAGCGGGCGGGTGGCGGGCACTCGGCAAAGTTTTTAGCCTCGGCCTGACCGCAGGGCTTAAAGCGGCTGGGCCCTGCGCACTAAAATTCATCGCCGGGGTGACGGGTACATACCTGTTCGGTCGCTTTGTCGCCGGGCCAGCGATTGGAGGTGCGATAGGTGCTGCGACCGGCAATCCCGTCGACCTCACCACCGGCCGTAAATTACTGTTTGAGTCAGGCGAAACCGATTTTGTGTTACCGGGTCTGATGCCTATCGAGTGGTCCCGCTTCTATGCCAGCGATCTTGCCGTTGAAAGCGTCCTAGGCCGAGGCTGGGTGCTGCCTTGGGAACAAAGCCTGCGCAGAAGCGGCAGCTTTGTGTACCTCACCGACAATCAGGGCCGCAGCGTGCCCTTTGTCGACATCGAGCCTGGCGAAAGCGTCTACAACCCCTACGAGCAGATCTATCTGGTCCGATCGCCCGGCGGCCACTACCTCCTGCAAACCCTCGATAACACCTTCTTCTACTTCGGCGAAGTGCCGGACGACAACACACAGGTGCCCTTGCAGCGTCTGGAAAATGCGCTGGGGCATTATCTGCATTTCACCCGAACCGCCGACGGTACGCTTACCGACATCAGCGCCCCCGGCGGCGTGCGTATTCACCTGCATTACGACGATCAGCTTGGTCGCCTGACTGACGTCAAGCGCATAGTTGGCAATGAGGCCGTCGAAACCCTCGTTCAGTATCGCTACACCCACGACGGCCAGGTGAGCGAAGTGATCAACCGTAACGGCGATACGATGCGCCGTTTCAGTTATGCCGAAGGCGTGATGATCAGCCACAGCAATGCCTTGGGCCTGAGCTGCAACTACCGCTGGGAAACCATCGACGGTCAGCCGCGCGTAGTGGAGCATTGGACCAGTGACGGCGAGCACTTTCATTTTCGCTACGACTTCCAAAAGCGCACGTCCTGGGCAGTTGACGTGCTCGGGCGCGAGCTTGAGGTGCATTACAACGAGGATCGCCTTGTCATCGCCAGCCGCGATTACGGCGGTGAGCGCTACGCCATGGACCTGGACGAATTCAGTAACCTGACCGGCATTACGCTACCCGATGGCAATAAGCTGGCGTTCAAGTACGACGACTTCTCTCGCTTGATCGAAGAAACCGATCCGCTGGGCCGCAAGATCCGCTACAAACACCACCTTGGTACGAGGTTGGTGACCGAAGCGACTTATCCTGATGGCAGCGTCTGGAAAGCCCGATACGACGATAAAGGCAACCTTATCGCTGAAGTTGATGCACTCGGCCACAAGACGGAGTACCTCAACAGCGACGACGGCTTACCGCACACCATCATCGACGCCACATACAAATCCAAATACCTGTGGTGGAACGAGTTGGCGCAGGTGGAGCGGTTTCAGGATTGCTCGGGCAAAAACACCTTCTACACCTACGATGATCGGTCCCATCTAGTCGCCGTCACCGACGCGCTGAACCAGACGACAAGACTTGAGCGCAAACCCGACGGCGAAGTGGTGCGCATTGAGCACCCCGATGGCACAGCCGAGTCGTTTACCTACAACGCACTCGGCCAAGTCCTGACGCATACCGATGGCAAGGGCCAGATTACGCGTCTGCTGCGCACGGCGCGCGGACTCCCAGCCAGCAGCCAGGACGCCAAGGGCCAGCGCATCAGTTACGAGTACGACAAGGCGATTCGCCTGACAGCGCTGGTCAACGAAAACAATGCGACTTATGAATTTGCTTATGACGTTTCGGATCGCTTGATCGAAGAAAAACGCATCGACAACCTGACGCGTCGGTTCAGCTACAACCAGGGTGGGCATCTGACGCGGCTGGATGAAATCGGCTACGGCGATAGGGCCGAGCGGCCACAGCGTAGTACGGAATTTGAGCGTGATGTGATTGGTCGCCTGCTGGCGAAGGTCAACCAGGATACACGGCAGGACTATGGTTACGACGAAGGCGATCGGCTGCTGTCGATTGCGCGATTGCCGACCTCGATTGGTAAGAAACTTGGCATCGGCGAAGAGAAACTGGAATTTGCCTACGACATACTGGGCCGCTTGATCAAAGAAACGACGCCGCAAGGTGCGCTTTCCTACGAATACGATCCGCTCAGCAACCTGACCACGCTGACATTGCCGACTGGTCAGCACCTGAATCATCTGTACTACGGCAGCGGCCACCTGCACCAACTCAACCTCGACGGGCTACTCATCAGTGACATGGAGCGCGATGATCTGCATCGTGAGGTCTACCGATCGCAGGGCAAGCTGACCAGTTGCTTTGGCTACGACGCCATGGGGCGCAAGAGCTGGCAGTTCGCGTCGACCTTGCCTGCCGACAAGCTGTCGCAGATTCAGAATCCGGGGATCAACACCTCGTTGCTGGTCGATCATGCGTACAACCCGATTCACCGGCGATATGAGTACGACCCGGCGGGAGAGCTGACCCGGACGCTCGATAAGCTACGCGGCGAGATCAAATACGAATACGAAGCCAACGGCCAACTGCACAGTCGTGATACCGGTCGTTTGGTCGATAGCGAAGAGTTCCGCTACGACGCTGCGGCCAACCGCCTGAACTTCAACACCAGCCAGTTTGACCAGGTTAAAGACAACCGCATAAAACGCTGGCGCGACCAAGAATATGCCTACGACGCGTGGGGCAACCTGATTGAGAAGCGGGTAGGGCTGGGCAAGCTTCAGACGTTTACATATGACTGCGAAAACCGGCTCGTGCGCGCGGAGACAATGGTCAACAGCCAGACGCATAGCGTTGGCACGTATCGGTATGACAGCCTGGGCCGTCGGGTTGGAAAGACGTCTGAGATTCAAGGGCGAACCGAGCACAAGCATTTCCTCTGGCAAGGCCTGCGCATGTTGCGCGCGGAGTCGCCGGAACAGAGCAGCCTCTACATCTACGAGCCAGGCAGCTATGCGCCACTTGCCCGGGTTGACCATAACGAAGGTCAGGCAGAGCGGAAGCTTTACTACTTCCATACCGACCAGATAGGCACGCCGCTTGAGATGACTGATGTCAACGGCCAGATCGTTTGGCAAGCGACGTACAAGGCTTGGGGCGAGGTCGAAACGCTTGCCGTGAGCGAGGTTGAGCAGAACCTGCGGTTTCAGGGTCAGTACTTCGACGATGAAACGGGGCTGCACTACAACACGTTTAGGTACTACGACGCGGAAGTTGGACGGTTCATTACGCAGGATCCGGTTGGGTTGGTTGGCGGCGACAATCTTTACCGTTACGCCCCAAATGCGATCACGTGGGTTGATCCTTTGGGATTGATGCCGTTGGGCAATCCTGTGTTATTGGGGCACCATATGGTTCCGCACGCTGTCGCGACCAAGCTGGGAATCGCTCCTTTCAACTCTCTCCATAACGTGCCCTCAATGTATTGGTTGCAACCGGGGCAATGGAACAAGGTCGAGCACAGTGGTATGCATGGCTACAATAACATGGGAGCTAATACTAGGCCGCTCGTCACCGCAGATGCTGTGAGGGCGAAAGGGTTAACGAACGAGGGTTGGCTCAAGTCGTTGGAGACTCATTATAACAATCCAGAAATTGCGCACCTTAGAGGTGATGTAAGAGTTATCGAAAATGGGCGGCCCGGTAAGATTCTCGCGTCTAACGTCTCGCCATCCCAAGCTTGGGAAGCAACAAAACAATGGGCGAGAAGTAAAGGATTTGCCATGGGGGGATGTAGTTGATGTTAAGCTTCGAGAGTAAGTATCTTACATTGAACGATTCAAGGGTTGTCGCGAGTGCGACTATAAGTTTAGGTGCTACTTCAATAGATCTTCGCGATTATGACTTCTCACGATTTTCAGAGGAGCAGCGTAAAGTCATTTTTCGATGGACCAGAAATGTGGGTTGTTTCGATTACGGTCCGACATTCAAGTCCACGTTATTATCAAAAAAACAAGTTGTCATAAATCTGTCGTCTACAGCCGAAACTATTTCTATTGAGGTTGCCGGTGAGCGAGTTACTCTCGACTCGGCACCATTACCCGCGGGCATCTATCACCTAGATTTGGCTATTTACTTGGATAGGCCATTGGAGGCGCTAGGTGATGTGCCCGATCATATTAAGCCCATGCTTGAATACAGTGAGATCGTCAACGTAACTGCAGTGCTTTCTGAACTAGGTAAGGCTTCGTCAGAAATTGAGCGTTATCCGGGGCCCGTGTACGATGGCGCTGCGCGGCTGGGTTTTTTTCTCGCTGACATAGATAAAATGGATGCCTTCATTAAACAAAACCTTTCTGGTGAGATAATTGATCTGCAGAAAGAGTTTTGTGAGACGGAAATCGCTAATTATCTATTTGAAGCAGGTCTGCTAGTTTTGGTATGGGGTATGACGCCGTGGCACTACTATATTCACGGGCTTGCCAAGTGCGAGGATGTTGATCTCGTTCCGAATGTGCCTTTACCTCAGTTCAATGGTAGATATAAGGTTAGGGACGATATCCAGGAGCTTAGCATAGTCCCCGGCGAGCAATTGCTGAACTGGCCATTATGTCGGACGCAAGAATGGCCGAAAATAGCGCTGCCAGGTAGTGGCGAAGGTGTGTCAGTAGATGTGCACTTGAGGGGTTTTGATCCCATCCCGGGCGAATTTGGACCATTACTTGCGGTGATTACAGTTCAGCGAACAGATGCTGATCCAGAGATCGCACCGCTTCTTGCCGTAGACATCGAGAGCGTGGAGGCAGGGCCTGGATATTAAATTGCTACCGCCGTCGTGGACTCTTTCAGATTGAGTGGGTTCACCTCTATGCGCGACGGCGTCTAGCGACAGCGATGGACAATGCTAGCATCTTGGAACGATCGATACCCTGAAGTCTACGAGTAGACTTGATCGTAATCCCGACAGTTTAGTCTTGCGCATCGTGTGTCTGGACAGCGTTGCCTAGCCATTCACACCCAAAGCAATTGGCCAAGTCCTCACGCGCACCTATGGCAGAGCTCAGACCACGCGGCTGGTGCCTACGGCACGCGGATTGGCGTCCTGCCGGCAGGACGCCAAGGGCCAGCGCATCAATTATGGGTACGACAAAGCAATTCGCTTCACCGCACTGTACAACTAAAAAAACGTCACGTACAACTTCGAATATCATGCCTCCGAACGACTGACCGAAGAGAAGCTTATCGACAACTTTATGCGCCAGTTCAGCCACAACGTCGGTGGTCACCTAACGCGTGTCGATGAAATTACGCTGCTACAACGGTTTCGTGTATTCGACCGATAATCAGGCCCGAACGGGGCCGTTTGTAGATATCAACCGCAAGGGAGTCGATCTGGCCTAAAGGTGTTTGATCCAAATGAACTCTAGATATTTATTAGAAAACGCAGACTTTGAAGGATTCATTAAATCTGGCTACTTTGATCGCCGAACTGCTGAGGTGCTAGCTAAAAAAATTGTAAATAGCTGGCTTCTTATTCCCTTAGATGTAGATGGCTACAACGAAGAGGAGTTGCCGGCAATTCGTTCCATAATAGAGTTTCGCGCTAATAACCTAAAATCTCAGCGGCACGTGCTCAACGGTGCGACAAAGTGTCTGCAATCTCTGAGAGGCAAAGATAATTCTGATAAGCGGGCTTGGGTAGCGATGAAAATCCACAAAAGTATGCTGATTTTTATCGTCAATGTTACGATTTGCGAAATTGACGGATGCATGTCTTTACAAGTTGTCAAGCCCCATTAGAGCGCGCCGTTAACGGTGTGAAAGTCCCTGTTTTAAATTGATTCATCAGCGCTGGCCCGCATTCGACGACTGCAGCGCGTTTAACTAGGCTTCACTGCAAAACTAAGAAGCCTGAAGACAGGCAAAGTAAGTGTTAAATACTTGCACTATGAACTGCATCACACGGACGTCCCACAACGTGTTTGCGGCGAAAGCGTGCACAGTAGTTCTAACCTGACTGGGATTGATCGCTGGCAGCATGCCGCTGTGGACAAGTTTTAGGCGCGCAGGTTCCGAGTTGTTGGAAGTGATTAAGGGAGTGAGCTCATGGTAGATGTGGATAAGAGGTATATTTTATTCAGTTCAGTGGTCATCGAGATTGCATCGAAAAAGTTTAATGCCGGAGTCAGTCATGAGGAAGCTGAGCCGTTTGTAAAAGCGCTGTATGAAAAATATATTGGTTTGAATCTGCCGCAGCCGGATTTGACGTGGATATCGGCAACGCCCAGGTCAGCAAAAGCTTGGGTTGCAGATGAACTAGAGGGTAGGTTCGCTAGTTACGGGCAACGCCCTCGTTGGCTCCACCAACCAAGTTGGCGATTTTTAGATGGTGTGCCAATGTCATTTGTACACCAGTTCTCTGTCGAGGCTGGAGGGGATGATTATTTTGGTGGAGTCATGACGTATGTCTTTTTTGGAAGAAATTTTATCGGGGGGGAGGATTGGGAACTCGTCGTAAAAATGGTTCAACAAGATGAAGATGAGTCCGGTTCCACTTTCCTATAGTATCACTGCGAGAAGGGTTATCCCCTCGACTAATCAAGGCCGGCCGCCAGATGGGAATGAAAGCCATCATGCCGTGCGTCATGAACTCCACCGCAGGGTTCGTTGCGGGCGAAGTTGCCAGTCGCTGGTGCCGTTGCAACGTCTGGAAAATGCGCTCGGGCATTATCTGCATTTCTCCCGAACGGCCGACGGTACGCTTACCGAAATCAGCGCACCCGGCGGCGTGCGTGTGTATTTGCACTACGACAATCCTTTGGACCGCCTAACCGACGTCAAGCGCATAGTGGGCAATGAAGCCGTCGAAACCCTCGTCCAGTATCGTTACACCACCGGGGCCAGTTGGGCGAAATGATCAACCGCAACGTCGAATCGCGGTCCTTTTAATGCTTGGAAAAAGACCTTTTTGAAAGAGCGGTCTTTAGATTTTTTTCAGAGTTGATCATGACTTATATAGATGTTATTGAAAACGAAATGAATTTGAGCAGTGACGAGCCTGCATTTTCCGGAGGCGCGAGTGATGAAGTTATAGCTGAGTTCGAAAAAGCATTACGGGTTCAGTTTCCTCCCTCCTATAAGCTGTTCCTTAAAAAATTTGGTGCGTTATCTTTTGGTGGTAACACATATTATGGTATTACCAAAAGCGGGCTCACAGCCGCGGAGGTGCCCTGCGTGTGTTTTGCAGCAAGGTTTGCTCGAGATGCGGGAGATGCGGATCCGAAAATGATCGTAGTTAAGGCATCGGGCTACGGTCCTTTATTTTCCATCGATACTTCTCAGCTTAGCCCGTCGGGCGAGGCGGTAGTAGTATTGACGGAGCTGGCTTTCAAGCGAGATGGTGCCAAAGAAGTTATGTACGAAAGTTTTGAAGCGTTTTTCTGCGACACTGTGCGCAACTCAATAGCGGAGTTCTAACTATCCGGAATACGCTTACCGCCGGCGTTATATTTTTGACACTTGGAATATGTGATCGAAGAGCCGTAACGTCAAGTTGGCGTAGCGGCGGTTAAGTGGTATTGCCAAAGGTGGATTATTGCGCCTAAGCGGAGCGACTAGTTAGGCTCATAGCGTCGGTGCGCTTAGATTTCAGATAGCCACTCACCGGATGTCAGGATGCGGCAATTCCAAGCGAAGGCAGCTATCTCGCAGCCAGCTCTCGGACTGGCCTGCGCTCGGGACAGTCTTCGGGGCAGGTTGGCAATCCCGTCGATCTCAAAGCAGGCCGCAAGCTGTTGCTGGACTCAAGCGAAACCGACTTCGTGCTGCCCGGCCTGATGCCGATTGAATGGTCCCGCTTCTATGCCAGCGACCTGACCGTCGACAGCGTGTTGGGTCAGGGCTGGGTCTTGCCCTGGGAGCAGAGCCTGCGCCGCAGCGGCAGCTTCGTTTACCTCACCGACAACCAGGGCCGCAGCGTGCCCTTTGTCGACATCGAGCCCGGCGAACGCATCTACAACCCCTACGAGCAGATCCACCTGGTTCGCACCCTGGGCGGCCACTACCCGCTGCAAACCCTGGACAACGTGTTTTTCTACTTCGGCGAAGTGCCGGACGACAACACCTCGGTGCCGTTGCAGCGCCTGGAAAATGCGCTGGGTCATTACCTGCATTTCACCCGCACCGTCGAAGGCACGCTCACCGATATCAGCGCGCCGGGCGGCGTGCGGATTCACCTGCATTACGACAACCCGCTGGGTCGCCTGAGCGACGTCAAACGCATAGTCGACAACCTGGCCGTTGAAACCCTCGTCCAGTACCGCTACGACGACAACGGTCAGCTCCTCGAGGTGATCAATCGCAATGGCGATTGCATGCGCCGGTTCAGCTACGCCGAAGGCGTGATGGTCAGCCACAGCAACGCATTGGGTTTGAGCTGTAACTACCGCTGGGAAACCATTGATGGCCAGCCGCGGGTGGTTGAGCATTGGACCAGTGACGGCGAACACTTTCATTTTCGTTATGACTTCAAGAACAGAACGTCCTGGGCCGTCGACGTGCTCGGCCGCGAGCTCGAAGTGCAGTACAACGAGGACAAACGGGTCATCGCCAGCCGCGACTTCGGCGGTGAGCGTTACGGTATCGACCTCGACGAAGCGGGCAATACGACCGCCATCAGCCTGCCCGACGGGAATCGTCTGACGTTCAAGTACGATGATTTTTCACGCCTGATCGAAGAGACCGACCCGCTCGGTCGAAGCATCACCTACAGCATCACCTACAGTACCACCTTGATCACCGAAACCGCCTTCCCGGACAGCAGCGTCTGGAAAGCCCGTTATGACGACAAAGGCAACCTGATCCCTGAAACCGTTCCGCTGGGGCACAAGACCGAATACCTCAACAGCGACGACGGCCTGCCGCACATCATTATCGACGCTACCTACAAAACGTAATATCTCTGGTGGAAAAGAACTGGAGGAAGCGGGTAAGTATTTGATGGTTTTGGAGAGAAAAGTATGAAAAATTCTTTTTTTGATATCTAATTGCTAACTCCCGAATGAGGGCTTTGAATATGGGCGAAAGTCAGGTGCTGAAAAAACTCAAAGAAATTGAAGTTGGTCTTGGGGGTAAGATTTCTCAAAATTATAAAAAGTTCTCTGCTGAAGTGATACAGGGGGATGGTGTTTATGAGCTGAAGCTTGTGTCAGGAGGCCAGGTATGTATTTATGGTTGTGCAAAGTTGCTTGAAAGAAATGCAGCGTATGAAGTGCAATTCTATGAGTCTGGCTATTTTCTAATCGGCCAGGATGGAGATTTAGGATATTTTTTAAGTTTAAGAGGAGAGGATGAAGTCTATAGCTTGGATTTGGGAGCTTTAGGGTCGTTAACTATGAATAAAGAAGCTGATAGCATTTATGGGTTGTAAATATTAGCGCCAGCAATTTGATCGGCACTACACCGACCAATTGCTGGTCAACGATGCGGTATAAAATTGATTGAGCTACAACGTCAACATTCTGATGTCGACCGATGGCGCCAAGGGTCTGGTAGGCATCTACAGGATTGGCATTATAGGTTTGAAGGTCGCGGCTCTCTGCACGTCCCTCGTGGTTGGTGACGCCATTATGCGTTTCGAAATTTCGTCGATGGCCGCCAAAGTCACTGGCGGCCTGCTCGGCAATCCTGTCCAAATGACTACCGGACGTAAGCTTCTGCTGGAAAAGCTTCCGCAGATCCTCAACCGCGTCGACAACAGTCTGCTGGTCGAACACGCCCAAAACCCGATCCACCACCCCTACGAATACGACCCAGCCGGCGAATTGACCCGCACCCTGGACAAGCTGCGCGGCGAAATCAAGTACGAATATGAAGCCAACGGGCAGTTGCGCCGTCGCGACACAGGCAATCTCGTCGACGGCGGAGAGTTCAGGTACGACGCTGCGGCGAACCGCCTGAACTTCAACACCAGCCAGTTTGATCAGGTGAATGACAACCGCATCAAGCAATGGCGCGATCAGGAATATGCCTATGATGCGTGGGGTAACCTGATTGAAAAACGGTCAGGGCTAACCAAGCTGCAGACGTTCACAGTGTTGGCACCTACCGGTATCACAGCTTGGGTTGTCGGGTCGCGAGGACATCCGAGATTGCAGGGCAAACCGAGCACAAGAAGTTCCTATGGCCAGGCCTGCGGATGCTGCGTGAGGAAACGCCAGGGCAGAGCAGCCTCTATATTTACGAGCCAGGAAGCGACACGCCTCTCGCCAGGATTGACCAGAGCGAAGGTGAGGCAGAGCGGAAGGCTTATTACTTTCATACCGACTAAATCGGCACGACGCTTGAGATGACGGATGTGGACGGCCAGATCGTTTGGCTAGCGACATACAAGTCGTGGGGAGAGGTCGAAACGCTCGCCGTGAGTGAGGTTGAGCAAAATCTTCGGTTTCAGGGTCAATACTTTAACGCGTCAAATCCATTGATCTGGCTAGATCCGCTGGGCCTTGCAAGTTTCAACAACCCTGTTATTTATGACGTTCATGCAGAATCCCGATTGCCCGCCGATATGTATCGGATGAGTGATGGAAAAAAGTTTCAGGAAGCTAATCGGCAGCTATATTACTGAATGAAAAAATGAGCTGCTGTTGAAGGCCACACTAGAAACCAAGTATCCCGGTGTTAGTGAAGCAGTATCACCAGGTAAGCGCGGCGCCTTTCCAAGAAAGGTGCCGACTGATCTTGGGTGGGAGACAACTTGGCATGACCATGAAACAGTCGGCGGTTTATTACTGTTGCTGGATGGCCCAGACCATAACTCCAAACATTTGGACTATCATCCTAAAGGTCATGGAGGAAGAAAAACGTGGGGCGATGGTTCAAGTTGCGGTGAAATAACGGAGCAAGTAAATGAGATCATATAATTCGTTATGTCAAATGATCATCGACCTCCCCAACTTAGAATCGGGGGAATGGATATATGCAAACACAGAATCCTGGTGCCGAAAACCTGAGGATACTAAGTTCTATTACATTCCGTGGGATTATCTTCAAAGTCTAGATGATGATCAGATATATTTAGATGATCAGGATATGGAGTTTCCGCTGCAGGTCCATGGCTTTGGTTTGCGCAGCTGGATGCTAGTAAGCTCCCTCTTGTATGTATTGGCTAATAAAGTGGCGGGAGGGCATGACACGGGTTGGCTTGTTGATGAAATAAATTATTACCGGGAGAACGACACGTTCAGGACATAGGTAGGCTCGGAGATAACTCATTGGGGCAGCGGTTACTTCATGAATGATGAAAAATTTGTTCATCAGCCGTGGACGAACAACCTTGTGGAAGCGAATGATATATCTAGGGTGATTGGTGCCAGATGAAGAGGACTTTAGGACAGATTTAGATTTCACGCTGTGCAGAATCCCGATGCTGATATCTAGAAATAGCAGCATGACCTACCATGATCAATTGTGTCTAGATACACAGTGTTAATGCGGTTTCTTAGAGATAACAAGCTTTTACTTAAGGAACCAGTAAATTCTGGTAGGTCTCTAAAAATAGATTTGGTGTAGAAGAAGTCAGACGTGACGTATCAGTGTTTAGAGCTTTTCAAGAACGCCGTCCCTGGCTGGCATGCGCAAATTGATGGGAGTGGCAAATGCTGAGGCACACCAATGGCAAAAGCCAGATTACGGGGTGGTGCGCAAGGCTTACAGACTCCCGGCGAGCCGCCAGGACGCCAAGCCCCAGCGCATAAGTTACGAATATGACAAAATGATTTGCCTGAGCGCGCTGGTCAACGAAAACAACGCGGCTTATCGCTTTGCATAAGATGCCTCGGATCGTCTGATCGAAGAGAAGCTTATCGGCAACCTAAATCGCGGGTTCAGGAACAACCTGTTAAAAGTGGAGGGCAGATGCAAGAGTTTGTGCTAATGCAACCTGAGAAAGAAATTGAACGGTCATCCATAGCGGGATTAGAAGAGCTTGTCGGATTCAAACTGCCGGTTTCATTTGTCCAACTATACCTAAAGTCTAATGGAGGTATCCCCAGTAGGAGTTGGGTTGTTACAGAGGATGGATATGAGCCGATGCAAATCTCGGATTTCAAAACTATTTTCTTTGAAGGCGCAGAAAACGCAAGCGATACGGGATTTATTGAGGGGTGTTACAAGCTGATGTGTGAGCAGCATGTAATTCCGTACACTCTTTTACCTTTCGCGACAGATGATGGCGGTAACTTCTTCTGTCTTGATATGCTCAATGGTTGCGTTGTTTTTTACGCTGTGGATACGTTTCGTGAGGATGTAAGCATGGCGGCGAATCAAATTGCTGCCCAAAGAATGGTCGCTAAGTCCTTTGACCAATTCATAGCAGAGCTTGAAGAAGAACCTAAGTACTAGGAAATCACTATCGAGCTGCGATGCAGGTAGTGGGACTGGCGAGTACTAATGCAGCACGGCTCTTTAACAGGTTTAGATAACCAATCCAACAATTCGGTCAGACGCGGTGCTTAGACATAAAGCTAACGCTACTTTTGATAATCATCAGTCTTTCGCTGATGAGCGTCTTCCCGTGTCGTGAACCAACTAGTTCAACGATTCTTTGGGATTGCGCCGCACAGACTGAAAGCTGGCCGAAACTGCTCGTCCGTGTCCAACCCGGCCAACCTCAGGATTTGCCTGCCGAAACCACCGGGCAGCAATAACCATGTTCGAAGCCGCTCGATGGAACGACGAACTTAAATACACCAGCGCCTTGGCGTGGTTTGTGGTAGGTGGAGTTGTCGGCCTTGTGATCGACTACCTTTTTTTAAGAAAGATCGCCCAGGCGATGGGTTGTTTTTTGTCCAGACTGCTTTGGATGTTGAGTGAGGTGAGGATTATGAAGCTTTATACTATTAGAGAAGTTTTAGAAAATATCATACATATGCCTGACTCTTGGTTTTATCTGCCTCCCATTGATTGGGAGCTTGAAACCAAAGGTGCATTCTCACTGAATAGTTGGGAGTTTGCGCCCGACTCTACGGATCATTTACCCCCTCAGGTTATTAGCGAAGGATGGAGGGAAGCGTTAGATAAGGCGTCGATTGAAGACGTAATATCTAATCTGGATCAGCAAAGATCTGACGCCACAACCGAAGACTATTTCAACGCGTTAAAATTTTATTGTGAAAACGATGCTTTTGTGGTGATTTAGATTTTCGTGCTTGTGGTGCTGAGTATTTTGTGAACCTGCTTGGTTAGTGAGCAGAGGCGTATTTTGGATTTACGCACATTGGTTTGCACACCGACGATCTGGAATGCTGGCGCGATCAGGAACAAACCATGCGCCGCATGGGGCGAGCTGATTGCGAAGGGGACAGGCTTGAGCAAGCGGCAGACGATTGTGTATCGTTGCAAATGTGGGCCTGTGGTTTCGGACAAGATAGTCAACGGCCAAGTGCAGCGGTAGGCCCCTATAGAGCGAGTGGTTTTCTATGACCAAAGACCAACTTATTATCGAGCTAAATAAACGTGCGCCTATCGTGAACCTAGGTACCAGCGCAGACGCGCCCTCTGAAGATTGCATTTCCGCTGCTGAACAGCGTCTCGGTGTCAGACTCCCGGAAGAGTACAAGTGGTTCTTACGCACGTTTGGAGGTGGAGAAATTTGCGGGGAGGAGATTTATAGTATCTACGGCGTGCCCCTTGAGGAAGCGGTAGGTGGGGACGTTGTACATCGAAATACCATTGCCAGTGACAACGCCTATATGGGTAAGGTTGTCCTGTCGAATACCGATTTCGGTGAAGAGTTCTTTTTTAAAATTAACCATATTGGTCCTGTATTTTTAGCAGTTGGAGATAGCGTGGATCTTTATGCGACCTGCTTCGTAGATTATCTCTACAAGCGGTTGATGGCGTACGTTTAAGTCAAGCCTCACACGGTGTTGATAGGTTTAAATTGCGAATTCGTTGCCCGGACGTACCCGGTGGCCTAGTTGTTCAAGGTAGGGATCATACGCCTGGCGAAGCGAACGCACGATAGTTCTCCATTAATCGACAGGTGCAAGACATTGGTGTTGGCATCATGGGGGCCAGCAATTAAGTAACATAAATTTATAAGTATGAACAGATCTACAAATTCGAAGGTTTGATAAAAGGATGCAATGCATGAGGCGTGACAGCGAGTTTGTTGGTGCATTATTCAACGAGCTTTTTAACAAGAATTATGAGCAATACGTTTCGTCTTTGAGTAAAGCGATAAACTGCGACACAGATCCGTATGCGAAGGCCAGGATTGCGCTGAGCAGGCTCAATGAAGCTGAGCGTGCAGATGTGTTGGGTTTTCTAAAGGTTGTTATCGCCGACACTGCTTCGGTCTTGTTAGGAACTTTGGATGGGGTGCACTTTCCCGACAATATCTCAGGCGACTTTTCGCTCTCCCTGGAAGGGGAAGAGATTCAGGGAGATCTACAGGATATTTTCATCGATAAAGTCCAGGATCTTAATATATATGGATAGTTTTTGATAGGTATCTTTTCCGGGGCCGATAGCAAGGTGTTGGCCTTAAGCTGCAAAATACGTTGAGAAGCCGTCGATGTCCTCTAATAACTAGTCGAGGGCCTAACGGGCTATCTCTGTAGGAGTGATGATGAACTCTCAAGAATTTGTAAATGTAGTAAAGCTTGTGCTCAGGGATGCAGCCGTTGCAGATGTATTGTCGATTCTGGATGCGCCTCCCGGAAGAAAGCCAAATGAGGCGCTTGTGAAACTTTCAAATTCTTATAACGAAATGAGCCTTGATGATAAAAGACAAATTGAACAGGTAGTTAAAATGTCAGTTGAAACGGCGGTGTTTGGGTTCTTGTGCGTTCTAGATGGCGTTAGAGCGATTGCTAACGGATCTGATAAAGGATCCCTCTCTTTGTTATATGAGGGGGTATGTAGCGTCAAGCTAAATGCTGATTCGGACTTGCATGATTTATTTAACGGTGCCTAGGTTTTCGGCTTAGAGTTCGCTCTAAGGCAGCCGAGCCGCGAGTCAAGGCGATGGGGGCGAATAAACTCGCTAATCCTCAAGTGAGGCAGTCAATGGTAGAAGAGTTTTCAGTTGTGACAGATACTGCCGCCATTGCGGTATTTGATCTCGAAGCCATACGGCATAGGATGGCTGACGCACCTGATTGGTGGAGTATTGCTGAGGATGAGATTCTAGAAGTAAATCAAGGAACTATTGCTTTCCTGGGTTTAGGAGAAGATGGAGAATTTGATATTAGGATTTCCGAAGACTTACAAGATGAAAAGTACGCATTAAATATTTATTTCCCTTCAGGCCAAATTTTCATCGGCGTTGGAGAAGATACCACTGGAGGCGGGCTGGAACCTGACGGTTCAGCCGCTATCCAGGGCAGAATAATGGCTATTGAGCCAGGCATTTATACAATCAAGGTCAAGAAAATTAACAAAACCATACTGCTATCCTTTTCAAAATCACTGAACCGTAGGAACACCCGTAGTCAATCAATAAGGCTTTAACCTTCCATTGGTCTACGGCTTTACTCACTCATCTTGTTTTGTTGAAGGCAGCCCGATGACGCGGTGACACTGCCTGGGAGGAACCCCGCACTGCGCCGCAGGCTCACCAAGACCCATGAGTGAGAGGAGCGAGAAAGCCCTGCCTCCCGCGAACCATCAATCATTTGGAGGTGATCATGTTTAATGTTGATACGGAAATTGAGCGAATTAGCAGTTGTGTATTCTTTAAAGAAATGGGACAGCAAGGCAATACTTCAGAAGGTCTCATTTTTTTAGCTAATGTGGGGGAAGCGTTTGTGGCTCCCACTGACAGTGATTTCATAGGAAAGTATAAAGACATTGAATGGCTGCCCACCTCTGCAACACAGCATGACCCTTTTTATAAGTTTCCCGAGTTTCCGGATGAGTTAGTGGCTATCCGGCTACGGATAAATAAAGCCGTGATGGCGGCCACACGTGGCATTGATACCTGTCCGTTTAAGTCGGGGCGACATGACTTCAGCACCGCTGCGCGAAATGGCATTTGCTATGCATTCAGGCAGTACGCAACTGAGCAATACTTCGCTGCAGGTGATCGTTGGGAAATGACAGTCAGTATGTACTACGCTGGTCGCTGGCCAGTAGGTTATTGGCAGAAAGGTTTGGTGCTTATTTAGAGATGAGTGGAGTCGAGACTAGTCGGGTAATCATGTTCATGAGGTATGTGTAATGGGTAAAACGATTGCGAAGGTCGAACTGTACTCACCGGGGATCGTTATTTTCGATCCTGCGGTGTTTTACGAGTTCCTCAGGTACAACAATGTCCTCGATTCGAATATATTCCGACTGTTCCTGAATGACAAAGTGCTTGGACGGTCAGCGATAGAGCAAGGTGTACTTCTTCCTATGTACCCAATACCAGAGGATGAGTATTCTGTTTTTATGGAAAACTCATCTGCGGGCTCTGAGAGATCGCCCGCGATATTTGACTACAACAGCTTTCCACTTAGAATCGTCTCCGGGCCTACGGTGATTTCAGATCTAAGTGCTCTGTGTGATTGGGATCCTGGTTTCTTTTTAAATTATAAATCTACCTATGCCACCAGGGTGGCCAGCAATGATTACCTGGATGTCACATGCGGTCTGTTTGACGTAACCGTGCGTGGGTATACCGGATTGGAAGCTCCATTCAATCCATTGGGATACGGGCTGGAGTTTAAGCCCACGGACAATTTGCCTGGTGTCGATGATAAAATCGCTGTTGATGATCGTAACTTCACTCTACAGAGCTAGGTCTTAGGCACAGCCCGGCTGCATCGACGACCAACGTTATATGGGACCATGCTACTTATAGTAGTTTTCAAAGACAGGGAAACTATGATCGTCTATGAACATTTAGCCGCGTTGATCGCGGAAACTGAAATGCTTGATAAGCTTGGCACTCTCTATGTCCAGCGGGAAAGGTGGCGCGTAGACCCTACGCAGGTAGAGATCATGCTTCTGATCGGCGATGACGAGCTTGAGGACCTGAATGATGAAGGCACGCCCTTATTGGCAGCACGAAGAAATGCCCGATATTTTATTGATGTTGAGATATTTCAAAGTGTTATTGAATTGCAGCGCGAAAAGAACTCCGCATCCCGTGTTGATGATTACGTCTTTGCTCTCAACTATTATCTTGAGAACGACGATTTTTATTAAATCAATGGCCAGGGCCTAAGCAGCAGGCAGGCAGCCTATCTTTGCCTGATTAAAAGAGAGTGGTGTTAAATGGCGTCGCCAAATCTAGATAAATTGCATCGCGAAATAAGCGAGACCCGTTTCTTCGAGGGATTATCCGCTGTCGACAATTGGGACGAAGCCCTTGGTCAACGGGGTCAGGCGGAATTTGATAATGCATGGACCGAGAGTCAACGAGCATTAAGCAGCAAGCATTATCTACATCATGCTGACGAGATCGAGGTTACGAATCTCCGTGAGTCAGTATTCAAGGCCGTGTTTCGACTGACCTCCAATGCAGAAGCAGCTGGGTATGTCTCGGACGACTTTGGGCTGATCGGTGAAGCTGTCTCCAAAGGTTGTCTCAGCGAGTGGATTGAGTGGCTCCTCAAGGTTTACAGATCCGGAAAGTTTCCATGGTAAATAACCATTTCCGTCCTTGATCAAAGATCAGTGCGTCCTGACGCCGACGACTATCTGGCAGGGCTTATTTATTATCGCGAGAATGATGATTTCATGGAGTGACACCTGAGGTAGGTGCTCAGGGTTGTGACTGCACTGACACAAAGACCCAGGCCACAAGTCCCGAGCGCAGCCCAACACTCACTGCTTAGACTCGGGCAGTCGGTCGCATTGGCCGATACCCCCACTTCGGGCGCAGCAGCTATAGGTTGTGCGACACTTGCGTTGTCACGCCGAAGACAGGAAAGGATGCCCACCATGCAGCACACCAAAATCTAACCGCTTACCCCGGATGAGATCCCGCACTTGGGGGATGACGGCTACCCTCCAGCGCCCTCAGCAGTAGACTGCAGGCTTGAGGTGCCGAGCTCGGTTCGTCATAAGTGAGTGAATGGGCCGACCAGTGACGCTCAAATAAGCAGTAGGGAATTACTGATGTTTGACACAGATCCACACCGTTTCATGTCCATCATCTTCAGCACCTGGCTGTTGTTCACGATGCAAGCGGTGTTTTCTGCAGGTATTTTGCCCAGCCTTTTATTTTTCCCAATGTGCGCGGCGGAGGTGTGGCTGAGTTGGTGGTGTTTCGATTGCGCTTACCGCACCGAAAAATTCACCCGATATGCCAATCTCAGACTTTTTCTGAATCTCGCCTTTGCACCAGGTTTTACATTTCTCCTGGTATTGATCGCCGCCTATAAGCAATTGAGATTAGGACCACTCACATCACTTTCATTGGCTTGCATTCCGCTGCTCATCGCATTCGTCATCTACTTAGCGCTGTACAGGTGGAGAAGCCGAACGACGGTACTGGTTGCCCGGGGAAATCGGGTCGAGGTGACCGCACCTCCTTTCCGAAACCAGTCGCTGCAGGGCGGAATAGGGGCGGCACTGTCGAGCATGATCTACCCTATGGTCAATTCCTACGACTCTCCCGCTTTATTGCTTGCCTTTATCTTTTTCGCAATCTCACTGTTCATGCTCTTTTACCATCGGGTCAGTATTGCCTCTCTTCGCAGTTTGAAGGAGCAGGAGCTCAAGGAGCGGGTGAGCTACACGTTCATGGAGGTGGAGAGGATACGCGCACGGCGTGCTGCCTCATTCGTAGGCCGCTGGTCATGATGGTTCTGTGTATCCGCATCGAAGAAAAAATCGTTAGAGTGGGTGTGGGAAGATTAGCCCGCCGCGCGATGTGCGATAGGTACACACCCCGGTAGCCCATGCAAGGAGCTAGCGTCTAAATGTCCACTATCTACGATCCTGACGCCCGTACTGTCAACGCCCTGACACGGACGCTTTTCATAGTTGTCATGGGCTTGGGTGCCGTTGGTCTCTTGCGCTCAGCCACAGACGGATGGGTGTACGGGCTGCTGTTTTTCTTGCTCTCAGGTTATACGCTTTACATGAGATATTGGTGTGAGCGTTATACGACATTCGCCCTGAGTTACCTCACTTTGATGATTTTTCTCTTGGCCCTTGCCCCCGCGTGGGTCAGTTACACCGTGGTCACGGATGACTTGGGAGGATCTCCGACTGAGGGACGTATAACCGCCGGGTTGATATTGGGTTTCATCGCGACGCTGTATGCTGGCCTTTATCTAACGCCTCCTCGAGGGTTCGCGTTCGACGTATCCGATAACAGGGTTTCATTTTCCGTATCTTCCACATCCGCGGGAGCGGAAGGGTTGATTGCCGGTGTTGGGACCTTGGCCGCAGGTGCAGTGATTAAATCAGTCACTCCGTTCACCACGGGCATTTTGATCATTCTGATTTTCCTGTTTGCCACCGTTTGCATGCTGATCCACGCTCGCGACCGTATCAGGGGGTTACGCACACTGCGCATGAGAGAAAAGAACAGGCTCACGCCTTACACGTTCATGCAGATTGATGAAATACGCGAAGCACGCAGCCGCTGGTGGCTGGGCAGGCTGTTCAACTGGCTTGCCTCCAGACGCCGCTAGTCAGGCGCCAGCTTGGCGAGTCACATTCGATCCCCAATGGGGATCGGAACCCGGCGCGCCTTGCCTGGATTGGGCTCCGGCTGGCCCATCCACCCAATTCACTTACAACTCACCGCTCGAAAACCTACCCCTCAAACTGGTGATAAACCTTCGCAATCACCTTCCAGTCCCCATTGATCTTGATCAGCGTCAGGTAGTCGTTGTAATCCGCGCCAATCGCGTCCTTCTCCATGTCCACTCGCACCACAGCCGTAGTCGGGGTAATAGCCAGCACATCCAGACGCGTCGTGATGTCCGCCGCTTTACCGTTGCTCTCAACGAAGTCATACAAGTTGCTGATCGGCCCGCCCAGCAATTGGCCGTTGGTGAAACCGTACATCACCGCCTTTTCATGAAAGGCCTGTTTGATGGTCGCAACACTGCCTTCACGCAGCCCTTCAACGTAGCGGCTGGCGGTGGTGATGACGGCGTTGTAGTCGTGGGTGGCAACGGCTTTGATGTTCTTGCTCATGTTTATGACTCCAGGGTTTGAGTTAGATAAGCGATAGCTTCAATGACCAACAGCCGCGCCATCACCAGTCCTGTCGGGTGGGTGAAATGATCAGGTCGTTAACGGTGACGTTGGCCGGCTGATTCAGCGCGTAGATCACGGCGCGGCTGATGTCTTCCGGCGCGATGGCGATCTCGTTGAGCGCTTGTGCGGCTTTGCGGCCGGCGGGGTCGGTGACTTTGTCGGCCCAACCGGTGTTGATGACGCCGGGGCTGACGGTGTTGACGCGGATGCCGTGGTGCACGCCCAGCTCCTTGCGCATGGATTCGGTCATGGCCTGCACGAAGAATTTGGTCGCGCTGTAGACGCCGGCGCCGGGGCCGACTTGATGCCCGGCCACCGAATCCATGTTGAGGATCTGCCCGGATTTCTGTTCGAGCATGAAGGGCAGGGCGGCGGCGATGGTGTTCAGGTAACCCTTGATGTTGACGTCGATCATGGCGTTCCAGTCCTGGGTCACGAGGTCAACCCAGTGGGAGAACAGCATCAGGCCGGCGTTGTTGACGAGGATGTCGACGGAGCCGTAAGTGTCTTTGGCGAACTGCGCCAGTGCGCGAGTCTGTTCAGCGTCGGTCACGTCGGTGACGAAGCTGGACGCCTCAAAGCCCGCTCCGCGGAGTTCGCTGACCAACGCGGCGAGGCCTTTCTCATCCAGCGCAGCAGCCACAACGTTAACCCCTTGGGCGGCCAATGCTCGGGCGGTTGCAGCGCCGATGCCTGAAGACGCACCGGTGACGATGGCGGTTTTCTTGTCCAGATAATTCATGATCATGTTTCCTTAAATTCAAGGCGTGCGGGCAGCGTCGGCTTTCCTGGGAAAGCCTTGCCGTTCAGCCGTTAGTGAATGCGGTGCTAGAAAACGCTGCGGTCGCCAGCGCTGTTAGTAAGTGCCCAGCGGCCAGTCGGTGTAGCCCCTGGCGCCGCCGCCGTAATAGCTTTCGCGCGGAGCGATGGTCAGTTCGGCGCCGTGGCGCAGACGCGCGACCAGGTCCGGGTTGGAGATGAACAGGCGACCGAACGCGACGGCGTCGATCTTGCCCTCGGCGCGGCGTTCGACGGCCATGTCCAGGTCGTAGTTGTTGTTGCCAATGAACGGACCGTTGAACTGGGCACTCAGCGCATCCATGTCGACGCCTGCCGGCACTTCACGGGAGGTGGCGGTCGCGCCTTCGACAAAGTGCAGGTACGCCAGATTGAAACGGTTCAACTGCTGAATCAGGTAACCGTGCAACGCCATGACGTTGCTGTCCGGCGGCGTGTTACCCGCATCCGGCGTGACGGGCGACAGGCGAATCCCGACGCGGTCGTTGCCCCAGATGTCGACGATGGCCTGGGTGACTTCCAGCGTCAGCCGGGCACGGTTTTCGATGGAGCCGCCATATTGATCGGTGCGCTGATTGGTGGAGTCGCGCAGGAACTGGTCGAGCAAATAGCTGTTCGCCGAGTGGACCTCGACGCCGTCGAACCCTGCGCGCTTGGCGTTCTCGGCCGCGTGTTTGTACTGCTCGATGATGCCGGGGATTTCGTCGGTTTCCAGTGCACGGGGCATCGACACCGGCACAAAGCCGTCGACCGTGTAGGTGTTGCCCTCGGCCTGAATGGCGGACGGCGCGACCGGGGCTTCGCCGTTGGGCTGCAGGTCGACGCTGGAGAATCGGCCCACATGCCAGAGCTGGCTGACGATCTTGCCGCCGGCCGCGTGCACGGCGTCGGTGACTGTGCGCCAGCCGGCGACCTGCGCGTTGCTCCAGATCCCGGGCGTCGCTGCATAGCCGCGTCCCTGGGCCGAGATGTTGGTGGCTTCGGCCACGATCATTCCGGCGGTGGCGCGCTGGGCGTAATAGGTGGCGTGGAGTTCACCGGGCACGCCGTCTTCTTCATAGCGGCTGCGGGTGACGGGTGCCATGACAATGCGGTTGGCCATTTCGATGGCGCCCATCTGCACGGGGGAAAACAAGTCGGTGCTATTACTGATATCAATCATTGAGAATTACTCGCATATTTGACCGGTCGTCTACCAATCTTTGAAAAAAAAGCGCCTGCTACCGCAGCAGGCGTTGGGTCAGGCGCATGGCCGTGTCGAAGGACGTAGTGGACTTGTTCACCTTCACCAAAAGGGAAGCGCCCAGCCACAGTTGGTACAGGGTTTCGGCGAAGGCTTCGCTGCCTTCTTCGATGTGCAGACTGCCGTCTGCCACGCCCATGTCGACGCAGGCGGTGATGCGCTTGATGATCTTCGCCGTGCCAGCCTCCAGCACCCTGCGCATGTCTTCGGACAGGTCGCAGACTTCCGGACCCAGCTTGACCACCAGGCATTTGCCTTCCGGATGATCGGTGCCCTGGGTTTCGATCCAGTAGTCGAAGTAGGCCAGCAGCTTTTCAGCGCCGCTGCCTGATCGCGTCATGACGGTGTCGACGCGGCCCAGGTACTCGGAGAAGTACTCATCGAGCAACGCGGCGCCGAACTCTTCCTTCGATTTGAAGTAGTAGTAGAACGAGCCCTTGGGCACGCCCGCCGCGCTCACCACTTCTGCCAGGCCCACGGCGGTGTAGCCCTTATGGGTCATCAACGACTTGGCCACGTCGATGATGTGTTGGCGCATTTCCAGATTGGGTTTCTTCATAATGCGCAGCACCTTAAAACAAAACTGACCGGTCGTCTACAAATTGGCAGGTGCCCGCGATGAACGGTGCTCATGTCAGGCGCATCCCCATTTCAAACGCCCGAGTGTCGAAGCCAAGCTCTTCATACAACCGCCGCGCATGGGTGTTGAAGCCCCACACTGACAAGCGAATGTCCTGGGCGCCGCGCTCCTGCGCCCACCCTTGCACTCGCTCAATAAGCCCACGCCCCAGGCCTTTGCCCCAGAAAACCTGGGCCACGCATACCGAGCCGATCCGCGCGAACGCCATCGGCTGCAGCAATGGCCCACCCGCTGAAAACATCCCCGCGCTGACAAACCCCGCCGCCCGAACCCCGACAAACGCCAGGAAAATAACCTGCTCCGGATTGTTCAGAAACCCGCTCCAGTGAGGGGCATCGCGCAGGTAATCCCGGGTTTCAGCCGCATAAATATCAGGACGTTCTGCATGGTGAATGGCGTTGAGCAACTGCCCCAGCTCGCAGATCACTGCCACGTCCTCAACCGTCGCCTCTCGGTAGCTGATCACTTCGTCCATCGCACCTTCATCCTTGTTTAATCGTGAGATCGGCTGTTGTACCCGTCGCCCATCAACTCCACAACCCAGTCGATGAACACCCGCAGCTTGAGGCTGATGTGCCGGTTGGGCGGGAAGGCCACGTACATCGGCATCGATTCCAGCTGCCAGTCTTTGAACAGCGACACTAATTCACCACTGCGCACTGACGGCTCGGCCATGTACTCCGGCAGCCAGAGGGCACCCATGCCGGCAAGGCCTGCCGCGAGGTACGCATTGCCGTCGTCCACCGTGAGCAGGTAGCGGCTTTGCACCTGAACCCTTTCGCCGTCCCGTTGCAGCACCATCGGGAACAGCTGCCCGGTGCGCGCCCAGCGATAACCGACGATGCGGTGCTGCGGGTCTTCGAGGTCACGGGGGTAATCCGGGGTGCCCGCGCGCTGCAGATAAGCAGGCGACGCGTAGACGCCCAGCTTCAGGTCGGTGATGTGCCGGGCCATCAGCGATTGGTCGGTCAGCTCGCCGCCGCGGACCACGCAGTCGACGTTCTCGCCGATGAGGTCGATCATCCGGTCGCTCACGCCCAGGTCGATCTGGATGTCGGGGTAGCGGGCGTTGAAGTCCGGCAGCGCCGGGATCAGCACCATGCGCGCGAATGGGCTGGGCACATCAACACGCAGTCGTCCTCGGGGCAAGGCGGAGGCAGCGGACAGACCGGTTTCCGCATCGTCCAGATCCGCCAGCACGCGCAGCGCCCGTTCGTAGAACACCGCGCCGTCGGCCGTGACATTGACCTTGCGCGTGGTGCGGTTGAGCAGCTTGACCCGCAGCCGCGCTTCGAGCTGCTGCACCAATTGCGTCACCGTGGTCTTGCTCATGTGCAAGGTACCGGCGGCCTTGGTGAAGCTGCCGGTTTCCACGACTCGAACGAACGCCTGCATCGCGTCGAAACGGTCCATCGCGCCACCTGATTGTTTGGGGAAAGCAAACAGTCTTGATCAACGCTGCTGGTTTATCCAGCGAATCCGCGGCCCTACAGTCTGCCCACCGAAACCACGGAGCCTCCCGCTCCGCTGAAGGAGAAAGCCCATGACTGTTCGTGACGTTGTATTCCCCCCTGGCCGCCACGCGCTGTACGAGCGCAATCGCTACTCGCCGGCAATCAAATCCGCCGGCTTGCTCTTTGTCTCCGGGCAGGTCGGCAGCCGCGAAGATGGCTCGCCCGAACCCGATCTGCGCGCCCAGGTCCGCCTGGCCTTCACTCACCTCAATGCCATTCTCAACGCCGCCGGCTGCACCTTCGATGACGTGATTGACGTCACCGTGTTCATGGTCGATCCGCAGTCGACCTTCGAAACCGCCTGGGAGGTGGTGCCGGAGTTCTGGGGCGAAGCGCCGCATCCGACCATTACAGCCGTGGGCGTGACCTGGCTGTATGGCTTCGATTTCGAGATCAAGGTCATCGCCAAGCTGCCTTAGTACCCGACGCTCAATCCGCCGGCCCCGCGTTAACGCAGTTGAAATCCGCGCCATGGCCGGACAGACTCACGCCCCGTTTCGGCAGGTCGTGCCGGGCGGTGGCGAGAATAGGGGCGGCAAGGTTGAACGAACACACATTGTCCAGGCGCCTGGAGCGCGTGGCGGCGCTGGTGCCTGCCGACGCGCGACTGGCCGACATCGGCTCCGATCACGCGTATCTGCCGGTGGCCTTAATGCGCCGAGGGCTCATTGCGATGGCCGTGGCGGGGGAGGTGGCGACGACGCCTTTCAGCGCCGCGCAACGGACGGTGCGCGAGAACGGTTTCGAGGCGCACATTCGCGTGCGTCTGGCTGACGGCCTTGCAGCGGTTGAGGTGGAAGACGGTATCGACACGATCAGCCTCTGCGGCATGGGGGGCGAGACGATTCGAGACATTTTTGAGGCCGGCAAAGCGCGGCTCAACGGAAGGGAGCGGCTGATTCTGCAGCCCAACGGCGGCGAGCCTGAGCTGCGCCAGTGGCTGATGGACAACGCGTATCGCATCGTCCACGAGGACGTGCTGCGGGAGAACCGCTTCGACTACGAAATCATCGTCGCCGAACCCAGCGGACCGGTGGTCTACAGCCCTGAAGCCCTATACTTCGGCCCGCTGTTGATGCTCGAACGCAGCCCGGCGTTCATCGACAAATGGCAGCGGCGGCTGCGTAACAAGCAGCGCACCCTGGTCGGCTTGCAGCGGGCGCGGCAGGGAGTCTCGGAACACACGTTGCACGACACCGCGCAGCAAGTGCGCTGGATCACCGAATTGCTCGGCTGAACGAGCCCGGTCTCAGCCCCTCGGTTTCAAAGTCCCGGACCCAAGGCCCGGGACGCGAAACCCCGTCTTAAAGCTCCTTCTTCATGTGCTTCTCGATCTGCTCCAGGGACTTGCCCTTGGTTTCCGGCAGGCACAGGAAGACGAAGATCAGCGAGCCGATGTTGATCGCCGCAAACACGAAGAAGGTCGGGTTGCCGATCGTGTCCACCGCGATCGGGAAGAGGAACGCGACCGTGGCGTTGAACAGCCACTGCATCGACACCGCCGTACCGGTCAGCAGCCCGCGCACCTGCATCGGGAACAGCTCGGACATCAGCAGCCAGTAGACCGGCGAGATGCACATCTGCATGAACAGCAGGAACACCAGAATGCACGCCAGCGCGGCATAGCTCTGGGTCAGGTTCTGCGGCATGAACATCAGCACGCAACCCAGCGCCGCCTGCATCATGATCACGATGACCAGACCGGTCATCAGCAAGTGCCGACGCCCGTAACGGCCGATGGCCCAGATCCCCAGCAGCGTGGCGATGACCGACACGATGCCGTTGCCGATGGTCGCGGTCAGTGCAGCGTTGGTGCCCATGCCGGTGTGTTTGAGGATGATCGGCGTGTAGTACATGAACGCGTTGACGCCGGTGAACTGCGCGGTAAAGCCCAGCCCGACACCGATCAGCAACAGCTTCAACACCCACGGCTGACGCAGCAGATCGCGAGCGGCGACGCGCTTGTGGGCTTCTTTTTCCTGGGCTTTCATTTCCTCGACTTCGCGCTTGGCGGCGTCTTTGGTGTCACGCAGTTGTTCGAGCACGTCTTGCGCTTCATCGAAGCGGCCTTTGGAGGCCAGCCAGCGCGGCGACGGCGGCACGAAGAACGTACCGATCAGCAGCAACACGCCCGGGACCATCGCGATGGCCAGCATGTAGCGCCAGATACCGGGGGTGTGCAGCAACGCCGCGAGCACGGCGCTGAGCACGTAGGCCAGCAACTGGCCGCTGACGATCATCAGCTCGTTGCGGCTGACCAGTCGGGCGCGACGAGAAGGCCCTGCGATCTCGGCGATGAACACCGGCACCGTCGCCGAGCCCCCGCCAACCGCGATACCCAGCAGAAAACGCGCGGCGACCATGAACGGCACCGAGGGCGCCGTGGCCGTGCCGAGTGCACCGACGATGAACAACAGCGACAGCATGCGCAGGGTCACGCGTCGGCCAAAACGGTCGGAGAGGTAGCCGCTGGCCAGTGAGCCGAAGGCGGCGCCGACGATCAGCGACGCGGTAATCAGCCCTTCGCTGACCGGGTTCAGGCCAAGACCGCCCTGATCGAGGGGCAAGGTCATGAAGGGCAGAGCGCCCGCGATGATGCCCGTGTCGTAACCGAAAGCGAGTGCGCCCATGGTGGCGACAAGGACCGAGATGAAAATCAGACGACGCGGCGACGTGCGCTGCTCGTCTGGTTGGCCTATGGCGGCGGATGGGGTGCTGGAAGACATGGAAACCTAAACCTCTCGTGGAACGGGCGTTATGCCGGTTCGCTGACGTCGTGGTTAGGGGCATGCCGGCCCTGTGAGTTCCATGGGTCGGTGTAAAAAAGCTGACTGATCAGTCATCCACCCCGCGGCCGTCGCGCTCCGCAGGGGGCGAGGGGGGTGACGCCGTGAGTATGTCGCTGACCTTCCGCGTGAAGCTGTCCATGCCGAAAGGCTTGAGCAGTACGGCCATTCCGGCTTCGAGCTGGTCACCGCCCACCGCCGAATTTTCCGCGTAGCCGGTGACAAACAGCACATTCAGCGAAGGCAGCAGCGCACGGGCGGCATCGGCGACCTGCCGGCCATTCATGCCGCCGGGCAGCCCGACATCGGTCACCAGCAGATCGATCGAGGTCATCGACCGCAGCATCTGCAGGCCCGACGGTCCGTCCATGGCTTCGGTGACGGCATAACCGCGCTCGCGCAGGGCGTCGCACATCAGCATCCGCACGTGGGGTTCGTCGTCAATCACCAGAACGGATTCGCCACTGCTGCGGTTCTGGGGTGCGCTGCGGGCTGGGGCCAAATGGCTGTCTCCCAGGTAACGCGGCAAATACAGCGAAACCGTCGTGCCTGCGCCGTGGGTGGAACGCGCCTGAATCGTCCCGCCGGACTGGTGCACGAAGCCGTGAATCATTGACAGCCCCAGGCCCGTGCCCTGGCCGATGGGTTTGGTGGTGAAGAACGGGTCGAAAATCCGATCGAGAATCTCCGGGGCGATCCCCATGCCGGTGTCGCTGACACTGATTTCCACGAAGTCGCCTTCGGGCAGCTGCGCGGCCACTCCCGCGGCGCTGTCTGAGGACACGTTGCGGGTCTGCACCGTGAGTTCGCCGCCTTCCGGCATGGCGTCGCGGGCGTTGAGGGTGAGGTTGACCAGCGCGCTTTCCAGCTGCGGCGCGTCGATCTTGCTCAGCCACAGGTCACCGCTGGCGATCGTCCGCGTGCCGATGGAGGGGCCGAGGGTCGAAGAGATCAGCTGACCCATCCCCGCCACCAGGCGGTTGACGTCGGTCGGCTTGGGGTCGAGGGTCTGGCGACGGGAAAACGCCAGCAGCCGCTGGGTGAGCTGGGCGGCGCGATTGGCCGAGTCATGGGCCGCGCTGACGTAGCGGTCCAGGCCGTCCACCCGGCCGTTGGCGATGCGCCGCTCGATCATTTCCAGGCTGCCGAGAATCCCGGCGAGCAAGTTGTTGAAGTCGTGGGCGATGCCGCCGGTGAGTTGTCCCACGGCTTCCATCTTCTGCGCCTGGCGCAGGGCCGAGTGGGCTTCAGACAATTCCCGGGTACGGGCCAGCACCCGCTGTTCGAGGGTTTCGTTGGCGCTCTGCACCTGCTGGAACAGCGTCGCGTTATCGATGGCGATGGCGGCCTGAGCGGCGAGCGCCGACATCAGTGCTTCGTGACGCGCGCTGAACTGCGCCGGCTCCGAGTGCCCGTAGAACAGTCCGCCGAGCACCTCCCCCGAGCGCGACACCACCGAGACTGCCAGGTAGCTGCGCACCGGCGCATGGCCGGCCGGCAAGCCGAAATGCGGCGTGATGCCGCCATAGCGTGGGTCCGGCAAAATGTCGTCGGAGCGCATCACGCCCTCGGTGAGGAACGCCGGCGCGAACACCGGGCTCGCCCGCGGGCCTGGCAACCGGGCCAATTCCGTGGGCGGCGCGCCAGACAGCGTAAAGAGATCGAAGTGATCGCCCGCGACGTTGTGAAAGTAGCCGCCGATGTGTGCGCCGGTCATCTCTCGTCCGGCATCGGTCACGGTCTGTACCAGTCGTTTGAGGTCCAGGTCGAGGGCCAGCTCGGCGTTCACCCGATTCAGTGTCTCCAGCGTGCGGGTTTCCTCGCGCAGTGCCGCCTCACTGGCCTCCAGCGCCGCCCGGGAGATATGCGCCTCGGTGACGTCGTGGCCTTCGCAGAAAATACCCGTCACCTGGCCGGCATCATCGAGCAGCGGCTCATAGATAAAATCCAGGTAGCGCACTTCGCACGGGGCGTCCGGGTGACTGAGCTGGATCGGGGTGTGTTGTTGAACCAGGCGCTCGCCGGTGCGGTAAACCCCGTCGAGCCACTCATAAAAGCCCTGGCCTGCAAGCTCCGGGAATGCCTCGTAGATGGTTTTGCCGACGTAATCGCGCTCGCCGAACAGCCGGGTGTAGGACTGGTTGACGAATTCGAAGCGGTGCTCGGGGCCATGGAGCACCGTGATGAAGCCGGGCGCCTGCTCGAACATCTTGCGTTGACGGACGAGTTGGTCCGTACGGCGACGCTCGGCGAGAATCCGGTCAGTGACCTCGTGGCCCTGATTGAGGATGCCCGCGATGCGCCCGTTTTCCCCGCGGATCGGCGTGAAACTGTAGTTCCACCACGTCTCCACCAAGCTCCCGCCACGCTCCATCATCAACCGCTGGTCGAACGCCGAAAAGCCCTCGGCATCCCGGACGGCGGCTTCGAGCTGCGGCCCGACGACGTCCCAGATAATCGGCCAGACCTCCCGCGCCGGGTGGCCCAGTACCGCCGGGTGACGATCCGCCGGGATCGGTGCCCAGGCGTCGTTGTACAGCAGGCAGAAGTCTTCGCCCCAGTAGATCGCGGTCGGGAAGCTGGAGTGCAGGCAGATGCTGATGGCCGAGCGCAGAGACTGCGGCCACGCTGCCGGATCCCCCAGTGACGTCGACGCCCAGTCGAAATCCCGGATCAACTGCCCCATCTCACCCCCACCCAGCAGGAAATCCAGCGGGCCAATTTGTACGTTGTCCGACTTCATGGGCGACATCTCGACACAGTGGTTCAGAGAAAGGGATGGACTGGGGGCGCGGGAAGAGATTTCCGCTTCTGGATGAACGGCATTGACGCGCGACGCTGTGACCCGGCATATGTAGAGTATGGCACAGCGCTATCAGGGACAGGCCGGGCGTCAGTGTGACATTAATGCAGGCGCCTGTCTGGCTTGTTGACCCGTCGGGGCGACTCATCGGCGAGGCCTGGCGGCCTATCCGCCATTGCCCGACCGGCCGGCAGCGGGCATCATCCGCGTCCATTTGCCACATGAGGGATCCCGTGTCCGACATCGCGCAGCACCACCGCCCCCAGGGCCGACTGCTCGTCGGCCTTGGCGCGTCCGCGGGCGGTCTGGAAGTGCTGCAGCGCTTCCTGAGCCTGATGCCGAGCGATTCGGGCATGAGCTTTCTGGTGATCCAGCACCTTGCACCGACCACGCCCAGCCTGCTCACCGAAATCCTCGCCCGTTCGACCGGCATGAGGGTCGTCGAGGCCACCCATGGCGCGCCGCTCGACGCCGACACCGTGTATGTGATCCCGCCGCACTATGGCTTGAGCGTGACGGCCGACACGCTGGTCCTGACCCGCTACGAGGGCGAGCGCGGTCACCCTCTGCCCATCGACGCCTGCTTCGCCTCAATGGCCGAGCACCATGGGACGAGGGCGGTCGGCGTGATTCTGTCCGGTACCGGTGCGGACGGCACCGCCGGCTGCCGGGCGATCCTCGATCACGGCGGCAGAACCCTGGTGCAGTGGCCGGAGGAGGCGACCTACAGCGGCATGCCCGACAGCGCGATCCAGGCGGGCAACGCCAGTCATGTGATGAGCGTCGAGCAAATGCCCGGCGTACTGACCGGCGGCACGGACCCGGACGGCCCGGCACCGTCGACGACGCAGGGCGACGCCATCGAGCAGATTCTGCTGCACCTGCGCACCATGACCGGCCACGACTTCACCCAGTACAAGAAGAGCACCATCGCGCGGCGCATCGAGCGACGGCTGCAGATCATGCACCTCGCCAGTCAGGACGACTACCTGCGGCTGCTGCAGGGCTCGGCGGAGGAATGCAAGTCGCTGTTCAGCGAATTGCTGATCAACGTCACCCAGTTCTTTCGTGACCCGGCCGCGTTCACGGTCATGCAGCGGCAGATCCTCCAGCCGATGATCGACGCCAAGGCGGGCGATGAGCCGCTGCGGGTGTGGATTGCCGGTTGCGCCACGGGTGAAGAGGCCTACTCGGTGGCCATCGTTCTGCACGAGCTCCTGCATCCGCAGGGTCAGGCTGCCGGCGTGGCGCCGGGCATTCAGGTGTTCGCCACCGACCTGGACGCCGATGCCATCAGCATCGCCCGCGCCGGGTTCTACCCGCTTTCCGTCGCCCGTGACGTCGGCGCCGAGCGCCTGGAGCGCTATTTCAGTCGCGTCGAAGGCGGTTACCGGGTGAAGAAGGAAATCCGCGAGATGATCGTGTTCGCGGTGCAGAACGTGATCAAGGATCCGCCCTTCACCCGTATCGATCTGCTGTGCTGCCGCAACCTGATGATCTACCTGGGGCATGCGCTGCAGAACCGCCTGATCCCGACCTTTCATTACGCGCTCAAGCCTGACGGCGTGCTGTTTCTCTCGCCTTCCGAGAGCATCGGCGGGCATGCCACACTGTTCACGCCGTTGCAGCGCAAATGGAAGTTCTACCGGGCCGTGAAGACTCGAACCCCTAAATCCATGCCGATGGACAGCACGCTGTCGTGGCTGCCCAGCCCCATCAGCCGACCCCCGGACCGCCCCGCGACCATGACCAAGGAAACCAACATTGCCGAACTGACCCGTCGGGCGCTGCTGCAGGACTTTGGCCCTGCCTCGGTGGTCACTGATCTGACCGGCAACATTCTGTATGTCCACGGCGACACCGGCCGCTACCTGCGCCCTGCGCCGGGGCAACCCAGCCTCAACGTCGTCGAAATGGCCCGCGAAGGCCTGCAGCTGGACCTGCGCAGTGCGGTGCAGCGTGCCGCCCTCAGCGCCGAGCCGACTGCCACCCGGCCGCTGCCGGTCAGCGGTGACGGCGCGACGCGCTGGGTCAGCCTCAGCGTGCGCCGGATGGGCAACACGGCTCAGGGCGAGCAGTTGCTCCTGATCACGTTCCAGGAACCGGCCAGCGGCGCGGACATTCCGCCCGACGCGGTACCGGATACCGCCGCACATCTGGCGCCCGATCGGGTCAGGCTGCTGGAGCACGACCTGGCGTACACGCGGGAGAACCTGCAGGCGACCATTGATGAGTTGCAGCACCTGAACGAGGAGCTGGGCGCGGCCAACGAAGAGATGCAATCGACCAACGAAGAATTGCAGTCGTCCAACGAGGAGCTGGAAACCTCCCGTGAAGAGCTGCAATCGGTCAACGAGGAGCTGGTCACGGTCAATGCCGAGCTTCAAACGAAGATCGAACAGCTCGGCGACATGCAAAATGACATGAAGAACCTCCTCGACAGCATCAATATCGGGACTATATTTCTTGACACAAAGCTGATCATTCGCCGCTTCACGCGCGACGCCGTGAAGATCTACCGCCTGATCCCCAAGGATGTGGGGCGGCCACTGGCCGATATCTCTTCGTACATTCACTCCATGGACCTGCTGGTCCCCGCACAGGAGGTGCTCGACATGTTGATCCCGCAAGAGATCGAACTGTGCACTGTGTCGGGCAACTGGTTCCTGGCGCGGCTGGCACCGTACCGCACGCTGGACAACGTCATTGACGGCGTGGTCATGACCTTTCACGACATCAACAGCCGCATCGCCAACCAGAAGGCCGTGCAGGCGGCGCGCGAGTTGGCCGAAGCCATCGTCGACACGGTCATCGAGCCGCTGCTGGTGCTGGACGAAGACCTGTGCGTCGTGTCCGCCAGTCGGTCCTACTACCGCACCTTTCCGACGACCGAGCCGCTGACCACCGGTCGCACACTCTTTGAACTCAACAACCGCCTGTGGGACATCCCGGCGCTGCGGCAAAAGCTCGGCACCCTGCTGGAGAACGACACCAGTTTCGACGGCTTCGTCGTGGAACATGAACTGACCGATGCAGGCCCGCGGGCGATCACCCTGAACGCCCGTCGGGTGGTGGGAGACGCGACGCGGCCGCACCTGATTCTTCTGGCGATGCAGCCTGACACTTCACACGCCTGAGGTGCGGGACGACCATGAAAACCCCGCCTTTCGAGCCCCATATCGTTCATCCGGCGAACCCTCCCGACATCCCGGACCCGGACGACAACGCCCGGCTGCTGCATGACCTGCAATTGCACCAGGCCGAGTTGCAGATGCAGAACGAGGAACTGCGCGTTGCCCAGTCCGCACTGGAGGCCTCCCGCGACCTCTACCTGGATTTGTACGAAAACGCGCCGGTGGGTTACCTCACGCTGACGCGCCAAGGGGTCATTGAAGCCGTCAACCGCACCGGCGAGACGCTGCTGACCTACCCGCGCCACCGCCTGTTGCAACGGCGCTTTGCCGGCCGCGTCGTCAGCCGGGACCGCGACCACTGGCAGCAGGTATTCGCCCGAGTCTGTCGCACCGGGCAAGCGGAGGAGTGCGATCTCAGCCTGGAGCGCACCGACGGCACGCACTGGCAGGCCCGGCTGAACTGCGTGCGCCACGGCGGCGAGACGAGCGGCATCCGTGTGACCCTGACCGACCTCACCGCGCGCCGGCAGATCGAACATCGCCTCAACCTCGCTGCCAGCGTATTCACCCACGCGCGGGAGGGCATCATGATCACTGACCCGACCGGCGCGATCATCGAGGTCAACGACGCGTTCACCACCATCACCGGCTATGAACGCGATGAGTCGACGGGCAAGAACCCGCGCTTTCTTGCCTCCGGCATGACCCCGCGTGCCGAGTACGTCAGCCTCTGGCGCAGCCTGCTGACCGAGCATTACTGGCAGGGCGACTTGTGGAACCGCCGGCGCGACGGCTCGGCCTATGCCGCGCGACAGACCATTACCGCCATCGTCGACGCCCACGGCGTCACCCAGCATTACGTCTCGCTGTTCACCGACGTCACCGAACTGCACAGCTACCAGCGGCAGCTGGAATACGTGGCCCACTACGACCCGCTGACCCACTTGCCCAACCGCGTTTTGCTCGCCTCGCGCATGCAACAGGCGATGGCCGATGCCTTGGGCAACGGCACCCGGCTGGCATTGGGTTACCTGGACCTGGACGGCTTCAAGGCGATAAATGACCTGCACGGCCATGACGTGGGGGACCGGGTACTGTCCAGCGTGTCCCGGCGCATGCAGAACGTCCTGAACGAGGCCTGCACGCTGGCGCGTCTGGGGGGAGACGAATTTGTGGCGCTGATCGTCGATCTTGACCAGCTCTGCGACAGCGCGCCGATCCTTGAACGTCTGCTCACGGCCGCCAGCGAGGTGGTGCAGGTGGGCGCGCTGAACCTGACGCTGTCGGCGAGCATCGGCGTCAGCTACTACCCGCAGGATAACGAGATCAGCGCCGATCAACTGCTGCGCCAGGCCGATCAGGCGATGTACCAGGCGAAACTCGAGGGCAAGAACCGTTTCCACGTGTTCGATGCACAGCATGACCAGGAGATGCGTGGGCACAACGCGCGTCTGGACCGTATCGATCAGGCCATTCGCGAGGGGGAACTGCGCCTGTATTTTCAGCCCAAGGTCAACCTGCGCACGGGCGCGGTCGTCGGTGCGGAAGCCCTGCTGCGCTGGGAGCATCCGGAGCGCGGACTGCTGTTGCCGGGCAGTTTTCTGCCGCTGATCGAAAGCAGCTCACTGGCGGAGGTGGTGGGTGAGTGGGTGCTCGAAAGTGCCTTGAGCCAGATCGAGCGCTGGCAACGGGAAGGGCTGCATCTGGCGGTGAGTATCAATGTCGGGGCACGGCAACTTCAGCACCCTGATTTTGTGGCGAACCTGACCGAGCGACTCGCAGCACACCCTGATGTCGGGCCGGAAATGCTGATGATCGAGATCCTCGAAACCAGCGCGCTGGAAGACGTCGAAGGCGTCTCGCGCACGTTGCGTGCGTGCGAGCAACTGGGCGTGCGCTTTGCCCTGGACGATTTCGGCACAGGGTATTCGTCCCTCAGCTACTTGAAGCGCTTGCCGGTGGCGCAACTGAAGATCGATCAGACGTTCATTCACGGCATGCTCGACGCCCCCGGCGATATCTCGATCCTGCAGGCGATACTGGGGCTGGCCAGCGCGTTCGGTCGCGAAGTCATCGCCGAGGGCGTCAACAGCCCCGCCCAGGCGTCACGCCTGTTGCAGCTCGGTTGTGAGATCGGCCAGGGTTTCGGCATCGCCGAGCCAATGCCGGCGACGCTGATTCGCGGCTGGATCGACGCCTGGATGGCTGACCCGCTCATGCCACATTTACAGATCGGTGACTCCGTTGGGCCCGGACACCGACCGCTTCCGTAGCGCGGGACTGGCCTCCTCGACGGGCCCAGGGGCAAGCTGTCGCCAGCCATAGAAGGCGAGGGCAGTGAGCAGCGCACCGATCCACACGATCACCCCGGCCCAGAACGTGTGCGACATGAAATGCCAGCCTTGCAGGACGCGCGTGGTGCCGTAGATCGCCCCTAGAATCATCGAGGCATACAGGATCGCGCGGGCGTGGCGCCATTGATACCGGCGCGCGACGAAGTACAGCGCGACCATGGTGAAGCCGCCGGAGGCATGCCCACCCGGCCAGCAGCGACCGGCGCCGGCTTCATGGAGCAGGCTGAAATTCTCGAACCACTCCTTCTTCTCCATCGTCCCGCCGTACAGCGTCGTTTCGACCGGGCAGTAGATGCTGGTGTGGCTTTTGAAGAAGTGGATCATGCCGGTGGTCACGGCGAACGAGACAACGATGAACAGGAAGTCCCGCCGGTGGCGGGCGGTGAAGCGCAGCAGCGGGGCGATGCGCAACCTCTCCAGCGACCTGATAAGCCGGTCGTGTCGCCCCGGTTTCAACAGCGGCCAGAGGAATGACAGGAGCGAGCCGATGATCGCGGCTTCCCCCGTGAGGTCGGGAATGATCCGCGGCCAGCGGTGGGTCAGGTTTTCAAACAGGCGATTGTGGCCAAACGGGAATTCGTGATTCGGGTCATACAGCCAGTTGCTGATGACCTCGTCCAGCGAAGTCAGGTCGAAGACCACGAATATCGCCAGGGCAATGGCGATCGGTAAACCCAGGTTCCAGGCATAAAATCGTGATCGTTGGTTTCGCACGCTGAGTGTCCCGATAAGTGGGGTTCATAACTTCGCCGGGAAATAATTCGGCGCTGACGGAAATTACGGGTGACCGGGTCAGCTCGCGGTGAAGACGATGTGAAAACGGCGTTGATAGATACGGCGTGCTAAGGGTTTTAATCACAAGATGACGCTGTGGGTATGAAACGTCGTACCCATGATCGTTTAGTCGCGTGTCTTGTTCTCCTGTTGAAAGTGGTCACGCTTGATCATCACTGTATTTTTCACGAGCCCTTAACCAAATAACCATGCATCGCTGTTTACGCTTGTTGCCATTCAATGACGCAGATTTCCATCTGCCATGGACTGAACAGTCGGAGCAACACGATGCGCGAACACGTCAATGTACCGCCCGCACTGGTAGCGGGTAAGTTGCTCAACAGCGCCAATAAATGCCGTGTACTGCTGACCGCCTCGGGCATCGTCGTGTCGCTGCTGCTGTTAACGGGGTATACCTGTTGGCCCCGTTCGCCGATTGACCTCGTCAGGGGGCAAAACATGAGCAGGGCGGGTCTTTACGAGAGCTGGAAGAAAGGCGAAGTGGTGGTGCTGGTGCGACACGGGGAGCGCTGCGATCGGTCGGATAATGAGTGCCTGGGTCCAAAGGACGGCATCACCCGCAACGGCAGCCAAGTGTCTGCCCAGGTGGGACGTTCGCTCAGTCAGCTGGGGTTAGCGCAGACCGATATCCTCGCCAGCCCGTCCACACGCACGGCGCAGACCGCCCAATCCCTGTTTGGCCATCCGGTGGCATCCCAGGACTGGTTGGTTGATTGCGAGAACATGAACCTCGGTCGGGTCATGGCGCACAAGGCGATCAACCGGAATCTGGTCCTGGTGACCCACAGCGAATGCATCGGTCAGCTGGAAAGTCAGCAGGGTTATCCCAGTGCCGAAACCAGCGAATACGACGGGGCGGTATTTATCTCGCTGGACAAGCGCAACAGGCCAGTGATCAGGGGCGTCATCAATCCACAAGACTGGAAGCAACTGGAGAGGGAGGGGGTGACTGAAACAACATAAGGTATTGAGCGGTTTACTTGCACAGTTGATAACCGACGCCATACACCGTATGAACCAGCGGATAGGCAAAACCGTCATCGACAACTTTTCTGATTTGATGGACGCGGGTGCCGAGGCCGGTGCTCTTGTCAGTACCTTGTTCGCCCCAGAGCATTTTGGCGATCTCTTCCTTGCTGACAATAGCGGGACTTCTTAGCATCAGCAGCGCCAGTATGTCGATGTTGGTCGGGTTAAGTTTCAAGCGTTTGTCGGCGCGGAAGGCCCTATATTTTCCGGTGTCCAGCACCAGATCTTCAACAACCAGCATCGTAATGATTCCACCCTCGCGACAGTGACGGGATAGTAGGGCCGCGATTGTCAAAAATTGGTTTGAGGGGTGTGAAGAACTCGTGGGGCTGGCGCCGGGCCCTTATTGTGGGACCGGCTTTAGCCGGGAAGGCGTCAGGCATCACACTGCGAAATTGATGTTGTACACACTGGCCTCTTCCCGGCTGAAGCCGGTCCTACTAAAAAGCATCGAGTGCATCCAGCGGGGCCGGCGCCGATCCCAATTGTGGGACCGGCTTTAGCCGGGAAGGCGTCAGGCATCACACCGCGAAATCGATGTCGTACACACTGGCCTCTTCCCGGCTGAAGCCGGTCCCACTAAAAAGCATCGAGTGCATCCAGCGGGGCCGGCGCCGATCCCAATTGTGGGACCGGCTTTAGCCGGGAAGGCGTCGGCTGCTACACCATCGAACCACCCGCCACACTTTTGTACGGCATCCACTGCTTTTGCGGGATCGGCAGCTCGCAGGATTCCCCGCGCCCGATCGGGAAGTAGTGAAACCCGCTCTGGGCCAGGCGTTCGGTGTCGTACAGGTTGCGGCCGTCGAAGATCACCGGCGCGGCAAGCCGCTGCTGGATCAGCTCGAAATCCGGGGCCTTGAACTGCTGCCACTCGGTGCAAACGATCAACGCATCGGCATCGTTCAGCGTGGATTCCGGCGTGCCCATCAGAATCAGATCCCTGCGGTGGCCGTAAATCCGTTGCGTCTCCTGCATGGCCTCGGGGTCGAACGCGCGGACGGTGGCGCCGGCGTCCCACAACGCTTCCATCAGCACCCGGCTCGGCGCGTCGCGCATGTCGTCGGTGTTTGGCTTGAACGCCAAGCCCCATAGCGCGAACGTCTTGCCGCGCAGATCCCCTTCGTAAAAGGCGTTCACCCGCTCGAACAGCTTGTTCTTCTGCCGCTCGTTGATGGCCTCGACCACCGCTAACAGGTCGTTGGAGCAATGGGCTTCCCGGGCGCTGTGGATCAGCGCGCGAATGTCCTTGCCGAAGCACGAGCCGCCGTAACCGCAGCCGGGGTAGATGAAGTCGTAGCCGATCCGCGAATCCGCGCCGATGCCCAGCCGGACGGATTCAACGTCCGCGCCCAGGTGTTCGGCCAGTTCGGCGATCTGGTTGATGAAGCTGATCTTGGTCGCCAGCATGCAATTGGCCGCGTACTTGGTCAGCTCGGCGCTGCGCAGGTCCATGAACATGATCCGGTCGTGGTTGCGGTTGAACGGCGCGTACAGCTCGCGCATGACTTTGCGCACGGCATCGCTGTCGCAGCCGATGACGATGCGGTCCGGGCGCCGGCAGTCGTTGACCGCCGAACCCTCTTTGAGAAACTCCGGATTGGAGACGATATCGAACTGCAACAAGCGACCGGCCTGGCGCAGCGCCTTGTCGATATGACCGCGCAATGCGTCGCCACTGCCCACCGGCACCGTTGACTTCTCGACGATGATCAGCGGCTCCGAGCGGTACGTCGCGATGGCATCACCGACGGCGAAAAAACCCGTCAGGTCTGCCGAGCCGTCATCGCGGGACGGCGTGCCGACGGCGATAAACAGCACCTCGGCGTGCTCGACCGCGCGTTGCGCGTCGGTGGTGAACTGCAGGCGTTTGTTCTCCAGGTTTTCGCGCACCAGGCCGGCCAGCCCCGGTTCGAAAATATGCACCTGACCCTGCCGCAACTGCTCGACCTTGGCCTGGTCGATGTCCATGCAGACCACGTCGTGGCCCACTTCAGCAAGCACGGTGGCTTGCACCAGCCCGACATACCCGCTACCGAAAACGCTGATTCTCATGAAGAAAAGCCCTGTGGAGGAGTGCTGGAAATGCGCCGAAGGTTGATGGTCAGCACGCCCATCACGATCAGGATGACGCCCAAAGTTTTCGATACCGTGAACGTCTCATGGAAAAATGGCAGCGCCGCGGCGAGGGCGTACACCAGCCCGTAGCTGACGCTGAGCAGCGAATAGGCGCGACTCAGCGGAAAGTCGCGCAGCGCCAGCAGCCAGGCGAGCATCGACAGCCCATAGGCAATGATCGCGGCGCCGATCACCAGCACGGCGAAAGGGCTCAGTTGTGTCAGCCCGCGCAAACCCGGCCAGGCATCAGGGGAGGGCAGACGGCTCATGCCCCAGCGCATGCCCAGCTGCGCCGAACTCACCAGCGCCACGCTGCCCATCGCCCACGCGGTCGCCCCGCGCTGCCTGCCCGATTGGCAAAGACTTGACCGGCTCATGCCTGACGCCCCAGCAGCACGACGCCCGCCAGAATCAACGCGACGCCCAACCAGTGCACGGCGTCGATGGATTCCTTGAAAACGAACCGGCTGGCGAGGGTGATCAGCACCACATTCAGCCCCAGCATCGGGTAAGCGATGCCGACTTCCAGGCGTTGCAACACCAGCAGCCAGCCGACGAGGCCCAGTCCCAGACAGCCCACGGCCAGCCACAACCAGAACGAGCGCGCGGCCGCGAGCACGCCGGGGAACGTGCCGCCCCAGCGCTCCACCGCGCACTTCTGCGCGACCTGGCCCAGGCAGGTCAGCCCGCAGGTGCCCAACAACAGCAGCCAGGTCATGGCGCTGACTTCCCGTAAATGAGGATGATCAGATTGCCTTCGTCATAGCGCTTGGCGTCCTTGGGCAGCAGTTCGAGCTCGCGCAGCTCCTCGTCACTTCTGCCACGCATGACCACCCCGACCTGACCCTCGCGGCGGGCCTGGGTCATCCACTCATCAATCCCCTTAAGGGTGACTTCGCGCCCTGTGACGTCGGGATAGCCCAGCCCGTAATCCAGTTCGTTCCAGGTGTTGAAAAACGACACGTCGGTTCTGTTAAGCCGCCACGCCAGTGCTGACGCAGCGCCCAGATCATTGCTCAGTAAGTGCGTGCTCGCTGCCAGTTGCGCTTGATGGGCAAGCACAAACTGGTCAGGCGTCTTGTTATGCACCACGTCATAGGGAAGGGCCGCGGGCACCAGCGCCACCAGCAGCCAGCTGCCCAGCGCCGGTGCCGCCCAAAACTTCATCGGGCGCAGGCCTTGCAGCGCATTGCTCGCGCACCAGCCGATCAACACGATGATCGCCAGCAGCAGGTTCAGCGGTTCGTGGACGTACACCGGCTGTTGGAGTTGCAGCCAGAGCAGCACGCCCAACCCGATCAAGCCGGCGGCCGCGTTCAGCCAGCCGTTGACGCGCAACGCGGTGAGTTGACCTTGCTTGAGGCGTTCGATCAGCCCATCCGCCATCAACAGCGCCACCGGCAGCAGGCACGGCAGAATGTACGTCGGCAGCTTGCCGTTGCTGACGCTGAGAAACGCCAGCGGCACCAGCAGCCACAGCAGCAGAAAGCCGATGTCGGGTCGACGCCTGCGCTGCCAGGCCTGGCGGAACGTGACCGGCAGCAACACAGCCCACGGCAGGCACGACACCACCAACAGTGGCAGGTAAAACCACCAGGGTTCGGCGTGCTGGGCATCGGCTCCGGCAAAGCGTCGCACATGCTCATGCCAGAAGAAGAATCGCCAGAAGTCCGGTTCCTCAACATGCACCGTGAGCACCCACGGCAGGCTCACGACGATGGCGATCAACACCGCCAGCGGCCCATAGCGAAGCAGCTCGCCGAGGCGCCGCTGCCAGAGCATGTAGGGCAGGGTGATCATCACCGGCAGCGCCCAGGCCAGAAAACCCTTGGTCATGAAGCCGATGCTGCAGGCCAGACCGATCAACGTCCAGGCGCCGAGTCGCGCACGCCCGCTGCGGTGAACGGCGCACCAGAACCCGACCAGCGTCAGGTTGGCCCACAGGGTGAACTGAGGATCGAGGTTGGCATAACCAGCTTGCCCGGCAATAAAGGCGAAACTCATGAACAGCAGCGCACTGGCGAAACTCTTGCGCGGGTCGTTCCACATCCGCGCGGCAAGCCAGTAAGCGAGCATCACGCTCAAACCACTGCTCAGCGCTGAGGCGATGCGCACGCCAAACAGGTTTTCACCAAAGATGGCTTGCCCCACGGCGATCAGCCAATAGCCCGCAGCGGGTTTCTCGAAATAGCGCAGGCCCATGAAATGTGGCGCGGCCCAGTGACCGCTGTGGAGCATTTCCTGACTGATCTGGGCGTAGCGGGTCTCATCGGGAATCCACAACCCGTGGGACCCCAGCGGCAGCAGATAGAACGCGGCGAAGGCCAGCACCAGCAGGGCGATGTTGCGATGTTCGGCTTTGATCATCGCTGCACCCCCAGCCAGCCTTCGCGACCGCGCAACGCCCCGCGGACCAATTGGCCCGCGGGCAAGTGATCCAGTCTGTCCGGCAACAGCGCGCCAAGGGGCTGAAAGTCGACGCCATGGTTTTTCGCCTCGCTCAACAGCGCGCGAAAAGCCGGGGCCATGACGATGCCTTCGACCTCGGCGTGGACGGTGTAGACGTTCAGCTTCCAGGCCGCAAACCGCCCGAGGATGTCGTCGTTGAAGGCCTGGGCGTCGAGTTGCGGCGAAATCAGTTCGTCGTAAGTCGGCAGGTCCACCGGAATCTGCGGTGTGCCCTGCGCGCCATCGGCCAGAAGCGGACGGAATATCGAGGTGCCCCGACAGTCGCTGTTGTAGCGAAAACCGAATGCCTCTTTCGCCTGCACCACCCGCTCGTCGGCACGCCAGCCGGCGGCGGCGGAGCAGGTCACCGGGTGGCCGAGAATATCGCTGAGAACGTCAACGCCGCGCTGGATCTGATCCCTCAGCTCGGCCTCGCTCCAGCGCCCGGCATTGGCCTGCCAGCCGTGGTGATCCCAGGCGTGCAAGCCCACTTCATGACCGGCCTCCTGAGCGCGGCGCATCAGCGGCCCGAGATCGCGACCGATGGGTTTGCCGGGCCACGCGGTGCCCGCCAGCAGAATGTCCCAGCCGTACAGACTGGCCGCCCGGGAGCGCAGCATTTTCCAGAGGAACTGTGGCCGCGCGAGACGCCACAGATGGCGCCCCATGTTGTCCGGGCCGACGCTGAAGAAAAACGTCGCCTTGACCTGCGCTTCGTCGAGCAGGTCCAGCAGTCGCGGCACGCCGTCGCGGGTGCCGCGCCAGGTGTCGACGTCGATGCGCAGACCGGCCTTCATCAGCTGCGTGCGCCGGTGCTGACAGTCGGTTCGGCCTTCTCGGCCATGGCTTCCCGGAGGAAGAAGTCCAGGGTCTTGCCGATGGTTTCGCTCAGCTCGATGGTCGGTGTCCAGGCGATCAGCCGCTGGGCGTTGTCGATGCTCGGCTTGCGGTGGCTGACGTCCTGATAGCCCTTGCCGTAGAACGACTGGCTCTCGACCTCACGGAAACCGGCAAACGGCGGGAAGTTGTCGCGCAGCGGATGGGCCTCGAACTGACGCAGCAACTCGGCGCCCAGCTGACGAATGCTGGCTTCGTTGTCGGGGTTGCCGATGTTGATGATCTGGCCGTTGCAGAGCCCGCCCTTGTTTTCGATGATCCGCGCCAGGGCTTCGATGCCGTCGACCACGTCGGTGAAGCAGCGCTTTTGCGCGCCGCCGTCCACCAGCCGGATCGGCGTGCCCTCGACCAGGTGCAGAATCAGCTGGGTAATGGCCCGTGAGCTGCCGATGCGCGCGGAGTCCAGGCGATCCAGCCGTGGCCCCATCCAGTTGAACGGGCGAAACAGGGTGAACTGCAAACCTTTCTGCCCGTAGGCCCAGATCACCCTGTCGAGCAACTGCTTGGACACCGAGTAGATCCAGCGCTGCTTGTTGATCGGGCCGACCACCAGATTCGAGGTGTCCTCGTCAAAGCTGGCGTCCTGGCACATGCCATACACCTCCGAGGTCGACGGGAAGATCACGCGCTTGTTGTACTTGACGCAGTAGCGGACGATTTTCAGGTTCTCTTCGAAGTCCAGCTCGAACACCCGCAGCGGGTTGCGCGTGTATTCGATGGGCGTGGCGATGGCCACCAGCGGCAGCACCACGTCGCACTTCTTGATGTGGTACTCGATCCACTCGGAGTGGATGCTGATGTCGCCTTCGATGAAGTGGAAATTCGGCCTGGTCCGCAGGCGTTCGATGGCGTCCGAGCCGATGTCCATGCCATAGATTTCATAGCGGTCGTCTTGCAGCAAACGTTCGGACAAGTGATTGCCGATGAAGCCGTTGACCCCGAGGATCAGCACGCGGGTGCGTCGGACCGGGCGGCGCGGGTCCATGCCCTGCAAGCGCGAGCCCTCCACCAGACCGAACTCACGGGCCAGTTGCGCGCCGCTCAGGTACAGGCCGTTGTCGCCACGCTGGCCGGCGCTGATCACCAGCGAGCCTTCGCCGCAGGCAATGCGCAACGGCTCGCAACCGAGCACCGTGCCGGGGGCTTCGCCGGTATAAGCGGTCTCTGCGCGGGCGACCCAGACAATCAGTTTGTGCTCACCCACCGGGCAGAACGCGCCGGGGTAGGGCTGGGTCACCGCGCGGACCAGATTGCCCAGCCGGGTGGCCGGCAGCGACCAGTCGATCAGACCGTCGGCAGCGCTGCGCCGGCCGTAACAGGTGGCGGCGGATTCATCCTGGGGTGTGCCCGGCAACCGGCCCTGGGCGAGCAATGGCAGGGTGTCCGAGAGCAGGTCTGCGGCGGTTTCACGTAACTTGCCGTGCAGGGTCAGGGCCGTTTCAGTCGGACTGATCGGGATCCGCTGCTGGGCGACGATGGGGCCTGCGTCGGCGCGTTTGACCATCTGGTGCAAAGTCACGCCTGTCTCGCTTTCGCCGTTCACCAGGACCCAGTTGGCCGGCGCCCGGCCACGGTATTTGGGCAGCAGTGAGCCGTGCAGGTTGAACGCACCGTCTTTCGCGCAGGCCAGCAACGGTTCGCCGAGCAGCTGGCGGTAGTAGAAGGAGAAGATGAAATCGGGTTCGAGCCGGGCGATGCGCTCAACCCACAGCGGGTGATTGGGGTCTTCCGGCGCGTACACGGCGATCCCGTGCAGCGCGCACAGCTGCGCCACCGAGCCGAAGAAGGTGGTTTCCTTGGGGTCATCGGCGTGGGTGAACACCGCTGCGATGTCATACCCGGCGGCGAGCAGGGCCTGCAGGCCAACGCAGCCAATATCGTGGTAAGCAAAAACAACCGCTTTCTTGTTCATGGTGCGACCTTGTGGGCATCAGCAGAGGGGGAGGTGTTGACCGGGTAGGCGCTGGAAACAGCGGTGCGGCGCACGACCTTTTCAATGAAGAAACGCGGCCGTGCGCGCACGTCGCTGTACATGCGTCCGAGGTATTCACCGAGCAGGCCCATGCCGATGAACTGGCCGCCGGTGAACACGAACAGCACGGCAAAAAGGACGAAGGTGCCGTGCCCGGCCCAGGGCGCGCCGAAGATCAGCCGCAGAACCACCAGCGCCAGGGCGAACAGCACGCCGAGTATCGCCATGCCAAAACCCACGATGCTCAGCAGCCGCAGGGGCGTGGTGGTCATGCAGGTGATGAGGTCGAACATCAAGTTGATCAGGCGCATGGGGCTGTATTTGGAATCGCCGTGTTCGCGTTCGGCGTGCTCGACCCGAATTTCCGTGGTGTGCCGGGCGAAGCTGTTGGCCAGGATCGGGATGAAGGTGCTGCGCTCCCGGCAGGCGAGCATGGCGTCGACGATGCTGCGCCGGTACGCGCGGAGCATGCAGCCGTAGTCGTTCATCGCCACGCCAGTGGAGCGCTGCACGGCGAGGTTGATGAGTTTCGACGGCCAGCGCCGCCAGGCGGAATCCTGCCGATGGTTGCGCACCGTGCCGACGACGTCGTAACCCTGTTCGGCGAGGCGCACTAGGCGCGGAATCTCTTCCGGCGGGTTCTGCAGGTCAGCGTCCAGGGTGATGACCACGTCGCCCTTGCACTGCTCGAAGCCGGCCATGATCGCCGCGTGCTGGCCGTAATTGCGGTTGAGAATGACCGCCACGACGTGGCTGCCTGGTCGCTCGGCGGCCTGTTGAAGCAGCTCGGCCGAGGCGTCGCGGCTGCCGTCGTCCACCAGCACGATTTCGAAAGCGTGACCGATCAGGGCGCAGGCGGCCTCGGTGCGGCGCAGTAATTCGGGCAGGCTTCGTTCCTCGTTGTAGACCGGGATGACGATGGACACATAACGGACGGGATAGGCTTTCAAGGGCGCGCTTCCACGATGGATTCAATGGCCCCGACCACCCGCTCGACATCGTCGCGGGTCATGTCCGGGAACAGCGGGATCGAACACAGCCGCGACGAATTCCACTCGGTGTTCGGCAGGTGCACGTTCGGGAAACGCTGTCGGTAATAGCGGTGCAGGTGCGTGGCGATGAAGTGAATGCCGGTGCCGATGCGCTGCTCTTGCAGGGCCTTCATGAACCCGTCGCGGTCCAGGCCGCAGCGCTCGGGGTCGATGCGCAGGATGAACAGGTGCCAGGCGTGCTGTTGCGGGTACACGGGTTGCGCCAGTGGCATGACCGGGCTGCCTGCCAGGCGGTCCAGGTAGTGGCTGGCCAGCCGGCGGCGTTGCTCGTTGATGTGATCCAGCCGGTGCAATTGCACGAGGGCGATGCTGGCGTTGATGTCCGCCAGGTTGTATTTGAAGCCCGGCTCGATGACTTCAGCCTGGGGTTTGCGGCCCAGGGTCAGGCGGTCGTAGGCATCGACGCCGAGGCCGTGGAATTTCAGCTGGCGCACGCGATCGGCCAGCACGGCATCGTCGGTGACGACCATCGCGCCCTCTGCGCAGGTCATGTTTTTGATGGCATGGAAGGAAAAGATCGCCGTGCCGCGGCTGCCTACCGGCATGCCCTTGTAGCCCGTGCCCGCCGCGTGGGCGGCGTCTTCGACGACCGCGATGCCGTGGCGGTCCGCCAGGGCGTAAATCGGGTCGAGGTCGCAGGCGGCGCCGGCGTAATGCACCGGCACAATGGCTTTGGTGCGCGGGGTGATGGCCTGTTCGATCAAATCGGCGTCGGTCATCAGCGTGTCCCGGTCAACGTCGACAAACACCGGGGTGGCGCCCAGCAGGCAGATCATGTTGGCGGTCGAGACCCAGGTCTGCGAAGGCGTGATCACTTCATCGCCGGGGCCGACGCCCAGGACGAGCAAGGCGATGTGCATGGCGCCTGTTGCGGAGGAAACAGCGATGGCATGCCGGGCACCGACCCGTTCGGCGAACTGCGCTTCGAGCTGCTGGCATTCGGGGCCCGTGGTGATCCAGCCGGAGCGCAGCACGCGGGTTACGGCCGCCACTTCTTCATCGCCGATACTGGGCCGGGAAAAAGGAAGAAAAGCCTCATTCATAATGAGAACGTCCCACTGAAGTTCAAGTTTTGAACACACCCGTCCGCTGGCGCTAACATGCACCGCCTGGGAAGTTATTTAAAACACGTGCAGGTATTCATAACGGTGCCGTTGCGGGCATCGTGTCATTTATGTAACTGAGTCATCAGATGATGAGATCTGATTACGTTGTTCCGCTATCACCTGATCTGGAGATTAATCTCACACATATGAAAATAACGTTCGTGACGCGTAACATTTCCGTGTGTTCGTCAGGCAGTGATAGCCAATGAATACGGGGCTATCAGCTGGATATGACGGTTGTTCGTGCATTGCCGTGGTTAGAAGCGTCATGTTTAAACATCTGACTGTTATTTCGTGCTCAGACAGCTCGGGTTCAGCATGCCGGCAGTTATCGGTAGGGTGTTATAAGCAGCCGAACTGCGGATCTGCTTTAATTCCTCCGTTGAACTTTTTTGACAGGCTGGGTGGCCGTTTTCATAAGTTAGCGCCCGGATACTTAATCGGAGCTGAACATGAAGCATGCTTTGGCGAGGCTGCAGCTCACCGCACTGGACACACGCAATGCTGTTCGCAGGACCGGCCTCAGCCGGGAAGAGGCCATCGCATTTACCCTCAGTTTCGGAGTGCGATATCCGACGCCTTCCCGGCTAAAGCCGCCCCTGCAGTCGAGGTCACAACCCGCCCCACGGTCGTGATCATCGCCGGTCCCGCAATCCGGTCTGGAGTCAGCCCCACAGTCAGTGCTACAACCCGTCTCACCCAACGATGCATCACTTTCATCCATCCAAGAGCACACCACCCATGATGGACAGTCTCAGCGGCATCACGGCGTTCATCACCGCGGCCGAAACCCGCAGCTTTACCGAAGCGGGGCGTCTGCTGGAAATCTCGTCGTCCGCCGTGGGCAAGAGCGTGGTGCGCATGGAGGAGCGCCTCGGCGTGCGGCTGTTCCATCGCAGTACCCGCAGCGTGAGGCTGACCACCGAAGGCGAGCTGTTTCTCGATCGCTGCAAGCGCATCGTCAGCGAGGTCGAAGCGGCCGAACTGGAACTGCATGAGCTGTCCGCCACCCCACGCGGCAAAGTGCGCATCAGCGTGCCGATTCAGAACGTACTGATCATGCCGGTGCTGGCCGAGTTCATGCGCGCCTACCCGGACATCGAGCTGGAAGTGGACATGTCCGACCGTATGGTGGACGTGATCGAGGAAGGTTTCGATGCCGTGATCCGCACCGGTGCGCCCCAGGACTCGCGGCTGACCGCGCGCAAGCTCGGCGGCTTCCAGCTGCAACTGGTGGCATCGCCCGCGTACCTGGAGCGCTGCGGTGAGCCGGCGCACCCCGACGAGCTGATTCACCACACCTGCCTGCTGCACAAGTTTCCGGCCACCGGGATGATCGAGCGCTGGCCGTTGCGCGTCGGCGACACGCACATTCAGCCGAACCTTTCGCGGGCATTGACCTGCACGACGACGGACCCGCTGGCGCATCTGGCGATCGATGGCGTCGGGATTGCCTGCCTGCCGGATTTTTCCATCCGCGCGCCGCTGGCCGACGGCAGGCTGCAGGTGGTGCTCGGGGATTACACCGACCACACCGGCAACCTGTGGATGCTCTGGCCTGCGTCGAAGCAGACCGCCCCTCGGCTGCGGGTGTTGATCGACTATTTCAAGGACAACATTCTCAAGGGCTGACTCAGCGCTGCAACGCTTGAGCGATAGGCGCCCGGGCGACACCGAAGCTGAGCATCACCGCCAGGCCCAGCAGCCCCAAACCCGCGCCCAGCCACAGCGCCGCCGACACGCCCTGGTGATCGACCATCAGCCCGCCGAACAGCGAGCCCGAGGCGATCGCCACCTGAAACATGGTCACCAGCATCGCCGAACTGGCTTCCGGCAACTGCGGCGAGGTCAGTTGCATCCAGCTGCTGACGCCCAGCGGAATCGCGCCATAGGCCACCCCCCACACCAGCACCGCCAGTATCACGCCGACGCCTTGCAAATGCGGCAACGCCAGTTGCGCCAGCACCATCAGCACAATCACGGCGCCCAGCGACGCGCGCAAATGCGTGGTTAGGGTCCCGGCCATGGCGAAGTTCGCCAGCATGCCCACCAGCCCGAAACCCAGCAGCACCCCAGTAATCGCGTTGGGCGAGAACCCGGCGTACTGGCCGAGAAACGGCGCGACGTAGGTGTAGCCGGTGAAGTGCGCGGCGACCACCGTTCCGAGCAAAAGCATGCTGCGCCGCGCTGTGCCCCGGGACAGAAATGCCCGCAGCGCACGGGCTTTGAGTCCTTCGCTGGAAGGCAGCGAGGGCAGGGTGATGGCCTGCGCTGCCAGAGCGATCAGGCCCAATCCGGCGGTGACGACGAAGGACATGCGCCATGAAAAGACCGTGCTGACGAAAGTCCCGAAGGGCACCCCGAACACCGTCGCCAGGGTGATACCGGCGAAGATCAGCGCCGTGGCTTTAGCCGCCCTCGACTCGCTGACCAGACGCCCGGCCGCCGCAATCGCCACGGCCCAGAAGCCGCCGAGGGAAATCCCTAATAGCCCGCGACCCAGCAGCATGATCGGCAGCGACGGTGACACCGCGCAGATCAGGTTCGACAGCACCAGTAGCAGGCTGAGGAACAGCAACAGATGCCGGCGGTTCATGCGTCCGGCACCCAGGATGATCGCTGGCGCGGAGATCGCCGCGACGATGCCCGGTACGGTGACCATCAGCCCCGCCACCCCATCGGTGACGTCAAGGCTTTCGGCGATCTGCGGCAGAACGCCCACCGGCAGGTATTCGGCAGTGACAAAGGCAAACGCGCCCAAGGCCACGGAATACACCGACAGCCACTCGCGCCAGGAGGGGGACGCCGAGGACATGGGCGTCACGTGGGTCGAAACAACGGGCAAGTCGTGCATGGGGAAAGCTCCACCGTAATGAGTGGAGCCATGCTAGGGAGCGAGGGCGCGAGGAAAAACAGGCTGGGGTTCCGATCACCGTGGATCGATGACTCCGCAATCAGTCAATCTGCAGGTGCTCTGAACCGCCTGATCCCGCGGACGCTCAGGCCTGGGCCATGCCGGGCACGTCCATGTTGATCCGGCGCCAGGCGGCTTCGGCAAAGCTGTACGCCGAAAACGCGATCAGACCCAGCGCCATGACCATCAACACCACGCCGCCTGCCGGCAGGTTTTGCAGCGCATTGAGTGCATCTTTCAGCCCGGGCGGGTGCATCGCCTGATAGCTCGAGCCGCTGATGGCCAGCAGCACGCCGATTTCGACGAACGCCACGCCGCGCGCGATCAGGCCGAAGCGGGACACCGGGGTCACGTATTTCATGACTTCATCGTCGGCCTCGAAATACTTCTCGAAGGACGCTTTCCAGCCCTTGAAGAAATGCGCAATGCCGACGCCGAACGGCACCAGCGCAACCAGGTAGACGACCAGATTGGAGTGTTTCCACGACAGCAGGTAGGCCAGCAGGTCTTCGGTTTGACCTCCGCCACCACCGCCGGAACTGCGCAGGCCGTCGATCAACAGGCCCAGGGCAAAGAACGCCAGCGCACCGTTGACCAGACCGCCGGCGAGCAGGCCGCCGCGAATGACCAGGCCCTTGAACTCCCTGCCGTGATGGTCGACGTCGCGAGTGGCTTGCAACACCCGCCAGGCCGCGAATGCCAGCAGACCTGCCACCACCAGCCCGACCAGAAAGTGACCGAAGGGCTGGCTGAACAGGGCTTCGAGGCTGCTGTGGCTGTCCTTGGGGCGTGACGAATCGCGGGCGGCGAGCAAGGCGAAAATGCCGATGATCAGGTACATAACGCCGCGTGCGGCATATCCCGCTCGTGCGAGCAGGACGAGGGTGTGATGCGGGGACATCGAAGGTTCTCCGGGAAAGCGATTGATCAGCAGACCCGAGACGGCACGAGGGGTTCGATCGGGTTTAGCGGGAGGGCCCTGCGATTGCTTTTGGTGGGACCGGCTTCAGCCGGGAAGAGGGCGGTGTGAACACCCTCAATTTTGCGTTGTGGCTGCTGACGCCTTCCCGGCTAAAGCCGGTCCCACAGGTCCGCGTCACGGCCAGGTCCCGCTAGAAAGCGGCGTGCAGTCAGTCGAATTCGGTCAACCCGCCGTAGATTGAATGCGCTGACGAATCCAGGCGCGGCTATGCTCCAGCACACGGTCGGCCATCAGGGTGGGGAAGTGGATGAAGCCGTGGGGCGCTTCCGGCAGCAGGTGCACTTCGACCCCTGCGGTTTTGCCCCAGCGATCCGCCAGTTGCAGGGTGTCATCGCGCAGCGGGTCCAACTCGCCGACCCACATCAACGCGGGCGGGAAACCGGAGAAATCCCCATATAACGGCGACAAAGGCGGCGCCTGACGCTGGGCGTCGCTGATGTCGGGCGTGAGCATGCGCAGGGCCTCGACCATTCCCGGGCCGTCCAGCACCAGCGTATCGGGGCCTGCCGTGCGCACGCTCGGCGTACCGGTCAGGTCGTAGACGCCGTAGTAGAGCAGGGCGCCGCACACGCGCTTGAACAACTCGGGCCAGGCCTTGAGCTGCAGCAGCGTCGTCCCGGCCAGATGCCCGCCCGCCGATTCTCCGACGACGATCACCGGCAGCCCGGCGAATTCCGGGCAGCCATCACCCAGCAACCAGCGCGCGGCGACGAGGCAATCCTCCATCAGCCCTTCCACCGGCGTTGAGCCAGCGAGCCGATAGTCAACCGAGACCACCGCCACTTCGCACGCCCGCACCATCGCCATATTGAGGTCGTCATTCATCTGCGCATTGCCGATGACCCAGCCGCCACCATGAATGTCCAGCACCACACCTTTGGCCTTGCCCCTGGGCCGAATGATCCGCACCGGCACGCGATGACCGTCGACACTCGCCGTGGTGGTTTCAGCGTGCAAGCCATGGCGGGCCAGCTTGGCCGCGCCATTGAGCTGGCCAACGCGCAACAGTGATTGGATCAAAAGGGGCGTGAAGCGATTGCGGATACGAAACCGCGGCAGCCAGGCCAGCTTCTTGTTGAACCGCCGCGCCTGCGCCAGTTCGTCGTCGTGAAAATGCAAACCGTCCTTGCTGTCCAATTGCGTGCGCTCTCTCGGGCTCAAACCCGCCAGTCATGGGTACTGTCTTGGTCTTCGCCCGAGGCCGAGAGTTTCACGCGCGGGAGTAAAGCAATTTCAGGCCCCCGAGGCAGAAGCGACGGCGCCAAGGTGCCCTCGGTGGATTTGATCGGATCGTTCCCACGCGGAGCGTGGGAACGATAAACCACAATCAATAAACTACCGGGTGCTCATCGGCGGCGTCGGCTTGATCAACTGCAGTTGCTGACGATAATCATCGGTCACTTGCCGCGCCTGGCTGTTGCTGGTGATGACCCGTGGGGTGATCAGCACGACCAGCTCGGTGCGTTTCTTGCTCTTGACGGTGTTGCCGAACAGCCAGCGCAGGCCGGGGATGCTGCTCAGGTACGGCACGGCAGACACGGTGTCGGCGTTGTCCTGTTTGATCAGGCCGCCAAGCAACACGGTCTGACCACTCTGCACCGCCACCTGGGTCGACACCGAACGCGTCGAGATCCGTGGGTTGCCGTTGGCGTCAGTGGCCGTGTCGTTGGCGTCGCTGACCTGCTGCTGAATGTCCATGTACACCAGGCCGCCCGGATTGATGCGCGGCACGACGTCGAGGATGACCCCGGTCTGCACGTATTCAACGCTGCTCAGGGTGGCGGTGGTGGTCGAGGTGTTGACCGTGGTCTGGCTGATCGGGATGTTGTCACCAACCTGAATCTGCGCCTGCTGGTTGTTCATCACCACCAGCGAAGGCGCCGACAGCACTTGCGTGCGGCCACTCTGTTCCAGCGCGTGAAGGGCGATCTGCAGGTTGTTGCTGACGAAGGAATAGAACAGCGAATCGGTGGCACCGAGCCCAGCACCGCCGCCGCCCAGAGCGCCCTGACTGCCGGCGGTGTTCGCGACAGTAGTGCTGGCGGAATTGCCGGCCAGACGACCGAGGTACCACTGCACGCCGAGGTCCAGCTCGCCGGTCAGGTTCACTTCCAGAATCCGCGTTTCGATCTGCACCTGCATCGGCGCGTTGTCCAGTCGCTTGATGGCCGACTCGATCTCGGCCCACTGGGCCGGACGCGTGCGGATCAGCAACTGGTTGCTGCTCTGCTGCGCGGTGATGCGCGTGCTGTCGTCCAGGCGCTTGCTGGCGCCAGAGCCACTCGAGGCGGCGTCCGAACTGTCGCTCTGTCCGCTGCTGTCGGCGCTGTCCTCGGAGGTTTCGCCGTCCTGCTCTTCTTCACCTTGCTGAGTGCCGTTCTGCAAACCGCCATTGGCGCCACCCATGCCCGAGCCCAGGCCGCCGCCCATCCCGGAGCTGCCATTCAGGCCCTGACCACTGCCGCTCAATCCGCCGCTGCTGCCGGTGCCACTGCCGTTGAGCGAGGACAGCGAACGGGTGCGCAGGCCCGGCGCGACCTTGGCCGCGCTGTCGTCCTTGATCTGGCCGTTGCCGTAAATCTGCCGCAGGTATTTGGCCAGGTCCGTGGCTTTCATGTTGCGCACGTCGTAGACGTACATCTGCGGCTCGTTGCCGCCGCCTTCGTCGATGGTGTGAATCCAGTCACCGACTTCGCTCAAGTAACGCGGCTGGGAAGAAATCGCCACCACCGAATTGGTCCGCTCGATGGGCAGAAACTTGACCATGCCGGCCAACGGCATGCCGCTGTCCGGGCCGAACATCTTCTGCAGCTCCGGCATCAGTTCGCTGACGCTGGCGCGCTGCAAGCCATACACGGCGATAGACATGCCCTTGAGCCAGTCGACGTCGAAGGTGTCGATGGTGTCCTGATAGTTGGCCAGTTCATCCGGCGTACCGGCGAGGCTCAAGACGTTGCGCGCCGGATCGACCAGCAAGAACGCGTTGTCACGGGCAAAGGGTTTGAGCAGCTTCTGCATCTCGGTGGCCGAGATAAAGTGCAGCGGGAACAACCGCGCCGACAGCCCGGTAGCCGGGCGCGCCACCGGCATCTCCGGCACCAGCTTGCCGGCCACGGCCTGGTTGGCCGGGAGGATCACGTAACGGTCGCCCTGGCGGATCATCGCGTTGTCGGTCCACGACAGCAGCGTTTCGAGAATCGACAGCGCCTGCTGCTTGTTCACCGGTTGCGAGGTGGAGAAGCTGACGTCGCCTTTCACGCCCTGATTGATGCTGTAGTTCTCGTGCAGCAAATCCCCCAGCACGGTGTTGATCACCGCTTCGATGGGCTGATTGGCGAAGTTGAAGGTGATATCACCAGCCGCCGCCGACGCGCCTCTTCCACCCGCGCCACTCTGGGCCGGACCGGCACCGCGCACGAAGGTCTGGTTGCCACGAATGATCTGCTGGCGCGCAGGCGCAGGCCTGGCGCCAGGATTGTTCGGGCTCGGCGCTTCAACCGGATCGCTGACCGGGCCTCGCTGCGAGCCGGTGCCATTGAGTGCTTCCTGCATCAGGGCCGGATCGTTTTCAAAACGTTCCGGGGTGGACGCGCATCCAGCCAGGGCCACGGCGGTGGCCAGGCACAACAACGGGCTGCGCAGACGGGAAAACTCAGGGGTGCGATTGTTCATGGTGTGGGTACGTTTGGAAGAGTAATAGGGGGGACTTTCGACGGCGGCGGAAGGCGCAGCAGGGGCAGTCGCAGTTCGCGGGTCTGGCCCTGATGGCTGAAAGTGGCGTGTTGCGGCGTGACCGAATCCAGGGTCCAGCCATTGTCCAGCGTGCTGCCGACGGCCAGCTTGAGGCGGCGCTTCTGCGGCAGTTGCAGCAGCACCCACTGTGAAGCGCCATCGATGATCACGCCGCTCAGGCTGATGCCGTCCAGGGACGAGGCCTGGGATTTGCCGGTAACCAGATCAGGCTTGCGGTCCGGGCTGAACATCGACTGCTGCCAGGTCAGCGTGAGCGCTTGAGCCGGCAGCGAGGGCAACGCCGCGGGCCCGGCGGTTGGTGCCGCTTCACGGGCTTCGCCGGCCGGCAACCAGTCGATCTCCTGACCGGCGCCCATGCTCAGGCTGACGGCAACGGCGGCGAGGGCGACCGTGACAGCGCCGAGCGCGAGGGTAAGGGAGTCGAACTTCATGCGTCAGGCTCCTCGGACGGTGTCAGTGGTTGGGGTTGATCATCCAGATCGGCCTGCTCGGCGGGATCAGGCTGCTGCCGGGAGTCGGTCCCTGGCTCGACGGCGGGGGCTTTGGACGGCAGCGCCTTGTGCGGCGCGGCCTGTTGCAGATACCCGCGCAACAGCAGATGCACCTGCAAGCGGCCGGCGCCACCACTGGCCGGGGCCGAGGTGGCGCGGCGAATGCTCAGGTTGTCGATGAACAGGAACGGCTGGCCGTATTCCAGCTCGTGGAGCAAACCCACCAGCGGCTCCATGGCGCAGTCCAGGGTCAGGCTGACCTTGACCTGACGATAGGGCTCGGCACTGTCGCGCTCGGGGGTGATCGGCATGCGCTGGGTGACCTGGCAACCGGGGCCCTGATCGGCGTGGGCCTTGACCAGATCGAGACTGCGCTGCATCAGGTCGGCGGCCACGGCGCTGGGGTCTTCGCCGGGCAACAGACTGCTGCGGCTCGACGGGTCGCGGCGGGCGGCCTGCAACTGCTGCTCAAGGCTGTCGCGTTGAGCGAGTGCGCCGGCATAGCGTTGCTCTTGATGGCGCAGGGTCTCGGCCTGTTCCCGAAGGTCGCTCAACGGATCAAGAAACCAGCTCTGCACCAGCAGCCACCAGGCCGCCCACAGCACAAGGGCCAGGGCGATCAGCGCGGCACCGCGACGTTCGCGCGCGGTCAGTTCACGGCGCATCGGCGGCCTCCTTGGGCAGCTGGGCGCGCAGGGAGAAGCGCTCTTTGCCGGTCTGCGCATCGGGCTGAATGATCCCCTGGAACTGCGCGTCGGTCAGGGTGCGGCAGTCTTTCATGCGGCTGATGAGGGCACTGGCCTTGGCGCTCTGGCCGGTGATCGACACGCTGCCGCCGTCGGAAATCTCCAGCTGCTCGACCCACGTGTCAGCGCCCAGGCAACCGGTGAGGTCAGCGAGCACGCTGGAGGTGGTGGGTTGCGCGGCCTTTTGCTGGGCCAGGTAGCGTGCGGCGCCTTGGGTGTTGATCAGTTCGCGGCGCAGGTTCTGTACGGCTTGCACCTGGCTGCGTTGCTCGTCGACGTGCTGTTGCATCGCTTCGACCTGCACCGTGCGCGCATCCAGCCAGAGCACCATGCAGGTCAGCAGCAAGGCGCCACAGACCACGGCAAGGAAGCGCGGCAGGCGTGCGGAACCTGCGGTCGCTGGCTTCAGCTCGGCCGGCAGCAGATCGACATTCAGCCGTTCGCCCTTGGCGTTGCGCGCATCCACGGCATAGAGCGACAGGCCACGGTCCTTGCAGCTGTCGATGATCGGCTGCAAACGCTCGCGCAGCACCGCCACCAGCAGCACCTGCGCCAGGGTTTTGCCTTTGCTGGTGACGCGGGCGACGTAATGCATCTGCTCGCGGGGGTAGGGCGTGTACTTGTCCAGCTCGAAACCGACCACGCTGTGCAGGTCGCGCAGCGCTGCCAGCGGCAATTGCAACGGTTGCGCCAGCACCATGCCGGCAGGGAGCATCAGGATCAGCCGCTCGCCGGTCTCGTGGGCAATGTGCTCGGGCAGGGGCCAGTCGATCAGCCGCTCGCGCACCTGGGGTATCAGCCGCGCGCGGACGCTGGCGGGCAGCATCGCCTGCAACTCGTCCAGCCACGCCTGCCACAGATGCTGCGCCGGGCTGTCGCGCCACTGACTGCGCACCCGGGCCTGCAAGGGCGCCAGTTGCTGTAAAAGTGATTGCTTCATTCTTGCCAACGCAGAACGCGATACGGTCGCGCTCCCTCCTTCGATGGGTTCAATAACAACGTGACGTTGAGCGTCGTGGTGTAACCGCCGGGCAATGTCGCCTGGCTTCGAATACTGATGACCGGTCCTGCGTCTTCGGTTGCGGGCCCGGCCTGGGGCAGCCCCAGCGCTTGCCGCAGCCAGGGCGACGTCATGCGCGGATCCGGCGCGCTCAGGCCGCTCCATAACGTGACGTGCGGGCTGGCGCACTGGTACAGCGGCTGGCCGATGCCCGGCAGTTCGCGCACTTCTTCGACCATTCGCAGCGGTGCCCGGCCACCGCCACGACGCTGTTCCAGGCCCTGCGCCACCTGCCGCGCCAGATCCGGATTCGCGCCGCACGCCACCAGCAGGCGGGTAAAGGATTCCGCCGGCGCCGCGTTGAGGTCGAGCTTGCCGGTCTCGCTGCCCAGGCTCACCGCCAGCGCGGCGTCATCGAAACGCAATTCATGGGGCTGGTTGTCGGCTTTCCAGTGCCGCACCGGGTCGCGGTCCAGCTGCGCCAGCACCGCCATGCCGATGCCGGCTTCAGCGGCGAGCACCCCTTGGGTGTGCTGGCGTTGCCACAGGGCCTGGCGGTTCTGCAAATGCACCCAGCCGAGCAAACCGGCCAGCAGGGTACTGAGCAGCGCCAGCACCCACAACACCAGCAGCAACGCGACGCCTTTTTGCCGACGTTCATTCATAACGTGTGCGCCTCGCCGGACAGGTCCAGGCGCAGGTTGATGCTCTGTAATGGCCACGGCACGGGGCCGCCCAGTTGCGCGTCGATGCGCACGCTGATCGGCAGGCGCCCCGGCCAAGGCCAGTGATCCAGCCATGCAGTCGATTCACCGGTGGGCGACACGCCGCGATAACTCAGTTGCAGCGAGCGCACGTCGTGCAACAGCACTTGGGGCTCTTCGGCCGGCAGCAAGGCCTGGCCCCTCAACCGCTCCAGACTGATCTGCAAACGCTGACCGGCCGCCAGCGTTACGCTGTGCCGGTACAAACCGCCGCCCAGGGTGGCGGGCAGCGGCCCATAGAAACGCATGGCCTGGGCATCGCCCTCGAACACCGGCGCCTGGCCGGGCTCGGACCCGCCGGCCGCCAGTGGCAGCGCCTGGCCGATGGCGTGGCGCAGAAAATTCTGGGTCGACCGTATTTCATCGAGCCGCGTGCTGTAGCGCTCGGCCTTGGCCATGGCGCGGTTGGCACCGGTGATCGCGGCGCCAACCATGGTCAGCAGCACGCCGAGCAGGCTCAACACCACCAGCACTTCGAGCAAGGTGAAACCCTGGCATTGGCACGTCATTGAACGGCGCCTCATTGCCCGGCACCCGAGTCTGAGCTGCGCACTTGCAGGCTGCTGTAATGGGCGCGCCGCGCGCCGTCGCTCACCTCAAGGTCCAGGCGCCAGGCCGTCGCCGGTGCATTGCCGCGGGGCAGTGCGCTGACATCCATCTGCCAGGTCACGCCGCTCCAGCGCCCCTCGGTCCGCCCCGGCTGCAAGCGGCCGGCGCTGGCCTCATCAATCAGCGAACGCGCGGCCAGACTCAGCCGGTCGCTGCGTTGCGCCTGCTGCAAGGCCCGGGCGCTCTGCCCGAACGCCACCACCAGCACGCTGCTGCACACCGCCAGCACCGCCAGGGCAGCAAGCATCTCCAGCAATGTGAAACCGCGCTGACGCGTCAATTGAGCGTGCGCAACTGAACGTCGCCGGTCAGCCAGTTGATGTCGACGCGCCAGTGTTTGTCGCCCCGGGCCAGCAGCAGATGGCCACCGCTGGAGCCGCCGTCGGGGTAGAACTCGAACGCCGGGCCCAGGCCGTCGGCGGTCTGCAATTGCACGCGCATGTCGTCGGGCAGTTGCACCGGCTTCAGGTGCGGGCCCTGAAGGCGCCCGTGGCGCAGGTCAAAGCGTGTCTGCGCCGGTTGCCCGCTGACGATCGCCTGCACCCGCGCCGCGCGCAGGGATTGCACCACTTCGCTCAACGCCCGACGCTCACCGGCCGCGTGCAAGCCCCGACCCACGCCAAAGCTCACCAGGCCGACGCTGATGCCGATCAGAACGATCACCACCAGCAATTCGAACAGGGTGAAGCCGCGGGCGCGGGGCAGGGCGCGCATGTTATTCCCAGTTACCGATGTCGGCCTTGTAGCCGTCACCGCCAGGCTGGCCGTCCTGACCAAAGAAGATCAGGTCAAAGCTGCCGTGCTCGCCCGGGTAGCGGTAGCCGAACGCGTGGCCGAACGGATCTTTCAGGTCCGAAGGCTTGGCGTACGGGCCGGCCCAGCCAGTGGCGTTGGCCGGCTTGGTGACCAGTTGCTGCAGATTGGCCGGCGGCGTGCCGACGTCCAGGCCGTAGCTTTCGACCTTCATGCCGAGGCTGGCGAGTTGCGCCTTGCCTGCGCCGTACTTGCCCTTGTCGACGTTGCCGCCGACCTGACGCACGACGATGGTGGCGACAATGCCCAGCAGCACGATCACGGCGAGCATTTCCAGCAGGGTGAAACCGCCCTGGCGACGGCCTTGGGCAGCGTTGAATCGGGACATGTGTATTTCCTCAAATGTTACTGGTAAGGCTCATCAGCGGCAGCATGATGGCGAGCATGATCACCGCCACCATCACCGCCATGACAACGGTCAGGCTCGGCACCAGCGCCGCGAGCAGACGGTCGATGCCGCGCTTGGCTTCGACGTCGAAGACGTCGGCAACCTTGAGCAGCATGCCGTCGAGGTTGCCGGCCTGTTCGCCGACTTCGATCATCTGCAGGGCCAGTTCCGGCAGCAGCGGTTGCTCGCCGAATGCCTGGGCCAGCGTGCCGCCACCCTTGACCCACTCGGTGGCCTGCTCGACCTGGGCGCGCAGGGCGTAGTTGCCGCACACCTGACGGACGATGGTCATCGCCTGCAACAGCGCGACGCCGTTGCTCAGCAGCGTGCCGAGGGTGCGCGCCAGACGCGCGGCTTCGATCCGCTGCAACAGCGGGCCGATGACTTTTATAAACAGCAGGCGTCGGTCATGACGCTGGCGCCGTTGGGGATCGCGGCGCAGCACGGCAACCGTCCAGATCAGCCCGACGATCGCACCGAGCAGCAGCAACCCGTAAGCGCTGAGGAACTCCCCCAGCCACAGGATCGCCTGGGTTATGAAGGGAATCGGCACGCCCAGGTCACGAAAGATCGGCACGAACTGCGGCACCACGTAGGCCAGCAGCAGGGCCAGCGAACCGAGCACGCCGACCACCAGAAAGATCGGGTAGATCAGCGCATTGATGACTTCGCCGCGCAGCATCTGGCTGCGCTCCAGGTACTCGCTGAGCTGACGCAGGGTGTTTTCCAGAGAGCCGCCGGCCTCGCCTGCGCGAACCATGCTGATGTACAGGCTGGAAAACTGGCCGTGCTCTTCTTCCAGCGCCTGGCTCAAGGGTTTACCGGCCTTGACCTGTTCGCGAATGCGTTCGAGCAGCGCCTGGCGCTTGGGCTCGTGGGTCTGCTTGAGGAGGATGGTCAGGGCGCGTTCCAGCGGCTGGCCGGCGCCGAGCAGGGTCGCCAGTTGCTGGGTGAAACTCACCAGCGCCGCGCCGTTCATGGCGCCCCGGCGCATGGCCGCACGCAGGCCGCTGTTGGTACTGGCCTCAAGGCTGAGCAGCAACAGGCCGCGTTTGTGCAGGACGGCTGTTGCCGCGGTCTGATCGGCGGCTTCGAGGGTGCCGTGTTGGGCGACGCCGTCGGCATCCAGGGCGCGGTATTTGAAATGGGCCATGGTCAGTCGCCACGCGTAACGCGCAGCACCTCTTCAAGGGAGGTCACGCCGGCCACCGCCTGGCGCAGGCCTTCTTCATACAGGGTGCGCAGGCCACCACGGCGGGCCGCCTGTTCCAGCGTCGAGGCATCGGCCTGACGCATCAGCAGGCCGCGCAGTTCTTCGTTCATTACCAGCAATTCGGTGATGGCGCTGCGGCCGTGATAACCGCCGCCGGGCAATTCGCTGGCGGGGCGATACAGGGTGATGGGACGCTGATCGGTGAAGCGGTCCAGGCCGTGCTCGGCGACCAGTTCCGGCGGTGCTTCGAAGGCGATGCGCGTGAGCGGATCGAGCCTGCGCACCAGCCGCTGGGCCAGAATGCCTTTGACGGTGGAGGCGATCAGGTAGCTTTCGACGCCCATGTCCAGCAGCCGCGTGATACTCGCGGCGGCACTATTGGTGTGCAGGGTCGACAACACGAGGTGACCGGTCAGGGACGACTGGATGGCGATGCGGCAGGTTTCCAGGTCACGCATCTCGCCGATCATGATCACGTCCGGGTCTTGCCGGACGATGGAGCGCAGGGCGCCGGCGAAGTCCAGGCCGATGGCCGGCTTGACCTGAATCTGGTTGATGCCCTCGAGCTGATACTCGACCGGATCTTCCACGGTGATGATCTTGCGCTCGGCGGTGTTGAGCCGTGACAGCGCGGTGTACAGCGTAGTGGTCTTGCCGGAACCGGTGGGGCCGGTGACCAGCAGGATGCCGTGGGGGTTTTCCAGCACGTCGAGGAAGTTCTGCAGGCGCTCGCCGTCCATGCCCAGGCTGGGGAAGTCAAAGCTGACGGTCTGCCGATCCAGCAGACGCATCACCACTGACTCGCCGAAACTGGTGGGCACCGTGCTCACCCGCAAATCCAGCTCTTTACCCTGGATGCGCAGCATGATGCGGCCGTCCTGGGGCAGGCGCCGCTCGGCAATGTCCAGCCGCGCCATGATCTTCAGTCGCGAAATAATGGCAGCTGAAGAACTGGAGGGCGGTGCTTCCGCTTCGTGGAGGACGCCGTCGATGCGGTAGCGCACTTTCAGCTGGCTCTCGAAGGGCTCGATATGAATGTCGGAAGCACGTTGCTCGACGGCCCGCTGCAGGATCAGGTTGACCAGCCGAATCACCGGCGCCTCGGACGCGAGGTCCTTGAGGTGCTCGATGTCTTCTTTGGCGCCGTCGTGCTCGTCGAGGGTTTCGATCAGCGAGCCCATGGCTGAGCGGCCCTGGCCGTAATATCGCTCGATCAGCCCGTCGACCTCGCTGCCGGCACCGACCGACACGTACACCGGCGCCTGGCAGGCGTAGGCCACGGCGTCCAGCCCATAGGCATTGCCCGGGTTGGCGGCCAGCACGTGCACCCCATCGGCGTGGGCGCCGATGGGCAGCAGGCGATAGTGGCGCAGAAAGCGTTCGCTCAACTCTGGCAACGGCTCGCCGGACAGCGTCACGTTTTCCGCCAGCAGCAGCGGCGCCTGCAGCGTTGAGGCCCACGCCTTGGCCAAGTCTAGTTCGGACACCAGCCCCAAGCGGGTCAGCAATTCGGTCAGCGAACTGCCTTCCGATTCCTGGGCCAGTCGCTGTGCCCGTTCAAGATCACCTGTCTTGAGCCCGGCATTGGCCAACAGCCAGGCACACAGCGCTTCGGCCGAGTGCGCGGTGAGTTGCTGGCTATTGATAGGGGACAGAGGAATGGACACAGCACCGGTTCAAATAAGAGAGGCCTCTGACGAGACCTCGGGGGGATCAATTACATAACGTGCATAACAGTATGCTGCTTAACAGCAACTGAACGGCAGTGCGTTAGTTTGTCGCAGATGAAGTGTTAGCGGACGGACGGCCACGCTTGTTTTCATCAGCCTGATTCTGTTTGGTGGCTTTTTTCACGGCTTTTGCATCTTGCGTCTGGGTCATGACGGTAGAATCTGCTGCGCCGGAGATAGTTTCCTGAGTGTCGGAATCAGCGGCCATAGTTGCAGTTGCGAACGACAGGGTCAGTGCGGCGATGGCGCCCAGTACTGGCAGTTTCATGTGTTGTTTCTCCAATGTTTGTCATGTGTTTGAAATGATCGAAACGCTGGCTCGCAGCGCAGGTTCATCACTCGCTCGGAGAGCGAACCCCAGCATTTACGGGGTTTCAGGGGGTGAGCGGTGAAAATTGCTAAACCTACAGACCTGTAGGTTTAGCAAGAGTTCAGATGATGTATCAAAAAATGTCGAGTTTGTTCGAGATTGATTATTTTGTTTGACATCAATTGAAAACAATTGCCTTAATTTAAACGTCTCGGGCAATGCTCGTGCAGTTGGGTGGCTCATCGCCATTAACATAAGTTACAGAAGATCATATTGCCCTTACTCATCGTCCTGTTATAACGCCACTTTCCGTTCGCCGATGTTCTTTCGAGAAATATCGGTATAGGCAGCGTATTGCCTGAAAACAAAGGCTTGTGGCGTGTCAACTGCGACAAATGAGCGCGGGTGGTACTTGGAGAGCGTCCCCTATGCGAAACCGTAAAACTTTCGGTGCCCACTCGGCACTGGCTTTGTTGAGTCTGGCCATCTGCCACGCCAACGCAGCCGACACCACCACCCAAGAGCAACTCGCTGCCAAGGAACTGCGCGCGGACAAAGCCGCAGAAAAAACCCTGGCGAACATGACTCAGGAAGAAAAGCTGGCCTACATCGGCGGCATCGGCGGCTGGGACGTCAAACCGCTCAGCCAGTACGGCGTGCCACAGATCCACGGCGCTGACGGCGGCGCAGGCATCCGTTACACCAGCGAAGGCAACGATCCGGGCGTGGTTTATCCGTCCGGCCCGAACCTGGCGTCCACCTTCAACCCGCGCCGCGCCATCGATTTCGGCCGCGCCCTGGGCTACGACACCGCCAGCGGCGGCTACCAGTTCGTCACCGGCCCGGGCATGAACCTGTACCGCATGCCGTGGAGCGGCCGTGCCTTCGAATACCTCTCCGGTGAAGACCCGTTCCTCGGCGCCAGCCTGGGTCCTGCGGTGATCAACGGTATCCAGCAGCGTCGCGTCTGGGCGGAAGCCAAGCACTACGCCGGTAACGACCAGGAAACCAACCGCTTCATCCTGAATCAGGTCATGCCTGAGCGCGTCCTGCGCGAGATGACCCTGCCGCCGTTCGAATCCGCCACCAAGAACAGCACCGTGGCGATGATGATGTGCTCGTTCCAGAAAGTGAACGGCGAGTACGCATGCGAGAACAAGCACCTGATCGCCGACATCCTGAAAAAGGAATGGGGCTTCAAGGGTCTGGTACAGAGTGACTACAACGCCGTCGTCCACGGTCTGCCAGCGGCACAAGCCGGCACCGACCTGGACATGATGGGCGGCCAGATGAACAGCAAGGTGCTCAAGCCTTACCTGGACAGTGGCGAGCTGGACATGGCGACCATCGACGACAAGGTCCGCCGCATCCTGAAGAACATCTACCTGTACCAGTTCGACAAGTTCGCACCGCTGACCACGCACAACATGAACAGCGCTACCAGCAACAAGGTCGCCCTGAACATCGCTCGCGAAGGTATCGTGCTGCTGAAAAACCAGGGCGACGTGCTGCCGCTGGACAAGAACAAGGTCAAGCGCATCGCCGTCGTTGGCGACCTGGCCAAGTACGCGCCGCCGACCGGTTTCGGCAGTGCTCACGTTGACGCCACCCGTTACATCAGCGAGCTGAGCGGTCTGCGCCAGATCGCACCGGGTGCTCAGGTGGAGTTCCTCGACAGCCTGTCCCTCGACCCGACAGCGATGCACTGGACCACCACCGACAGCAAAGGCAACAGCGTTGCGGGCATGAAGACCGAGTACTTCAACAACGCCACTTGGTCCGGCGATCCTTCGGCCACCCAGATTGACACTTACGTCAACCTGGACTGGTCCACCGACAGCGTGCCGAGCAACGGCGACACCGCCAACACCTCGATTCGCTGGAGCGGTCAGGTCACCCCGACCATCAGCGGCGACCAGGTCTTCAAAATCCGTGCCGACGGCGCTGTGCGTCTGTGGGTCAACGGCGAGAAGGTCATCGACAACGGCGACGGTGAGAACATCACCAACAAGAGCATTCCGCCGACCATCCCTGTTTCCGGCAAGATCAAGCTGGAAGCCGGCAAGGCCTACGACGTGAAGCTTGAGTACTCGCGCCGTGACGGCTACCTGTCGACCATGGGCGGCCTGGTGGGCGTGCAGATGTCGACCGCTTCGCTGACCGCACCTTCCGACCTGTCGCAATACGACGCGGTCGTGGTTGCCGTCGGTAACAGCGCTGAATACGAAGGTGAAGGTTTCGACCACAGCTTCGATCTGCCTGAATACCAGAACGAACTGATCCAGAACATCGCCAAGGCCAACCCGAACACCGTGGTGACCATGCACGGCGGTACCGCGCTGAAAATGAGCGACTGGATCGACCAGGTTCCGGCTGCGCTTCACGCGTTCTACCCAGGTCAGAACGGTGGTCAGGCCCTGGCCGAGATCCTGTTCGGCAAGGTCAACCCGTCGGGCAAGCTGCCGATCAGTATCGAGCGCAACATCGAAGACAATCCGCTGTATAAGGATTTCCCGGCCTTCGACAACACACGCACCAAGGTCAAGGAAATCACCTACGCCCACGACCTGACCATGCTCGGCTACCGTGGCTACGACAAGACCAACACCAAACCGCTGTTCGCGTTCGGTCACGGCCTGTCGTACACCCAGTTCACCTACAACAACATCTCGGTCACCCCGGGCGTTGCAGTGGGCAACACGCCGATCAAGGTCTCGTTCGACCTGACCAACAGCGGCAAGCGTGCCGGTTCCGAAGTCGCCGAGCTGTACGTCGGCCAGCAGAACCCGACCGTCGAGCGCGCCGTCAAAGAGCTGAAAGGCTACAAGAAGGTCTTCCTGCAGCCGGGCGAAACCCGTCACGTCACCATCGAACTCAACGATCGTTCGCTGGCGTACTTCGACGAGGCAAGCAAGCAGTGGGTGATCGATGCCGACACCTTCAACATCAGCCTGGGCGCGGCCTCGGACGACATCCGTCTGAACGCCAAGCTGGTCAACTCGTTCCGCCAGGAACTGTCGACCACCACCAGCAACCCGCTGCCACGTTCGGCGCTGAACTCGGTCAAAGTGACCCTGCCAGCGGTGAAGACCGGCGGTGTGCTTGATCAGGCCGAAGGCACCGACGCAGCCGATGGCAACAGCGACTACGACGGCAACACCGAGTACTGAGTGATCACAACGGGAAAGGGCTGAAACACTGGCCGGTGTCGGGATCTGATCCCGGTGCTGGCTGAGGCCTGAACCCGCGTGGCAACTTGAGCTCGAGTGACAGAGAGTGAGGCGATCCGGCCAGCCCGGATCGCCTCATTTTTTTTAGGCGCGGATAGCGCGCTCGACCTGGGCCATGTAACTGTCGAAACGCTGCACCAGATCCACTTTGTCCGGGAAGCGCAGCCACTGCAGCTGCAACCCGTCCATCATCGCCAGTATCTGGTGGATGAGCGCATCCAGGTCCACATCCCCACGCACCTCGCCGGTGGCCACCAGATGGTCGAGCCGTGCCCGCATGCGCCCGTGAATCGTCACGTAGCGAGACTGAAACCACTCCCACCCCGGATGACTCTCCACCAGGCTTTCGGCATTGAGCATGCTGAACGCGCGAATCACGCCGGGCGCCGTCGCGCTGGAACGGTTGATCTGCCGCAGGCCGCTGACGAAGCCCTGCAGCGTCGGCTCGCTGTGCAGGCTGCTGATCACCTTGTGGTTGACCTCGTCGCGGCGCGCGAGCACGCCCATCAGCAAGGCGACCTTGTTCGGAAAGTGGTGCAGCACGCCCGCCACCGAGATGCCGGCGATGTCGGCGATGCGGGCAATGGAGGAACCGGTGTAGCCCTCCAGCGAAAACAGTTGCAGCGCGGCGTCGAGAAGTTCTTCGCGGCGCTTTTCACCCTTGGGTGCGCGACGGGTGCGGGGGAGTGTGTCTGACGTATTTCCTGTCATCGGGTTTACCTGGCGTCTCCATGATTTGCAGGTGTCTGGGCGATTCAGCAGGCCTTTCCCGTCGCCGGATTGCGAGGCGCAAAAGGCAAAACGGGCGCGGCAAGTCGTCGCGGCGGCTGAAACGGCACGCTCTGTTTAAGGGCGCAACCGGATTTTGGCAAGCGAAAACTGATATTCAGGACTGTCGGCGGGCGGGCACCACCGTTCGGGTGAGGCCCTTCCAGAAAGTGGGAACTCCCGTCGCGCGTGCCTCTCCTTTGAAGTAACTGACCCACAAGGAGGATCCACTGTGAACGAACAAGCCAATCCCGGAATCGCCTATCTGATCGAATGTGCCCAGGAGACGACGATCGATTCGCGGCTGTTTGCCATTTACGAAGCCCTGGCCGAAGCGGGCGGGCTCGTTCCCCAGGAATACTTGATCAAGGTGGCACGCGAGACCACGGCCGGCCCCAAGCAGCAATTGTTGATCAGACTGATCGGCCGAGCCAGTCGCGCACAGGTCCACTGATCAGGCGGGGCACCCCAGGTGGGCCCACTGACGCCGATTGAACCCTTTCACGACTCGGAGCGCTTGCCCCGCCGGCAGCGCTCCGAGCAGTAACGCACCTCATCCCAGCAGCGCGCCCATTTTTTCCGCCAGGTGAACGGCAGTCCGCAGACCACGCAGGTTTTCACGGGCAGCTCGCTCTTCTTCAAATCGCCTCTCCGGCGTCGAGTTTGCCCAGCAGCGACTCGCCCCTTTGCCACAGCGCGTCCTGCTTCGCCTCGGTCATCCGATCAAGATTCTTGTAGACCATGCCCATGCGCTGATTGGCACGCAGCAGGTTGCTGTGGCGCATCACGAAATGCCAGTACAGCGAATTGAACGGGCAAGCGTCTTCCGTGGTGCTTTCCTTGACCTTGTAGGCGCAGGTGCCGCAGTAGTCGGACATGCGCTTGATGTACTGGCCGCTGGCGCAATAGGGCTTGGAACCCAAATAGCCGCCATCGGCGTGCATGACCATGCCGAGGGTGTTGGGCAGCTCCACCCATTCGAAGGCGTCCATGTAGATCGCCAGGTACCACTCGCAAATTTGCGTGGGCGCGATGCCGGCCAGCAAGGCGAAGTTGCCGGTGACCATCAACCGCTGAATGTGATGGGCGTAGGCGTGTTCAAGACTCTGGCCGATGGCCTGGCTCATGCAGTTCATTTTGGTCTGGCCGGTCCAGTAGAACTCTGGCAGCGCGCGGGTGTTGCCGAATGCGTTGCCGTCGGCGTAGTCCGGCATCTTCAGCCAGTAAACCCCACGCACGTACTCCCGCCAGCCGATCAGTTGGCGGATGAACCCCTCGGCGGCGTTCAGCGCGACGCCGCCCGACCAGTACGCCGACTCCACGTCGCTGCACAGCTGGCGCAGGTCGAGCAAGCCGATGTTCAGCGCCGCGCTGATGCGCGCGTGGAAGAGGAAAGGCTCATCGATGGCCATGGCGTCCTGATAGTCGCCAAACGCCGCCAATCCGTAATCGAGGAAGTACTGCCACAGGGCCTGGGCGTCGGCGTGGGTCACCGGGTAGTCGAAATTGTCCAGCGAGCCGTAGTGGCCGGAGAACCGTTCACCCACCAGTTCCAGCACGTCGCGGGTGATGGCGTCCGGGGCGAAACGCGCTGGGTAGGGCGCGGAGACCTTCTTCGGCAGCGCCTTGCGGTTTTCGGCGTCGAAGTTCCAGGCACCGCCCACCGGCGTACCGTCGCTGTTGAGCAGCAGCCCCTGCTTGCGGCGCATTTCGCGGTAGAAGAACTCCATGCGCAGCTGAACCTTGCCGCTGGCCCATTGGGCGAACGCTTCGCGTGAGCACAGAAAGCGCGTGTCGCTGTGCCAGACCAGCGGCAGGCCGCATGCTCTGACCGAGTGCTCCAGACGCCAGTCACCGCACTCGGTGACGTGGACTTCCTCGGCTTGCAATGACGCGTACCAGCGCTGCAATTCGGTCGGCACCGAGCCGGTGTTCAGCGCATCGTCCAGCGTCACGTACTGGACGATGATGCCGCGCTCCTGCAGCGCCTGGGCGAAATGGCGCATGGCGCTGAAGATCAGGGCGATTTTTTGCGGGTGATGGGGGACATGGGTCGCTTCTTCCATGACCTCGACCATCAGCACGGCATCGCGTGCGGGGTCCAGTTCGGCGAGGGAAGCCAGGTCGAACGACAACTGGTCGCCGAGGACCAGGCACAGACGGCGGACAGGCATCATGGGCAGGTCTCGGGTGACAAGGACGGTTTGCCGGGCATCGGCTTTGCCTGGGCGTGAGGGGCAGGGGGCGAGTGAAGGTAGGGCAAGGGATTCCTGAATGGCGGCAAATGATGGCAGGGAAGGGAGTGAAGCGCCGAGCAGAGCGTTCTGCCCGGCGCGCAGTCAGGGGTCCAGGCGGTCAGGGGGCTATCCGGACACGTGGCGCCTGACGCACTGCATCAGGCCTTGCAACGGACCGGACTCCACCGGCGCGGGGACGCAGACGGTGCGCTCCCGGTCGCCTTCGCTGATGGTCAGCGTGTAATGCTGCATGCCGCGCAACGCACGGGCCGGGCGCCGACCTTCCGGCAACGCGAAGAACTCGGACGCGTCGACCAACTGCCGCAGCTCTCGCTGGTCGGGTTCGGGCAGGGCGTCCACTTCGATGGTGTTGGGCTTGTTCAGCCCGGGAAAAAAGGCGACCCCGCCGCTTTCGCTGAATGAGATACGCATGTGGGTGGTTCCTCGTCATGGCGGATCATTGCGCGTTAATGCCCACGGCCGCCCAGCCTTCTTGTACCGCGATTTGGGCCGCTTCGCCTACACCGTACAGCCGGCCGGCAACGTCATGGGTGATCCGCGCAAACCGCACGAAGCCGGCATTGGGGCGCAGACGTGAATCGCGCAGCGCGTCATACCAGATGCGCCCGGCCTTTTCCCAGGCATGACCGCCGATGCGCGTCGCCACTTGATAGAACGCGTGGTTGGGAATGCCCGAGTTGATGTGCACGCCACCGTTGTCGTCGTAGGTGTGGACGAAGTCGTCCATGTGGCCGGGTTGCGGGTCCTTGCCCAGCACCGCGTCATCGAAGGCGGTGCCGGGGGCTTTCATCGAGCGCAGGGCGGTGCCGGTGATCTGGTCGGTGAACAGCCCTTCACCGATCAGCCAGCTGGCTTGTTTGGCGGTTTGTTTCAGGGCGTACTGCTTGATCAGCGAGCCGAATACGTCAGACATGGACTCGTTCAGCGCGCCGGCCTGGTTGAAGTAGACGAGCCCGGCTTCGTCTTCGGTGACGCCGTGGGCCAGTTCGTGGCCGATCACGTCGAGGGCGATGGTGAAGCGGTTGAACAGTGACTGATCGCCGTCGCCGAAGACCATCTGGGCGGAGTTCCAGAAGGCGTTGTTGTAGCCTTTGCCGAAGTGCACGGTGGCGTCGAGGGCCATGCCGGCATCGTCGATGGAGTTGCGGTCGAACACGTCGAAGAAGAAGTCGAAGGTGGCGCCGAGGCCGTCGTAGGCTTCGTCGACGGCAATGTCGCCGCTGGCGGGTTGGCCTTCGCCGCGTACAAGGGTGCCGGGCAGGGTTTCGCCGCCGTCGGCGGTGTAGATCGAACGGCGTTTGCCGGTGAGGGGGGCTGCGGCCAGGTGCACGAGGCGTCGGTCGGGTTGTGCGCTGAGGCGCAGGGAGCGAAAGGTGTTGTCTTTGGCCCGGGTGCGCAGGGCCGCTTCCCGCTGGGCTTTGTTGCCGTTGCGGGCTATCTGGTCGAGCAGGTAGGGCGGGATGAGGCAAAGAATGGGGTTACGCGTGTGGTTCCTGCACATGGGCAATGCTCCTGAGTGACATCGTTCAGTTGAGCGAGGCGTCGCGGTCTCGCTTTAATCGACAAGCGCGGTTGATCTTGCGTTCCCCGAGGTCAAGAGCGTCTGCCTGGGGGCAGACTGTTTCGCCTTCGGCGAGTTACTTGGAAAAGCACCCCAAGTAACCAAGGGTGCTTGCTCCTGGTTTGGCCCTTCCTTCGTCAGGGTTCCTTCACTTCGGTCTCGCTCCGTGGGCCCGCTGCCATCCGCCATCCATGGCGGGGGGCAGCTCTCGCCGCATCCATGCGGCTCGGCCCACTCCACGAGACCTGCGTTCAGCCTGCACCCAAGTCGCGATTGGCGGTGACTGGACTTTTTGCGTATGAAGATCAAGATCAACAGCGCGTTAGGTGGATCAAAAGCTTCCCGGCTAAAGCCGGTCCTACCGGGTATACGCGGTGCTTTTAGTGGGACCGGCTTCAGCCGGGAAGAGGCCAGCTCAGGCGCCGACATGATCGTTCCCACGCTCCGCGTGGTAACGCAGCCCGGGACGTTCCGCGTCCCGAAGACAACGCGCATTCAGGCCGGGGGAGGTGACGCGGAGCGTCACAGGATGCATTCCCACGCGGAGCGTGGGAACGATCAACGCGCACCGTTAGTGGGACCGGCTTCAGCCGGGAAGCCTTTGATCTGCTTTTGATCTTCTCCGCGGTAGTTCAAGCACCGCAAAACGCGACTTTGGTGCAGGCTGAACGGAGGTCTCGTGGAGTGGGTCGAGCCGCATGGATGCGGCGAGAGCGCCGTCAGGACATGGATGTCCGTTCGGCGCGGGCCCACGGAGCGAGACCGGAGTGAAGGAACCCTGACGAAGGAAGGGCCCAACCGAGAGCAAGCACCCTTGGTTACTTGGGGTGCTTTTCCAAGTAACTCGCCGAAGGCGAAACAGTCTGCCCCCAGGCAGACGCCCTTGATCTTCTCTCAGCCGCACCGCGCACTCCGGGGACAGATTAATTTACGGTGAAGCGCTGTAAATAAATCAGTCCCCTCCAACCCGATGCCGCGCCGGGTTCTTCAGCCACAGTTGCAGTTCGGCCTCGGCCTGTTCCAGCGCGGTGCGGTTGAGCAGGCGGCGGAGCAGGGCGACGTTGACGGCGCGGGCGCGGAGGTTGAAGGCGGTGCTGCGCTCACCCGCCGCATCGGGCTGATAGACGCCGAGCTTTTCGTACAGCTGCTGGAGCCGGTTCTGCACGCTGCGCAGCGACAGGTTGCGGCGGGTGGCGATGGTGCGGTCGGTCAGGCCGAGGGCGATGTCTTGCAGCACCTCGTATTCGCCATCACTCAGCCCGGACAACTGATCGTGGGCCTTGAGTTGCACGCCGCGAATCTCGCGGTCGATCACGCACTGCTGCTCGATGAACAATCCCCGCAACGCCAGACGCAAGCGTTCTTCCGAAGCGGTCTTGAGGATGTAACCGTAGGCCGCGCCCTGGGGCACGATCCGCGCGATGCCCCGCACGTAGGCCTCGTCGGAGTAATTCGACCAGAACAGAATCGACGTGTCCGGCTGCTGCCGCCAAATGGTCTTGGCCGCTTCGACGCCGGTGCGGCAGGGCATCTGCAGGTCCATCACCACCGCGTCCACCGGGCTCTGACTGAACATTTGCTCGCCGATCCGGCCGTCTTCGGCCTCCAGCAAGCGCGTGCATTCCGGCAGGGCCACTTCGATCACTTCGCGCAGGAACGCCCGGTGCACCGGGTCGTCTTCAATCAGCAGGACTTGCATGGCGTCTCCGTTAAAAACGCAGGCGCGCAAACAGCTGCCGCCTCATCAACGATGGCGAGATCAGCCAGCGGCAGGCACACCCTTACCCGGGTGCCTCGCCCGTCGGGCCCGCTTTCGATAAACAACTGCGCCGCCATCAGTTGCGCGCGCACCTGCATGTTCTGAATGCCGCCGCTTTTGAAACCACTGCCCACGTCCAACCCAAGGCCGTCATCGTCAATCGTCAGTTGCAACAGGCTGCCTGTGTGGCTGATGTGGATGACGATACTGTCCGGCATCGCGTGCCTGATCGCGTTATTCACCGCTTCCTGAATGATGCGGAACACCGCGACTTTCACCGACTCCGGCAAGCGGTCGCCCATGCCGTCGGTGCTGTCCTGCAGGCGCGTTTCGATGCTCAGGCCGCTGTCGCGCACGCTGCGCCGCAACAGGTCTTCAACGCCTTCTTCAAAGCCGAACAGCTGCAGCACCGTCGGCTTGACCGCATCAATGAGCTGTCGCAGCTCCTGCATGCTGTCCTTGAGGGCCCGGGCAATCCCGCGCAAGTCCTCGCCCGGCACGCTGGGCAGGGTTTGCAGGCGGGCAATGCGCCGGTGCAGGCGGGTCATGTCGGCGAGGGTCTGGTCATGCAAGTCCATGCCCACCCGCTGCCGTTCGCGCTCCAGCTCTTCGGTCAGACGCAGCGCGCCCTGGCGCAGACCTTCCTCCCGCGCACGCACTTGGGCTTCGGCGATTGCCAGTTGCTTGGCCTGCTCGGTCTGGCGCAGGGCGTACACGTAGGAGGCCAGGAGATCGGCGACGTGCTGGGTGTGGCGCACGTCGTCCAGGGTGTAGAAATGCTCGGTGTGTTTCGAGCAGCTCAGCGCGCCGATGATTTCGCCCCGCGCGCGCAGAGGCACGTGCAAGCGGCTGCGCAGGCGGGCGTCGAAAATCGGGTGGTTGACGGCGCCGGGGAAGGCGAAGCGTGCGTCGTTCATGGCGTCGTGGGTCAACAGAAACGCCTGCTCGCCCAACAGCACGGCGCGGATCGGGCTGGTGTGCACCGGCATCGGCTGGGCGACATCGCCCCACAGGGTGTGCACGCCGCTTTCATAGGTGATGTGCTCGCGGCCATTGAGCACGAACAGGCACACGTCGAGGTGGTCGTGGGGCAGAATCGGGCTGATTTCCCGAGAGACGGCGTCGATCATCGACTGGAAATCCAGCTGGCCGGCGAGGGCGCGGGAAATACCGAGAAAATGATGCAGTACGTCTTCGGCAAGGGTGTGCGGTCGCTGTGCCATGGGCTCCAACCTGTTTTTATTGTCTGGATAGAACACTTTTTGTAAACGAACAGGGATGCAGTCCGGGCATTATGGCCCCTGTGCAGCAAAAAGAACGCTGGATCCTGCAGGTCGCTTGCGGGATCCCGCATCAGGTCTGCACGATTGACCACTGACGCTCTTCACCGGCCAGTGCAGACTCGCCGCGTACTGTTCGTAATAAGGTGCGACCGACGCCGTCGGCCACCCTGCAGCCCCCATAAAAATAACAAGGGTTCAACTATGAAAAGTCGTCGTCATCCGCTACGCCGTTCATTGCTGTGTGCCGCACTGGCTGTGGCGCCCCTGATGGCTCTGCCCGTCGCCTCCCACGCCGATACGGCCGACAAGAAGATCGCGCTCTCCAACAACTACGCCGGCAACTCCTGGCGCCAACTGATGCTCGCCAGCTGGCAGCAGACCACCGACAAAGCCGTCAAGGATGGCCTGATCGCGTCGGCTGACAGTTTCACCACGGCGGAAAACCAGGCCACCGAGCAGGCCGCGCAAATCCAGAACCTGATCCTTCAGGGTTATGACGCCATCGTGATCAATGCCTCGTCGCCAACCGCCCTCAACGGCGCGGTGAAGCAGGCCTGTGACGCCGGGATCATTGTCGTGTCCTTCGACGGCACCGTTTCCGAACCCTGCGCGTACCGCATCTCCATGGACTTCAAGCAGACCGGCATCGAGCAGATGGACTACCTCGCCGGGCGCTTCCCTCAGGGCGCCAATGTGCTGGAAGTGCGCGGGCTGGCAGGCGTGTCGGTGGACGAGCGCATTCACTCCGGCATCACCGCCGGCGCGCAGAAACACCCGAACCTGAAAGTAGTCGGCGAGGTGAACGGCAACTGGTCACCGACCGTGGCGCAGAAAGCCGTTTCCGGCGTGCTGCCCAGCCTGCCGAAAGTCGACGCCGTGGTGACCCAGGGCGGCGAAGGCGTCGGCATTGCCCAGGCCTTTGTCGCGGCAGGCCGTCCGTTGCCGGCGATCATCTTTGGCAACCGCGAAGAAGAGCTGAGCTGGTGGAAAAAGCAAAGCGACGCCCAGGGCTATCAGAGCTTCTCCATCAGCAGCGGACCGAGTATTTCCAGCCTGGCGTTCTATGTCGCGCAGCAGTTGCTCGACGGCAAGCAGATGCCCCATGACCTATTGTCGCCTGCGGTCACCGTCACTCAGCAGACCCTCGATGCCAGCCTGAAGGACCTGCCCAAGGGCGGGATCGTCAGCGAGACCTACAGCGTCGACGACGTCGCCAGGCTCAAGCCCGCCGCGTCCCAGTGAGCTTTCCCCTGTGAGCCTGTCCATGTAAGCAAAGCAGGCCGCGCTGCCTGCGGCCCGCCAAGGAATTCCGACCATGAACGCAAATGGACCTGTGCGGGTGGCCTTCGCGGGCGCCGGCAAATCGTTCGGCGCCGTGCGCGCCCTGAGTGACGTCGACCTGAGCGTGCGCGCCGGCGAATGCCTGGGCCTGATCGGCCATAATGGCGCGGGCAAGTCGACCCTGATGCAAGTGCTCGCCGGTACCCTGGCCGCCGACTGCGGGCAGCTGTTGATCGAAGGTCGCGACCTGCGCGAAGGCTATTCGGTGCAAGTGGCGCGGCAGCACGGCATTCGCTGCGTGTTTCAGGAGCTGTCGCTGTGCCCGAACCTCAACGTGGCTGAGAACACCCGGCTGATGTCACCGGCCCTGCGCGGCTTCGGCTGGCGGCGTCGGGCCGGTGCGCTGATCGAAGCGATGCTGGAGCAGATTTTCCCCGGCCACGGCATCGAAGCCGATGACATCGTCGCTGACCTGTCCATCGGCAAGCGGCAGATGGTGGAGATCGCCCGGGCGTTCATCAATGTCGATGAGCGCCTCGATTTGATTATCCTCGACGAACCCACCTCATCCCTCGACGCCCGTGTCGCCGAGCAGCTGTTGCGCCATGTGCGGCGGTTCGTCGAGGGCGGCGGCAGCATCGTGCTGATCAGTCACATCCTCGGCGAAATGCTCGGCACCTGTGACCGCATCGCGGTGATGCGTGACGGCAGGATCGTTGAAACCCGTGCGGCCCGAGACTTCACCCATGATTCGCTGGTGGAAGTCATGGGCGGCACGGCCCGCGAACAGCAGCAGGCAGTACAAGCTTTCGCCTCCCGACGTGAGCAGGGCATTCCCCGCGTGCAACAGCGCCCGGCGCGTCAGGCCGATGGCCGCTCGGTGCAGGCGTTTGCCGGCGAGATCGTCGGGCTGTCCGGGCTGGCCGGGCACGGCCAGAGCCAGTTACTGACCCAGGTGCTGCGCGACTGCGTCAAGCACGGTACCGGCGCCAGTTTCGTCGCCGGCGACCGCCAGACCGACGGCGTGTTTGCGCTGTGGTCCATCGGCGAAAACATCACCATCGGCTCACTCAACCAGCTCAAGCGCGGCGTGCTGCTGGACCCCGATGCCGAGCAAACCATGGCCGACGACTGGATGAAGCGCATGGGCATCCGCACCCCTGACATGCGCAATCCGATCCTGTCGCTGTCCGGCGGTAACCAGCAAAAGGCGTTGTTTGCCCGGGCCCTGGCGTCCGACAGCCAGATCATCCTGATGGACGACCCCATGCGCGGCGTCGACGTCGGCACCAAGCGCGAGGTGTATTCGATTCTGATGGAGGAGGCGGCCCGCGGCCGCACGTTCATTTGGTACACCACCGAGCTGGAAGAGCTGACCTATTGCGACCACGTGTATGTCTTCCGCGACGGCCAGGCCGTGCTCGACATGCCGCGCAGTGAATTGAGCGAGGAGCGCATCCTGCGCAGCTCCTTCGCCGAGGAAACCCCATGAATGCCCCGTTGAATTCCGTTGCCCGCGCCCCCGTCGCGACGCGCAACAACGCCGCGCGCCGTGCCCGCATGCTCCGCGCCGCCTTGCCGGCGGTGTCGCTGGTGGTGTTGCTGGCGACCATCTTCATCATGCAGCCCCGGGCCATGAGCTACATGGGCCTGAACCTGATGCTCAACCTGGCGGTGCCGATCGCCTTGGCAACCATCGCGCAGATGCTGATCATCAGCGTCAACGACCTCGACCTGTCCATGGGCAGTTTCATCAGCTTCGTCGCCTGCGTGGCGGTGACGCTGCTCGATCAGCACCCGTTCCTCGGCTGGCTGGCGCTGGCCGGGTGCGTGGGCGTGTACGCCTTGCTCGGCGCGTTGATCCACAGCCGCAACCTGCCGTCGATTGTCGTCACCCTGGGCATGTCGTTCATCTGGGTCGGCGGCGCGATTCTGCTGCTGCCGTCGCCCGGCGGCACGGCGCCGCAATGGCTGCAGGCGCTGGTGCGGATCAAGCCGCCGCTGATTCCGCTGGCGATCATCGTCTGCATTGTGCTCGGGCTGGCGATGCACTTTTTCCTGATGCGCTCCACCGTCGGCGTGGTGCTGCGCGGCGCCGGCGGCAATCCGCTGGCGATCGCCAAGGCCGGCTGGTCGCTGCTTCGCATCAAAGTGGCGATGTACGCCATGGCCGGCAGCTTCGGTGTGCTGTCGGGGCTGTTTCTGGTGGGGCTGACCACCTCGGCCGACGCCAACGTCGCCCTGCGTTATACCCTGCTGTCCATCGCCGGAGTGATTCTTGGCGGCGGCGAATTCGTTGGCGGGCGCGTGTCACCCATGGGCGCTGTGCTCGGCGCGCTGACCCTGGTGCTGGCCGGTTCGCTGCTGTCGTTCATCCGCATCTCGCCTGACTGGCAGATCGGCGCCCAGGGCGCGATTCTGATTTTCGTGCTGGCGCTGCGTGCGGCGGTCAATCGTCTGGAGGTACGTCCGCTATGAGCACTTCATCCCTTGCAGCGCTGCGCGGCAAGCCGTGGCTCTGGTCATTTCTCGCGGCGTTATTGATCTGGGTGGCGACCCTGGTGTTCACCGGCGGGCAGGGCGCAGGCGCTTTGCTGTCTGGCGCGCTGGCGTTCTCGACGTTCTTCGCAATTGTCGGCATCGGCCAGATGTTCGTCATCAGCACCGGGCCGGGCAACATCGACCTGTCGATCCCGGCCAACATCGCCCTCAGCGGTGCGCTGGGCATGAAACTGATGGACGGCCAGGACGCGAACATCTGGCTGGGCGTGATCGGCGTGCTGGGCATCGGCGTGCTGGTGGGTTGTGGCAATTTCGCGTTGATCCGCCTGCTGCGCATTCCGCCGATCATCGCGACGCTGTCGGCCAGCTTCATCCTGCAATCCCTGGCCATTGCCTATGGCCGCAGCGTGCGGGTCCCGCCGCCTGACAGTTTCTACACCTTCGCCACCGGCCGTGTGTTCGGCGTGCCTTATCTGGCCCTCGTGGTGATCGCCGCGGCGGTGCTGATGGGGTACGTGCTGACCCGCACCCGTTACGGCCGTTCGGTGCTGGCCATCGGGCAGAACGCCCGCGCCGCTGAACTGGCGGGGATTCGGGTCGGCCGCATGCGCTTCGCCACCTACGTGCTCTGCGCGCTGTTCGGCAGCTTGTGCGGCCTGACCCTGGCCGGGTTTTCCGGGGGCGCGTCGCTGGGCATGGGCGAGGAATACCTGCTGGCGTCCATCGCCGTGGTGGTGATCGGCGGGACCTCGGTGGCCGGCGGGTTTTCCAACGTGCCGGGCATCTGGGGCGCGTCGCTGTTTCTCTACCTGCTGGTGAGCATGCTCAACACCTTCGGCGCCAGTGCCGGGGTGCGGCTGATCCTCACCGGCCTGATCATCATCGCGGTGATTACCGCTGTCAGCGGACGCAAAAATGCCCGCGCCTGAATTAAGGATCGACCCCGTGTCCGACGACCTCTACGAATGCCATGACAAGCGTTTCCATCGCCTGATTCTGCCCAACACCCAGCTCGAACGCCTGTACGACCAATGCCGCTGGGCCGAAGGGCCGGTGTGGTTCAACGACGGCGGGTACCTGCTGTGGAGCGACATTCCCAACCAGCGCATGCTGCGCTGGACCCCGGAGCAGGGGGTGTCGACTTTCCGCACGCCGTCGAATTTTGCCAACGGCAACACCCGCGACCTGCTGGGCCGGCTGATTACCTGCGAGCACGGCACCCGCAGCGTCACCCGCACCGAACCGGACGGGTCGATCACGGTGCTGGCCGAGCGATTCGAAGGTAAGCGTCTGAACTCGCCGAATGACGTGGTGGTGCATCGCGATGGCGCGGTGTGGTTCACCGATCCCAGCTACGGCATCCTCACCGATTACGAGGGCTATCAGGCCGACGAAGAGCAGCCGGGCCGCCATGTGTATCGCATCGACCCGGACAGCGGCGAGATCGCCTGCATGGCCAATGATTTCGTGCAGCCCAACGGCCTGGCCTTCTCCCCGGACGGGCGGACCCTGTACATCGCCGATTCCGGTCGCTCCCACGACCCCGATGGCCCCCACCACATCCGCGCGTTCGAGGTGATCAATGGGCGGGAGCTGGGGCAGTCGAGGGTTTTTGCGGTGATTGAGCCGGGCGTGCCGGACGGCATGCGCGTGGATGTGCAGGGCAATGTCTGGACCAGTGCCGGCGACGGCGTTCAGTGCTTCGCCGCCGACGGGACGTTACTGGGCAAGATCCGCCTGCCGGAGAAGGTCGCCAACCTGACCTTCGGCGGCCCGCGGCGCAACCGCCTGTTCATCACCGCCAATACGTCGTTGTATTCGGTGTACGTAGGGGTGGCGGGAGCCCAGATGCCTTGAGCGATGACAGGGCAGGGCGCGCGGGATTTACGCCGCGCGCCCTGTTCTCAGAGCTTGAAACGGCCGACCACGGTGCGCAGTTCGCCGGCCAGCAGCGACAGTTCGTCCGCCGTTACCGCGTTGTCCTCGATGCCTTCCATCAACACGAAGGTGCCGTTGCGGATCTCGGTGACGTTGCGGTTGATGTCTTCGGACACGGCGTGCTGCTGCACGGCAGCGCTGGCAATCTGGGTGTTCATGCCGACGATCGACTCGACGCCTTCGTTGATCGCGTTCAGGCTAGAGGACGTCTGATCGGCCGAGCTCAGGCAATCCTGCGCCCGGTCCTTGCCCGCTTTCATCTGGTCAACGGCCGCGTTGGTCGCCAGTTGCAGCTGCTGGATGATCCGCTGGATTTCCGCGGTGGAGTTCTGCGTGCGTGAAGCCAGGGTTCTCACTTCATCCGCGACCACAGCAAAGCCACGGCCCTGCTCACCGGCGCGGGCGGCTTCGATGGCGGCATTGAGGGCAAGCAGGTTGGTCTGGTCGGCGATGTTGCGGATCACTTCAATGACCCCGCCGATCTCCTGGCTGTGCAGCGCGAGGGCCGCGACCTTTTGCGCGCTGAGGTCGACTTCGCCGGCCAGTGCTTCGATGGTCTGGCGGGTCTGCTGCATGACGCCCAGGCCTTTGCCGGATGCCTGGCTGGCCTGTTCCGCTGCACGCGCCGCGCCTTCGGTGTTCTGGGCGACGTCGGCGACACTGGCGGTCATTTCGTTGATGGCGGTGGCAACCTGTTCGGTTTCGCCTTGCTGGGCGTTCATCGACACTTTGGCGCGGTCGATGGACGCACTCAGGCGGGTCGCGGCGTCGGATACCGAGCGCGAACTGCGCTCGACCTGGGCAAGGGATTCACCAAACGCCTGGACCATGTGATTCAAGCCGGTGCCGATGTCGGCCATTTCGTCTTTGCCCGCCACGTTGACACGGGCGGTGAGGTCGCCTTGGGCGATACGACGGGTGGCGCTCAACATGGCTTCCATGGCTTGGCGCATCGCGCTATAGATACCGCTGAACGCATAAATCAGCAGCAGACCGGCGATGGCGAACATCGCCAGCATGGCGGTGCGTTCGGCCGACTTGTCGTGAACCCGTTGTTCCAGCACCGCCGACAGCGCTGCCTGCAAGGCGTCCTGCGCCTTATACAGCTCGGCCACCACGGCGTTGCCTTTGGTCGGCAGGCCCTGCATCCCGGTGATGGTGTTCTGTGGTGAGGTGATCAAGGTTTGCAGGTCACTGCGAAAGCTGTCCAGGCTGGACAGCCCGCTGCTGACGGGGGACTGGATGCGATCGGCGAGGGCTGTTTCCTTACGGCGCAGCAGGTTGAGGCTCTGCAGCAGCTCCTGGCGAATCTGGGTTTCTTGCTTGAGCAGCGATTTGATCGTGCCTCGGGTGGCGTCGGTCAGCGGTTGCCCTTCATGCAGACCACTGGCCAGACCGCGCAACTGGCCGACGACGTTGATCTGGCGTGGCAGTCGCAGGGTGCTCTGATCGATCAGGAACAGCGAGGCGTAGTCTTCGTCCAGCACCATCCCGGAGGTGGCGGAGATGAAGTAGATGAAGTTCAGCGTCTGGGTCATCTGATCGCTCCATGCATCGAACAGGGTCGCTTGATCGGCACCGGCTTTAGTCTGGCTGATCAGCCCTTCTGCGCCGGAGCGCAGGCGCTGCACGCGGTCGGCTGTTTCCAGCTCGACGGTGAACTGGCGGTCCGTGGCTTCCAGCTTGGTGTAGGCATCCAGGAGTTTGGTCTGATTGGCGGCGAGGTCAGCCTGGGCTGTCTCATCCCCGCTGAGCAGGCGGTTGGTCAATGCCCGCTGCAGCATCGACAGGCGCAGTACGGGGGTGACGTCCATCAGGTAACGCTGGCCGACTTCTTCGGAGTGGATGTTATCAATGCTGGCGTTGAGCTGATGCAGCAGGCGCGCGCCCAACAGCCCCAGGGGGAGCAAAACGATGATGGCGAGCAGTGCGAATTTGGCAGGAAAGCGCAGTCGGTTGGTCAGGTACACGGCAGGGGAAAGAATATTCATACTGTTCTCAAAGCCCCGAAGCGGGGCGATTGGGTTGTTGTCGGTGAGAACGGTCCTTTTTCTCGGGTCGGAGTGCGGTGACGACGTCTCTGGGAGGAGAAGGCGCTATGGTTGATTGCGCCTCGCTCCAGTCCATCTGTCGGCCGGTATCGTATTAACTTTATAAAAACTTATACAACAATATATATTTGTACAGCTTTGGAACTGAACCGATTATGTGATGTCTTTGTGATATCAGTCTTTCTCAGCTCAGCCGAAGTCTGTTTTGCCGGTGATCGTCGGTCATCGACCACCCGTCATGATCCTGAGCGGGCAATGATGGCCATGAGATATCATCTAACCCGTATTTTTAGAACGGAGGGCGCACGCCATGAACTGTTCGCTGGAAATTGAGCAGAAGCGCCTGTCCGCGGTTCACGCTTTGCAATGGCTCGAAACCGCTCACAGCGAGGATTTCGACCGCCTGTGCCGCCTGGCTGCCGCGCACTTTCGCGTGCCGACGGTGCTGGTGTCCCTGGTGGAAAAAGATCGGCAGTGGTTTCCGGGCCGTGTGGGGTTTGACGCGAGTCAGACGCCCATAGAGCAGTCATTCTGCCGCTACACCATCCAGAACGCCGAAGTCATGGTGGTCAATGACGCTCGCCTGGATCCGCGCTTTGTCGACAACGCGCTGGTCACCCAGCCTGATGGCATCCGTTTCTACGCCGGAGCCCCGCTGTGCAATCACCACGGTGATGTGCTCGGCAGCTTTTGCCTGATCGACACTGTCCCGCGCACGCTGCAGCCCGACGAAGTGGCTGTCCTCGAAGATTTTGCGCAACTGGTCATGGGCCAGGTCGAACAATGCCAGGCGATGCGCTACCGCCACCCGGTCAGCCGCCTGCCGAATTTGCAGCAATTCTTGCTGGACACTCAGGACGTTGCGGTGACCGGGAGTCAGGTGCGGCTGATGGTGGTGATCCGCACCCAGCCGATGGCGAGCGCTGCGGATGTCAGCGTGAACAGCAACCTGGATGCACAACAGACGCGCCGCGATATGGCCAACTGCCTGCGTCGCCGTCTGGATGGGATTGCCGAGCTGTATCACGTCAGCGACCTGGATTTCTGCCTGCAGATGAGCTGCGAGCGCTCTCGCCGGGATGACCTGGTTCGCATGCTGTTGGCGGTGATCACCGAGCCTTTCACCCATCAGCAGGTGGCCGTGGGGCTGGCGTGCTGTGACGATGGTCAGAACTCCGCCGCTGCGCTCATGGGCAAAGCGACCCACGCGGCGGGCAGGGCCGTCTATCGGCAGGTGCCGTGGGCGGCGTATGACGAGGCGGAGGATTGCGCCCAGCGTCGCGCCTTGACCCTGCTCAATGAACTCGCCGAGGCGCTGGTCAGTGGCGACATCTTCCTGGAGTACCAGCCACGTTTCAGCTTGCAGGATGGCCGCCTGCTCAGCGTCGAGGCGCTGATTCGCTGGACCCATCCGATGCTCGGCAAGATCGGGCCGGATGAGTTCATTCCGTTGATCGAGGGCGCCGGCAGGATCAGCACCGTGACCCGCTGGGTCATCGACCGGGCGCTGACCGACCTCAGCGGCTGGATCGACGATGAAGTGCGGCTGTCGCTCAACCTGTCGCCGCTGGACTTCTCCGACCTGGACATCGCCCTGACGTTGCAGAGCGCCTGCGAAAAACACGGCGTTGCACCCGCACGGCTGGAAGTCGAGATCACCGAAGGCGAGTGGATTCGTGCCGACAAACGCGTCATCGCGCAGCTCACCCGCATTCGAGAGCTGGGCGTTGACGTGGCCATCGACGATTTCGGCGCGGGCTACAGCAACTTTGCCTATCTGCACGAGATCCCGGCCAATATCCTCAAGCTGGACAAATCCCTGGTGACGGACCTGGAGAGCAACCCGCGCAACCGCATCATCGCCCGGTCCGTGCTGCACCTGGCCAGTGAACTGGGTTATCGCACCGTCGCGGAAGGCGTCGAAACCTTTCGCTGCATGAGCCTGGTCCGTGATTTCGGCTGCGAAGAAGCCCAGGGCTATTTCCTGAGCCGGCCGCTGAAGCTGCAACAGCTTAAGCAGCAGTGCCAGAACATTGCGCTGACGTTTACCCCTGAACCGTCGAACGCGCAGATTTATGCGGATCTGGGTGATACGGATCAGGTGATAGAAGCGGCGTGACGCTGGCCGGGTTTCCATTGCAGGACCGGTTTTAGCCGGGAAGAGGCCAGCGTGAACACCCACACTTTTGCGGTGTGACGTCTAACGACTTCCCGGCTAAAGCCGGTCCTACGGTCGGCGTTAACGCCTGTCCCGCGGTCGGCGTCAACGCCAGTCCTGTCCCTATCAAGGCCGGTCCCACTGATCGAGCGTGATTACTCGCCCGTTACCGGCGTTGGCTGGATGATTTCGACCCAGTAGCCATCCGGGTCCTTGATGAAGGCCAGGCTTTTCATGCGGCCGTCGGTCAGGCGTTTCTGAAAGTCCACGCCCAGTTCTTCGAAGCGCGCACAGGCGGCGTGTATGTCCGGCACCGAGATGCAGATATGACCGAAGCCGCGCGGGTCGGTGTTGCCGTTGTGATAGGAAAACTCAGGGTCTTTCTCGGTGCCGTGGTTGTGGGTCAGCTCGAGGACACCGGGAATGCCTTTCATCCAGACGTTACGCTCGGCGTCGTCCTGCGGGATCTGTGCTTTGTCGACCAGCGCCAAGAAGTAAAGGCTGAATTCGGCTTCCGCGAAGTGGCGCTTTTCCACCAGGCTGAAGCCCAGCACGCGGGTATAGAAGTCCAGGGAAGCGGTGGCGTCCTTGACCCGTAACATGGTGTGGTTGAACACGAATTGTGCGGTCGAGGCGTCCGGGGTGGCCGTGACGCCGGGGAAAGTGTTCAGGTCGTGCAGACTCATGGTTGTCTCCGGGTTAACGCTAAAATGTTGCGTAATGATACGGGCTCATGGCTGACGCGCCAAACCGAAGGCGCATAAAACGCGGCCTCCGGCTTGTAGACACTGCATGACCAGCCCACACTTTGCGGCTCGACCTTCAGGTACCGCCCATGCATCTCTTATTGCGCTCATGCGCCCGCGTTGCTTTCTGTTTCGTGCTGATGATTCCGGGCGTCGCGTCTTCAACTGACGCCATGATCATCTGGCCCGAAGGCTGGGACGTTGAAGCCTTGCCCCAGCCGCCGGCAAGCGAAGGCCAGCCCGCCGTGCAACTACGACAGCGTGCGGTCAAAAACGATCAGAACGGTGATCCGGCCATGGTCGTGGAGCTGACCCAGACGCAGCTGCAGCCCGGCCATTCGGTCAACGTACAGGGCGTGCTGCTGGCCATGCGCAAGGCGGTTCAGGTCAATTTTGCCCGCGGCGGTTTTCAGAGTGTCTGCACGCGGATGAAGGACAGCACGCTGAGCGACATTCCAGCCATGGAAACCACGTGCACCATCACCCAGAACGGCAATCACGTCATGACCCAGACGCTGGTGGCGGCGGCCAATCCCGAGTTGGCGTGGTCGTTGTCGTATGCCGGCTCGGCGGAAGGCTACGCGGCCCATAAAGAGGAGGTGTTGCAGATCAGGAATGGTCTGCGCCTGGGAGCGGCGCCGTAGATCAAGGCGGGGTCTGGACAAATCGCGGGCATAAAGAAGCCCGCCGAAGCGGGCATTGGGGCGCTAATCCTTTAGCAGCCTCTATCCTCTACAAACCGGTGTGAAAAAAATGTGAAGCTCACGAGCCATTCAGCTGCAGAGGGAAAATTCATCTGTGGCTGCATGAAGGCTCATGGCCAGCTTTAACACTCACTCAGTGCTGTTTGACGGGATTAATAACGCTTAAGAGACTCAACGGTTGAGCATGCTATAAGCCTGCCGAGTATTGAAAGCGATATATGCCATTAATACGAATCTGTTCAGCTAATTGTCAGGTTCAATATTCAACACCCATCCCGCACTCGCACGCATTATTTAAAATACGCAGGGCGCGGGTCGCGATCATGTGCGTTTAAAGCACTTGTTTCATGTCCTTTTCCCTGCACTTGCAGAGAAGCCCCGCGGGCAGAGCTTCCTCTCGATGTTGCAGACCAATGTTGCAGGCCAATGTTCTAGGGAGCAGGGGATTAGCGACCGCGCAACCAGGAGTCAACGGATTCAGCGCCGTATTGTAATTTCCAGTTTTTCAAACCGCGATGGTTGCCGCCCTTGGTCTCGATGACTTCGCCCGTGTGGGGGTTCTGATAGACCTTGACCACCCGCGGACGACGGCGTTTCGGGGCCGCTGGCGTGGCATTGGACGCGCCAGTGTGAGGGTCGAGAATGGCGATGATGTCCCGCAAGGTCTTGTCGTACGTGCTCATCAGGGCCTGGAGCTGCTGCTCGAACTCGATTTCCTTCTTCAATCCGACGTCGTTCTTCAGATACTCCAGCTGGGCCAGCTGCTCCTGAAGGGCTTTTTCTGCTGCGCGAAATTCGGCAAGTCTGGACAAAATGATACTCCGGCAATTAATGGCTGTTGTCAGCTCAATGCAAGCAACAATGCAAGCAGCACGACGCGCATCCGGGTCTGCTGCTTTAGTTTTCACCACTTTCTACCGTGTCCCTGGCATCAGGATCAGCCGTCGACATTAACTTCATGGGAATGAACGTTGGTCTCGCGACGGGGTAGTTCAGTTGTGGCGCGAGTAAATAATGCACGTTTTTTACGCGTTGTAAAATAGCGGATGACTGATTGTTAAGTGAAACATCCGGGCGACGATAAGCGGGTCTGACAAAAAAACAATAATGGGCGCTAAACGTTGTAAGTAATTTCTTATACTTTAGCGCCATTGGAAACTGTGCCATCTCAAACGCGGCGGCAAACAGCCGCGTACCTGCACAGAGCAACCCACGTCAGCCAATGAGGCCTCGGGCTACGCCGGCCCGCCCCAGCGTTGAATGATCTGCTCGGCCAGGCCGCCCAAGTCGGGGGCCATCAGGTCGGGAAGCGGCATTTCGTCTATCAGGAGCGGTGCGTTGTACGGCCGGGTCAGCAGGGCGCCGAGGCACCCTGCCGCCTGGGCGCCCGCCGTGTCCCAAAAATGACACGCCACCACAAGCAGGTCCGCCAGTTCGACATTCAGCTCCCGGGAAACCATCTGGTAGGTCTGCGCAGCAGGTTTGAATTTTTTAACGGTCTCTACGCTGAAGCTGCGCTCGAAGAATGTCGCTAACCCGGCGCGCTCAAGGGCCGAAGGGGATGCACCGCTGGCCGAGTTACTCAGCGTCACCAGCCGAAAGCCGGCGTCACGCAAGCCGTTGAGTGCCGGCAGCACATCAGGGTGTGCTGGCATGTTACCCATCCGTGCCTGCAAGTCATCGATATCACTGGCGGCCAGGGCGACCTTATGGATAGACGCGAGCATGCGCAGCGTGCCTGCGGCCAGTTTGCCAAACGGGGTGTAACGGCCGCACAGGGTCATCGTTTGCGAATAGAGGATCAGGTTGGCGAACCACTCGCGCAACAGGGCTCGATCACCGAACACCCGCTCAAACAGCGGCTCAAGGGTGGTGATGTCGAGTAAGGTTTCGTTCACGTCGAAGACGATGATCGGCGTTGGTTTCTGCACTGCCATGATGGGGATTCTCTTCTGAGTAGTGCACGCTGCTGCAAGCACGCGTTCGTCGCTTGAAGCCCTGACGTGCCGGATCACGGACAAGGTTAACCCGATCAAGCCGGCGCGACGCACTCATCAATATGAATCGTTTCCTGGATGGGATGGACAGCGTACTTCCGCCTGTCGGGGGCGCGTAATGACGTGCTAAAGCCCCTGCTGCAGGGCAGGATCATCGGCGTTGAGCTGCTCCAGTTCAGCCAGCAGCACCTGCACTTTCTGTAGCTGCCCGGCCTCCGTCCAGTAACGAATCAGCAGAATCCTCGCGCGGCGATCGGCGGGTGCGCGCTGGAGAATGTCTTCCAGCTGCCGCTGCGCCGCTTCGAGCTGATCAAGATCGTGAAGCGCCACGGCGAGGTCATAACGGTAACCGGTGTTGTCCGGTTCCAGCTCAATGGCCCGGGTCAGCGGAAGCAGCGCGTACTCATTCTGTTTATGCCGCAGCAGCCATTGGCCGAGTGCGTGTTGCGCCAGGGCCGACTGGGGCTGTTTTTCCAGCCACTGGGCGAGCAACTGGCGTGAACGATCGGCCTGACCCTGACGGTCGAGCACCTGAACCAGTGCCAGCCCCGCCTCCAGGTTGTCCGGTTCCAGCTTTGCGGCCAGTTCCAGCGCATCGATCGCCTTTTGCGGGGTGCCGTTGTTGAGGTACAGCTGGGCGAGCGCGAGCTGACGTTGCCCGCTTGGCGGTTCGGCGCTCAGTGCCTGTTCATACTGTTGAGCGGCTTCCTGCAGCGCGCCGTAATACAGGCCCAGCTCATCCGGGCTCAGCGGTAGCAAGGCGCGCACCGCGCTGAAGCGCACCTGATCATCGGCATCGTCCAGCAGGGGGCCGATCAGCGTGGTGCGTTGATCTTCCGGCAGCATGGCGGTCACGGTCTGAATGGCCGCCTGTTGAACCAGCGCAGCGGGGCGCTTGAGATCGCCGCGCAGAATTTTCATCGCCTGGGCGCTGGGGTAATTCACCAATTCGGCGAGCAGGCCGGCGCGGCGAATGTCCGACAGGTCGGTGCGGGTGAATTGCTGATACAGCACGCGCGCGGCGCCGGGCTTGCCGCCGTGGGCCTGCTCCAGTGCTTCGGCGTAGCTGTGATTGACCTGGGGTGCGGCCGGCGGCGCGTGCCAGTTTCGCACCAGCATCGCCATGGCGATGATCAGCAGCAACAGCGCCAGCGCAATTGCCACCTGCCAGCGACGTCGAGCCTTGAGCTGGGCAGGTGTGCGCCGGGAAGACGACTCAGACATATCGGTTTCCGTGTGTGCGTGTGCAGCAGCTTCGGGGAGAGACCGCCGAGTGTCAAACCCTGTAGGGAAGGGTGCCTTCCTCGCGCGCTCGTGCGGTGTTTATCCACGGTCCAGAAAAAAGCCCCGAACCTGGTGGGTCCGGGGCCTTCGAGAGCGGCAGATCAGCGCTGCAGATCTGCTGCCGGTTGAGCGATCCCGCCGTTCATCCCGTGACCTCAGGCGTTCGGCTGCCAGCCACCGCCGAGAGCCTTGTAGATGGCCACGATGCCGCGATACAGATCGATTTCGGCCAGGGCCTGGCTGTCTTCGGCGGCCAGACGCTCACGTTCGGCGTCCAGCAGCACGAGGAAGTCGGCCGTGCCTTCGCGGTACTGAATGTTCGCCAGATTGGCCGCCGATCGGCTGGCTTCACTCTGCCGCACCAGCGACACCAGACGCCGCTGACGCTTGTCGTAGTCGCTGAACGCGTTTTCGGTTTCTTCCAGGGCCAACAGCACTTGCTGCTCGTAATTGGCCAGTGCGCCTTCGGCATCGGCGTTGGCGCCGCGAATCCGCGCCCTCACGCTGCCCAGGTCAAACGCCGCCCAGGTGATGCTTGGGCCAAGGCCCCACGCTTGAGCTGCGCCGGAACCAATCTGCGAACCGCGGCTGGCCGTGAAGCCGAGGAAACCGCTGAGGCTGACCCGTGGGAACAGGTCGGCGGTCTGCACGCCAATCCGCGCGGTTTGCGCCGCCAGTTGCCGTTCGGCACTGCGCACGTCCGGACGGTTTTCCAGCAGCTTGGTCGGGTCACCGATCGGCAGCGCCTTGGAGATCGCCGGCAGTTTGGCCGGGGCCAGCGTGACGGTCATGGCGTCCGGCCGTTCGCCGAGGAGGGTGGCGATGCGGTTGCGTTCGCGCACCTGTTCCGCCTGAAGCTGCGGAATGGTCGCTTCCACTGCCGCCAGGCGCGCGTCGGAACGCACCACGTCGAGCTCGTTGCCCACGCCTTCATCTCGCAGTTGGGCAGTCACGCGGCGGGATTCCTGCTGGTTTTTCAGGTTGTCCCGGGCGATGTTCTCGCGCAGTTGGGCGCCACGCAGTTGGCCGTAGGCGTCGACCAGCTCGGCAATCATCGTCACCTGCAGCTGGTAGAGGTTTGCTTCGGCAGCCTGCTGGTCGGCATCGCTGGCTTCCAGCTCGCGCTGGATACGGCCGAACAGGTCCAGTTCCCAGGCCATGTCCAGGCCCAGGTCGTAACGTTCCTGATTGATGCGCTGTTCAGTCTGCCCGGGCACCTGACCGCGGCCGACCTGGCTGCTCGCGCGGCTGGTCACCACCGGCATGGCGTCGTTGCTGATGTCGTCCCGAATCGCACGGGACGCCTTCAGGCGGGCGAAGGCGACGCGTAACTCGCGGTTGCCCTGCAGCGATTCGGCGACCAGCTTGTTCAGCGTCGGGTCGTCGAACTGCTGCCACCAGATGGTCTCGATGTGGCTGCGGTCATAGGCCCGCTGGGTGGCGGCCTGGATGTTGGCCGCCGCGGTTTCCGGCTTCTTGTAGTCCGGGCCGACGGCGCAGGCCGCCAGCGCCAGCACCAACAGGCTCGGCAGGAAGAGTTTTGCAGCCTTCATCAATGAGCCTCCGGGGCGGTGGTCTGAATGCGTTGTGCCTTGGCCGCCTTGCGCGCCTCTTTGCGTCCAACGTAGTTACGGATCAGTACATAGAAGACCGGCGTCAACAGCAGACCGAAGAAGGTCACACCGAGCATCCCGGAGAACACCGCCACGCCCATGGCATGACGCATCTCGGCACCGGCGCCGCTGGACAGCACCAGCGGCACCACACCCATGATGAACGCGAAGGAGGTCATCAGGATCGGCCGCAGACGCAGGCGGCAGGCTTCAAGCACAGCTTCCAGCGGGGTCTTGCCCTTGTCCTGCTCATCCTTGGCGAACTCGACGATCAGAATCGCGTTCTTGCACGCCAGGCCCACCAGTACGATCAGGCCGATCTGGGTGAAGATGTTGTTGTCGCTCCCGGCGATGATCACACCGGCAATGGCCGACAGCAGGGTCATCGGGACGATCAGGATCACCGCCAGCGGCAGGCTCCAGCTTTCATACAGCGCGGCCAGTACCAGGAACGCCAGCAGCACGCAGAGCGGGAAGACCAGCAACGCGGTGTTGCCCGACAGGATCTGTTGGTAGGTCAGGTCGGTCCACTCGTAGGTCATGCCGTTGGGCAGTTCTTCCTTGAGCAGTTTTTCCATCGCCACCTGCGCCTGACCCGAGCTGAAACCCGGACCGGCTGCGCCGTTGATCTCGGCGGTGATGAAGCCGTTGTAGTGCATGACGCGGTCCGGGCCCGAGGTGTTGGTGACTTTCAGCAGTGTCGCCAACGGGATCATTTCGCCACGGTTGTTGCGCACTTTCAGCTGACCGATCTGTTCAGCGTCCTGACGGAACTGCTGCTCAGCCTGCACGTTGACCTGATAGGTCCGGCCGAAACGGTTGAAGTCGTTGGCGTACAGCGAGCCGAGGTAGACCTGCAGGGTGTCGAAGATGTCGCTGATCGGCACGCCGAGGGTCTTGGCCTTCTCGCGGTCGATGGCGGCATCGACCTGGGGCACGTTCACCGTGTAGCTGGTGAACAGCGCCGCCAGTTCCGGCACGCTGCGGCTCTTGCCGATGATGTTCATCGTCTCTTTGTACAGCTCGTCGTAACCCAGGTTGCCACGGTCTTCGATCTGCAGGCGGAAACCGCCGATCGTGCCCAGGCCTTGTACCGGCGGCGGCGGGAAGATCGCCATGTAGGCTTCCTGAATCCCCGCATATTTGCCGTTGAGGGCGCCGGCGATGGCACCGGCCGACTGGTCGGCTGCCGTGCGATCTTCGAACGGTTTGAGCGTGACGAACACGATGCCGGAGTTCGGGCTGTTGGTGAAACCGTTGATGGACAAGCCCGGGAAGGCCACGGCGCTTTCAACGCCCGGTTGCTTCAGCGCGATGTCGGACATGCGCTTGATCACGTCTTCGGTGCGGTCCAGGCTCGCGGCGTCCGGCAATTGCGCGAACGCCACCAGGTACTGTTTATCCTGCGCCGGCACGAAACCGGTTGGCGTGGTGGAGAAACCCAGCCAGGTCATGACGATCAGGCCGGCGTACACCACCAGCGCCACACCGCTGACGCGGATCACCCGACCCACCGTGCTCACATAACCGTTACTGGCCTTGACGAAGAATCGGTTGAATGGCCGGAACAGCCAGGCGCCGAACAGCTTGTCGAGGAAGCGCGAGAAGCCATCCTTCGGTGCATCGTGAGCGCGCAGCAGCACGGCCGCCAGGGCAGGTGACAGGGTCAGGGAGTTAAAGGCCGAGATCACCGTCGAGATGGCAATCGTCAGCGCAAACTGTTTATAGAATTGCCCGGTCAGCCCGGAGATGAACGCCGCCGGAATGAACACCGCACACAGCACCAGGGCCGTGGCGATGATCGGGCCGGTCACTTCACGCATGGCGATCTGTGTGGCCTCCATCGGTTCATGACCCAGCTCGATGTTCCGCTCGACGTTCTCCACCACCACGATGGCGTCGTCCACGACGATACCGATCGCCAGTACCAGCCCAAACAGCGACAGCGCGTTGAGGGAGAAGCCGAACAGGTGCATGACCGCGAAGGTACCGATCAGCGACACCGGCACGGCGGCCAGCGGGATGATCGAAGCGCGCCAGGTCTGCAGGAACAGAATCACCACGAGTACGACGAGGATCAGCGCTTCGAAGAGCGTGTGAACCACCGCCTCGATGGAGCCGCGCACGAAGATCGTAGGATCATAGACGATGCTGTAGTCCATGCCTTCCGGGAAGTTTTTCTTCAGCTGTTCCATCTCGCCGCGCACTTCGTTGGAAATGTCGATGGCGTTGGAGCCCGGGCGCTGGAAGATCGGGATCGCCACCGCCGGCTGGTTGTTCAGCAACGAGCGCAAGGCGTACTGGCTGGAGCCCAGTTCGACGCGAGCGATATCTTTGACCCGGGTGATTTCGCCGTTGTCGCCGGCGCGCACGATGATGTTCTCGAACTCTTCCTCAGAAACCAGACGGCCCTGGGTGTTGATCGACATCTGGAAGCTGGTGGGGCTCGGGGAGGGCGGTGCGCCCAGTTGACCGGCGGCCACCTGGCGGTTCTGCTCGCGAATGGCGTTGACCACGTCGGTCGCCGTGATGTTGCGCGAAGCGGTTTTGTTCGGGTCGAGCCAGACACGCAGCGAGTAGTCGCCCATGCCGAACAGCTGCACGTCGCCGACACCGTTCAGGCGCGCCAGCTCGTCCTTGATGTTGAGGACCGCGTAGTTGGACAGGTACAGCATGTCGTAACGCTGATCCGGCGAGGTCAGGTGGACCACCATCGTCAGGTCAGGCGAGGCCTTGTCCACGGTGATACCGATGCGCGTTACTTCTTCCGGCAGCTTCGGCTCGGTCCGGGTGACCCGGTTCTGCACCTGCACTTGCGCGGTGTCGAGGTTGGTCCCCAGCGCAAAGGTGATGGTCAGGGTCAGCTTGCCGTCGGCCGTGGCCTGGGAGGACATGTAGAGCATGTTCTCGACGCCGGTGATCGCCTGTTCCAGTGGCGCAGCGACGGTTTCGCCGATCACTTTCGGGTTGGCGCCGGGGAAGTTGGCGCGCACGACAACGGTCGGCGGCACGACTTCCGGGTATTCACTGATCGGCAGCTGGAACAGCGAGATCGCGCCGGCGATCAGGATCAGCAGCGAGAGCACCGCCGCGAAGATCGGCCGCGTGATAAAGAACTTGGAGAAATTCATCGTGTGTGTCCCTTAACCGCGTGGCGTGGCGGAAGCAGCGACCTTGGCGTCCAGCTTGGGCTGGGCCTTGGGTGCGTTGCTGGCTTCGAGCGCCTGGCGTTGTTGTTGCAGTGCGGTGAGTGTTTCGTCGCTGGCCATCGGCGTGTCCTGGGGGTCAACCGGTGAACCCGGACGCACGCGCTGCAGGCCGGTGACGACGATGCGGTCGTCTTTGCTCAGACCGCTGCGCACGATGCGCAAGCCTTCAAGCTTCGGCCCCAGATCAACGCTGCGGTAGATCGCCTTGTTGTCCTTGTCGACCACCAGCACGAATTTCTTGCCCAGGTCGGTGCCGACCGCTTCGTCCTTGATCAGCATGGCCGAGTAGGTGCCGCTGCCAACCAGCTTCAGGCGTGCGTACAGGCCCGGGGTGTATTCGCCCTTGCTGTTGTCGAACACGGCCCGGCCACGGATGGTGCCGGTGCGCGGATTGACCTGGTTGTCGACGAAGTTCATCTGACCCAGGTGCGGGTTTTCCGCTTCGTTGGACAGGCCCATGTACACCGGCGTCGTTGCGCCGCGCTTGCCGTCGCGGGCCAGCTGGTTGTATTTGAGGAACACGCGCTCGTCGGCGTCGAAGTAGGCGTAGACCTTGTCGGTGGAGACCAGGCTGGTGAGGATGGTCTGATCGGCGGTCACGATGTTGCCGGCGGTGATTTCCGCACGGCTGACGCGGCCGGTGATGGGTGCCGTAACGCGGGTGAAACTCAGGTTCAGGCGCGCCAGATCAAGCTGTGCCTGGATGGCGGCAACGGCGGCTTTGGATTCCTGGGCGGTGGTGGTGCGTGAGTCGGCGAGTTCGGCGGAGATCGCATTGTTGATGCGCAGACGTTCGCCACGCTGGGCTTCATTGGTACTGCGCTGGGCAGCGGCCTTGGACTGCTGCAGTTGCGCTTCCAGACGATGCACTTCCGCTTCGAACGGGCGGGGGTCGATCTGGAACAGCAGGTCGCCTTTCTTCACCAACGCGCCATCAGTGAAGGCAACCGAATCGATCTGGCCGGAAACACGCGGACGAACCTGAACGGTCTCCGGCGATTCCAGGCGGGCGGTGACTTCGTCCCACTCGTTGACCGGTTGCTCGATCACCTTGGCCACGTTGACTTTCGCCGCCGCCGGCGCAACCGTCGCTTCAGGCGTCCGGCCGCACGCGCTGATGACCACAAGGGTCAACGCGGCGAGGGGATAGCGCAAAGGAGTTAAAGACTGAAGCATGGGAGAATCCGCCGATGTTATTGAGATGGGCGGATAATGTTCTCGGGGGTGTTATTGCACGAATCGAATGACACGAAGGTAACTATCAGTGGTAATGATGTTCGGCGTCATAAAAGGTCTGCAATTGATAGGCTGCACCGCCCTGCAGCGTCTTTCTATACCTCCATTATTTGAGGGCTTATTGCGTTGATCCACCCTAAGCCCCAATGAAATTCCAAGCCGGTCGTACCGGGATGCCACGGTGCCTTTAGTGGGATCGGCTTCAGCCGGGAAGAGGCCGGCATCAACACCACACATTTGCAGCGTGACCACTGATGCATTCCCGGCTAAAGCCGGTCCTACTGAATGCACGCGGGCTCTGAGCGGGTCCGAGTTGCTATCGCTGCTCACATGAGGCCTGGCAACGTTGCAAAAACCGCAATGGTGAGTTGAGTTTTCTGGTGATTCACGACGGTCACTGCCGGCAATAGGCTTCAGCATGAATCCACTCATGCAGGTCTCCCAATGACTACCATCGATTCGGCCACCTCCTCGAACATCAAGCCTGGCGTCAGTCGCCGCGGCATCTTGCAAGCGTCCGCGGTGGGCGCAGCGTCCGCGGTCGCTGCTTCATTCGTGGGCGCTGCATCCGCCAGCTCACTCCCATCCGCTCAGCAGGGCAGCATCGAGGTCGATGGTGCATTCGATGTCAGGTTCCACACGCAAAAGGTCGGCAACGTCGAGGTGTTCTACCGCGAAGTCGGCGCCAAAGACGCTCCTGTGCTTTTGCTGCTCCACGGCTTCCCGAGCGCAAGCCACATGTTCCGCACCTTGATGCCGTTGCTGGCCAGCCAGTACCGCCTGATCGCGCCGGATTTGCCCGGTTTCGGCAACACCCAAGCGCCGCCGCGGGGCCAGTTCGATTACACCTTCGACAACCTCTACAAGGTGGTCGAAGGGTTCACCGAGGCGCTGGGGCTGACTCAGTACGCGCTGTACCTGTTCGACTACGGGGCGCCCACCGGCCTGCGCCTCGCCGCCGCCAACCCGGAAAAGGTGACGGCCATCATCAGCCAGAACGGCAACGCCTACCTTGAAGGCTTCAGCGATCAGTGGGATCCGTGGCAAGCCTATTGGCGTGATCCTTCGGCGGCCAACCGCGAAGCCTGTCGCCCGTCGCTGTCGCCGAAGACCATTCGTGATTGGCAATACGGCACCGGTGCCGATCCCGAGAAGCTCTCGCCCGACGGCTACAACCTGGACATTTTTTACATGGCCCGGCCCGGCGCGGAGGACATCCAGCTGGACCTGATTCTCGACTACCGCACCAACGTCGCCGCCTATCCCGCGTTCCAGGCGTATCTGCGCACGCACCAACCGCCGTTGCTCGCCGTATGGGGCGAGCACGACCCGGCCTTCATCCCGCCGGGTGCGCTGGCGTTTCGCAAGGACATCCCCAACGCCGAGGTCCATCTTCTGGACGCCGGACACTTTGCGCTGGAGACCCATGCGCCCGAGATAGCGCAGTACATTCGCGATTTCCTGGCGCGCAAGCTGAAGGCGTGAGAACGCCTGTGTTTCGGCGTCATCAAGCGGTGATGCGCTGAGGCGCTTGCTCGGGCCTTTTAATAAAAGAGCATGGACTCGGCATAGCGCACTGATTAGAATCATTCGCATTTGGCGCATCCATCGCTCAAGGCTCCTGTCATGATTGACACAGCGACGCTCCCTCCGCAGACCCTGCATTCCCTGTACCGCGACCATCACGGCTGGCTTGAAAACTGGCTGCGCAAGCGAATGGGCAATGCCTGGGATGCGGCGGACCTGAGCCAGGACACCTTTTTACGGGTGCTGTCCAGCTCGCAACAGATCGCCGATATGCGGGAACCACGGGCATTTTTGCTGACCGTGGGCAAGCGCCTGCTCAGCAATTTCTACACGCGGCGCAGTCTTGAGCAGGCCTATCTGGAGGCGTTGGCCCGGTTGCCTGAGGACAGCGTGCCGTCTCCCGAACAGCGCTGGCTGCTGCTGGAAACCCTGCAAGCACTCGACGAGTTGCTGGACGGTCTGCCGGCGGCGGTACGTCGGGCATTTCTCTGGAGTCAGCTCGAAGGCCTGGGCTACCGCGACATTGCGCAGCGCCTTGAAGTGTCGGAGCGCACCGTCAAACGCTACATGGCGCAAGCCTATGAGCACTGCCTGCTGGTGGATTGGTGATTCGGTCGTCACCTTCGAACGAAGAGCGCGAGGTGATTCGCAGCGCTGCACGATGGCTGGCGCTGCTCGAGTCCGGCAGTGCCAGTGAAGAAGATCACCTCATGCTGCAGCACTGGCGCGACAGTGCGGTCGACAACGAGCGCGCCTGGCAAAAGGCTCAGCAACTGCGCCAGCGTTTTTCGACCTTGCCGGCCAATCTGGCAATGGCGACGCTGGACCGTCCCGACCCGGCTCGACGTGCCGCGCTGAAAAGGGCATTGGGCGTTGTCGCACTGGCTCCGGCGGTTTGGCTGCTGGCGCGTCAGTTACCGCTGGAGGTCTGGCGCGCCGACCTGCACACCGCCATTGGTGAACACCAGCGACTGACACTGGCCGATGGCAGTGTCCTGCAACTGAACACCGACAGCGCCGTCAACGTCGATCTCGGTGCCCGGCAGATCACGCTGATACGCGGGGAAATCGCACTCAACGTGCCGGGTAGCGCGCCGTTGTCCATCGACGGTCCCTACGGTCGTGTCAGGGTCAGTCAGGGTGAGGTCTGCGTGCGTCTTGACCCGAACGGCTGCCGGGTCTCGGTGGTCCGCGGTTCGGTGCAGGTCCATCCGTTGCAGGGCCCTGCGCTGGTTTTGCAGGCGCAACAGCAGATCAGCCTGCGCGCAGACGGCGCAGGGCCGGTCACCGCGTTCGACGCCATGCTGCCCGGCTGGCGAGACGGCGTGCTGACTGCGCAGAATCAGCCGTTGGGCGATTTTCTGCGAGAGCTCGGTCGATACCGCCCCGGCCTGCTGCGTTGGGAGCCCGAGCTTGAAGCATTACGGGTCACCGGCAGTTTCAAGCTCGATAACACTGACCGGGTTCTGTCGCTGCTGGCAGCCAGTCTGCCGGTAGACATTCATATGCGCACCCGCTACTGGGTCACCCTGGCGCCCCGAAAAAACACACCCGCAAAAAATAGTGCGTGAAGCCTGTCCCTTTTTTTCGTCCCGCCGGTCATTCCAGGTAGTGAAAAAAAATGACGAGAGCTTTCCTTTATGTCCGCAGTGTCTCCCCACCGTTTGCGCCCGCTGTTGCATTTCAGTCTGTTGCTGACCCTGAATTCCAGTCCTCTGTTCATCTCGACCAGCTGGGCCGACACCGCGAACAGGCGCGCCTACGAAGTGCCTGCTGGCACGCTGAGTGCCGCGCTCACCCGGTTTGCCGGACAGGCCGGCGTCAACCTGTCGGTAGACCCTGCGCTGGTGAACGGACGTAACAGCGCCGGGCTGTCGGGCGACTTCGCAGTCGAAGAAGGCTTCACGCGACTGTTGCAGGGCACTGGCCTGCAACTGGTGTCCGTCGGCGATCAGGCGTACACGCTGATTCCTGCCGTTCAAAGCACGAGCCTGCAACTGGCGCCGACGTCGATTGTCGGCGACGTAGGCTCCACAGACGGTCAGGAATATGCAGGCGGTCAGGTGGCGCGCAAAGGCTCGCAAGGCATGCTCGGCTCGCGGGATTTCATGGAAACGCCGTTCAGCATGACCACCTACACCCAGGAGGCGGTGAAAAACCAGCAGGCCCGCACGTTGGGCGACCTGATTGCCAGTGACCCGTCGGTGCGCTCCACCAACCCGGCGGGCGGACGGTACGAACAGTTCACCATTCGTGGTCTCAGCCTGTTCAACAGTGACGTTTCCTACAACGGTCTTTACGGCATCCTGCCCACCTACACCATCGACATGGAGATGGCCGAGCGGGTCGACATCCTTAAAGGCCCCAGCCAGATGATCAACGGCATCTCGCCCCGTGGCAGCGTCGGCGGGGGCATCAACGTGGTGCCGAAACGGGCAACCGACAAACCTATCACCGAATTCACTACCAGCTATGCCTCCAAGGGACAAGTCGGCACCGCTGTGGACGTGGCTCGCCGGTTCGGTGAAGACGACAAATTCGGTATCCGCTTCAACGGCGTCAAACAGTCTGGCGATACCGAGTGGGACCACCAGAGCGTCGACCGCGAGATGGCGGTGCTGGGGCTGGACTTCCGGGGCGAGCGCTTGCGCCTGTCGACCGATATCGGTCACACCGAACGTGACACCGACGCACCCCAGGAGCGCGTGCAGGTCGGTGCCAATGCCAAAGTGCCCAACGCCAGCGATGTGCGCGACAACTATGCGCAGGCCTGGAGCAAGGCGCGCACCCGTGACACCTTCGGGGCGGTGAATGCCGAGTACGACGTCAATGATTCGGTCATGCTCTACGGCGGCGTCGGTGCGCGCAAAAGCAACCATGAGTTCCTGCGCCACGCGGTGTCGGTGACCAACAATGCGGGCGACTTCAGCGTGCAGCCCCGCGACTTTACCCGTGACGAAAATGTCCGGACGGCCAACGCCGGGGTGCGCAACTGGTTCCACACCGGTCCGGTCAGCCACGAGGTCAATCTGGCTGCCAGCTATTTCTACATGGACTTCGAGAACGGCGGCGCGCGCTATGCGTCCTCGCCCAGCAACCTGTACGACCCGGTCGAGACGCCGACTCCCGTCAACCCGACTCGATCCGACGCCAAGGTCTATACCGAAAACCGTTTCAGCGGCCTGGCCTTGACCGACACACTGGGTTTTTTCGATGACCGCCTGCTGCTGACACTCGGTGCCCGCTGGCAGCGGGTCAAGGTTGATGACTGGACTGACAACGTCAGGGGTGACACCGCCTACGACGAGGAGAAGGTTTCGCCGTCAGGTGGCATTCTGTACAAGGTGACTGATGACTTGTCGGTGTACGCCAACTACATGGAAGGCCTGAGCCAGGGCAAAATCGCGCCGTCTACCTCGATTAATGAGGACGAGATATTCCCGCCGTTCGTCAGTCGTCAGGTCGAAGTCGGTGCCAAGTATGACCTGGGATCGTATGCGTTCACCGCCAGTGTGTTCCGTATCAAGCAGCCGGCTTACGAGACCAACGCCACGTCGCGGGTCTTCGGCCCCAATGGCAAGCGTCAGAATGACGGTGTCGAGCTGACGATGTTCGGCGAACCCCTCAAGGGCTTCCGCCTGCTGGGCGGGGTGATGTACATCGACAGCGAACTCACCCACACCGTCAACGGTCAGTTCGATGGCAACCGGGCACCTGCCACGCCCGAATACAACGTCAACCTGAGTGCCGAGTGGGACGTGCCGCAGGTCAAGGGCCTGACCCTTACCGGACGGGGCATCTACACCAGTTCGCAGTATCTGGACCAGGCCAACAGCAAAAGCATCGATTCGTCCGAGCGGTTCGATGTAGGTGCGCGTTATGCCTTCAAAGTCGACCAGAAGGACATCACGCTGCGCGCCAATGTCGAAAACGTCATGGACAAGCGTTACTGGGCCTCCGCCGGCGCGTCGGATGACAGCGAGCCCGGCTTGACACTGGCAACTCCCAGGACCTATCTGCTGTCCGCGACCATCGGTTTTTGAATGCAGTTGACTGCCCCGACTACCGGGATACGCGGTGCTGTGAGTGGGGCCGGCTTCAGCCGGGAAGTGGCCGGCATGAACACCCGTACATTTGCAGCGTGACGCCCGATGCCTTCCGGGCTAATGCCGGTCCTGCATCCGAATTCAGCATTCACATACTGGAGCACACATGTCGCCACCTCGCCATCTGCGTCTTCCATCACCAAGGCAGGATTCTCGTCAACGCGTTCCCTGATCCAGTGAAGCAGCAAACGCTGTTTCGTCCTCTGGGCGGCGGCATCGAATTCGGTGAGCGGAGTGCCGACACCATCGTCGTTCAGCCCTCACCCAACTCGCGCATCACGGCGTACAAGGCGGACTTCGCTTCAAAGCCAACGCCAGGAATATCCGGTAGGCCGACGTAGCTGTTTTCCACCTTGATCCCGTCGGCGAAACCGCCGAAGGGCTGGAAGACGTCCGGGTACGACTCATTCCCGCCCAAGTGCAGGCCGGCGGCGATGTTCAGCGACATCTGGTGACCACCGTGGGGCACCACTCGGCGTGACGACCAGCCCATGTCTTCCATCACTTTCAGGGTGCGCATGTATTCCACCAGTCCGTAGGACAACGCGCAGTCGAACTGCAGAAAGTCGCGATCAGGGCGCATACCTCCGTGGCGCAGCAGGTTGCGCGCGTCCTGGTGGGAGAACAGGTTTTCACCCGTCGCCATGGGCAATTCGTAATGATTGGCGAGCTCGGCCTGGAGGGCGTAGTCCAGCGGGTCACCGACTTCTTCGTACCAGAAAAGGTTGTACGGCTTGATGGCTTCGGCATACGCAATGCCGGTTTCCAGATCAAAACGGCCGTTGGCATCGACCGCCAGACGACGCCCGTCACCCACCACCTCAAGCACCGCTTCGATGCGACGGATGTCATCGTCCAGCGGCACGGCACCGATCTTCATTTTGACGACGTCATAACCGCGATTCAGGTAGCTCTGCATCTCTGCTTTGAGCTTGGTCTGGTCTTTGCCGGGGTAGTAATAGCCGCCCGCGGCATAGACCCAGACTTTGTGATCGGCCACGCCGTTACGGTAACGGTCAGCCAGCAGGCGATACAGGGGTTTGCCTTCGATCTTGGCGACCGCATCCCACACGGCCATGTCGATGGTGCCCACCGCGACCGAGCGTTCACCGTGGCCGCCCGGCTTTTCGTTGGTCATCAGGGCTTTCCAGATGGCGAACGGGTCCAGGTTATTGTTCTCGTGATCGACAAGGGTGTCGGGGTCCGCTTCGGTGATGCGCGCCAGAAAGCGGTCACGCATCAGCGCGCCCTGGCCGTAGCGACCGTTGGAATTGAAGCCGTAGCCGATGACAGGTTTACCGTCACGAATCACATCAGTGATCACCGCAACGACCGAGCAGGTCATCTTGGAAAAATCGATGTAGGCGTTGGCGATGGGCGAGGCGATGGAGACGGTTTTCTCACGAATGTCGACGATGCGCATGGCAGGTTACTCTTGTTTTTCGTGCTGTTGTTCGTGGCCCCACGTTAGGCTTTGCGACGTCGCCCGCCCAATGCTATTAATGCCGCACCCTATGCACAGGAGGCATGGCCCCTTGGAACTCGTCTGGCTCGAAGACCTTTCAGCGCTGGCGGAGTACGGCAGCTTTGTCCGCGCCGCTGAAGCCCGACACGTGACCCAGCCGGCCTTCAGCCGCCGCGTCCGCTCGCTGGAGAGCTGGATGGGGGTGGAGTTGTTCGTGCGCACACCCCAAGGCGCAACACTCACCGAGGCGGGAAGGCAAATTCTGCCCAGTGCTCAGGAGGCGGCCCGTCACCTGTACCGGATGCGCAACGAGGCCCAGGAAGTGGCCGGGATGGCAGCGCGGTCACTGAAATTCGCGGCGACTCATTCCCTGTCGTTCACCTTCTTTCCCAAGTGGCTGCGAAGCTCGGAAAACGCCGCGCTCATCGAAGCCGTGCAGCTGCATTCCGACAGCATGGCCGTCTGCGAGCAGATGCTGATCCACGGTCAGGTGCAGTTCATGCTCTGCCATCGCCACCCCGACGTGCCGCCGCTGCTGGCGCCTGATCAGTTCATCAGCAAGAAGGTGGGCGAGGACGTGCTGGTGCCTTTGGCGAGCACATCGACCCGATTCGGTACCGCGCCGGCGGCGTTGCCGTATCTGGCGTACACCCACGAATCCGGGCTGGGACGTATCGTTGCCCACAGGCTGCGGGGCAAGGAAGATTACCTTCACCTCAAACCCCTGTTCAGCAGCCACCTTGCGGCGGTGCTGATGTCTATGGCGCTGGAGAGCAAAGGCGTGGCGTGGCTGCCGAAGAGCCTGACTGAGCAGGAAGTGCTGGAAGGGCGACTGGTTAGAGCGTTGGACGAGAGCTGGGACATTCCGCTGGAGATTCACCTGACCCGGCCGAAGGCGCAACTGAGTCAGGCGGCGGAGGCGTTTTGGGGCGAAGCGGGGAGCGGCGTTGAGTTGCCGTTGGGAGGATGGACTGGCTGATGCGACCTGCAGTCGAAACCCTTAACCTGACCTCGAAAATGTTAACGAGGCCGGGCTTGCAACCCAAACCGATAATACGTTTGGGCGAAATTGATGACGCTAGCTAATCTTCATATCAATTCAGCTGCTCTCGACGAAAGCGATACATTTCAAAGGCTGTCCGGATCCCCAAAAAACATCTGAATCCGCGACCGCAACCATCTCTCCCCCGGATCATTGTCCTGCGACCCGCGCCAAGCCATGTGCAGCTCGAACGTACGCGATTCAATCGGCAACTCCTCCGAGCGCACACCACCCGCAGCCGTCAGCACGGCAGCCGCGTAATCCGGCACGGTCGCCACAATGTCAGTCCCGGCAATCAGCGTCGCCAGCCCGTTGAACTGCGGAACCGCCAGCACGACGTGGCGTTTGCGGCCGATTTTTTCCAGGTGTTCGTCGATGAAACCGCCCAGGTCGCCGGCAAACGACACCAGTGCGTGAGGGCGGGCGCAGAAGTCGTCCAGGGTGATCGGCCCCGGCATGGTGTCGGCGCGCAGCAGTTTGGGTTTGCTGCGGCGCAGCACTTTGCGCTTGGCGTTGGCGGGGAGGTCGTCGGTGTAGCTGACGCCGATGGAGATTTCGCCGGAGGACAGCAGTGCGGGCATCAGGATGTAGTTGGTGCGACGCACCACCAGCACGATGCCCGGGGCCTCCGAGCGCAGGCGCTTGAGCAGTGAGGGCAGCAGGGCGAACTCGACTTCATCGGACAGGCCGATGCGGAACACGGCGGTGCTGGTGGCCGGGTCGAAGTCGGCGGCGCGGCTGACGGCGGTGGAAATGGAGTCCAGGGCAGGGGACAGCAGACCAAAGATCTCGATGGCCCGCGCGGTGGGTTCCATGCTGCGGCCGGTGCGCACGAACAGCGGATCGTCGAACAGCCCGCGCAACCGCGACAACGCCGCACTGATCGCCGGCTGACCGAGGAACAGCTTCTCGGCCGCGCGGGTGACGCTGCGTTCATGCATCAGTGTTTCGAAAACGATGAGCAGATTGAGGTCGACGCGACGCAGGTCGTTGCGATTCATGACGGGGGTCTCGGGGACATGGGTCGATACAGGTTCAAAACAGCAGCGGCGGCCCAGACGCACGCCACGTGTTCAACTCAGGCAGGGATATTACGGGTAAATACCGGTTGTCTGCATCGTTGAATTTTCCGGCGTGTCTGGAAATGCGCTTCGTGCGCTGCCGCCGATAGGCGCCGATGAAACCTTGACGGGCAGAAACACACCAATCCCTATGTACTGGCCCTTTGTAATCTGCGTCGATGCAGCCAGCGTGGCGCCCGGGATTCATCGATATTGGGCCACCGGGTTGCAATGTCGCCGTGAGCACCCAACAATGTGCGCCCTGCAGGCCCGGGACGGCTGCTACAGATTCGGCGACCGCTTGCCCCATCAGAATCGACAGCAGGCATGTTGACTATTAATAGCCACTGATAGTGTTACCGGCGGCGTCCGGATAGAGTTCAGGGCATCAAGGTTCATAAGGCGAGGTTCGAAATGTCCCGCACGATCCGTTTTCATCAGTTCGGTCCGGCCGAGGTGCTCAAAGTAGAAGAGCTGCCGGTCGCGTTGCCTGCACCCGGTGAGGTGCAAGTGCGCGTCCAGGCGATCGGCGTCACCTGGTACGACGTGCTGTGGCGACAAAATCTGGCTTCATCCCAGGCTCGCCTGCCGGCCGGTCTGGGTTCCGAAATGGCGGGCGTCATTACTGCCATCGGCGATGGCGTGACCGACCTGAAAGTGGGCGACAAGGTGGCCAGCTTCCCTTCGGCTGACGTCAATGTGTACCCGGTCTATGGCGAGCTGATCCTGTTGCCGCGCACTTCCGTGACCCATTACCCGGACGTGTTGACGCCCAATCAGGCGGCCGTTCACTACACGCCGATGCTGGTGGCGTACTTTGCGTTCGTTGAACTGGCACGGGCCAAACCCGGGCAAACGGCGCTGGTGACCGATGCCAGCCATTGCGCGGGGCCTGCGTTCCTGCAGCTGGGCAAGGCGCTCGGCGTCAAGGTGATCGCGGCGACCAAGACCGACGCGTGCCGCGAATACCTGCTGAAAATGGGCGCGGACAAGGTGATCGTCACCGAAGAAGAGGATTTGCTTCTGACGATCAACCGCTACACCGACAACCGCGGCGTGGACATTGTCCTCGACGGTCTGGGTGGTCCGCAGATGTCGATCCTGGGTGATGTGCTGGCGCCACGTGGCAGTCTGATTCTCTATGGCCTGCAAGGCGGCAACCAGACGCCGTTCCCGGCGTGTGCAGCGTTTCAGAAGAACATTCAGTTCTTCGTGCACTGCGTGGGCAACTTCACCGGCAAGCCGGAGTTGGGCATCAAGCAGGACGAAGAGGCGATCAAGCGGGCGTTGCGCGACATCAACCAGATGACAGCGGATGGCATGCTGGTGCCGCAGATCACCAAAGTGTTTCCCTTCGATCAACTGGTCGAGGCCCACCGTTTGATGGACGGTTGCCCGGTAGGCGGTCGTGTGGTGGTTGAGGTCGATCCATCCTGAGTGCAGACCATCGCGCTCATTGAATGCTCGACGCTTTTGATCCGGCGTCGGGATTGAGGTGTCGGAGACCGATTTGAAGGTATCCGCCCTGTCAGTCACGGGTCATGTTGTATCACTCAAGCCTTCCCGAATCTTCTGGAAGGCTTTTTGTTTATGGAGTGTTTAATATATTGATCAACGCGCGTCATGCGTGGCGTTGACAAGTATTTTAAATGCAGTCGAATCAATACATTGCCCGTTTTACTAAACACAGCTTTAAACAGTCCTGTTTAATTCCGATTCGGATTTGTCGAAAGGAGAACATTCACGTGTCGGCAGTGACTGGCTTGTAATTGTTCTGTAGGCGTCGATAATAGTTTCAATAATTAAATGCTCAAGGAACGAGTCGATGCCTATTGACCTGCCGCCCTCTGCTTTGCCTGGTAATCGGTCCGCCGCGGCCATAACGGTTGGGCCAGCCTCCTGCAGGGATATCAAGCTTCTTATGGCCAACAGTGTCGCCAGGCAGATCAGTCGGGTAGTGAAGCCATGAGTTCAATGCACGAACAAGCCATGAACTATGTCTATCAGCAAGTGCTGCAGCGTCTTTCAGGTTATTTGAATCGCAACGAACGAACAGCGCTGCAGTTGTTGATCCAGCGTTTGATTGTCGCCGCAGGCGGAATTGACAGGATTGGCGGCTATAAAGTGTTGGTGGCATTTAGCGGCGGCAAAGACAGCGCCTATACCGTGGCCATGTTGCGTGCTGCGCAACTGACCATCGCCGCACGCGGGCCGGCAACGTTCAGGCTGCAGGTTGCCAACATGCGTCATGCGGGCATTACCTCGGCGGTAATGGGCAACATCGACCGCTGCTATTCGGCGCTGTTTCTCCACGACGACCCGAGGGTCGAGCTGCTGGTGATCGATCATCAGTACGTGCAGATCTTCGAGCCCGATTTGCCCTTTTCGACGGCGGGTCGTGAACAGAATCGCTCCGACCTGCTGCTGGGCGGCCACCTGACCGCTGGCGATGCGCGAACCACCTTCTGCAACAGCTGTTATCTGGGCATGGCGGATTTCCTGGTCCGCGCTGCCAGCTGGGGTGACGGCGTCCACGCGGTAATCAGCGGCGACTCGCTCAAGGAGCAGAAACAGTACGCGACCTGGATCATGCGTCTGGCGCGCCATGGCGGTCGAAAAGTCGACCCCTGGCACACCTTGGGTTTCAGCGGAGCATTGAGCGTCATCGACAGGGTCGGGCGCGCCTATTACGAGGAGCTGTACGGCGAGGCGGCAGACGGGACGGGCTACGGCCGGCCACCGGTATACCCGCACCGCAACATCGCCCCGACGTTGCTGACTGCCGCGGACCTCATCGGCTTTCGCACGGAGGAACACTGGGGGCTGCTCACTGACTTTCTGGGCTTCCGCTTTGATGACCTGGCGTTCAGCTTCAGCGAATCGGACTGCGCCAACCCGCTGCTGATGGCCCACCTGCGCGGGCTAAAGGCCGAATTCATTGAGGGGAGGGCGTACAGCGAGGGCATCGCCGAGTACCTGCAGCTGGCGGGCGCCATGATGCGCCGCAAACGCATGCCCGCTCGATTGATCGCCCAGGCGCTGGCCGCCTACGACAGCCCGGAAAAAATCGACGACCGCCGTCAGCTGGCCGAAGGCTACGGTCAGGAGGCATTTGGCCTGGGCGAGACGCAATGGGTGTGCCTGCTGTTCTCGCCCTTCGTCGACGCCGGCGCCCGGCTCGAGGATTTCCTGCGTCGGTATCACCCCGGCATGCTGGTAGGGCTCAGCGATCTGCACAAGACCCTCGCCGGTGAGATCGTCCCGGACCTGGTGCCGCACTGGCTGGTGGAAGTCAGCGGCCTCAGTCTGAAGGGACTGCAATCGCTGTACGCCAAGCGCCACGTGGACTTCAACGACGACCAGTCGATCATCACCCGGGTACGCGCCAGCGACCCTGACAAACGCCGGGTGGCGACGGTCGATCCGCTCACCGGCGCACGGACCACGGAACTGATCTCGGGGCGCTGAAGGCTGTTTTATGAACTGATGCGAAGTGATGCGACGAGCCTCGGGCGGTCGACGGGGTTCTTTCTCAATGACCCTGCGCCTGGCGCATGGATGGGGTGTTCGATGAATCACAACAAGACCGACTTTGCCTACCAGAGGGTGTACCGCTACCTGCTCAGGCTGACCAACGAAATGTCGTCCGGGCCGGCTGTACGTCTGCCTTCGTTGCGGCTGCTGGCGCGAAGGCTGCGCGTTTCGATTTCCACGGTGCAGAACGCCTACAGCCTGCTCGAAAAGGAAGGACGAATCTGTTCCGTGCCCAAGTCCGGCTATTTCGCGCTGCCCAATCCCTGTAACGATATGCCGCTGGAAGGCGATGACGTGTTCACGCGTTTCCATGCCAGCGCCCGGCGCCCGGACATGTTCGTCTTCGGCGCCGATGAGCCGACGCTGTTGGTGTCGCTTCACGGTGCGCTGCTAAGCGTTGAGCGCGACCTCATGCGTCACTACCCTTGCCAGCCCGACCCGCGTTTTCAGCCCTTCGGCGATGTCGAGCTGCGCACGGCCCTGGCGGGCCACTACACCTCTTCCACCGAGCATTGCTGGCACCCGGACAACGTGTTCATCGGGCCTGACAAGACCGGCGTGCTGAAGACGGTCATTGAAGCGTTGCAACTGCGTGATTGCGCCGTGCTGGTGGAGTCGCCGTGCGGCTGGAGCATTCTGCGCACACTGCAGGCCTACGGGATTCGGGTGATTGAAGTCTGCACCGACGCGCAAGGGGGCATCGACGTCGATGAGCTGGGTGCGCTGATCCAGCAGGAAGGCGTGAAAATGGCGATTGTGTCGTCGCGGATGGACCCGGTTCGCGGGCAATTGATGCCTTCCGCCCAGCGTGTGCGGATGGCGGAGGGGTTGAACCTGCAGGGATTGTGGGTGCTGGAGAACGATACCCATGGCGGCTTATGTTTCGAGGAGGGCCGTTCGCCGTTTCGGGATTTGATTGATCCGCAGCGGCTGCTTGTGCTGGGGGCGTTCGACAAGATGATCGGACTGGAGGCGCCGTTCGGGTATCTGTTGAGTCGGCATTCGCGGGCGCTGTTGCATCAGCAGTGGGTGTTGCGTTCGTTCCGTTTGCCGCCGGTTCGGCAGAAGGCGATTGCGCGGTTGTACGCGTCGGGGCAGCTGGATCGACACATGGGTGAGTTGCGGGGTTGTCTTGAGCGGCGGGTCGGGGAGTTGGTGAGTGGGGTGGAGCAATATCTGGGGGATGAGGTGGCGTTTGTGCGTCCTCTGGGTGGGGCGTCGATCTGGCTGGAGAGTGTGCATCGGGTGGATACAGCGCGGGTGTTCAATCGGTTGCTGGAGCAGCGGATCGTGGTGGCGCCGGGGGAGTTGTTCAGTGTGCGGGGGTTGCATCAGCAGTGTGTGCGGGTCAGCGCGACGGTGGATTGGGATCAGAATATTGAGTCGATGCTGGTGATTATTCGTAATGCGCTGGTGCAAGAGCGGATGGGATAGGTCCCTTTCAGATCAAGATCCTTAAGATCAAGAGCGTCTGCCTGGGGGCAGACTGTTTCGCCTTCGGCGAGTTACTTGGAAAAGTCGAAAGTCGCACCATCCCCAAGTAACCAAGGGTGCTTGCTCTCGGTTGGGTTCCTCCTTCGTTGGAATACCCTCACTCCGACGACGCTCCGTGGGCCCGCGCCGAACGGACATCCATGTCCTGACGGCGCTCTCGCCGCATCCATGCGGCTCGGCCCACTGCGCGTCGTCTACGTTCGGCCTGCACCAAAGTCGCGTTTGGTGTCGTTTGGGCGTTTTGCGTAGGAAGATCAAGATCAAAAGCGTTGCGCAGATCAAGAGCTTCCCGGCTGAAGCCGGTCCTACGGTCGAGGTCGCCGCAAATCCCACTGTACGCATGCGATGCCTTTGTAGGACTGGCTTTAGCCGGGAAGAGGCCAGTTCATACAGCATCGATTTTGATCCTGAAACCGGCTTGGTTGATCGTTCCCACGCTCTGCGTGGGAATGTATCCCCTGGCGCTCTGCGCTGAAACCTGTCCGCCAATCCATTTCCGTTTGCCTCGACCGCATTGAGCTGTTATCTGTACGTCCGTCCAGTGTTCCGATCGACGGCCAGCCTTTTCAGTGACTTCCATTTCCAGCATTTCCCCCGATACCCGCGCAGTTTCTGTCGAGCCTGTGGCGGTGGCGGCTGTCGATCCGGAAACGGGGTATCGGGTCGCAGTGCGGGAGTTGTGTGAGTTTACGGCGAAGGCGGGGGATTTGGATTTGCGGTTTACGCCGTCGCCCACGGCGCAGGAGGGGATTGCCGGGCATCGGACGGTGGCGGCGCGGCGTGGGCCGCAGTATCAGACCGAAGTGGCGTTGAGGGGGGTGTTTCATGAGCTGAAGATTCGGGGCAGGGCGGATGGTTACGACGCTGCGCTGAACCAGCTCGAGGAGATCAAGACCTATCGCGGCGACCTGAGCAGCATGCCCGCGAACCATCGGCAGCTGCACTGGGCCCAGGCGAAGGTATATGGCTGGCTGCTCTGCCAGCAGTTGCAGCTGGCCGAGGTCAATCTGGCGCTGGTGTACTTCAACATCATCAGTGAGCAGGAAACCCTCATTCAGCAGTGTTTCACCGCGGCCGAGTTGCAGGCATTTTTCGAAGCTCAGGCAGGCATCTTTCTGCAGTGGGCGCGGCAGGAGCTGGCCCACCGCGATGCCCGCGACCATGGGCTCAGCGTTCTGAAGTTTCCCCACGCCGATTTCCGTACCGGGCAGCGGGCGTTGGCCGAGTCGGTGTACAAGGCGGTGAGCACCGGGCGCTGTTTGATGGCCCAGGCGCCCACCGGCATCGGCAAGACCATCGGCACGGTGTTTCCGATGCTCAAGGCCGCGCCGACGCGCAAGCTGGACAAGGTGTTTTTCCTGACCGCCAAGACCCCGGGCCGCAAGCTGGCGCTGGATGCGCTGAGCGTGATTGGCCGAAGTGCGCCGGAGCTGAACCTCCGCGTGCTGGAAATGGTCGCGCGGGACAAGGCCTGCGAATACCCGGACAAGGCGTGCAATGGGGATTCATGCCCCCTCGCCAAAGGTTTTTACGACCGACTGCCGGCGGCGCGGAGCGAGGCGATGATCAAGCCGTGGCTCGATCAGGCAGGCGTGCGTGAGGTTGCGCTGGGCCATCAGGTTTGCCCGTATTACCTGAGCCAGGAGCTGGCGCGCTGGTCGGACGTGGTGATCGCCGACTACAACTACTATTTCGACCTCAGCGGCATGCTGTTCGGGCTCAGTCAGTTCAATCAGTGGCGGGTCGCGGTGCTGGTGGACGAGGCCCATAACATGGTGGAGCGGACGCGGTCGATGTACAGCGCGACCCTGGATCAGCACAGCATGAATCAGGTGCGACAGAGCGCGCCGGAGCCGGTGAAAAAAGCCCTGCAGCGGCTCAATCGTGACTGGAACGCCCTGCACAAGGAGCAAGTCGCGCCGTATCAGGCCTACGCCGCCACGCCCGCCAAGTTTCTGAACAGCCTCAATCTGTGCATCACAGCGTTCGGCGACTACTTCAATGAGCACCCCCACGCGGCCAACGGCGAGCTGCAGAGCTTCTATTTCGAGGCGATCCAGTTCGGTCGTATTGCCGAGCTGTTTGACGAACACTTCCTGTTCGACATCAGCAAGCGTGAGCTGGGCAGCAAGTCGCTGTCGCGCCTGTGCCTGCGCAACGTTGTGCCGGCCGGTTTCGTGCGTCCGCGCCTGACCGCTGCGATCAGTGCGGTGCTGTTCTCCGCGACCCTCAATCCACGGCATTTCTACCGTGACTTGCTGGGCCTGCCCGACACCACGGCGTGGGTCGACGTCGAGTCGCCGTTTCAGCGCTCGCAGCTGGACGTGGAAATCGTCAGCCGCATTTCCACCCGCTACTCCCATCGGCAGGCCTCGCTGGCGCCTATCGTCGAGCTGATGGCGCGGCAGTTCGAGGCGCGGCCCGGCAATTATCTGGCGTTTTTCAGCAGCTTCGATTACCTCCAGCAAGTCGCCGAGCTGATGGAACGCAGCCACCCTGATGTGCCGGTGTGGAAACAGTCCCGGGGTATGGCCGAGGCGGAACGGCAGGCGTTTCTCGAGCGCTTTACGCCAGCCAGTCAGGGCATCGGTTTTGCGGTGCTGGGCGGCACGTTCGGCGAGGGCATCGACCTGCCGGGGGCGCGGTTGATCGGCGCGTTCATTGCCACCTTGGGCCTGGCGCAGATCAACCCGGTCAACGAGCAACTCAAGCAGCGGATGAGTCTGTTGTTTGGCGCCGGTTACGACTACACCTATCTCTACCCCGGCATGCAGAAAGTGGTACAGGCCGCCGGCCGGGTGATTCGGGGTCTGGACGATCGCGGCGTGGTGGTGCTGATCGACGATCGCTTCGCCGAGCGCAAGATTCAGCAGCTGTTGCCGGCGTGGTGGCAACTCTGATCAGCCTCTGTTAATTGTCTCAGGACGTTACGGATCAATAGCCGAGCGCCACGGTCCAACTGCCAGTAAACTGCCGCGCTAATGGCGTTTCAGGCGGCGGTTATGGTTGTTTCCCGCCTCGTCGGGACCATTTCTTTTTGTCATTTCCCTATTTTTCATCCACGGAGGTTTCGCATGAGTATCAGTCCATTCGCGGGCAAATTGGCGCCTGCAGAATTGCTGGTCGATCTTCCTCGTCTGGTGACGGCCTATTACACCGGCCAGCCCGATGCGTCGGTGGCGACCCAGCGTGTTGCCTTCGGTACCTCCGGGCACCGCGGCAGCTCTTTCGAATTGAGCTTCAACGAGTGGCACGTGCTGGCCATCAGTCAGGCGATCTGCCTGTACCGTCAGGCCAACGGCATCGACGGCCCGCTGTTCCTCGGCGCCGACACCCACGCCCTGTCGACCCCGGCGGCCGCTTCGGCGCTGGAAGTGCTGGCGGCCAACGGCGTCAACGTGATGATTTCCGAGGGCGACGAATACACCCCGACGCCGGCGATTTCCCACGCCATCATCTGCTACAACCGCGGGCGCACGACCGGTCTGGCCGACGGCATCGTCATCACCCCTTCGCACAACCCGCCGGAAAGCGGCGGCTTCAAGTACAACCCCACCAACGGCGGCCCGGCTGACTCGCACATCACCAAGTGGATCGAGAACAAAGCCAACGAATTGCTGGCCGAGCGCATCGTCAACGTCCAGCGCATCACCCACGAAAAAGCCCTGCGCGCCGACACCACCCATCGCCATGACTACATCAACACCTACGTGGCGGACCTGAAAAACGTCATCGACATGGACGCCATTCGTGGCGCCAACCTGCGCTTGGGCGTTGATCCCCTGGGTGGCGCGGGCGTGCGTTACTGGTCGGCGATCGGTGAGCATTACGGCCTGAATCTGGACGTGGTGAACAAATTCGTTGATCCGACCTTCCGCTTCATGAGCGTGGACTGGGACGGCAAGATCCGCATGGACCCGTCGTCCAATTTCGCCATGCAGAGCCTGATCGGCCTGAAAGATCGCTTCCAGGTGGCCTTCGCCTGCGACCCGGACCATGACCGCCACGGCATCGTGACGCCAACCGGTGGCTTGCTGGCGCCGAACAATTACCTGGCGGTGTCCATCGATTACCTGTTCCAGAACCGTCCCGATTGGCGCGCAGACGCGGCCGTCGGCAAGACCGTGGTCAGTAGCGGGATGATTGATCGCGTGACCCAGCGTCTGGGCCGCCGCCTGTATGAAGTGCCGGTGGGCTTCAAGTTCTTCGCCGAAGGTTTGTACGAGGGTTCGCTGGGCTTTGGCGGTGAAGAAAGCGCCGGTGCGTCGTTCCTGCGCCGCGACGGGACGGTCTGGACGACGGACAAGGATGGTTTGATTCCGGCATTGCTGGCCGCGGAAATCCGCGCGCGCAAAGGGCGCGATCCGAGCGAGATGTACAAGGCGTTGACCGATGAGTTGGGCGAGCCGGTCTCGACCCGCTTTGAGGCGAAGGCGAACTTCGAGCAGAAGGCGCTGTTGAGCAAGCTGTCGCCGGAGCAGGTGACATCGACGGAGCTGGCGGGGGAGAAGATCGAAAGCATCCTGAGCAAGGCGCCGGGCAATGATCAGGCGATCGGTGGCCTGAAGGTCATTACCGAGAATGGCTGGTTTGCTGCGCGGCCGTCGGGGACTGAGGATATTTACAAGATCTATGCCGAGAGCTTCAAGGGCGAGGATCACCTCAAGCGTCTGGTGGCTGAGGCGCAAGTGCTCGTTGACGGCGCTATAGCGCCTTGAAAGTGTGTAGGGGACTGATTTATTTACAGCGCTCCACCGTAAATAAATCTGTCCCCGGTTAAACCTGCGCTGTGGCGTACGAAGATCAAGAGCGTCTGCCTAAGGGCAGACGTTTCGCCTTCGGCGAGTTACTTGATAAAGCCCCAAGTAACCAAGGGCTAGTGCTCCCGGTTGGGCTCCTCCTTCGTCGGAGTTCCCTCACTCCGACGACGCTCCGTGGGCCCGCGCCGAACGGACATCCATGTCCTAGCAGCGCTCTCGCGGCATCCATGCCGCTCGGCCCACTGCGCGCCGTCTGCGTTCGGCCTGCACCCAAGTCGCGATTTGTGGTGTTTGAGCCATCGCGGAAGAAGATCAAATCAAGATCAAGTACAGATCAAAAGCTTCCCGGCTAAAGCCGGTCCTACAGTCCGCGCCAATTCCATCGATTGCACGCGTTGCTTTGTTGATCGTGCCCACGCTCCGCGTGGGCATGCATCTCGGGACGCTCCGCGTCCATTCCCGGCTAAAGCCGGTTCCACTGAATACACGCGGTGTCCTGTATGACCGGCTTCAGCCGGGAAGCTTTTGACCTGCATCTGCCCTTGATCTGCTCTTGATCTTCTTACACAAAAATCCCAAACACCGCCAATCGCGACTTGGGTGCAGGCTGAACGCAGGTTTCGCGGAGTGGGTCGAGCCGCATGGATGCGGCGAGAGCGCCGTCAGGACAGGGATGTCCGTTCGGCGCGGGCCCACGGAGCGGGACCGGAGTGAGGGTACTCCGACGAAGGAGGAGCCCAACCAGGAGCAAGCACCCTTGGTTACTTGGGGTGCTTTTCCAAGTAACTCGCCGAAGGCGAAACAGTCTGCCCTTAGGCAGACGCCCTTGATCTTGATCTACCGCTTTTCAAGCGACATCCACGAGGACGATTTCGCTGTCTTCGAGGGCCGTCACCCGCAACACACGCTCATCCTCAACCGCCACACCATCTCGCGCTTCGGCACGGAGACCATTGACCTCAATAACACCCGTCGCAGGCACCAGATACGCCCGGCGGCCAGCATCCAGCACATACTCAGCCGACTCCCCGGCCTTCAGATTCGCCGCCACCAACCGGGCATTGGCCCGAATCCGCAGCTCGATATCATCGTCCGCCTTGCCGCTCGCCAGCGTCACAAAGCCCTCGCGGTCGCCTTTCGGGAATGGCTTGGCGCCCCAGGACGGCGGAGCACCGACCTCGTCCGGCATGATCCAGATCTGGAAAATCCGCGTCTCCTTCGACTCCAGATTGTATTCACTGTGCGCCACCCCCGTGCCGGCACTCATCACCTGCACATCACCCCCCTCGGTACGGCCACGGTTGCCCAGGCTGTCCTCGTGAGTAATGGCGCCCTCACGAACATACGTGATGATCTCCATGTCCCGGTGCGGGTGACGCGGGAAGCCCGTCCCGGCTTCGATCACATCATCGTTCCACACCCGCAGCTGGCCCCAGTTCATGCGGCTCTCGTCGTAGTAACTGGCGAACGAAAAATGGTGATGGGCGTTCAGCCAGCCGTGGTCGGCGCCGCCAAGGGATTTGAAAGGTCGAAGTTGCAGCATGATCACTTCCTCCGTAGCAGGGCCGGGCCTGTGGCAGGGCGCCGCTGGTGATGACTTGTTAGTCGATGGGGCCATGATCTATCAGCTAATTATCGATAAAAAGCGTAAGTTCTGCATGAATGCAATCGGTTAATTAGATATTTAGCCGTTCTTACACGCTATAAACCCGTTGCCCTTTATCGGCTAACTCCCTGACGGCAAAGCATTTCACTGGTTCTGAAAGACGAATGGGGCGACCATAGGTGCCCTGTCGATAACCCGATACCCGGAGCCCGCGTGCCGCACGATTTTTCCGCCGAGCTACCCAACGAGCCCAACTCACTGCCGCCTGACCTCAACACCCCCGAACGCCTGCCGTTCTTCAAACGGCTCATGGCCCGCATGATGGGCGGCGGTCTGTCGCGCATGCAGGCGCAGCACGTGCCGTCGTGGCACCAGGGCCACGCCGATGGCTACCTCAACGGCCATGCCGAGGGCATGAACGAGGGTTACGCCGAGGGGCATCTGGATGGCATCGAAGAAGGCCGGCAGGTGCTGGTGATTCGCGACACCCGGCCCCTTGAGCACCGCGGTCCGCGGGTTGACGATCACCTGTTCGACGACTGGCGCCTGCCACTGACCAACGAGTTGAAAAAGCGCATCAAGGCTGACGTCGCCGAGAAGCTGCCCGCTCACGCGCAACCGACCGCCGCCCAGTGGAAGATGATTTTCAGCGACACGCCGTCGACCTACGTGATTGCCGGTGCCGGGGCAGGCAAATCGACCTCGCTGGTGTTGCGCGTGCTGCTGCTCAATCACTACCTGGGCTTCGAGCTGGACGCCATGACCGTGGTCACCTTCACCCGCGAGTCGCGCAAGGATTTCATCCACAAACTCATCGAGATCATGGCGCTGTGGGGCCATGACCTGACCCTGCGTCAGGCCCGCGAGGTGGTGCGCACGTTCCATTCGCGCATCCTGCCGCTGGTGCGCAGCCTGCCGGGTTTCGAGCAGTTGCAGGCCTTCGAGAACCTCAGCAGCCAGTCCGGCCAGCTCTTCGACGACAGCGCCGACAGCAACCCATTCGACCTGCGTATTAATGACGCCCAGCGCCAGCAGTTGAACCTGTGTTACCGCGATCTGTACGCCGCCAATTCACGCTTTCGTGACGTCATGGCGCCCCTGTACCGGCAGTCCCTGCAACTCAAGGAGCTGGACCGCGATCACCCGGACGTGCAGAAGCGCATCACCGTGATGGGCCTGTCGTCCAAGCGCGACGAGGAACTGTGCGACGTCATTGAAGACCTGTGGATTCGCGCTGGCGCCTGGCCGATCCAGGGCGTCGAGCCGATGCGCCAGACCGTCGAAGTCAGCGGCCTGACCTTCCACGTCCACGGGTATGCCGCCGAGCTGGATGCCTGGATCGTCCTCGGTTTCGACCCCAGCGAAGACCAGCACCTGCGCCGCCCGGACGCCAAGCTGCCGGTGTGGGCCGAGTGGGTGATCAAGCGCACGCTGTTTCAGGCGTTTTGCCGCAAGCCGGTCATCTGGCTGGAAAACTACCAGGCCTCGCGGGGCATGATGCAGTCGTTGTCCGGCGCGGCCGTGGCGGGGCCGGGCTTCGATTACAAGGTCAAAGGCGAGCTGAGCACGGCGCCGCTGCTGGACTGTTTTGTCGCCGCTGCCAGCTTCATCGAGAACCTCGGGCTGGACGTGCCGGACGCCGTGGCGCAGATGAGCTTCTCGGATAAGGACCCCGACCGGTTTTTCTTCGAGGCGCTCAGCCTGTTCTGGAAGGCCTTCGAGAATCACCTGCTGGATCAATCGCCGCCGGTAATGACCTACAACCGGATGTTCTCGCTGTTCGGTGAAAACTCGCCCGAAAACCTCAAGCTGGTCAGCGACGCGGGGCTGCGACCGCTGTCGCATTTGATGATCGATGAGTTCCAGGACGTCTCGCCGCAGATCGTCTCGTGGATCCGCGCCAGCCTGCGCGAGATCCGCAGTCGTGGCCCGGCGCTGCATGTCGGGCGTGGCGCCCAGCGTTCATCGCTGCTGTGCGTGGGCGATGACTGGCAATCGATCTACGGCTGGCGCGGCAGTTCGCCGAAATTCTTCATGGAGTTTGCCAAGGAGTTTTCCTCCCCCGCGACCACCAAGGTCATGCTCAGCGACAACTTCCGCAGCCACCAGCACATCATCGACGCCGCCGAACACATCGTACGCGCCGCGCCGGCCATCAGCGGCAAGAAGGCCCGCGCGAGCGGCGCCGAGCAGGCGCTGCTGCCGGTGACCGTACTGGACCGCGACGATGACCGGCTGCTCGCCAGCCTGACGGAACATTACAATGCCGGCGACTCGGTGCTGCTGCTGTACCGCAAAGGCAGTGAACGCAGCCGCTTGCCGGAAGCCTTGCAGGCCCTCGCCGATGCCGATTACCGGTTGCCGCCCCAGGAACGTCGCCTGAAGCAACTGACCTACCACAGCGCCAAGGGCCTGCAGGCCGACGCGGTGTTTCTGCTCGGCGATTGTCAGCATCTGACGCAGTCGCCGTACAAGAATCAGGTCTATCAGCTGGCGGGGCTGGGCCGGGAAGGGGATCTGGAAGCGTTCGACAACGCGCAGAAAGATGAAGTGTTGCGTCTGGCCTATGTCGCCATCACCCGCGCGGTTCGTCACTGCTACTGGTTTATCGACCCCGCGGGTAACGACGATGCAAGCATCCCGCGCGCGTCGGCGAGGGTTGCAGGGGACAAGCCGTTTTTCGATGATCGCCGAGGCGCTGCTTCACTCAGCACTTCGTTGAGCACGTCACTCGGCACTTCAGTCGAATAGAGCATGACGCCCAGGCCTTCAGGCCCGATTGATGTACAGCGAGCGTCTCGGAATGAAGGTTTCGATCTCCAGTTCGATGGCCTCGATGATGCGCTCGACATCCGTCGCATTCATCACGGTGGCGCAGGGGATGGCGGCGATGGCGATCACCGTCTCGCCGCTGGCCCTGTCGAACAGGCGGGCCACCATACTGCCGGGTGCATCCATGTTGGCTTCGAAGCCCACCGGATGAAAATGCCAGCGCATCAGCTGGCAGGCGTTCGGGAACGTGACTTTGTTCATGGACCCACCTCGTTCAATCGAGCACTTCACAAGCTCCGCAGGGTAGGAAAACGGCAGGTCTGTCCAGGCTTCGGTAGCGATCGACACGTCGCTTGGCCAAGCCCGGCACCCAGACCAAGGGTCAGGTAAAGGTAGCACCGCGTTTAGACCGTGTCGGTAAATAAATCCCGGCCGATGGGAAATTTCATCTTTAGTTGATCTTTGTCATGTGACGCTTATATCCAGGCGCATGTTTAAACAAAGGCTGAATCGTTATAGCTATCTAAAAACTCTCGTACAAAGTTGGCTACCATAAATATATCTCTCTAAACGTTTAAAGCCTTCGCATGAAAGTTAAGGGGCTGCCGATAACAGGACGAGTGACAATAAAAGACGCCATGCAGTATCAGCCTTCCAGAGAGATCATCCATGTCGATAAGAAACATGAACATTGCGCCTCGCGCATTCCTGGGATTCGCTTTCATTGCCGCGCTGGTCATTGGCTTGAGCGTTTTCTCGGTCCACCGGATGGCGCAGATTCGCCAGGCCACCATTGACATGGAGTCCAACCAACTGCCGAGTATCGGCCATTTAACCGGGATGCTGGAGAACAGCCTGCGCTTGCGCATCACCTCGTTTCGCACGCTGGTCAACCGGGAACCGGCGTCGCTGCGTGAAACCGATGCACGGATCGCTGAACTGATCGGTAAGTTGCAGGCTGCCAAAAAAGCCTACGCCGCACTGCCGGCCGAGGCGGATGAGCTGGCGCTTTACAACCAGTTTGAAGCCACGCTGGCGACGTTCCTTGGCATTCAGGCCAACGTGCTGGATTTGTCCCATCAAGACAAGGTTGATGACATGCGCGCGTTGATCAACACCCGCATGAAGGAAGCCACTGATCTCATGGGTGCGCAGATCAATCAGTTGATCGCCATCAACACGAAGAGCGCCACGGAAGCGGGAGAGATTTCCAGACAGGAATATGAAAGCGCCAACCTGAGCATGATTGCGGTGTCAGCGGTCGCCGTCCTGCTCACCATCCTGTTGGCGTGGGTGCTCACCCGAAGTATCGTCAACCCGATGAGCCGAGCGGTTCGTGCCGCAGAAGAAATTTCATCGGGCGATCTGACCCGGTCCATCGAAGTCGACGGCAAGGACGAAGCGACCCTGCTGTTGCGCGCCCTGGCAACAATGCAGCGCAATCTGCGCCAGACCATCGAGCTGATTTCCGGCTCGTCCACGCAACTGGCCTCGGCGGCCGAGGAACTGAGCGCGGTGACAGAAGAGTCCTCGCGCGGTTTGCAACAGCAGAACAACGAGATCGAGCAGGCGGCAACGGCGGTCAACGAGATGACGGCCGCCGTCGAGGAGGTCGCGCGCAACGCGGTGTCGACGTCCGAAGCGTCACAGCAGTCCAACCAGACCGCGCGTCAAGGGCGTGAACGGGTCATCGAGACGGTTAGGTCGATTCAGGACATGGCCCAGCAGATACAGGCCACCTCCGGGCTGGTCGAGGGGCTTGCTGCCCAGGGGCGTGACATCGGTAAGGTGCTGGACGTGATTCGCTCGATTGCCGAGCAGACCAACCTGCTGGCCCTCAACGCGGCCATCGAGGCCGCGCGTGCGGGGGAGGCGGGTCGCGGGTTTGCCGTGGTCGCCGACGAAGTCCGCGCGCTGGCCCACCGCACCGCGCAATCGACCACGGAAATCGAACAGATGGTCGCCGGCATTCAGACCCGCACCGGCGACGCCGTGCAATCCATGTCGCGCAACACCGAGAGCACCCGCACCACGCTCAGCCTGGCCAGTTCGGCGGGTGATGCACTGGAGCTGATCACCGAAGCCATTGCGCAGATCAACGAACGCAACCTGGTGATCGCCAGCGCATCGGAAGAACAGGCGCAGGTGTCGAGGGAAGTCGACCGCAATCTGGTCAACATCCGCGACCTCGCAGCGCAGACGGCGGCCGGCGCGAACCAGACCAGCGCGGCCAGCCAGGAACTGTCACGACTGGCGGTGGACCTGAAAGCAATGGTGGCGAAGTTTGTGGTCTAAGCGGCTGATTTGGTGAAGGTCACAGGTCTCAAGGACCGGCGGAATCGTGTGGGAGCGAGCTTGCTCGCGAATAGGGTCGCAACGCCGCGTTTCTGCGCACGGGCTAAGTTCGCGAGCATTACCTGATCCCACCGGGTAGATGTCAGCCATGCCACGCAGCAGGATTGACCAGATCCTTCGGTCGCTCGCCTGCCAGGGCCGCCAGCAGGTTGTCCACGGCACAGCGGGCCATGGCCTCGCGGGTCTCGTGGGTCGCCGAGCCCATGTGGGGGGTTGCCACCACGTTGTCCATCCTCAGTAGCGGCGAGTCCGGGCTCACGGGCTCCTGTTCAAAGACGTCCAGACCTGCCGCGCGGATCTGGCCGTTCTGCAGCGCGGCAATCATCGCCTGCTCGTCCACCACTTTGCCCCGGGCGATGTTGATGAAGATCGTCTCCGGGCGCATCTGCGCAAATTGTTCCGTGCCAATCAGTCCCTCGGTTTCAGCGGTCAGCGGCACGGTCAGGCAGACAAAATCAGCTTCGCGCAACAGGTCCTCCAGGCTGCGATAGCGGGCCTCAAAGCGCGCTTCCACCGCCGGCTTCGGTGAGTGACTGTGATAGATCACCGGCATCCCGAAACCGAAATGGCCCCGTTGCGCGACCGCTTCGCCAATCCGGCCCATACCGATGATCCCCAACGTCTTGCCATGCACATCTGAGCCGAAATGCTTCGGTCCGACGTTCTGTTTCCACTGGCCGTCGCGAACCATATTGGCCAGCTCCACCACCCGACGGGCCGTGGCCATGATCAGCGCGAAACCGGTGTCAGCGGTGGTTTCAGTCAGCACGTCCGGGGTGTTGGTGAGCAGAATGCCGCGCCGGGTCAGGTACTCGATGTCGTAGTTGTCGACGCCCACCGAGACGCTGGACACCGCCTTGAGCTTCGGCGCCAGGTCCAGCAGCTCGGCATCCAGCTTCACGCTCGCGCCGAGCAGGGCATCGGCGCGGGGCAGGGCGTCGCGCAGGCGGGCCAGGCCGTCGCTGGATTTCGGATCGTCGATCAGCGTGACCTCGGCCTGGGCTTGCAGGCGCTCCATCAAAGGCGCCGAGAGTTTTTTGTACAGCACAACATGGTGAGTCATCGAAGGGCTCCGGATCAGGAATGGGCAGGCGCAGGACCGACGCCAGGCTTGTCGCTCAGCGGCCGGGGCTTGCTGTCCGGCTTGAGCAGCAGCGTCAGCACCACCGACACCAGCAGCGCGCCGCTCATGAACAGGTACGACGCGCTCAAGGTGCCGGTGACGCCGTTGAGGTAGCCGACGAGGTAGGAACCGGCGAAGGAACCCAGCGCGCCGAGGCTGTTGATCAAGGCCATGGCGCCGCCCGCGACGTTGGCCGGGAGGATTTCCGGGACGATGGCGAAGAACGGACCGTAGGGCGCGTACATGCAGGCACCGGCAATGACCAGCAGCGAGTACGACCACCAGAAATGCTCGGTGCCCAGCGCATACGAGCCGTAGAACGCAACGGCGGCCAGCAGCAGCGGCGGCCAGACAAACGCTTTGCGCTTCTGGGTTTTATCGGACGCCCACGACACCAGCACCATGCCGATCACCGCCGCCAGATACGGCAAGGCAGAAAGCCAGCCGGCTTCGACCATGTCCATCTGCATGCCTTTCTTGATGATCGTCGGCAGCCACAGCACAAAGCCGTAAACGCCGATGCTCCAGCAGAAATACTGCGCGGCCAGCAGCAGCACGCGTGGCGAGCGGAAGGCTTCGGCGTAGTTCTTCACCGGCTTGATGCCGACCTGTTCGGCGTCGAGGCGCGCTTGCAGTTCGGTCTTTTCTTCAGCGGTCAGCCACTTGGCCTGGGCCGGACGCTCGTCCACCAGACGCCACCAGATAAACGCCCAGATCACCGCCGGCAGGCCTTCAACGATGAACATCCAGCGCCAGCTGAAGTGCGCCACCAGATAGCCGGACACCACCGACATCCACAGCATCGTCACCGGGTTGCCGAGAATCAGCACGGTATTGGCCCGCGAGCGTTCGGCCTTGGTGAACCAGTAGCAGAGGTACACCAGCATCGCCGGCATGACGGCCGCTTCGACCACACCGAGCATGAAGCGGATGCCGATCAGCATGTAGGCGTTGGAGACGATGCCGGTCAGGGTGGCCAGGCCGCCCCACAGAATCAGGCTGACGAAGATGAGTTTCTTGACGCTTTTCTTCTGCGCATAGATGGCGCCGGGCACCTGGAAGAAGAAGTAACCGAGGAAAAACAACGCACCCAGCAGGGACGACATGCCCGGGGTGATATTCAGGTCTTCGGCCATCCCCGAAGCAGCGGCGAAGCCATAGTTGGCGCGGTCCAGGTACGCCAGGCTGTAGGTGATGAAGACGATGGGCATGATCAATAGCCAGCGACGTTTGAGGCCGGCGTGTTTCACGGATTCGAGCAGCTTGTCCATTTCAGGCTCCCTGAGCATGTTGTTTTTGTCGCAGCAGGTGATGGAGATTCGGTATGTGTAAACGCGAGGTTCAGGCGCTCTGTCGTCGCGCGCCTGCCGAGACGTTGGCGGCATCGAGGGCGGCGCGGGTGGGCAGGCCTTCCATGTCGCCACGGCTTTGCACGGCCTGGCTGCCGACCCAGTTGCCCCGGGCAGTGGCTTGTTCGAAGCCGAGGTTTTCGAGCAGCGCGCTGATCACGCCGACGGCAAAACCGTCGCCTGCGCCCACGGTGTCGACCACCTTTGGCACCGTTACTCCGGGCAGGAACGCCTCATTGAGTTGGGTGCGGTAATACGCACCCTTGGCGCCGAGTTTGATGATCACCGCCTCGACGCCCATGTCCAGGTAGAAACGGGCGATGTCCGCCGGGGTGTCGAAACCGGTGAGCAATTCACCCTCGGCCAGCCCCGGCATGACCCAGTGGGCGTGGCTGGCAAGGTGGTTGACTTCGCGGATCATCGTCGCCTGGCTCGACCACAGCGAAGGCCGCAGATTGGGGTCGAACGACACGCTGCGGCCGGCCTCGCGCATTTGCGTCATCAGCACGTGGGAAAGCTCCCGACAGGTGTCGGACAGCGCCGCCGGGATGCCCGTGGCGTGCAGATGCCGGGCCTTGAGCAGCTCGGGGACGATGTCGTTGACTGACAGATGGCTGGCCGCCGAGCCGCGGCGGAAGTACTCGACCACAGGGTCCGCGCCTTCCAGCTCCAGGGATTTGAACTGAAAGCCGGTGGGGTGCGCGGCGTCCACGGTGACGTGGCCGCAATCGACGCCTTCCTGTTGCAGGCTGTCGGTGACGAAGCGGCCCATGGAATCGTTGCCGACCCGGCTTAGCCACGCCACTTTGAAGCCCAGTCGAGACAGCCCGATCGCCACATTGCTGTCGGCGCCGGCGATGCGTTTCTCGAAGTGGCGAACCTGCGCCAGGTCACCGGTTTGCGCGGCCACCAGCATGGTCATGGTCTCACCGAACGAGAGAATATCGATCTCAGACATGACTCAGCGCCTCCGTTTCCTTCGCGTTGGAGTGAGTGGGCTGCGACTGGCCAAGGCGGGCGAGCAGGGCAACCTGATCGCGGGTCACTTGCAGCAGGTCATCGCCTTGCAGCGGGTATTCGACGGCGCGGGGCAGGTTTACCGGCATGTACTGGATGAGCTGTTCCCACGCTTGCAGATCGGCCGGCGCTGGCGGTACGGCGATGAGCTTGTCTGCCCCGTTCCGGGTGATTGCCTTGCAGTGCAGGTACTCGACGTAACGCCCCAGCTGCTGTGCGGCGTCGCGGGCGGACTGTTCCTGCCAGCGCCAGTTGCCGATGTCGAAGGTCATGCCGATGGGCATTTGCAGCGCGGTGATCTGCGCGAAGAACCGAACGAAGGGCTCGATGCGGCCGCCTTGCTCGGTCTGATCGTTTTCCACCAGCAAGTGAACGTCAAAGGGTGCAAGACGATAGGCCAGCGCCGCCACGTCGCAGTGCTCGCCAAAATGCCCCAGCGATACTTTGAGCCAGAACGCACCGCACGCCGTGGCGCGTTCGAGGGTCGGGATGAGTCCGGGGTTCGGCTGACTGTCGCCTTCGAGCCACAACTCAAGGGGAGCGGAGTACAGGCATTCCAGGCCTTGAGTCTGGATGGCGCGGGCGAGGGCAGGGAGGTCTTGGTCGTCGACGCTGGGGCTGAACAGCTCTTCCCGCAGCTCGATGCGCGTGACGCCAGCGTTGACCAGCAACGGGATGAAACTGGCCTGGCCTTGGCCGCGTACATGATCGGCACCGAAGGCGCCGAGGCTGATGGCAACGGATGGTAGGGTCATTATTATTGTCCTCTGAAACCGGTTACATTTTTGTTCGAACGAGCGAACCGAGTAAAAGTTCGCGTCGGCGTGCAGGGGTTGACCTGCGGTATCTGTTTGGGTCGGTCAGGTCTGTCGTCGGGTCGAGCCGCGGGCGACCAACTGTGCAGGGAAGTCGTACAGCCGCACCGGCTCCTGGTCGCCACGCAGTCGGTTCAGCAGGCACTCGAAGGCGGTGATGCCCATTTCGTGGGTGGGCTGCGCCAGGGAGGTGATGCCGCTGCCGACGAGTGGGTACCAGTCCAGCTCGTCGAGGGCGATCAGGCCGATGTCGTTGAACAGGTGGCAGCCCAGCTCATGCAGTTGACGGGTGGTGATCAGGGTGGCGACGCCGTTGGCAGTGAACAGGGCCTTTGGGCCGGGGCCTTGCTGCGCGAGGAAGTCGCGCAATCGGTCGCGCAGTGGTTCGCCGGTTTCGCAGACCTGGCCACGCATGCCGGCGCGCTGAGTGATTTGGTGTTTGAAGGCGTCGACCCGCTCGATCCGCGAACTGGTGCCGTCCTGGGGTTCGGTGACCATGAGTACGTCGCGGTATCCGGCTTCATGCAGATGATCCAGCGCTTGCCGGACTGCCGCGACGTTGTCGAGGCCGACGAGATCGCTGTGCAGTTCATCGACTTTGCGGTCCACCAGCACCATCGGCAGTTCGCGGTGCAGTTCGCGCAGTTCGTCGAGGTGATGGCCGAGGGTGTTCACGATCAGGCCTTCGATGTTGTAGGAGCGCAGTGCCGCGAGGTGCAGGCGTTCCTGTTCGTCGTCGCGGTCGGTGTTGCAGACGACGAGGCTGTAGCCGTGCTTGCGGCAGGCGGTTTCGACGCCGTGCATGACGGCGATGGAGTAGGGGTTGCGGATGTCGGCGACGAGCATGCCGATCAGGCGGGTGCGGCCGCGTTTGAGGCCGCGGGCCATTTGGTTGGGGCGATAGCCGAGGGTGTCGATGGCCTGTTCGATGCGTTTGGCGATGGCGTCGGACAGCAGTTGGCGGTCATCGCCGATGAAGCGCGAGACGCTGGCCTTGGAGACGCCGGCGAGGTCGGCGACGTCGTTCATGGTGACGCGGGTGCGCGTCGGGGTGGAGATGCTGTTCACGGCCTGGACCTTATTGGATTTATCAGCAGGCTTATGGGGAGAGCTCTTTGGCTCTGAAACCGGTTTCAGGAGACACCAGATTCGGGGTTGGCGTCAATACGCTGTTAAAGGCATCTGCCTAACGGCAGATATTTCGCCTTTGGTGGTTTTTAGATCTAGAGCGTCTGCCTGGGGGCAGACTTTTCGCCTTCGGCGAGTTACTTGGAAAAGCACCCCAAGTAACCAAGGGTGCTTGCTCTCGGTTTGGCCCTTCGTTCCTCAGGGTTCCTTCACTCCGGTCTCGCTCCGTGGGCCCGCGCCGAACGGACATCCATGTCCTGACGGCGCTCTCGCCGCATCCATGCGGCTCGGCCCACTCCACGAGACCTCCGTTCAGCCTGCACCCAAGTCGCGATTCGCGGTGTCTGGGCATTTTGTGTACGAAGATCAAAAGCACATCAAAAGCAGATCAAGGGCTTCCCGGCTGAAGCCGGTCCTACCGTTGGAGGCGATTCCACAGGTTGTATGCGGTGCCTTTAGTGGGACCGGCTTTAGCCGGGAATGGACGCAGAGCGTCCTGGGATGCATACCCACGCGGAGCGTGGGCACGTTCATTGCGCGAGAGTATGCGGTCCAAACGTAGGACCGGCTTCAGCCGGGAAGCTGTTGATCTTGATCTTCAACCGAGATAGTTCAGGCACCGCATAACGCGACTTTGGTGCAGGCTGAACGGAGGTCTCGTGGAGTGGGCCGAGCCGCATGGATGCGGCGAGAGCTGCCCCCCGCCATGGATGGCGGATGGCAGCGGGCCCACGGAGCGAGACCGGAGTGAAGGAACCCTGAGGAACGAAGGGCCCAACCGAGAGCAAGCACCCTTGGTTACTTGGGGTGCTTTTCCAAGTAACTCGCCGAAGGCGAAACCGAGGCCGTTAGGCCGACGCTTTAGATTTTGATCTTGATCTCAACCTGTAAAAGCATCCCGCCAGGCCAGGAACCGCCGTTCCAGCATCGCCAACACCCCATCGGTCAGCTTGCCCAACACCGCCAACACAATGATCGCCGCCAGCACAATATCGGGCCGTGACGTCTCGCGCCCGTCACTCAGCAAATAACCCAACCCTTTCGTCGCGGCGATCAATTCCGCCGCCACCAGAAACATCCACGCCAGACTCAACCCCGAACGCAAACCGGTGAACAAACCGGGCAGCGCGGCGGGCAAAAACACATGCACGATCATCTGCCGCCGACTGAAGCGATACAACGTCCCCACCTCCACCAGCTTGCGATCGATATTGCGAATGGCCGCAACGCCGTTCAGGTACACCGGGAAAAACGCCCCAATGGCAATCAACACAATCTTGGAGGTCTCGCCGATCCCCAGCCACAACAGCAACAGTGGCACCCAGGCCAGGCTCGGGATGGAGCGCAGGCCGGCGAACGTCGGCTCCAGATACGCTTCCGCCTCGCGGCTGAGTCCGACCCACGCCGCAAACACCAGCCCCAGCCCCGCGCCGATCGCGAACCCCGACAGCACCCGCGTCAGGCTGGCGCCGATGTGTTTCCACAGCGCGCCGTCGGCCAGATCAGTCAGGGTCGTTGCAATCTCGCTGGGGGCCGGCATCTGGTAGGACTGCACCCAGCCCACCCGTACGGCGACTTCCAGCAAGAGCAAAATAGCCACCGGCACGGCAAGGCCCTTCAAGCGGGTCCGCCAATTCCCATGGGCTTGCCGCACAACCGGTGGCGCGTCAGATGCCTCGTCCTTCAACGCCTGAGCCCTGGGGCTGGCGCTGTTTCCGATACTGCTGCCACTGGCTTGGCTGCCCCGCGTGTTGCTCATGGCTGGACGTCGATCGCGTTGCCGAAACTAGGGTCGATCAATTGGTCGATGACCTGGTCGACGTTCGTGCCTTTGCGCACCAGCCCTTCGGAAACCAGAATCGGCGCGGCGGCCTTCGAGGCGGTGACGTCCTTGTCGGTCAGCAGGGGGCTGCCGAGGTCAGTGCGGGTCAATTGCAGTTTGGCGACATCCAGCGGCAGGCCTGACTCGGTGGCGAGCAATTGCGCCAGCTCGTCCGGATGTTTCAGCGACCACTCCCGGGCTTTTTCGTACGCGCCAAGGACGGTTTTGATCGCTTCCGGGTGCTCCTTCGCATAGCGCTCGGTCACGCTGACGACGCCAAAGCTGTTGAAGTCCTTGTTGCGGTACAGCAAGCGCGAGCCGGACTGAATTTCGCTTGCCGCCATGTGCGGATCGAGCCCCGCCCAGGCATCGACGTCGCCTTTCTCCAGCGCAATGCGGCCATCCGGGTGCTGCAGATGCAAGAGTTCGACGTCGTCCTTGGTCAGCTTCGCCTGCTGCAAGGCGCGCAGGGTGAACAGGTAAGGGTCGGTGCCTTTGGTGGCGGCGATTTTCTTGCCCTTGAGATCGGCAACGCTCTGCAGCGTCGAGTCCTTGCGCACCACCAGGGCGGTCCATTCGGCGCGGCTGTAGACATAAACCGATTTGATCGGGCTGCCATTGGCCCGCGCCAGTACCGCTGAAAGACTGGCGGAGGAAGCGAAGTCGACGCCACCGCTGTTGAGGTACTCCAGCGAGCGGTTGCTGCCCTGGCTGAACACCCAGCTGACGTTGCTCTGTGGCAGCGCCTTTTCCAGCCAGCCAAAATGCTTGAGCACCAGACTGACCGGCGAGTAGTAGGCGTAATCGAGATGCACCTCGGCAGGTGGCGCCTCGGCAGCCTGGGCGTGCGGCAGTAGCGTCAGGGCAAGAGCAACGGCGAGCAGTTTGAAGGAAGTGGGCAGACGGGAAAATGCGGTCATGGGTAAGTGTCCAATCAAGGGGCGGAAGCTGCGCACGGCTGCTTATGACGAAATCAGCAGTCGGAGCGAATCGGTCTGCTTGATTGGAATATTGCAGGCTTTGTGCCATTGGCCAGAGGCCGCCGTTTTGCCGTATTTGCGGGGCAGAACAGAGGCAGCGTGGTTTCTGAAACAACAGTCTGTTGATTGACTGTTGCTGGGCGAACAAAGGTAATTGGCACCTCCGCAGAGGTCGCTGTACTGCTCAGCGCGGTGGTCCGCAGCGGCTACACACCGTTGACTCAAAACAACGCCATTTGACCGTTCGGCGATTAATTCGGGAAATCAGGTGGTTGCGTGCAACCTCTTGAGCATTTACTCATCTGATGGGCATTCGTTATACGGAAACATTCGCTCGCCATACTGCGCCGAGCCACACGCTGACAAGGACGTTGCATCGGGCGTCACGCCCATCACGAACCATCAGAATTCCATGCCGATATGAGCCTTTCAACGCCTCCTCTGTTGTCCCGCGCAATGCAGCGCATGACCTATTTTCTGTTGCCGACCCTGCTGATCGCGTCCGCCATTTTCTGGTTCGCCGCCGGTAAAGGCGTGCACGCCGAGTCCAAGAACGGCACTCAGACGCTGGTGTTTCTACGCCACGCCGAGAAGCCCGAAACCGGCCTGGGTCAGCTCAATTGTCAGGGTCTTAATCGCGCTATCGACCTGTCCACAGTGCTGCCGAACACCTTCGGCAAGGCCGACTTCATCTTCGCGGCGAACCCCAGCCGCCATGTAGAAGAGGGCGAACATGATCATTCCTACAGTTACCTTCGCCCGCTCATGACCGTTGGCCCCAGCGCGATCAAGCTGGGCCTGCCGGTGAACATCGACTTCGCTGCCAACGACACCGGTGATCTGGCCGATGAGTTGATGCGCGACAAATACCACGACGCCACTATCTACACGGCTTGGTCCCACGGTTACCTGCCGGAGCTGATCAACAAAGTCGCCGAGGAGGCGTCGGGCGAGAAACTCAGACTGGTCGACGACTGGGTGGCCGAGGACTTCGATTCCGTGCTGGTGCTGACGCTCAAGTGGAACGACGGCAAAGCCACGCTGCAGTACGAAAACTACAAGCAGAACCTCAACGGCGGCGCAGTGGGCTGCCCGAGCTGACGGGAATGCATGGGATCCCCTCGTAGGACGCGATCCCTTGTAGGACCGGCTTCAGCCGGGAAGAGGCCGGTGTATCCACTCTCAATTCTGCGGTGTGACACCTGACATGTTACCGGCTGAAGCCGGTCCTACAGTCGGGGCGCGATCCGGTCCTGGGGTCGACACCGCCTGATGTGTTCGAGCCCAAAAAATTTGTACGCCTTCATCGATTAGGCTAGCGTCAGCCGACCTGACTGCCGGCGATTCCCCCATGCTTCGACCTCTCCAGCCCCACGCCTCGCGCCTGATCCCCTTCAACCCGCCGTTCGACTGGCAGCGCATGCTCGATTTCTTTGCGGCGCGGATGACGGCGGGCGTGGAGGCGGTGGTCGATGGGGTGTACATGCGCACTATCGACTTCAAGGGCAGCCAAGGTGCCTTGTCGGTCGCACTGGCGCCGGACGGGCAGCAATTGCTGGCGACCGTCCATGGCGAGGTCAGCCAGCACATTGATGAGCTGATCGTGCCGGTATCGCACATGTTCGATCTGTACGCCGAACCGCCCATCATCGACAAGGCCCTCTCGCAAGACCCGTGGCTGGCCTCGCTGGTGCAGCGTCGCCCGGGGCTGCGCGTGCCGGGGGCGTTTTCCGGGTTCGAGCTGGCGGTGCGCACGATTGTCGGGCAGCAGGTCAGCGTCAAGGGTGCGACGACGATTGTCGGTCGCCTCGTGCAGCGCGCCGGGGTTCAGGTCCACGATGGGCAGCATGAACAATTGGCCTGGCGCTTCCCGACGCCTGAGGCCCTGGCGCAGGCCAACCTGGACAAGATCGGCATGCCCGGCAAGCGCGTCGAGACCCTGCAGCGTCTCGCGGCGGCGGTGGCCAGTGGCGAGCTGTGCCTTGACGTTCGTCATGGCGGCATTGGCGATTTACGGCGACAGTTGCTGGCCATGCCCGGCATCGGCCCCTGGACCGTGGAATACATCGCCATGCGCGCCTGGCGTGACCCGGACGCCTGGCCTGCCGCCGATCTGGTGCTGATGAATCTGATTACCCTGCAGGAGCCGACCCTGCTGCGCCTGCCGCAGCACAAGGCGCGGGCCGAAGCCTGGAAACCCTGGCGCGCCTACGCCGCGATTCACATCTGGAATTCCGCGGCGGACGCGGCGGGCAAGCAGAAGGGCGGCTGACCTGTGAGTTCGAGCGCAAGAAGCGGGTGGTTCGAACCGGGCGCGCGAGTAGTATGTCGGCATTCGACCCGGCGCCCGGACGGTCTGGGTCATGCCGCATGATCACGGATCATGTCGGGTCATTGCGGATGACCAAGGCGCACCACGATCCAGTGCGAAATCCGCAACACGCGCAATACCGCAAGCCAGGCCACAAGTCAGAGCAGGAGCCAGACGATGATTTTCACCTACCGCTTCATCGATTCCCCGGTCGGTCAGTTGAAGTTGATCGCCAAGGGCCCGCGTCTGGCCGCCGTGCTCTGGGAAAACGACCGCCCCAACCGCGTGCTGCTCGGGCCGATGAGCGAAGATGCCGGCAGCGATATCCTTGACCGGACCGAGCGCCAGCTCGGCGAATACTTTGCCGGTCGCCGACAGCGCTTCGACCTTGAGCTCGAATTCCATGGCACCGCATTTCAGCAGAAAGTCTGGCAGGCCTTGTTGAATATTCCTTTCGGCGAAACCCGCAGTTATCTCGACATTGCCCTGCAGATCGGCAACCCCGCCGCCGTGCGCGCCGTCGGTGCCGCCAATGGCAAGAACCCGATTTCCATCATCGCCCCGTGCCACCGGGTGATCGGCAGCTCCGGCGCGCTCACCGGTTTTGCCGGTGGCCTCGACGCCAAGCACCTGCTACTGACGCTTGAGGGGTATCAGCCCGCGTCGCGTGGCAAGGGCATTACGGCGGCGGCTTTGACCCAGGCGTCACTGTTCTAGACTGGCCCCCACACATACACACACGCACACCCTGTCAGTAAAAACCCGCACAGAAACCGAATCAATGGAGATGATCATGCCCGGTTCCGCTCAGACGTTTCGCTCACTGCACCACCAGTCCACCGTTTTGCGCCTGCCCAATGCCTGGGATGCGGGCAGCGCTCGGCTGTTCGAAAGCCTCGGCGCCACCGCCATCGCGACCACCAGCGCCGGGGTCGCCTGGGCCCAGGGCTATGCCGATGGCCGTGTGTTTCCGGTGGACATCGCGGTAACCGTCGCGGCCAGCATCGCGCGGCTGATCAACGTGCCGCTGTCGGTGGACATGGAAAACGGCTACTCGGACGACCCGCAAACCGTGGCGGAAAACGTCAAGCGGGTGCTGGACGTCGGCGCGATCGGCATCAATATCGAGGACGCTTCCGACGCGCCGGCGCTGCTGGCCCGCAAGATCGAGGCGATCAAAAGCATGGCGGCCCGCAACGGGCTGGACGTCTTTATCAACGCCCGCACCGACGTTTACCTGGCGAGTCTGGTCGCTGAAGAGTTGCGTCTGGAGGAAACACTGAAGCGCGGCCAGCTTTACAGGGAAGCGGGTGCAGACGGCCTGTTCGTGGCGGCATTGGTGGATGTCGAGCACATCAAGACCGTCGTTGCAGGCATCGACCTGCCCATCAATCTGTTGGCGCGACAGGGGCTGCCCGCCGCCGACGCGCTGGCGCAGCTGGGCGTGCGCCGTTTGAGCGCCGGGTCCACCATCACGCAGACCTTATGGGGACAGGCCGAGCAACTGGCGCGGGGCTTTCTGCAGGAAGGGCGATCGGAAGCGGTCACCGAAGGCAGCCTGACCTACCCGCAGATCCAGGCGTTGTTTGAGCGCTAGATAGCACCCATCGCAATAAATGAAACAAGGGTGGCGATTTTCTGGATTCGCCGCTCTGTTACAAAAATTGCCAAGGGATCGACAGGAGGCGCTGGTCAGGATTAGTCGAAAAGAGTACAAATGTGCTCCATGACGACCCTATCCCCCAAACGCGCTGCCATCCTCACGTTCATACGAGATCGCATCGCCCAGAATGGCCAGCCTCCCAGCCTGGCTGAAATTTCCGAAGCCTTCGGTTTTGCTTCCCGCAGTGTCGCGCGCAAGCACATCGTGGCCCTGACCGACGCCGGCTTGATCGAAGTCGTCGCCAATCAGGCCCGCGGCATCCGCCTGCTGGACACTGGGCCACGGCCGCAGATGCTCGACATTCCCGTACTCGGTCGGGTGGCCGCCGGCGCGCCCATCGGGCCCGACCTCGACAATCACGACACCTTCACGCTCGACAGCCGCACCTTCATGCGCGTCCCGGATTACCTGTTGCGGGTGAGCGGGGACTCAATGATCGACGACGGCATCTTCGACGGTGATCTGGTGGGCATCCTGCAAAGCGCCGAGGCCCGCGACGGTCAGATCATCGTCGCCCGGCTCGACGGCGAAGTGACCATCAAGCGCCTTGAGCGCGGCGATGATCAGCTTCGCTTGCTACCGCGTAACCCTGCGTATCAACCGATTATCGTGCGGCCCGACCAGGACTTCGCCATCGAAGGCGTGTTCTGTGGCCTGGTGCGCCGGGAATGATGGGCGCGGTGGTCAGCCTCGACGCGCTGCTGGACGAGCGACGCGTCTGGAAGGGGCGTCAGCAGGTTGCCTCGGTTGCCGTCCAGCCTACCGGCCATGCCGCCCTCGATGCGGCGTTGCCCATGGGAGGCTGGCCGCCTGCAGCAATGACTGAAGTGCTGGTGGCGGCCAACGGCAGTGGCGAGTTGCGTCTGATGTGGCCGACCCTGGCGCGACTGGCGGACAGCGGCGAGCGCATCGTGCTGGTTGCGCCTCCTTTTTTGCCCTATGCCCAGGCGTGGCAGATGGCGGGCATCGACCTGAGGCAGTTGTCGATTATTCACGCCAACGAGCGCGATGCCCTGTGGGCGGTGGAGCAATGCCTGCGTTCGGGCAGTTGCGGCGCAGTGCTGTGCTGGCCGACCAAGGTCGACGACCGTGCCTTGCGTCGGTTGCAGGTGGCCGCCGAAACCGGTGAAACCCTGGCCTTTGCCTGCCGTGGGCATGAGGCGGCAGCCAATCCGTCTCCGGCCGCGCTGCGCATTGCCATCGACGCGCGCCCCAGTCAGTTGCGGGTGCTCAAGTGTCGCGGCGGGCTGGCGCCTTCTTCCCCCGTTCCGTTCATCGCTGACGCTTGAGGTTGCCATGCTCTGGGCCTGTGTCCTCCTGCCGCAGCTGGCGCTGGACGGCGTCATGCGCCGTCGCGAAAACCCTGAAGAACCGCTGGCGCTGATCAGCGGCACGGCCCAGCGCCGGGTGCTGCAGACGGTCAACCCGGCCGCCCGCGCGATGGGCTTGCGTGCCGGCCAGTCTCTGACCGCAGCCCACGCCATGACCCGGGAATTCGCCACCGTCGAATACGACCCGGACGAAACCGAGCGCTGGCACCGTTTGCTCGCGGCCTGGGCCTACCGTTTCAGTTCCCATGTCAGCCTCAAGTACCCGCGCGTGCTGTTGATGGAGGTGGAATCCAGCTTCGGCCTGTTCGGTCCGTGGCCGGTGTTCGAGGCGCGACTGCGTCAGGAGCTGACCGAGCTGGGCTTCACCCATCGCATCGTCGCGGCGCCCAATCCGCTGGCGGCCCGCATGCTCGCCAACGCCCATGACGGTCTGGCCGTGACCGATGCCGACACGCTGCAGGAGGTGCTGGCACAGATGCCGGTCAACCGCATCGGCCTGCCAGCCGAAGTCGCCACTGCACTGGCGCGCATGGGCCTGCATCGCGTGCGCCAGGTTCATGGCTTGCCCCGTGACACCCTGGCCCGGCGTTTTCCGGCGGCCGTGCTGCAACACCTCGATACGCTGTTCGGGCGCAGGCCCATGGGGCTGGAGTGTTATGTGCCGCCTGACCGTTTCGATACCCGCATCGAGCTCAACTTCGACGTCGAATCCCATCAGGCGCTGCTGTTCCCGCTCAAGCGCATGATTGCCGATCTGGCGGTGTTTCTGGCCGGGCGCGACAGCGGCGTGCAACGTTTCGTGATTCATCTGGAGCATGTGCCAAGCGTCGGCAGCGTTGCGCCGGATACGCAGATTCCCGTCGGCCTGCTCAGTGCCGAGCGCGAAGCCAACATGCTGTTCGAGCTGGCACGGGGTCGTCTGGAACAAATTGAAGTGCCGTCTCCGGTCCGCGCGTTGCGATTGCAGGCCAAGGACCTGCCGGCGTTCGTGCCGACCCACCGCGAGCTGTTCGACGACCGTCCGCAGCAGACCATGCCCTGGGAGCAGCTGCGCGAGCGCCTGCGCGCACGGCTTGGGGACGAAGCGGTCGCCGGTCTGGGCTTTCAAGCCGACCATCGCCCCGAGTGTGCTTCGTTGCCCGCGTGCCCGGGCAAACCGCCGGCGCTGCTCCACAAAGTGCCGCGCCCCGGCTGGCTATTGCCGGAGCCCGAGTTACTGACCGAGCCCGGCCTGCGTGTGCTGGCGGGGCCGGAGCGCATCGAGTCGGGCTGGTGGGACGGTGGCGACGTACGCCGCGACTATTACCTCGTCGAAACCCGCAACGGCCAGCGCGGCTGGGCGTACCGCAGCGTCGGCGACAGCAGTCTGTTGCTGCACGGCTGGTTCGCATGAGCGGGGGATACGCCGAGCTGCATTGCCTGTCGAATTTCAGCTTTCAGCGCGGGGCGTCGAGTGCAAAGGAGCTGTTCGAGCGGGCAAAGCTGCATGGGTATCAAGCGCTGGCGATCACCGATGAATGCACCCTGGCGGGCATCGTGCGTGGGTGGCAGGCCGCAAAGGAATGTGAGCTGCCACTGATCATCGGCAGCGAAATCACCATCGAGAACGGGCCGAAAATCGTCTTGCTGGTGGAGAATCTCGCCGGCTACCAGGCCTTGTGTCGCTTGATCACCCAGGGGCGGCGCCGCAGCAAGAAAGGCGAATACCGGCTGCTGCACGCGGACTTTCAGCAGCCGGTCCCAGGGCTTCTGGCGCTGTGGCTGCCGGATCTTGATCAGGACATCCCGACCCGACGGGAGCAAGGCGAATGGCTGCGGGGGATCTTTCAGCAGAATCTGTGGCTGAGCGTCGAACTGCATTGCGGTCCGGATGACCGAAAGCGCCTCAACACCTTGCTCGGTATGGCGCGTGCCATGGCGATTCCTGCCGTCGCCAGTGGAGACGTGCACATGCACGCCCGCGGTCGTCGGGCGTTGCAGGACACCATGAGCGCCGTCCGCCACCACACCACGGTGGCGGAGGCGGGGCATCGACTGTTTGCCAATGGCGAGCGGCATCTGCGGCCGTTGTCGTCACTGAGCGAGGTTTACCCGGCGAGCCTGCTGATTGAAACCGTGAATATCGCCCGGCGCTGCACCTTCGACCTCAGTGAATTGCGCTACGAATACCCCCATGAACTGGTGCCGCCTGACCAGTCCCCCAGCAGCTGGTTGCGGCACCTGACCGAGCAGGGCGCCAGTCGGCGCTGGCCTCAAGGCGTGCCGGAGGTCGCCCGCAGCAACATCGAAAAAGAGCTGAAGGTCATCGCGGCCAAGCGGTACGAGAGTTACTTCCTCACGGTGCACGACATCGTCAGCTTCGCCCGCGGTCAGCACATCCTCTGCCAGGGCCGTGGCTCGGCGGCTAACTCCACAGTGTGTTTCGCCCTGGGCATCACCGAGCTGGACCCGTCAAAAAGCAACCTGCTGTTCGAGCGTTTCATCTCCGAAGAGCGCGACGAGCCCCCGGACATCGACGTGGATTTCGAGCACGAACGGCGCGAGGAAGTGCTGCAATACCTCTTCCGTCGATACGGCCGGGGCAGGGCGGCGCTCACCGCCGTTGCCAGTACCTACCACGGTGCGGGGGCCGTCCGGGATGTGGCGCGGGTCCTCGGTTTGCCGCCCGACCAGATCAATGCGTTGGCCGATTGTTTCAGCCGCTGGAGCGACAACATGCCGCCCGCCGAACGGCTCCGGGAATGCGGTTTCGAGCCTGACAGCCCGATTCTGCGACGTGTGCTGACGTTGACCGGCGAACTGATCGGCTTCCCCCGGCATCTGTCCCAGCACCCCGGCGGTTTTGTGATTTCCGAGCATCCGCTGGAAACCCTGGTGCCCGTGGAAAACGCCGCCATGGTGGACCGCACCATCATTCAGTGGGACAAGGATGACCTCGATCTGGTGGGCCTGCTCAAGGTCGATATTCTGGCCTTGGGCATGCTTAGCGCGCTGCGCCGGACCTTCGACCTGGTCAGGGGTTACCGCGGTTACGACCTGACCCTCGCGACCATCCCCGCCGAGGACAAACCGACCTACGACATGATCACCCGCGCCGACACCATCGGCGTGTTCCAGATCGAGTCCCGGGCGCAGATGTCCATGCTCCCGCGCCTGAAGCCCAACACCTTCTATGACCTGGTGATTGAGGTGGCCATCGTCCGCCCCGGGCCCATTCAGGGCGGCATGGTGCATCCGTACTTGCGCCGCAAGAACGGCGAAGAGGCCGTGACGTACCCGTCCGAAGAACTGAAAGCGGTGTTCGAGCGCACGTTGGGCGTGCCACTGTTTCAAGAGCAGGTCATGCAACTGGCGATTGTCGCCGCGGATTACTCGCCCGGGGAGGCGGACCAGTTGCGCCGTTCCATGGCGGCCTGGAAACGCCATGGCGGTCTCGAGCCCCATCGCATTCGCCTCAGCGAGCGCATGAAGGAAAAGGGCTACCCCGACGAGTTCATCCAGCGGATTTTCGAGCAGATCAAGGGCTTCGGCAGTTACGGCTTCCCGGAATCCCACGCCGCCAGCTTCGCCTTGCTGACCTACGCCAGTTGCTGGCTCAAATGCCACGAGCCGGCGGCCTTTACCTGCGCGCTGATCAACAGCTGGCCCATGGGCTTTTACAGCCCGGATCAATTGCTGCAGGACGCCCGGCGCCACCAGATCGACGTGCACCCGGTGGACGTGCGATACAGCGACTGGGGCTGTTCACTGGAACCGGTGGCCGGGCGGGAATACAACCAGAACCTGGCGATCCGCATGGGCCTGCGCATGATCCGCGGCTTTCGCGAGGAGGACGCCAGGCGTATTGAACAGGCGCGCGGCTTACGTGCTTTCAAGGACGTGGCCGACCTGTGCATCCGCGCCGAGCTGGACAATCGCGCCCGTGCTGCACTGGCCGATTCCGGTGCGCTGCGGGGTCTGGTGGGTCACCGGCACCGGGCGCGCTGGGAGATCGCCGGCGTCGAGATGCAGCGTCCGTTGTTCGGCGACGACTGTTTTGGCGAAGAGGCCCAGGTCGCGCTGCCGCTGCCCAGTGTCGCCCAGGACCTTGCTGCCGATTACGACACCCTCGGCACCACACTCGGCCCGCACCCGCTGGCCCTGCTGCGCCATAAGCTGGCGGCGAAGCGTTTTCGCAGTTCAAAGGATTTGCTGGATGAAGAACACGGCCGCAGCTTCAGCGTCGCCGGGCTTGTCGTCGGTAGACAACGGCCCGGCACCGCCAGCGGCGTGACATTTGTCACTCTGGAAGACGAACACGGCATGATCAACGTGGTGGTCTGGCGTGATCTGGCCGAGCGTCAGCGCAAAGTGCTGGTAGGGTCGCAGTTGATGCAGGTGTTCGGCAAGTTCGAATTCCAGAAGGGCGTACGCCACGTCATCGCCCAGCGATTGTTCGACCTCACGCCGATGCTCACCGGGCTCGACGTGCGCAGTCGCGATTTCAAGTGATCCGCCGGGCGTTCATCATGCCCGCACCCAAGTACGGGCGATGGGCACCGCAGGATTCACATGTCCACTTTCACCGCTCGCCCGGTCTTGATCGACTCGATGGCGCAGTTGGCCAGATGCAGCGCTCTCAAGCCATCCCGGGCGTTGGTCGGCAGGGTCTGGTTGCCGCGCACCGCGTCAATGAACTGGTTCAGCTCGATGCGGTAGGAAGCGGCGTAGCGCTCGAGGAAGAAGTTCTCCAGCGGCTCGCGCACTTCGGTCTGCGTGGCGCTGTAGCTGCGCACGGTGCTCGGGCGATGGTTGTCGTTGAGGATCATGCCCTTGGAGCCGAACACTTCCAGGCGCTGGTCATAGCCGTACACGGCCTCGCGGCAGCAGTTGATGTGGCACTGTTTACCGGAGGCGGTGCGCAGCAGCACCATCACGCTGTCGTAGTCGTCGATCTGCGCCAGTGCGGGCTCCACGAGGCGGCTGGCGATGGCGATGACTTCGATGGGTTCTTCGCCGAGCAACGTCCGTGCGGTGTCGAAATCATGGATGGTCATGTCGCGAAAGATGCCGCCGGAGTGGGTCAGGTATTCCACCGGCGCCAGCCCTGGATCGCGGCTGGTGATCACCACCTGGCGGACCTCACCGACGTCCCCACGGGCAATGGCTTTGCGCATCTGCAGGGTGTCCGGGTCAAAACGGCGGTTGAACCCAAGCATCACCTTGCCGTTCAGGCGCTCGATCTCTTCCACTGCGCGGGCGGCTTTGGCGAAATCCAGATCAATGGGCTTTTCGCACAGTACCGGTTTGCCCAGTTTCACCGCCCGCAGCATCAGGTCGATGTGGGTGTCGGTCGGCGTGCCGATGACAATCGCGTCCACATCGTCACGGGCAATGGCCTCGGCGCAATCGTAGGCCGCGGCGCAACCCAGCTTGCCGGCCAGGGCGTCGACGCCTTCGCGCCATGGGTCCGCGATCAGCACCAGTTTCACGTCGGGATTGGCGGCCACGTTGGCCGCGTGGATGTTGGCGATACGGCCTGCGCCGAGGACAGCAATGCGTAGCATGGGTGGATCTCCGGGATTGTTGTTATGGGGTGATCGGCGTAACGGGTGCGGCTGCACATCAGTGCGTCAGGTTGAACGGCGTGACGACCTGCACGTGGGACACGGGAATCGGCACCGCCTTCCACAGGCGATGGAACTGCAGGATGTGCAGAAACGCATTGCGGGCATCCACGTGCAGGTTGTGATCGATGATCGCGGCAATCTTTTCTTCCGCCAGCAGTTGCCGGTTTTCCTGATCGAGGTCGTGGCCGATGAACACCTCCAGGGGGCGGTCCAGGGCGGCGAAGGCTTCGACGATGGCGCGGTTACCGCCGCCGACGCTATAAATGGCTTTGATCGACGGATTGTCCTGCAGCGCCCGGGTCACTTTTTCAAAGGTCGGCTCATGCACGCCGAACCCTCCGGTGACGTCAACGACGCGCAGATGGGCGGCACGGCTGCGCAGCCAGGTGCGAAAACCCATCTCGCGCTCTTCCTCGCCACGAAACAGCTCGCTGCTGATCACCACGGCCACGTCTTGCGCCTCGTCGGCCAGCCAGCGCGACATCAGATACGCCGCCGTTTGCCCGGCCGTGCGATTGTCCATGCCGATGTAACCGATGCGCTCACTCTGGGGCAGGTCGGAAACAAACGTCACCACCGGCACACCCGCCGCCGTTGCCTGATTCACCGCTTCGTTGATCGGCAACTCGTCCGCGGCCTTGATGACCAGGCCCTGACTGCCTTTGCCGACGCAACGCAGAATCAGGTCGTGCATCTGCTGCGGGCCGATGGCCTGATGGAGGTGAAAGCGCGGAAAGATACGAAACGGCGCCAGACTGCCGAGCTGGGCGAGAACCGCCTCTTGCACGGCATCGCTGAAACGCTTGGGCGTGTGCAGGATGACGTCGATATGAAAGGTGCGGCCCACCGCAGGCCCGGACTTTTCCTGGGCTTCGAGTTCTTCGAGGGCTTGATGGATGCGGCGGTGGGTCTGGTAATGCACGCTGCCGCGCTGATGCAGCACGCGATCGACCGTCGCCTTGCTCACGCCGGCTTGAGTCGCGATCTGCTTGATGGAAAAACGTCTGGCGCGGTCGAGCATGTGAATCCCCTGAAGCCTCTCGATGAGGTCTTGTTGAGGTCGATTCGGGGCCTCGGTGAGGCTGTCGCAATGCTAATCGCAGTTCTATTGCTTGTACAGATGGAAATTAAATTCCAAATAATCGTCGTGGTTTTGCGTGTTCAACGACTCAACGCATTTGGCACGGGCTGTGCTGTGGCCAGTGTGTCCGACCCCCATCATTCGCCAGGAGCACCCATGTTCAAAGACTATCCCGCTGCTTATCAGGTCAGCAAAGGCTCGGCGCTGCAAGTCGACACGGCGTTTTATCAACGCATCCGCGAGGCGCAGGACAGTCGCACCTTGGTCGAGCAGTTCGAAGTGCCGATCCGCACCGGGCGGGCGTGGAAGGTCAAGGCCGGTCAGGTGTTCCGCGTTACCACCCCGGTGGGCCCGCAAGTGGGCGACTTCAACGTCTGGAGCGCCGATGATCCCCGCGAGCGCCTGTGGGCGGCGCGCACCCGGCAATTGCAGGGCGCCCATGTCACGACCCACGACCGGTTGTGGTCGAACCTGCCGTTCCTGCGGCCGATGGTCACCATCACCGACGACAGCCTCGCCAGTTACGGCATCGACGAGCACGGCGGTCGGCTCCATGACCTGCTCGGCACCCGCTGCGATCCCTACGTGAACAAGATGCTCACCGGCGAAGACTTTCACCACCACTGCCATTCGAATCTGACCCGCGCCGTGTTGCCCCATGGCCTGACTGAATTTGACGTGCACGACGTGCTGAATATCTTCCAGTGCACCGGCTTGAATCACGACGACCTGTACTTCATGAAAGCCTGCCCGGCCAAACAGGGGGATTACCTGGAATTCTTCGCCGAAATCGACCTGCTCTGCGCGCTGTCGACGTGTCCCGGCGGCGACCTTTCCCTCCCGATGTGGGGCCCGGATGCCCAGGACCCGCTGACCGTTTGCAGGCCGCTGGGTGTAGAAATCTACGACATTGATGCGGCGTTGCTGCAAGGCTGGGAGCAGCCCAAACGGGCGGCGTACAACGGTCTGCACGGGTTGAAGATCGACAAGGCGGACTGGGAGGAGTAAGGCCGCGCTGAGTCTGGTATTTCTAATACCAGGTCCTCACCGCATTCACGCATCCCGAAACAAGTCGTGGGCGTCGAGCAGGCGCCAGGCGATTTCGGGGTTCTTTTCCAGGCCGCGGCGGATGGCGGCAGGAATGGCGGCGCGGGTCTTGCGGCACATGCCGGGCAGTTCGGCGATGTCGATGACCATGCCGCGCATGCTGCGCACTTCATTGAAGCCGGGGCCGATGTCCAGGCGGATGCCCAACTGGTCGAACATCCGCGTTTGCAGGCGCTGCAGATCTTCCAGCGTGGCGATATTTTCCAGACGCTCAAGCAGACGTTTCTCTTCCTGACGGGTCAGGCGAAGGATGCGCACGTCCGCGCCCTCCAGCTCCAACAGTCGGTCGCGGTCGCATTTACAGGCGCCGGGCGGGCAGGGCGAGCGGATCGGCAATGGGGAAGTCATGGGCTCCGATCATAACCATGGGCTATTGGGATTTACAGCCGTAGCGCTGGTGATCGCGCTGAAAACTCAAATGGCTGATTTGGTAAGGCCAATACCTAAATAGATTAATTGGTCTTGCCAATGGTCAGGCGGCTGTGTCATTTTTTCCTGCAGCGCCGCGCTTGTCATGGCTGCAGCCACTGCACCTGCGGCCCGCGCTTCCAGAATCCATCCGCCACCTCACAACAACAAGATCACTGCCCGGTAACCTGCGGCTCTGGCCGTTTCAGCGATGCCGGCGTGCCTGGTCTGGAGAGAGAAGATGCTCACCGTCGTCTGCGAAAAACCCGGTTCCCTGCTGGCCCTTGACCGTCCGAAACCCGAACGGGCACCCGGCGAGACGCTGGTCCGCATCAAGCGGGTCGGGGTCTGTGGCACTGATCTGCATATCTTCAACGGCAACCAGCCGTTCCTCGAATACCCCCGGGTCATGGGCCACGAATTTTCCGGCATCGTCGAGCAAAGCGAGGCGGGCAGCGGGCTTGAGCCGGGCGACGTGGTCTATGTGATGCCGTACTTGTCCTGTGGCGACTGCGTTGCCTGCCGCCAGGGCAAGACCAATTGCTGCGTGCGCATTCAAGTGCTGGGCGTCCATCGCGACGGCGCATTCACCGAATACCTGAGCCTGCCCCACGGCTTCGTGCTCAAGGCGGACGGGGTCACGCTGGATCAGGCGGCCATGATCGAATTTCTGTCCATTGGCGCCCATGCGGTGCGTCGTTCGGACGTGCAAGCCGGCCAGCGCGCGCTGGTGGTCGGCACCGGCCCGATTGGCATGGCGGTGGCAATTTTCTCCCGTCTGCGGGGCGCGAAAGTCACGGTGCTCGACACCCGTGAGGACCGCCTGACCTTCTGCAAGCAGCACCTGCAGATTGACTCGGCCGTGCTGATCGGCGAAGACGACAAGCAGCAACTGGAGCAACTGACCGAGGGTGAATTCTTCGATGTGGTGTACGACGCCACCGGCAACGCCAAGGCCATGGAGCGCGGTTTCGAATTCATCGCCCACGGCGGCAAATACGTGCTGGTGTCCATCGTCCGCGACACCATCAGCTTCTCCGACCCTGAATTTCACAAGCGCGAAGCGACGCTCATGGGCAGTCGCAACGCCACCGTCGAAGACTTCCGCTACGTCGAGCAATGCCTGCGCGACGGCTTGATCCCGGACGCCGCGCTCAATACCCACCGCATGGCCCTGAGCGAAGTGACCGAGCGCTTCACTACGCTGCTCGACCCTGCGCAGCGGGTCGTCAAAGCCATCGTCGAATGCTAGGAGGCGCGGGCATGCAGGCAACCCCGTTCACCCCCATCCTGCAGTTCGGCACCAGCCGTTTTCTTCAGGCCCATGCCGATCTGTTCATTTCCCAGGCCCTGGAGAAGGGCCAAGCGCTGGGCAGAATCACCGTCGTGCAAACCACTGGCAGCGCCGACAGCGCGCAGCGGGTGCAGGCGCTGGCCGGTGGTACGGGTTATCCGGTGCGCATTCAGGGCGCAGAAAACGGTCGCACGGTGAACGAGGAGTTTTGGTCCACTTCCATTGCCGGCGCGCTGCAAGCCGGCCCTGACTGGCCGGTGATTCGTCAGGCGATTCGGCACGACGTGCAGGTGGTGATCTCTAACACTGGCGACAAAGGCTATGTGCTGGAGGCGGCGGACACGGCGTCTTGCCTGGCCGCCGATGCGCCGACGCCCCGGAGTTTTCCGGCGAAACTGCTGGTGTTGCTCCATGACCGCTGGCTGGAGAATCCTGATGCGCCGCTGTCGCTGTTTCCCTGTGAGCTGGTGTCACGCAATGGCGATGTGCTGCGCGACCTGATCATTCAACTGGCGGTGGCGTGGGGCATCGACGCCGGGTTTGCGCACTACCTGCGCGACACCTGCCGCTGGGCGAATTCCCTGGTGGATCGCATCGTCTCGCAGCCCATCCAGCCGGTGGGCGCCATTGCCGAGCCGTACGCGATCTGGGCGATTGAGCGTCAGCCTGGGCTGGTGGTGCCGTGTAGGCATCCTTGTGTGGTGGTGACGGATGAGCTGGAGCAGTACGAGCAGTTCAAGCTGTTCATGCTGAATTTGGGGCACACCTGGCTGGCCGAACGTTGGTCGAAAGATGGCCGGCCTGAGGGCGAGACGGTGTTTGAGGCCATGAACGACCCGCTGCTGCGCGGGAGCCTGGAGGATCTGTGGGAGCGGGAGGTGCTACCCGTGTTTGCGGCGAAGGGCCAAGGGGATCAGGCGCACAACTATCTGGCCAGCGTCCGCGACCGTTTTCTCAACCCGTTCTTGCAGCACCGGATTGCCGACATCGCGCAAAACCACGAAGAGAAGAAACGCCGCAGGTTCTTGCCGGTGGTTGAAATGGGACGGGGGATTGTGGGATTGGAGCAGCCGCTGCTCAAGGGCGCGTTGGCCGATTGATTTCCGCCTGACACACCAAGATTCCATAGTGGGACCGGCTTCAGCCGGGAAGGCGTCAATTAGCACACCGCAAAATCGAGGGTGAACGCACCGGCCTCTTCCCGACTAAAGCCGGTCCTACTGACCGCATGCAGCTGTAGGCCCGGCTTCAGCCGGGAAGGCGTCAGTGGGCATACCGCAAGATTGAGCGTGAACGCACCGGCTTCTTCCCGGCTGAAGCCGGTCCCACTAAAAGATCGCGTGCATCCAGTGATGACCGCGTCCATGGTCCCGCCACAAGGCGCCCCGACGCCTGTGATATCCTCCGGCGCATCTTGATGGAACGTGATTGATGACCGCGCCAAGCCCTGCCCCCGAACGCCGCTTGTACCAGATCACCGCCGACCGATTGCGCGAGCACATTCGCAAGCATGGCATCGCCCCTGGCGCGCGCCTGCCCCCCGAGCGCGATCTGGCGCAGTTGCTCGGCGTCTCCCGGCCATCCCTTCGCGAAGCCCTGATCGCCTTGGAAATCGAAGGCAGCGTCGAAATCCGCATGGGTTCCGGCATCTACGTCTGTGAGCACCTGCTCGGGGTCAAAGGCAAAACCCGCACGCTGGGCGAGAGCCCGTCCGAGCTGATGCAGGCCAGAGCACTGATCGAAGGTGAGAGCGTGATGCTGGCCTGTCTGCACGGCAGCAAGGCTGATTTTCGCTACCTGCAAGGTTGCATCGACAAGATGCGCGAGGGGGCGCTCAAAGGCGTGCCGGCGCTGGATGACGACCGCAAGTTCCATCAGCGGCTGGCGAAAATGAGCGGCAACTCGACCCTGGTGCGCATCATCACCTCATTGTTCGAAGAGCGGTACAGCCCGCTGACCGCCCATGTCAGCGAACACTCCGAAACCACCGAAACCTGGGCCATGGCCGTGGCCGAACACGAAGCCATTCTGCACGCCGTCCAGACCCGCGACCTGATTGGCGCCCAGACCGCCATGCGCGAACACCTGCGCCGCTCCGAAGCGCGCTGGCTCGATGGCATGGATGCGGAGCTGCGTTAACAGGCGCCCGCCGCAAGGCGGTGCTGTTCAAAAATCCTCAGCCTCACGCCATCGTTTTGCGGATCCCTTCCCACAAGCCATTCAGGTACACCGCACCCAGCGCCCGGTCGTACAGGCCGTAGCCCGGCTTGCCGGTTTCGCCCCAGATCATCCGTCCGTGGTCGGGGCGGTAATAGCCCTCGAAGCCGGTCTCGACGTAAGCCTTGACGATCTCGGCCATGTCCAGCGAGCCGTCTTCGGAGCGGTGTGCGGTCTCAAAAAAATCACCGGCTTCGTTGACCTTCACATTGCGCAGATGGGCGAAGTGAATGCGACCCTGACCGCCGAATTCTCGCACCAGCGAGGGGATGTCATTGCCCAGATCGGCGCCGAGGGAGCCTGAACACAGGGTCAAGCCGTTGGCCGGGTCATCGACCATGGCCAGGATGTGCGCCAGGTCTTCGCGATTCTTCACCACCCGCGGCATGCCGAACATCGAGCGCGGCGGGTCGTCCGGGTGCAGGGCCATCTTGATGCCGGCGTCTTTTGCAACCGGGATGATGCGCTCCAGAAAGTATGCGAGCCGTTCGCGCAGGGTGGCTTCGTCGACATGGGCGTATTCGTTGATCAACGCGCGCAGGACCTCCGGCTCATAGCTGACGTCCCAGCCAGGCAGGCTGATGCCGTTGTCCAGGTTCGCCTGCTCGATCACCGCCACGTCGAACGCCAGGGTGGTCGAACCGTCGGGCAGCTCCATGGCCAGGGTCGAGCGGGTCCAGTCGAACACCGGCATGAAGTTGTAGCAGACCACCTTGATCCCGCAGGCCGCCAGGTTGCGCAAGGTCTGGCCGTAATTGTCGATCAGTTGATCGCGGGAAGGTAGGCCACGCTTGATGTCTTCGTGGACCGGCACGCTCTCGATGACCTCCAGCTCCAGGCCGTGGGCATTCACCGTGGCCTTGAGGGCGGCGATCTTGTCCAGCGGCCAGACCTCGCCCACCGGGATGTCGTAGATGGCCGAGACCACGCCGGTCATGCCGGGGATCTGGCGGATGTAGGGCAGGGTGACGGGATCGCTGTCGCCGTACCAACGGAAGGTCATCTTCATTGCGCAGTCCTTGTTGTTATGGGGGCAGTCCGCTCAAGACCGCCAGTGCCTCGCCGCCAGCGGCCCGAGGTGGCTTGCGCAGCAGAATAGATTGGTCAGGCCAAATTATGCAAATACCGACCGTCCAGCTACAAAACCGCAAATAAATCGCCTTTTCAATTTCCATAACTTGGTTTCCGGGTCTAGTATCCGCTGCATTCGGATATTTGGTCAGGCCAATTCCGCGGTTCTCGACGGGTGCTTTATCCCTCGGTGAGCAGCGTTTGAATCAAGGCCAGGGCGCTATGCGAAGCTCAAACGACGTCTTACTCATAAAAATAATTAGGAGGACTCGCCATGCAGAAAGGGCGCTGGTTGGTAATTTTTCTGTGCTTCCTCGCGGTGGCCATCAACTACATCGACAGGGCCAACCTCGCGGTTGCCGCCCCTTACATCCAGAAAGAACTCGCCTTGGGCTCAGGGCAAATGGGCCTGCTGCTCAGCGGCTTCTTCTGGACCTACGCACTCATGCAAATGCCGTTTGGCTGGTTCGTCGACAAGGTCGGCGCGCGCATCGCGCTGCCCCTCGCGGTGGCCTGGTGGTCGCTGTTCACGGCGGCCACGGCGGCGGCCAGCAGCCTGGCGTCGATGTTCGGTTGCCGGCTGATGCTCGGCGTGGGCGAGGCGGGGGCGTATCCGTCCTGCGCGAAAATCGTCAGCCAGTGGTTCGACGTCAAGGAGCGCGGCTTTGCCACCAGCATCTTCGACAGCGGTTCGCGGGTCGGCTCGGCGCTGTCGATCCCGCTGGTGGCGCTGATCATCGAGCTGTGGGGCTGGCGCGCGTCGTTCATCATCACCGGCGCGGTGGGCCTGATCTGGGTCGTGGGCTGGTTTCTGATCTACAAAGAGCCCCAAGCCGTTGCGGCCATCGCGCAGCATGAGGCAGGCAAGGCGGCAACCCTCGCCGCGCGGCCGAAAGTGAAATGGGCCTCGCTGTTTCGCCACCGCACCCTGTGGGGGATGATGCTGGGCTTCTTCTGCCTGAACTTCGTGATCTATTTCTTCATCACCTGGTTCCCGACCTACCTGGTCACCGAGCGCGGTTTCTCGCTGAAATCCCTCGGTACGCTGGGCACCATCCCGGCGGTGGCGTCCATCGTCGGTGGCTGGATCGGCGGACTGACGTCCGACGCGCTGTACCGCCGGGGCTGGAGCCTGACCGCCGCGCGCAAGACCTGCATCGTCGGCGGCATGCTGATGTCGTCAAGCATTTCGCTGTCGGTGTTCGTTGACAGCACCTGGGCGATGCTCGGCTTTTTCAGTCTGGCCTATGCCAGCCTGGCGTTCGCCGGCGCGAGCATCTGGTGCCTGCCGGCTGATGTGGCGCCGTCGCCTGCCCACGTAGCGTCGATCGGCGGCATCCAGAACTTCGCGTCGAACACCGCCGGGATCTTCATCACCACCTTCACCGGCTTCATGCTGGTGATCGGCAACGGCTCGTTCACCGCGCCGCTGATGACCGCCGGGGCGTTTGCCCTGTTGGGGGCGTTCAGCTATTTGTTCATTGTCGGCAAGATCGAGCCGTTTTCCACGACGCCGGAGGATGCCGCGCCGCTGGACGCGTCGGCGGTCGCCCAGCGCACCTGAATGTTGAAACAGATGCGGGCACCACTTCTGCGGGGTGCCCACTGACGCTTTCCCGGCTAAAGCCGGTCCCACAAGTCGGCGTTCTAGCCGGTCCTACTGCGCGGTGCGCCCTTCGGCTTTCACCGCGGCGCGAATCGCTTCCAGCAGCATCTGACACGCCGGGTTGTCGTTGTCCGAGCGCCACACCAGATGCAGCTCGCTCTGCACCCCTTCACCCAGATCGATGTCGCGGAACGTCACGCCCTTGAACACCACGTTGGTGGCGCAGCGTGGCACCAACGCCAGGCCCATGCCGGCGTTCACCAGCGCCAGGATGGTCAGCGACGAACCCAGCCACTGCACGTACTCGGGCGCCACTTGCGCCGAGCGAAACATGCCGGTGAGCAGTTCGTTAAACGGCGGGTAGGCCGAGTGCGAGTACATGAGGAAGGGCTGGGCGTCGAGGTCCTGCACGCTGATGTTCCGTGCGTTCGCCAGCGGATGACTGCTGGGCACCGCCAGCACGAACGGCTCGCGGACCAGGCATTCGGTCTCGTAACCGGGCTGCAGCAGCGGCGCCCGCACGATACCCAGGTCGATGCGCCGGGCGCGCAGGGCTTCGTGTTGCTGGTACGTGTTGAGTTCAGTCAGGGAGATTTTCACGTGGGGCTGGTTCTGCCGCGCTTCGGCGATGACCCGTGGCAGAAACTCGTACACCGCGCTGCCGACGAAACTGATGGTTACCGAGCCAATATCGCCTTCGGCAAAGCGCCGCGCCGCGATGGCCGCCTGATGCGCCCGCTCCAGCAGCGTCTGCGCTTCGATGAAAAACGCCCGGCCCGCCGCGGTCAACGCAACGCTGCGGGTGTTGCGGTTGAACAGCTGAACCCCCAGCGAATGCTCAAGCAACTGGATCTGCCGACTGAGGGGCGGCTGGGTCATGTTCAGCCGCTCGGCCGCCCGGCGGAAGTTGAGTTCGGTGGCAACGGTGGTGAAGCAGCGCAGCTGGGCGAGCTCGAACATTGATCTAATCCAGGTATCAATCAACAGTCAATCTAGATTAGACGGGAACAATGCCTCGGTCCATGATCGGTTCATTCCACGCTATCCCACAAAAAATACAAAGACCGGGAGTCGCACCTTGAACCGCACCGTTCCCACCCCTGCACCCCTCAGCAGCGCCGATTCCACCGTGCTGGCCCGTGCGGCCACGAAGGTGAAGCGTCATGTGTTGCCGTTGTTCGTGATCATGTTCATCGTCAACTACATCGACCGGGTCAACATCGGCTTCGTACGCAGCCACATGGAAACCGACCTGGGCATCGGCGCCGCCGCCTACGGGCTCGGCGCCGGTCTGTTTTTCGTCGGCTACGCGCTGTTCGAAGTCCCCTCGAACATGCTCCTGCAACGCTTCGGCGCCCGCGCCTGGCTGACGCGCATCATGTTCACCTGGGGCGCTGCGGCAATGGCCATGGCCTTCGTCCGTGGCGAAACCAGTTTCTACGTGTTGCGCTTCATCCTCGGCGCGGCGGAAGCGGGGTTCTTTCCCGGCATCATTTATTACTTCACCCAATGGCTGCCTTCCAGCGAACGCGGCAAGGCCATGGCCATCTTTCTCAGCGGCTCGGCCATTGCGTCGGTGATTTCCGGGCCGGTGTCCGGCGCGTTGCTCGGCGTCAGCGGTCTGAACCTGCACGGCTGGCAGTGGATGTTCATCATCGAAGGCTTTGCTTCCATCGCCTTGTGCGGCTTCGTCTGGTTCTGGCTGCAGTCCCATATCCGCGACGCCAAGTGGCTGAGCGAAGAAGAGAAGGGCGCACTGATCAGTGCCATCGACGCCGAACAGCGCGTCCGGGAGGCGGCGCAAGTGGTCAAGCCGTCGATCTTCAAGCTGCTCGCCGACCGGCAGATCATGCTGTTTTGCTTCATCTACTTCTCCGTGGCCCTGACCATCTACGGCGCGACCTTCTGGCTGCCGAGCATGATCAAGAAGATGGGCAGCCTCAGCGATTTCGAAGTCGGCCTGTTCAACTCGATCCCGTGGATCATCTCGATCATCGCCATGTATGGCTTCGCGGCGCTGGCCGCACGCTTCAAGCATCAACAGGCGTGGGTCGCGGTCACCCTGGTGATTGCCGCGTGCGGGATGTTCATGTCCACCGTCGGCGGGCCGATCTTCGCCTTCGTCGCCATCTGCTTTGCGGCCATCGGTTTCAAGGCGGCGTCGGCGCTGTTCTGGCCCATTCCCCAAGGCTATCTGGACGCGCGCATCGCTGCGGCCGTGATCGCGCTGATCAATTCCATCGGCAACCTCGGCGGCTTCGTGGCGCCCACCGCGTTCGGCTTTCTGGAGCAGAAAACCGGCTCTATTCAAGGCGGCATGTACGGCCTGGCGCTGACCTCGCTGGTAGCGGCCGTGGTGATCTTCTTCGTCCGCACCACGCCGAAGAGCGACCCACACCGCCCAAAGCTTGAAGACGCTGCGCCACGGCCTGCAGCCAGCGCGCTCAGCCCCCATACCAGTCTTAAACCCTAGCCTCGAACCCTGATTGACCGGGAGAAGTCATTTGAAAATCACACGCGTCACCGTCACCCCGATTGCCTTCCGCGATCCGCCGTTGCTCAACGCCAGCGGCATCCACGAGCCCTTCGCCCTGCGCTCGATCATCGAAGTCGAAACCGACAACGGCTACCTCGGCCTCGGCGAAAGCTACGGCGATGCGCCGGCCCTGGCGATTCAACAGCAGTTGCAAAGCCAGTTGATCGGCATGGACCCGTTCAACCTCAACCACTTGCGGGCGGTGGTCAACGCTACGGTGGCGGCTAACAAACCTGCTTCAATGGCGGGTGCCGAGCTGGCGCCGGGTTCTCACGCCAGCAAAGCGGTGAGCAATGCCTATTCGGCGTTCGAAGTGGCGTTTCTCGATGTGCAGGCACGTTCAATGAATCTGCCGCTGGTTGACCTGCTGGGCGGTGCCGTTCGCGACCGCGTGCTGTTCAGCGCGTACCTGTTCTTCAAATACGCCCAACACGCCGATTCGCCCTACGCGCCAGACAGCTGGGGAGAAGCGCTAAGTGAAGAACAGATCGTCGCCCAGGCGCGGCGGATGATCGACGCCTACGGCTTCAAGAGCATCAAGCTGAAAGCCGGCGCGCTGGACCCGGAACACGAAGTGTCGTGCATCAAGGCGCTGAAAAAGGCCTTTCCCGGCTATCCGCTTCGCATCGACCCGAACGGTAACTGGTCCCTGGACACCTCGATCCGCATGGCCGAACTGCTCGGCGACGACCTGCAATACTACGAAGACCCGACGCCCGGGCTGGACGGCATGGCCGAACTGCATAAACGTACCGGCCTGCCGCTGGCGACCAACATGGTCGTCACCGACTTCGACGAATTCCGCCGCAGCGTCGCGCTGAACAGCGTGCAGATCGTCCTCGCCGACCACCATTACTGGGGCGGCCTGCGCGACACCCAGGCGCTGGCAAAAATGTGCGACACCTTCGGCCTCGGCGTCTCCATGCACTCCAACTCCCACCTGGGCATTAGCCTCATGGCCATGACCCACGTCGCCGCCGCCGTCCCCAACCTCGACTTCGCCTGCGACACCCACTACCCGTGGCAAGAACCGGACGAAGAGGTCATCAAAGGCGGCAAACTCCCCATCATCGACGGCTGCGTCCACCTCACCCGCGAGCCCGGGTTGGGACTGGAGCTGGACTACGACCAGCTGGGCAAACTCAACGACCAATATCTAACGTGCGGCATTCGCCAGCGTGACGACGTGCGGCAAATGCAGAAATACAAACCGGAGTGGAAGGCGGTGAAGCCACGGTATTGAGGTTGGAGGGAGTCATTACCAGGGCGGGTCGGAAGCGAGACCAGACACAGACAGACCGGGGACAGATTAATTTACGGTGAAGCGTTGTAAATAAATCAGTCCCCTTTGGAAAGTCCCCTTTGGAAAAACCCGAAGATCCTCCAGTGCCGGATGTATCCCCACGCAGAGCGTGGGAACGATCAGCGTTGGGCAGCGAAATTTCCGTTGCCGTCACCGGCCTCTTCCCGGCTAAAGCCGGTCCCACTAACAGACCGCACGCGCCCGTAGGACCGCCTTCAGCCGGGAAGCTTTTGCTTTGCTTTTGATCTGCTTTTGATCTTCCTGCGCAGAAGGTCCAGACACCGCCAATCGCGACTTTGGTGCAGGCCGAACGTAGACGACGCGGAGTGGGCCGAGCCGCATGGATGCGGCGAGAGCGCCGTCAGGACATGGATGTCCGTTCGGCGCGGGCCCACGGAGCGTCGTCGGAGTGAGGGAACCCGACGAAGTCGGGCCAAGCCGAGAGCAGGCACTTTTGGTTACTTTTAGTGCTTTTTAAAAGTAACTCGCCGAAGGCGAAACAGTCTGCCCCTAGGCAGACGCTTGTGATTCTGGCGCCCTCAGCCTTAGCAGACGAGCCCCGTCAAACGGATCAACCAACCAATGCCCCCGCACCCCAAACACGTCACTCAACAGCTCCGGCGACAACACATCAAACGGCGAACCCAGCGCCACCAAACGCCCCCCGTCCATCACGGCCAGACGATCACACCCCAACGCCTGATTCAAATCATGCAACGCCACCACCGTCGTCACCGGCAACTGCTGAACCAACCGCAAAATCGACAACTGCTGCTGAATATCCAAATGATTCGTCGGCTCATCCAGCAACAACACCTGCGGCCGCTGCGCCAGCGCCCGCGCAATATGCCCGCGCTGCTGCTCCCCGCCCGACAACGTATGCCACGCCCGATGCGCCAGATGCTGCAAACTCACATCCGCCAACGCCTGCGCCACGATCCGGTCATCAACCTCACCCCACGGCGCCAGCGCCGACAGCCACGGCGTACGGCCCAGCTCAACCGCCTGCAACAGACTGATCGAATCACCCGTCTGCGCATGCTGCTCCACCACCGCCACCTGCCGCGCAATGTCTCGCCGGTTCAACGCCGACAAGCGCTGCCCACCCAGGCGAACGTCGCCCTGGGACGGCTTTTGAATCCCCGCCAGCAACTTCAGCAGCGTCGACTTGCCCGAGCCATTCGGCCCGACGACCCCCAGGTTTTCCCCCGGCCGAATCGCCAGGCTCACCCCGCTGAGCAGTAGCGCGCCCTTGACCGAGTAACTCAGGTCACTGCCTTCCAGCATGGCGCCGGACACCTCCTGGCGGGCGTTCATCTAGCACGGTTCCCACGGACCAGAATCATGGCAAACACCGGCGCGCCCACCAGCGCCGTGATGACCCCGATCGGCAACACCTGACCCTTGATCAAGGTGCGCGACAGCACATCGGCGGCAATCATGAACAGCGCGCCGATCAGGGCGCTCAAGGGCAGCAACCGTGCATGACGCACGCCCGCCACCAGGCGCACCGCATGGGGAATCACCAGACCGACGAAGCCGATGGAGCCGACAATCGACACCATCACCGCCGTCATCAGTGCGGCGGTGAGGATCAGCACCGCCTGCACCCGGCGCACCGGAATGCCCAGGGACGCGGCCGAATCGCTGCCAAACGTGAACGCATCCAGCGCGCGCCGATGCCACAGGCACACCAGCAAACCGAGGACCACGACCGGCACCGACAGCGCCACCGACGACCAGCGCACGCCGCTGAGATTGCCCAGCAGCCAGAACATGATCCCGCGGGCCTGCTCGGCATTGGCCGACTTGGTGATCAGGAAGGACGTCAGGGCGTTGAACAGCTGGGACCCGGCGATGCCTGCCAGGATGATCTGGCCGGCAGCGGTCTGCCCCCGAGAGGAGCGGGCGAGCAGGGCGACCAGCGCAAAGGCGGCAATCGCCCCGGCAAAGGCGCCGGTGGACAGGGAGATCGTCCCGGCACCGATGCCGATGATCGCCACCAAGACCGCGCCTGTTGAAGCACCGGCAGAAATGCCCAGCAAGTAGGGGTCGGCCAAGGGGTTGCGCAGCAGCGATTGCAAAACTACGCCCGACACCGCCAGCCCTGCACCGCAGGTGGCGGCAACGATGGCCCGGGTCAGGCGGTAATTCCAGACGATGCCCTCGTCGATCGGGTCGAGGGGAAAACCCGCGGCCCACAGCTTGTTCGCCAGCACCTGAACGATCACCGGCAGGCTGATCGACGTCTCGCCGATCGCCACGCCCGCGAGCACCGCCAACGCCAACGCCAGTAGTGCGATGGCCCAGGCGCCATGCCCGAAGATGCGGACGACGCTCGACCGGAGCATGCCGACAGACGTCATGGCGCGAGAGTGGCCCCGGCCAGCTGTTCGATACCGTCAAACAGCCGCACGCTGGACTCCATGGCGCTGGCGTCCATGATCACGATGCGATTGTTTTTCACTGCATCCATATTGCGGGTGACCGGATCAGAGCGGAGGAAGGCCAGCTTCTTCTCGTGATCGTCAGCCGGGAAGCGGCGGCGGTCCATGCGCGCGATGACCAGCACGGTCGGGTTGGCCTTGGCGATGGTTTCCCAGCCCACGGTCGGCCATTCCTCATCGGAGTCGATGACGTTGCGCATGCCGAGGGTGTCGAGCATGAAGTTGGGAATGCCCTTGCGCCCGGCCACGTACGGATCGACGTTGATGTCAGGGCTGGAAAACCAGAACACCGCCGAGACGGGTGGGTTGGCATGGGCTTTTGCCTGCGCCACAGCTTTGGCCAGCCGCCCCTGATAATCCGCGATCAGGTGCTCGCCACGGTCTTGCACATCGAAGATCTGCGCCAGCTGACCGAGGCTTTTGTACAGCGTTTCGATGCGGAAGGCTTCGAGGCGCGTGCCGTCGGCGCCGACCCGGTTGTTCTTGCCCTCGCAATCGGAGGGCAGGATGTAGGTGGGAATGCCTAAATCGCGAAACTGCTCGCGGGTGCCGACCGCGCCCTGTGGGCCGACCATCCACTCAAACTGCACCGGGACGAAATCCGGGCGTTTGCCGATCACCGATTCGAAGCTCGGCGCATTGTCGGCCAGGCGCTCGATGCCGTCGTTGAGGGTTTGGTACTGGGGCAGGACGGGGTTGAACCACAGTGACGTGCCCACGACCTTCGGGCCCAGGCCAAGGGCATAGAGCATTTCGGTGGCGGCCTGGCCGATGGTCACGGTTTTCTGCGGCGCGTGGTTGAACGTCAGCGCTTCGCCACAGTTGTCCACGGTCAAGGGGTAGGCCGTCGACGCCGCGAGCGCGGCGGTGGGCAAGGTCAGCGTGACGAACAGGGCGGCGAGGCGGCGCAGCGGCATGAACAGCGATCTCCAGAAAGCCTGATTGCTTGGCGAAGCAGGCGCTGGAAAGTCCATCCCGGCAGGCGCCCTGAAAGTGGGGGCGCGCACAGCGTGCGCGAAACGACGCACGAACGGGAGTCCTTCCCCGGACACCCCGCCGGTGAATGAATATGCTGGCCGGCAGGTCTCCTGACTGGCGCTTCATTGCCATGCTTCGGCCTTCCCGGGGTGACCCAGTGGCAAACAGGAAGCAGGGCTCGGCGCCTACAGTTGCGGGGACAGTTCCGTTTAAGCGCGATGACGCGCCCGGGATTCCCTATTAATTCCGAGTGGAAACCGGCGGCGGGGATACTAAACGATTCGGCGGGTGGAGGCGAATGCAGTGGTGGTGCGCCAGAGGCTAATACCTGTAGGAGTGAGCTTGCTCGCGAAGAGGCCCGACCTTTCGCTAAATGTTCAGCGGCTGGAATGCCGTCTTCGCGAGCAAGCTCGCTCCCACAAGGTATGTGTTTGCAGCGCCATCGGCGTGAGCTCAACACCACCGGCTTAGAGCTTAAACGGCCAACCGATGATCTTCTTCGGCCGTGGCGTGGCGTAGGTCCGCACTTTCGAAGTCTTCAACCCCAGACGCACCAGCGATTCCGCCAGCGCCACCGCTGCGGTAACGCCATCGACCACCGGCACGCCCGCGCGTTCGCGGATGAGTTGATCCAGCCCGGCCATGCCGCCACAGCCCAGGCAGATCACCTCGGCCTTGTCCCGGTTCACCGCTTCGATGGCCTGCTCGACGATGGCCTCGACCGCACGCTCCGGCGATTCCTCCAGCTCCAGCACGCTCATGCCGCTGGCCCGCACCGAGGCGCAGCGCTCGTACACCCCTGCCAGCTTCAGGCGGTCTTCGATCAGCGGCACGGTGCGGTCCAGCGTGGTGACCACCGCGTATTTATGCCCCAGCAGCATCGCCAGGCTGGCCGCCGCTTCGGTGATGTCGACCACCGGCACGTCGAGCAGCTCCTGCAAACCTTCGCGGCCATGCTCGCCATAACCGGCCTGAATCACCGCGTCATAAGGCCCTTCGTAGGACATGACCCGGTCCATCACTGCGATGGCCGCCAGGTAACTTTCAAAATTGCCTTCCACCGACTCGGCGCCGAAGCGTGGGGTCAGACCAATGATCTCGGTGCCGGGCGAGGCCACGCTGCGGGCCTGCTCGGCGATGGTCTCGGTCATGGATTCAGTGGTGTTGACGTTGACGATCAGAATTCGCATGGACAGATCTCGCGCAGGGAACAAAGCCGGGCGTCTGGCCCGGCGTCATTGGGCACGATATCAGTCTTTGCCGGGGACTGGCGCCTGCAGGGCAATGAAGCCCTGATCGCGCATGGCTTGCCAGAAACCATCCGGCACCTGTGCGTTGAGCGCAGTAACGTCTTCGATGATCCGCGACGGCCGGCTCGCGCCCGGAATCACCGCCGCCACCAGGGGGTTGGCGAGAACGAACTGCAGCGCTGCGGACTTGATGTCGACCTGATACTGCCGAGCGATTTCCTGGATGTGCGCCACTTTGTCGAGCATCGCCTGGGACGCTTCCTGGTATTCGAAATGCTTGCCGCCCACCAGCACGCCGGAGCTGTAAGGCCCGCCGACGACGAACTCGGCGTTGTGCTGGCGGGCCTTGTCGAACAGCCGTTGCAGCGGCTGGTCATGGTCGAGCAGGGAATAACGACCGGCGAGCAGAAAGCCATCGGGCTGGGCTTCTTCCAGGTCCAGGGTCAGTTCGCACGGCTCGACGCGGTTGACGCCCAGGCCCCAGGCCTTGATCACGCCTTCTTCGCGCAGGCGGGTGAGGGCGCGGAAAGCGCCGGTGCGAGCGATGTTGAAATGCTCGATCCAGGCATCGCCATGGGCGTCCTGAGCGACGTCGTGGACAAACACGATATCCAGTCGGTCAGTGTTCAGCCGTATCAGGCTCGCTTCAATGGAACGCAACGTGGCGTCGGCGGAGTAGTCGGTGACAATCTTGTTTTTCAGGCCTTCGGCGAACGGACCACTGCGCGTTTCGGTGTCGATCTCATCGGAAATCAGCCGGCCGACTTTGGTGCTCAAGGTGTATTGGTCGCGGGGGATGCCCGCCAGTGCCTTGCCCACCCGCTGCTCGGACAGGCCGGCGCCGTAGATGGGTGCGGTGTCGAAATAGCGGATGCCCTGGTCCCAGGCGGATTGGACGGTGGCTGCCGCTTCGTCTTCGTCAATGGTCCGAAACATATTGCCCAAGGGCGCGGAGCCAAAGCCGAGGCGGCCGATGATCTTGTCGTGCAGACTCATGGGGATTTTTTCCTGTGCGGTGAGGCGTGTCTGGATGCGCGGCTCATGACGCCGTCTTCGCCCGATAAGGAACAGCGCGACGAAAGCGGCGAGGCTTGTTTACTGACTGCTGATTGCCATAGGTGTTCTTGATAGTGTCGACCGGTCTTGTTGCACCTGAGGCGCCTGCTAAGCTCCACGCATTGAATAGAGTCTTCAGCAAACCTACCGAAACGAGGAAACTGCCATGCAATCTCACTCCCCCGATGCTGCGCCGCTTGCACCGCACCCTGGGCATCAGCCCGATGAGCCGGAAACGGAACTCGATGCCGATATGGATCCGGGTAACGAAGACCCGGGCTCCCAGTTTGATCGCGACGCCACGGTTCCCCTGATTGATCCGGATAAATGACGGCGTAGCTCATTACAGATGCACTTCGACCGCCAGCGGCAGGTGATCGGACAAATGCGTCCACGGCCGCGTGCCGAGGATTTTCGGGTGGTGGCTGGTGGCGTTGCGCAAATAGATACGGTCAAGGCGCAGGATCGGAAAGCGCGCGGGGTACGTTTTCGCCAACCGCCCCTGACTGCGCTCGAAGGCTTCGTGGAGGTAGCCGCAGCGCTGCAGGCGCTTGTTGCCCTGCAGCTGCCAGTCGTTGAAATCGCCGGCGATGACCACCGGGGCGTCCTCGGGCAGGGAGTCGAGCAGGTCGCAGAGCAGGTTCAGCTGCAATTGCCGATGGCTCTCCAACAGGCTGAGGTGCACACAAATCGCATGGACTTCCGCATGCCCCGGCACCTGCAGCACGCAATGCAAGAGGCCGCGGCGCTCCGGCCCGGTGATGGAAATGTCCAGATTGCGGTAATGCAGAATCGGGTATTTGGACAGCAGCGCGTTGCCGTGATGACCGTCGGGGTAGACCGCGTTGCGGCCATAGGCGAAGTCCGTCCACATGCTGTCGGCGAGAAATTCGTAGTGCGGCGTGTCGGGCCAGTCTTCGTACTTGGCGGCATGGCGGTCATGGCCGCCGAGGACTTCCTGGAGAAACACCAGATCGGCACCGGTGCTGCGCACGGCCTCACGCAATTCCGGCAGGATGAAACGCCGGTTCAGTGCAGTGAAGCCCTTGTGGGTGTTCACGGTCAGCACGCGCAGTTTGTGGACTTCGCGCAACGTGGCCGGGTCCGGAGGGGTAGCGTTCGAGCCAGAGGGGTCGTGGGTCACGCCCTCACTCCTGTTCGGGGGATGTGCTATTCCGACCGGGGCGCGAGGCGGCAGTTCAGCTTTTAGGTGGGACCGGCTCTAGCCGGGGGATTTCAACAGCCATTTTGTGGCATGATCGCCGGCTGCTTCCCTCTGTAGGACCGGCTTTAGCCGGGAAGCCTTTATACCGCGCGTCCTCTACACCCGCGTATCGATCGGCGCCCTGCGTGACAGCACCACTGCCAGTGTCAATGCCGCCACCGACAACAACGCCGCAAAGAAGAAAATCCAGCTATAGCCCATGCCCAGCGCCACGGCACCCATCAGCGGTCCGGCAATGGCCAGCGCCAGGTCGAAGAACACCGCGTAAGCGCTGAGCCCGGCACCGCGACTGCTGTTGGGCACCTGCTTGATGGCTTCGACGCCCAGCGCGGGATAGACCAGCGACAGACCAAAACCGGTCAGCCCTGCGCCGATCAGGGCGAAGGTGGTGTCGGGTGCCAGCCAGAGCAGCAACAGACCCAGGGTTTCCACGGTGATACAGACGATCGCCGAGCGAAAGCCGCCAAAGCGGTTGATCGCGTTGATGAACAGCAAACGCGCGACGATGAAACAGATGCCGAACACCGTCAGGCACCAGGCCGCGCCTTCCCAGCCACGGGCCACGTAAAACAACGTGATGAACGTCGTCAGCGTGCCGTAGCCGATGGAGGACAGGGTCAGGCTCAGGCCAAACGGCGCCACCCGGCCGAACACCGAGAAGAACGGCAGGCGCTCGCCGCGCACCACCGGGATCGCCGTTTTGTTGCGGATCAACAGCAACGCCCCGGCCGCCAGGACGAACAGCACCAACCCCAGGCTGGCAAAGCCCAGCGCGCCTACCATCACCACGCCAAGGGGAGCGCCAATGGCGATGGCGCCGTATGACGCAATGCCATTCCAGGAAATCGAGCGGGCGGTGTGCTCCGAACCGACCTGGCCGATGCACCAGCTGATGGTGCCCACGCCGATCAAGCCCTGGGACGCGCCGAGAAACAGGCGGGCGATGATCAGGATTGTCAGGCTGACGTCTGCGAAACGCTCCAGGAGGATCGCCGCCAGGGTCAGCACGCCGCTCAACGCGATGCCGGACAGCCCGTAAACGATGGCGCGCTTGGTGCCGATGGTGTCGCAGATACGCCCGGCCACCGGGCGACTCAACAGCGTCGCCAGGTACTGCGCACCGATCACCAGCCCCGCGACCACCGCGCTGAAACCCAGCTGGTTGTGCACGTAACCGGGCATCACCGCGATGGGCAGACCGATGCACAGGAAGGCAATGAAGGTGTAGACGACGATGGAGATGATTTGCAGGGTGATCGCCATCGAACTGGCGTCGCTGGCAGGCGTGTTGACAGGCGAAACAGGCGGCTGGGCGGCAGACATGGGGACTCTTCGCTGGAGCGGTGGGAGTGCCGCATCATCGCCCGTGGGGTCGGGAAATGAAAGCTGGCTAACGGTTTTTATCCGGGGTCAGACGGCGGCCGGACTTGCCCGTTCCCGGCTAAAGCCGGTCCTACGAGTGTTCGCATTTGCCTTCGTAGGACCGGCTTTAGCCGGGAACGCGTCGGAGGTCACACCGCAGGATTGGCGGCGCCTGGCTTGGCGTCCTCCCGGCCAACGCCGGTCCCACTGTCACAAAAAAGCCCCGTCACGGTGGACGGGGCTCCTTGGTGTCAGCTTCACTCTGTCAGCGGATTGCCCTGATCAGAACGCGACGCCCTGGCTGCGCAGGTAATCGTCGTAGGTGCCGCTGAAGTCGGTCACGCCACTTGGACTCAACTCGATGATGCGGGTGGCCAGGGACGACACGAACTCGCGGTCGTGGCTGACGAAGATCAGCGTGCCCGGGTAGTTCTCCAGCGCCAGGTTCAGCGCCTCGATCGACTCCATGTCCAGGTGGTTGGTCGGCTCGTCCATGATCAGCACGTTCGGCTTCTGCAGGATCAGTTTGCCGAACAGCATGCGGCCTTGCTCACCACCGGAGATCACCTTGACCGACTTGAGGATCTCGTCGTTGGAGAACAGCATCCGGCCCAGGGTGCCACGAATGACTTGTTCACCTTGAGTCCATTGGCCCATCCAGTCGAAGAGGGTGACATCGTCTTCGAAGTCGTGGGCGTGGTCCTGGGCGTAGTAACCCAGCTCTGCCGCATCGGTCCACTTGATCGTGCCGGCATCCGGGGTCAGTTCATTGACCAAGGTGCGCAGCAGGGTGGTTTTACCGATCCCGTTCGGGCCGATGATCGCAACGCGTTCGCCGGCTTCAACCTGGAAGCTGAAGTTCTTGAACAGTGGCTTGCCGTCGAAGCCTTTGGCCATTTGGTCAATGATGACCGCCTGACGGTGCAGCTTCTTGTTCTGATCAAAGCGGATGAACGGGCTGACGCGACTCGAAGGCTTGACCTCGGCCAGCTGGATCTTGTCGATCGCCTTGGCACGGGAGGTGGCCTGCTTGGCTTTCGAGGCGTTGGCCGAGAAGCGGCTGACGAACGACTGCAGCTCGGAAATCTGGGCTTTCTTCTTGGCGTTGTCCGACAGCAACTGCTCGCGGGACTGGGTCGCCACGGTCATGTACTCGTCGTAGTTGCCCGGGAACAGACGCAGCTCGCCGTAATCCAGGTCAGCCATGTGGGTGCACACGCTGTTGAGGAAGTGACGGTCGTGAGAAATGATGATCATCAGGCTGGAGCGCTGGGTCAGGATGTTTTCCAGCCAGCGAATCGTGTTGATGTCCAGGTGGTTGGTTGGTTCGTCGAGCAACAGCACTTCAGGGTCGGAGAACAGCGCCTGGGCCAGCAATACGCGCAGTTTCCAGCCAGGGGAGACCTCGCTCATCGGGCCGAAGTGCTGCTCGATGCCGATGCCCAGACCGAGCAACAGCTCGCCGGCGCGGGATTCGGCGGTGTAGCCGTCCATTTCAGCAAATTCGGTTTCCAGCTCGGCCACGGCCATGCCGTCTTCTTCGGTCATTTCCGGCAGCGAATAGATGCGATCGCGCTCGGCCTTGACCTTCCACAGCTCTTCGTGACCCATGATCACGGTGTCGATGACAGAGAAGTCTTCGTAGGCGAACTGGTCCTGACGCAATTTACCCAGGCGCACGTTCGGCTCGAGCATCACCTGGCCGCCGGACGGCTCCAGATCGCCGCCGAGGATCTTCATGAAGGTGGACTTGCCACAGCCATTGGCGCCGATGAGGCCATAGCGGTTGCCACCGCCGAATTTGACCGAAACGTTCTCGAACAGCGGCTTGGCGCCAAACTGCATGGTGATGTTAGCTGTGGAAATCAATTGCTTATCCTGGATTGTTTACAAGGGGCTGATTGGCGATGGCCTTCGACGCCTGGTGGCGATTGCTCGTGATCCAACCAGCAGCCTGCACGTCACCGATGACGGCGACATGACCTGATGAAGATGGGTGAACGGGAGCAGCGTCCGATACGGGTTCAGCGGGTGACCGACCTGCATCGACCACGCTTGCTGTGCGCCGGAAGACGCACAGGTCTGGGGCGCGCGCCGCGACCCCGTGAAAGGCTCAAGCGGCGCATGCGAATTCAAGGCGCGGCAGTGTAACACCGTCTTGGTTATCCACCTACCGCCGCTCGCCGGTGAGCGTTATGCGACAGCTAGGCTCTCTCAATCGTTGTTTCTGGAACTAACCTGACCTCCACCCTCTGACCAAGCGCCCGAGCGGCGCTGGCAAGCGTGGCGAGTGTCATGCCTGGGTCGTCCTGATCCAGCGCACGATCTACGGCTGTTCGGCTGGTGTGCATACGCTCGGCAAGTACGGTCTTCGTCACGCGCTGAAGTTTCATGGTTTCTGCTATCTGCCAAGCGATGACACGCTTCAGGGCGGCGGCAGACACCTCTTCCACAAGACCTTGCTCTGCAAGGAAATCGTCGAAATCAGAACCGATATGCTGGTTCATCACCTTGTCCTCTTTAGTGCTGCTTTGCGTTTCTTGGCAGTGTCCAAGTCAGACGCAGGAGTTTTGTCGCTTTTCTTTATGAATCCGTGGAGCAATACCATGGTGCTCCCTTCAACGGTGAAGAGCACTCGGGCGATGGTGTCTTTCATGTGGGTTCTGACTTCCCAAAGATCATTACCCATTTTGCGAACCACTGGCATGCCGATGGGCCAGCCGATCTGAACGGTTTTGATATCTGTCCCGACGGATTTGCGATCTTCGCGCGGTAACTCGGAAAGCCATGCACGAACCGGCTCGTTGCCCGCATCCGTGCAGAAAAAACGTACTTGTAGTATCAGCGGAATGTCGTTCATCGGCGCAGTGTACCTAAATAGGTACTGCTTGCAATGACTTAAATTGGGCGCATGGCGATGCTCGCGCAACCGGAGTGAACGTTGAACGTTCAACAGCGCTGGAGTGGACCTAGCGCCAATTCCGCTCCTGTTGACCGGCGTCGGGGATCGTCAAAAACCACTTACATGCTTAAGCGTGCTCGACCTGCGTCCTGACCTTGTTCACCGTGGAGTAATGCGAGAACACGATGCAGCCGATCAGCCGGGAGAACAGGCCCAGGGTTTCGACGAGGTCCGGGCTTTCGAAGGTGCTGGCTTTGGAATCGAGCAGGCACAAGGCGCCGAACAGCTGGCCGTCGGGCAGGCTGATCGGCACGCCGATGTAGCTCTCGATGGCGTATTGCTTGACCACCGGGCGACCCGCATAGCGCTCGCTCTGGCTGATGCTGGGGATGATCAGCGCTTTCGGGTTTGCGATCAGTTCGTTGCACAGCGTGGTTTCCAGCTCCAGCACTTCGCCTTCCTGGATGCCGATGTGAATCTCGTCATAAACCGCGCAGGCGACCCACTCGGAGTCGGTGAACTTGGCAATACCGGCAAAGCGCATGCCGGTGAGCCGCGTCACGAGCCTGAGGATATTCGTCGTCGCTTCAACCTCGGCGATCGCCGAACGCTCTGCGATGGTCAGCAAATCCGGGCAGAGCAGGGAATCCAAAGCCATTGTCGGCTCCATGTCAACGTGGGGTGGCATACCCGGATGGGGCCACATATGTGGCGCAGATTAGCATTTTGTAGGGCAAGCGTATCTCCCGCTCGGCGCGCTGCGACCATTTGTCATGGGGGACCCCGAGTTAAAGGCGGGTGCGGCCGCTGTCAGAGCTGGTGGTTGAACCGCTGGACGGCACCCACCACCTGACGCGCGCCTTCCTGGATCTCAACGATCACGCTGCCGGCCTGGTTGGCCAGCGACAGGCCTTGCTCCGCCTGGGCGCGGGTGCTGCCCATGTCCTTGACCACATCATCCACCAGTTTCTGGTTCTGCTGCACCACCGCGACAATCTCTTCGGTCGCCGTGCTGGTGCGTCCGGCCAGCTGACGCACTTCATCGGCCACCACGGCGAACCCCCGGCCCTGTTCGCCGGCACGGGCGGCTTCGATGGCGGCGTTGAGGGCGAGCAAGTTGGTCTGTTGGGCGATGCCGCCGATGGTTTGCACGATGGTGCTGATCAGCAACGACTGCTTGCCCAGCGCTTCCATGCCATGGGAGGCAGAGAGCATCTGGTCGGCGATGCCGTTCATGGTTTCCACGGTGTTGTTGATCACCGCTGCCCCGCGCTGCGCCGAGACGTCGGTGCGCTGGGAGATCTCGAAGGCCGTGCCGGCCGCGACGCTGATTTCGGCTTCGCGACGTACCTGATCGGTAATGACAGTGGCGAATTTCACCACCTTGTAAAGCTTGCCCTGGGTGTCGTGGACCGGGTTGTAGGTCGCTTCCAGCCACACGTCCTCGCCACGGCTGTTGATGCGTTTGAACCGGTCGGCCACGAAGTCGCCGTTGTTCAGGCGTTTCCAGAACGCTTTGTAGTCTTCGGTGGCGGCGAATTTCGGGTCACAGAACAGGCTGTGGTGCTTGCCGAGAATCTGATCCTGGCTGTAGCCCATTTCCTGGAGGAAGGACTGGTTAGCCTTCAGCACGTGACCGCCGAGGTCGAATTCGATGACCGCTGTCGAGCGCAGCAGGGCGTTGATGAACGACTCGTTTTCCCGGGCCTTGTTGACTTCGGCGGTGACGTTGGTGGCCAGACATTTGAGGGCGGCCACACGGCCCTGATCATCCTTCAGCGGCGACCACGTGGCGTGAATCCAGATCAGCGAACCGCCTTTGCTGATGAAGCGGTAGTCGTCAGTGACCGCAGTGCCGTTGACGGCCGCTAATTTGAAGTCGCGGAAGCACGGCATGGTTGCGACGTAGGTCGGAATGAACGCCGCCATGGGCTGGCCAACCAGCTCGTCATGGGAGTAACCGATGGCTGCGCAGAATTTGCTGTTTGCGTCCGTGATGCGCAGGTCGGCATCCACGGTCAGCGACAGCATTTGCTGCATGAGGGCGTCGTGAAAATTTTTCAGCGCGACCAGCTCCGAGCTCAGAGTGGACATTTGCTTTTTGATTTTGGAATTAAACATCTGCCGCTCCTTGGATATGCTCACTTAACTGTCGGCGTTCGGATGCCGAAATTAAGCCCGGTCGTCAGAATGTTTATAGATCAGGCAGGGAGAAAAGGAGGGGGGCGGGAGGAATTTTGGGCAAGAAAAAGCCCGCGATGGGGGGTGCGGGCTTAAAGTCAGTCTTGGAGGAGCAAGTGAAGAGTATCGCCCCCGATGTGAAAAACCTGTGAACGCCTCTCAACAACACTTAATAAATGGCGTTGGTCAGAAAAGCCTTCACGATGGACTTCGCCGCTGGGCTGACTTTCTGGTCGCCCAGCTCTTTGCTGGTGAACCACTTGCAGTCGGCAATTTCGTTGTGGGGGGCAGGGGTGGCGATCATCGTCACCGACACTTCGAACACGTGATGCAACACGGCACCGCCCTCATAGCGAGTGATGTACGCCAGGTCTTCCAGGATCAGACCGGTCTCTTCACGTAATTCGCGCGCAGCGGCCTGCGCAGGCGATTCATCGGCTTCGACCTTGCCGCCGGGAAGGTTCCACCGGGCGTTGGATTTGCGCACGTAAAGGATCTGGTTGTCCCTGCGGCAGATGACTGTGGCTCGCTGTTTCATTGGGGTTCCTCCACCGTACAACCCGTAAAAGTGCCGCCGTCCCTGGGTATTCACGCGGCTGTCATAAAAGCTTCATAAAGACGTTTGAAGCAGTAACGGTGCCAATGTTCCCTTCATCCTCCTGAATCGGCCGGTATTAAGAAAACCATAGCTCGATTGAGGGGTGTGTCGGGATAACCAGCCAGACGGTGTCCTGTTCAGCCTGATGGGCGGGGTGCCAACATGAACCAAAATGCCACTACTTAACCAACGCGCTGATTGGGTTCTTTGGCGGGCGGATCGTGCCCTTGGCGCGATGAACGGTCTTGGCACGCGAACCGTGATGCGCGTTATTGGCGCGGAGTGCACGCCGATGGGGCCCTGTGCGCACTGTGTGGGGTGATCCGTAGCGCGGAGTCTGGTCAGCCCGCGTGGCGTTTCGACCTGCACGCACCTGGATTTCAACCCATGTGATTGAAAACACCGGTGATTCTCGCCGCTTCTTTTACCGCCTGACTCTGTGGCACACTTTCTGCTGTCTATTCCGTTGTGGCAAACAAGGTTCCGCTATAGCGGAATAAATACAACCGGCGGAGTTTCTCTCATGCGGCGCGGATCCCTTTCTTTGAAAGCTTGTGCATTGGCCCTGATAACGGCAGCAACGTTGGCAACGACGGCCTATGCCGCCGACAGCAAGCTGGACAACGTCCTGCAGCGCGGCCATCTCATCGTGGGTACCGGGAGCACCAATGCCCCTTGGCACTTTCAGGGTGCGGACGGCAAGTTGCAGGGTTTTGATATCGACATCGCGCGCATCGTCGCCAAGGGCTTGTTTAATGATCCGAGCAAGGTCGAGTTTGTCGTGCAGTCCTCCGACGCGCGAATCCCGAACCTGCTGACGGACAAAGTCGACATGAGCTGCCAGTTCATCACGGTGACTGCCAGCCGCGCCCAGCAGGTGGCGTTCACGCTGCCTTATTACCGCGAAGGCGTGGCGCTGCTGCTGCCGACCAACAGCAAGTACAAGGAAATCGACGACCTGAAAGGCGCGGGTGATGGCGTCACCGTTGCCGTGCTGCAGAACGTCTACGCCGAAGAGCTGGTGCATCAGGCGCTGCCCAAGGCGAAGGTCGACCAGTACGACAGCGTCGACCTGATGTACCAGGCCATCAACTCCGGTCGCGCCGATGCGGCGGCCACCGATCAGTCGTCGGTGAAATACCTGATGGTGCAGAACCCCGGTCGCTATCGTTCGCCCGCATTCGCCTGGAGCCCGCAAACCTACGCGTGCGCCGTCAAACGTGGCGATCAGGACTGGCTGAACTTCGTCAATACCGCCCTGCATGAAGCCATGACCGGCGTTGAATTCCCGATGTACGCCGAGTCGTTCAAGAAGTGGTTCGGCGTGGACCTGCCGACCCCGGCGATCGGTTTCCCGATGGAATACAAATAACCCACGCCGCTCGCGTCGCCCACTGAAGGGGGCGGGGACGGCCGTGATGCCGTCCCGCCCCAGGTACTGCTGACCATGAATTATCAGCTGAATTTTGCAGCGGTCTGGCGGGATTTCCCCAGTCTGCTGGCGGGGCTGGGGCTCGGCCTGGAACTGGCCCTGATTTCCATCGCCATCGGTTGCGTCATCGGCATGCTGGCAGCATTCGCGATGCTGTCCCGCTACCGCGCCCTGCGGATCGTCGCGTCGATTTACGTGACCGTGGTGCGCAACACGCCGATTCTGGTGCTGATCCTGTTGATTTACTTTGCCATGCCCAGCCTGGGCATTCGTCTGGACAAGATCCCGTCGTTCATCGTCACCCTGTCGCTGTATGCCGGGGCGTATCTGACCGAAGTGTTCCGCGCTGGCCTGCTGAGCATCCACAAGGGCCAGCGCGAAGCGGGGCTGGCGATCGGCCTCGGCGAATGGCAGGTGCGCGCGTACATCGTCGTCCCGGTGATGTTGCGCAACGTGCTGCCGGCGCTGTCGAACAACTTCATTTCGCTGTTCAAGGACACGTCGCTGGCCGCTGCCATCGCGGTGCCGGAACTGACCTATTACGCGCGCAAGATCAACGTCGAGAGCTACCGGGTGATTGAAACCTGGCTGGTGACCACGGCGCTGTACGTCGCCGCCTGTTACCTCATTGCCATGCTGCTGCGTTACCTCGAGCAGCGATTGGCGATTCGCCGCTAGGAGGCCCGGACCATGTACGAACAACCCAGTTGGTTGCATGAATTGTGGGTCGCGCGGGAGACGCTGTGGGCCGGGTTTCTCACTAGCGTGCAGTGCGCGGGCCTGGCGATCGTGTTCGGGACGGTGATCGGCGTATTTGCCGGGCTGATCCTGACCTACGGCAAATGGTGGGCGCGCCTGCCGTTTCGCGCCTACGTGGATCTGATTCGCGGCACGCCCGTGTTTGTGCTGGTGCTGGCCTGCTTTTACATGGCGCGGGCGTTGGGCTGGCAGATCGGCGCGTTTCAGGCCGGTGCGCTGGGGTTGACGCTGTTTTGCGGCTCCCACGTCGCCGAGATCGTGCGCGGTGCCCTGCAGGCCATCCCGCGCGGGCAGCTGGAAGCCGGCAAGGCCATCGGCCTGACGTTCCCCCAGTCCCTCAGCTATGTGTTGCTGCCCCAGGCATTGCGGCAGATCTTGCCGACTTGGGTCAATTCGTCGACGGAGATCGTCAAGGCCTCGACCCTGCTCTCGGTGATCGGCGTGGCCGAGCTGTTGCTCAGCACCCAGCAGGTCATCGCGCGCAATTTCATGACCCTTGAGTTTTACCTGTTCGCCGGCTTTCTCTTCTTCGTCATCAACTACGCCATCGAGCTTCTTGGGCGGCAAATCGAAAAACGGGTGGCCTTGCCATGACACAGACTCAAACTGCACCTGCCGCCCCGGCTCTGTTGAGCATCGAAGGGCTGCACAAATCCTATGGCCCGGTTGAAGTGCTCAAGGGCGTTGACCTGAAAATGAACAAGGGCAACGTGGTCACGCTGATCGGCTCCAGCGGCTCGGGCAAAACCACGCTGCTGCGTTGCGTCAATCTGCTGGAAGAGTTTCAGGGCGGGCACATTCGTCTCGAAGGTCAGGACATCGGCTACAGCGACGTCAGTGGCAAGCGCGTGCGCCACCCGGAAAAGCTCATCGCCCGGCACCGCGCGATGACCGGGATGGCGTTTCAGCAGTTCAACCTGTTTCCGCACCTGACCGCGCTGCAGAACGTCACCCTCGGCTTGCTCAAAGTGAAGAAGCTGCCCAAGGACCAAGCCATCGCCCTGGCCGAAAAGTGGCTGGACCGCGTTGGCCTGCTGGAGCGGCGCAATCACTTTCCCGGCCAGCTCTCCGGCGGTCAGCAGCAGCGCGTGGCGATTGCCCGGGCCATTGCGATGAACCCGAGCCTGATGCTGTTCGATGAAGTCACCTCAGCCCTGGACCCGGAGTTGGTCGGTGAGGTGCTCAGCGTGATCAAGGGCCTGGCGGAAGAGGGCATGACCATGCTGCTGGTGACCCACGAGATGCGCTTCGCCTACGAGGTGTCCGATCAGATCGTGTTCATGAATCAGGGCCGCATCGAAGAGCAGGGCCCACCCAAGGCATTATTCGAACAACCCAAGTCAGCGCGTCTGGCTGAATTCCTCAAGAACATTCGTTTTTAAGACGCTCACTCAAAGGAGATTTTCATGAGCATTACTCGTTACGGTGCCGGCAGTACCGCGGGTGGCGGCCAGCCACGTCCTTTCGCCCGCGCCGTTGAAGCCGATGGCTGGCTGCATGTGTCGGGGCAGGTGCCGGCCGAAAACGGTGAGATCATCAACGGCGGGATCGTCGAGCAGACCCACAAGACCCTGCAGAACCTGGTGGCGATCCTGACCGAGGCCGGTTACGGCCTGGAAGACGTGGTGCGTGTCGGCGTGTGGCTGGAAGACCCGCGTGATTTCTGGAGCTTCAATAAGGTCTTCGGCGAGTACTTCTCCCCGGAACACGCCCCGGCCCGCGCCTGCGTGCAGGCCAGCATGATGGTCGACTGCAAGGTCGAGATCGATTGCATTGCCTACAAGAAGAAGTAGGGAGCAGGGGCAAGCTGCAAGCTGCAAGCTGCAAGTCGGGATCGCGCTGATGCAACACTTGCCTCTTGAAGCTTGCAGCTCAATTGCCTACCCCATTTTTAAAGGCTGAAGGCGCTTTTGCATCCGCGCCGTTTAGCTTGGAGTTGCTCTTATGACCGAAGACATCAAACGCCGGGCCCGTGGTTTAGACCGAGCGTTCGATATTCTCGATTTCCTCAAGGAAACCGGCACGCCGATGCGGCCCAACGAGATCGCCAGCGGCATCGGCAGCCCGAAATCGACGGTGTACGAGTTGGTCAGTTCGCTGCTGGAACGAAGGATCCTCGAGACCGTCGGCAAGGACGGCCACGTGTACCTGGGGCGGCAGTTGTATTTCCTCGGGCAGGCGCATCTGCGCCATTTCGATTTCACCCGCGAGGCCGAGGTCAGCCTGGGTGAAATCGTCGAGCAGACCCGGGAAACCGCGCAGATGTGCCTGCTCAACGGTCGCAAATACACCGTCGCGCTGATGAAGGAGGGCGCGCGGCATTTTCGTATTTCGTCCGACATCGGGGAGGACGCGCCGATCCCGTGGACCGCGTCGGGACGCCTGCTGCTCGGGCACCTCACGGATCAGGCGATCATCGACCTGATCGACGACGAGGACTTCATCCTCCCGGACGGCATGCGCCTGCCGGTCGAGACGTTTCTGGCCGAGATCCGCAAGGCCCACGACGACGGCTTCTTTTCCTTCGACAGCATCGCCGACACCTTCACCCATTGCTTCGCCGCACCCGTGCGGGACAAACAGGGCATCTGCATCGCGACCCTGTGCATCGTCGCCCCGCGGGCCGACGCCACGGCCCACTACGATCATTACCGGTGCGTGTTGATCGACAGCGCCAACGGGCTGGCCCGGCGCGTCATCGAATAGCGTCGCCGCACACACGAACAAAAAATTCAGGAGAACAGAGATGAGCATTGCCGCGATTGAAAAAGGCGCCACGCAACCCGGCGACCACCTGGTGCGGGACGTCAGCCTGCCCGCGCTGGTCATCCACGACACGGCGCTGGAGCACAACCTGCGCTGGATGCAGAAGTTCGTCAGCGACAGCGGCGCCGAACTGGCGCCCCACGGCAAGACCAGCATGGTGCCGGCGCTGTTTCTGCGGCAGTTGCAGCACGGCGCCTGGGGCATGACCCTCGCCACGGCGGTGCAGACCCGCGCGGCCTATGCCCACGGCGTGCGTCGGGTGCTGATGGCTAACCAGTTGGTCGGCGCGCCGAACATGGCGCTCATCGCCGAGATGCTCACGGACGGGATGTTCGACTTTCACTGCATGGTCGACCACCCGGACAACGTCAAGGCGCTGGGCGAGTTCTTCGCCGCCAAGGCCCTGACCCTCAATGTGATGATCGAGTACGGCGTGGTCGGTGGGCGTTGCGGCTGCCGCAGCGAAGCCGAGGTCATGGCCCTGGCCGACGCCATTGCGGCGCAACCGGCGCTGAAGCTGACCGGCATCGAGGGCTACGAAGGCGTGATCCATGGCGACCAGGCGGTGAGCGGCATTCGCGCGTTCGCCACATCGCTGGTGCGGCTGGCCGTGACCCTGCAGGACAAGGGCGCGTTTGCCCTCGATCGCCCGATCGTCACAGCCTCGGGTTCGGCCTGGTACGACCTGATTGCCGAGGAATTCGACAAGCAACAGGTGCGCGAGCGTTTCCTCAGCGTGCTGCGCCCCGGCAGTTACGTGGTCCACGACCACGGCATCTACAAAGACGCGCAGTGCTGCGTGCTCGACCGACGCCACGACCTCAGCGAAGGCTTACGGCCGGCGATGGAAGTCTGGGCCCATGTGCAGTCGATGCCTGAGCCGGGTTTTGCGGTGATTGCCATGGGCAAGCGCGACGTGGCGTTCGACGCCGGCATGCCCAACCCGATCAAGCGCTATGCGCCAGGGGCGGTGCCGGCGACTGGCGAGGACGTCAGCGCCTGCACCGTCACGGCGGTGATGGATCAGCATGCGTTCATGACCGTCGCGCCGGGCTGCGAGTTGAAGGTCGGCGATATCGTTTCGTTCGGCACCTCGCACCCGTGCCTGACCTTCGACAAATGGCGCACGGGGTGCCTGGTCGGCGATGACCTGCGCGTCATCGAATCCTTTGATACCTGCTTCTGACAGGAGTCTGCAATGAGTGAAATGGTCAGTCACAGCTACCCGCGCGTCGCCCTGATCGGCGAATGCATGATCGAGTTGCAACAGCACGCCAACGGCACGCTCAAGCAGAGCTTCGGCGGCGACACGCTGAATACGGCGGTGTACCTGTCGCGGCTGCTGGGTTCGGCGGCGCAGGTGGATTACGTCACGGCGCTGGGCGATGACAGTTTCAGCGACGCCATGTGCCAGGTCTGGACGGAGGAGGGCATTGGCCTGAGTCGGGTCCAGCGTCTGCCGGGGCGGCTGCCGGGGCTGTATTGCATTCAAACCGACGCCAACGGCGAGCGGCGTTTCCTGTACTGGCGCAACGAGGCGGCAGTGCGCGAATGCTTCACCACGCCGGCGGCGGAGCCGGTGCTGGCCGCGCTGCCGGATTACGACGTGCTGTATTTCAGCGGCATCACCCTGGCGGTGCTGGGGGAGACGGGTCGGGCGCGGCTGCTGTCGACCCTCGGCGATGCCCGGGACCGTGGCGCGCGGGTGGTGTTCGACAACAACTACCGCCCGCGCCTCTGGCGCAGTGTCGAGCAAGCGCGGCAGGCGTATCGCGCGGTCATGCACGAAGTGGATCTGGCCCTGCTGACCGAGGAGGACGAGCAGGCGCTGTTCGATTACGCCGACGGCGAGGAAATTTTGCAGACCTACCGCGACCTGGGTGTCAGCGAAGTGGTGGTCAAGCGCGGGGCGCAGAGCTGTCTCGTGAGCGTCGACGACCGGCGTTATGAAGTGCCTGCGCACACCGTGCAGAAAGTCATCGACACCACGGCGGCGGGGGATTCCTTCAGCGCGGCCTATCTGGGTCGGCGTTTGCGCGGCGGCGGTCCGAAAGATGCGGCCAACGCCGGGCATCAGTTGGCGAGCCTGGTGATTCAGCACCCGGGGGCGTTGATCCCGCGCAGTGTGATGCCGATTTGAGGCAGGGCCGAGAACCCTGCGTAGGGCCGCGCACACCCTGTAGGCCGGCTTCAGCCGGGAAGGGGCCAGGCGACACACCGCAAAATCGAGAGTGCTCAATCCGGCCTGTTCCCGGCTAAAGCCAGTCCTGCTAAGGCAAGGGGGCCAGAACGACCACTACACATTCCGGCCCCAACCCTCAATCCCGATAAAACACCTGCACCAGGTGATACCCGAATTTGCTTTTGACCGGACCATGCACGGTCCGCAACGGTTTTTTGAAAATCACCTGGTCAATCGCGCCGACCATCTGGCCCGGTCGCACTTCACCCAGATCCCCGCCGCGCTTGCCGCTCGGGCACGTCGAATACTTCTTCGCCAGTACGTCAAACGCTTCGCCCTTGGCAATGCGCTGCTTCAGTTGCTCGGCTTCTTCAGCGGTCTTGACCAGAATGTGGCGGGCTTGGGCTTTCATGGGGTACCGGACGTCTCGATAAAAAAGCCGCGCATTATGCCTTTGCTGCGCGATTTCGGGTAATTTCCCACACCTTGACCGGACGAACGTGTGGCTCGGCGCTGAGACAGGCCTGACCCGGCTCTTCACACGGCCCTGACCCGGCTGTTCAAGGGCCTTGCCCCGGCCAGCAAACAGCCCGAACGTTAAAACCGGTCGAAGGTCCACAACCTGTAGGCCTGCAGTCTCCTCAAACCTCATGTACGGTGTTGCCTTATGGATTTTCCGGCGTTGTTGAAGGTGCTTGCCACCCAGGATGGATCGGACCTTTACCTGTCCACCGGCGCGCCCCCCTGCGCCAAGTTCAATGGCGTGCTCAAGCCGCTGGGCACCGAAGCGTTCAAGCCCGGTGACGTCGCGGTGATTGCCAACGGCATCATGGACGCCGAGCAGCGCGCGGATTTCGAACGCGACCTGGAAATGAACCTGGCGTTTTCCCTGTCCGGTGTAGGTCGATTCCGGATCAACATCTTCAAGCAGCGCAACGAAGTGTCGATTGTGGCGCGCAACATCAAACTCGACATCCCCAAATTCGAAGACCTGCATCTGCCGCCGGTCCTGCTCGATGTGATCATGGAAAAGCACGGCCTGGTGCTGTTCGTCGGCGCCACTGGTTCGGGTAAATCGACCTCGCTGGCCGCACTGATCGACCACCGCAACCGTCACGCCAGCGGCCACATCATTACCATCGAAGACCCGGTGGAGTTCATCCACAAACACAAGCGCTCGATCATCAATCAGCGGGAAGTGGGCGTCGACACGCGCAGCTTTCATGCGGCGTTGAAGAACACCCTGCGTCAGGCGCCGGACGTGATCCTCATCGGCGAGATCCGCGACCGCGAAACCATGGAGCACGCGCTGGCCTTTGCCGACACCGGCCACCTGGCCATCTCGACGCTGCACGCCAACAACGCCAACCAGGCGCTGGACCGCATCATCAACTTCTTCCCCGAAGAGCGCCGGCCGCAGTTGCTCCATGACCTGGGCAACAACCTCAAGGCGTTCGTCTCCCAGCGGTTGGTCAAGACCACTGACGGTAAGCGCCGCGCGGCGGTGGAGGTGATGCTGGGCACGCCGACGATTCGCGACCTGATCCACCGCAACGAGTTGACCGAGCTTAAGGGCATCATGGAGAAGTCCACCAACCTCGGCATGCAGACCTTCGACAACGCGCTGTATGACCTGGCGGTGGAGGGCGCAATCACTGAAGACGAAGCCCTGAAGAACGCGGATTCGGCCAACAACGTGCGACTGCGGTTGAAACTGCACAGCGAGGACGGGCCATCGACCATCGCCAGCTCCCCCCGTGCGCCCCAGCCTGCCGCGCAGGTGAATGTGAAGGATTGGGGGCTGGTGGACGAGCGGGACGAGCCGGGGAATTGAGGTTTCCTCGGCGAGGATTTTGCGGTGTCATCACTGACGCCTTCCCTTGCAGGACCGGCTTTAGCCGGGAAGAGGTCGGTATGAACACCACACATTTGAGGTGTAGCGACCGACGTCTTCCCGGCTAAAGCCGGTGCTACAGGGCTTGCCGCCCTTATCGCGCCAGCCACCCTCCATCGATATTCCACGCCGCGCCACGCACCTGCGCCCCGGCTTCGCTGCACAGAAACAACGTCAGTTCCCCCAACTGCGAAGGCGTCACGAATTCCAGCGATGGCTGCTTTTCCGCCAGCAGGTCATGCTTGGCCTGCTCCACATCACCCGTCTGCGCAGCCCGATCATCGATCTGCTTCTGCACCAGCGGCGTCAGCACCCAGCCCGGGCAGATGGCGTTACAGGTGACATTGCTTGCAGCGGTTTCCAGCCCGACCACCTTGGTCAAGCCAATGACGCCGTGCTTGGCCGCCACATACGCCGCCTTGCCCGTCGAACCGACAAGGCCATGCACCGAGGCAATGTTCACGATCCGACCCCAACCCTTGGCACGCATGCCTGGCAGGCACAACCGTGTGCTGTGAAAGACCGACGACAGGTTGATGGCGATAATCTTGTCCCAGCTCTCGACAGGGAAATCCTCCACCGCGTTGACGTGCTGAATCCCCGCGTTGTTGACCAGAATGTCGACGCCGCCGAATTCGCGCTCGGCGTAGGCGATCATGTCGGCGATCTGCGCGACATCGCTGACGTCCGCCGGGTGGTGGCCGACCTTACCGCCGTACTGCTTGACCTGCTCGATCACCGCCGACGCATCGCCGAAGCCGTTGAGCACCAGATGTGCGCCGGCCTTGGCCAGCGTCAGCGCGATGCCCAGGCCGATGCCGCTGGTAGAGCCGGTGACCAGTGCGGTTTTGCCTTGCAGACTCATGTTCAATTCCTCATACGATGCCGGTTGCATAGAAAACGCCGATCACCACGAACACTGCCAGCGTCTTGATAATCGTGATGCCGAAGATGTCCTTGTAGGCCTCGCGGTGGGTCAGGCCGGTGACCGCCAGCAGGGTGATGACCGCGCCGTTGTGCGGCAGGGTGTCCATGCCGCCGCTGGCCATGGCCGCGACGCGGTGCAACACCTCCAGCGGAATGTTCGCCGCATGGGCCGCCGCGATAAAGCTGTCGGACATCGCCGCCAGGGCAATGCTCATGCCCCCGGACGCCGACCCGGTGATCCCGGCCAGCAGCGTCACGGTAATCGCTTCGTTGACCAGCGGGTTGGGAATGCTCTTCAGTCCGTCGGCCAGCACGAGGAATCCGGGCAACGAAGCAATCACAGCGCCGAAACCGTATTCCGACGCCGTGTTCATCGCCGCCAGCAGTGCGCCACTGACTGCACCCTTGCTCCCCTCGGCCAGCTTGGATTTCACCGTCCTGAAGGCGAACAGCAGCACAAACACAATGCCCACCAGCAACGCCGCTTCCACGGCCCAGATCGCGGTGATCTTGGCGATGTCGGTCTGCACAGGCGTGGCCATGCCCGGCAGTGCCAGGGTGTGAGTCTTGCCGTACCACTGGGGAATCCACTGGGTAAACAGCAGGTTCATGATCCCGACCAGCAACAGCGGCGCCAGCGCGATCCACGGGTTGGGCAGCGCGATATCGGCCGGGGTGTCTGGCTCGTTGCGCAGCTCGGTGCCGTAGCCTTCGCCGGCACGCTGGGCCTTGTTGCGCTGGCGCTGCAGAAACAGCATGCCGACGCTGAACACGAACGCCGTGCCAATCAGCCCCAGCCACGGCGCCGCCCACGCCGTGGTGTTGAAGAAGGTCGACGGGATGATGTTCTGGATCTGCGGCGTGCCGGGCAGGGCGTCCATGGTGAACGAAAACGCACCCAGGGCGATGGTCGCCGGAATCAGCCGTTTGGGAATGTTGCTCTGGCGGAACATCTCGGCAGCGAACGGGTACACCGCAAACACCACGACGAACAGCGACACGCCGCCGTAAGTCAGCAGTGCGCAGACCAGCACGATCACCAGCATCGCCTGGCGGGTGCCGAGCAAGCGAATGGCGGCGGCCACGATGGAGCGCGAAAAGCCCGACAGCTCGATCAGCTTGCCGAACACGGCACCGAGCAGAAACACCGGAAAGTAGAGTTTGACGAAGCCGACCATCTTGTCCATGAACACGCCGGTGAAGGCGGGCGCCACGGCAGAGGGGTCGGTGAGCAGTACGGCGCCGAGGGCCGCGATGGGGGCAAAGAGGATGACGCTGTAACCCCGGTAGGCAGCCAGCATCAGCAGCGTAAGCGCCGCTAAAGCGATGATCACACTCATCGAGTGTCTCCTGTTGTTTTTGTTTTGGGTGCGGCGAGGCCGCGCAACAGGAGGTATAGCTACATTCATGCCATCGCGCTAAGTGGCTGATTATTATGAGGTTTAGCTGAAATGGGTGGTGGCGGCGGTCCTGTGCGTCCCGATAATGGGATGGTTAAGGCCGGAACGGGGACCGCCAAAGCGATCGTGTCGGGGTGGCAGCCGCTCTGGTGCGGGAACCTGTGCCCGTTATCCCGTAAGGTAGACAGCCAGTCTCTTTATTGAGACTCGGCAATGCCCAGCGCGGCCATCTTCTTGTACAGCGTCGAACGGCCCAACCCTAGCTGCCGTGCCGCGAGCACCACGTTCCCCGCGCACTGGGCCAGCTTTGCCTGAATCAGCTCACGGTCGAAATGCTGGCGCGCCTCGCTGTAGGTCTGGTCATTGGACGCGGACCACGCTGCCACCGGCGGGCTGGCGACCGGCACCAGCGTACCGATGGCGGCGCGAATGTCGCCGGGGCTGAGCTGCAGATCGTCGCTGAGCAGCGCGGCACGTTCGAGCACGTTGCGCAGCTCGCGGATATTGCCTGGCCAGGCGTGCTGCGCGAGGGCCACCAAGGCCGCGGGGGCCAGTTCGTGATGGCTGTGAAGGTCCTCAAGAATCGCCTCGGCCAGCGCTGGGATGTCATCCAGACGTTCGCGCAACGGTGGCACTTTTATGGGCAGTACGCTCAGCCGGTAATACAGGTCGGCGCGAAACTCGCCGCGCTTGATTGCCGCTTCAAGGTCGGTGGAGGTCGCGGCGATCACGCGCACATCGCTTTTGATCATCGCGTTGGAGCCCACCGGCTCGTATTCTTTTTCCTGCAGCACCCGCAGCAACTTGCTTTGCAATGGCAGGGGCATGTCGCCGATTTCGTCGAGAAACAGCGTGCCGCCCTCGGCCAGGTGCAATTTGCCGTGGCGCCCCTTGCGATCGGCGCCGGTAAACGCGCCCGGGGCCGTGCCGAAGAATTCCGCCTCCAGCAACGCCTCGGGAATCGCCGCGCTGTTGATGCTGATGAAAGGTTTGTGCGCCCGTGGCGAGCTGTTGTGCACGGCGTGGGCCAGAAGCTCCTTGCCGGTGCCGGTCTCACCGAGCAGCAACACCGGGGAATCGGTACTGGCACTGCGACGGGCGCGGCGTTTGACTTCCAGGCTGGCGGCGCTGGTGCCGATAAAGTGGGTAAAGGTGTATTTAGCTTGCCGGGCGCGCAGCAGCGAGCGGGTCGAGGCCAGCTCCTGCTGCATGCTCGAATAGCGCTTGAGCAGCGGCGACAGGGCCTGTAGCTCATCGAACAGTGCGAAGCCGATGGCGCCGATCACCGCGCCGCCGTCGTCATGGATCGGCAGGCGCATGACCACCAGCGGGTCCTTCGCCGTGTCCATCATGTCCAGCAGAATCGGTTGGCCGTTGCTCGCCACCTGACGCAGCAGGCTGCCGGGAATCACCTGCTCACAGGGCTGGCCCACCGCGCGGCTCGGGTCCTCCAGGCCAAAGCGGCGGGCGTAGCGCTCGTTGATCCAGACGATGCGCGCGTCGCGGTCGACGATGACCGTGCCCTCGCTGGACTGCTCGATGATCTCAAACAGCGAGCGGATCGCCAGCCGCCGAACGCGCCGGTAATCCTTCAGGCTTTCGTTGTCGTTCATGTGCGGTTCCATCCATCCTGTTCCTCGGCATCTGGCCGCACAGACTACTGTTTGGGGCGAGCTTCAATTGAAACCGGGGTGCGCCGCCGCCAGCAATTCCCGGGTGTAAGGGTGCTGCGGCGCATCGAACACGTCGTGGCTCGCGCCGCGCTCGACCACTTTGCCGTCCTTGACCACGATCAGGTCATGGGCCAGCGCCTTGACCACGGCCAGGTCGTGGCTGATAAACAGATAGGTCAGGCCATGCCGCTCCTGCAATTGCCGCAACAACGCGACGACCTGCTTCTGCACGGTGCGGTCCAGCGCAGACGTCGGTTCGTCGAGCAGTATCAGGGCAGGTTTGAGCACCAGCGCGCGGGCAATGGCGATCCGCTGCCGCTGCCCGCCGGAAAATTCATGAGGGTAGCGGTGCCGGCTGGACGGGTCGATGCCGACTTCTTCCAGCGCGCGGATCACTTCGGCCTCACAGCTGGCATGGTCCAGGTCGCTGTGGACTTCCAGCCCTTCGCTGATGATCTGTGCCACCGACATGCGCGGGCTGAGGCTGCCGTAAGGGTCCTGGAAAACCACCTGCATCTGCTTGCGCCATGGGCGCATCTGCTTTTGATTCAGGCTGTCCAGCGCGTGACCCTTGAAGCGGATACTGCCACGGGACTCGAGCAAGCGCAGGATGGCCTGACCGAGTGTCGACTTGCCCGAGCCGGATTCGCCAACGATCCCTAAGGTTTTGCCGCGCTCGATGCTGAGGCTGATGTCATCGACCGCTTTCAGGTATTCGTGGTGCCGGTTGAAAATCCCGCCGCCGAGGGAGAACCAGACGCGCAGGTTATCGACCTCCAGCACCTTCTCGCGGGTGTCCCGGGGTAACGGCTCGCCTGCCGGTTCGGCGTCCAGCAGCAAGCGGCTGTAGGCATGTTGCGGGTTTTTGAACAGCGACTGGCAGTTGGACTGCTCGACGATTTCCCCGGCGCGCATCACGCACACCCGCTGGGCGATGCTGTGGACCAGATTCAGGTCGTGGCTGATCAGCAACAGCGACATGTTCAGCCGTTGCTGGAGCTGTTTGAGCAGCAGCAGGATCTTGCGCTGCACCGTCACATCCAGCGCCGTGGTGGGCTCATCGGCAATCAGCAGTTCCGGCTCGCAGGCCAGCGCCATGGCGATCATCACCCGCTGGCGCTGACCGCCGGACAATTCGTGGGGGTAAGCCTTCAGGCGCTTTTTCGGGTGCTGAATGCCGACCAGCTCCAGCAGCTCGATGATCCTTGCCTGGGCCGCCTTGCCTGCCATGCCCTTGTGCAGCAATAAGGTCTCGCCGATCTGCCGGGACACCGTGTGCAGAGGGTTCAGCGAGGTCATTGGCTCCTGAAAGATCATCGCGATCTGATTGCCGCGCAGCTCGCGCATGACGTTGCCATCGGCGCCGAGCAACTCTTTGCCGCGGTAGCGAATGCTGCCGGTGCTCAGCGTGCCGGCCTGGGGCAGCAGTTGCAGGATCGAATGGGCGGTCACCGATTTGCCCGAGCCCGACTCGCCGACCAGTGCCAGGCACTCGCCGGCCGGGATGTCCAGGCTCAGGTGCTTGACCACGGTGTGCCCGTTGAACGACACCGAAAGGTCGCGGATTTCGATCAGGTTTTCGGACATCTCAGGACCTCGGGTCGAAGGCATCCCGCAGGGCCTCGCCAATAAACACCAGCAGCGACAGTATCAGCGCCAGTGTGAAAAATGCCGTGAAACCGAGCCATGGCGCTTGCAGGTTCTGTTTGCCCTGGGCAATCAGCTCGCCCAGTGACGCGCTGCCGGCGGGCATGCCGAAGCCGAGGAAGTCGAGCGCGGTCAGCGTGGAAATCGCCCCGGTGAGGATGAACGGCAGATAGCTCAGGGTGGCGTTCATCGCGTTGGGCAGAATGTGCCGCAGGATCACCTTGCGATCACTCAGCCCCAGCGCCCGCGCCGCTTTGACGTATTCCAGATTGCGCCCGCGCAGGAATTCGGCGCGCACCACGTCTACCAGCGCCAGCCATGAAAACAGCGCCATGATCCCCAGCAGCCACCAGAAGTTTGGTTCGACGAAGCCCGACAGAATGATCAGCAGGTACAGCACCGGCAGCCCGGACCAGACTTCCAGCAGGCGCTGTCCGATCAAATCCACCCAGCCGCCGTAATAGCCCTGCAATGCACCGGCGGCGATGCCGATCAGCGCACTGATGAAGGTCAGCGCCAGGGCAAACAGAATCGATACCCGCGCGCCGAAAATGACCCGGGCCAGCACGTCCCGGGCCTGATCGTCGGTGCCCAGCCAGTTGATCGAAGAGGGCGGGCTCGGCGCCGGTTTGTTCAGGTCATAGTTGGGTGTGTCATCGCTGAACGGAATCGGCGGAAACAGCATCCAGCCATCGCCCTTGCTGATCAGCTGGCGCACGTAGTCGCTGCGGTAGTCCGGCTGAAAGGGCAGTTGGCCGCCGAATTCCTGCTCGGTGTGGCGCTTGAAGGCGGGGAAGTACAGCTCATGCTGATAACTCAGCACCAGGGGTTTGTCGTTGGCAATCAGCTCGCCGCACAGGCTGAGCACGAACAGACCGCAAAACAGCCACAGCGACCACCAGCCCCGGCGGTTATTGCGAAAGCGCTCGAAGCGACGGCGTGCCACCGGAGACAGTCTGCGCATCACGCATTCCTCGCGCTGAAGTCGATCCGGGGGTCGACCAGGGTGTAGCAGATGTCCCCGACCAGCTTTATCAGCAACCCGAACAGCGTGAAGATGAACAGCGAGCCGAACACCACCGGGTAATCCCGCGACACCGCGGCTTCGTAGCTCATGCGGCCGAGGCCATCGAGGGAGAAGATCACTTCGATCATCAACGAACCGGCAAAGAACACACTGATAAACGCCTGGGGAATGCCCGCCACGATCAGCAACATGGCGTTGCGGAACACGTGGCCGTAGAGGACCCGTCGCTCACTCAGCCCCTTGGCCCGGGCGGTCACCACGTACTGGCGGGTGACTTCGTTCAGGAAGGAGTTTTTGGTCAGAATGGTCAGCGTTGCAAAACCGCCAATGACCAGCGACGTGACCGGTAACACCAGGTGCCAGAAGTAGTCGGCGATCTTGCCCAGGGTGCTCAGTTGATCAAAGTTCTCGGACACCAGCCCGCGGACCGGGAACCAGCTCAGCGACGTGCCGCCGGCAAACAGCACCACCAGCAGCATGGCGAACAGAAAGGCCGGCATCGCGTAACCGATGATGATGGCCGTGCTGCTCCAGATATCAAAGTGACTGCCGTGCTTGACCGCCTTGCGGATGCCCAGGGGGATCGACACCAGGTAGGTGATCAGCGTCGCCCAGAGGCCCAGCGAGATGGAGACAGGCATCTTTTGCAGGATCAGGTCCGTGACCTTGGCGCCGCGAAAGAAGCTGTTGCCGAAATCCAGTTGCGCGTAGTTCTTCAGCATCAGCCACAGGCGCTCATGCAGGGGCTTGTCAAAACCGTACTGGTGCTCGATTTCCTTGATCAGCTTGGGGTCGAGCCCGCGACTGGCCCGGGACTGCCCGGCGTTCATGGTTTCGGTGTGGCCGGCGCCAATAGTGCCGCCGGCCACGCCCTGAAGCTTGGCGATGGCTTGCTCGACGGGGCCGCCGGGCGCGGCCTGCACGATGAAAAAGTTGACCAGCAGAATGCACAGCAGCGTCGGAATGATCAGCAGCAGGCGCCTCATCAGGTAGCCGAGCATTACTTGACCTCCGAGGGAATGGCCGAAGCGCCCCGTTGCTGGGCGAACTGTTCGTTGGTCAGTGCCTGGGGGCTCACTTCCCACCAGGTATCGATGGCTTCGCTGTTGCTGGCCTGCACCTTGGGAATGCCGAAACGGTTCCACCACACCGTGGACGAGCCGGGCGGGTAATAGTTGGGAATCCAGTAGAAGCCCCACTGCAGCACCCGGTCCAGGGCATGGGCGTAATCCACCATCGCCGGCTTGCTGTCGGCTTTGGCCAGGCCCTCGATCAGGGTGTCAACGGCCGGGTCGCGCAAGACCATGTAGTTGCTGGACCCCGGATCGTTGGCGACCTTCGAGCCGAAGTTGTTGTACAGCTCCATGCCCGGGGAGGTCGAAACGCCGTAGCCGGTGACGATCATGTCGTAATCCCGGGCCATGACCCGGTTCAGGTACTGCGCCGAGTCGATGCGGCGGATTTCGAAGTCGATGCCGATCTGCGCCAGATTGCGTTTATACGGCAACAGGATTTTCTCGAAGCCGCTCTGCCCGTTGAGGAAGGTAAAACTCAACGGTTCGCCCTGGGCGTTGACCAGCTTGTCACCCCGGGGCATCCAGCCTGCTTCTTCGAGCAACGCCAGGGCTTGCAGCTGTTTGTCGCGAATGAAGCCGCTGCCATCGGTTTTCGGGGTCTGGAAGACGGTGGTGAATACTTCCGGCGGCACCTGACCGCGCAGCGGTTCAAGGATCTTCAGCTCGGACGCGGTGGGCAACGCCGTCGCCGCCAGATCACTGTTGGAGAAGTAGCTGTTCTGACGCACATAAACGTTGCGCATCATCTGCTTGTTGGTCCACTCGAAGTCCCACAGCATCGCCAGCGCCTGACGCACGCGGCGATCCTGAAATTTCGGACGGTCCAAATTGAAGATGAAACCCTGAGAGCTCTGCACCGCGCCCTTGGCCAGGTGCGCCCGCTGCAAGCGGCCTTCGGTCAACGCCGGGCTGTCGTAGCCGATGGAGTAACCCGTGGCGGAATATTCGCGGTTGTAGTCATAACCGCCACCGCGCAGCACTTGGCGGGCGACGTCGGTGTCGCCGAAATACTCGACGCTGAAGTGATCGAAGTTGTACAGGCCGCGATTGACCGGCAGGTCCTTGCCCCACCAGTCCGGGTTGCGTTCGAAGGTGATGCTGCGCCCGGGGTCGACCTTGCCGATGCGATACGGGCCGCTGCCCACCGGAATCTCGAAGCCGCCGCCGTTGGCGAAGTCGCGGTCTTTCCACCAATGCTCGGGAAACACCGGCAGCGAGGCCAGATCCAGGGGCAAAGTGCGGCTCTCACTGCTTTTGAAATCAAAGCGGATCTGCGTCGGCGACTCGACTTCGACGCCTTTGACGTCTTGAAACTCGGTGCGGTACGACAGGCTGCCCTGGGTCATCAGCAGGTTGTAGGTGAAGCGCACGTCCTCGGCGGTGATGGCCGAGCCGTCGGAAAACTTAGCCTTGGGGCTCAGGTAGAAACGCAATGACAGGCCGTCGGGGGCGCGCTCCATTTTCTCTGCGATCAGGCCATAAACGGTGTAGGGCTCGTCCAGCGACCTGACCGCCAGGGGCGAGTACAGCAAGCCGTTGACCTGGGCCACGCCGGTGCCTTTGTCGAGGTACGGCATGATGTGATCGAACTGACCGATTTCCTGGGCCGAGCGGCGCATGCTTCCGCCTTTGGGGGCGTCGGCATTCACGTAATCGAAATGCCCGAAGTTCGCCGGATAACGCGGCGCCTCGCCGTAAACGGTCAATGCGTGTTGAGGGGCGGCGGATAAAACCTGAAAACCAGAAACGAGGACGAGTGTTGCGACCATCAGCGATGACAAAACAAAACGCATTGCACGAATCCTGACTGACATCGGCGAGCAATATCTGGGTTGAAGGTCATGACGGCGCGGGGTGGCCGGTCCGGTTTTTTATTGATTGCCCCGCAGGCAAGGTACCGCAAAGCCGGCGTCTTTGTAACCGGACAATGCATTGCCGAGCGGGCATCGGATAAACAAACGGCCCGCTTTCAAGGGCGGGCCGTTGGTGCGGCAGCGCGGAGGATCAGTCCTGGCGGCTGGTCACTTCCAGCAGGTGATAACCGAACTGGGTTTTCACCGGGCCCTGAACAACGTTCAGCGGCGCGCTGAACACCACGGTGTCGAATTCCTTGACCATTTGACCCGGGCCGAAGGAGCCGAGGTCGCCGCCTTGACGGCTGGACGGGCAGCTGGAATTGGATTTTGCGACTTCAGCAAAATCAGCGCCGCCTTCGATCTGCGTTTTGAGTTCGTTGCACTTGTCTTCGCTGGAAACGAGGATGTGGCGGGCAGTGGCTTTGGCCATTTTGGGTGACTCCTGTGAAAAAAAGAAACGAAGCGTACCGGAATAAGGGCCTCGTTTCCCGAGAAAGTTCAGGCGCCTTTGACGGCCCGTGACAGACGACATCGCCGGTCAAAGCCCCTTGCGGAACAGCAGAGCGGCGTGATCCACGTACAGCTTCACCGGGTCCACCTGCTTGCGGACCAGACCGGCACTCTGGTTGATCGAATCCACGTGGTCCATCGGATAGTCGGAGCGGATGACCTTGCCCAGATGAGAGCTGAAGCGGCCGACCAGGCCGTCATTGGACGCAGCCTCCTTTTCGAACAGCAGTGCATAACTGCGCAGCGCCAGGTGCAGCGGGTCCAGCGCATTGCGGCCCTCGGAAAACAGCGAGCCGTCGATGCACCCGCTCCACGAGTAATAATGAACGCCGTTGACCCGTTCGGCGCCTTCGCCGCCCCATGTTGCGGGCAGTCCTTGGGAATACCTGCGGTTAAAGGCCGCGACGCCCTCGGTCGTCAGCGCATCCAGTGCCTGAACCGGATCCTGTGGAAGGTCCGAGTTACCGCTCAGCAGCGCCAGGAAGTGGGCAAAACCTGCGGTCAGCCGCGACGCCACCGCTTCAGGCATCTGCCCGGGCGTCAGCGCCCGACGTACCCGGTCGGCCACCTCCGATCCGTGATTGGGGCCGCTCACGGAAGTGACCGACGCCACGATATCCGGACGCATCGCAGCGGCATAGCGGGAGGTCAGCGCGCCCTGGCTGTGCCCGATCAAGTTGACCTTCAGGTAACCGGTGCGGCGGAGGAAGCGTTCGATCTGATCAATCAACTGCTCCCCGTGAATTTCGTTATCGTGGACGCCGGACAGCGCCGGCACGTGGACCCTGCATCCGGCTTTCTCCAGCGCCTGGGGGATGGCGTGGAACATTTCAACCTTGCCGATCCGGTCAAAGCCAAACAGCCCGTGGACCAGCAAGATGGGGTATTTGGTGGTGACTTCCTTGTACATGTCGATCATTCCTTCGATATAAAAGAAGGATCGAGCTTAACCAGCGAAGGTCATGGGCGGAGGGCGCAGCGGAGTATGGCCATGCGCCGGTTAGTGCAGGTCGTGGCGAGCGTTTCATCGCTCCAGACCTTGTGTCCCGCAGAGGCTGGAAAAGGCGCGGGCGTTGCGTTGCAAATACGCCGAAGGCGCGGGGCGCTTTCCCACGAGGGGCGTCTTCGCTGCCACGGGCCGCAGTTGACGGCGACGACGCTTCTGGGGGAAGCCGGACGCATGGCTGCTACCGGCTTCCCGTTTGCAGATGTTACCTGTAGCGCAGTTTGTTCACGCCATCGCGCAGCAGGCGTTCCGTTGACTCCCAGGCCAGGCACGCGTCCGTCACCGACACGCCGTATTTGAGGGGAGCACTCAATGGCTGGCAGCCTTCGAACAGGTGACTCTCAAGCATCATGCCGATCAGTGTCCGGTCACCGGCCAGCCGTTGCTGCAGTACGTCGTTGAAAACGGCGGGCTGACGCAGCGGATCCTTGCCGCTGTTGGCGTGACTGCAATCGACCATGATGCGCGCGGCCATGCGGTGCTTCGCCAGGCTGGCATTCACCGCTGCAACGCTGGCGGCGTCATAGTTGGGCCCGCCGTGGCCGCCGCGCAGCACGATGTGGGTGTCGGGATTGCCCGACGTCTCAATAATCGCCGGGTGGCCCTGTGGGTCCATACCGAAATGCCGGTGGGCGTGGGCCGCCGAGCGAATGGCGTCGCAGGCCATGGAGATACCGCCGTCGGTGCCGTTCTTGAAACCCGTGGGCACGCCGAGGCCGCTGGCCATTTCCCGATGGATCTGCGATTCGGTGGTTCTTGCGCCAATGGCCACCCAGCTCAACACATCATCGAAGTAACCCGCCGCCATCGGCTGCAGCAACTCCGTGGCGATCGGCAAGCCGAGCCGGACCATCTCTCGCATCAACTGCCGCGACAGGGCAAGGCCCTCGGCCATGTTGTCACTGCCGTCCAGCGCGGGATCGTACGCCAGGCCTTTCCAGCCGACGGTAGTGCGCGGCTTCTCGACGTAGGCGCGCATCACCAGCAGCATCTGGTCGCTGACCTCGGCGGCGAGATGTGCCAGGCGTTCGGCGTACTCCACAGCGGCGTGGGGATCGTGGATCGAGCACGGGCCGACAACGACCAGCAGGCGCGAATCTTCACCGTTGAGAATGGCGCGAATCGACTGGCGGTGGGCGGCGACCTGGGCGGTCAGGGCAGCGTCCAGCGGCAGCTGATGTTTCAGCTGGAGGGGCGTGGGCAAGCGTGTCGGGGCAGGGCGGCTGTCATTCAGAGTGACGACGCCGGAGGGCAAGTCGATGAGGGTGTTGCTGACGACGGGCGAATTCATGTGCTGGCTTCCTGGTCGGCGGGTTTGCCCGCGCGGACCTACTGGGGTGTTCGACAATTGGCCGGGTTGGCTGTGAGCAGGGCGATGCCACCTGTCAGTGACCGATCGGAGGCGGCAGGCTGTCCCGAACGGAGGTTGCTAAATCGCCAGGCGAAGTCGGTGTCGTGGCGGTAATAGTGGTGGTGGTTCATGTGCAGCTCCTTGAATCAATCAGTCAGAAATGTGTGGCCCAGAAAAACAAAACCCCCGGTCGGGAAGCCGACCGGGGGTGAGAGTGATCTCTGGTGGGCGTCCCGAAGTTCAGGGCGCCGTTTGGGTATCAGGCGCGCCAGTGGCTAAACCAATACCCATAAAAATAAGAAGCAGGAGCGGTAGACGCCGTCGCATTCCAGGCAGCCGCACGCTCAGCCTGACGTGAACCGTCGGCGGCGCTGAACAACTGTAAGGAAAGGGAACGCAACATGGTCTGACTCCGAGGAATGCCGCCGAGCTTACTTCAGACCGATCGGGTTCTTCAATTGGAAATTACAATCAGGCTGATTGGGGACAACACGCTTTTAAGCAACCCACAACACGGCCAAAAAAATGAATCAGTCTTCGGGTACTTCCGACGATCCGGCGGTCGGTATCACGCCGATCTTCATTCCCAGCAGCACCGCGACTCTGTGGGACTCGCCCCGGCGGCCCTTCTTTCGCCCGGACAACACTTGATAGGTCGTCGCCGGGTCCACGTTGTGCTCCCTGGCAAACTCTTGAACCGATTTGCCTTGCTGTTCCAGCCAAGCCTTGGCTTGTGCGGCGGTACGGATTCCGGGCATAGTTCAAAACCGTTCAAGTTCGTTCAAATTATTTCGATTCTATCACTCAAAAGAGTGATGTCAACAAGGCTATGCATCCAAATGAGTGGAATAGGTGCCCGAATTAGGGAAGAGCGCGAGCGCTTGGGGCTTTCACAACGCGCATTCGGTGAGATCGGTGGCGTGGAAGCCAACGCGCAGGGCAAGTACGAAAACGGTGAACGCACCCCCAAGGCCGATTATCTCGCCCGCGTCGCCCCTCGCGGTGTCGACGTGTTGTACGTGCTGACAGGTTCCCGCACTCCGGTGCCCATTGTCGGCCTGAGCGAAAACGAAGAATGGATGGTGGGGAGTTACCGCAGCCTGGGAAAGGAGGAACAGGATGCCATCTGCCGGTTAACCACGACCCTGGCGGAATATCAGAGCAGTTACGCCCCGGACAGGAAGTTATAAGGCAATCCGGGCGATGCAGCGGTCGGGCGTTTGAAGATTTTTATCAAGTTTTGCGGTCGATGATGATAGCGTGTGAACCTCTTTGTAGATCATCTGGTACACATGCACTCGCAGTGCTCCAGAGCAGGTCGCTTACTTTCTTTTCGCTAACGTGGCGGGTCGTCGCCACGCATTGTTCGGTGAGGTGTCTGCTTGATTAGGGTGCTGGTTGTCGATGACCATGATCTGGTTCGGACAGGTATCACGCGCATGTTGGCCGACATCGAAGGCTTGCAGGTGGTGGGACAGGCCGAGTCCGGCGAAGAGTCGTTGCAGAAGGCCCGCGAGCTGAAACCCGACGTCGTGCTGATGGACGTCAAGATGCCTGGCATCGGCGGGCTGGAAGCCACGCGCAAACTCATCCGCAGCCATCCCGACATGAAGGTGGTGGCGGTCACGGTGTGCGAAGAAGACCCGTTCCCGACGCGCCTGCTGCAAGCGGGCGCGGCGGGATACATGACCAAAGGCGCCGGTCTGACCGAGATGGTTCAGGCCATTCGCCTGGTGTTCGCCGGGCAGCGCTACATCAGCCCGCAGATCGCCCAGCAACTGGCGCTCAAATCCTTCCAGCCCCAGACCAGCAATTCGCCGTTCGACCTGTTGTCCGAGCGGGAAATCCAGATTGCCCTTATGATTGTCGGCTGCCAGAAAGTGCAGACGATTTCCGACAAGCTTTGCCTGTCCCCCAAAACCGTGAATACCTACCGGTACCGCATATTCGAGAAGCTGTCGATTAGCAGTGACGTGGAGCTGGCCCTGCTGGCCGTCCGTCATGGCATGGTCGACGCCAGCGCATAAATGACCCAACCGTTTGATCCCAGTGCTTTTCTGTCCACCTGCAGTGGCCGCCCCGGCGTCTATCGGATGTTCGATATCGACGGCAAGCTGCTGTACGTCGGCAAGGCCAAGAATTTAAAGAAGCGCCTCGCCAGCTATTTCCGCAAGACCGGCCATGCCCCGAAAACCGGTGCGCTGGTCGCGCGGATCGCTCAGGTTGAAACCACCATCACCGCCAATGAAACCGAGGCGCTGCTGCTGGAACAAACCCTGATCAAGGAGTCGCGTCCGCCGTACAACATCCTGTTGCGCGACGACAAGTCCTACCCGTATGTGCACCTGTCCGACGGCGAATTTCCCCGGCTGAGCATTCATCGCGGCGCCAAGAAGGCCAAGGGCCGCTATTTCGGGCCTTACCCCAGCGCCGGTGCGATCCGCGAAAGCCTGAGCATTCTGCAGAAAACCTTCCACGTTCGTCAGTGCGAAGACAGCTTCTACAAGAACCGCACCCGGCCTTGCCTGCAATATCAGATCAAGCGCTGCAAGGCGCCCTGTGTGAACTTGGTCGAGCCGCAGATCTACAACGAGGATGTGCGTCACTCGGTGATGTTCCTCGAGGGGCGCAGCAATGCCCTCACTGACGAGCTCAACGCGCTGATGGAAAAGTCGGCGATGAACCTCGATTTCGAGCACGCCGCCGAGCTGCGTGATCAGATTGGTCTGCTGCGTCGCGTGCAGGACCAGCAGAGCATGGACGGCGGCACCGGCGACGTTGACGTGGTGGCGGCGTTCGTCAATCCGGGCGGCGCTTGCGTGCACTTGATCAGCGTGCGTGGCGGGCGGGTATTGGGCAGCAAGAATTTCTTCCCCCAGGTCGGGATCGAGGAGGAGGTGGGCGAAGTCATGTCGGCCTTCCTGGCCCAATACTTTTTGGGCGGGGGCGAGCGCGAACTGCCGGGGGAGGTCATCGTTAACGTGGTCAGCGAGGATTTCCCCGCGCTGATCGACGCGATCGATGCTTCACGCGGCCGCGAAATCATCATAAGCCATCGGGTGCGTGGCACCCGTGCGCGCTGGCAGCAACTGGCCGTGACCAATGCCGAGCAGGCACTGATGGCGCGGCTCGCCAACCGTCAGCACGTTACGGCGCGCTTTGAAGCCTTGGCGCAAGTGCTCAAGCTGGATGAACCACCGCAGCGCCTGGAATGCTACGACATCAGCCATTCCAGTGGCGAAGCGACGGTGGCGTCGTGCGTGGTGTTCGGTCCCGAGGGCCCGATCAAGTCCGATTACCGCCGCTACAACATTGAAGGCATCACGGCGGGGGACGACTACGCCGCGATGCACCAGGCACTGACACGTCGCTTCAGCCGAATCAAGGACGGCGAGGGCAAATTGCCGGACATCTTGCTGGTGGACGGGGGCAAGGGCCAGTTGAGCATGGCCCGCGACGTCATGAACGAACTGGCCATCCCCGACCTGATTCTGCTGGGCGTCGCCAAGGGCGCTACGCGCAAGGCCGGTTTCGAGACGTTGTACTTGAACGATGCGGCCCATGAGTTCACCCTCAAGGGAGACTCTCCGGCGCTGCACCTGATCCAGCAGATCCGCGACGAAGCCCACCGATTTGCCATCACCGGGCACCGTGCGCGACGCGGTAAAACCCGTCGAACGTCAACCCTGGAAGGCGTCGCAGGGGTGGGCCCGACCCGGCGCCGCGACCTGCTCAAGCACTTCGGCGGCCTTCAGGAATTGTCCCGTGCCAGCATCGAAGAAATCGCCAAGGCGCCGGGAATCAGCAAAAAGCTCGCAGAGTCGATTTATGCAAACCTGCACAGCGAGTAGAATGCTCGCTCACCTCGTAGCCAGTTGTGCCGATGAATATCCCTAATCTGATCACCGTATTACGTGTCCTGCTGATTCCGATCTTCATTCTGTTGTTCTATCTGCCGTACCACTGGAGCTACATGGCCGCCAGTTCGGTGTTCGCCCTGGCAGCCGCGACCGACTGGCTGGATGGATATCTGGCAAGACGCCTGGAGCAAAGCACACCGTTCGGGGCCTTTCTCGACCCGGTGGCTGACAAACTGATGGTGGCCGTTGCGCTGGTGTTGCTGGTGCAGGCCCACGCCAACCTCTGGCTGACCTTGCCGGCCGCCGTGATCATCGGTCGAGAGATCGTTATCTCGGCGCTGCGCGAGTGGATGGCGGAGCTGGGGGCACGAGCCCAAGTCGCCGTCTCGAACCTGGGCAAATGGAAAACCGCTGCGCAGATGCTCGCGCTGGTCATCCTGCTGGCCAACCCCCCTGCGTTTACCTTCTGGGTGGTGTTGGGTTACGTGCTGTTGATGATCGCTGCGGGCCTTACGCTGTGGTCGATGGTGCAATACCTTCGCGCCGCATGGCCGCATCTGCGCACGACCACAGATGAAAAATAAGTTTTTTTAAATCAAGGGGTTGACGGGGTCATTTGAGTGTATAGAATGGCGCCCACACAAAGCGGGAATAGCTCAGTTGGTAGAGCACGACCTTGCCAAGGTCGGGGTCGCGAGTTCGAGTCTCGTTTCCCGCTCCAGTTTGTATGCGTTTAGCGGTAGTGGTTGGATCGTTGAGCGTTTGAGGCCGAGTAGCAAAATGGTTATGCCGCGGATTGCAAATCCGCTTACGCCGGTTCGATTCCGACCTCGGCCTCCAATATTAAAGCCCGTAAGATCAACGTCTTACGGGCTTTTTTGTGGAGGGCATTTAATGAATCACTTCCGCAATTCTGGCTATCGCTTCCGCAACACGCGATGAAGCGAGAGCTCAGATACCAAGCCACTCATCTCTGTCACCGGTTCATCTGAGCCTGGGCAGGTTTGCGCGCCGTCAGATAACACCGCACGCCATCCGATCACCGCCGCCGCCCAATGGCATTGGCATATCCGAATGGTTGTCGCCGCCCACATGGATCATGAGCGCGTGGCCTTTGATGTCGGCAATGTTCTTCAGGCGTGGTGCGAGCACAGGGTAATTGGCCACTCCATCGGCGTTGACGTAGACCGCTGGCAGGTCACCTAAGTGGCCTTCGCCATAGGGCCCCAGATGCTTGCCAGTTTTCGCTGGGTCGAAGTGGCCGCCTGCTGCCAATGCCGCGACCTTTTTGCCGTCTTTCACGCCCGAATCGCAACTCGCCTTTTCGTGAACATGAAAACCGTGAATCCCGGCGGGTAAAGATTTCAGATCTGGGGTGAACACCAGCCCGTAAGCGGTCTCGTTGATGGTCACCTTGCCAACGGGCTGTGGGGCGCCATCAGCGCTCACCAGGTTCATGGGGACATTGAGCGACGCCGCTTGAGCGCTCACCGTAAATGCTCCAATCAGGCCAAGCCACAAAGCGGATTTCATAGACACCTCATTCAGTTTGTCAAAAGAAGGGCAAGACAGCTGCGCCAGCGTTTCACCCTTCGCAGGCAGAGAGCATAGACAAGGCATCGAGGTTGCGACGGTAAACAAACGTAACCAATTGAATCCGAAAGCTTTGAACTTGCCTCAAGGGCTGCGGGTGTATATATTCCCCACTCTTGTCAGCTGGCCTCGCGATACGAAGCGCGAAGGTCGCGGTTGATATGTGCTACCGCCCTGATGGTGAAATTGGTAGACACACCGGACTTAAAATCCGTCGTCCGAAAGGATGTGCCGGTTCGACTCCGGCTCGGGGCACCATTCAGAATCAGGCGCTTACGGAGTAATCCGAAGCGCCTTTTTTCTCTCCAGATTTCCGCAATCGAGAATTCTTTCCGCAATTCACTTTGTGGAGGTGATTTTCTTGCCTTTCCGCTTCCTGATGTAATGCTCCGTCATGACGACGGTGGTGTGTCCCAGCTGGTCTTTTGCCTGCAGGATGTCACCACTGCTTTCTGCCTTGTCCGTGCCTGCTTTGGCGCGAAGATCCCTCATCTGGAAGTCAGCTTTCGGCACGCCCGCAGCCTCCCTGGCATCATCGAAACGCTTGCGGAGAATGGCGGTGGTCATTGCCGCGCCTTCAACGGTGACGATCAACTTTGTCGACCTGACCTTTAGCGCAGCTTTGCGAGCAGATATCCGCGTCAACACCTCCTCCAGCTGTCCGGCTACCTCCATACGCTGCATTGCCGCCGTTTTATTCTGCCGAATCGACAGGTAGCCACCGGTGATGTCTCGCTCGTCCATCTTGAGAACGTCAGCCACCGGCGCCGCCACCGCAGCAGAAGAAGTCTACGACGATCTCATCGTCTTGCGGGTCGAAGCTGAGGCCGTATTGGGTTTTGAACTCGAAGGGTTGTTTCATCTGATGTGAAGACATGTAAAATCCTTGCATGTAGATGACTATATAAAGTGAGAGAAATAATGCCCCAGAAGAAGCTGCCAAAAATACAAAAACAAGGTGAATGTATATTCTGCTCTGGCCCTAAACTTTCTAAGCAGCATGTGATCCCTGACTGGATTTCAGAGCATCTGCCACCTTCGGCGTACAAACAGACTGTATCCAGTACATCGATCGGGTTTGCACTTGGTCAGGAAGAGGCAATTGTCAGACTCGGCACGCCCTTTGAAAAGAATCACAATGCCCAGTTTGGACAGGTCAAGATTCGGAATGTATGCGTTTTCTGCAATGGCGGCTGGATTTCGCGACACGAGCAGAAATCAATACCAGTGATGAAAAATCTCATCCTCGGGAAAGACTTTATATTTACTAAGGCAGATGCTAAAGCAGCGGCGATCGCAATTTTACTTATGGCCATGATGAACGAGTTTACAGATCCTGACCGGACGAGGCGCTCTATTCCTTTGGCTCACCGACAGTTTCTGATGAATAGGCTTACACTTCCTCCTAATTGGTATATAGGTGTGGGAGTAATGAAGGATGTGGGTGAGTCTAAATGTACGAGTCATCACGTCATTGACAGGAACCCCTCTCGATACGTAGCAGCTCATGTTGCAGTCCAGATATATACCGTCCGGCTCGGTCGAGCAGTCTTTCAAGCTGTGATGTATGAGGGAGTGAATTATCCTATAAGTTTCAAATCCGGCCAGCTGTTACAGCTCTGGCCGCATGTTGATAGCCCCAAGAGCTGGATGTCTTGCCTGGATCCTCTGGAAGAGGATGATTTCGTCAGCTTGTCAAATGAGGTGTTTCACCGAATAAGGGCTAGCCTCATGTCTAAATATAGTCCGTCTAATTGAACGCCTTTAATTCATCTTTCGACGCTAATTAGTTGGCACAGTGCACCGTCATGAACAGCCATTGACAGACGGCGTTCCGTTGGTATAGACGCATCTCAAGCTGTAGCTATCTGTGACCGAGACTTTGCTGTGTGCGCCGACTCCTTGAAAGCAGGGCGCAGCATCGAAGCGAGGGAGTAGAACCGCCGTCTTTGGCTCGTGGGATCCTGCTATCTCGTTTACCTACTCGGAGTGCTGATGCGTTATGAACTTGCTCATGGCAATGTTCCATGCGAAAGCCTCCGATAGTTCAGTGGCGAATTGGCTAGTGGTGGGCTATACGTGATGACCGGCATGGGGCCGGGTCAGGGAGATGTAGATGTCAACCGTTGAGCAGATGCTTTACAACATCCAGAAGTTTCAAATCCTATCGCTTTTTGCAAATGATTCAGCAAACAGAACGGTATCTCCTGCCTATGCTTTTGCGTGGGACAAGAATCTTTTTCCGGTCGGGAGCCATGGTTGCGACTGGCATGATGCCCATGAGGCTTGCTTCAAAATCCGCAAAACGCAGGTGGATGAGCTTGCTGAGTTTCTTGATGATCTTGAGCGAGAAGGCAAGACGATTTCCTTCTATCAGCTCGAAGATCATTATGATGTCAGGTCCGGATCTACCTGGGATCGGATGGATTTAGTGTTTGTCTGCCGGTATTTCAGATTGGATGGATGGTTCAGTGAAGAGTTTTGGAAAGGCATGGCTGGCCATTCCGACTGTCCCTCCGAGTCGCATTCGATCTTACAAGACTATGAGGCTAAGGACGTTCACTTCGAATGACGAGGTCTGGTGATCCACCTCGTCGCAGGATCGCGCGCAATATCTCGGCGTGACCGAGCCCAGACCTGACGCGCAAACTTCGGTGTAATTACGAATTCTGCCGCGTCAGCCTTCCTCATACGTCCCCCTCCATTGCGGGATCGGCAGGCGACCCATAATCCGCGCGGCGACTACCGATTTATCAGATCAAGAAAGGTAAAACGGTGATGCCAAGCGCCTCGGGAAAATGTAGCAAGTCTGCTGCTGGTTGAGCTCGACTCAAGTTCACCAAATTCGATCATCATGGCTGCGACGAAGGGGCTGGGTTGTGTCAACGTCCCGATGCTGGATATCGCGAGGAGGATTCGCGACTAGATATCGAGTCGGTTTGTTTACCGGCCAGTTTCGCCGGGGAGCCGATTCGAGAACCGGCACAGGTCAGCTAGTTGCTCCCAAATCCAAGCCGATCTGACTCACTCACTCCGCACAGACCGGGTTCAGCCAGATGCATTCCGTGCGGCTTGCCGTGCCGCGCCCTGCCAATATCCGCGCCGACGTGCTGTGGTGGCTCCAGTCAGCAAGCAGCTCGCTGTACAGCTCGCTTGGGTAACCGGACAGCACGACCATTCCTTCTAGCTCGAGCAAAACGCCGAGCAGCTTCCGGTGTTCTTTGTCGTCCATCTCATGCCGGTAATAACGCCCAGTCGATGCGCCTTTGTACCTGGTGTCGCGCATGTACGGCGGGTCGACGTAATGCAGTGTAGTCGCTGCGTCGTGTGCGGTGATGACGCCGGACAGCCTTGCATCAGTTGCGGCCGCTTCCATCAGGGCAAGAACGACGCGGGTCACTACCGCACCGTTGCAAGCGCGCCTGAGCTGCGCTTCGAGCCCCTGCACTGCCACCTGCAGCCCTCGCCCTGCAACACGCACAAGTCCGGCGACATCGTAAACTACCGAATCAGCCTAGTGCAGCGCATCGGCGCGGAGAAGGTCGCGTGGCTGGAAGGTCCGCACGCGCCCAAGAAATACACGGTCAGTGACCTGAAGGCGCTGACTGCGCATTACCGAGAACTGACCAGAGCACTGAAGAGGGGAGCAGCATGAAGATTTTTTCCGCACGTCAGGCCTGGCATGACTGCACCTACAACCCGGCGCCGGGACAGAGTTCGGACGTGGTGCAGCTCGGGGTTGTCGTCCAGAGCACGAAACGCGGCCCCACAGCGAACCCCGCCATCCACAGCGCGCTGGCCGGGCACATCCAATCGGCGATCGCCAAGCTCCATCCGCAGGTCCGAGTGTTCGGAGAATACATGTATGCGGCTAATCGGGACGACGATATCCGCGAGGCTGCGGAGGTGGTCGGGTTTGGCTTGGTGGTCTCGAAGTCCAAGCGCATGACCGCGGCTAAGCGCGAGAAACTGGAGTACGTGGTGAAGGGCGTGATGTCCAGGTACCGCTACATGCACCAGGGCGGGCAGTCGGCAAACGAAGACCCACTGATCAAACCGGAGGGGTTCCGAGGTTGGCTGATGGCGGAGTATGGGGTGCGACTTGAATCGTGCAACTGGGACCGCGATTGAGAGTGCTTTGTGAGGTTGGCTTTTGATTGCTGCGAGGACCTGGATCGCATGGCGTTGAGCCCGGTAGGGGCGATGACCTATTCGATGAAGGCGGCCACTTGACTTCATGTGCGGCTGAGGGCATCACTTTGTTACGTTGAGTATTTTGCCTACGGCAATTTGCTCCAAAAACCTGCCTTAAGCAGTTTTTTTTTGGCCTTTTTTTTGGGAAAGGTTGAGCAAGTCATGACGCGGAATTCAGCAGCTCCGTTACAGCCGGTCCGAGATGCTCAGGTTTGCAATGCCAAGGCACCATGGACGCTTGCTACCGGTTTTATCCGAGCCGCCCTTGGCCTGCGTCGTCGAAATCAAGATTCTGGTAAACATGCCGATAACTCCTGATATCCAATTCAGGGAAGACAGGATCATGTTCGGATTTCTCGCAGACAAAGCAAAAGCGTTCGGTGAAGCCGTTGGAGAAAAGGTCGTGTCTGCTAAAGACGCCGTTTTGGAAGGAGTGGGTGGGGGCGCGTCCGCGACGATCGGATACGTTGAACAGCACTGGACCGAGATTGAGCGGGTCGTCGTTGACGGGCTGCTGACCGTCACCCACGACCGACTTCAGGACGACGAGGTTTTTCTGATGGCGGTTGAAAAGATTTTTGAGTTGTTGCCAATGCCGATCCGATTGGTTTTACCTCGAACAGCCTTCCAGAAGCACAGCTTGCAGCACAGAGAATCCATTGTTCGCCAAATTGAGGCGAAGCGGGCGCAGCGGCTCAGTCTGTGCGGCCCCGCGAGCACGAGTTCCGATGCCGAAGAGACATTCGAAAAAAGCCCGGCGTAGTGCCGGGCTCCTGATTTTGTCACATTGAGTATTTTGCCTAAGGCAAGTTGCTCCAGAAGCCCGCCATTCGAGCGGGCTTTTTGTGCCCGAGCCTGTTAGAAGTCGCTCTTCTTGAAGGAAGCTGGGTTCGCTTGATCGTTAGTTATTTTCAGATTTCCGCCGTCAATGCTGTAGGTGGTCATCGCGTCGCCCGCAGCGTAGTTTTCGCGCCAGCGGCCCCACTCGCGAGTGTCGGTGAGGAACGTACGCCATACCACTTGGTCGCCATCAATCTTGCAGCGATATTTGAAGCTGTCGCCGTCAGGCCGCTTGTAGGAAATTTCAGGTGGATCTGCATTCACCGTCTTCATGGATTTTGTTTTGCGTCCCATCTCTACCGATATTGTGGCTTTGCATAATTCAGCAGGTGAGAAGTCGGCAGCTTGGGCAGATGCCGCAGCAATAGAAACCGCGGCTGTGGCAGCGATGAGAATGGCTTTCATTTATTTCGTCCGTGAGGCTTATTGCGGGAAGCGCATCCTATCGGGTGAACGGATTACATATCAAATTTGTGGTGCCAGAACAGAAATCTGATGTCGCTATGCATGCCTGTATGGAGTCGAGCGCATGAAGTTTTTACACCGCCTGCTCGACAATCTCGACTGGCTTATCGCAGGGCTGATGGGCGCAATCGTCGCCAGCTGGTGGCACAAGGATGACCTCAAGGATCTGTGGTCGTGGGTGATCTTTCTCGTCACCGGGATCGCTTGCGCGTTTTACCTCACCAGTATCGTGTGCGACCAGCTCAGCGTGGTCGACCCCAGCGATGTAGCGGGTGTGGCGTTTCTGCTCGGCGCGTTCGGCGGGTCGCTTATGGCGGCGACCAACCGAGCCATTAAAGCCGCTGACCTTTGGGCGCTGATTCGTCAGCGGTTTGGGGGAGGTAATCCACCATGAACCTCGAACTGATCAACTCCATCGCGTGCGGGCTAATCGCGCTGTGGGCTACCTGGTGCGTGTTGAGCGGAAAGGTGCGCGACGGGATCATCGGCAAGATCATCTATTCTGCGATCGCTATCAGCGGGTTTGTCGTGATGACGCGCAACCAGACATTGTTCATCGGCGCGACCAATGCCGGGCTGACGTTTCACGTATCCCTCTGCTTGGCTGGGCTGCATCATATGTTTATGGTCATGCACTGGCCAGCAGTGAAAAAGTGGATCTGCTTCAAGCTGGACTGTGAACACTGCCTTCGCGATCCGCGCGTGAGTACCCAGCCGTGTCAGATTGATCACTGCCGCAAGCATCCGAGATAGCCGAATCTATCACCAAGAAATCGAGGCCTCAGGTTAGGGAGACACTCCGCTGACGGTAAGCTGGACTGCTAAAACAGGGCATAGCTAAAGCTTGTTCGGGAAATTGTTTTCGTAACCATTCTCTCTTCGTGGTAGGTCTGGCCGGCGTTTATCAACCTCTCTCTAATCATTTCCGGAATATCTTTCTCGTCATCTAAAAAGATACCCAAGGCCCAGATTGACCGCATATCCAGCTCGGACTTACGCATTTTGGCAACCTTGGCGAGGTCGGTCACCATGTTGTTAATGCAGTTGCCTGCATTGACGTGTTGCTTAACCTCAAGCGCGATCCATCGGTCAACAGCCCAATGCTTCTTCCTGATGATGAAGTCGGCCTTGAGAAAATTTCGGTTTTTCTCGCGCCGATAATCAAACTCGATAGCACATTCACGGCCCCAGTCGGGCTCTGAATCGTGTGCTGCCAAAAACCTGGCGAACTCAATCTGAAACCAGACTTCCCACCCAGTTATGCCTGCTTCGTCGATGACCTTGAGGGACGATCGGATGGCCGGGCGCTTGAAGAAGTCCTCGATAAGGTCCCGCATGTATTCAAAATCTGCTTGTGGCTTCTTCATACAATCCTTTTGACCCTGAAGCTGCTGTAAAAGCAGGCACAGATACCGGCATTCAGCCACTATTTCAAGTGCGAAATATCATGGATAGACCGCTGCCGCCAAGACCATTGGTTGAGCTGCGCGACTTGACCATAAAGCTTGCGCCAGCACCCGGGGTCTGGGATTGGGTTGAGATGGAGATCCTCGCCGACACCGACAGCATCCACAACCCAGACCACGCCCACCTCATCGACGCTGACATTGCAGTCATGTGGGCGTCGACCAGCTTCGAAAAGGCGGGTCGTCGCGTGCTGGGCCAGGCCGAACAGGTCGCCTTCCGCGCCGGTGGTTGGCAGAAGGCACGCATGGAGCAACAGATGCGTGACTGGTTCGGCGATGTGCCGGCTTTCATCATCACCCTGGCCGCGGACTACTGCTCGACCTGCAGCGACACCGGGTTCTGCGCCTTGACCGAGCATGAGCTGTATCACCTGGCTCACGCCACCGACAAATACGGCGAGCCTGCATTCACTCAGGAAGGCGGGCACAAGCTGAAGCTCCAGGGTCACGACGTCGAAGAGTTCGTCGGTGTGGTCCGCCGCTATGGTGCGAGCACTGAGGTTCAGGCTCAGATCGATGCAGCAAACAAACCCGCCGAGGTGGGCAAACTGAATATTTCGAGGGCCTGCGGAACCTGTCTACTCAAGTCTGCCTGACCCCTGACAGACCCCTGACAGACCCCAGACGGAATCCAGCCTATGGCGACCCTGAACAACGAGGTGAAGGCCTTTATCGTTCAGGCCCTGGCGTGCTTCGACACCCCCTCGCAGGTATCAGCCGCCGTCCGAGAAGAATTCGGCATTGAAGTGCCCCGGCAGAAGTGCGAAGCCCACGACCCGACCAAGCGTGCCGGACGAGATCTCGCCAAGCGCTGAGTCACGCTTTTTGAGGACACCCGCGCCGCAATGGTGCTCTCCGACTTGTTCAAGCGGGCTGACAAAAGAGCGGGAGAGCTGGCAGGGGCTTATGACGCTGCCCGAATAGCTGGACTAGCGTGCGAGCGGAGTTACGAAAACCTTCTCCGGTGAGTTTTCTTGTTAAGGAGATTTGTTTTTCCGCTGGTCCATCCGCTCTTTTGCAATGGCAATACGTCGTGGCTCTGTGTAAATTCTCTCAAGCATAAGATGCGCGAAATCGTTAAGGTCGGCTGCATCTTGTTCCTCGAGAGTTCCTTCGTGGGCACCGTCATTGCCTTCGTTTTTAACGCAGTGTGAAAGTTCTTCCAGTGCTGCAGGGAGCACGTTGTTACGGAACAACCATTCGAGCCGCAATCCTAAACTTCTTCGGATCCTGTTGTTCATACCATTGACGTCTTGAGCGGGGAGCATTGGTCTTGTGGCGAGATCCAAGCATAATCGGAACATCGTCGCTGCCGCGTTGTAGCAACGAATTGAGCTACAGAGAGCTCCCTCCCTATACGCTTTATCTATGTTGGGGGGCAGGTAATCTGGGGGAGGGTTGGCGACCCTGTCTTTGGAAGAGACAAAGCCCTGAATTAAAAAAACATTGTTTAATGTGACGCTCAAGCCGACTAGAACTTTCTCATCGATCTTGAGCTCCATGTGGTCATTTTTCTGAACTAAAAAGAACGTAGTTGACTTGTGACAATTACGACAGGCCGCAAATACCTCAGCATTCAACTGCCAACCATATAAAAAACCCGTTTGGTGCGCTGCTTTCACATCAAACGTGATTGCTTGCGCGCCACATCTTGGACAGCCCTCAACTAGTTCGCTCATGTGATCCTTCTCGGGCGCCGCCAGAGATCGACCGTACCACGCCAGCACCCTTGTTGGAAACCGCGGTCCTGGTGTTAGCCAACGTTGCTAAGTTGGGGGCCTCGGTGCCGGATATTCCCAACCTCCTTCCCACCTCGTGCTACGGGAATTGCTCGGTTGGCGTGCAGCAATCTTTCGCTATCTCGTCCGCTCGCTCAGGCATGGACTTCGGACCTACCCATTCCCGGACGTGCATTGGGCTTTACTTCACTAGGCGGCGGTCGAGAATGTCGACCATCCCCAACGCACCTTGTCCACGCTCAAGCCTTCCTCGTTCGCTCTGATGATCTCGACGCCAGTCGTCGGCGCGACGTTGTAACGCTCGATCAGCCGCATGTCGTACCCATTAATGACCAACTGCTCTGTCGCAAGCGTCCCGAGACAATGGTTCATCGGCTAGTAGATCGAGTAGCGTCCGCACATGAGGTCACCTGTCGTAAATCGGCTTATACAGTGTTGACCGCAATCGTCCCGCTTAGTTAGCTGTACGTATATACAGTATAAAAAAAGCGAAGCCTTCACATGTACGTCCTCATCACTCCGCGCCGCCAGATGGGCGTCGCCGTACCCAAAGACCAGCTCAGCAAAACTCCGCCTTTCAAAGGCGACGTGCAGATCGTTGAGTCTCAATGCTCCGCCCTAGGCCGAATTACGCGGGAAGCCTTCATTTTGAACAGCGTCGGGCACGCGCGGGATGCTTTGCCAAGGCTTCTCGATGCCAGCGTGACGAGCATGGGTACCCAGGGCCTGATTATTTCCGGCATCGAGCAGATCCAGGAGGCGTTCTACTTTCAGTCGTGGTGGTGCCGCTTTGAATAACGACATGGCGCCTGATCACCTAGACCTCTCTCTGGACGAGTTCCTGAACATTCGCGCGCCGGGCACTTACCTGGTGAAGGTTGAAGGCGACAGCATGGAGGGTGCGGGCATCTTCTGTGGTGATCTGCTGATCGTGGACAAGGGGATCGATGCCAAGGCAGGGCGGGTCATCATCGGCGTGGTTAATCAGCAGCCGCTGGTCAAATACCTCACTTTTGTGAGCTGTCACACGGTGCTGCGCTCGGCAAACCGAAAATACCCCGACCGCTTCATCATGGAAGGAGACGACTTCGATATCTGGGGCGTGGTCACGCACAGCATTCCTGATCACGCGAGGAATTGATCATGCACGCCGGGGATCGGGGAATTGTTTTACAACAAACCGGCGGCGATCTACCCAGCGAGACGTGAGGGCGCGATTCATAATTGGGCGACGCAAAAGTTTGGACCGGTCAATTTCAGCGATCAGGGGGAATTGCGGGAAAAGCAAGAGGGCGCCGATGCGGCACGATATCTGTCTGCCAAACACTTTTGCAGCGAAACTGGCAGACCGCCTAATCGTTGCCATCATGATTACGCTTCGATGTAACTGACCACCGCAGGGTCGGAGTCCTCGTACCGATTCATACTAAGTGATGCATTTCGCGGCTGTGAAACAGGGTACGACGAATCGGTTTCTCGGACCAATGACCTTAGTTCGCTGGCATTAGCGGACTGGGAAATTATACCGCGACCAGGACGTCGGCCTCGAGTGTACGGTAGCTAAAAATACGGTGGGAAAAGATGAGGTGCGAAAATGCCAGTATTCAGACATTCTGAGGGAATGGCTGTAACTATCGAATGTGGAGGCGGTATTATGTCTATGGCGGGTGGAGTCACTGAGTCCGAGCGGTTGCTTTCTCAGTTTTGTCAAAATTCTTTCCTTAAGCTTTGGACTTACCCAAACCCATACAAAGATGATGGGAAGGAGATGTGTGACTCTATCGCAGTCTTTGGGGTTCATGTCTTTATATTCTTCGATCGACATAACGTTTTGCCTCATACGACGGATAAGGACCCCCTGATTCTTTGGGAGCGGTGGAAGTCGAAAGTCATTGATAAGCAGATTGTCACAGCCCATGGAGTCGAGCGTTATATCAAAAGTGGTAAGCCAATATTTTTCGATGGAAAAAGGACTCGAATTTTCCCCTTAAATATCGATTTGGAAAAGGCAATCTTCCACAAGATAATAGTTGCTCACGGCGCTAGGGATGCTTGCATTAATGCCTCATCTGAAAATATTTACGGAAGTCTGGGGATAACTTATACAGATATTACCGAAAAGGCGCCCGCCGGTTCAGCTCAACCTTTTTCATTGGTCCTGGATAAGAAAAGACCCGTAAATATTTTGGATAGCCATAACCTTGAAATAATACTCGGAGAGCTGGATACCGTAACGGATTTTGCTAATTATTTGGACGAAAAGGCCGCAGCTATCAGTAAGCTCAAGGTACTTAGTTACTGCGGCGAAGAGGATCTTCTCGCACACTACTATAGAAACCTCGATGAGAATAGGCAGCGCCATTTTATAGGAAGCGACGATCCAGATGTGAATGGGGTGATGATCAGTGAGGGGGAGTGGAAGGGCTATATTGAGTCCGATACGTACGCTGCGACGAAGGCCGCTAATGTAGTTTCGTATATGTGGGACGAGCTAATACAAAGGACCTGTCAGTATTTCATTGACGAAAAGCTAATGGGCAATGCTGACTTGCTACGAGGGCCTAGCGCGATATACGAAATGGTACAAGAGCCCCGCTTCATGCGCAGATGCTTGGCCCAACGCTTGCTGGAGGCGATAGAAACGTTCCCTGCAATGGAAGGTGGCGCTAGAAAAGTAACGATGATGTCCTCTATCACTAAAACTACTGCGTATTTGTTCTTGCAAATAAAGGTCCCTGACAGTTTCATAAATTCGCCCGATGTCAGAGAAAAGCGCCAGGCGATTTTAGAAATAGCATGCGGCGCCGCTAAAAATAAATTCCCAGGCTTCACAAAAATAGTAGGCATTGGCGTAGAGCCGCCGAAATACTCTCGCACTGTCGCTGAGGACTTTATACTAATGCCTTGCGAGGTCTGGACGGAGGAGATGCAGGCGCACTATCAACGGTTGAACAAGCTATGGAATTTCTTCGAAACGCCATCATTAACTCAGCGCAAGCTAGTGGCGAGTGAATTCCTACAGTCCCAAGGCAAAAAAAATACTGCTCAAGGCCGTAATGATCGCTGTTCATGCGGCTCCGGGATAAAGTTCAAAAAATGCTGTGGTAGGTAAATGCTAGCCACACCCGATGGATAGTTACCCAGCAAGAGTTTGGAATATTCTGATGGGATGCTTCATAATTTGAAAGCAGCCCTGCACGTCCTGCTCCGACAGTAAGTTTCCCGGCGGAAGCGCTCTAGGGTTATCGATAGATATGGCAACGACTGTCTCGGGATCCGTTTTAACAGCCATGCCATCTCCGCGTACGTCGCGCGATTCTTTATTCCACCTACCTTCATTTCCCTTATACTTCGGTATTGGAGATGAGCTTGGTTAGCTGCACCTTTTTATTTACGGGTCTTCTGTCGATGACGAACGCACGTTCCGTGGGCGAGATTGCTTGAGCATCTCGCCGCAGAAGGTCTCATTGCGGACATTAATGGTCCTTAAACATGGCCGCCAGCTCTAGCTTTGAGAGTCCAGTCACTCTCGAAACAGTCTCGAGCAGTTCCGACGTGAGCTTCGACTAGCCGACGGCGCATATCTGAATCATCATGAAAGGCAGCAATCCAGATACTGAAGAATCCCGACTCCTTAGCCGCGATGACCAACAAATCTCGAAAATCCCCATTGTCGTTACGCTTCAAACTGTCGCGCATGAGCTGAGCAAGCTGCCACTTCTCCTCCCGTTCCAAATAGCGCTTATCTCGGCCGGCAGGCTGTTTTTCGGCAGGCTGGCCCGGATGGCGATCCAATCCTACAAGATCTATCAAAGCAGCCGCTTTTGGTGCAATCTTAGCATCTAAAGTTAGTGAAGGTTCCACTATTCCCCCTGCTCTGTATTCGATAGCTGCTAGGGTGTTGTCTTTGTCCGGCCAAAGAAAGTCCTGATCATTTGTTGGTTTATCATGCTTCGTTGAATTGCAGTTAACGCAACCAAGAAGAAAGTTGGACCAATCAGTCTCGCGCGCAACGTCGGCACTCTTTGGTGATACATGCTCTACAGCTAGAAGTGCAGGGAAGCGACGTTCGCAATAACTACAATAGCAGCCAAAGCTGTCTTCTAGATCACCAATCGCCTCCTGATACTTGCCATATGAATTAGGTGCGGTGCCCCGTTTTATAGGCCTCACCGAGCTTTACCTTCCATCGCGAGGATCTTAAGCAAGGCATGCAAGGCAGTGTCCGAGGTGAATGGTTCGCTCGCCTCCCGGTATGACTTCTCAGCCGCGCGCAACTCAGCTGGATTTACCTGGTCCACATCATCCGCTCGCATCTCAAGAAGTTCAAAGTACCGTTTCGCCGCAATGCTTAATGTTTCAGCCCGAACACTACGTTGAGGTTGGGGTACTCCTTGAATATTCTCTGCAATATCTTCGAGGCTATTTCCTCCTCCCAAGAGTCCAGCTGAGGAATGCGGTTCGATGAATGTAATCCGCTGGCGACTGGCTGCTTGAATGACAAACGGCGAGTGAGTGGTAGCAATGAACTGGCAGTTGGAAAACAGGTCTTCCAGAGCTGGGACGATACGGCGTTGCCACTTAGGATGAAGATGAACGTCGATTTCATCAATAAGGATAATCGCCTCGCCTTCTCCGAATTCATCGCTGGGGTGGCTCACCGATAGCTGCCTAGCAATGTCAACGAACAATGAAAAAAGCCGCTGTTCACCGTCGGAAAGCTGCTTTAGACTCATCGTGCCGATTTCGCGTTTTATCATGATCCGCGGAGTAAGCTTAACCTCCAATGCATATGATCGCAGGAGCTCCCGAGTGGCTTCTGAGGTTCGCATACCTTGCCAAATCTCACGCAAATTGGGCAGATTAATGTCGTTGCGTGTGCGCTCCTGAGTCTCTGTGTTAAGAATTATCTTTGCCTGGTCTGGCCAATCAAAATGTCGGTTTCGCTTCCGTGCCCAGCCCTCCTGGAATTTACGCATAGCAAAAAGTCTAGCCTGCTTGAGAGTTGCCTCATCTAGGGCCGGACCCTTTTCAACCCCATCGAAGGAAACGAAGGAGCAATCATAGGGTTCGAAGTGCCAATAGAAGGTATTCATGTCAGGAGAGAATGTAGAAAGTACTTTGCTAACAAAATCTCTGACTGACCGGCTGTTTCCAAACTTGCGCTCATTTGCTACAGTTGGCCCCTGAGATAAATCTCTCTCGGTTTCGTACAGGAACTCTTCATTGCTGCGGAACTGATCAGTTTTGACCTCCCGGACCGGATTTTTCCGTTTTATTTTCATCGCGGAACAAATCGCTTCGTTGGATGAGTAGAGCAGAATCAATGGCAGAGTCCCTCGCCGAGCTGAGCGACGAGCACGCTCCCAAAGCGTCTTCTGAAACTTAAACTCCTCAACCTTGTTCTTTGCGGACCAAATCACCGCGCTCACTTCAGCCTGACTTGAACGCAGTCGAACATCATCGTCTTCCAGCCTTGGGCGCCGCCCCAGTTGCTGTGTGCTGCCCAAAGCCGCGAGCAAGCCGCGAAGGATCGTTGTCTTGCCGGCCCCATTCTCACCTACGAGCAAGTTGAAGCCGGGTTCAAATTCGAATGTCCGTCGGTCGAATTGCCGAACATTCGTCAACGTCAGACTGTGTAGATGCATAGGGTTAGTAGGTCTCAAATTTGCGGAGTATCGGGAATTCCGTGAAGACGTTCATTTCGCTCCAGGCGTGACCGAGGGTGCGTCAATCTTACCGAACGCCCTACCAACTGCCTACGGTTCGTCGCCTGACCTTGAGAAAAGGTGGATCTGGTCGCTGGATGTGGAGATAGGAGATAGGAGATAGGAGATAGACATCGTTCCGCAATTCAATTGCACACCTTGAAAACAAAAGGCTGCACGGACGAAGAAAAACGCATATTGAGGAACGGAAAATAGCCTAACCTATTGAAAGCTATAGTTTTAACTCTGGACTTAAAATCCGTCGTCCGAAAGGATGTGCCGGTTCGACTCCGGCTCGGGGTACCATTCAAAATCAGGCGCTTACGGAGCAATCCGAAGCGCCTTTTTTGTCGCTAAATTTCCGCAATCGAGAATTCTTTCCGCAATTCACTTCGTTGGCGTGATTTTCTTGCCCCTCCGCTTCCTGATGTAATGCTCCGTCATGGCGACGGTGGTGTGTCCCAGCTGGTCTTTCGCTTGCAGGATGTCACCACTGCTTTCTGCCTTGTCCGTGCCTGCTTTGGCGCGAAGATCCCTCATCTGGAAGTCAGCCTTTGGCACGCCCGTAGCCTTCCTAGCATCATTGCGGAGGATGGCTGGTCATCGCCGCGCCTTCTTAGACAATCCTACGTAAGCCTCATTCTCAAATACGGCAGCGAGCCGAAAAACACCGGTGAATACCAGTTCACGTTCACATCTGAACAAATGGGGTCCATTGAAAATGCCGAGGAGCATTATCGCCACGTATTCGTTTGCTGAGTGCTCGTCGAGGAGCAAGAAATATGCGGGTTGCAAGCAGCCGAACTACATCGCCTGATCACTGCGAGGCAGGACTCCACAAATGTGGACGAGGAATCTTTCCAAGTGCTCATGACTGCCACAGACGGCGGTAGGCTCCGTGCATATACAAACGCGGCGGGACGGCGCGGTGTGCCAGCGCTCGACCCTTTGGCGATCCCAAGAAGCCGTTACCCGCATTTCTGTTTGAGTGAACCACTCGGCTGACTGTCGACCTGCCCAACGCTTGAACGACTTAGCCATACAATGGAGCTGATGGCGCCGGCGCTCGCAGTTTCCGTCACACCATAGAGCCCTGTCGGCCGCATGCAGCTGGCGAGTGAGTTCGTACTTGAATGCCGAAAACTCGCACGTAAAGCTTCTGCGACAGGCTGCACCGGTGTTGACCGCAATTGAAGCGCGTAGTTAACAGTGAGCATATACAACATCAGCAAGTGAAGTCTTCCCGCGTACCGCGCCGCCAGATGGGCGTTGCCGTAACGAAAGATCTACTCAGAAAGATCCCGCCGTCCAAAGGTGACGTGCAGATCGTCGATGCTCAATGCTCCGTCCTTGGCCGCATTACCCCGGAAGCCTTCATCTTGAACCGCGTCGGCCACGCGCGAGACGCTCTGCCGACGCTTTTGGATGCCAGCGTGACGAGCATGGGTACCCAGGAGCGGGTTGTTCCGGCATCGAGCAGGTCGAGGAGGCGTCCTACTTCCAGTCTCGGTGGTGCCGCTTTGTGTGGCGACATGGCGGCTGACCACTTGGACATTTTGCTGGATGAGCTCCTGAGGGTCCGCACGCGTTTCCCTTACCTTGGGAACGTTGAGTACGACAGCATGGAAGGGGTGGGCATGCTATTTGGTGATTTGCTGATCATGGACAAGCGGATAGACGCCAGAGCCGGGCAGGTCATCATGGGCGTAGTCAATCAGCAACCGCTGGTCAAGGATCTCGCCTTCGAGGGTATTAGCCCAGTTTTGCGTTCGGTCAACCGTAAGTATCCCGAACGCTTCGTCATGAAAGCTGACTAGTTCGACATTTGGGGGGTGGTCAGACACAACATTCGCGGTTACGCGCATAATTGAAACTGCTTCAGAAGACCTGCACTCTCAGAGTCCTTCGCGTGCTTTATGGCGAAATGCTATGGTATGGCGTGAGTGGGGCTTTAGGCCCTCAAATCAATCAACATCCTCGGATCCGCGCGTGACAGGTATTAAAATGAAAGATCCATTAGTAATTTGCGAGCAGTACATAAATAAAATCCAAGGCTTATTGGGCAGGTTGTTGGACGAAATAAAAGGCAAGAGCATCGCGCGGTATGATCGTGAAAATCTAAACGGTGTAGAAACAAATTATAAATATTATGTACAGCATGCAGCACAGAGAGATATTGAGTCGGCTGTCTCCAGCGCTAAAGCCATAGCCATCCATGCGGAGGGTTTAGGGCGTGGTCTTTCAGAAAGAACTGACTCTGTAGAAGTCCTTGACTTGGCGACTCAAATTCTGACTGCAGCTTCTGAATTTTCTAAGCGAATTGACACAGATGCGGAGTTCTCTTTACCTTATACACTGGCAACAGGCGGCGCTGATAGCTATCCAGTTCATGAGGTTCTCAGTACCTCGGAAAAAGCTGTTATAGAAATGGAAGCAAAGCTCCGATCTGACATCGAGAACTTCCAGAGATCTATTGAGAAAGGGTACTCAGATATTAGCGATATTAGAAAGAAAAGCTCTAATGAGTCCAACAATTTTTCCGAAAGTCTTTTGAATCTCACTCGTGATCTAGAAACAGTGCGCGATTATGTGGACTCTATCAAAAAAAGTGTGACGGAGGAGATAAATAAAGCTGCCAAAATTTCGGATGATGCTGCGAAACGCAGCAATGATGTGGATGCGCAAATTAATGACCTATTGGGCCAAAACGCGTCGAAGGTGTTACTCATTGATTATGCAAACACTGCGGAAAAGGAAGGAGCAAGTGCTGACAGGATGCGTGGGTGGTCTTTGGTCTGTATGGCAACATCGGGGCTAGTTGTGTGCATTGCCCTGTATCAGACGTTGAGTGGAGAGCTAGATTGGAGGCAGTTGTTGCTGAAAGCATTTGCTGCGTTAGCGCTGTCGATACCCGCAGCCTATCTTGCTAGGGAATCATCGAGACACCGGGCTCAACAACATTCTAACAGACGGATATCTTTGGATTTGAGAGCGATGACCCCTTATCTTGCTTCCTTGCCAAGCGATGAGCAGAACAAGATCAAGTCAGAGGTGGCGTCTAAGATATTTGGTATGCAGGCAGATGGGGTAGCGGCATCTTCAGATAATTATCCGGTGAATTTTCAAGAGTTAGCTAAGTTATTGATAGAAAAGATTCCTTCAAAATCGTAAAGCTCAGAATAGTTATATTTCCCAAGCGTGCGCATGTTCAGCAGAGTAGACACGTCCATGTTGCGGGCCTCTTCTGGAGGCCCCCGGGTGAGTTGACTTGCTTGAGTCTTATCTAATGCGGTGTTGCCAGATATCAAAACTAGTATGTGCGCTTACTCATCGGTTATAGCGAACGTCAGAAGTTAGTGGCGGCGAGGGCGCGGTGAAGTTCGATGAAATCGACAGACTGTAATTGTTTTCGAGCTGACAAAATACAGCCCGAGCTCAAAAAATCCGTCAGTCTATATCAGACAGTATTCCTAGAACTGTATGCAGATGCTTTTCTCTTACAGCAGAGGCGGTCAATCCAGCAGAAGGCAGGGTGGGAAATCTTTCCTCAATTCGCTAAGACCCCTTGCAAACAGCGGACTGCGCGGACGAAGAAAAAGATAAACTGAGGAAGCGGAAGTTACTCAACGTATTGAAGAACAAGGATATGACGGCTTGACCCCTGCTCGGGATACCGATAAAAAAATAAGCACTTGAGGTCAACACTCAAGTGCCTATTGGTCTTACCCCCTCAATACCTTGCGCAAAAACGGCGCCGTCCGGCTCTCTTCCACGTCGGCAACCTGCTCAGGCGTCCCACACGCCACAACATTCCCGCCCTTGTCCCCAGCGCCCGGGCCGATGTCGATCACCCAGTCACTCTGCGCCACCACGCGCATTTCATGCTCAACCACCACCACGCTGTGCCCTGCATCCACCAACGCATTCAACTGCGTCAGCAGCCGATCCACATCGGTGGGGTGCAGGCCCGTGGTCGGCTCATCGAGCACATACAAGGTGGCGCCGCGTTGACTGCGCTGTAGCTCCGTCGCCAGTTTGATGCGCTGAGCCTCACCGCCGGACAACTCAGTCGCAGGCTGACCCAGACGCAAATAGCCCAGACCAATGTCACGCAGCACCGTCAGCGAGCGGAGAATCCCTGGCTGATCGACGAATACATCCACCGCCTGTTCAACCGTCAGCTGCAACACGTCGGCGATACTCAACCCATTCCACTTGATCGCCAAGGTGTCCGGGTTGTAGCGCGCACCATGGCAGGTCGGGCAGGGCGCGTAGACGCTGGGCATGAACAGCAATTCAACGCTGACAAACCCTTCGCCTTCGCACACCGGGCAACGGCCCTTGGCGACGTTGAACGAGAACTGCCCGGCGTCGTAGCCGGCCTTCTGCGCGTCGGGTGTCGCGGCGAACAGTTTGCGTACGTTGTCGAACAGCCCGGTGTAGGTCGCCAGGTTGGAACGCGGGGTGCGGCCGATGGGTTTCTGGTCAACCTGCACCAGCCGCTTGACCGCGCTCATTCCGCCGGCGATGTGCCCGCCGGTGGGTTGCGGCGCATCGTCTTCCAGGCTGGATTCTTCCGCCTCGGCCTCCACAACCGGGCGTCCCAATTCGGCGCCCACCAGCTCCAGCAATGCCTGGCTGACCAGGCTGGATTTGCCCGAACCGGAGATGCCGGTCACCGAGGTGAAGCAGCCCAGCGGAAATTCAGCGCTCAGTGAATTGAGATTGTTGCGGGTAATGCCTTCCAGGCGCAGCCAGTCGGTCGGCTGCCTTCTTGCCGAACTCAGTGCGGAATGCTCGGCGAACAGATGACGGCCCGTTTGCGAGGATTCGATCTCGGCCAAACCTGCGGGAGGACCGCTGTACAGCACGTGCCCGCCATGCTCGCCGGCAGCAGGGCCGACGTCGATCAGCCAGTCGGCGCGGCGCATGGTTTCCAGGTCATGCTCGACGACGAACAGCGAGTTGCCGGAAGCCTTCAGCTGCTGCAACGCCGTGAACAGCGCTTCGCTGTCGGCCGGGTGCAGGCCCGCCGACGGCTCGTCCAGCACGTAGATCACGCCGAACAGTTGCGAGCCCAATTGCGTCGCCAGGCGCAGGCGCTGCAGTTCACCGGATGACAGCGACGGCGTGCTGCGGTCCAGCGCCAGGTAGCCGAGCCCCAGTTCGGTGAGGGTGCTGACCCGCGCCAGCAAGTCCTGCGCGATGCGTTGGGCGGCGAGGCGCTTCTCGACAGACAGGTTCGGTGTCGCGCGCACATCGGGGGCTGCGTCGTGGGCCGAGCCGCCTGCAGTGACCCGCTTCTTTTTCGCCTTGGCCATCTGCTCGCGATCCAGCACAGCGCTGCCGCGATCTTCATTTTCAAAAATGCCCGCAGCCACCGGACGCAACACTTCAGCCAGCCGCAGCAGCGGCATCTGCGCCAATTCGCCGATATCGAGGCCGGCAAACGTCACCGACAGGGCCTCGCGCTTCAGGCGTTTGCCATCGCACAACGGGCAGGGGCTGCCGCGCATGAAACGCGACACGCGTTTTTTCATCAACGCGCTCTGGGTGGTGGCAAAGGTGTGCTGCACGTAGCGGCGGGCACCGGTGAAGGTGCCCTGATAACTGGGTTCGAGTTTGCGCTTGATCGCCAGACGGGTTTCTTCCGGGGTCAGGCCTCCATATACCGGCACGTTGGGCTGTTCGTCGGTGAACAGAATCCAGTCACGATCCTTTTTCGGCAGGTCACGCCACGGGGTGTCGACGTCGTAACCCAGGGTCACGAGGATGTCGCGCTGGTTCTGGCCACCCCACGCCAGGGGCCATGCGGCGATCGCGCGTTGGCGGATGGTCAAAGAGTCGTCCGGGACCATCAGCTCTTCAGGAATCTCATAGACCCGGCCCAGGCCGTGACACTCGGGGCAGGCGCCCTGGGGCAGGTTCGGCGAAAAATCTTCGGCATAGAGCATCGGTTGCCCCGGCGGATAGGTGCCGGCGCGGGAATAGAGCATGCGGATCAGGCTGGACAGGGTGGTCACGCTGCCGACCGATGAGCGCGTGCTCGGCGTCCCTCGTTGCTGCTGCAGCGCGACGGCAGGCGGTAGGCCTTCGATGGAGTCAACGTCGGGCACGCCCACCTGATCGATGAGGCGTCGGGCGTAGGGCGCGACGGATTCGAAATAGCGGCGTTGGGCTTCGGCGTAGAGGGTGGAGAAGGCCAGCGATGATTTGCCCGACCCCGACACGCCGGTGAACACCACCAGTGCGTCGCGGGGGATATCGACGTCCACGTTCTTGAGGTTGTGCTCGCGGGCGCCGCGCACCCGGACAAATCCGGGGCGGTCGGCATCGACGGTGAAGGAAGAAGGGCGGTCGTCGTCTGGCAGGTGCGGCGGTGTGGTCATGGGTGAGGCCTTTGAATCCTGGAAAGCGGGAGCGGTTTACTCGGCGAGGGGCACTTTGGGGGTGTGCCCGGCGTCGTCGTGATCACCGCCGGTCAGCGGCTCGTCTTCACGCACGTCATCGGTGCGCTCCCGATCATCGGCCACGTCAGCCGGGCGTGCGTCCGGGTCATTGAGTTTTTCGCCGGGAATATGAGCGTTGTGGGTGGTCATGCTGTTTCTCCTGTCAGTTCTTCAGATGCTTCACGAATGACCTCGGCGGCCTGCAGGCCCTGGAGGAAGCCGGCCAGCGCCACTTCCTCCAGACGCAGGCCCTTGCGCTGGCGAATGCGCGGCAGCTTGGACAGTTCGCCCATCGCGAAGGCTTCCAGCACGGCCGGGTGGATGTAGCACTTGCGGCAGACCGCTGGGGTATTGCCCAGCAGCCGCGCGACCTCCTTAACCATGGACACGACGTGTTTCTTCGCGTCCGCCTCCGGCTCCCAGTGCAGCTTGCGCAGGGTCGCCAGTGCCATCGCGCTGCCGGCCCAGGTGCGGTAGTCCTTGGCGGTGAAGTCGGCGCCGGTGAGGGTGTGCAAGTACTGGTTAATGTCGTGGGAGGAAACGGTATGCCGCTGGCCGTCGTCATCCAGGTACTGGAACAGGTTCTGGCCGGGCAATTCCATGCAGCGCTTGATGATGGTCGCCAAGCGTCGGTCAGTGACGCTGAGCCGGTGCTCGACGCCGCTCTTGCCACGAAACTCGAAGTAGATCTTGCTGCCCTTCACGTCGACGTGTTTGTTGCGCAGCGTGGTCAGGCCGTAGGACCGGTTATCCCGGGCGTACTGACTGTTGCCGATACGGATCAGCGTCTGGTCGAGCAACGACAGCACCGCCGCCATGACCTTCTCGCGGCCCATGCCGGGTTTGGCCAGCTGCGCTTCCAGCTGCTTGCGCACTTTGGGCAGCGCCTGGCCGAAGGCGATCATCCGCGAGTATTTGTTCTCGTCGCGGATTTCGCGCCAGCGCGGGTGATAGCGGTACTGCTTGCGTCCGCGAGCGTCGCGGCCGGTGGCTTGCAGATGGCCCTGGCGGTCGGCACAGATCCACACGTCGGTGTACGCCGGTGGGATCACCAGCGCGTTGATGCGTTTGATCACGTCCTCGTCGCGGATGCGCTGGCCGTCGGTGTCGAAGTAGGCGAACTTGCCGCGCAGAATCTTGCGGGTAAATCCGGGCTGGCTGTCGTCGACGTAATGCAGATCTTTGGGCAGGTCTTCGCTGTGGATTGTGTCCGGCATGAAAGGCAGTCCTGAATGCGGGTCTTTTTGCATTGACCGTGGCGCTGCGCAGTCGTGCCGACTAATTGCATACCTGATGAATGGGACGGGTGATTGCTCGCCTACGCCAGCAGCGCGACTGATTTGATCTGCGCCCACAGCGTCTGCCCAGGCGCCAGCTGCAGCTGATCCCTGGAGTAGCGGGTGATCCGCGCCAGCAGCGGCGAGCCGTCGGCATCCAGGCGGACCAGCACATGGGCGGTGTTGTCGGCGGCGATCTCTTCGATGACGGTCACCGGCAGGCGATTGAGAATGCTGCTTTGAGCATCGGGTTGCAGGCTCAGGCTCACATCCCGCGCCTGTACTTTAAGGCGCAGGGGTTTGCCGGGCAGCAACGCGGAATGGGCGACGCGGATACTCAGTTCGCTGCGCGGCAAACGGACGGTGATGAGTTGATAGGCCGCATCGTACGCCTGCACGCTTCCCTCGATCACCACGCCCGCGTCGTCGCCCATCGCCAGCGGCAGATCCAGCCGCGCCAGTGTTTCGCCGATGGGGCCGCTGGCCAGCGCTTTCCCATCGCTGAGCAGCACCAGATGATCAGCCAGACGCGCCACTTCATCCTGAGCGTGACTCACGTAAATCACCGGAATATCCAGCTCGTCGTGGAGGCGTTCGAGGTACGGCAGGATTTCGTTTTTGCGTTGGGCATCCAGCGCCGCCAGGGGTTCGTCCATCAGCAACAGGCGCGGGCTGGTCAGCAACGCGCGGGCGATCCCGACCCGTTGACGCTCGCCGCCGGACAGCCTATCGGGCGCGCGCTGGAGCAAATGATCGATGCCCAGCAGCGAGGTCGCCTGCTGCAACGTAATACGCCTGTCGCGCTCGGGGATGCGCTTGAGGCCAAAGCGCAGATTGCCCTCGACATCGAGGTGCGGAAAAAGGCTGGCTTCCTGAAACACGTAGCCCAATGGACGTTTGTGCGGGGGCAGAAAGACGTTGTTGGCGCTGTCCTGCCAGACCTCGCCGTTGACGCGGATATAGCCGTCGGCCGCCTTTTCCAGCCCGGCGATGCAACGCAGGCAGGTGGTTTTGCCGGAGCCGGAATGGCCATACAGCGCCGAGACGCCGCGACCGGGCAAGTGGAGGTCGACGTCGAGAACGAACTCGGCGTAATTCACCTGCAGCCGCACTTCAATCTTCGCACTCATGCGCCGCTCCACGCCGAACGCGCCTTGCCGCTGGAATACAGCACCAGCAGCACCACAAAGGAAAACACCAGCATCGCCCCAGCCAGCCAATGGGCCTGGGCGTATTCCATGGCTTCGACATGGTTGTAGATTTGCGTGGACACGACGCGGGTTCTCTCCGGGATATTGCCGCCGATCATCAGCACCACGCCAAACTCACCCACGGTGTGGGCGAAGCCCAGAATCGCCCCGGTGATAAAGCCGGGGCGCGCCAGCGGCAGGATCACCGAGAAGAACGTGTCCCAGGGACTAGCGCGCAGCGTGGCCGCCACTTCAAGGGGGCGAGGACCGATGGCGACGAAGGCGTTCTGCAAGGGCTGCACCACGAACGGCAGGGAATACAGCACCGAGCCGATCACCAACCCGCTGAAACTGAAGGTCAACGTGCCGAGCCCCAGGCTCTGGGTCAGCTCCCCGACCGCGCCGTTCGGCCCGAGCAACAGCAGCAGATAAAAGCCGATCACCGTGGGTGGCAGCACCAGAGGCAGGGCCACGATCGCGCCGATGGGGCCTTTCAGCCATGAGCGGGTGCGCGCCAGCCACAGCGCGATGGGCGTGCCGACGATCAGCAGAATCACAGTGGTCAGGGACGCCAGTTTCAGCGTCAGCCAGATGGCCGCGAGGTCGGCACTGCCCAGCAGCATTTACAGCTGGTACCCGTAGGATTTGATGATGGCGGCGGCTTTCGGGCCTTTGAGGTAGTCCATCAGCGCCTTGGCGGCGGCGTTGTCTTTGCCCTTGTTGAGGATCACCGCGTCCTGCTTGATGGGTTCATGGAGGTTGGCGGGCACGATCCACGCCGAGCCGCCGGTCAGCTTGCCGTCCTTGAACACCTGGGAGAGGGCGACGAAACCCAGTTCCGCGTTGCCGGTCTGCACGAACTGATAGGCCTGGGCGATGCTCTGGCCTTCGACGATCTTGCTTTTGGTCGAGTCAGTCAGGCCCAGTTTGTCCAGGGTCTGGGTGGCAGCGAGGCCATAGGGCGCGGCTTTCGGGTTGGCAATGGACAGGTGTTCGAATTTGCCGTCCTTGAGCACTTGACCCTTGTCGTCCACATAGCCGTCTTTGGCCGACCACAGCGCCAAAGTGCCCACCGCGTAGGTAAAGCGCGAGCCTTTCACCGTCTCGTTTTCGCTCTCCAGTTTGGCCGGGGTGGTGTCATCGGCGGCGAGAAACACTTCGAACGGCGCGCCATTTTTGATCTGGGTGTAGAACTGGCCGGTCGCGCCGAAAGAAGCGACCAACTTGTGACCGGTGTCTTTTTCGAAGTCCTGGGCGATGGCCTGGATCGGCGCCGTGAAGTTGGCGGCAACGGCCACTTGGACCTCATCGGCGAACGCTGTGCCCGATGACAGCGCGGCACAGGCGATGACCAATGCAGTCAGGGTGAAGCGGTTTGAAACTGCGCGCATGTAGAGGCTCCGGGCTAGCAAACGTAATGAGGAGGAACGCCAACCGGACGCCGGTCAAACGCTATGCAGCGAAATATATAGCGACTATCCTCCGCGCGGAAGCCGGATCGTGCCGTGCTCCGTTTTAAATCGACGTCTGTATCATCGGCTCAGCGCCCGGCCAGCCGCTCAAGGGCGCCGATGGCCAGCGTCCGGGTGAGTTCTTCTGCGGACAGCGAGTGCTTGATGCCCACCGCCTGACCCGCCCAAAGATTCATGAAGCCGTCGTCGCCACGGGCTTCGGCTTTGCTGCGCAGGGGCATCAGTGCGCCGCCCGCGGTGGGGAAGGCCGGCGCGGCAGCGGCCATGGGTCCGATCTCTCTCATGATGCGATTGACGATGCCCCGGGCCGGACGACCGGTGAAAATGTTGGTGATGGCGGTCTGGCTGTCCTGAGCGCGGCTCAATGCCGCCTGATGCAGCGCCGAGGCCTTGGCTTCCGGGGTGAACAGGTAGGCGGTGCCCACTAGCACGGCGGAGGCGCCAAGCATGAACGCGGCGGCAATCCCGCGACTGTCGGCAATGCCGCCGGCGGCGATGACCGGAACCGTCACGGCATCGACGATCTGCGGCACCAGCGCCATGGTCCCGACCTGGGTGTGCAACTGATCGCTGAGGAACATCCCGCGATGGCCGCCGGCCTCGTAGCCCATGGCGATGATCGCGTCGCAACCCCGTGCCTCGAGCCACACCGCTTCTTCTACGGTGGTCGCCGAGGAGAGCACCTTCGCACCGGTGGCCTTTACCCGCGCCAGCAAGGCGGGATCGGGCAGACCGAAGTGGAAGCTGACCACTTCAGGTTTCAATTCCTCCACCAGCGCGCAAGCGGCCTCGTCGAAGGGTGCCCGGTTGGACGTGGGCGTTGGCGCATCGAAGTCGGCGCCCAGTTCGTCGTAGTAGGGCTTGAGCAGGTGTTTCCAGTCTGCATCGGCCTGCGGGTCGGCGGGCGGGGTCGAGTGGCAGAAGAAATTCAGGTTGAGCGGCGCATGGGTGCCCGCGCGTATCCGCGCGACTTCCTCTCTAATCTGCGCGCGGGTGAGCATGGCGCAGGGCAGCGAGGGCAGGCCGCCGGCTTTGCCCACCGCGACGGCCATCGCCGAGCCGGATGCACCGGCCATGGGCGCTTGCAGGATGGGCAGTTCGATGTCCAGCAGTTTGAGCAGGCGGGTGTCGGGCCAGGCGATCATCGGCAGAGTCTCCGTAGCGAAAAGGCCGCTGAACAGCGGCGCATGCAAAGTTGCGGTTGATTTAATAGACGCCCGGTCTAATATGCAACCCCATGAACGACATCATTGCAAAACCCAGACGCCCCGGCCGTCCACCGAAAGTGGCACGCCCCGACGACTTCGACACCCGCGAGGCGCTTATCCGCTGCGGCGTTGATCTACTGACCGAGCAGGGCTTCATGGCCACGGGCATCGACGGCATCCTCAAGCGGGTCGGTGTGCCCAAAGGCTCCTTCTATCATTACTTCGCCAGCAAAGAGGTGTTCGGCCTCGCAGTGCTCGACAGCTACGCCGGCTATTTCGCCCGGCGCCTGGACCGCTGGCTGCTGGATGAATCGCTCTCGCCGCTGGAACGGCTGGCCGGCTTCGTTCAGGAATCGAAGGTCAATATCGCCCGCCACGATTTTCGGCGGGGCTGCCTTGTGGGCAACATGGGCCAGGAAGTGAGCGTTCTGCCAGCGGGCTTCCGTGAGGCGCTGGAGAAGGTTTTCCTCGACTGGCAGGCGCGCCTGACAGTGTGCTTCAAAGCGGCGATCGCGGCGGGCGAACTGCCGGCGCGCACCGATTGTTCAGAGCTGGCGGCGTATTTCTGGATCGGCTGGGAGGGCGCCGTGCTGCGGGCTCGACTGGTGCAGAACGAGCAGCCGCTCAACACCTTCATCATCGGATTTCTGCGCGGATTGCCGCGCTGATGTCTTCAGGTCTGGTTATAGACGAGCGGTCTAAATAGGAGTGTGCGGCATGTTCAAAGGCATCCTGATCAATAAAGACGACAACGGTTACCGCGCCGAGCTGACGGACATCGACGACAGTCAGTTGCCCGAAGGCGACGTCACCGTGCGCGTCAGTCACAGCACGCTGAATTACAAAGACGGCCTGGCGATCACCGGCAAGGGCCCGATCGTGCGGCAGTTCCCGATGGTGCCCGGGGTGGACCTGGCCGGCACGGTCGAGGACAGCAGCGACCCGGACTTCAAGCCGGGCGATCAGGTGCTGCTCAATGGCTGGGGCGTCGGCGAAGGGCACTGGGGCGGGCTGGCGCAGAGGGCGCGCTTGCAGGGCAAATGGCTGATCCCGCTGCCAAGCGGCTTCACGCCGGCACAGGCCATGGCCATCGGCACGGCGGGCTATACGGCGATGCTGGCGATCATGGCGCTGGAGAAAAACGGCGTCACGCCGGACAAGGGCGATGTGCTGGTGACTGGCGCCAACGGCGGTGTCGGCAGTTTCGCCATCGCGCTGCTGGCAAAACTCGGTTATCGCGTCGTGGCCTCTACCGGCCGCTTGAGCGAGAGCGATTACCTGACCTCTCTCGGCGCCGCAGAAATCATCGACCGCGCCACCCTTGCCGAGCCCGGCCGCCCGTTGGCGAAGGAGCGCTGGGCCGGGGCGATCGATTCGGTGGGCAGCCACACCCTCGCCAACATCTGCGCCAGCACCTGCTATTGGGGCACGGTGGCGACCTGCGGTCTGGCCCAGGGGATGGACTTTCCGGCGTCGGTGGCGCCCTTCATTCTGCGCGGCGTGACCCTCGCAGGCATCGACAGCGTCATGCGCCCGCGCCAGGACCGCATCGACGCCTGGGCGCGTCTGGCCCGGGATCTTGATGTGTCGCTGCTGCCGCTGATCAGCCGCGAGATCGGCTTGGGTGAGGTGATTGAGGCCGCGCACCGGCTCATGGACGGTCAGGTGCGCGGGCGCATCGTGGTCGATACCCAGCGCTGATCAGCCGCAGGTGAAGGGGCGCACCTCGAGCACCCTGACCTGCGCCATGGCGGGGTGCCGAGGATTGAGCAGCAGGTTGCGCGTATGGGTGATGGTCGCGGACGGCACGATCAGACCAAGTTGCTCGCGCCGCTCCAGCCAGGCGCTGCCGAAATCCATGCTGGGGCGGTCCGCCGGCGTGACGTCCCAACCGGGCGGCAGCTGGGCGAGGGTAGGCTGCCAATACAGCCCCGGGTCATCCGGCAACTGCAAGTGAACGAGCTGAAAGCCCGGCTGCGGCAGGCTCGCACATTGAATGAGCGTGTCCAGGGCGCAGCCTGACGCGCTCAGCGCCAGGTAAACGGCCGGCTGGTCGGCGTGATTCCAGCGCCCGCCGAACTGCGCGGCGCCCAGGCCGGACAGATCGTTCGCGGCACTGTCCTTGCTGATCCTCCAGGCCTGCATCAGACGACCCCGCCATGCTGCAGTGCGCTGAGCACGCGACGTGCCTGGCGCGCGCCGATCTCGGTTTCGCAGAGGGCGATGGGTGTCTGGCCGTTGAGTGCGCGGTTGGAGGCAACCATCCAGCGGCGGGCGGTGTTCTGGTCTTCGAAGAGTTCGGCGGCGTGGGTGGCGAGGGCGGCAACCCGATCAAGGCGCTCGGAGCCGACGATGTCCAGCGGTCGTTGCTGACGCTGGCGGCGTTCCAGGGTCGAGACCGAGGTCGCCAGCAAGGCTTCGAGCTGACTGTTGCTGAGGCGGAAGGCATTGCGCAGCACCTTGACCCAGCCGGGCGGGAAGCCCGAGCGGATGTAGTCCAGTCGTTCGGTTTCGTTGCGTGCATTGAGCTGGTCGGCGATCAACCAGAATGAGGGGGCGTTGTCGGTTATCGCTGCTTGAAGAGTCGAAGGCACGTCCATGCTCCTTGTGAGATCCGGTGCAGGGACCTTACGCCGCTGTCAGGGTTTCTCAAGCGAGAAGCTGTTACCGGCGTTTGCATGCCGGGCGCCTTTTGCATGCCCGGCTTCTTTTGTATGCCTGGCTTCTTTTGTAGGACCGGCTTTAGCCGGGAAGCTTCTAGCGGATGGCGTACAGGGCATTCCGACACCTGACTCTACTCTTGACGACTTTTAATGACTCACTATGATTAACTTTGAATCACTCTTTAATCAGGACTCTCCCAACATGGCAAACCCCGCAAAGACCCGATCGGTGACGGCTCACGTTCCTGAGGCGTTGGCACAGAAAGTCGATTTGATGGCAGAGCGTCTGGAACGCTCCAAAAACTGGATCGTCAAACAGGCTCTTTCCGCCTGGATAGATCAGGAAGAAGAGCGGAGTCGCCTGACTCGCGAGGCATTGGCTGACGTTGATGCTGGCCGGGTAATTGATCACCAAGCCGTTCAGGCCTGGGCTGATAGCCTTGGCACCGACACGCCGTTGCCGGTCCCGCGCTGATGGAATTGAAGTGGACAAGCAAAGCGCTTTCCGACATTGCCCGACTGTATGAGTTTCTTGCAGCGGTCAATCAGCCAGCCGCCGCACGAACCGTGCAGCAACTCACGACAGCACCGACTACGTTACTCGCCAACCCACGCATAGGCGAACGCTTGGAAGAATTCGAGCCGAGGGATGTGCGCAGAATCCAGATCGGCTGTTACGAGATGCGCTACGAGATAGCGAATTCCACAATCTATTTGCTGCGTCTGTGGCACACCCGCGAGGATCGATAGCATTACGAAAGCAGCGAAACTGACGTTTGAGCTGCGCTGAAACCGATCAAAACAGCTCAGCGTGAATACTGTGATTCCTTTTCTTGACCCTCACGAGTGAGCAACGCCTGCTTGCGCTCCACCCCCCAGCGATAGCCCGACAACGCGCCATCGCTGCGCACCACGCGGTGACAGGGAATCGCCACGGCAATGCGGTTTGCCCCGCAGGCCAAGGCGACCGCGCGGCTGGCGGTCGGCGCGCCGATCCGTTGGGCGATCTGCGCGTAGCTGGCGGTCGTGCCCGGCGGGATCTGCGCCAGGGCCTGCCAGACTCGCTGCTGAAAAGCGGTGCCTTGCAAATCCAGCGGCAGGTTCAGGCCCAGCTTCGGCGCTTCGATAAACCCCACCACCTCCGCCATCAGCCGCTCGAACTCCGCGTCGCCGCCGATCAGCGTGGCGCTGTGGAACTGATCCTGCAGGTCTTGCACCAGTCGATTGGGGTCATCGCCGAGCAGAATAGCGCACACGCCCTTGGCGCTCTGAGCCACCAGAATCGCACCGAGAAAGCACTCGCCGACGGCAAAACGGATCTCCAGCGCCGCGCCGCCCTTGCGGTAGTCGGTGGGGCGCATGCCCAGCAGTCCGGCGCTGGCCTCGTAGAAACGGCTGTTGGAATTGAAACCGGCGTCGTACAGGGCGTCGGTGATACGCCCGCTGTCGGTCAGCTTGTGGCGTACCTTGTCGGCGCGGTAGGCGTTGGCGTAGCCCTTGGGTGTCAGGCCGGTGACGGCTTTGAAGACGCGGTGGAAATGCCAGGGGCTCATGGACGCGTGGGCAGCGAGCTCGGCGAGGGTCGGCAACAACTCCGCGTCGGCGATCAGACGACAGGCGCCAGCGACCACGGCGGCGTGCTGCTCAGCAAGGCCGGTGCGGTCGGCGGCGGCGCGCTTGCTGGGGCGAAACCCGGCGGCTTCGGCCTCGGTGGCACTGTCAAAGAACACCACGTTTTCCGGGCGTGGCAAGCGTGCGCTGCTGCTCGGGCGGCAGTACACCCCCGTCGTGCGCACGCCGTAGACGAACTGCCCGTCGGCGCTGACGTCCCGGGACACCACGGCGTTCCAGCGCGGGTCGAGCTCGACGGGTTGGGTGGACGGATTACTCGGCTGGCGGCTCATTTCGGCGGCTCTCTGACGGTTCACTGGACTGTACGTTAGCCGCAGTGATGGAAGGCGACACTCCGAGTCTTGCGTTCAAACTTTTGCCTTCAGGCCAACCTGTTCAATCAGCCCAGCATCGGCGGCAAGGTGCCGAGCAACGACACCGCCGCCAGCGCACCCGCACCAAACAGGCCTTCCAGCAATACGCTCAGCCGCAGCCGCGCCATCGGCAAATCAGCGGCCTGGGCCAACTGCCGGTTCAGCGCTGCCAGCACCAGCATCCCCGCAACCATCGTGACTTTAACGGCCAGCACCAGGCCGAACCCGGCAAACGCCGGTTCAGGCCAGAACCCGCCGCTGAGGGCACGAACGTTGATCAGGCCCGTGGCGATGATCACCGCCACCAGCCCGTAGCCGATGCCGCTGAAACGCCGCAACACCAAGGCCAGATCGACACCACCATCAGCCCTCAGCAGCAGGGCCAGCATCAACAGACCGCCGAGCCAGGTGCCGACGCCGAGCAGGTGCAGCATTTGGTTGAGGATCAGCAGCTGGCCTTTCAGACCGTCGAACATGGCGCCGTGACCCACCGGCGCCAGGGTCAGCAGCAACAGCGTGTTGAGGACCAGCAGCGCGCCCGGGTTCACCCGGCGATTGAGGCTGACAACCAGCACGTTCAGCAGCAGATGAACGACCCACACATGACCGAACCAGGTATTGCCCAGCACCAGCCCGACGGTGGACGGATTGATCGCGCCGCTCCAGTCGCTGCTCAGGTAAGCAGCCGTCAGCATCAACCAGGCCATCGCGCTCACCAGCGCGATGGCCGCGAGCCAGCCGAGCGGTCGACTCAGGCGAGGTTCCGCCGGGCTTACCTCAAAAGGCAGCAAATGCCGGCCAAACAACAGGCAGCGGAACGCGCCGGCCCCGAATAGCAACAGCACTGCGCCGAAGTGGATGAACCGGCACAGGATCAGTCCTTCGTGCATGGGGTTATGGCGTCACCTGAAATCGGTAGGTGCCTTCGCTCTTGTGGGTGTCCACCGACACGGCGTGCCATTCCACCTTGTATGTGCCCGGGACCATCGGCACGGCGGGGGTCACGATCAGAACTTTCTGGTTATTGGGATCGGTTTCGACGTTACGCGTCTGGATGATTTCAGTCGGCGTATCGGGGGCGTCCAGGCTGATGACCACTTTGGTGAATGTGGCTTCGACGCCTTCGGAGAAGACCAGGCGCAGCTCTTTGGGCGCGCTCACTTCGCTGTCGGCAGCGGGCTGCTGGCTTTCAAGATGGGCGTGGGCGAAGGCTGCAGTGGAGGTCAGACAGGCCAGCAGGGACAGGCAGGAGAGGGCGTGTTTGAAACGTTGGGCAGACATCGGCGGGACCTTTGCTTGGTGGCAGTTGCAGCGAATGGATGACGGAATCGACGACGGTCGACTCGGGATGACCGGATCGCTACTAGACCAGAAAGTGCAGAAGGACTCCAGCGATTAAGCCGGGTGCGCCGTCAGGATCGAGACGCTGTAGGGGGGCAGGCAAGGGAGCCGAGTGATGCAGTGATCATGCAGCAAATGGCTGCGCCGCCTGCGCGACGCAGCCCTGGGCGGTCAGACCTTGAAGAAGCTCACGCGGTCGGTGAGCACGTCGGCCAGGGTCGACAGCTCGCGGCTGGACCGGGCCACCTGATTGGAGCCGACGGCGGTTTCCAGCGCCGCATCGTGGATGCGGTTGATGTTGACGCTGACGTCGTCGGCCACCGCCTGTTGCTGCGCGGCGGCGCTGGCGATCTGCGCGTTCATGTCGTTGAGCGCGCCCACTTCGTGGCGGATCCTGACCAGCGCGGTTTGCGCTTCGTGGGTCTGCTCGACCGTGCGCTGGGCCATCTCGCGGCTTTCGCGCATCAGGTCGGCGGTCTTCACCGCCCCGTTTTGCAATTGACCGACCATGTCGCGGATTTCCTGGGTCGATTCCTGGGTGCGGTTGGCCAGGGAGCGAACCTCGTCGGCGACCACGGCAAACCCGCGGCCTGCTTCACCGGCGCGGGCGGCCTCGATGGCAGCGTTGAGCGCCAGCAGGTTGGTGCGTTCGGCGATGGAGTTGATCACCGCCACCACGTTCTCGATGGCGCGGCTGTCGCTGGACACCTGGCCGACCGAGTCAGCGGCGCTTTCCAGCTTGCGCGCCAGTTGGTCCATCGCCTGGGCGGTGCCTTCGACCACGCGTTTGCCGTTCTCGACCTCGTCATCGGCGGTCTGGGTAGCATTGGCGGCCTGATTGGCGTAGCTCGCCACTTCTTTTACGGTGGTCGCCATCTGATTGACTGCAGCGGCCATATGCTGGGTTTCGCTGGCCTGGAGGCGCATCTGCTCGCTGTTGCTGTCGGAACTGGATAGCAGCTGTGCGGAAGAGTGGTTCAACGCCGCCGCAGCCGAACGCACTTCGGTGATGGTGGCCGACAGGTGCACATTGGTCGCCTTGAGCGCGCCCATGACGCTGTCGGGATAGGCCGTTTCGATCTTGTCGGTCAGTTCGCCGGCCGCCAGACGACGGATCGAAGCCGCCACTTGATGGGGTTCTGCGCCCAGGGTCGATTTGAGGCTGCGGATGATCAGCAGCGAGGCAATGATGCCCAACACCACGGCGATGCCGGTCGCCAGCAACATCAGCGAAGCGAATTGCGAGGCGGTGGCCCGTACCGAAGTGATGTGTCCACTGATGGCCGCTTCTTCGAGGTCAATCAGTGCGTTGATGCGGGCGAGCCAGTCCTTGTAGGCGCCCGACACTTGCTCCATCAGCAGCGTCTGGGCCTGGTCGATTTCACCTTGCTGGCGCAGCTTCAGCAGTTTTTCAGTGGCGCTCAGGGAGGTGCGTTCGGCCGCTTTGATGTTGGCCAGCAGCTCTTGCTCACGGGGCGACGCGCCCTTGGTCTGGTAGATGCGGTCCATGGGCGCCGCGGAGGCCTGATAAAGGCCGTCGAGGCGCTCGATGTCACGCAAATGCGTGGCCAGCCCGGCGTCGTTGCGCACCAGCACGGCGTCGCGCAGGGCAATGGCGCGGTCATGGACGCTGCCCCGGAAATTGATCGCGTAGCGCTGTTTGATGGTGGCGTCCTCACTGACGTCGGTCAGTGCGGATTCCATTAGCCGGACCCGGTTAACGCCAACCAGCGTGACCAGAATCATCAGCGCGAGAACAAGCCCGAAGCCCAATCCCAGGCGCTTGGCGATCGAAAGATTTTTGAACATAAAAGGCACCTGAAATAGGGGGCGTTAATGATATTGGAACGCCATTACTTGGTGCGCTTTATATCGGACTTTCTACGACGTTGCCTAGAGAATTTACCTATCGAATCAATAGTGTCCGTTGGTACTTTCAGAGGGAATTTTTCGACCGCTTCATGTTCCCGGCGAATTGTTTGAACGCTCGACCCGCCAGGAATAAAAAAAGCCACCGCACTGGCGTGAGGTGGCTAAAAGTCTTACCAAAGGAATGATGAAGCGGAGCATGATTCGATTGCCTGACGCTGCGGAGTCATCCGGCAATCGAGTCGTGTTCTTCATCGCCGACGACGGTAACATCCGTTCAAAGTTTTCGACTATTACGAAGGTTGATAGTGACTATCAAGACTGGTTGGGAACCCCGCCGGTTGGATAGTGCTACAAGATTTTCGGCCTTCAAGTGCGTGTTTTACCGTGTGTAGAATGTGCATCAACAATAATCAATGTGCTCCTTTGGCTGGAACAGCCGTCCAGTCACTGGCATGTGTGTTTCGTTTCCATCTGCCGCAACGCCCGCTCCAGCGCTGAACCGTATGAATTTCAAACAGCGACCCGCATCCAGGCGGCGCCCGCGCTGGGCTTTAATCGAGACAGGGGACAACAATGACTTTCGTAAAATGGAATCTGATGACGCTGGCGGTTTCGCTGGGTGTCAGTCAATTGGCAACGGCAGCGGTTGTCAGTGATCAATCGGAGGCCAAGGGCTTCGTCGACGACAGCAGTCTGACTGTTCATCTCAAGAACTACTATTTCAATCGGGACAACAAGAACGGCAAGGACGACAGCAAGGACTGGACCCAGGGCGTGCTGGGTAATTTCAGTTCCGGCTTCACCCAGGGCACCGTTGGTTTTGGCGTTGACGCCTACGGTTATTGGGGCCTGAAGCTCGATGGCGGTGGCGGGACCACCGGCACCGGCAACCTGCCCGTGGACAGCCACGGTAATCCGCAGGATGAATTCGGCACCGCCGGCGGTGCGCTGAAGATGCGCATCTCGAAGACCGAATTGCGCTACGGCAACCTGCAGCCCGAGGCGCCGGTGTTTGCCGCAGGGGGGTCACGCCTGTTCCCGCAAACCGCGACCGGTTTTAACCTGCTGAGCAGTGATATCGCCAATCTGGACCTCGATGCCGGTCATTTCACCAGCAGCAACGGCCCGGTCACGACCAACAATGATCACGGCATCTGGGCGGCGTATGCCAACGTTGAAGCCAGCAGCATTGATTACGCGGGCGGTAAATATGCGCTCAGCGATAATCTTTCGGTCAGCCTTTACGGATCGGACCTCAAGGACGTCTGGCATCAGTACTACGCCAATGCCAACTACACCTTGCCGATCTCTGATCAGCAGTCGTTGAACGTCGATTTCAATATCTACCGCACCAACGACAGCGGTGCCGCCAAGGCGGGGGATATCAACAACACGACCTGGTCGCTGGCGGCTGCCTATTCATTCCTGACCGCTCATACCGTGACGCTGGCGTATCAGAAAGTGCATGGCGACACGCCATTCGACTATGTGGCCTTTGGTAATAACGGCGGGGGCGACACTGGCGATTCGATACTGTTGGCCAACTCGGTGCAGTACTCGGACTTCAACGGGCCGGGTGAAAAGTCCTGGCAGGCGCGCTACGATCTGAATATGGCAAGTTACGGTGCGCCGGGTTTGAGCTTCATGGTTCGTTATATCCACGGTGATGACATCGATGGGTCCCACGTTCCGTCGAACAGCACGTACACCGGTTATGGCGATGACGGCGACCACCACGAAACCAACCTGGAGGCGAAGTATGTCGTACAGTCCGGCCCGGCCAAGGACTTGTCCTTGCGCATGCGTCAGGCCTGGCACACCGCCAACGGCGATCAGCCCGATGGCGACGTGAAGGAATTTCGTTTGATTGCGGATTATCCGATCAATATTTTCTGATCGGGTGGCGGGGTGATTCGAATCTCCGCTATATGAAGAAAGCCAGGCTGTCCGAGAGGACGCCTGGCTTTTTTGGTTGTGTCATTCGCCGAGACAGGTGTCGGCAGGGCGGGCCTCTTCCCGGCTAAAGCCGGTCCTACGAGAGTCAGCGGCGTGTGCGTCGTAGGACCGGCTTTAGCCGGGAAGGGGCCGGTATGGCCAACACACCTCTCGATGCCAGTCAGTCAGTCAGGCCTGTGATCACCCCGAATCGAAAAATTCGCCATGTGCTCCAGGCCCTTGATCAGCCCCGAGTGATCCCAGCCACTCCCACCCAGCGCCGCGCAGGTGCTGAACACTTGCTGGGCATTGGCAGTGTTGGGCAGGTTCAGCCCCAATTCCCGCGCGCCTTCCAGGGCCAGGTTCAGGTCCTTCTGATGCAACGCAATCCTGAAACCCGGGTTGAACGTGCCTTTGATCATCCGCTCGCCATGGACTTCCAGAATCTTCGACGAGGCAAAGCCCCCCACCAATGCGTCGCGCACCTTGGCCGGATCAGCGCCGTTTTTCGACGCAAACAGCAGGGCTTCAGCCACCGCCTGAATGTTCAGCGCGACGATGATCTGGTTGGCGACCTTGGCGGTCTGACCGTCACCGTTGCCACCGACCAGGGTGATGTTCTTGCCCATGGCCTGAAACAGGGGCAGGGCGCGTTCGAAGGTCGCCTGCTCGCCGCCGACCATGATACTCAGCGTGGCCGCCCTGGCGCCGACTTCGCCGCCGGACACCGGCGCGTCGAGGTACTGCGCGCCGGTGACATTGATTTTCTCGGCAAACGCTTTGGTCGCCGAAGGTGAGATCGAGCTCATGTCGATGACCACCTTGCCGGCTCCGGTGCCTTCGCTCAGTCCGTTTTCGCCGAACAGCACGTCATTCACCTGCGGTGTGTCCGGCAGCATGACGATGACGAATTCCGCCTCTTGCGCCACTTCCCGCGGGTTGGCCAGCACCGTTGCGCCGCCGTCCACCAGTGACGCGGGCGGGGCACTGAAATGCCGGGAAAGGATCAATTGATGACCTGCCTTCTGCAGGTTTTCTGCCATGGGCAAGCCCATGATGCCGGTGCCGATGAATCCGATGTTAGCCATAGAAGGTGCCTCTGGTTGTTGTTGGGGAGCAAGCGGCAAGCTTCAAGCCGCAAGCTAGAAGCCTGACTGCGTTCGTCCGGCTGGCAATGCGTGAAGCTTGAAGCTTGAAGCTTGCCGCTGACTTCAGATCAAATTATGGGTTTTCAGCCAACCAAGCCCCGCTTCGGTGGTGGTCAGCGGCGTGTATTCACAGCCGATCCAGCCGCGATAGCCGAGCCGGTCCAGGTGCTTGAACAGAAAGCCGTAGTTGATCTCGCCGGTGCCGGGCTCATGCCGACCGGGGTTGTCCGCCAGTTGCACGTGGCGGATCGCCGGCAGGTGGTTTTCGAGGGTGCGGGCCAGGTCGCCCTCCATGATTTGCATGTGGTAGATGTCATATTGCAGCGACAGATTGCGGCTGCCGACCTTCTCGCGAATCGCCAGGGCCTGGGCGGTGGTGTTCAGGTAGAACCCCGGAATGTCCAGGGTGTTGATCATTTCCATGACCAGATCGATGCCCTGGGCTTGCAGGCGGTCGGCGGCGTACTTGAGGTTGTCGACGAAAGTCTTCTCGATCAGCCCGTCGTCGAACCCCTGGGGCTTGATCCCCGCCAGGCAGTTGATCTGGGTGTTGCCGAGGACCTTGGCGTAGGCGATCGCCAGGTCAACGCCGGCGTAAAACTCCTCGACCCGATCGGGGTGACAGGCGATGCCGCGCTCACCCTTGGCCCAGTCGCCGGCCGGCAGGTTGAACAGCACTTGGGTGAGTCGGTTGCGGTCCAGCTCGGCTTTGATCTGCGCAGAACTGAAGTCATAGGGAAACAGGTACTCGACACCGCTGAAACCGGCGCCGGCGGCGGCTTCGAAGCGGTGCAGAAACTCAAGTTCGGTGAACAGCATCGACAGGTTGGCGCATAAACGTGGCATGACGTACTCCTTCTAGTGCTGGGCTCTGTTTCTTGAATAACCGGGTGCGGTCAATCCAGCAGGCTGATGGCGGTAGGGGCGTCGGCGCGGGTTTCGGCCAGGGACTCGAATTCGTTGATGGCGTTGATCTCGGTGCCCATCGCAATGTTGGTGACGCGCTCGAGAATGATCTCCACCACCACCGGCACGCGGTGCTGCTGCATCAGGCTCGACGCTTCGGCGAAGGCGGCCTGCAGCTGCGCCGGGTCAAGCACGCGGATCGCCTTGCAGCCCAGGCCTTCGGCAACCGCAACATGATCGACGCCATAGCCTTCCAGCTCAGGCGCGTTGATGTTGTCGAACGCCAGCTGAACGCAGTAGTCGATGTCGAAGTTGCGCTGGGCCTGACGAATGAGGCCCAGGTAGGAGTTGTTCACCACCACATGGATGTACGGCAGCTTGAACTGCGCACCCACGGCCAGTTCTTCGATCATGAACTGAAAGTCGTAGTCCCCTGACAGCGCGACAACCTGGCGGCTCGGGTCAGCCTTGACCACGCCCAGCGCCGCCGGAAGGGTCCAGCCCAGGGGGCCGGCTTGTCCGCAATTGATCCAGTGACGCGGCTTGTAGACGTGGAGGAATTGCGCGCCGGCAATCTGCGACAGGCCGATGGTGCTGATGTAGCAGGTGTCCTTGCCGAAGTACTGATTCATCTCCTCGTACACGCGCTGGGGCTTGACCGGGATGTTCTCGTAATGGGTCTTGCGCTGCAGCGTGCGCTTGCGTTGCTGGCAGCTGGCGAGCCAGTGGCTGCGGTCCTTCAGTTTGCCGGCGGTGTGCCACTCGCGCGCCACTTCTATGAACATCGCCAGCGCTGCGCCGGCGTCGGAAACGATGCCCAGATCCGGCGTCAGCACGCGGCCGATCTGCGTCGGCTCGATGTCAACGTGGATGAAGGTACGCCCTTCGCTGTACACCGAGACGGTGCCGGTGTGGCGGTTGGCCCAGCGGTTGCCGATGCCCAGGACCAGATCGGACGCCAGCAGCGTCGCGTTGCCATAGCGGTGGGAGGTCTGCAGCCCGACCATGCCGGCCATCTGCGGGTGATCGTCGGGGATCGTGCCCCAGCCCATCAGCGTCGGGATCACCGGAATGCCGGTCAGCTCGGCGAATTCCACCAGCGCGTCCGACGCATCGGCGTTGATGATGCCGCCACCGGCCACGATCAGCGGACGCTCCGACGCGTTGAGCATCGCCAGGGCTTTTTCGATCTGCTTGCGGCTGGCCTGGGGTTTGACCACCGGCAGCGGTTCGTAAGCGTCGATGTCGAATTCGATCTCGGCCATCTGCACGTCGAAGGGCAGGTCGATCAATACCGGGCCGGGCCGGCCGCTGCGCATCAACTGGAAGGCTTTCTGGAACACATACGGCACCTGACCGGGTTCCATGACGGTGGTTGCCCATTTGGCCACCGGGGCTGCGATGCTGGCGATGTCCACGGCCTGGAAGTCTTCCTTGTGCATCCGTGCACGGGGTGCCTGGCCGGTGATGCAGAGAATCGGAATCGAGTCGGCGGAGGCTGAATAGAGACCGGTGATCATGTCGGTGCCGGCCGGGCCCGACGTACCGATGCACACGCCGATGTTGCCGGCGATGGCACGGGTGTAACCCTCGGCCATGTGCGAAGCGCCTTCGACGTGGCGCGCCAGCACGTGGTCAATGCTGCCGAGTTTCTTGAAGGCGGCGTACAGCGGGTTGATCGCGGCGCCGGGAATTCCGAAGGCGGTGTCGACGCCTTCGCGACGCATCACCAGAACGGCGGCTTCGATGGCTCTCATGACGGTCATTTGTTAGTCTCCTGAACTCGATAGTTTTTGTACGTAAGCAGCCTGATTTGAATCCGATGCTTTGTGAATGGCTGTTTTTATCCGCTCTATCGGTATCTGGAGTATCGAATGGATCGTTACACGGAATTGCGCAGCTACGTCCTGGTGGCCACCCGTGGCAGTTTCGCCGCCGCTGCGCTGGTGGAGGGCGTGACGCCGGTGATCATGGGCCGGCGGCTGAGTGCGCTGGAGGATCGGCTGGGCGTGAAGCTGATTCATCGCTCGACCCGGGGCCTGACCCTGACCGATGCGGGCGAGTCGTACCTGGAGAACGCCAAGCTGGTGCTCCAATCATTCGAGGAACTGGACGCCAGCATCAGCGAGAACGAAAGCAGCGTGCGGGGCCACTTGGTGGTTTCGGCGCCGGCGGGGTTTGGCCGTCAGCACGTCGCGCCCCATGCGCCGGAATTTCAGGCGCGGTTTCCGGATTTGCAGCTGTCCTTCAACCTGACTGACAACGTGGTGGATCTGGTGCGTGAGGGTTATGACATGAGCATCCGCATCGGCGAGGTGCTCGACCCCAACTACGTCGCCATCAAGCTGTACGCCAACAAACGCGTGGTCTGTGGCTCACCGGCCTATTTCGCGGAGCACGGATTCCCCCGGGTGCTTGAGGACCTGGCGCAGCACAATTGCCTGTCGTTCAACCTGCAGGGCGGGCAGCATCGCGGCTGGACCTTCCAGCGCGAGGGCAGGCCGGTGGCGATCAAGGTCGCGGGCAATCTGTATTGCAACGATGGTGAGCTGTTGTATGACTGGGCCAAGCGCGGGCTGGGCCTGAGCTGGCGCTCGACGTGGGAGATTCAGAACGCAGTGGAGAGCGGCGCGCTGGTCACCGTGCTGGATGAATTCGCCTTGCCCAGTTACGACATCCAGGGCGTTTACCCGCAGCAGCATTACCTGCCGGCGAAGGTGCGGTTTTTCATCGCGTTTCTCAAAGAGGTGTACAACCGACCGGGGTATTGGCGGCAGGGGTGAGCCGTGATTCCCTGGGCGCCTCAATCAAACGCTTCCCGGCTGAAGCCGGTCCTACACCTCCGCGCCCGACGCAACGATGTGCCGTAACGCAAATTCCTGGTAGGACCGGTTTCCGCCGGGAAGGGGCCGTAACTGGCGCTAAAGCCAGGTTGAATGCACAGACGTCTTCCCGGCTGAAGCCGGTCCTGCCATTGGCGACCCAGGAACTTAAATCAACTCCACCGACACCACCGGCAGCCCGCGAATCTCGCCCACCGCCAGACCCGGCCCGCGGGTCTTGTACATCCCGGTATAGGAACCGGTCGTGATCACCATCTCCGGCGTCACGCTCATCCCGTTCTGGGTGTGGTGATTGACCAGCCACGGCAGCAAGCGCCGAGGGTCACCGGCCGGATTCGCCCCGTCCCCCGGCACGATGTCTTCGTCGCCATAGGTAAAGCTCAGCGCAGGCTCGACGAACGGGAAGCTGGCATCGTAATCAACAAATTCGCCAACAATCAGCGCGCCGTGGTTGAGCAGGTCGCCCAACGCCAGCAGCGGTTCGATCTTCGGCCAGGCGGCAAAGCGGCTCGACACCACTTCAATGGTCGCACCCATCGTCTGGATGCTGCCCAGCACTTCGTCATCCGAATACGCCTCATCGCGAGGTGCGAATTCGCGACCCAGCCGAAAGGCGATCTCCAGTTCCAGAATCGGCGACGGATAGTCGATGCACTCCACCTGGCTGCCGCTGGCAAAAATACCGTCATCCGGCAGCAGCGCGCCATTGATAGGCCCGGTCGGCGATTTGGCGCCGACCTTCCAGCCGCCCACTGAGGTCTCGCGTAGGCGCAGAATCTCGCGTTGCAGCGCGTAGGCACTGGCCGCATCGACGGGCGCGTACTCAGGGCGGATGTCGGTGATTTTCTGACCGGCGCCCATGGCGTCGACGATCAATTGGGCAATGTTCGCTGGGTGAGACGATGGATTCACGCGGATCTTCCTTCAGACAATTGATGGAAAGCGCCCCGATTCCGTTGCCGGTCAGGCGAGGGACGGCGGAGCCAGCGTGACTACTCTAACCCTATTTCGGCCGGTGGGCCGAGGCTGGGCTGCGGACCCGTGCCCGCACTCAAACTCGCCCGGCGCTGTACGCCAGGTCCGCGCGCAGACGCTGAACGCAGAAATCAACGAACGAGCGCACTTTGGATGAGCCTCTTCGGCCTTCGACGTAGACCACGTAAACCGGCATCGGCGTGACCTCGAAGCCTTCGAGCACGGCGCGCAACGTGCCCGCCTGCAGGTGTCGGCGAATCTGGTAGGACGGCACCTGAGTCAGGCCCCAGCCATCAAGGGCGGCATGAGTGGACGCCGTGAACGAGGTCATTGCCAACCGCGATTGCACCTTCACGTCCTGGTGCTGGCCGTCGATGCGGAAGGTCCACGCGGGGCTGCGGCCGGTAATCATCACGGAAACGGTTTCGCGCTCAATGAGCTCGTGGGGATGCCGGGGAGTGCCATGGGCCTTGAGGTAAGCGGGGGAGGCGCAGACCATGCGCCGGACGCTGCCGACCTGAATGGCGGTCATCGTGGAGTCGGGCAACTCGCCGATGCGCACCGAGACGTCGATGCCTTCTTCCAGCTGCCCGGCGATTCGGTCCATTAACAGGCCGCGGATCTGCACTTGGGGATGCTGGTTCAGGTACTCGGTCATGACCGGCGTGACGTGCAGGTCGCCGAACACTTGCGGCGCGGTAACGGTCAGCAACCCACGCGGCGTCCCATGAATGCCGGCGGCGGCGCTCTCGGCCTCCTGCAGATCGGCCAGCAAGCGCCGGCAGTCGTCGGCGAAACGCACGCCGGCTTCGGTCAGGCGCAGCTGCCGGGTGGTGCGCACGATCAGCAAGGTGCCGAGCCGTGCTTCCAGCTGCGCGACGGCCCGGGTGACGGTGGCCGTGGACACGTTCAGGTTGCGCGACACCGCCGCGAAGCTGGGGCCTTCGGCAACGGCGGCGAAAAGGGTCATTTCCTGAATGCGGTCCACTGAGCGTCCGTTCCGAGTCAACGAGAGCGGCAGTCTGCGGCAAATCCGGGCAAGCGGAAAGGCCTGATCCAGACGGTCAGAAAAACACCCGGGCGGTCATGTTTGCTTGGTGCTCCGGCGACGCCTTCTATATTCTTGCTGACGCTGGACGCCTCGAACGAAAGCCGGCGCTCGACACGGCAAGGGACAGACCCGCATTCACGCACGGCCAAAGGAACGCAGATGAGCACCACCAGCACGCCGCTCTCCGGCGTCAACCAGCCATTGAAGGGCATCGCACTGATTCTGTTTGCGACCTTTCTGTTTTCCAGCCATGACACGCTGTCCAAATACCTCTCCGGCATCTACCCGATCATGATGGTGGTCTGGGTGCGCTATGTGGTGCACACCGGGCTGATGGCGTGCATTTTCATGCCCTCGGCGGGCCTGCGCGTGCTGCGTACCAAGCGCCCGGGGCTGCAGGCGTTGCGCGCGGTGTGCCTGCTGGGCACAAGCTTGTTGTTCACCAGTGGCCTGATGTTCATCCCGATCGCCGAAGCGACGGCGGTCAACTTTCTCGCGCCGCTGCTGGTCACGGCCTTGTCGGTGCCGCTGCTCAGAGAGACGGTCAGTCGCGGTCAATGGATCGCGGTGCTGGTGGGTTTCAGCGGGGTACTGGTGATCGTGCACCCCGGCGGCGAGCTGTTTCGGCCGGCGGTGTTACTGCCGCTGGGCTCGGCGTTCTGCTTCGCCTGCTACCAGTTGCTGACCCGTCTGGTCGCGGCCCACGACAGCCCGACCACCAGTAACTTCTTCGCCGGTCTGTTCAACAGCCTGTTGATGAGCGCCATCGTGCCGTTCTTCTGGCAGTCACCGGAGTGGAAGCACATTCCGTTCATGCTGGCGCTGGGCACCTGCGGCATGGTCGCGCACCTGATGCTGACCCAGGCCTTCCGCTTCGCTGCACCGGCCATGCTGGCGCCGTTCGGGTACTGTCAGATCGTCTTCGCCGGCTTGTGGGGCTACATCGTGTTCAACCATTCGCCATCCCTTGTCGCCCAGGCCGGCATCGCGATCATCTGCCTCAGCGGCCTGGCGGCGGCGTGGCAGCAGCGCAAGAAGGGCGGTTGACGACGGCGGGTTCATGACCTGCGCGGCGCCATGAAATACATCCAGATCAACGCAATGAAGTACATCACCGGGATCAGGGTGAACAGCACGCTGTAGTTATTGTGCGTCGCGGTGAGGACCGCGCCGACGATCTGCGTCATGAACATGCCGCCGATGGCCGCGCACATGCCGCCGAAGCCGAACACCGTGCTGATCATGTGCCGGGGCGTGTAATCCATGACCAGGCTCCAGATGTTCGCCGTCCAGGCCTGATGCGCACCCACCGCCAGGGCGATCGCCGTGACGGCCACCCACAGACCGCTGGCGTTGGCGGCGAACACCACGCCAATGATCGTCAGCGCGAACACCAGCATCGACAGAAAGCGTGCGGTCATCGGCCGCATGCCCCGGCCGATCAGCCACGAAGACAGGATCCCGCCCCCGACACTGCCGAAGTCGGCGGTCAGCCAGATCAGCATCAGCGGGATGCCCATCTGCGTCACGCTGATGCCGAGGTTGTATTGCTGATTCAGAAACGGCGGCAGCCAGTACAGGTAAAACCAGAACACCGGCGCGGTGAGGGCGTAGGCGAGGGCAAAGGCCCAAGTGCCGCGCATTTTCAGGATGCGCGAGAGCGGTACCTTTTCCCCTTCAGGCTCCGTTTCAGGGTCGGCATCGCTGTGGATGTAGGCGCGCTCACTGGCACGTACCGTCGGATGGTCGTGGGGATTGAAATACTTCAGCCGCCAGGTGATGACCCAGGCCAGCCCCAGCGAGCCCATGCAGATAAACGCCGCCTGCCAGCCCCACACGGTCAGGATCAGCGGCAACAACGCAGGCGTGACCATGGCGCCGACATTGGTGCCGGCGTTGAAAATACCGGTGGCCACGGCGCGTTCTCCGGCCGGGAACCACACCCGGGTGACCTTGACGCAGGCCGGGTAATTGGCGGCTTCGGTCAGGCCCAGAATAAACCGGCAGACCATGAAGCCCGCCGCTGATGTCGCCAGACCGTGGGCGCCCGTGGCGAGACTCCACAGCAGCACCGCGAGGAAGAACGCGCGCTTGACGCCGACCCGATCAATGAAACGCCCCTGCAGCAGAAAACCGATGGCGTAACCGACCTGAAACCAGAAGTTGATGTTGGCGTAATCCATCGCCGTCCAGCTCATCTGCTCCGCCAGAATCGGCTGCATGACGCCCAGTGCCGCGCGGTCGATGTAGTTCAGGGTGGTGGCGAAGAACACCAGTGCCAGCATGCCCCAACGGGTTTTGCCGACGGCCAGGGCGCCGCGAATCTTGTCGTTCATGCCGGCATGGGGCGGCGCAGGGCGGGAGGCGACCGGGGCAGGCGAAGCAGAAGGGGAACGCATAAGCATCAAGCCTGTTTTGAAATTGTTATGGTGGTGTCCGCGCGGCCAGGGCAGTGGCCCTGCAAAGCGTCATACAACTAACCGTATGGTTCATTTCATTTGATGTCATGTCCAACGGCGCGAATAATCCCACGAACGCCCGCCAGGTTCGAGCCTCATCGACGCCAGGTGGCCATGTGATTATTCAGGAGATTCCCCCCGCATGCAGCGCTCGATCGCCACTGTTTCCTTGAGCGGCACCCTGCCGGAAAAGCTCGAAGCCATTGCTGCAGCAGGTTTCGATGGCGTAGAAATCTTTGAAAACGACTTGCTCAATCACAACGGCAGCCCGCGTCAGGTGCGGCAGCTGTGCGCAGATCTGGGCATCGCTATCACCCTGTTTCAACCGTTCAGTGACTTCGAAGGCTGTCGCCGCGAGCACCTGCAGCGCAACCTCGACCGCGCCGAACGCAAATTCGACCTGATGCAGGCACTCGGCACTGACCTGATGCTGGTCTGCAGCAACACCGCCAGCGACTCACTGGGCGAGCGAAACGTTCTGCTCGATGACCTTGGGTCGATCGCCGAGCGGGCAGGTGCGCGTCAACTGCGGGTGGGCTATGAGGGCCTGGCATGGGGACGTCACGTCAACACCTGGCAGCAGGTCTGGGATCTGGTCCGACAGGTCGACCATCCGGCCCTCGGCGTGCTGCTCGACAGTTTCCACACGCTGTCGCTCAAGGGGGATCCGAGCGGGATTGCGCAGATTCCCGGCGACAAGATCTTCTTCGTGCAAATGGCCGACGCGCCGCTGCTGAACATGGGCGTGCTGGAGTGGAGTCGGCATTTCCGGTGTTTCCCGGGGCAGGGCGAATTCGATTGCGCGGGTTTCCTCGCGGCGGTCCTGCGCAGCGGTTACACCGGCCCGCTGTCGCTGGAGATTTTCAATGACGTGTTTCGCGCCGCACCCACTCGGGCCAACGCCGCCGATGGCCTGCGTTCGTTGCTGCACCTGGAGGAGCAAACCCGCGCGCTGCTGGAGCAGCAGTCTCAACCCGCTGCACCGTCATTGTTGTTCCATCCGCCGGCACCCAGCGCCTGCAACGGCGTGGCGTTTCTCGAGTTCGCCGTGGATGATGCCCAGGGTGGGCGGCTGGCCAGCTGGCTGCATGGCCTGGGGTTCGGCACCTTGGGTCAGCACCGCAGCAAAGCCGTGACCCTGCTGGGGCAGGGCGATATCAAGATCCTGTTGAACGCCGAGCGCTTCTCCTCACCTCCGATGCCTTCCGTTGCGGCTTCTTTCGCTGCCCCTTCTTTCATGAACTCCGCCCTCGAAACTCCCGGCGCGTCGCTGCGCGCCATGGCGTTGCGGGTGAACGACAGCGCTGCTGCGCTGGAGCGGGCGAGTCAGCTCAATGCCGATACCCATGGCGGCCCGGTGGGCCCTGATGGTCGAGCGGTCCCGGCAGTGCGCGCGCCGGACGGCAGCCTGATGTATCTGATCGAGGCCGCCGCACCGGGGCAATCGAGCTGGGACAGCGACTTCACCCTGAGCCCGCCACCCTTCACGCCAAGCGGTTTGCAGCGCATCGATCACGTTGCCATGGCCTTGCCTGCCGACAGGCTCGACAGCGCGGTGCTGTTCTACAAAGCCGTGCTGGATTTCGAGGCCGATGCCGATGCGCTGCTGCCCGACCCTTACGGGCTGGTGAAAACCCGGGCGCTGCGCAGCCGTTGCGGCACCGTGCGCCTGTCGCTGAACACCCCGGATCATGGCGACACGGCCATCGCCCGCGGGTTGGCGAGCCACGGCGGCGCAGGCGTTGATCACGTCGCCTTTGCCTGCGACGACATCTTTGTCCAGGTCGCCCGCGCCGAAGCGGCAGGCGTGCAATGGCTGGATATTCCCCAGAACTACTACGACGACCTGGGAGCGCGCTTCGGTTTCGACAACGGGTTCCTCGACAAACTGGCGCAGCACCACGTGCTGTACGACCGTGACGCCCACGGTGGCGAGCTGTTTCACGCCTACACCCAAGCGTTCGACGCGCGTTTCTTCTTTGAAATCCTCCAGCGCAGCAACGGCTATGCGGGTAATGGCGAGGCGAACGCCGCGGTACGCCTGGCGGCGATGGCCCGGGCCCGCAGCGGCTCGGGACGGGCGTGATCGCCCATGGCGCCTGGTGACGAGCCGCTTCCGTAACGCACCGGTGCGGGCCATAATCCCGCGATTCCACCGTGGTCGTGAGCCCCGCATGAAAACCGTTGACGACAGCCTCGCCGAAGCGCGCCCAGATGAACGCGCTCAGTCGCCGCGCAAGTCCCGCAAGAACAATCCGGAAAAAACCCGTGACGGCATCCTTCTGGCGGCCGTCGCCGAGTTCGTCGCCCAAGGCCTCTCCGGCGCCCGCGTCGATGCGATTGCCGAGCGCACGCAAACCTCCAAGCGGATGATCTATTACTACTTCAACAGCAAAGAGCAGCTGTACACCGAGGTGCTCGAGAAACTTTACGGCGACATCCGCACCACGGAAAGCAGCCTTGACCTGGAGGTGCTCGCACCGCAAGCAGCGATCAGGCGGCTGGTGGAATTCACCTTCGATCACCACGACCGCAACGTCGATTTCGTGCGCATCGTCTGCATCGAAAACATCCACAACGGCGCCAACGTCAAACAGTCCGCGACCATCCGCGAGCTGAGCCGGAACATCTTGCAGGCGCTGGACGAAACCTTGCGGCGCGGTGAGCAGGCCGGTGTTTTCCGGCCAGGCGTACAGGCCGTTGACCTGCACATGCTGATGAGCTCGTTCTGTTTCTACCGCGTGTCCAACCGTCACACGTTTGCCGAGATTTTCCAGATCGACCTGGAGGACGAAGGGGTCAAGGCGCGGCAGAAAGCGATGATCTGTGATTCGGTGATGCGTTACCTGCTGCCGTGACGGGCGAGTTCAACGCCACGCCGGCCTGAAGACCCGAACGATGCCGCGACGCCAGTCTGCGCTGATCGCCACTGGCCAAAACCACCACGCGTTCTGCGCGCTTTGACTATTGCCCATCCACGCGGCAGAGCGGAGTATTTCGCCCCTCCAACAATAAAAGTGTAAGGACGACACAATCATGCAGATCGACGGCAAGGTATTCCTGGTCAGTGGCGGCGCGTCCGGGCTGGGTGCGGCCAGCGCACAGATGCTCATCGACGCCGGGGCCAGCGTGATGCTGGTGGACGTCAACGCCGAGGCGCTCGCGGCGCACGTGGAAAAACTGGGCGGCAAGGCCCGGGCCAGCGTCAGCGACATCACCCGGGAGAGCGACGTTCAGGCCGCAGTGGATGCGGCGCTGAGTGCGTTTGGCCAGATCAATGGCGTCATCAACTGCGCCGGCATCGTCGGCGCCGAGAAAATCCTTGGCAAAGAAGGCCCCCACGGCCTCGACAGTTTCAGCCGGGTGATCAACGTCAACCTCATCGGCAGCTTCAACCTGCTGCGCCTCGCTGCCGTGGCCATCGCCGAAAGCACGGCCGACGCCGGCGGCGAGCGTGGCGTCATCATCAACACCGCATCGGTCGCCGCCTATGACGGCCAGATCGGCCAGGCGGCGTATGCGGCCTCCAAGGGCGCCATTGTCAGCCTGACCCTGCCCGCCGCCCGCGAACTGGCGCGTTACGGCATCCGCGTCATGACCATCGCTCCGGGCATTTTCGAAACGCCGATGATGGCCGGCATGACCCCCCAGGTGCGCGAGAGCCTGTCCGCCGGCGTGCCATTCCCGCCACGCCTGGGCAAGCCCGAGGAATACGCCGCGCTGGCACGCCACATCATCGAAAACAGCATGCTCAACGGCGAGGTGATCCGTCTGGACGGCGCCTTGCGCATGGCGGCTCGCTAATCGAGGAAATTCCATCATGTCTTTGAACAAACGTCAGACGTTGAACGACGACCCTGTGGTAATCGTGAGTGCTGCGCGCACGCCCATGGGCGCCTTTCAGGGTGATCTCAAAAGCCTGACTGCGCCGCAATTGGGCGCCGCTGCCATCCGCGCCGCGGTTGAGCGCGCGGGCATTGATGCAGCGCAGGTCGATGAAGTGCTCTTCGGTTGTGTGTTGCCGGCCGGGCTGGGCCAGGCGCCTGCGCGTCAGGCGGCATTGGGCGCGGGGCTCAGCGACGCCACCACCTGCACCACCTTGAACAAGATGTGCGGGTCGGGCATGCAGGCGGCCATCCTTGGCCACGACATGCTGCTGGCCGGCAGCGCCGACGTGGTCATCGCCGGTGGGATGGAGAGCATGTCCAACGCGCCGTATCTGCTGGAGAAGGCCCGCAGCGGTTACCGCATGGGCCACGGCCAGATCATCGACCACATGTTTCTCGACGGCCTTGAAGATGCCTACGACCGTGGTCGACTGATGGGCACCTTCGCCGAGGAGTGCGCCGGGCTGGAAAATTTCAGTCGGGAAGCCCAGGACGGTTTTGCGGTCGCCTCGCTGACCCGGGCGCAGGAAGCCATGACGCGCGGCGGGTTCGACGCTGAAATCGTCCCGGTGGAGGTCACGGTGGGCAAGGAGCGCAAAACCATTCGCCAGGACGAGCAGCCACCCAAAGCGAAGCTGGACAAGATCCCGCTGCTCAAACCGGCGTTCCGCGAAGGCGGCACCGTGACAGCAGCCAACTCAAGCTCGATCTCCGACGGCGCTGCAGCCCTGACCCTGATGCGCCAGTCCGAAGCACAACGACGTGGGATCACGCCGTTGGCGGTCATCCATGGCCACGCCGCTTATGCCAATGAGCCGCGGTTGTTTCCGACCGCACCGGTAGGCGCCATCGACAAGCTGATGAGCAAGACCGGCTGGTCCCTGGCAGACGTGGACCTGTTCGAGATCAACGAAGCGTTCGCGGTCGTCGCGCTTGTCACCATGGCCCGCTTGGAACTGCCCCATCACAAGGTCAACGTGCATGGCGGCGCCTGCGCATTGGGCCATCCCATTGGCGCATCAGGGGCGAGGATTCTGGTGACGTTGCTGTCGGCGTTGAAGCAGCGTGGACTGAAGCGAGGGGTTGCGGCGATCTGCATCGGTGGCGGCGAGGCGACTGCGATGGCCGTGGAGCTTATTCTTTAATATCAATGTCTTGTGCTGCGTTTCGCATGTTAAATCTACGATAGCGGCTGACTGCATTTCACGATAAGAAAAGGTCGATAAAACAATGAATTACATGACTATCCTCAAAGAGGTTCGAGGTCGGGTTGCCCTCTTGACCCTCAATCGCCCACAGGCGCTGAACGCCTTGAATGCGCAGCTCATCAGCGAACTCAACCACGCCCTCGACGAGCTGGAGGGCGATCACGGCATCGGCTGCATTGTTCTGACCGGCTCGGCAAAAGCGTTCGCCGCCGGGGCTGATATCAAGGAGATGGCCGAGCTGAAATACCCGCAGATCTATCTGGATGACCTGTTTAGCGACAGCGATCGGGTGGCCAATCGCCGCAAACCGATCATCGCCGCCGTCTCGGGGTTTGCCCTCGGTGGCGGCTGCGAACTGGCGCTAATGTGCGACTTCATTCTGGCGGCCGACAACGCGCGCTTCGGTCAGCCGGAAATCAAGCTGGGCGTGCTGCCGGGCATGGGCGGCACCCAGCGTCTGACCCGGGCGGTGGGCAAGGCCAAGGCCATGGAAATGTGCCTGACCGGGCGCCTGATCGACGCCGTCGAAGCGGAGCGGGCCGGGTTGGTGGCGCGCATCGTGCCGCAGGACCAACTGCTGGATGAGGCAATGAACGTCGCGGCCGGTATCGCGGCGAAGTCGCTGCCGGCAGCCATGATGGTCAAGGAAAGCGTCAACCGCGCCTTTGAAGTCAGCCTGGCCGAAGGGATTCGTTTCGAACGCCGGGTGTTCCATGCGGCGTTTGCCAGCGAGGACCAGAAGGAAGGCATGGCGGCGTTCATCGAGAAGCGCGAGCCGGTGTTCAAGCATCGCTGATCCAGGTCAGGGCGCCGGCGCGTCTCAGGGGTGTCTTCTGGCGCCAGCGTGTATAAAATGCGCCGGTCGCCGCGGTTCACCCCCCGGCCTGTCATTATCGATCACCCTATTTTCAGCGTTTATCGTCATGGGCCCGGCGTGCAAGACACGTCGGATCCGAGCGATTCATCGCCACCGGAACAAGAGAGCAATCATGGGCGCACAGTGGAAGGTCAAACACAAAGAAGCGGCAGCCAACGCCAAGGGGCGTATTTTCGGCAAGCTGTCCAAGGAAATCATGATTGCCGCGCGCTCCGGCCCTGACCCCGACATGAACGCGCGCCTGCGACTGGTGGTCGAGCAGGCCAAGAAAGCCTCCATGCCCCGCGAGACCCTGGAACGCGCCATCAAGAAAGGCGCCGGTTTGCTCGGCGAGCACGTGCACTTCGAAAAATTGACCTACGAAGGCTTCGCCCCGCACAAAGTCCCGGTCATCGTCGAGTGCCTGACTGACAACATCAACCGTACCGTGTCCGAGATCCGCGTGCTGTTCCGCAAGGGCCAGCTGGGTGCCGAGGGTTCGATCACCTGGGATTTCGACCACCTGGGCATGATTGACGCTGTCGCCGCCAAAGACGATGCAGACGCCGACGAAGCCGCCATCGAAGCCGGTGCTCAAGACGTTGAACAGGGCGACGAAGGCGTTGCAACGTTTTACACCGACACCACCGACCTCGACGCCGTGTGCAAGGCGCTGCCTGAGTTCGGCTTCACCGTCGAGTCCGCCAAGATCGGCTACCGCCCGAAAAACCCGGTTGAAGGCCTGAGCGAAGAGCAGATGGCCGAGGTCGAAGCCTTCCTCGAAGCGATCGACAGCCACGATGACGTGCAAAACGTTTACGTGGGTTTGGCGGGGTAAGGTTTTCAGCTCTATTTCCGGCTGAAGCTGGTCCTACTGAATCATCGCGAGCACATCGTAGGACCGGCTTTAGCCGGGAAGGCGTCAGAGGCCGCACTGCAAAACGCCAGCGTTCAGAACTGCCGCTCAACCTCCGCAAATCCGGGCCGCTGCATCACATCCGCCTGCACGCAGCGCTGCTCCAGTTCCCGCAGGCCGGCAGTCCCCCCATCGTTTGCTTCGCAGCAGTCCAGCAACTCCCCCAGCAATACCCCAAACGCCCGGACTTCAATGCGTTCCAGCCTTTGTCCCGTTTCTTCATCCGGATAGAACGCCGCTGCGCCGAAATCCCCCAGGAGGCTGTCCCCACCCTCGTTCCAGAGGATGTTGTGGGCGTACAGATCGCCGTGGTTGATGCCGTGGGCGTGCAAATGTGCGCACGCCGCGGCGATCCCGGCAGCCATGCGCTTCACGGTCGAAACGCTCAGCCGGGTGCCGCCATAGGTGTCACGGGTGCAGGATTCCAGGGTCGGAGGACGCGCAAGGGTCACGAATGACGGCGAAATCAGCTCCATCACCAGACCGCGAGCGCCCTGCGGGTGATCCTGAATCTCCCCGAGCACAGGAATCAGGTGAGCATGCCGCCCGGCCGCAATGCAGGCCTGCATCTCGTTCAACGGCGAGCCGTCGCTGGTGACATCGCCTTTGTACAGCTTCACGGCAACGTCCAGCGCCGACGCGTCGGCATCCGCGCGCCACTGCGCCTGTTGAATCACTCCGGAGGCGCCTTCGCCCAGCACCTGTTGCAGCGCCAGTTGCGGCCACGGAATCTGCCGGATCGGCTCTTCGGTGTGGATGTCGTTCAGCGGGTTGCCGGCAAACGCCAACCAGGCCAGCGCGGGCATTTCCAGCAGCCAGCGCGGCAGTTCATGGAAATCGTTGACCGCGATCCGTACCAGCTCCAGGCGCTGACAGCGGGCCAGTGATGCCGGCAATTGCCGCAGCCGGTTGCCCGCGAGCATCAGCTTCTGCAGCTGCGCACAGTCGCCGATGGCTTCAGGCAGAGTCTCGATGCGGTTGTCGGTCAGCACCAGTGAGCGCAGCGAGGGCGGCAATGCGATGGTCGGGACATGAGCGATCTTGCAGGCCTTGAAACCGACGAAGAACAGCTTCTCGCACTGGCCCAGGCATTCCGGCAGGCGGGTAAACGGGTTGTTGGAGCAGAATAGGATTTTCAGGCGCTTGAGCCGGTGCAGGTCGGCGGGCAATTCGGTCAGACGGTTGCCGCTGAGGTCCAGCACTTCCAGGGAATCGGCGAGGCTGAAAATCTCCTCAGGGAATTCGCCGAGGTCGGCGCTGAGATTGAGCCGCGTGATGCCTGCCAGTTTGCCGGCACGCAGGTCTGCAAGGGTGTGCATGGGGGGAAGGGCGCCTGTGGTCAATGGGCGCCCATGATACCCAGTCGTTGCGCCCTGTGCTCGCTTGGCCGCAAGCACCATGGGCAGAGGCTCAGCTCAGGCAGCGATCCAGCAATTGGTGCATGCGATCGAGGGACGGCGCCGATTCGGCGTACAGAATGCGGTAGACCATCGGCGCGACAACGGCATCCACCAGTTCATCCGCCGAAGGACTTTGTTCGCCGCGGTCCCGGGCGCGGTCGATGATGATCTGCAGCTGATCGCGAACCATATTCAGGCACTTGCCCGAGCACAGGGTCGCGCTGCTGGAAACCACGTCGCGCATCATCTCGCGGCCGGGGGCCGAGTTGGTCTCTTCGAGGTAGACCTCGACCCAGGTGCGCAGGTCATCGCGCAGGTTGCCGCAATCCACCGGCTCGTCGGGGCGCAGACGCTCGACAGCGGCATCGGCCAGCAGTGAGGTCAGGTCGCCCCAGCGCCGGTAAATGGTGGACGGCGTGACACCGGCACGGGCTGCAATCATGGGCACGCTGAGGGCTGAACGCTCCTGCTCCTGGAGCAGATCGCGAACGGCTGCGTGAATCGATGTCTGCACCCGGGCACTGCGGCCGCCGGTGCGAATGCCTTCTTTGATAGCCATGCTGCGGACCCTAACACAAAGTATTTGCTTTAAGCAGACGTTGCTCGCACACTCCTAAAGCTAATTAATAGCTTTTGTGGCGTGCTTTTTCGGGAGAGTGTACTCGTGTCTGATTCTTTGCAGAACCCGCAAGTCGATGGTCGGGGGCGGAGCCACTTGGGTTTTCTGGCTTTCGTGCTGCTGTGTTTCTTCGCCGCGTCCAGCGCGCCCACGCCGCTTTACCACCTCTATCAACAGGCGTGGGGCTTCTCATCGGTATTGTTGACGGTGATTTTTGCCGTTTACGCCATGAGCCTGCTGGCGACGCTGCTGGTGTTCGGCTCGCTGTCGGATTACCTCGGCCGCCGCCCGGTGATATTCATCGGGCTGCTGCTGGAGATCGTCGCGATGCTGCTGTTCATCGCCGCCACCGACGTCAGTTGGCTGATTGTCGCGCGGGTGCTGCAGGGCGTGGCGACCGGCATTGCCACCAGCGCGTTGGGTGCCGCGATGCTCGACAGCGATGCGCAGCAGGGGCCGTTGCTCAACAGCATCACACCGATGTTCGGCATGGCACTGGGGGCGCTCGGCACCAGTGCGCTGGTGCAGTACGCGCCGCTGCCCATGGGCCTGGCCTATGGCTTGCTCCTCGCGGCGTTCGCGGGTCAGGCGGTGTATCTGTTGCGGGTCGCTGAAACGGTGACCCCGCAGCCGGGCGTGCTGAAAACCCTGCGACCGCGGCTCGCCGTACCTGCACAGGCCAGGGGGACATTGCTGTTGGTGCTGCCGGCGGACATCGCCGCCTGGGCGCTGGGCGGATTTTTCCTGTCCCTCGCACCGTCACTGCTGACTGCCGCGACCGGCTCGACCTCGGTGCTCAACGGCGGCTTTGCCGTGGCAGCGCTGACCATCAGTGGTGCGATTTCGATTCATAACCTGCGTTTGCGCGCGCCTCGGCTGGCCTTGTTGGTGGGCTGCAGTTTTCTGGCAATCGGGGTTTCAGTGATTCTGGCGGCAGTGAATCTGGGCTGGTTGTGGCTGTTCTTCACCGGCGCGGTGGTGGCGGGGATCGGCTTCGGTGCGAGTTTTCTCGGCGCCCTGCGGCTGTTGCTGCCCCTGGCTCACGCCCACGAGCGGGGCGCATTGATGGCGGCCTTTCTGGCCTTGAGTTATCTGGCGTTCTGCATTCCGGCGCTGCTGGCCGGCGCGTCGATCAAAACGGCGGGCTTGGTGACCACCACCAATGTCTACGGCGGGGTTGTAGTCTTGCTGGCGGTGTCGGCGCTGGCCGGTCTGCTGATTCAGCAGGCCGGCCGGGCCAGGGCCGCCTGAGCCGCGTTACCGGTTATGACGCAGAATCGAAAAATTCAGCGCCGAAGCGACGGTCAGCCAGACCAGGTACGGGAACAGGATCAGCCCGGTGATGAGGTCCAGCTGGATCCCCAGCACGACCATGGCGGCTACCACCAACCACAGCAGCGAAATGATGATCAGGCCCGCCATGATGCGGTGGGCGCCGAAGAACACCGGCGTCCACAGGGTATTCAAGGCAATCTGAGCGGCCCATAACGCCAGCACGGTTTCGCTGCCGGGGATCAGGGTCAGGCGATAACCGGCCCAGGCCAGCAGCAGATAAATCGTCGTCCAGGCCACCGGAAACAGCCAGTTGGGCGGGGTGAAGCGTGGCTTTTGCAGCGATTCATACCAGCTGCCCGGTTTGAAAATGATGCCGGTGCTGGCCGCCGCGGCGCAAGCGATGAGGAAGATGTAAAACGTCATGGGGGGTCCTTTGCTGAAAGCATTCGAAGTGCGGGCCGTGGGGCCGTCTCGGCATTGGATGCTTATGCGCTGGAAAAATCCGGCGCGCGTGCAGATCAGCCGTGACCCAATTGGCTGAGGCGTTCTTGCACGGCGTCGTCGAAGATCATGTACAGCGTTTCTACATCGGCCGGGCGAAGACGTCGGCTGGTCTCCAGGCTGAGGATGAAACTGATTTCCATGGAGGCCTCGCGTTCGAGGTCTTCCTTGGTGGTGGCGGCATTCAACGCGCGCACCAGATCGTCAATCGCACCCTGGATGGGTTTGGGAAGCCGAAGTGCAGCGATTCGCTCTTGGGGCATTGCTCAGTCCTGGGGTGGCGGGTTGTGCGGCGAACCGAAAGGCATAAAGCCCTGGCGCCTGGGATCGGGGCGTATTGTGGCCGAGTTACGGCGCAGATCCCACCAGCGGAAACAAAATAGTGAAAGGGCAGCGCTTGCCGTAATCGCTTTTAACGGACTGCCCCATGTTTGTATCGCTCAAGTTACAAAAGCCCGCGCCGACACCCTGTTCAGGAAGTCTATTACTCACTTGAACAGGGAAGTGCCATGTCAGCGATTGCTTCGGTCACCTCATCCGCCCAGTTGATGCCAGTGGTCAAACCGGCGGCCACCGTCGCGCTGAATGACAACGCCGCTGCTGCCACCACCAGCGCCACGCCGTCGTCCGTCGTCATGCTCGGCCAGGACGACAAGGTCAGCGCCCCGTTGGTCTACAACGTCCGTGGCCTGATGCCTGATGCCAACGTACCGCCCGCCTGGGAGTACACCCGGCAGGACAAGGTCTCGCTGGCGATGATGGGCAATTTCAGCACTTCCGCCACAGCCGGTCGCTTCCAGGGCCTGGGCGCGACGCTGCTCAGTCAATTGGCGCAGACCGGCCAGAACATTTCCCAATCGGTGCTGCGCTCGACGACCGGCAAAGCATTGGAGCCTGCAGAGCTCGCTGCCGCCCAGGACCGCCTGCACAGCAATCCGGCCAACAGCATCAGCCTGACGCTGAAAACCGCCAGCGGTAAAACCATCGAGCTGAGCCTTTCCAGTCAGGACGACGGTCTGGCGGTGCAGGCCCAGGTGAGCGGGGGCGACCTCAGCGACGACGAGCTCAACGCGCTGAATGCCATGGCGGACGGTTTTCAGTCGGCCATCGACGGCCTGACGGCCAAACCGCCGACCCTGAAGCTCGACGCCTTGACCCATTTCGACTCGAAGGCCTTTGCTTCCGTTGATTTGAAAACCAGTTTTAAACTCGAAGACGGCAGCGCCCAGACCCTTGAACTACGCGCCGATGCCGACCAGCGTTCGGTGCGCATGAGTGGCGCGCTGGGGAATCTTGAGCTGTCGGTGGACCTGAAAAACGCGGCCATTCGGGGCGACAGTGCTCAGCAGGCGAAAGCGCTGGACGGCTATGTCAGCCAGATCGAGTCGGCGCGCAAACGCGGTGACGGCGACGCGCAACTGCTGTCGATGTTCGAGGACGCGTTCAAAACGCTGCACTCCAATTACCCGGACACCCGCGTCTCCACGGCGGCGAAGACGGTGAGCTCGATCGAACTGACGGACACCGATCACGGCCTGTTGACCGGCCTCGGCGACTTCAGCGCCTCGGTCAGCGAGAAGAACGTCGAAGGCAACCTGGCACGCCCCGGCGAACTGGACACCTTCGCCTACACCCTGTCGCAAACCACCCAATCCAAGGGACGCGACCAGTTGAACCGGACCATCGTTCAGGACCAGCAATCTCAGCTCACCGCCAGTTATCACAAGCCCCTGCCAGGCGGGCAGAAGCTGGCGTTGAGCACCGATCCCGCGAGCCAGAACTACCTGTATTACCAGGTCAGCGATCAGGCCAGTAGCAAAACCAGCATTGGCTACAAGAAAGGCGAACTGGTCGATGCGACGTTGAGCCAGTCGGCCAGCCAGTCGACGCGCATTGCCAAGTACGTGATGGGCCGCCTGGAAAAAGACACTCACACGCCGATCTCCACCTCCAAGACCCAGAATTTCCTCAGCGTGCTGCAGCAGGCTTTGCAACAGGACAAAGAGGCGAAGCAGGGCCGTGGCACGTCGACCCTGAAAGACACCCTGGCCGGGATTCATGCCAAGGTCCTGTTGCAGAGTGATCCGTCGAAGCTGAACGGCTGATAGCGGTACAACGTCGGTTTCGCAGCGCGCCATCCGGCGCTTTCCCGGCTAAAGCCAGTCCTACAGTCGAGTTCGCATGCGGTCTCACTGGCTGGATGAGCTGCCTTCGTAGGACCGGCTTCAGCCGGGAAGGGGCCAGCATGATCACACTCCGATTTTGGCCGTGCTCCGGCAATCAGGCGCTCAAAGACTTGGGCCTGGCAAAATTCGAGCACCCGGCTATAAACAAAGCGTGCCAAGCATGTTGCTGTCCCCAGAGGCGAGAAGCCCGGAGTGTTATCGATGATTGACCGTGAGCTACCGTATCCCCGTAAACCCCCGCTGAGTAATCCCGAAAAACTGGCGCGTCTGGCCGGCATTGGCCTGATCGTGCTGATCGCCGCCGGCGCGTTTGCCTACGTCAATGGCAGCCTCGACCCACAGCGACTGACACCGGCGCGGGTGGTTGACGTCTTCGAACGTAACAACGGTGTGCATCCCGGTTACCGTCGCAACCACCCGAAAGGCATCTGCGTCGCCGGCGTGTTCGAGAGCAACGGCGCCGCTGCCAGCCTCTCCAAAGCCGAAGTCTTCGCCAGCGGGCGCACCCCGGTGATCGGCCGTCTGGCCGTGCCCACGGGCAATCCGTATTCCCCCGACAGCGCCGCGCCATTGCGCAGTTTCGCCGTGCAGTTCACCCAGCCCAACGGCCAGCAATGGCGCACGGGCATGAACAGCATGCCGGTGTTCCCGGTCGGCACGCCTGAGGCCTTCATCGATCTGCAAATCGCCACCGGACCTGACCCCAAGACCGGCAAGCCCGACCCGGCGAAACCCCCGGCGTTCTTCGCCGCGCACCCGGAAGCCCAGCCGTTTCTGGCGTGGGTCAAGACCGCCAAGCCGTCGGCCAGTTTCGTCACCGAGACCTACAACAGCGTCAACGCCTTCGTGCTGGTGAACGCCGATGGCAAGCGTCAGCCGGTGCGCTGGAGTCTGGTGCCGGAGGCGACCGATGCATCGCCTGCGCCCGACGCCAAGGAGTACCTGAACAAGGACCTCAACGACAGACTGGCCAGCGGCCCACAACGCTGGAAGCTGGTGCTGACCCTGGCCAACCCCCAGGACCCGACCAACGACGCATCCAAAGCCTGGTCCGGCGAGCACAAGACCGTGGACGCCGGGACCTTGGTGGTCAACGCCGACAGCTCGCAGTTGAACGGCGACTGCCGCGACATCAATTACGACCCGCTGATTTTGCCCAGTGGCATCGAAGGCTCGGATGACCCGTTGCTCGCCGCGCGATCGGCGGCCTACGCCGCGTCCTACATGCGCCGCACCAGTGAAGTCGATCAGTTGAAAGCCGAACCCGCCCTGGAGAAACAGCCATGAGCACGCCCGTCAAGCATTTCGCCCCACTGGCGCGCCTGCTGCACTGGGTGATGGCGCTGATGGTCATCGCCATGCTGTTCATCGGCGCCGGCATGGTCGCGTCGGTGTCCGAGCGCCATGAATGGCTCCTGAACCTGCATAAGCCTTTGGGCATTGCGATTCTGCTGCTGGTCATCGTCAGGATCATTGTGCGTGTGACCACGGTGACGCCGCCGTTACCGGCTGACTTGCCGGCCGTGCAGGCGCTGGCGGCGAAGCTGTCGCATTACGTGCTGTATGCGCTGATGCTGGCGATGCCGCTGATTGGCTGGGCGATGATTTCCGCCGCCGGGGATCCGGTCATGCTCGGCAGTTCAGTGCGCCTGCCGTCCATCGTTGCCGCCAACCCGGACACCTTCGCGCTGCTGCGCAAGGCCCACGCCTACCTGGCGTACCTGTTCTTCCTGACGATTCTCGCGCATCTGGCTGCCGCACTGTTTCACGGATGGGTGCGGAGGGATGAGGTGCTGGACAGCATGCTGAGGGGGAAATCGCGGGATTAATGCTTGTCGTCACCGCGATTGACGCCATCGCCAGCAGGCGCGAACCCGCTGGCGATGGCGTTTCTGGACCGTAATAAAAGTCAGCTCACGCCTCAGCGCAGCACTGACACCATCTGCCCCAGCGTGGTCAGCACATCGCGGGCGAGCTGTTTCGAGCGCTGGCCCGACCAGCCGGTGATGACATCCGGTGCGTCATCGTTGTCTTTGAACGGCATTTCCAGCGTCAGCGACAGGCACTTGTAACGCTCACCGACGCTGTTGCACGCCAGGTTCATGTTGGCCTGGCCCGGCGCCGATTTCGGATAGCCGTATTTGCTCTGGAAGTCCCGGGTCAAGCCGCCCAACCGGGCGCGGAAATCCGCTTCCAATCGGGCTTGCTGGTCGGTGTACCCCGGATTGCCTTCGCAGGCGGCGGTGAAGACATAGGGGATTTCTTCATCGCCGTGGACGTCGAGGAACATGTCCACGCCGTATTTTTCCATCTGGGTTTTGACGAAGAACACTTCCGGGCTGAGCTCGGGGGTCGTGTCCTGCCAGGCGCGGTTGAGGTCCTTGCCTTGGGCGTTGGTGCGCAGATGGCCGTGGAACGAGCCGTCCGGGTTCATGTGCGGCACCAGGTACAGGTTCGCCGACGCCAGCAACGCCTGCAACTCAGGGTCGTTTTCCTGTAGCCGCTCGATGATGCCTTCCATGAACCACTCGGCCATGTGCTCGCCGGGGTGCTGTTGGGCGATGATCCAGATATTGCGCTTGCCCGCCGCGCCGTCGCCCTTGCGCAGCAGCGGGATGTCCCGGCCTTCGACGCTCTTGCCGGTGGCCAGCAGCTCGGTGCCGGCCTTGTCCAGCGCTTCATTCACCAGCCAGTCGTGGCGCTCGCGGCTGTAGGGTTCGAAGTAGGCAAACCACACCTGGGATTCGCTGGGCGTCAGCTCGAAGTTCAGCGCACGGCCGTCGAACTGGCTCGGCACGCGGAACCAGGTTTTCTGATCGTAGGAGGCAACTGCGTTGTAGCCGGTCCAGGCGCCGTTGTAGCTCGACGCGCCAGCATTGGTCAGGCTGAAACCGTGGGGCTCGCCGATCTGCAGGCCGTCGACCTTGAAATGGAACCACTGGAAGTGCGCGCTCTTGGTGTCAGGGCGAATCGCCAGTTGCACCGCTTTCGGGTTGCTGGCGTCGAGCACGACGATGTTGCCGCTGTCGAAATCGGCGGAGATATTAAGGGCGGTTTGAGTCACGGGAGCGTCCTGATTGCATGATCTGCCATTACGAGGCCATCGGGAGGTAATGCAGGCCGCGCCTGATTCCCTCACTGGGCTGTTATGACAATTACTTTACACGCAACCAGCGGGGGCACGGCGACAGAATCGTTCGCCAAAGGGTCGGAGCCTGACTCAGCTGTACGCCTCGGCAGTCACCAGCAGACCGCACAGCAGCACCGTCATCAGCAACCAGCCGACATAGGCGCGGGGCTTGCGCCGATGCCAGCCACTGGCGCCCAGAATCGCAGCGGGTGCATGAAGCGTGCGCCAGAACTGCTCACTGTTTTGAAAGGCTGCCAGGTGTCGGGGATCGGCGTCGAGCCAGTGACGGAATTCGATGCGCTGACTGGCGGTGGCCTGGGGGCTTTGCAGGTGCACGTACCAGCGCAGGGCCTGAAGCAAAATGGCTCGGGCCGGGTCATGTTCGGCGGATTCGCTGACACAACGTTCGAGCGCTGCGGTCATGCAGCGTTCGACGGCGGTGGCGTCGATATCAAGCAGTTGGGCGATGTCGGTGTAGGAAAAGTCGTCGAGGCGGCTCAGCAGAAACACCTGCTGAACCCTGCGCGGCAACCGCTGAAGACGGCGTCGGTACAGGTCGGTTTCAGCGCTCGCGCCCAGGGCAGGCGGCACGGTGGAGGCGGTCATCAACGAATCGAACGGCTGAGTCATGGCGTATTGCTCACTGTTTGAATAGCGGCGGTCGCGGAAAACAACGGGAGTGCGTTCGGATCTTTAACGGGTGTTTTTTACTGAATGTGTCAGTTTTTGACAGCGGCAACGGTGCATTGCTCGCTCCATTTGCTATGATGCGCGCCATCGAAAAGACAGATCACTGTCGAACCCTCTTCATTAGCCTGAAGACGCAACACCCGACCGAACCCAGACCCGAAAAGGGCATAAAAAAAAGACCCGGCAATAAGCCGGGTCAAAAACCGTGATTAGCCTGATGAGGAGATAATCCGGAAGCCGACCTAAGGCTTCTGGGTTACCAGCCAGTCTCGCGACTGGTTGCGCTCAATAATAATCATTCCCATTTGAGAGTCAATGCTTTTTTCGCGCCCCTGTGAAAAGAGTTTTTCCCGTGGGCGGTTTTTGCCTTCGCCTCTCCGTCAGCCTGCAGCTCAGCAAATCGGCAGCCTAGTCGATGGGCAATTCTGTCGTACGCTTCACCACACTCATCGCGATGTTCGAATGCGCTTCCTGCACATGGGGGCTTTGCAGCAGGTGGTCGCGCAGAAAACGCTCGTAGCTGGCGATGTCCTGCACCACCACCTTGAGCAGGAAATCCATGTCGCCGGCCATGGTGTAGCACTCCAGCACCTCTCGAAACCCGGTGATCGCCTCCTCGAACTCCGTCAGGTACTTGCGCCCGTGCCCGGACAGCTTGACGTCGACGAACACGGTCATGGTCAGCCCGAGTTTGGCCGGGTTGAGCAGGGCGACTTTACGCTCGATGATGCCTTCTTCTTCCAGACGATTGATGCGCCGCCAGCAGGGCGATTGCGAGAGTTCGACGCGCTCGGCGATCTCGGCGGCGGACAGATTGGCGTCGTGCTGCAACAGACGGAGGATCTTGCGATCGATGGGGCTGAGCTTGACCTGCATGAATTGACCCTTTTTTATTCTTGAACGGGAACGGGCATGCACGATATGAGCAGATTCGCGTCGATTTAGGAAGAAAAAGCCTCTGCCGCGCAGGCAGTATTTTGTCTGTGACCGTCGGGCTGAACCGTCCTGACGGCGAGGCGCTGGCAAGGCTGCACACGCCACTGGCGCCGCATTCAAAACGCACTAATAAAAACAAAGGAGTGCCTGAATGTCCCTGGCTGATATTCGTCTGGACGATAAGTACCGACTCGCAACCGGCAATCTGTACCTGACCGGAACCCAGGCGCTGACCCGCCTGCCGATGCTGCAGAAGCAGCGCGATGAAGCCCGCGGGCTCAACACCGCCGGGTTTATCTCGGGCTATCGCGGCTCGCCGTTGGGCAACCTCGACAAGAGCCTTTGGGACGCCAAGGATTATCTCCAGCAGAACGCCATTCATTTCCAGCCGGGCGTCAACGAAGAACTCGCCGCGACGGCGGTCTGGGGCAGTCAGCAAGTCAATCTGTTCCCCCACGGCAAGTACGATGGCGTCTTCGCCCTCTGGTACGGCAAGGGCCCGGGCGTTGACCGCTGCGGCGACGTGTTCAAGCACGGCAACTCGGCCGGCGTCGCCGAAAAGGGCGGCGTGCTGATCCTCGCGGGCGACGACCATGGCTGCAAATCGTCGACCATCGCGCACCAGAGCGAACACGCGTTCATCGCCTCGATGATCCCGGTGCTCAACCCCAGCAACGTCCAGGAAATCCTCGACTACGGCATCATCGGCTGGGAGCTGTCGCGCTACAGCGGGTGCTGGGTGGCGATGAAAACCATCGCCGAAAACGTCGATTCCTCAGCCGTGGTCGAAGTCGATCCGCTGCGCATCCAGACCCAGATTCCCGAAGACTTCCAGATTCCCGAAGGCGGCCTGCACATTCGCTGGCCCGACCCGCCGCTGGCTCAGGAAGCCCGGCTTAATACCTACAAAATCTACGCCGCCCGCGCATTCGCCCGGGCCAACAATCTCAACAAGGTGGTGATAGATTCCCCACAGCCGCGCCTGGGCATCATCACCACCGGCAAGTCGTACCTCGACGTGCGTCAGGCCCTGGAAGAACTGGGTATCGACGAGGACCTGTGCGCGTCGGTGGGCATACGCGTGCTCAAGGTCGGCATGAGCTGGCCGCTGGAGCCGGTGTCAGTGCACGGCTTTGCGGAAGGGCTGGACGAAATCCTGGTGGTCGAGGAAAAACGCAGCGTGATCGAGGATCAGCTCACCGGTCAGCTGTACAACTGGCCGGTGGATCAGCGCCCTCGCGTGGTCGGTGAGTTCGATGAAGAAGGCCGCTCGCTGTTGCCCAACCTGGCTGAACTGACGCCGGCAATGATCGCCCGCGTCATCGCCAAGCGCCTTGCGCCGATCTACAGCAGCCCGAAAATCGAGGCACGCCTGCAGTTTCTGGCCGACAAGGAAAAAGCCCTCGCCGCGCCGCTGTTCAACACCCAGCGCACCCCGCATTTCTGCTCCGGCTGCCCCCACAACACCTCGACCCGCGTACCCGAGGGCAGTCGCGCCCTGGCCGGTATCGGCTGCCATTACATGACCATCTGGATGGACCGGGAAACCGAGACGTTCACCCAGATGGGCGGTGAGGGCGTGACCTGGATCGGCCAGGCGCCTTTCACTGAAACGCCCCACGTGTTCCAGAACCTTGGCGACGGCACGTACTTCCACTCCGGGCACCTGGCGCTGCGGGCGGCCGTCGCGTCGAAGGTCAATATCACCTACAAGATTCTCTATAACGACGCCGTCGCCATGACCGGTGGCCAGCCCATCGATGGCGTGTTGCGGGTGGATCAGCTCAGCCGGCAGGTGTTCAACGAAGGCGTTCAGCGCATTGCGCTGGTCTCGGATGAGCCGGAGAAATACCCGAGCAGCGAGCAGTTTGCACCGATCACCACCTTCCACCACCGCAGCGACCTGGACGCCGTGCAGCGCGAACTGCGTGAGTTCAAGGGCGTGTCGGTGATCATCTACGACCAGACCTGCGCCACGGAAAAACGCCGTCGCCGCAAACGCGGCACGATGGTCGATCTGGACAAGCGCGCCATCATCAACCCGGCCGTGTGCGAAGGCTGTGGCGATTGCGGCGTCAAATCGGGTTGCCTGTCGGTGCTGCCGAAGGAAACACCGGAAGGGCGCAAGCGCGAAATCGATCAGAGCGCGTGCAACAAGGATTTCAGCTGCGTCGAGGGCTTTTGCCCCAGCTTCGTGACGGTGCACGGCGGCAAACTGCGCAAGCCACAGTTGCCCAAGCAGGCCCAGGCCTTCGCGGAGCTGCCGCAGCCGACGCTGCCGAGCCTCGATCAGCCATACAACATTCTGCTGCCGGGTGTGGGCGGAACGGGCGTGACCACTGTCGGCGCGATGCTGGGTTACGCGGCCAATCTGGAAGGCAAGGGGTGCAGCGTGCTCGACCAGGCCGGTCTGGCACAGAAGTTTGGCCCGGTGGTCAGCCACATTCGTATCGCCGCGCGCCAGGAAGATCTGTTCGCCGTGCGCATCGCGGCCGGTGAGGCGCATCTGCTGCTGGGCTGTGACCTGTTGGTGGCGTCGGGCCCTGATGCCATCGCCAAGCTCAACAGCGCGAAAAGCCATGCAGTGATCAATAGCCAGCAAACGCCAACGGCTGAATTCACCCGCAATCCCGACGCTGAATTTCCGGCCGAAGCGATGATGCAGACCATCCGCGAAGCCGTCGGCGCTGATAAAACGCATTTCGTGCAAGCGACGGATCTGGCGACCAAACTGATGGGTGACAGCATCGCCAGCAACCTCTTCATGCTGGGCTATGCCTTCCAGCTGGGACTGATTCCGCTGACCTCTGCAGCCATCGAAAAAGCCATCGAGCTCACCGGCGTGGCGGTCAATCTGAACCAGCAAGCGTTCCTGTGGGGGCGTCGTGCCGCGTTTGACCTCCCGGCGGTGCAAGCGGCCGCCAATCCGCAGACCCAGCCAACGCCGGACCCTGAGCACCTGACCCTGGAGGAGCGTGTCACGCGCAATGTTCACGGTTTGATCGCCTATCAGAATGGTGCGCTCAGCGAGCGGTACCTGACGCTGGTGAACCGTGTGCGGGAGGCCGAAGCGCGGCTGTTTCCGGGCCAGCCGCCTGCGTTGACCGAGGCGGTGGCGTTTAACTACTTCAAGCTGCTGGCCTACAAGGACGAGTACGAAGTGGCGCGGCTGTACAGCAACGGCGATTTCACCCGTCAGCTGCAAGCGCAGTTCGAAGGCGATTACCGCATCGAGTTTCATCTGGCGCCGTCCTGGCTGGCCAAGCGTGACCCGAAGAACGGCGTGCCGCGCAAACGCAGTTTCGGGCCGTGGATGCTGAAGGCGTTCGATGTTTTGGCGCGATTCAAATTCCTGCGCGGCACGGTGCTCGATCCGTTCGGCCGCAGCGTTGAGCGTCGACAGGAGCGCGAGTTGATTGATGCGTATGTGGGCGACATCGAGCTGATCCTTGGCCACCTGAGTGCCGGCAATCGGCACACCGCGCTGAATCTGGCGCGCCTGCCGGAGCGGATTCGCGGCTATGGTCACGTCAAGGAAAGCGCGATGAAAGCGGCGGCACTGCAGGCGGCACGGATGCGCCAGAGCCTGGTCAGTGGTGAGGTTGAAGTGCTGAAGTTGTATGAAGTAGCGGCGTAAAGACAGGGAGGAGGCCGGTCAGGCCTCCTTTTATCGCACTGGATGCATCGCTTAGTAGGACCGGCTTTAGCCGGGAAGAGGCCAGTTTGTCCACCCTCAATGGCGCGGCGTGACTGCTGGCGCTTTCCCGGCTGCACGCGGTCCTACATAACTGCAGCCGGCCAGCAGCCGATCATTCGGCCTGTACCACAGCTTCCAGTTCCACCAGCACTGTCCCTTCCTTGACCATCTCACCTTCGCTGCAATACAGCGCTGTCACGGTGCCGGCGGTGTTCGCGCGGATGCTGTGTTCCATTTTCATCGCTTCCAGGACCACAAGCGGAGTGCCGACCTGCACCTGTTCGCCCACGCCGACCAACACCCGAACGATGCTGCCGTTCATGGGGGCGGTGAGGCCGCCGTGGTGGCCGTGGTTTGAATCCACGTCGGCAATCGGGTCAACCGGGCGGATCCCATGCACATCGCCCTGCCATTGCAGGTAAAGCGTGTCAGCCCGGCGGATCGCAAGGGTCTGCCGGCGCACGCCATCCCGCTCGATCAGCAGGTGCTCGCCATTCAGCCGAACGCCCTGCTGCGAGTCACCACGCAGCACAATGCTTCGGTTCTCTGTGCCACACGCTAGGTGCAACGTCACTTCGCTCGGGCCGCCCAGGCGCAGCCCGGTGCGGGCCGACCAGGGCGAATGGGCGTCGTCGGCTCTGACCGTCACTGGCGCGGTGCTCAGGTATGCCTGTGCCGCCAGCTGCCAGAATTCCTCTGTCAAACCCTCGGCCGCTGGCAGCAGCTCGTCTTGATAGCGAGGGATAAAACCGGTGTCCAGCTCGGCGTCGGCGAAGGCCGGGTGGGCGATGATGCGGCGCAAAAACCCGAGGTTGGTACGCAAACCGCCGATGGCAAATTCGTCGAGCATCGCCAGCAATCGCAAGCGCGCTTCTTCGCGGGTCTGGCCCCAGGCAATCAGTTTGCCGAGCATCGGGTCGTAGAACGGCGAGACCTCGTCGCCTTCTGCCACGCCGCTGTCGACGCGACGCCCCCGCCCCGCAGATGATTCGCGATACAGCGTCAGCGTCCCGGTGGCGGGCAAAAAGTCGTTGGCCGGATCTTCCGCATACAGCCGCACTTCAATCGCGTGGCCGTTCAGCGGCACTTCCGCCTGGGTGATCGGCAGCGGCTCGCCCTGGGCCACGCGAATCTGCCAGGCCACCAGGTCCAGCCCGGTAATTGCCTCGGTCACCGGGTGCTCGACCTGCAGGCGCGTGTTCATTTCCATGAAGAAGAAATCGCCCCGGGCGTCCAGCAGAAACTCCACCGTGCCGGCGCCGACGTAGCCGATCGCCTGTGCCGCGCGCACCGCCGCTTCGCCCATGGCCTGACGCATGTGCGGTGTCAGGCCCGGCGCCGGGGCTTCTTCGACGACTTTCTGGTGCCGGCGCTGAATCGAGCAGTCGCGCTCGTTGAGGTACAGGCAGTGGCCGTGCTGGTCAGCGAATACTTGAATCTCCACGTGGCGCGGCTTGAGCACGTACTTTTCGACGAGCATGCGCGAGTCGCCAAACGACGACTGCGCCTCACGTTGCGCGGACGCCAGCGCCTCGGCCAGATCCTCGTCGCGCTCGACCACCTTCATGCCCTTGCCGCCACCGCCGGCGGTGGCCTTGAGCAGCACCGGGTAGCCGATGCGGGCGGACGCTTCGCGGAAGGTCGCGGCGTCTTGGGCCTCGCCGTGGTAGCCGGGCACCAGTGGCACGCCAGCGGTTTCCATCAGCGACTTGGCCGCTGATTTGCTGCCCATGGCGTCAATGGCCGAGGCGGGCGGGCCAAGGAAAATCAGGCCGGCCTGTTCCACCGCGCGGGCAAAACCTGCGTTTTCCGAGAGAAACCCATAACCGGGATGGATGGCCTGGGCGCCGCTGGCTTTGGCTGCTTCGATCAGCTTGTCGATTTGCAGATAGCTTTCGCTGGGCTTGCTGCCCCCGAGGTTCACCGCGATGTCCGCCTCACGGACGTGCCGCGCGTTGCTGTCGGTGGCGCTGTGGACGGCGACGGTGGTCAGGCCCATGGCCTTGGCCGTGCGCATGACGCGGCAGGCGATTTCGCCACGGTTGGCGATCAGCACCGAATTCAGTGGTTGCATGTGCGGGACGCTCATCAGTGCGACTCTCCTTGTGGGGGCCGCGGGCCTTGCAGCGGTTGGGATAGCGTGCGGGGTTCGCCGCGCCAGGCGGGTTCGCGCTTCTGCAGAAACGCGCGCAGACCTTCCTGGCCTTCGGCGCTGACGCGGATGCGCGCGATGGCGTTCTCGCAATAGCGGCGCAGGGCAGGGGTCAGCTCACCGTCGGCGACTTCGCGCAGCAGGTCTTTGCTGACGCGCATGGCCTGGGGGCTGTTGAGCATCAGGTTGGCGATCCAGTGTTCCAGGTGCTGTTCCAGCTCGGCAGCGGGGTAACACTCGGCCAGCAGGCCGATTTCCCGCGCCCGGGTACCGTCGAAACGTTCGGCGGTCAGCGCGTAGCGTCGCGCGTGACGTTCGCCAATCGCCTGCACCACGAACGGGCTGATCACCGCCGGAGCAAGGCCGATCTTCACTTCCGAGAGGCAGAACTGCGCGTCATCGGCGCCGATGGCCATGTCGCAGCAACTGATCAGGCCCAGTGCGCCGCCATAGGCCGCGCCTTGCACGACGGCGAGGGTCGGCGCCTTGAACTTGGCGAGGTTGTACATCAACTCACCCAGCTCGCGGGCATCGCCCAGGTTGGTGTTGTAGTCGAGGTTGGCCGACTCCTGCATCCAGGCCAGGTCGGCACCGGCGCTGAAGTGTCGGCCGCGTCCGCGCAACAGCAGAAAGCGAAGGCTGTCGTCCTTCTGCAGCTGATCCAGAGCAATGATCAGCTCGCGAATCATCTGCGCGTTGAAGGCGTTGTTTTTCTCCGGCCGATTGAGCCAGAGCGTGGCGAACCCACGAGGGTCGAGGACGATGTCGAGTGTGGCGAAATCATTCATGGGGCGAGTCTCTCGGGTCACATCCGGAACACGCCGAAGCGGGTCGGTTCGATGGCAGCGTTGAGCGAGGCGCTGATGGCAAGGCCGAGAATGTCGCGGGTCTGGGCGGGGTCGATGACACCGTCGTCCCACAGCCGGGCGCTGGAATACCAGGGGTGGCCCTGATGCTCGTACTGATCGAGGATCGGCTGGCGCAATGCCGCTTCTTCCTCGGCACTGAAGGTCTGGCCGCTGCGTTCGGCCTGTTCACGTTTGACCTGCACCAGCACGCCGGCGGCCTGTTCGCCGCCCATGACGCCAATGCGCGCGTTGGGCCACATCCACAGAAAGCGCGGGTCATAAGCGCGGCCGCACATGCCGTAGTTGCCCGCGCCAAAACTGCCGCCGATGATCACCGTAAACTTCGGCACGTTCGCGCACGCCACGGCAGTCACCAACTTGGCGCCGTGCTTGGCGATGCCCCCGGCCTCGTACTTCTGGCCGACCATGAAGCCGGTGATGTTCTGCAGGAACAACAGCGGAATGCCGCGCTGGCAGGCCAGTTCGATGAAGTGCGCGCCTTTCTGCGCGGCTTCGGCGAAGAGAATGCCGTTGTTGGCGAGGATGGCGATCGGGTAGCCGTGCAGATGGGCGAAGCCGCACACCAGCGTGGTGCCGAACAGCGCCTTGAATTCATCGAACACCGAACCGTCCACCAGCCGCGCGATGACTTCGCGCACGTCGAACGGCTGCTTGGCGTCTGCCGGGATCACGCCGTACAGCTCGTCATCCCCATATAACGGCGCCTGAGGCGGGCGGGTCTGCAACTGGCCGAGCTTGCGCCAGTTCAGGTTGGCCACGCAGCGCCGTGCCAGCGCCAGTGCGTGGTCGTCGCTGTCGGCGTAATGATCGGCCACACCGGAGATTTTGCAGTGCACATCGGCCCCGCCGAGGTCTTCGGCGCTGACCACTTCGCCTGTTGCGGCTTTCACCAGCGGCGGCCCGGCGAGAAAGATGGTTGCTTGTTCGCGGACCATGATGGTTTCGTCGGCCATGGCCGGCACATAGGCGCCGCCCGCAGTGCAGGAACCCATGACCACGGCGATCTGGGCGATGCCCTCGGCGCTCAGGTTGGCCTGATTGAAGAAGATCCTGCCGAAGTGCTCGCGATCTGGGAACACCTCGTCCTGGCGGGGCAGGTTGGCGCCGCCGGAGTCCACCAGGTAAATGCACGGCAAGCGATTCTGTTGGGCGATGGTCTGGGCGCGCAGGTGTTTTTTCACGGTCAGCGGGTAGTAGGTGCCGCCTTTCACCGTGGCGTCGTTGGCGATGATCATGCATTCGACGCCTTCGACCCGGCCAATGCCGGCGATTAGCCCTGCAGCCGGGACGTCTTCGCCGTACACGTCATGGGCGGCGAGCTGGCTGAGTTCGAGGAAGGGCGAGCCGAGATCCAGCAGGCGGTTGATCCGCTCCCGGGGCAGCAGTTTGCCCCGGGAGGTGTGGCGTTCCTGCGCCTTGGCACCGCCGCCGCGCTGTACGTGGTCGAGCAGGCCGTGCAGGGCGTCAAGTTGCTTGCGCATGGCCTCGCTGTTGGTGGCGAATTCCGGCGAGCGCGGGTTGATCTGGGTGTGCAGAGTGGTCATGGGGCCTCCGGCGCTGTCAGCGGGTTTCGTTGAACAGCTCACGCCCGATCAGCATGCGGCGGATTTCGCTGGTCCCGGCGCCGATCTCGTAGAGCTTGGCGTCGCGCAGCAGTCGTCCGGCGGGGAATTCGTTGATGTAGCCGTTGCCGCCGAGAATCTGGATGGTGTCCAAGGCAAATTGCGTGGCGCGCTCGGCGGCGTAGAGGATCACCCCGGCGGCGTCCTTGCGCGTGGTCTCGCCGCGCTCGCAGGCCTGGGCCACGGCGTACAGGTAGGCGCGGCTGGCGTTGAGCTGGGTGTACATGTCGGCAACCTTGCCCTGGATCAGCTGGAACTCGCCGATGCTCTGGCCGAATTGTTTGCGGTCGTGAATGTAAGGCAGGACGACGTCCATGCACGCCTGCATGATCCCGACCGGCCCGCCCGAGAGCACGACGCGCTCGTAATCCAGGCCGCTCATCAGCACCTTCACGCCGCCGTTGAGCGCGCCGAGCAGGTTTTCTTCCGGCACTTCGACGTCATCGAAGAACAGCTCGCAGGTATTGGAGCCGCGCATGCCGAGCTTGTCGAACTTGTTGCCTCGGGAGAAGCCGTGCCAGTCGCGTTCGACGATGAACGCGCTGATGCCGTGGGCGCCTTTTTCCAGGTCGGTCTTGGCGTAGATCACGTAAGTGTTGGCGTCAGGGCCGTTGGTGATCCAGGTCTTGCTGCCGTTGAGCACGAAGCGGTCGCCCCGACGGTCGGCGCGCAGCTTCATCGAGACCACGTCGGAGCCGGCGTTGGGTTCGCTCATCGCCAGGGCACCCACGTGCTCGCCGCTGATCAGCTTGGGCAGGTAGCGGGCTTTCTGTTCGGGGGTGCCGTTGCGGTTGATCTGGTTGACGCAGAGATTGGAATGGGCGCCGTAGGACAGCGCCGCGGAGGCAGAACCCCGGCTGATTTCTTCCATGGCGATGACATGGGCCAGGTAGCCCAGGCCTGCGCCGCCGTACTGCTCATCGACGGTGATGCCCAGCAGGCCCATGTCGCCGAACTTGCGCCACATGTCGGCGGGAAAGAGGTTGTCTTTGTCGATCTGTGCGGCACGCGGGGCAAGCTCGGCGGCCACGAAGGCCCGCACCTGGTCGCGCAGCATGTCGAGGGTTTCGCCGAGGCCGAAATTGAGCGTGGGGTAATTCATGGACTGCATCCCGTGTTGTTATTGGAGGGCTGACAGGGGGAAAAGAAACTGCGTCACCTTTACGTTAACGTAAGCCTGCAGTCGTGGTGATGTCAACGACGATGAAGTGCTGTCGCTGGGGATAATCGGGAGGGGAGGTTTACGAATGACGAATAGCACGAAGGGGAGCCTGGGCTCCCCTTCAAGTTCGATTGCATGCTCGTTTTTATTAGTAAGTGGCCTGTTGTTGTTTTTGGCAGCCAGCTTCTTTTTCTTTTCTGAGCGACCCCCAAGCGGGGCCAAGAGCAAACGTATTTTTTTGAGCGCTGATCCGCTTCGATCTTTCGATCCGACTCGTCTGGTAGCTGCCTGAACGCAGTTTTATTGTTCTCAGTCCGGTCGTGAGGCCAGAGCCTCAAGTAGAGCGATCCACTCCAAAAAAATCAGTTAGCTGCGTCTCTGTCCGTGTTGTTCTTGTTATGTCAGAGCCGATACGTCTTGTTTTTATTGGGTCATTGCATTTGTTATTTTTGTTGTACGTAAGACATAGCAGAAGCCATGCCAACTTTTCAGAGTTCCCGGTTTGCGGGGCTTTGCGGATTTCACCGGCCTTGATTCACTACTGAATCTGTCGCCAGGTGTTTCCGTGTTACCCGTTTCCCTGAACACGATGGCGGGCAGGGTAACACTGTGTGACAAGTTGTCGCACATCAGGCCGACAGACGTGCCTTCGCCACCCGTGACCCATTTGCCCGACCGAGGGTGTCGCTGATGCGCTGACCGGCTGCAATCAGCTTGTCCAGATCGATACCCGTCTCAATGCCGAGGCCGTTCAGCAGGTAAACCACGTCCTCGCTGGCCACGTTGCCGGTCGCGCCTTTGGCATAGGGGCACCCGCCGAGGCCGGCCACGGAGCTGTCGAACACGTGAATGCCTTCCAGCAGGCTGGCGTAGAGATTGGCCAGCGCCTGGCCGTAGGTGTCGTGGAAATGCCCGGCCAGCTTGCGCCGGGGGATCTGTCCGGCGACCACGTCGAACAGCGTGCGGGTGGCGCCCGGCGTGCCAGTGCCGATGGTGTCGCCCAGGGAGACCTCGTAGCAGCCCATGGCGAACAGCTCGTTGGCGACTGACGCCACTTGCTTCGGTGAAATGTCACCTTCATAGGGGCAACCCAGCACGCACGACACGTAGCCGCGAACGCTGATGCCGTGCAATCGCGCGGCTTCCATGATCGGCACAAACCGGTCCAGGCTCTCGCTGATCGAGCAGTTGATGTTGCGCTGGGAGAACGATTCCGAGGCGGCGGCGAATACCGCGACCTCTTTCACGCCCGCTGCCAGCGCGTCTTCGAATCCGCGCAGGTTGGGTGCCAGCGCGGCGTAGGTCACGCCTTCCTTCGGCTGGATGCCGGCGAACAGTTCAGCGGAGCCGGCCATCTGCGGCACCCATTTCGGCGACACGAAACTGCCCGCTTCGATATAGCTGACGCCCGCATCGGCGAGGTCGTGCACCAGTTGCAGCTTGTCGCTGACGCTGACCGGGCGGGATTCGTTCTGCAGGCCATCCCGAGGGCCGACTTCAACCAGACGCACACGTTGAGGGAGAGACATAGCGGCATCGTTCCTGAAAGATTTGGCTTTAGGTTGTTGTTCTATGGGACTGAATCAGCTGGATATTTCCAGTGCGGCCTTGCAGCGTTCTTCTGCTGTGTCGAGCTCCAGTTGCATGTGTTGAATGTCCAGAAGCTGCTGATCCAGCTGCGCGCGACGCTCGGCGATTTTTTCCAGCATGGTGCTCAATTGTTTGTGGTTGCCGCCGTCGGGGTCGTACAGACCGATGAGGTCGCGGCACTCAGCGAGGGAAAAGCCGATGCGTTTGCCGCGCAGAATCAGTTTGAGGGTGACCTTGTCACGGGCCGAATATACCCGCTCCATCCCCCGGCGTTCGGGGCTGAGCATGCCTTGTTCTTCGTAGAAACGGATGGTGCGGGTGGTGATGTCCAGCTCGCGGGCGAGGTCGGAAATGCTGTAGGTGGTGGCGGTCATGGCAGTGCTCGATACGGAAGGCCTGGGCGTAACGTAAGTGGGGCTTTACGTTAACGTCAAGGGTGTTATCAAACACTGGACAGCTTTTGCCAATCGTAGGATGGCGTTTTGAATGTAGGACCGGCTTCAGCCGGGAAAGGGCCAGCAGCGACACCGCAAAATGGATGGTGTCCGCAAGGGCCTCTTCCCGGCTAAAGCCGGTCCTACGTTGACCGCAGGCGCCGCTGAACCTTCACTTCACTGCTTCAAGGGCCTTGCCCAATTTACGTTCCTGGGCGGTAACGAGTTGGCAGAGCTCGATGATCTGCTCACGCATCCAGCGGTTGGCGGGGTCCTGATCGGTGCTTTCGTGCCAGTAGAGGTGGGTTTCGACGGTCGGCACGTCGTTGACCGGCAGGTACACGAAATGCAGGTCATTGCGCCGGGCGAAGCGCTCGGGAACGGTCATCACCATGTCGGTTTGCTGCAACACCTGCGAGGCCATCAGGTAATGCTGCGAACGCAACGCCACCTTACGCTGGATACCCATTTTTCCGAGCGCCAGATCCACATAACCCAAGCCACTGCGCCGGCTGGAAATATGAATGTGCGCGACGCCGAGGTAGTCATCCAGGCTGATGGCCTCCTTGTTCGCCAGCGGGTGGCCACGGCGCATGGCGCACACGTAGCGGTCTTCCATCAACTTGACGTGGCGCACCTGGGGGTCGGTATTCAACGGCGCATCTACGGCGAAATCCAGTCGGCCCGCCGCGAGTTCCTTGGTCGTCTCCCGGCGCTTGGACAGAAAGCTTTCGATGGTTACGGCGGGCGCCAGGCGCCGCAGCCGTTGGAACAGTGCCGGCAGAATCACCGCTTCGGTGAGGTCGGTCATGCTGATGCGGTAATTCTTGTTGGCCTGCAGCGGATTGAAAATCCGGCTCTCCTGCACCGACACCCGCAGCAGCGACAGGGCGTTGCGCACCGGGCCGATGATGTTCTGCGCCATCGGGGTGGGCACCATGCCCTGGGCGGTGCGCACGAACAGTGGATCGTTGAAGGTTTCGCGAAGGCGCGACAGGGCGTTGGACACCGCAGGCTGGGTGATGCCGACGATCTGACCGGCGCGGGTCAGATTGGCTTCGGTGTAGATGGCGTCAAACACAATAAAGAGATTGAGATCGACCTTGCTCAGGTTCATTGCTGTGCGCCTCGTGCAGTTCTTGTTGTTTGGAATGCGCCGAATCATATATCGGTTATGAATGTTTATACACGCCGAGAATAGGTTAGATAAATGGGGGGCGCTGATCTAGCATCGGCTCACGACCTGACAACACCTCATAGAAGGCAGCCGCCCCATGGATTTCGCTTACTCCCCCAAGGTTCAGGCACTGCGCGAGCGCGTGACGGCCTTCATGGACACTCACGTGTACCCCGCCGAGCCCGTGTTCGAGCGCCAAGTGGCTGAAGGCGACCGCTGGCAGCCGACGGCGATCATGGAGGCGCTCAAGGCGAAGGCAAAGGCCGAGGGGCTGTGGAACCTGTTCCTGCCGGAATCCGAATGCGGGGCAGGGCTGTCGAATCTCGAGTACGCGCCGCTGGCGGAGATCATGGGCCGCTCGCTGCTCGGCCCGGAGCCGTTCAACTGTTCGGCGCCGGACACCGGCAACATGGAGGTGCTGGTGCGCTACGCCAGTGAGGCGCAGAAGGAACGGTGGCTGGAACCTTTGCTGCGCGGCGAGATTCGCTCGGCGTTTGCGATGACCGAACCCGATGTGGCGTCCTCGGATGCCACCAATATGGCCGCGACCGCAGTGCGTGATGGCGATGAGTGGGTCATCAACGGCCGCAAATGGTGGACCTCCGGCGCCTGCGACCCGCGCTGCAAGATCATGGTGTTCATGGGCCTGAGCAACCCGGACGGCCCGCGTCATCAGCAGCATTCGATGATCCTGGTGCCGACTGACACGCCAGGGGTAAAAATCCTGCGGCCGCTGCCGGTGTTCGGCTACGACGATGCGCCCCACGGTCACGCCGAAGTGCTGTTCGAAAACGTGCGCGTGCCTTACGAAAACGTCCTGCTGGGTGAAGGACGTGGTTTCGAGATCGCCCAGGGTCGCCTTGGCCCGGGCAGAATTCACCATTGCATGCGCTCGGTCGGGATGGCGGAGCGCGCGCTGGAACTGATGTGCAAACGCTCGGTGCAGCGCACTGCGTTTGGCCGGCCGCTGGCGCGACTGGGGGGCAATATCGACAAGATCGCCGACTCGCGCATGGAAATCGACATGGCCCGGCTGCTGACCCTGAAAGCGGCCTACATGATGGACACCGTAGGCAACAAGGTGGCGAAGAGCGAGATCGCGCAGATCAAAGTGGTCGCGCCGAACGTCGCTCTGCGGGTGATCGACAGGGCGATCCAGATGCATGGCGGTGCGGGGGTGTCCGGCGATTTCCCGCTGGCCTACATGTACGCCATGCAGCGCACCCTGCGCCTGGCCGACGGCCCGGACGAAGTCCACCGCGCGGCGATCGGCAAATTCGAGATTGGCAAGTACGTGCCCAAGGAGATGATGCGCAGCGAACATCGGTGACCGACCACGACGTCGCCAGTAAGCCGTACAGTGCTGGCGGGCTTGAACCGCATCACTCCACCCACACCTCCACCCGGCGGTTCTTGATCCGGCCTTCATCGCCGTCATTGGTCGCCACCGGCATTTCGTCGCCGAAGCCGCGCACTTCACGCAGCACCACCTGATGTTTCAGCAACTCCCGGCGCACTGCCATCGCGCGCAGTCTGGACAGCAACTGCGCTCGCGCCGGGTCGCTCTTGGCATCGCCAAATCCCACCAGCGTGACCTTCTGATCCAGCTTGTCATGGGCCTTCAGGTAGTCGACCACGCGCTTGAGATCAAGCATGGCCTTGGTGTCGAGGGTCGCGCTGCCCTGGGCGAAACGGAAATTCACCGACAGCCGCTCGGCCTCCCGCGCCAGATTTTGATACGCCAGCGGCATCTGCGTCGTCGCCCGCACTTTTACCGCCTGCACCGTCTGCGCCACAAACCCGTTTTGCGCCACGATGGACTGTCCCTGCGGACTCTGGGCGAACCGCACCAGCGCCTTGGCCCAGCGCTGCTTCGCCTCAGGCGGCAGGTAGAAATACAGACGGCGTGACAGCGGATAGTCTTCGGTGGCGATCAGGCTGACCGTGGGCAGCATCGGTTTGGACTCGCCATCGATGATCGCCACGGCCTTGGCCTGCCGGACGTAGGGCAGGCCGATGAAACCGATGCCCTGGCGGTCCTGGCTGACCTGATCGGACAATTCCTCGCTGGACTCGAACCGCCGGGCCTCCTTCGACAACGTCTTGCCTGACTTGGCCAGCACCAGCTCGTTGAAGGTGTCGAAGGTGCCCGACTGCTGATCCCGCGCATATAAATGAATGGCCCCGGCAGTGCCGCCCAATTGCTCCCAATCGCGGACCTCCCCGGCAAAGATTTTCGCCAGTTGCACTGTGCTCAGCTCCCGCAGCGGGTTGCCGGGATGGAGAATCACCGCAACGCCGTCGATGGCGATGACCTGCTCGACCTGATGGCTGCGCAAGTCGCCCAAGGCTGCCAGCTCCATGGCTTCACTGTTTTTGATGGGGCGCGAGGAGGCTGCTACATCTGCCAAGCCGTCCTTCAGGGCCGCGAACCCTGTGCTCGATCCGTGTGCCGCAATGTCGATGCTGACATTCTGGCCGGACGGCAACTGGGCGGTGATACGCCGCTCGTTGGGGTGCGCGCCCGCTTGTTCCTGAATGGACTGTGCGCCTTGCTGCGCCAGCAGGCCTTTGACCAGCGCCGGCCCCAGTTGCGCGCCAATCGTGTTCGATCCCTGAATGCGCAAGGCCGGCGAGCCGTCACTGGGCGCGGGCAGGGCAGCGGCGTGTGTATTTACCGAAAAAGCGAAGAGTGAAGCGAGGAAAATGAAAACACCGGTGCGCAGCATGTGCGGCATCTTTATAGGAGTGGAGGTGGCCGGAGAATAAGACAGGCCAATGACGCGCAGATGACAGCCCGCGGCTTATAGCGCCTCGGACGATGAAGCCGCGGGCAGGGCGCCGCGCGGCTCACCTGTGATGGTTCGGTTATTCCAGCTCAAGCCAGATCGGCGCGTGGTCGGAAGGCTTGTCCATCGACCGCAAATGGTAGTCCACGCCCGCCGCCTTGATGCGCGGTTGCAGGCCATGGGACGTGAGGATCAGGTCGATGCGCAGGCCACGCTTGGGCTCGTCTTCAAAGCCGCGGCTGCGATAGTCGAACCAGCTGAACTGATCGACCACTTCCGGGTACAAGTGACGGAAGCTGTCCACCAGGCCCCAGTTCTTCAGCTTGCCGAGCCACTCGCGCTCTTCCGGAAGGAAGCTGCACTTGCCGGTTTTCAACCAGCGCTTGGCGTTGTCGGCGCCAATGCCGATGTCGCTGTCCTCCGGGGAGATGTTGACGTCGCCCATCACCACCAGCGGCTGGTCGTTGCTGAATTTCGTTTCCAGCAGGTTCTGCAGATCTGCATAGAAGCGCAGCTTGGCCGGGAACTTGGTCGGGTGATCACGGCTTTCGCCTTGTGGGAAATAGCCGTTCATGACCGTCACCGGATTGCCGTTGCGATCAGCGAATGCGCCCCAGATGAAACGGCGCTGGGCCTCTTCGTCGTCGTTGTCGAAGCCCTTGTGGATCGCCAGCGCCGGCTGACGCGAGAGCAGGGCGACGCCGTAGTGACCTTTCTGACCGTGGAAGTGCACGTGGTAACCCAGCGCTTCGATATCGGCCTGGGGAAACTGCTCGTCGGACACCTTGGTTTCCTGCAGGCCAATGACGTCGGGCTGATGTTTCTCGATCAACGCCGCCAGTTGATGCGGTCGGGCGCGAAGGCCGTTGATATTAAAAGACACAATTTTCATGGGCGGCGCTCCTAGCAGCTCCTTACAAATACAAACGGCGATGCTAGCCGACCTGCCCGGCCACGGCCAGCGTCAGAGGCGCTGTGTGCGACGGCGGTTGCGCTGTGTGCATTTCTGATCGGCGGCCACGTCGCGGGAACTGCGCTGGCGGGCGGCGACTCGAAGCCTTGAAGTCAAGCACCCGAGCGGCCGCCCCGGGGCTCATCAAAGGACGCACACCATGCCTGAACTGCCTAGCGAAACGGCGGAGATCCGTCAGCTCGACAGCGGCTACTCCCGCGAAACCCGCGCGCTGTTGTACCTCGCCTACCGCCAGGAGCCGAGTTTTGCCTACCTCTTCGAATCCTGCCGCTCCGGCTACGACCATCGGGTCAAGGCGACCATTCGGGCGCTGGTCAAACAGCACTATCTGCAGGACCTGCCGGCGTTGGGGCTGTTCGTGGCGGACCGCCTGGTCAGCGTTGCCCTGATTGCGCCTCCGCAGCGGCGGCTGGGCATCACCGAAAGCTGGGCCTGGCGCATTCGCATGTTGATGACCACCGGCCTGCGCTGCACCCAGCGCTATCTGGAGTACTACCACGCCGTGCTGGCCTGCGTGCCTTCGGAAGCGGTGCATGTCCTGCCGTTGTTCGGCGTCCATCCCGACTTCCAGGGGCGGCACTACGGCGAGCGGTTGCTCCTGGCGTTGCATGACTGGTGTGCCCAGGACAGAAATTCCCAGGGCATCGTCCTCGACACCGGCAATGTCGATTATCTGGAGTTCTATAACCGACAGGGTTATGAGGAAATCGGTGAGGTGGCAGTAGGACCTGTCCGCGAACACATCTTTTTCCACCCAAATCCGCAGGTTTCATTGGGTTCTGTGGCCTGAGCCGCGCACGCTTCTCCATTTCCGCGGGTTCCAGCAGCCCGCGTCGCTCGTGTAGCATTCGCGCCTATGAAGTTTCCCCATCGATACACCAGTGGCTTTCTCCTGATGTTGTCCAGTTGCGCGGCGTTTGCCGATGCGCAGCTGGAAGTCCGGGTCAAGCCGTCCAATGCCGCGCTCAAGTCCAACATCGAAGGGTATGTGGGCAGCCTCGGCGAGCGCGACGAGCCAGCGCTCGAACGCTTCAGCGTCGGGGCCGTCGAGCAGGCGCAAAAGGCCGCTCAGGCCCTTGGCTATTATCAGGCGCAGATTGACAGCGAAGTCCGCCACGTCGACAACAACCTGCAACTGCTGTTGAAGGTTCAGGCCGGCGAGCCTGTGCACCTGCGCAACGTGTCCATCCGCGTGACCGGGCAGGCGACCCAGCTTAAAAGCTTCCGGGTGCCGAAGGGTGACGCCCTGAAGCCCGGCGCGGTGCTCAACCATGGTGTCTACGAGGACGCCAAGCACCTGATCGAAACCCAGGCGGCGCGCTACGGCTTTTTCAAGGGCCGGTTCGTGACCCAGCGCCTTTCCGTCGACCCGCGCGCCGGTGTCGCCGACATCGAACTGGTCTATGACAGCGGGCCGCGTTTCTCCCTTGGCAAAGTGACCTTCAGCGGCGACGCGCCATTCGATGAAGACTTGCTGCGGCGCATGGTGCCGTTCAAACAAGACACGCCCTACGACTCCGAACTGATCGCCGAACTCAATCAGGCCATGCAGTCGAGCGGCTATTTCGAAGGCGTTCGGGTCAACGCATCGCCCACCGATGCCCAGGCCCAGGTCATTCCGGTCGACGTGCAGTTGCAGACCCGCAAGCCGCGGACCATGGGGCTCGGGGTCGGCTATTCGACCGACGTCGGCCCACGGGTAAAGGCCAACTGGACGCGCCACTGGGTCAATCCCCAGGGCCACAGTTATGGCGCCGAGGCGGAAATCTCCGCCCCTCGGCAGAACGTCGGCCTGTTCTACGACATCCCGCTGGACCCGCCCCTGACCGACAAATTGCGATTTGCCGGTGGCTATCAATATGAAGAAATCGCCGACACCGACAGCCTCAGCAAACTGCTGACCGTTGGGCCCGAATGGCACAGCAAACTGCCCAGCGGCTGGGAGCGCGTGATATCGCTGAAGTGGCAGCGCGAAGAATACCGGCTGGGCAACGACGAAGGCCTCAGCACCTTGCTCATGCCCGGCGTCAGCTATTCGTACCTGCGCAGCGACAACCGCATCGACCCGCACAACGGCTACCGGCTGCGGTTCGACACCCAGGTCGCCAAGGAAGGGCTGGGTTCTGACGCCAACCTGCTGCACGGCACGGTGATGCTCAAAGGGCTGACCACCGTGGCGCAGAACCACCGCTTCCTCGGGCGTGTGCAGGTTGGCGGCAGCGCCAGCAACGGCTACAAGTCGATCCCGCCATCCCTGCGCTTTTTTGCCGGTGGCGACCAGAGCGTGCGCGGCTATGACTACCAATCGCTGTCCCCGGAGAACTCCGACGGTGACAAGATCGGCGGCCGTTACATGATCGCCGGAAGCGCCGAGTACCAATACTCGATCGCCGAAAAATGGCGGGTGGCGGCGTTCGTCGATCAGGGCAACTCGTTCAATTCACTGGACCTGCCGAGCCTGAAAACCGGCGTCGGCATTGGCGTGCGCTGGGTGTCGCCGGTGGGGCCGCTGCGCCTCGACCTCGCCCACGCGCTGGATGAAGACGGCGGTATTCGTCTGCACTTCTCGATGGGACCTGAACTGTGACGAAGCTGGCTTTGTTGAAACGCACCGCGGCAATCACGGCGATTACGCTGCTGTCGCTGATCATTTTGATGGTGCTGACGGCGGCCATCCTCCTCGGTACGCAAAGCGGCAGCCGTTGGGCCCTCGGGTGGGTGCCGGGCCTGACGGTCGAAGGGTTTTCCGGTCGTCTGGGCGGCGCGTGGCAGGCGGATCACCTGATCTGGCAGCAAGGCCAGAGCAAAGTCGAAGTCGACGCACCGGTTTTCGACTGGTCACCCGCGTGCCTCGCGCGCATGACGCTGTGCATCGACAACCTGCAGACGGGCGACATCAGGCTGCAGTTTCCGCCCTCCAGCGACGAGGCAGCCAGCGGGCCGATCACGCTGCCGGACCTCAAGCTGCCGCTGGCCCTGCAACTAGGGCGCGTGCAGATCGGCAGTCTTCATCTGGACGGCACCGAACAGGTTCGCGACGTGAAGCTGGCGGCGCACTGGACCGCTGAGGGGTTGAAGATCGATTCGCTGCACGCCGGTCGTGATGACATCGCCCTTGATCTGTCGGGCCTGCTCAAACCCGAGGGTAACTGGCCGTTGACCGCCGAAGGACAGCTGAAGCTACCCGACGTCAGTGGTCAGCCGTTGTCACTGGCGCTGAACATTCAAGGGGACCTGCTCAAGACTTTGACCCTCAACGCGCAGAGCAAGGGCTACATCGACGCCACGCTCGTCGGGCAGTTGCAACCGCTGGTGGAGAACCTGCCGGCGGACATCGCCATCACCAGCGACAACTTCAAGCCCAGCGCTGATCTGCCGGACACGTTGCAGCTCGATCATCTGATGCTCAACGCCAAGGGCGATCTTGCTCAAGGCTACGCCATCACCGGCAACGCCAGCCTTCCGGCGGAAAAAGGCCCGGTGGCGCTGGCATTACAAGGCCGGGTCGACGCCAAGGGCGCGGACATTACGGCGCTTGATCTGACCGCCAGCGACAACCAGCGCCTCAAGGCGAGCGGCAAACTGGACTGGCAACAGGGCCTGCGCGCCGACGCGAAAATCGACTGGCTCGACTTTCCCTGGCATCGCCTGTACCCGTTGATCGACGAGCCCCAGGTCAGCGTGCATACGTTCACCGGGGAAGTGTCCTACACCGACGGCAAATACCTCGGCCATTTCGCCGGCGACTTCAAGGGCCCGGCGGGTCCATTCACGTTGCAGAGCCCCTTCAGCGGCGATTTGCAGGAGATCTTCCTGCCTCAACTTGAGCTGGCAGCCGGGCAGGGCAAGGCCAGCGGTCACCTGAATCTGCAATTTGCCGACGGCATCGCCTGGGACACGGCACTGGATCTCAGCGCCATCGATCCCGCTTACTGGGTCGCGGAATTGCCGGGCTCCCTGGCGGGTCCGCTGCGCAGCAAGGGTTCAATGCGCAACGAGCAACTCACCCTGAACGCCGATCTGGACCTGAAGGGGCGCCTGCGCGGTCAGCCCGCTGTGCTGCAGGCCAAGGCCGATGGCGCCGACAACAAATGGAACCTCAACGCCCTGGACATCCGCCTGGGCGACAACCGGATTCAGGGCACAGGAAGCCTTCAGCAGAAAATCGCCGGCCAGCTGGACATCAACCTGGCGCGACTGGGTCAGCTATGGCCTGGCCTGCAAGGCCAGATGAAAGGGCGCCTCGACGTCGCCGGTACGGTACAGGCGCCCCAGGGGCAACTGGCCTTGCAAGGCACGCAACTGGCGTTCCAGGCGAACACGCTGCAGAGCTTGACCTTGGCCGCCAGGCTCGACAGCGCCCAGCGCGCCACCCTTGACCTGAAGACCTCCGGCATTCAGGCCGGCGACACGGCGCTGGGCGCGCTGACGGTTAATGGCCAGGGCGACATCAAGCGTCAGCAAGTCAAACTCGATCTCAAAGGGCCGCTGCTCAAACTGGCCCTGGCGCTGGATGGCAATCTGGACAAAGGTAATTGGCGCGGGCGTCTTGCCAGCGGCGACATCCAGAGCGGCGGGCAGGACTGGAAGCTGCAACAGCCGGCCAAGCTGGAGCGCCTGGCCGACGGCAAGGTCAACTTCGGTGCCCATTGCTGGGTGTCGGGGCCTGCGAGCCTGTGCGGCGAAGATCAGCGCCTGATGCCCGAACCGCGCCTGCGCTACCACCTCAAGCGCTTCCCGCTGGAAAGTCTGGCGCAGTGGCTGCCCAAGGATTTCGCCTGGAAGGGTGCGTTGAATGCCGACATCCAGCTGGACGTTCCCGCTGCCGGCCCCAATGGCCAGGTGGTCATTGACGCCAGTGGCGGGACGCTGCGGATCAAGGACAAGAACCAGTGGCTGGACTTCCCCTACGACACGCTGAAGCTGACCAGCAGCCTGACCCCGAAGAAAGTCGACACCAGCCTCAATTTTCGTGGCGGCAAGCTCGGTGAACTGCTGGCGCGGCTGAGCATCGATCCGATCGCCAGGAACAAGCCCGTGACCGGCGACTTCACCCTCAGCGGCCTGGACGTGTCGGTCGCGCGGCCGTTTGTACCCATGGTGGAAAAGCTCAACGGCAAGCTCAACGGCAGCGGGCGGATCTCGGGCGGCCTGCTGGCGCCTCAGGTCAACGGCAACGTGACGCTCAACGACGCCGAAGTCTCCGGTCCCGAATTGCCGGTGAGTCTTGAAAAGCTCAATGTGCAGGCCCTGATTGCCGGCGAGCGCGTTGATCTGACCGGCAACTGGCGCAGCGGCACGACGGGTCAAGGCAGCATTGGCGGGCATGTGGCCTGGGCCAATGCGCTGGATGTCGACGTTGACCTGAAGGGCACGCACCTGCTGATCACCGTTGAACCGTACGCCAAGCTGGAAGCGGCGCCGGACCTGAAGATTACCCTGCAGGGCGACAGGCTCGCGGTATCCGGCAAGGTGCTGATCCCGAAAGGCGAGATCACGGTGCGCCAGCTGCCGCCTTCAACGGTGAAAGTCTCTGATGACACCGTGATCGTGGGCCAGCAGACCGAACAGGGCAAGACCCCCTTGGCCATCGCCATGGATGTGAACGTCGAAGTGGGCCAGGAGACTTTGAGTTTCAGCGGCTTCGGTTTGACTGCGAATCTGGTCGGCCACGTGCACATCGGCGACAACATGGACACCCGCGGCGAGCTGAACCTCAACGACGGCCGCTACCGCGCTTACGGCCAGCGCCTGACCATTCGCAAGGCGCGCCTGCTGTTCGCAGGACCGGTCGACCAGCCGTATCTGGACATCGAAGCCATCCGCCAGACCGACGACGTGATCGCCGGCATTCGCCTGAGCGGCAGCGCCGAACAGCCGACCACCACGGTGTTCTCCGAACCGGCCATGAGTCAGGAGCAGGCGCTCTCGTATCTGGTGCTGGGCCGTCCGCTGAGCACCAACGGCGAAGATAGCAACATGGTCGCCCAGGCGGCGCTGGCATTGGGCCTGGCGGGCGGTTCGTCGACGGCGGGCAAGCTGGCGTCCGGGCTGGGGATTCAGGATTTCGATCTGGACACCTCGGGCAGCGGCGACAAGACGGCGGTGGTCGCCAGCGGCAAGATCACCGACAAGCTCAGCCTGCGTTACGGCGTGGGGGTGTTCGAGCCGGCCAACACCCTGACCTTGCGCTACCTGCTGAGCAAGAAGGTGTACCTGGAGGTCGCGGGCGGTGTGGCGAGTTCGCTGGACATCTTCTACAAGCGGGACTTCTGACAACCCGGCGAAACGGGGCGGGACAGGGCCTGCTGGCGGCGGAGTGTTGCCGCCAAAAGGCCGGGGTTTATCGAAGACGCAGCGATGATTGGAGAGCGTTACCCGCTTACCCGTTGACCAGCTTCATCGCCGCATCGGGATAACGGCCGCCTGCGACAGCGTTAACCGGGAACAGGTCTTTCAGCGCCTGCAAATCTGCTGCGCTGAGGGTCACGTCCAGCGCAGCGACGTTCTCTTCCAGGTATTTGCGCTGCTTGGTGCCGGGAATCGGAATCACGTCATTGCCCTGGGCGAGGACCCAGGCCAACGCCAGCTGGCCGGCGGTAATGCCTTTTTCTGCCGCCAGTTGTTCCACCTTCTTCACCAGCAGCAGGTTTTTGGCGAAGTTCTCGCCCTGGAACCTCGGACTGCTGCGGCGATAGTCATCGGCGGCGAAGTCGTCCGGGCTCTTCAGTGCGCCGGTCAGAAAACCGCGCCCCAACGGGCTGTACGGCACAAACGCAATGCCCAGCCGGCGGCACGTGTCGAGCGCGCCGTTTTCTTCCGGCTCGCGGCTCCACAGTGAATATTCGGTCTGCAGGGCGGCAATGGGATGAACCTTGTGCGCGCGTTCGAGGGTGCTTGCCGACGCCTCGCTCAAGCCGAGAAAGCGCACCTTGCCTGCCTTGACCAGCTCGGCCATGGCGCCAACGGACTCTTCGATCGCCACGCCGGGATCAATGCGGTGCTGGTAATACAGATCCAGGGTGTCGATTTTCAGACGCTGCAACGTGCCATCGATCGCGGCGCGGATGTATTCGGGGCTGCCATTGACCCCGCGCGCGCCGGCGTCGCCTGGCGTACGCACGATGCCGAACTTGCTGGCGATGAACGCCTGATCCCGCTTGCCAGCCAGCGCCTTGCCCAGCAGTTCCTCATTGGTGTGGGGGCCGTACATATCGGCGGTGTCCAGCAGGGTGACGCCCATCTCCAGCGCCCGGTGCAGGGTGGCGATGGCTTCGTCGGCGTTGCCGCCCGTTGTATAGAAGTCGGTCATGCCCATGCAGCCCAGGCCCAGGGCCGAGACATGCGGGCCGTTTTTGCCAAGTTGACGCGTTTGCATGATGGGTGCCTTGTCGATCAAGAGGACCACCATTCTTGCGCCTCGACAGCGTCGGGATAAACCGGCTAAAAGTGCTTTCACTATTGGTAATTTCTAAACAATCTCTCAGCGGAACCGTGACAAGCCATGGATAAATTCAACGCGATGCGGGCCTTCACGCGCATTGTCGAGCTGGGCGGTTTCGCCAGGGCCGCCGACAGCCTGCACATGCCCCGGGCGTCGGTGACCATTCTGATCAAGCAGCTGGAGGCACGGTTGGGCGTGCAGTTGTTGATGCGCACCACGCGGCAGGTGACGCCGACGCCGGACGGTCAGGCCTATTACCACCGCTGCGTCAGCGTGCTGAACGAGCTTGAAGCGGCCGAATCGTTGTTCTCTTCGGTGGCCCGGGACCCGGAAGGCGTGCTGCGAGTCGACATGCCGTCGGGCATCGGCCGATTGATCATCATGCCGCTGCTGCCGGAGTTCACCGAGCGTTATCCCCGGTTGGCAATGGAAGTGGGCATGAACGATCGTCCCGTGGACCTTATCCGGGAGGGCTACGACTGCGTGATTCGCGGCGGACAGCCCCTCGATCACTCCCTGGCGGCCCGACCGCTGGCTCACATGCGCCAGGTGGTGTGCGCCAGTCCCGGGTATCTGCAGCGCAGGGGCACGCCGCTCTCCCTGGCCGATCTGCAGCACCACCAGATCATCGAATACTTCTCTTCCACCACCCACAAACGCTATGGGCTTGAGTTCGTCATTGATGGCCGAGTTCACGCGCCCGACCTGCCCAAGGCTCTGGCGACCAACAGCGCCGATGGCTACCTCGCGGCGTGCAGCGCAGGGTACGGACTGGTGCAGACGCCGTACTACCACGTCGCCGAATCGTTGCGCCGCGGCGAGCTGATCGAGGTGCTGGGCGATGTCGAACAACCGCTATTGCCCCTAACTGCGCTGTACCTGGCACACCGGCAGACGTCGCGGCGGGTGAGGGTATTCGTCGACTGGGTAGTGGACGTCTGCGCCCGCCCGGGGCTGATGGACAAACCGGTAATGCACCCCGTTTCCTGACAATAAAATCGTTTCTGGCGGTAGGTTGCCACGCTTTTTCATGGTTAACTTCCGCCCTTGAATGCCACTCAAACAAGGACTCAGCTCATGCCACAAGTGACTCGTAGAGGCTCTCCGGTACAGATCAGCGGCGAACTGCCGACCGTCGGCAGCAAGGCGCCGGCCTTCAAACTGGTGGCGGCCGATCTGTCCGACGCAACCCTGGAAACCTTCGCCGGCAAGCGCAAGGTGCTGAACATCTTCCCAAGCGTAGACACCCCGACCTGCGCCACCTCCATCCGCACGTTCAATGCCCAGGTCAACGAGCTGAATAACGCCGTTGTGCTGTGCATCTCCGCCGACCTGCCGTTTGCCCAGGCGCGTTTCTGCGGCGCCGAAGGTCTGGAAAACGTGAAGAACCTGTCGACCATGCGCGGCGCGCAGTTCATGCAGGACTACGGCGTTGCCATCGCCGACGGGCCGATGGTGGGGCTGACCACCCGTGCTGTCGTGGTGCTGGACGAAAACGACACGGTGCTGCACAGCGAACTGGTACCGGAAATCGGCCAGGAGCCGAACTACGACGCGGCGCTGGCCGTATTGAAGTAAGCTGGCAAGCGGCGTATTGCCATCAGTCGACGGCATTACCCGGCAACATCCAGGCGGCCTGACACCCTCAGGCCGTTTTTTATGGGTACGTCAGCACCTTATTCCAAGTAAGCACTAGGTAAATTGCCGGTAAAGCCCCTTTGCCTTGCCGGACTCTATGCTTATTGTTCAGCCTCCCGAAGACGCTCACGCGCACACTGGTTGATTTATCCATGCAATTGTCTGGCCCCCGTAATTCCCGTCGCTGGCTGATAAGCCTGTTGGTTCTATTGATCGTCGCTGGCCTGTGCTGGCGCTTCTGGCCGGGATCCGCGTCGCAACCAAACGCCACGGCGCAGAAAGGCGATCAGGCCCAGGCCAGCGCAAGCCGCAGCGGCGGCAACGGCAAGGCGGTGGCCAAGCGTCCCGGGTTCGGCGGCTCCACCGCCCCGGTACCGGTGCGGGTCGCAGTCGCGAACACCGGCGACTTCCCCATCTACTACAAAGCCCTTGGCACTGTGACCGCGCTGAACACGATCAACGTGCGCAGCCGCGTGGCAGGCGAATTGATGAAGATCAATTTCCAGGAAGGCCAACAGGTCAAGGCCGGCGATTTGCTGGCGGTGATCGACCCGCGCAGCTACCAGATCGCGCTGCAACAGGCGGAAGGCACGCTGATGCAGAACCAGGCGCTGCTCAAGAATGCTCAACTCGACGTACAGCGTTATCGGGGCCTGTACAAAGAAGACAGCATCGCCAAGCAAACCCTGGACACCGCCGAATCCCTGGTCGGCCAGTACCAGGGGACGATCAAGACCAATCAGGCAGCCGTGGGCGACGCGAAGCTCAACCTGGAGTTCTCGCAGATCCGTGCGCCGATCTCGGGCCGCATCGGCCTGCGCCAGCTGGACGTCGGCAATCTGGTCGCCGCCAACGACACCACCGCCCTGGCGGTGATCACCCAGACCAAACCGATCACTGTCAACTTCACGCTTCCGGAAAAAGACCTCGCCGAGGTGCTGAGCCGTTACCGCAGCGGCGGCAAGTTGCCGGTCGAGGCGTGGGACCGTGGCGACCTGAAGCTCCAGGCCACCGGCGTGCTCGCCAGCATCGATAACCAGATCGACATCACCACCGGCACGTTGAAGTTCAAAGCGCGGTTTGGTAACGACAACGAAGCGCTGTTCCCCAATCAGTTCGTGAACGCACGCCTTCTGGCCAATACCCTGAAAAACGTGGTGCTGGTGCCGTCGGCCGCGGTGCAGTTCGGCGTCAACGGCACCTTCGTGTACGTGATGGACGGCGACAAGACCGTGCGCATTCGCGCCCTCAAGACCGGGCCAAGCGACGAGAACTCCACGGTGATTACCGAAGGTCTGACGGCCGGCGACCGTGTGGTGCTCGAAGGCACCGACCGCCTGAAAGACGGCAGTGCGGTGGACGTGGTCAACGACAGCAAGGACGTGCCGGCCTCGCCGGGTCAGCAGTTGCAGGGCAAGCCCTCGAAGGAGCCCGGTGAGTCAGCGGGCACCGAGACCGCGAAGAAAGGCAACGTATGAACCTGTCACGCCTGTTCATCCTCAGGCCGGTCGCCACCACGCTGAGCATGCTCGCCATCGTGCTGGCCGGTCTGATCGCGTACACGCTGCTGCCGGTGTCGGCGCTGCCGCAGGTGGATTACCCGACCATTCGGGTGATGACGCTGTACCCGGGCGCGAGTCCGCAAGTGATGACCAGTGCCGTGACCGCGCCCCTTGAGCGCCAGTTCGGGCAGATGCCGGGCCTGACCCAGATGGCCTCGACCAGTTCCGGCGGGGCCTCGGTCATCACCCTGCGTTTCAGCCTCGACATCAACATGGACGTCGCCGAGCAGGAGGTGCAGGCGGCTATCAACGGCGCAACCAACCTGCTGCCGAGCGACCTGCCGGCGCCCCCGACGTATAACAAGGTCAACCCGGCCGACACGCCGGTGCTGACCCTGGCCATTACGTCGAAAACCATGCTGCTGCCCAAACTCAATGATCTGGTCGACACGCGCATGGCGCAGAAGATCGCGCAGATCAGCGGGGTGGGCATGGTCACCATCGCCGGCGGCCAGCGTCAGGCGGTGCGGATCAAGGTCAACGCCGACGCACTGGCGGCCAACGGCCTGAACCTCGCGGACGTCCGCACGCTGGTCAGCGCCTCCAACGTCAACACGCCCAAGGGTAATTTCGACGGCCCGACGCGGGTGTCGATGCTCGACGGCAATGACCAGCTCAAGTCCCCCGAGGAGTACGCCAACCTGATTCTGGCTTACAACAACGGCGGCCCGCTGCGGCTCAAGGATGTCGCCGAGATCGTCGACGGCGCCGAAAACGATCGCCTTGCCGCGTGGGCCAATGAGAACCAGGCCGTGCTGCTGAACATCCAGCGTCAGCCAGGCGCCAACGTGATCGACGTGGTCGACCGGATCAAGGCGCTGCTGCCCAGCATCACCGAGAAGCTGCCCGCCGGGCTTGACGTCACCGTGCTCACCGACCGCACCCAGACCATCCGCGCGTCGGTCAGCGACGTGCAGCACGAGCTGATGATTTCCATCGTGCTGGTGGTGCTGGTGACCTTCCTGTTTCTGCGACGCTTCAGCGCGACGATCATTCCCTCGGTGGCCGTGCCGCTGTCGCTGATCGGCACCTTTGGTGTGATGTACCTGGCCGGCTTTTCGGTCAATAACCTGACCTTGATGGCGATGACCATTGCCACCGGTTTCGTGGTCGATGACGCCATCGTCATGCTGGAGAATATTTCCCGGCACCTGGAGGAGGGCGAGACGCCGTTGCAGGCGGCGCTCAAGGGCGCCCGGCAGATTGGTTTCACGCTGATCTCGCTGACCATCTCACTGATTGCCGTGCTTATTCCGCTGCTGTTCATGGCCGACGTGGTCGGGCGGTTGTTCCGCGAGTTCGCCATTACCCTGGCCGTGGCGATCCTGATTTCCCTCGTGGTGTCCCTCACCCTGACGCCAATGATGTGCGCGCGCTTGCTCAAGCGTGAGCCGAAAGAAGAAGAGCAGGGCCGGTTCTACCGGGCCAGCGGCGCGTGGATCGACTGGCTGGTGGCCGCCTACGGGCGCAAGTTGCAGTGGGTGCTCAAGCATCAGCCGCTGACACTGCTGGTCGCCATCGCCACCCTTGGAATCACGGTATTGCTGTATCTGGCCGTGCCCAAGGGCTTCTTTCCGGTGCAGGACACCGGTGTGATTCAGGGCATTTCCGAAGCGCCCCAGTCGGTGTCGTTCGCTTCCATGAGCCAGCGCCAGCAGGCCCTGGCGAAAATCATCCTGAAGGACCCTTCGGTCGCCAGTCTGTCTTCGTACATCGGCGTCGACGGCGACAATGCGACCCTCAACAGCGGTCGCATGCTGATCAACCTCAAACCCCACAGCGAGCGGGATGTGACGGCGTCCGAAGTGATCCAGCGCCTGCAGCCCGAAGTCGATCAGCTGTCAGACATCCGCCTGTTCATGCAGCCGGTGCAGGACCTCACCATCGAGGACCGGGTCAGCCGCACCCAGTACCAGTTCAGCATGTCCTCGCCGGACGCCGACCTGCTCAATCTGTGGAGCGGCAAACTGGTGGAGGCGCTGGCTCAGCGGCCGGAGTTGACCGATGTCGCCAGCGACTTGCAGGACAAGGGTCTGCAGGTGCTTCTCAACATCGACCGCGATGCCGCCAGTCGGCTGGGCGTGACCGTCGCCAACATCACCGACGCGCTCTATGACGCCTTCGGCCAGCGGCAGATTTCCACCATCTACACCCAGGCCAGCCAGTACCGGGTGGTGTTGCAGGCCGACTCGCGCAGTGAGCTGGGGCCCGAGGCGCTGGAACAGATTCACGTCAAGACCACCGACGGCGGGCAGGTCAAGCTGTCGAGCCTGGCCCGGGTCGAACAACGTCAGGCGCAGTTGGCGATTGCCCACATCGGCCAGTTTCCGGCGGTGATGATGTCGTTCAACCTGGCGCCGGGCGTCGCGCTGGGCAAGGCCGTGGAAGTCATCGAGCAGGTGCAGAAAGACATCGGCATGCCGATCGGCGTGCAGACGGAATTCCAGGGCGCAGCCGAAGCCTTCCAGGCCTCGCTGTCCAGCACGCTGCTGCTGGTGCTGGCGGCGGTGATCACCATGTACATCGTGCTGGGCGTGCTCTATGAGAGCTACATCCACCCGATCACCATTCTGTCGACCCTGCCGTCGGCGGCCATCGGTGCGCTGCTGGCGCTGATCCTCAGCGGCAATGACCTGGGCATGATCGCCATCATCGGCATCATCCTGCTGATCGGCATCGTCAAGAAGAACGCGATCATGATGATCGACTTCGCCCTCGACGCCGAACGCAACCGCGGCATCGACCCGGAGACCGCGATCTACGAAGCGGCCCTGCTGCGTTTCCGCCCGATTCTGATGACTACCCTGGCGGCACTGTTCGGCGCGATCCCGCTGATGTTCGCCTCGGGCTCCGGGGCCGAGCTGCGCCAGCCCCTGGGTCTGGTGATGGTCGGCGGCTTGCTGGTTAGCCAGGTCCTGACGCTGTTCACCACGCCGGTCATCTATTTGTACTTTGATCGGTTGGGGCGCCGGTTTGCGCGGCAGCCCAAGACCGAGGCGGCGCTATGACCGGCAGCCACAAGCTTCAAGCGGCAAGCTACAAGAGTGGAGTTCGCCGCAGATTCACTTGCAGCTTGAAGCTCGCCGCTTGGAGCTCCCGCCCATGAATCTGTCCGGGCCCTTCATCAAACGCCCCGTAGCGACCATGCTCTTGAGCCTGGCAATCATGCTGCTGGGCGGGATGAGCTTCGGTCTGCTGCCGGTGTCGCCGCTGCCGAACATGGATTTTCCGGTGATCGTGGTCAGCGCTTCGTTGCCCGGCGCCAGCCCGGAAATCATGGCGTCGAGCGTGGCGACGCCGCTGGAGCGCTCCCTCGGGGTGATCGCCGGGGTCAATACCATGAGCAGCCGATCGAGTCAGGGCTCGACGCGGATCATTCTGCAGTTCGACATGGACCGCGACATCAACGGTGCTGCCCGGGAAGTGCAGGCGGCCATCAATGCGTCGCGCAGCCTGCTGCCCAGCGGGATGCGCAGCATGCCGACCTACAAGAAGGTCAACCCGTCCCAGGCGCCGATCATGGTGCTGTCGCTGACCTCCGACGTGCTGGAGAAGGGCGAGCTGTACGACATGGCGTCGACGATCCTTTCCCAGAGCCTGTCCCAGGTGAACGGCGTCGGCGAAGTGCAGATCGGCGGCAGCTCGCTGCCCGCCGTGCGCGTGGAGCTGGAGCCCAAGCTGCTGTCCCAGTACGGCGTGTCGCTGGACGAAGTGCGCACGACCATTTCCAATTCCAATGTGCGCCGCCCGAAAGGCTCGGTGGAGAACAGCGAGCACAACTGGCAGGTGCAGGCCAACGACCAGCTGGAGAAGGCCAAGGATTACGAATCGCTGATCATCCATTACGCCAACGGCGCGGCGTTGCGGCTCAAAGATGTGGCCAAGGTCAAGGATTCGGTGGAAGACCGCTACAACAGCGGCTTCTTCAATGACAAGGCCGCCGTGCTGCTGGTGATCAACCGCCAGGCCGGCGCCAACATCATCGAAACCGTAGCGGCGATCAAGGCGCAGTTGCCAGCGTTGCAGGCCGTGCTGCCCGCCAGCGTCAAGCTCGACCTGGCCATGGACCGCTCGCCGGTGATCAAGGCCACCCTGCACGAAGCCGAAATGACCCTGCTGATCGCCGTGGTGCTGGTGATTCTGGTGGTGTTCCTGTTTCTCGGGAATTTCCGTGCCTCGCTGATCCCGACCCTGGCCGTGCCGGTGTCGCTGGTGGGCACCTTCGCGATCATGTACCTGTACGGGTTCTCGCTGAACAACCTGTCGCTGATGGCGCTGATTCTCGCCACCGGCCTGGTGGTCGACGATGCCATCGTGGTGCTGGAGAACATTTCCCGGCACATCGACGACGGCGTGCCCCCCATGGAGGCGGCTTATCTCGGCGCAAAGGAAGTCGGCTTTACGCTGCTGTCGATGAACGTGTCGCTGGTCGCGGTGTTCATCTCGATCCTGTTCATGGGCGGGCTGGTGGAGAGTCTGTTCCGCGAGTTTTCCATCACCTTGTCGGTGTCCATCGTCGTTTCCCTGGTGGTTTCGCTGACCCTGACGCCGATGCTGTGCGCGCGCTGGCTCAAGCCCCATGTGCCGGGCTCGGAAAACCGCCTGCAGCGCTGGAGTCAGCGGGTCAATGACCGCATGGTTGCCGGTTATGACCGCAGCCTGCGCTGGGTGCTGCGCCATCGGCGCCTGACCCTGCTGACGCTGCTGCTGACCATCGTCGGCAACATCGCCCTGTACGTCGTGGTGCCCAAGACCTTCCTGCCGCAGCAGGACACCGGCCAATTGATGGGGTTTGTACGGGGGGATGACGGCCTGTCGTTTTCCGTGATGCAGCCGAAGATGGACACGTTTCGCTCGGCGATCCTCAAGGACCCGGCCGTGGAGAGCGTCGCAGGCTTCATTGGCGGCAACGGCGGCACCGGCAACGCGTTCATCATCGTGCGCCTGAAGCCGATCAAGGAACGCAACATCGGCGCCATGGAAGTGGTCGAGCGGCTGCGCAAGGAAATGCCGCTGGTGCCGGGCGGGCGCCTGTTCCTCCAGCCGGATCAGGACCTGCAACTAGGCGGCGGCCGCGAGCAGACCACCTCGCAATACCAGTACATCCTGCAAAGTGGCGACCTGGAAACCCTGCGCCTGTGGTATCCGAAGGTCGTCGCGGCACTGAAGTCGCTCAAGGAGCTGACTGCCATCGACGCTAACGATGGCGGCGGCACCCAGCAGGTGACGCTGATCGTCGACCGCGATGCGGCCAAGCGCCTGGGCATCGACATGAACATGGTCACCACCGTGTTGAACAACGCCTACAGCCAGCGTCAGGTGTCGACCATCTATGACCCGTTGAACCAGTATCAGGTGGTCATGGAGGTCAACCCGAAATATGCCCTCGACCCGACCACCCTGGAGCAGGTCCAGGTGATCACTGCCGACGGCGCGCGGGTGCCGCTGTCGACCATTGCCCGTTACGAGCGCAGCCTGGAAGACGACCGGGTCAGCCACGACGGTCAGTTCGCCTCGGAAAACATCTCCTTTGACCTGTCCGACGGCGTCACCCTCGACCAGGCCAACGCCGCCATTGAACGCGCCGTCGCGGCGGTGGGCCTGCGCGAGGACGTGATCGCCAAGATGGCCGGGACCTCCGACGCTTTCGCCGCCACCCAGAAGAGCCAGCCGTGGATGATCCTTGGCGCGCTGGTGGCGGTGTACCTGGTGCTGGGCATTCTCTACGAAAGCTACATCCACCCACTGACCATTTTGTCGACGCTGCCCTCGGCGGGGGTCGGCGCGCTGTTGAGCATCTACCTCACCGGCGGGCAATTCAGCCTGATCTCGCTGTTGGGGCTGTTCCTGCTGATCGGCGTGGTGAAAAAGAACGCGATTCTGATGATCGACCTCGCCCTGCAGCTTGAGCGCCAGGGCGGCATGACCCCGGTGGAATCCATTCGCAACGCCTGTCTGCAGCGCCTGCGACCGATCCTGATGACCACGCTGGCGGCGATTCTCGGCGCCGTGCCGTTGCTGCTGAGCAGCGCCGAAGGGGCGGAAATGCGTCGGCCACTGGGCCTGACCATCATCGGCGGCCTGATCCTCAGCCAGATCCTCACGCTGTACACCACGCCCGTGGTTTACCTTTATCTCGACCGTCTGCGCCATCGTTTCAACCAATGGCGCGGTGTGCAGACGGATGCTGCCCTGGACACTCCGCTATGAACGACTCGATGAAAGCGCCTGGCCCACAGCGGACGTTGCCGTTTCACAGGACCTTCGGCGTTGCCTTGTGCGCGCTGCTGCTCAGTGCCTGCGCCGTCGGCCCGGATTACAAGACACCGGACATGCCGACCCCGGCGCACTTCAAGCAGGCCGAAGGCTGGACCCAGGCCAACCCGAGCGATGCGATGGCGCGCGGCGCGTGGTGGGAAATCTACGGCGACGCCCAGCTCAACGCGCTGGTGGAAACACTCAATACGTCCAACCAGACCGTGGCGCAGTACGAGGCGCAGTACCGGCAGGCCGCCGCCCTGGTGCGCAGTGCGCGGGGCGCGTTTTTCCCGACGCTGGACCTGACCACCAGCAAGAACCGCTCGAGCCAGGGCACCGGCAGCAGCAGTTCCAGCCTGAGCAGTTCCAGCAGCGGCATTCGCGACACCTACAACGCGCAACTGGGCGTGAGCTGGGAGGCCGACGTGTGGGGCAAGTTGCGCCGCGGGCTGGAAGCCGACAAGGCCAGCGCCCAGGCCAGCCTCGCCGACCTGGCGTCGATGCGCCTGAGCCTGCAATCGCAGCTGGTGCAGAACTACCTGCAACTGCGGGTGATCGATGAGCAGAAGCGTTTGCTCGAAGCGACCGTCGACGCCTATCAGCGCTCGCTCACCATGACCCAGAACCAATACCGCGCCGGGATTTCCGGCCGCGATGCCACGGCCCAGGCGCAGACGCAACTCAAGAGCACCCAGGCCGACCTGATCGACCTTCAATGGCAGCGCGCCCAGTTCGAAAACGCGATTGCCGTGCTGATGGGGCAGGCGCCGGCGGACTTCAGCCTCGCGGCGACCACCTCGATTCCGGCGGTGCCGCAGATTCCGGCGCAGCTGCCGTCGCAATTGCTCGAACGCCGCCCGGACATCGCCGCAGCCGAGCGATCGGTGATGACCGCCAACGCCAATATCGGCGTGGCCAAGGCCGCGTATTACCCGGACCTGACCCTGAGCATGAGCGGCGGTTACAGCAGCAGCACCGTCAGCAACTGGATTTCCCTGCCCAACCGCTTCTGGTCGGTCGGCCCGCAATTGGCGATGACCCTCTTCGACGGTGGCCAGCGTGCGGCCGAAGTGGACCGCACCGAAGCGGTCTACGACCAGACCGTCGCCCAGTACCGCCAGACCGTGCTCGACGGCTTCAAGGAAGTCGAAGACTACATGGCGCAGTTGCGCGTTTATGAGCAGGAATCCGGGGTGCGCGACGAGGCGCTGCAATCGGCGCGCGACTCCCTGCGCCTGACCAACAACCAGTACAAGGCCGGGCTGATCGGCTACCTGGACGTGGTCAACGTGCAGACCACCGCACTGAGCAACGAACGCAGTGTGCTGAATGTGCTGGAAAGCCGGTTGGTTGCCAGCGCCCAATTGATCGCGGCATTGGGCGGCGGTTGGGACGCTGCCACCGGGCTGAAAGCGGGCGCCGAAGTCTCCGACCGCTGATGTGAATTAAATAGCGATGTGCCACCTTCGCAACGGAGTGACGGGACTTTCACAGGAATTTCGGTACAATCGCGGCCGAATTGATCAGGGCTGAAAGGCCGCACTCCGTTGAGCCAAGAGCCAGCCATGTTGATCGGCCATTACACCAATTCGCTGGTTCTGATTTCAGTCCTCGTAGCGATTCTCGCGTCTTACACGACCCTTGATCTGGCCGGTCGCATTGCGTCGGCCCGCGGTCGGGCGAGGATGCTGTGGGTGTGCGGCGGCGCGCTCTCCATGGGCATCGGCATCTGGTCGATGCACTTCATCGGCATGCTTGCGTTCACGCTGCCCATCGAGCTGGCGTACGACATACCGCTGACACTGCTCTCGTTGCTGATGACCATTTTCTCCTCGGGTTTTGCCTTGTGGCTGGTCAGTCACGACCGCGTCCCGTTGTCGAATATGCTGTTCGGCGCACTGGTCATGGGCCTGGGCAGCTGCGCCATGCATTACACCGGCATGGCGGCGATGCGCATGCAGCCGGGCATAGACTACGACCCCACCTTGTTCGGGTTGTCGTTGGTCATTGCCGTCACCGCGTCCGCCGTCGCGCTGAGCATCGCCGTGCGGCTGCGCAAGGAAACCCCTTACGTTCGCCTGGCACGCGGGGGCGCGGCGGTGGTCATGGGGTTTGCGATCCTGGGCATGCACTACACCGCCATGACCGCCGCCAACTTTCCACAGGGCAGTTTCTGCGGCGCGCTTTCCAATGGCCTGCGCACCGACGGTCTGGACAAGGTGGTCCTGGTCACCAGTCTGGCGGTGCTGGGCATCACCTTGCTGACGTCGGTGCTGGACGCGCGCATGGCGGCGCGTACCGCCCAACTGTCACTGTCGTTGAAAGAGGCCAACCGCGAGCTCACGCAACTGGCCCTGCACGACAACCTGACCGGGCTCCCCAACCGCATGTTGCTGGCCGATCGTATCGATCAGGCCATGCGCAAGGTCGATGCCGAGGGCGGCATGTTCGCCCTGATGTTTCTGGATCTGGATGGCTTCAAACCGGTGAACGATGCGTTCGGCCATCACGTCGGCGACCAGCTCTTGCGGGCCGTGGCCTTCCGATTGCGCGAGAACTTCCATCGCCATGACACCCTGGCGCGCATCGGCGGCGATGAATTCGTGTTGCTGGTCGAACTCGACGATGGCGAAGAGGCGGTCAGCGTGGCGTCGCGTCAGGTCTCGCTGGTGAACCAGCCGTTCAGCGTGCAGGAACACGATCTGCAGGTGACAGTGAGCATCGGCATCAGCCTGTACCCGGGGAACGGCCGAACCCAGCAGGAATTGCTGATGAACGCCGACGCCGCGATGTACCACGCCAAGAACGCCGGCAAGAACGGCTACAGCTTCTTCGACGCGTCGATGAACACCAATGCGCGCAACAAGCTGCAGTTGCAACAGGACCTGCGTCTTGCGCTGCGTGACGGGCAATTCTGCCTGCATTATCAGCCCAAGTTCAGCACAAGCTCCCACCGGCCGGTCGGTGCCGAAGCACTGCTGCGCTGGAACCATCCGCAGCTCGGGCTGCTGATGCCGGATACCTTCATGGGTCTGGCGGAAAAAACCGGCTTGATCATTCCGGTCGGCGAATGGGTGATGAGCGAGGCCTGCCGGCAGATGAAGTGCTGGTACGACGCCGGCAACACTGACTGGCGCGTTGCCGTGAACCTGTCGGCATTGCAATTCAGCCATGTCGGGCTGATCGAAGCGGTCGCGGATGCGTTGACGACCCACGGGCTGCCGGCCAACTGCCTGACCCTGGAAATCACCGAAACCACCGCCATGAGCGATGCCGACGCGAGCATGACCGTGCTGCGCAAGCTCTCGGACATGGACGTGGACCTGTCCATCGACGACTTCGGCACCGGCTACTCCAGCCTGATGTACCTCAAACGCCTGCCGGCCAACGAATTGAAAATCGACCGCGGTTTCGTGCGCGACCTGGAGCCCGACAGCGACGATGCGGCCATCGTGTCGGCGATCGTTGCGCTGGGTCAGGCGCTGAACCTGCGCATCGTTGCCGAAGGGGTCGAGACCGCCAGCCAACAGAGTTTCCTGACGCGGCTGGGCTGCGACGCGTTGCAGGGCAACCTGCTGGGTTCTCCATTGCCGGCCGAGGGTTTCATGGCTGACATTGAAGCTGCCCGGCGTCGTGTCCGCGAAATCACCGATTGAGTGTTAACACCCACCCCACCTCCACGCATTGATCGACTGGGAACGTTTATGGATAAAAATCTCCTCATCACCGGCGGCTCCCGGGGTATCGGGGCCGCCACGGCGGTGCTGGCCGCAGCGCAGGGATATCGCGTGTGCATCAACTATCTGTCCGATCACGCTTCGGCCGAGCGGTTGTGCGGGCAGATTCGCGAGGCGGGCGGGCATGCCATTGCGGTACAGGCGGACGTCAGCAACGAGGATGAGATCATTCGTCTTTTTGCCCGGGTCGATGCCGACATGGGCCGAATCACTGCGCTGGTCAACAACGCCGGCACGGTGGGCGAGGCTTCGCGGCTGGACACGATGTCCGAGTTTCGTCTGCTGAAGATCATGATGAGCAACGTAGTCGGGCCCATGCTCTGCAGCAAGCACGCGCTGCTGCGCATGTTGCCCCGTCATGGCGGGCGCGGCGGCAGCATCGTCAATGTCTCGTCCGTGGCGGCACGGCTCGGATCACCCGGTGAATACGTCGACTACGCGGCGTCCAAGGGCGCCCTGGACACCTTCACCGTCGGGCTGGCCAAGGAAGTGGCGGGCGAGGGGGTGCGGGTCAACGCCGTGCGCCCCGGTTACATCTTCACCGAATTCCACGCCCTGAGCGGCGACCCTCACCGCGTCAGCAAGCTGGAACCGACCATCCCCATGGGCCGTGGCGGACTGGCCGATGAAGTGGCGGAAGCGATTCTGTGGCTGCTGTCGGACAAGGCGTCCTATTCGACGGGGTCGTTCATTGATCTGGGCGGCGGTCGGTAGTCACCGCTGAATGTGCCGCCGTCTTCCCGGCTGAAGCCGGTCCTACATCCGCGTTCACAGTCAATTCCGCTGACTGCACGCGGTCCTTTGTAGGACCGGCTTTAGCCGGGAAGGGGCCAGTCCTGGCACTTAAGATTTGCAGCGCTGCCCCTTCGCCCGGCACTTTTTAACCCATCATCGAGCGAATGATCTTCCCCAGTGTCTCCATCGCCCGCTCGGGCGTTTCACCCCACGGGCTGCCGTAGTTCAGGCGGATGAAGGGCTGGAAGCGCCGCGTTGGCGAAAACATCGGGCCGGGGGCGATGCTGATGCCCTGGGCAAGGGCGGCCTGGAACACTTTCAGCGAATCGATCTGTTCCGGCAGCTCCACCCACAGGAAGTACCCGCCGGTGGGCTGGCTGACGCGGGTCTGCGCGGGGAAATACCGGGCGATGGCGCCGAGCATGGCACGCTGCTGATCTTCCAGGCTGTGGCGCAACTTGCGCAGGTGCCGGTCGTAGCCACCGTGTTGCAGGTAATCGGCGATGGCGGCCTGGGCCGGCATCGAGGCGCACAGCGAGGTCATGATCTTCAGCCGCTCGACCTTCTGCGCATAACGCCCGGCAGCGACCCAGCCCACCCGATACCCGGGCGCCAGGCTCTTGGCGAACGAGCCGCAATGCAGGACCAGGCCTTCGGTGTCGAACGCCTTCGCCGGTTTCGGCGCGTGCTGGCCGTAATACAGCTCGGCGTACACGTCATCCTCGATCAGCGGCACCTCATGCTTGCGCAGCAGCTGCACCAGCTCCCGTTTGCGCGCCTCAGGCACCGTCGCGCCGGTGGGGTTCTGGAAGCTGGTCATGCTCCAGCAGGCCTTGATCGGGTAACGCTCGAGCGCCTGCTCAAGCACCGCCAGGTCAATGCCCTGTTGCGGGTGCACCGGGATTTCCACCGCCTTGAGCTTCAGCCGTTCGAGCACCTGCAGGCAGGCGTAGAACGCCGGTGCCTCGATGGCCACCAGATCACCGGGCTCGGTCACCGCTTGCAGGCACAGGTTCAGGGCTTCAAGGGCCCCGTTGGTGATCAGCAGCTCGTCCATGGGCAGCATCTGCCCGGCGACCATGTAACGCAGGGCGATCTGCCGGCGCAGGGCTGGATTGCCGGGCGAGAGGTCGCTGACGACCATGCGCGGGTCCATGTCGCGGGTGGCACTGGCGAGGGAGCGGGCCAGGCGCTGCAACGGGAACAGCGCGGCGCTGGGGAAGGCGGAGCCGAATGGCACGGTGTTCGGGTCCTTGATCGATTCCAGCACCGAGAACACCAGTTCGCTGACGTCGACTTCGGTGGATTCGCTCAGCTGTGGCGCGGGGCGCGCATCCTGCTCGATGGCGTTGTCACTCAGGCCTTGCAGGCGAATGCTGTCGTTGACGAAGTAGCCGGAACGCGGCCGCGCCCGGATCAGGCCTCGACGTTCCAGCAAGTAGTAGGCCTGGAACACCGTCGACGGACTGATGCCGTGGGTTTGGCTGGCGTAGCGCACCGACGGCACACGCTGCCCCGCAGCAAGCACCCCGGTGCGGATCAGCTCGGCAATGTCATCGGCAAACTTTTCATAACGCTTCATGGCGGGGCTCGTGCTGAGGGGCGTCTGGGGCGCAGCCGCCAGTGGGTGGCTGGCGGGAAGGGCGGGTGACCCGGTGCAGGCGGAATATGCGCGTCGTCTGCGAATTAGTACAGATGCAGATATGCACCCGAGAACCGGATCAGGGGTGAGGGTCGTCGGGCTCCTCCCGCACTCTCGGCCCCTGCTGCGGTCCATACGGCACTGACGCTGAATGAGGGGAATGCACTGATGAATGCCTGGTGGGAAGAAGTGGTGGAAACACTGCAGGCCGAGTTCTCTGACATCACCGATGCCGGGCAGATCACCCGCGTGACCATACGCCTGGTGATTGCGGCGCTGCTGGGCGGGATTCTGGGCTTCGAGCGGGAACACAAAGGCAAGGCGGCCGGGGTTCGAACTCACATGCTGGTGTGCATGGGCGCTGCGCTGTTTGTGCTGGTGCCGCGTATGGCCGGTGCCGACGACGCTGCACTTAGTCGGGTGGTGCAGGGCATTGTGGCGGGGATCGGCTTTCTCGGCGCCGGGACCATCCTCAAGGGCGATGCGCTCAACGCGACGCAAGTGAAGGGCCTGACTACGGCGGCGGGGTTATGGATGACGGCGGCCATTGGTATCGCCGCCGGGATGGGCAGGGAAATGACGGCCGTACTGAGTACCTTGCTGGCGCTGGGGATTTTCAGTCTTATGCCGCGGATTGTCAGGCGCTTTGAATCGCCGGAAGAACGCGCCAAAGACCCGGCCCGCAGCACAGGTGGCGAAGCGCAGGAGCCGTGAGCCTGGGGTCATTCGGCAACTTCGATGGTGTGGCTGCTAACGCGTTCCCGGCTGAAGCCGGTCCTACGGGAAACATGCGCAGTCGGTGCTACGGAAAACATGCGCAGCCGGTCCTACGGAAAACATGCGCAGTCGGTGCTACGGAAAGCACGCGCAGTAGGACCGGCTTCAGCCGGGAAGAGACCAGTCGGCGCACCCTCAAAATCGCAGCTGGCCCGCTAAAAGCTTCCCGGCTAAAGCCGGTCCCACAAAACGTGTCGCATCAGCAGGGACCGGCTTCCCCGGGGAGGGCATTCAATCATTCAGGAAACTTCTCATCCAGAATCGCCGGCGGCTCGCTGCTCGGCGGGTCACCGGCCGGCGGTTCGATCACCGGGGGCATGAGCGGGGAAGGCGGCTCCTCCGGCTTGGGCACCGGCAGCTCGGGGTCATCGATGTTCGGATCGGGCGTTTCTGCGGGAACGGGAATGCTCATGGTGTTACCTTCCTTTGGTTATCGAGGCAAGCGTGTCGAGCGGCTGTTCATCAACGCCGCAGCACTCCCAGGTTACGACCGCTCCCCGTTGCCAATGATTCACTGCAACCGTTGCGCTGCTGCCTTCCCGGTGCTGAGCATAACCAGTCCGCGTGCCGTGCGCTGAGTTGATCAACCGTCACGCAAGCTCTTTGAACTTTTGCCCGAGGCTGGCGTTCGGAACCTATGCTGCCACGTCCGGATGCGTTGATCCCGTGGCTCTCTCTTATGTTATGGACAAAGACGCTGAAGCAATGGGCGCCCCACAGCGGGCGTCCCTGGGCGTGAGGAGTGATGCTCGATGAATGATACTGCTGATCAGCCGTACGGCCCGGATTCCCTGGCCAACGATGTTCTCCACTCTATCCACCCTATCCCCCTGACCCAAGCCTTGCAGCTGCCGCGGATCGTGATCGAGGACACCCAACCGGTGATCGATAACGGTCAGCTGGCTGCCAAGGCCGTTGTCGGTCAGCCGGTCACGGTCACCAGCAAAATCTACGCGGACGGCCACGACAAGATGGCCGTACGTATCGTCTACCGGGCCGCTGACGATGAAGAATGGCAGTCCGTGCCCATGCGCGAGCTGGGCAACGACAGCTGGATTGGCGAATTCACCCCGCCGACCTTCACCCGCTATATCTACCGCCTCGAAGCCTGGATCGATCAGTTCGGTAGCTACCGCTACGAGCTGGAAAAGAAGTACGCCGCGGGCGTGACGATCGACCTGGAGCTGGAAGAAGGGCGCCTGCACCTGGTGCACGCCGCCGAGCGCAGCACCCTGGAATTGCGCGGTCAGCTCGACAGCCTGATCAAGCGCCTGGGCGAGGCCACCGAAAACGAGGCCAAAGTCGCACTGCTGCTGAACAGCGAAACCGCCGCCGTGATGGCCAAGGCGGACAACCACGCGTTCCTCAGCCGCAGCCTGGAATTCCCTCTGGACGTTGAACGTGAGCTGGCCCAGTTCGCCAGCTGGTACGAGCTGTTTCCGCGTTCGATCACCGATGACAAAAAGCGCCACGGCACCTTCAAGGACGTTCACACGCGCCTGCCGATGATCCGCGACATGGGCTTCGACGTGCTGTACTTCCCGCCGATCCACCCGATTGGCCGTGCGCACCGCAAAGGCCCGAACAACTCCCTCACCGCAGGCCCGGATGATGTGGGCAGCCCTTACGCCATCGGCAGCGCTGAAGGCGGGCATGACGCCATTCACCCGCAACTGGGCACCCGTGAAGACTTCCGCGAGCTGGTCGCCGCTGCAGCCGAGCATGGCCTGGAAATCGCCCTCGATTTCGCCATCCAGTGCTCCCAGGATCACCTGTGGCTCAAGGAGCACCCGGGCTGGTTCTCGTGGCGTCCGGACGGCACCATCCGCTATGCGGAAAACCCGCCGAAGAAATACCAGGACATCGTCAACGTCGATTTCTACGCGCCGGACGCCATTCCAGGCCTGTGGACCGAGTTGCGTGACGTGATCCTCGGCTGGGTGAAAGAGGGCGTGAAGATCTTCCGCGTCGACAACCCGCACACCAAACCGCTGCCGTTCTGGCAGTGGATGATTGCCGACGTGCGCAGCCAGCACCCGGAAGTCATGTTCCTCGCCGAAGCTTTCACCAAGCCGGCGATGATGGCGCGCCTGGGCAAGGTCGGTTATTCCCAGAGCTACACCTATTTCACCTGGCGCAATAACAAGGCCGAGCTGAGCGAGTATTTCACCCAGCTCAACGAGTCGCCGTGGCGTGAATGCTACCGGCCGAACTTCTTCGTCAACACGCCGGACATCAATCCGCCGTTCCTGCACGATTCAGGGCGCCCCGGTTTCCTGATCCGCGCGGCGCTGGCGACCATGGGTTCGGGCCTGTGGGGCATGTACTCGGGCTTTGAGCTGTGTGAATCGGCGCCGGTACCGGGCAAAGAGGAATACCTGGATTCCGAGAAGTACGAGATCCGTCCCCGGGACTTCACCGCGCCTGGCAACATCATTGCCGAGATCGCTCAGCTCAACCGCATCCGTCGCCAGAACCCGGCGCTGCAGACGCACCTGGGCCTGAAGATCTACACCGCGTACAACGACAACATCCTGTACTTCGGCAAACGCACGGCGGATGGCAGCAACTTCATTCTGGTGGCCGTGAACCTTGACCCGCGCAACGCGCAGGAAGCGCATTTCGAACTGCCGCTGTGGGAAATGGGCCTGTCGGATGACGCCGCGACGTTGGGGGAAGACTTGATGACCGGGCATTCCTGGACCTGGTACGGCAAGACCCAGTTCATGCGTCTGGACCCGTCTTACCAGCCGTTCGGCATCTGGCGCATCAAAGCCACAAACCAATAATTCAAAGGATGTGGTCATGGCAAAGAAACCCCGCAACGCTGCCTTTATCGAAGACCCGCTCTGGTACAAGGATGCGGTGATTTACCAGGTCCACGTTAAGTCGTTTTTCGATTCCAACGACGATGGCATCGGTGACTTCCCGGGGCTGATCGCCAAGCTCGATTACATTGCCGAGCTGGGCGTCAACACCATCTGGCTGCTGCCGTTCTACCCGTCGCCCCGCCGCGACGATGGCTATGACATCTCCGAATATCGGGGTGTGCACAGCGACTACGGCACCATGGCCGATGCCAAGAAATTCATCGCCGAGGCGCACAACCGCGGCCTGCGGGTGATCACCGAACTGGTCATCAACCACACCTCGGACCAGCACGCGTGGTTCCAGCGCGCGCGGCATGCCAAAAAAGGCTCCAAGGCGCGGGATTTCTACGTCTGGTCCGATGACCCGCAGAAATACGACGGCACCCGGATTATCTTTCTCGACACCGAGAAGTCCAACTGGACCTGGGACCCGGTCGCCGAGCAGTACTTCTGGCACCGTTTCTACTCCCACCAGCCGGACTTGAACTTCGACAACCCGCAGGTGATGAAGGCGGTCATCGAGGTCATGCGCTACTGGCTGGACATGGGCATCGACGGCCTGCGTCTGGACGCGATTCCGTACCTGATCGAGCGCGACGGCACCAACAACGAGAACCTGCCGGAGACCCACCAGGTCCTCAAGCAGATTCGCGCTGAAATCGATGCCAATTACCCCGATCGCATGCTGCTGGCCGAAGCCAACCAGTGGCCGGAAGACACTCAGCTGTACTTCGGTGATCGCAAGGGCAAGGACGGCGACGAATGCCACATGGCGTTTCACTTTCCGCTGATGCCGCGCATGTACATGGCGGTGGCCCAGGAAGACCGTTTTCCGATTACCGACATCCTGCGCCAGACCCCGGAAATCCCGGAAAACTGCCAGTGGGCGATCTTCCTGCGTAACCACGATGAACTGACGCTGGAGATGGTCACCGACCGCGAGCGTGATTACCTGTGGAATTACTACGCTTCGGACCGTCGCGCGCGGATCAATCTGGGCATCCGTCGTCGCCTGGCGCCGTTGCTGGAACGTGACCGCCGCCGCGTCGAACTGCTCAACAGCATGCTGCTGTCCATGCCCGGCACGCCGACCCTGTATTACGGCGACGAAATCGGCATGGGCGACAACATTTACCTCGGCGACCGTGACGGTGTGCGCACGCCGATGCAGTGGTCGATCGACCGCAACGGCGGCTTTTCCCGCGCCAACCCGGCGAGCCTGGTGCTGCCGCCGATCATGGACCCGCTGTACGGTTATCAGTCGGTCAACGTCGAGGCGCAGGACCATGACCCGCACTCGTTGCTGAACTGGACCCGCCGCATGCTTGCCGTGCGTCGGCAGCAGAAAGCCTTCGGCCGCGGCACCCTGAAAATGCTCTCGCCGAGCAACCGCCGCATCCTGGCCTACACCCGCGAGTACACCGGCCCGGACGGCAAAACCGAAATCATCCTCTGCGTCGCCAACGTCTCGGCCGCCTCCCAGGCCGCCGAGCTTGAACTGGCCCCGTACGCCGGTACCGTTCCGGTCGAGATGCTTGGCGGCAGCGCCTTCCCACCTATTGGCCAGCTCAATTACCTGCTGACGTTGCCTCCCTATGGCTTCTACTGGTTCTTGCTGGCCGCGGAGAATCAAATGCCCAGTTGGCACGTTGAACCGGCCCAGAGCATGCCGGACTTCCCGACCCTGGTGCTCAAGCAGCGCCTGGAAGAACTGCTCGAAGAACCCCTGCGCCAGACCATGGAGCAGCAGTCACTGTCGGTCTATCTGCCGAAACGCCGCTGGTTCGCTGGCAAAGGTACGGCCATCGACAACATCCACATCGCCTACGCCGTGCGCTTCGGCACCACGGTGCGTCCGGTGTTGTTGAGCGAAATCGAAGTCACTTCCGGCGGCGAAACGGTGCGCTACCAGTTGCCATTCGGCCTGTTGCCGGAAGACGACATCAGCAGCGCCTTGCCGCAACAGCTGGCCCTGTCCCGCGTACGTCGCGGCCGTCAGGTCGGCTTGATCACCGATGCGTTCACCCTTGAGCCGTTCATTCGCAGCGTCATCCGCGGCATGCAGGAAAACAGTGTGCTGGCGACGCCGGATGGCGAGCTGCAATTCCAGAGCACCTCGCAACTGGCACCGCTGGGCCTGAACGAAGACGCCGAAGTGCGCTACCTCTCGGCCGAGCAGTCCAACAGCTCGGTGGTGGTCGGCAAAAAACTCGTCTTGAAGATGATCCGCCGTGTCGCGGCCGGTACTCACCCCGAGCTGGAAATGGGTGCGTACCTCACCGAAGCCGGTTACCCGCACATCTCGCCGCTGTTGGGCGCAGTCGTGCGCGTCGACGGGCAGGGCGAGAAGAACCTGCTGATGATCGCACAGGGTTACCTGAGCAATCAGGGCGATGCGTGGGAATGGACGCAGAACAACCTCGAACGCGCCGTGCGTGATCACATGGCCCATGGTCAATCGGCGCTGGAGCAGCAAGCCAACGCGCTGATCGAGCTGAAAGACTTCGCCGGCTTGCTGGGCCAGCGTCTGGGCGAGATGCACGTGATCCTCGGCGCGCCGACGGACAACCCGGACTTCAAGACCGAAGTGACCAGCGTCAAGGACAGCGAGGCCTCGGCGAAGAGCGTTTCGGCGCAGATCGAGCGTGCCTTGCAGCTGCTCGAACAGCACCGTGACTCTCTGGAAGCCCAGGATCAGCAGCTCATCACCGAACTGCTGGGCAAGCGCAAAGCGCTGCTGGCTCAGGTCAAAACCCTGGCGAAGCAGTCGGTCGGCGGGTTGAGAATGCGTGTCCATGGCGACCTGCACCTCGGCCAGATGCTGGTGGTGAAGGGCGATGCTTACCTGATCGACTTCGAAGGCGAGCCGGCGCGTCCCCTGCAGGAGCGTCGGGCCAAGTACAGCCCGTTCAAAGATGTCAGCGGCGTGCTGCGTTCGTTCGACTACGCTGCGGCGATGGCCATGCGCAACGCGCAGAGTGCCGACACCTCGGTGCAGGCCGACACCGCCCGCCAGCAAGTGGCCGAGACGTATTTGCTGCAGGCGCGGGAAGCCTTCCTGGAGGGCTACCGCAAGGCCACCGTCGAGGTGGGTCACGACTGGAAAGATGCCAAAGGTGAGGCGGCCGCGCTGGCGCTGTTCACCCTGGAAAAAGCCGCTTATGAAGTGGCCTACGAGGCCGAGAATCGGCCGACTTGGTTGTCGGTTCCGCTTCAAGGCTTGCGCGGGCTTCTAGACCTGTCTGATGGAGAATGAAAATGAGTGCCTCTGACCAATTCGGTAATGGCAACCACGCAGCATTGCCAAGCGCCGTTGACATGGACGCGTTGATCCGCGCGGAGCACCGCGACCCGTTCTCGATGCTGGGCCCCCACAGCGATGGCGCTGAAGGCCAGGTGATCCGCGCCTATCTGCCCAATGCGCTGGCGGTGCGCGTGCTCGCTCGCGATGGCGAACGTGATCTTGGCGAACTGAGCATGACCGACAAGCCGGGCTTCTTTGCCGGGCACTTTGCGGTGCGTGAACCCTATCTGCTGAAAATTTCCTGGGCCACCGGTGAGCAAATCACCGAAGACCCGTATAGCTTCGGCGAGCAACTGGGCGAGATGGATTTGTACCTGTTCGCCGAGGGTAACCACCGTGACCTGAGCAGCGCGCTGGGCGCACAGGTGAAGAACGTCGACGGCGTGGACGGTGTGCGTTTCTCGGTGTGGGCACCGAACGCCCGCCGCGTCTCGGTGGTAGGTGACTTCAACAGCTGGGACGGCCGTCGTCATCCGATGCGCCTGCGTCACCCGACCGGGGTGTGGGAAATCTTCATCCCGCGCATTGGCCCGGGCGAGGCCTACAAGTACGAGATCCTCGGCCAGCACGGCGTCTTGCCGCTGAAAGCCGACCCGATGGCCCTGGCGACCCAGCTGCCGCCGGCCACGGCGTCGAAAGTCGCTGCGCCGCTTGCCTTCGAATGGCAGGACAGCGACTGGATGCAGTCGCGGGGCGAGAAGCATGACATCCACCAGCCGCTGTCGATCTACGAGCTGCACGCTGGGTCGTGGAAGTGGCACCACGGTGGCGATGATGAGCCCGATCGCCCTTACAACTGGCGCGAGCTGGCCGAGCATCTGATTCCTTACATCAAGGAAACGGGCTTCACCCACATCGAACTGATGCCGATCATGGAACACCCCTTCGGCGGGTCGTGGGGTTATCAGGTGTTGTCGCAATTCGCCCCAAGTGCGCGTTACGGCAAACCGGAGGATTTCGCCGCATTCGTTGACGCGTGCCACCGCAACGACATCGGCGTGATTCTTGACTGGGTGCCTGCCCACTTCCCGACCGACGCACACGGTCTGGCTCAATTCGACGGTACTGCGCTCTACGAATACGCCAACCCCCATGAGGGCTTCCATCAGGACTGGAACACGCTGATCTACAACCTGGGTCGCACCGAAGTCCACGGTTTCATGATCGCGTCCGGGCTGCACTGGCTGAAGAACTTCCACGTCGATGCGTTGCGCGTGGATGCGGTGGCGTCGATGCTGTACCGCGACTATTCCCGCAACGCCGGGGAGTGGGTGCCGAACCGTTACGGCGGCCGCGAGAACCTGGAAGCCATCGACTTCCTGCGTCACCTCAATGACGTGGTCGCGATCGAAGCGCCCGGGGCGCTGGTCATCGCCGAGGAATCCACCTCGTGGCCTGGCGTTTCCCAGCCGACCCAACAGGGCGGGCTGGGTTTCTCCTACAAGTGGAACATGGGCTGGATGCACGACACGCTCAAGTACGTCGAGCAGGACCCGATCAATCGCCAGCATCACCATGATCGTCTCAGTTTCGGTCTGGTGTACGCCTGGTCCGAGCGTTTCGTGCTGCCGATTTCCCACGACGAAGTGGTCCACGGCAAGCATTCGCTGATCGACAAGATGCCCGGCGACCGCTGGCAGAAATTCGCCAACCTGCGCGCGTACCTGTCGTTCATGTGGACCCACCCGGGCAAGAAGCTGCTGTTCATGGGCTGCGAGTTCGGCCAGTGGCGCGAGTGGAACCACGACACCGAGCTGGACTGGCATTTCCTGCAGTACGCCGAGCACAAGGGTGTGCACACGCTGGTCAGCGACCTCAACCGTTTGTATCGGACCGAAAAGGCACTGTACGAGCAAGACTGCCAGCCCCAGGGTTTCCAGTGGGTCATCGGTGACGATGCCGGCAACAGCGTCTATGCCTACCTGCGCTGGAGCAAGGAGGGCGAGCCGTTGCTGGTGGTCGCCAACCTGACGCCTGTGCCGCGTGAGGCCTATCGGGTCGGTGTTCCGTTCAGCGGCAAGTGGGCCGAGCTGTTCAACAGCGACGCGGGGATCTATGCCGGTTCCAACTTCGGCAACGGCGGCGGCGTGCGCACCGACGAGATCAAGAGTCATGGCCAGGCGTTCTCGCTGTCCCTGAACCTGCCGCCTTTGGGTGTGGTGATCCTCAAGCCGACCGTGGAGCAGTTGCACCAAGAGGTCTGACACCTCCTGCTCTGGCGTTGTGCGCGGGTAGCCGCGGTGCACTCGCCGAGTAGTCTCTCAGCGGAAAACCTGTGGGAGCGAGCTTGCTCGCGAATAGCTCTCCATCAGTCGACATCGTCGCCTGATGAAGCATTCGCCAGCGGACCCGCTCCCACAGTTGTATCAGTCACTTCGACAAGCGTTGTGGGACCTTTCCCGGACGAATGTCATCCCTCCCCAGTGAACCTGACCTCTTTTCAACGGTCTGTTGACCACTGCGCGCGCAGTACGCCCGGGTCACGGCCTTCGGCGTCCGGCTGAATTTCGCCCGCGCCAGATGCCTTTTCCAGCCGTTGCAGCGCGTTGTTCGTCGCTGTCCGATCAGGCGTGATTCCCTTGCATGCGGCCCGCCCATCGGCCTTCTTTTCAATTTGTCGAAGATTATCCATGCCTATTTCTGCCTCCGATGCCTCCCTTCGCTTTACCCCCGTGTCGGGCGTTCGACGCCGTTTGCTCAACGCCGGCCTGCTGACTGCCGTCTTAACCGCGAGCTGCGCCAGCCCCTTCGCACTGGCCGAAACCACGAGCAAGGATCGCTGGGTCAGCGATAACCTCAGCACCTACGTGCGCAGCGGCCCCACCGATGGCTACCGCATCGTCGGCACGCTGAAATCCGGCCAGAAGGTCGAGCTGATCAACACCCAGGGCGATTACAGCCAAGTGCGTGGCAGCGCCGGCGACAACGTGTGGATTCCCACCGCTGACCTGCAGGAAGTACCCGGTCAGGCCGAGCGCTTGCCGCAATTGACCCAGAAAGCCGCGGACCTCAGCGCGCAACTCAAGACCATCGACGATGACTGGAAGACCAAGGTTCAGGGCATGCAGGAAACCCTGGAATCGCGCAAGAAGCTGGTCGACGAGCTCGAAGCCCGGACCAAGGACCTGAACGCGCAGTTGGCCAGCGCCCAGTCGGATTTGCGCACCACCCAGGCAAAGCTGGGTGACGAGAACAATCAGGTGCTGATGCGCTACATGGTGTACGGCGGCAGCATCGCCGGCGCCGGCTTGCTGCTGGGCCTGATCCTGCCGTCCCTGACCAAGGGCCGCAAGCGCAACGATCGCTGGTTCTGAAGCAAACCCAGTTCTGCCGTCCGCCTAAACACGGACCGGGCCCGGCATTCTCCATGCCGGGTTTTTAACCCCCACTGGCAACTTTCCCCCCATGCGCTAGTTTAGTGCGGGGCGCCTTCTGCCCACCGCTGCTCCTCCCTCACAAGAAAAAGAGAAACGCCCATGAAGTTCGAACCCTTTGCCCAGCCGCTCGTTGCGACGGCGCTTATCCTTGGTCTGTCCTGCGCTCACGCCGCTTCCGTGGCCCCGGCCGCCGCTGAAAACGGCATGGTCGTTACCGCCCAGCACCTGGCGACCCATGTCGGTGTCGACGTGCTCAAGTCCGGTGGCAATGCAGTGGATGCGGCCGTTGCCGTGGGCTACGCGCTGGCCGTGGTCTATCCGGCCGCCGGCAACTTGGGCGGCGGTGGTTTCATGACCATCCAGCTGGCAGACGGGCGCAAGACCTTCCTCGACTTCCGCGAAAAAGCGCCCCTCGCGGCCACCGCCAACATGTACCTGGACAAGGACGGCAACGTCGTGCCGGACCTGAGTGCCAAGGGGCACCTGGCCGTCGGCGTGCCCGGCACGGTGTCCGGGATGGAAATGGCGCTCAGCAAATACGGCACCCAAAAACGCGTTGAAGTCATTGCGCCGGCGATCAAACTCGCTGAAAGCGGTTTCGTCCTGGAGCAAGGCGATGTCGACTTGCTCGGCACCGCCACCGACGAGTTCAAGGCAGATGCGAAGGACCTGGGCACGATCTTTCTGAACAAGGGCCAGCCGCTGCAAGTGGGTGACACCCTGGTGCAGAAAGACCTGGCCAAAACCCTCAAGGAAATCTCCGCCAAAGGCCGCGACGGCTTCTACAAAGGCTGGGTGGCCAAGGCGATCGTCGATTCGAGCCAGGCAGGGAAGGGCATCATCACCCAGGCGGATCTCGACAAATACGCGACCCGGGAACTGGCGCCGATCGAGTGTGATTACCGCGGCTACCACGTGGTCTCGGCGCCGCCGCCGAGCTCCGGCGGGGTAGTGATTTGCGAGATCATGAACATCCTCGAAGGCTACCCGATGCAGGAACTGGGCTATCACTCCGCCCAGGGGCTGCATTACCAGATCGAGGCCATGCGTCACGCCTACGTCGACCGCAACAGCTACCTGGGCGATCCGGATTTCGTCAAAAACCCGATCAGCCATCTGCTCGACCGCGACTACGCGGCCAAGCTGCGCGCCGCCATCGAACCGCAGAAAGCCGGGATCTCCCAGAACATCAAACCCGGCGTCGCGCCCCACGAAGGCAACAACACCACGCACTATTCCATCGTCGACAAATGGGGCAACGCCGTATCCGTCACTTACACCCTCAACGACTGGTTCGGCGCTGGCGTGATGGCGAGCAGCACCGGCGTGATCCTCAACGACGAGATGGACGACTTCACCTCCAAGGTCGGCGTGCCGAACATGTACGGCCTGATTCAGGGCGAAGCCAACGCCATCGCACCGGGCAAGTCGCCGTTGTCATCGATGAGTCCGACCATCGTCACCAAGGACGGCAAGACGGTAATGGTCGTCGGCACGCCTGGCGGTAGCCGCATCATCACCGCGACCTTGCTGACCATGCTCAACGTCATCGACTACGGCATGAATATTCAGGAAGCGGTCGATGCGCCACGCTTCCACCAGCAGTGGATGCCGGAAACCACCAACCTGGAAGCCTTCGCCGTCAGCCCTGACACACGGAAGATCCTGGAAAGCTGGGGTCACACGTTTGCCGGTCCCCAGGACGCCAACCACCTGGCCGCGATCCTCGTTGGCGCACCTTCGCTGGGCGGCAAGCCGGTGGGCAATAACCGGTTTTACGGGGCCAACGATCCGCGTCGTAGCACGGGGTTGTCCTTGGGCTATTGATTCACCAGGGAGCGGACTTCATCGGACGGGGCAGGGTGCTCTTGTCCGGTGACGGGAGGGTTTAGCGCTTCCCAAGCCAGACCCTGCGCGTGATTCAGGTTGCGCACAGGGCGCTCCGAAGTGTTATGTTATAACCCGGTTTTCAGGTCGATCACGGGCCTGTCGGTTATCGCGCTTCGAGAGTCCACCGCGTATGCAAACCCTGTCTGTCCCTCTGCAATCTCCCGCCACGTCCATCGCCCATCCTGGCCGCCTGCAATCGATCGATGCCCTGCGTGGGCTGATCATCATCTTCATGCTGCTGGATCACGTGCGCGAGACCTTCTTTCTGCACCATCAGGTCAGCGATCCGATGGACGTCGCTCACACCAGCGTTGACCTGTTCATCAGCCGCACCCTCGCGCATTTCTGCGCGCCGCTGTTCGTGTTTCTGACGGGGCTTTCCGCCTGGCTGTACGGCGAACGGCATGCGGGCAAGGGCGCGGTGGCGGGCTTTCTGTTCAAGCGCGGGCTGGTGCTGATCGCGCTGGAACTGACGCTGGTGAATTTCGCCTGGACGTTCCAGTTTCCGCCGACGGTGATCTATTTACAGGTCATCTGGGCGATTGGCCTGAGCATGATCGCGCTGTCAGCGATGGTCGCATTGCTGCGCGGCGTATTGGCGGCGCTGGGGCTGGCAATCATCGCCGGGCACAACCTGCTGGACAACGTGCATTTTGCCGCGGGCTCGGCTTTGCACATCCCGTGGGCGATTCTCCATGACCGCGGCTGGATCGAGGTCGGCGACAGTTTGCGCCTGCGCACCTCCTACCCGCTGCTGCCGTGGATCGGCGTGATCGCCGTGGGTTACGCCGCCGGGCCGTGGTTTGGGCGAGGCGCGAATGGAGAACAGCGCGAGATCAACCTGATTGCCTGGGGTTTTGGCGCGTTGACGCTGTTTCTCGCGTTGCGCGGCATCAACGGCTATGGCGAGAAGCCGTGGGTGGAGGGTGACACCACCGCGCAGACGCTGATGAGCGTCCTCAACGTCACTAAGTACCCGCCGTCGTTGCTGTTTATCAGTCTGACCCTGGGGGTTGGCTTGCTGGTGCTGGCCTGGCTTGAGCGTCAACAGGGGCGGGCATGGCTGCGACCGCTGGTGACCTTTGGCGCGGCGCCGATGTTTTTCTACCTGCTCCACTTGTACGTGCTGAAGCTGCTGTATGTCGGCGCGGTGGCGATCTGGGGCACCACCCAAGGCCAGTACTTCGGTTTCACCTCGGTACTGGGCCTGTGGGGCTGCGCTGCGGTGCTGACCGTTGTGCTATGGCCGGCGGTGAACTGGTTTGCCGCGCTCAAGGCGCGGCGTCGAGACATCGCCTGGCTGAAGTATTTCTGAGCAAGGCCATGTAGGACCGGCTTTAGCCGGGAAGGTGTCAGATGTCGCGCAGGCTGCGTTCCATACGCGCCAGGCCTTCTTTCAGCATCGACCGTGGGCAGCCGAAGTTCAGGCGCACGAACTGGCCGCAGTCGTCGCCGAATTCCAGCCCGTCGCTGAGCGCGACTTTGGCGTGTTCGAGGAAGAACTGCTGTGGATTTTTTAGTCCCAGGCCCGAGCAATCCAGCCACGCCAGATACGTGCTCTGGGGCAAATGCATCGTGATCCCCGGAAAACGGGTGTTGATCGCCTCGGCGAGGTAATCACGGTTGTCCTGCAGATACGCCACTACCTGTGCCAGCCACGGGCCGCCCTCGCGATAGGCCACTTCAGTCGCCTCCAGGCCCAGGGCGTTCACGCTGTCGACCAGCCCCAGCCGCCCGGCATTGAAACGCTGGCGAAGTTCGGCGTTCTGCACCACGGCGAACGCGGTTTTCAGACCGGCAATGTTCCACGCTTTGCTCGCCGACATCAGCGTCACGCTGCGTGCTGCGATCTCCGGGCTCAGGGAAGCGATCGGCGTGTGCTGACGGCCGTCGAACAGCAGGCCGGCGTGGATTTCATCGGAAATGATCAGCGCATCCCGTCGTACGCAGGCTTCGCCGATGGCGAGCAGTTCGTCGCGTTCGAAGACCTTGCCCAGCGGGTTGTGCGGATTGCTCAGCAGCAGTGCGCCATGGTCAGGCAGGGCGCGTTCCAGCGTCGCAATGTCGGTGGGGTATTCGCCCTGGGCGTTGGCATGGAAGGGCAGATCGATGCGCGGCAGCTTCCAGTTGGCCGGCGCGTGCAGAAGCGGCGAGTAGTTGGGCGTCTGCACCAGCACCGCGCTGGACGGCGAGACCAGTGCGTGGAGCGCCATGTTCACGCCGGGCTCGACCCCGGGCAGAAACACCAGATCCTGCGCCTCGATCTGCCAGCCGTAACAGTCGGCGAGATGCTTGACCAGGGTTTCACGCAGCGCCTGCTGGGGCACGGAATAGCCCAGCAGCGGATGTTCCAGACGGTTCTTCAGCGCCTGCACAATGGGCGCGGCCACCGGGAAATCCATGTCCGCCACCCACATTGGCAGCACGTCCTCGGGGTACTGGCTCCACTTTTTGCTGCCGGTGTTCAAGCGCTGAAAAACGTTATTCAGATCCATGTGCTGGCCTGTCCTGCTCGAAAAAAAGAGGGGATTGTGCCAGAGATTGGCGGGCGGGTTTGCTGTCGATTTACGGATTGTAGGATTAGTCCGTAAATGCCGCTGGAACCGTCTCCTTCGTGTCTCGCCCTCTGGAGTCACACTTTGAAATGCCTCATCTTCGCCGGCCTCAGCCCTCTCTCATGGACGAGTTGATCAGATCTTTACGCGCTGCTCAGGGGGGATTTTTCCTGCCAGGGACGCTCATTCATGCTCACCGTGTTGCCGCCTTTCTTCGACCACAGTCGCCACAAACTGGTTATTCATCGCTTTCCTGTAGCGCTCGATGTACTTGCGTTCGAGGGCGAGGAGCGGCTGAGTCAGCCGTTTCTGTATCTCGTGGAATTTACCTCCGTCGAGCGGGACATCGGCGCCGAGCGGATGCTGGGCAAGACCGCTCAGTTCAGCCTGCATGCTGCGACACATACGTTGCCGATTGCGATTCCTGGGTTGCCCGTACCTTCGGTTAAACCGTTGCGAACGCTGCATGGTGTGATCACCGGGTTCAAGCGGCTGTCGGGTTCTGCTGACGAAGCGCGTTATGAAGTGACGTTGCAGCCGCGCCTGGCGTTGCTGGCCCGTGGGCGGCAGTTTCGGATTTATCAGCACCAGTCCGTGCCGCAGATTATCGAGAGCATTCTGCGCACACGGCATGATTTTGAGGGGCAGGATTTTCTGTTTTCGCTGGTGCGGGAGTATCCGAAGCGTGAGCAGGTGATGCAGTACGGCGAGAGTGATCTGGCGTTTATTTCGCGGCTGCTGGCGGAAGTGGGGATCTGGTATCGATTTACCAATGACGAGCGATTGGGGATTGCGGTCGTCGAGTTTCATGATGATCAGCGGCATTACGTTCGGCCGCGTGTGAGCTTGCCGTTTCGGCCGCAGTCGGGGTTGGGCAGCAGCGGCCAGGATGGGGTTTGGGGGCTGCAGGTCAGTCATGAGGTGGTGGAGCAGAGCGTTCACTTTCGTGCCTACCACCATCGTGACGCCGGTGCGTGGCTGGATGGGGATGTGGATCAGACTCGCGGTGATACCACGACTTATGGGGAGGCTTATCACTATGCCGAGCCGTACAAAGCGCTGGGTGACAAGCTCGATCAGGATGAAGATTTAGAGGGTGAAAGCGGGTTTTTCTTTGCCCGGTTGCGGCATGAACGGTATCTCAATAACCAGACTCGGCTGACCGGGATTAGCAGCAGTGCGTCTTTGGGACTGGCCCAGGTGCTGGCGATTTCCGATGGGGCGCCGCAGGCGTTTGAACCGGGTGCGGTGATCACTCGACTGCAGCTGCGGGCCGCACGGGATCGCAGCTTTGAGTTGAGCTTTGAAGCGATACCCTATTCCGAGAGCGTGTGTTTTCGGCCGCCGTTGCTGGCAAAACCGCAAATTGCCGGGACCGTCCCGGCGCGGGTCACCAGCTCGCTGGCCAACGATCCCTACAGCCACATCGACCGCGAAGGCCGCTACAAGGTCAGCTTTCTGTTTGACCGCGACAGCTGGAAGCTGGGTGAGGAAAGCCTTTGGCTCAGACTTGCCCGGCCTTATGCCGGCGATACCCATGGCCTGCACCTGCCGCTGATCTGTGGCACCGAGGTGGCGATTGCCTTCGAGCAGGACGACCCGGACCGGCCGTACATCGCTCACGCCCTTCATGACAATCGCCATTCTGACCATGTGACGCTGCTGCGCAGCGATTACAAACGCAACGTCCTGCGCACCCCTGCCAACAACAAGCTGCGCATGGAAGACGACCGCGGCCAGGAACACATCAAACTCAGCACCGAGCACAGCGGCAAGAGCCAGCTAAACCTTGGGCATCTGGTCGACAACGAGAAGGATAGGCGCGGCGAAGGGTTTGAGTTGCGCACGGATGGCTGGGGCGCGATTCGGGCTGGGACTGGGCTGTTGATCAGTGCGGATGAACAGACCAAAGCCCACGGTCAGCAGCTCGACATGGACGCGGCGATCGACCAGCTTGAAACCGCGCTTTCCTTGGCCCGCACCATGGCCCAGGATGCAAAGAGTGCGGGCGCCATTCCCGCCGATACGAACGGCCAAACTCAACTGAACGATGCGCTGACTCACCTCACCGAGCCCGGGCTGCTACTCCACGCGCCGGCCGGCATCGGCATGGTCAGCCCCGAGGCCATCTGCCTGTCCTCCGGTCGCGAAAGTGTCGCCATCACCTCGTCACGCTCAACCGACATCAGCGCAGGACGCAACATCACCGGCACTGCCGAAGGTGCAATCAGCCTGTGCGCCGTCACCAAGGGTCTGCAACTCAAAGCGGTTCAGGGCGACCTGCAAGTGCACGCGCAAACAGGCGCACTGCACGCACTGGCCAACAACGACATCAAGATTGAAAGCCTGGCCGGCCGGATCGAAATCAGCGCCCCGGAAGAGCTCCTCCTGAATTGCGGCGACGCATTCATCCGCATCAAGGATGGCGAGATCGAGCTGGGCGCGCCGGGGAATATCTATCACCGGGCCGCTTACGTGCTGAAGGCCGGTGCCACCACGCTTACGACTCCGGTGACGCCAATACCTTATGGCTACGGGGCGGGGTACACCCTGGTCGATGCGCAAAAGGCCGCTGCGCGCTTCGTCCGGTACCGGATCACCACGCAGGACGGAGAAGTATTCAACGGCGTGACCGACAAGGACGGCAAGACCATGCCCGTCCACACGATGTTGCCTGGAAACATCGCGATCGACTTTCCGGAGCCCGAGGAATGGCTGACACCGCGTCCCGCACCTGAACTTGAGGAAGAAGAAGAGGAAGAAGAAATCACCGAAGGCATCACCCTGCGCATCGGGCTGTTCTTTGACGGGACCGGTAATAACCAGAGCAATGCGGCGGCGACCGCACAGTGCCGACAATCGGATCTGGACAGCTTCAGCCGTGAGGAGCTTGAGAGCATTGCGGCGACGTGCAAGCAGTATGGGTTTGGGGAGTTTGACGGGAGTGCGTTTAACAGCGCGCCGAACAACAGTTATGGGAATGCGCCGAGCAATGTGGCGTATTTGTATGACTTGTATCCGGATAACAGCACCACGCCGCTTAATAAAGACCAAAAGATCGCCTACCTATCCGTCTACATGGAAGGCATCGGCACACGTAGTGGCGGCAAAGATGACAGACTGATCGGCCAAGGACTCGGGCAGGGTGAAACTGGGGTGGTGGCGCGGGTGAGACAAGCACCCGACTCAATCAGGCAGCGCCTGCGTGCATTCATTACCAAAAATCCTAGTGTGGCGATAAGCAAAGTCGAATTTGACGTCTTTGGTTTCAGCCGTGGAGCTGCTGCTGCACGACATTGCGCAAACGAAGTCCTTAAACCCGGACGCGGGATATTCAGCGAGATGTTCGCAAGGGGGAGGGGCGGTCTGCTGAAAAGCTTTGATAACGCCGCTGATGTTTGCATCAATCTGATTGGCCTGTTCGATACGGTTGCGGCCATCTCAGACCCTCTACATGGGGACTTCAGTCCTGGCAACGACCTGAATCAGGGCGTCAATCTCTATCTGCCACCCGACTGCGCGCGGCAGGTCATTCACCTTCAAGCGCTCGACGAGTACCGCGCCGACTTTTCTCTTAATAACGTCCACCACACGCACCTCCAAATCGGACTGCCGGGCGCGCATTCGGATGTCGGCGGGGGCTATCTCCCACGAGCACGAGAAAAGTTGTGGATGACGCAGCCCTGCAAGGCCAGCGTTCCGTCGGGTCAAAGAGTTGAGTCCCATGCCGCTTGGGCCCGTGCGGAGGCGGACGCCAAGGTATTGCGCGAATCAGGCGTGGCTCGCGATGGCTACGTTGCGGTGAAAGCCTGGCCTGCAGCAACTAACTCTCGCGGCAAAGCTGCGTCGGCCATGGAGTACTACTGGATAACCGTACTGCTCGAACGCCCTGTACATGGCGAACTGAGCTTGATTGCACTGCGTGTTATGCGTGAACTGGGGATACGTCACGGCGTTCCCTTCAAGGGTCTGGAAGCGCGGCCTGAACTCGCAGTGCCAGAGGAGCTTATGCCTATCGCTAAGCGAATCTTGCAGCAGGTAATGACGGACCGGCTCGTACGCCTGGAACCTGCGCAAGAGGCATTGCTACGATCGCGTTACATCCACATATCAGCGCACTGGACCCTGAAGGTCCCTTCTTACTTAGCAAACCGGCACCGCTGAATCGTAGGAACGTGCACCTCAATCGTCCGCAAGAAGGTTATCCCGAATGAGGCGCTTGGCGTATGCACTGGGATTGCTAATCAGCCTGAGTGCCTGCGCAGCGAACTCTCCACTTCCAGCGAGGCCCGAGCTGCCGTATCCGGCGTGGTACGTAGGGTTGGCAGCGCCCCAAAATATGGAGGTGTGGGTGGAGACGGTTGATGTGCTGGATCAGCGCGGCCTTGCTTTTTTTCGCGTGCACGGTGGCGTCGCCAGCTACACGGGTCAGCCGGATGGCTGGCACGAAGGAGGAGGCAAGTCCAAGCCCATCAATAACGTCGATTTACCAGATCAAATTTTTCTGCGCTGGCAATCCTTAGTTGAACCACAAACCTATAAAGTTTTGATCAAAATACCCCAATGGGTACGCGATGAAATGATCAAGCCACAGCGGGAGTTTTGTAGCTGGGATCAGGAAGTTGTCACTCTATATCGGGACACCATAAGCCTGGGCATGGCGCCCGGAGGCATCGCAAAGGTCTGGGTCGGATCGGGGTGTTTAGAGCATAAGGAGGTCGGCCGCTTTCAGGCTGAAATCGAACCGCTCGGACCCTATCGTGGGGCGAGCAAGGGCAAGTACATCCCACTCGAACCTGAAAACAAAGCCTACATCGACCAGCACGGCATTCCCTATGGCAGCTGGTAATGCTGCTGCGGCCCCGCACCCATCGCGCCACCGCACAAATGAACGTCTCAGAATCCAGTGCGGCGCTCACTCCGATGTCGGCGGGGGCTACCTGCCACGCGCGCGAGAAAAGCTGTGGATGACGCAGCCCTGCAAGGCCAGCGTTCCAATCGGTCAAAGGGTTGAATCCCACGCCGCCTGGGCCCGTGCAGAAGCGGACGCCAACGTATTGCGCGAATCAGGCGTGGCCCGCGATGGCTACATTGCGGTGAAAGCCTGGCCTGCAGCAACTAACCCTCGCGGCAAAGTTGAGCCGGTCACGCAGGACTACTGGATAACCGTAATCCTTGAACGCCCGGTGCATGGCGAACTTAGCCTGATTGCACTGCGTGTCATGCGTCAGCTGGGGATACGTCACGGAGTTCCATTCAAGGGATTGGAGGAGCGGCCTGAACTTGTGATACCTGACGAGCTCGTGCCTATTGCCAAGCGAATCTTGCAACGGGTAATGACGTACCGACTCGTAAGCCTTGAGCCCGCTCAAGAGGTGTTGCTGCGAGCGCGTTACATCCACATATCCGCACACTGGAACCCACGAGGCCCCTTCTTACTTAGCAAGCCAGCACCGCTGAACCGTAGGACTGTGCATCTCAACCGCCCGCAAGAAGGGTACCCAGAATGAAGCGACTGCTCTTAGTGGCTGGGTTACTGATCAGTCTGACTGCCTGCGCAATGAGCCCCTCAATGTCATCGCCCCCCAGGCTGCCATATCCAGCATGGTATGTCGGTCTGGCGGCTCCCCAACATATGGAGGTGTGGGTGGAGACGGTTGATGTGATCGATCAGCGGGGTCTGGTTTTTTTTCGTGTGCATGGTGGGGTCGCGAGTTACACCGGTCAGCCGGAGGGCTGGGGAAATGGCGCGGGCAAGTCGAAACCCATCAACAACGTCGATCTTCCTGAGCGAATCTTTCTGCGTTGGCAATCCCTGGTCGAGCCGCAAGCCTACAAGATCAGTATTCAGATACCGCAGTGGGTGCGCGATCAGATGATCAAGCCAGAGCAAGCCTTTTGCTTATGGGCAGGCAAATGGGAGGAGGACTATCGCGACGCGATCACCCTTGGAATGGCGCCGGGGGGAATTGTTAAAGTCTGGGTGGGTGGATCTTGTCTGGGATACAAAGAAGTCGGCCGTTATCAAGCTAAAGTCGAGCCCCTAGGCCCCAACCAAGACGGAAAAGCACTATTTTACCGACCACCAAATCCAGCGGCGCAAGCCTGGATAGACCAACACGGCATTCCGTATGGCAGTTGGTAATTTCAACTGCCAAAGTTCGATGTGCGCCAATTTCCAGTTGAGTCGTGCGGGCCGTCAAATGGCACAACAATTCTGTTGCCTGATACAGCGCGTTCGCCAGCAAACAAGCTCCTACACCCGAATGCACTTCCAAAGAGTGAGCAGTTCCCAGCCGCTTATAAGCAATCACCGTAAACAGATAGTGACTGAATTAAACTAACCGAGAGACTTCACAACTATGAAAGACATCATCCGCCTAGGCGACCTCACCACCCACGGCGGCGTGGTGCTTGAAGCCTTCCCGCAGACTAACCTCAACGGCAAGCCCATCGCTGGGGTAGGGCACAACGTCAGCTGCCCGTTATGCAAGGGAATTTTCCCCATCGCCGAAGGCAGCAGCACGTACGCCGTGGATGGAGTCCCGGTTGCGCTGGACGGCATGAAGACCGCCTGTGGTGCGGCCCTGATCGCCAGTGGACCGAGAGCCGCCGTTATCAGCTGATAATCCACCTGCGCGACCCGCGCCATGTCCTCACGAAAAATCCCCATGGTCATCGACGGTGCAATGCCGTCGATCCAACTGCTGACAACTCTCCATTCAGATCGCTTAGGGTCGCGAAATTCAATTCGTTCGGCTGTCGTCTAAATAACAGACCACCTGTCGGGACACGCCCGCCGTTATTAAACTTTAAGCGCCACACCATTGGTCGGGCCTATTTTCGCTTTCCTGAATTACACCACCCCCGATCTCTCTTTATATCTGTGCGTTCTGCTTAGTTGACCGATCGCCGTACTAAAAAAGCTGAACTTGTCGTTAAACATCCTGATATCAAAATAGCCTGAGAAGGGAGTAACACTATGTTCCTGCACAATAAACGTCTCCAATACACGGTTCGCGTCGCCGAGCCTAACCCGGGTCTGGCCAATCTGCTTCTGGAGCAGTTCGGTGGCGCCCAGGGCGAGCTGGCCGCGGCCACTCGTTACTTCACTCAAGCGTTGGCTGAAGAGGATCCAGGTCGCAAGGACCTGTTGCTGGACATCGCCACCGAGGAATTGAGCCACCTTGAGATCATTGGCTCGATCATCGTGATGCTCAACAAAGGCGCCAAAGGCAAACTGGCCGAAGGCGTGCAAGCCGAAGGCGAGCTGTACCGTGACATCAACGGTGCCGGCAATGATTCGCACATCACCAGCTTGCTGTACGGCGGTGGCGCTCCGCTGGTCAACTCCGCGGGCGTGCCATGGACAGCCGCCTACATCGATACCATCGGTGAACCGACGGCGGACTTCCGTTCGAACATCGCCGCCGAAGCACGGGCGAAGATCGTCTACGAGCGCCTGATGAACGTGACCACCGATCCAGGCATCAAGGACGCCCTGGGCTTCCTGATGACCCGTGAAATCGCGCATCAGATTTCCTTCGAGAAAGCGCTGCATTCGATTCAGCCGAACTTCCCCCAAGGCAAGCTGCCAGGCATGCCAGAGTTCTCCCGGACTTACTTCAGCATGTCCAACGGCGAGCCGAACGTGCGTGGGCCGTGGAACAGCGACGCTGATTTCGAATACGTCGAGAATCCAAAGCCGGCAGTCGATGGAGGCGACGGTACCGCTTCTGTCACGTTGAGCGAGGACGATTCGGTGACGCTGACCATGATGAAAGAGCGGCTGAAGTCCGATCTGGAAGCCGACCCTATGACCGGTGCTGACCTCGGGTCGGGCCTGGCTCAGGGCAAAGCCGAGTAAACCGAGACGGGCTGGGCCGGTACGTAGCGGCCCAGCCCGACAGTGTCATCAATGCCAGGTACAGCATGGAGGTCTCTGATGAACAAGCCATTGGAAGATTCAACCCTCAACGAACCCAGCGAGTTGTTCAACGACAACGCCGAGCTGGACTTCACGTCATGTGTAACCCGTTTTGAAGCAGAAGCGGCAACGCTGGGGCGCGGGTTCAGAACGGCGTTGTTTGTTCAGCAATTCAAGGCGGGACTGCTGCCCAAATCCGTCAAAGGGGTTGAGAGACTTCATTAACGCTCGGGGTTTCTGTGGGTGGTTTCGCAGAACCATCCGCTGGCTGGACGGTTCCATCTCGCTATAACTCCATCGATTTTGCCCGCGAAAGCGGGCTTTTTTTTGTCGCTGCCGAGGGGACCGAATGGGATACCTGCTCAGCAACTGCACGCCGCGCAATCCGCAACGTTGCGACGGGCTGGACTGATCCGCGATTACCCGCCACTGTATTGGCCTTCGCGCGTGAGCAATGCGTATTTTCAGGCCTGATGCACATCAGGAGAGGGAGCAGATTTGAATCAGCTAAAACGCCTTGAAAGCGGGATCAAGGGCTTCGACGCAGTGCTCAAAGGAGGCCTTGTTGCGGGCGCGTCATACATCATTCAAGGACGGCCGGGGTCGGGCAAGACGATTCTCGCCAACCAAGTGGGGTTCAACCACGTCCGGCAAAACGGCCGCGTGCTGTTCGCAACATTGCTCGCCGAACCCCACGACCGGCTGTTTCATTTCCTCTCGACCCTGAGCTTCTTTGATCGCGGTGCGGTAGGCCAGAGTATCCAGTTCGTCAGCGCGTTCGACACACTCGAAAACGACGGGCTGCACGAAGTGGTCAAGTTGCTGCGCCGCGAGATCAGCCGCCAGCATTCCAGCCTGCTGATACTGGACGGGCTGCTCAACGCGCGCTCCAAGGCAGAAACGCCGCTGGACACCAAGCAGTTCATCTCCGAGCTGCAGGGGCATGCCGCATTCGCCGGTTGCACGGTGCTGTTCCTCACCAGTTCGCAACTCGACGATGGCAGTCCCGAGCACACGATGGTCGACGGCGTGATCGAGATGGGCGAAGACATGGTCGGCTCGCGCACGGTGCGGCGCATCAAGATGCGCAAGACCCGAGGCAGTGGCGCGATCCCTGGCGCCCATGAATTCGAGATCAACGAGCAGGGCATTTCCATTTACCCGCGCCTGGAATGCATGCTCACCCGCACCGGCGCCATGCCCGAACATCCCCATTCCCTACTGAGCAGCGGCATCGACGGGCTGGACGCCCACATCGGTGGCGGTCTGGTCCGCTCTTCGGTGACCCTGATCATGGGCCCTTCTGGCGCGGGAAAGACGTCCCTGGGCATTCAGTTTCTGGGCGGCTGCTCGGCACAGGAGCCCGGGCTGTACTTCGGCTTTCACGAGTCGCCGCAGCGGGCCATGAGCAAAGCGCGTTCTCTCGGAAAGGACTTCGCCGGGCTGGAAGCGTCGGGGGCGCTGCACATCGTCTGGACGCCGGCCTCGGCGGGTCTGATTGATCGGGTCTGTTACGACTTGCTCGACCGGGTAGAGCGACTGCAGATCAAGCGTGTGTTCATCGACAGCCTGAATGCCCTGAGCCGCACGGCCGCCGATCAGAGTAGGGTGCTGGACGTTCTGGACACCTTGCTCAGCGAACTTCGCGGCCGGGGCGTTACGGTGATGGCGGCATGGGAAGCCCATCGGTTGTTCGACGAGCGTGCAAACCTCCCGACACCGGATGTCTCCGGCGTGGTGGATAACCTGCTGCTCGTCCAATTCGTGCAGCATCGGACTGAACTTCAGCGGCAGGTTTCTATTCTGAAGATCAGAGACAATGCCTACGATCCCTCGCCACTTGAAGTCGTGATGAGCAACGCTGGAATCACCATGAAGAAGGTGTGAGATATGCGATTCGCAACGTGGGGGTGGCCAGAGCCGTTGAGTTGCCTGACCAGGCGCCAGACCCTCGCGACGTCGTGGGATGTGACCCTCTGATGCCGACCATTCTGATCATCGACGACGAATACCTGATTGCCGACATCCTCAGCTTTGCGCTGGAGGACGAAGGCTTTCATACGGTCGTCGCCGGCAGCGGAAGCAAAGCGCTGGCCATTCTTGACCGCGAGCGCCCCGACCTGATCATCACCGATTTCATGATGCCGGGCATGACCGGTCTGGAACTTGCCCAGACGATCAAGTCCCGTCAGGTGCATATGGCGACGCCGATCATGCTCATGAGTGGCGCGCAGGCCTATATGGGGACCGAGCGGCCGGATTTGTTTGATGAGGTGATTGAAAAGCCCTTCGACATCGATCAGGTCATCGGCAAGATCCACGCTCTGTTTCAAGCCCGCCTGTAAGCCCGTTCATAAGTTGGCCTCGCTCGATCGTTATTACCGTTGAACGAATCGGATCAGGGCAGGGTCGATACTGATAACGCTTACAAGATGGGCAGCGCAATGAATACCTGGTACAGCAAATCGTTGGGTGAAGGCACCGTTGTCTACCGCCGCCTGCGCGTGTTAAACGAACTTCGCCATCAGATTTGTCCCGATGCGTCGTGCCCTTATTCGCTTTACATGGACGCCCTGACCGCGGAAACCATCGTTTTGTTTGAGCACGACCAGATGGTGCTGGCCACTGCCTTTGGTGCACTTCCTTGTGGGCAGCCTCACATCAACGGGGTCCGCCTGATCAACCTTGAATACAGCCCGCTGCCTGTCACGCTGCAAAGTGCACAAATCTTCAGCACCCCACGTTCCCACACACAACCCTCGGTTCTACGCTGATTATCGTGCGTAATGACCATGCCCTTGAATGTTCAAACTGATCATCAATGTGAGCAGGTTCCAGTGTGAACAGCTCGGTTGATTGTCGGTGTTGCCCGCAGGAGAATCATAATGGCCGTGGCCGTCGTCAGACTGGAAGGTGAAGACATCCCACTTGAACACCGGCAGTCCGGTGCAACTGCGGTCTTCCGCGTCAAGGATGAGGAGGGCGCCGAACTGTACTTTGAAGATGAAGTTGAAGCGGCCAAGTCGGCCGTCGAGCTAAGCAATGCCGAGCAGTCCTGAGTCGTTAGTGGCTCTGGTTATATGCACTCAATGATCGTCCAGCAGGCTCAGTATTGCATCGGTAAACTCTGCCGGTGCTTCTTGCGGCACATTGTGGCCCACGCCCTCTATCACCTGCCGCCGCACTTGCCCTGCAAATCCCCGCACCGCCGCAACGCCCTCACGTTTTGAAGACACGCCATCGTCTGCCCCAGCCAGGATCACCGCCGGAACGCTGATCGGTGGCGTTTGCGCGAGCTTCTCCTGAATAAAGGCATAGGCGGGATCGCCCGGAACCAATCCGTAACGATGACGGTAGGAATGCGCCACGACCTCGACAAAGTCCGGGTTTTCAAACGACTGAGCGGTGTCAGTGAACGTGGATTCGGAGAATCCCCATGTCGGTGACCAGAGCGTCCACAGCAAACGGCAGAACTCCGTTCGATTGGCCGCAAGGCCTGCCCGTCCGCGCTCGCCGTGAAGGTAATACTGGTACCACAGGCGCCGTTCCGTTTCGGGGGAGGCGGGCGTGTTGGCAGTGGCGATGTCCTGAATGTTGTAGCCGGGGTCGCAACTGACCAGTCCCGTTACCCGTTCCGGCCACAGCGCAGCGACCACACATGCGGCGCGTCCGCCCCAGTCGTAACCGGCGAGAATGGCGTGAGGAATGTTCAGCGCGTCCATAAGTGCCAGGAGGTCGGCGCCCAGTGCCGCCTGCTCGCCCGAGCGCGGTGTGGCGGCATCGACAAATCGGGTGGGACCGTATCCCCTCAGATAAGGCACGATGCAGCGGCAGCCAGCCTGAACCAGTCGCGCCGACACCTCGTCATAGGCGTGGATGTCATAGGGAAATCCGTGGAGCACTATCACGACAGGCCCGTCGCTGGGTCCCACGTCGCGGTATGAAACATTCAGCACGCCGGCAACGATATTCTTCACGGGATGGCTCCGACAGAAAGGTAGTAGCGAAGCCCTGAGGACATGCCGGGCTGAAATAAGGGGGGATCTAGCTGATGAGCGTGTGCGACGGCGAAGCGCAAATCAATACGGGAGCAGCGTTTGAATCACCGATGCAGCGCCGCGGGCGCATGCATCGGGAGATCGGCAATGGGGCAGTGGTCAGTGAGCCAGCCCCGTAGCCAGGCCGATCAGGAAACCCAGGATTCGACCGTGTCGGAACCGTGTTCGGCTTTCCATTCTTTCAAGGTTTTGTGGTTGCCACCTTTGGTTTCAACGACTTCACCGGTGTGCGGGTTTTTATACACTTTAACGGCGCGGGCTTTGCGAGTGGTTTTCTCGGGGGCGCTGGCGTTCTTGCCCTGTTTGGATCCGGTCGGGTGATCCAGAATCGAAATAATATCTTTAAGGCTCTTATTGTATTCGCCGAGCAGCGTACGCAATTTGCCTTCGAATTCGATTTCCTGTTCCAGGCCTTTATCGCCTTTCATGGCCTCGAGGGCAGCGAGCTGATCGGCAAGGTGACGTTCGAGTTGGCGGTATTCAGCAAGTTTAGACATTGGAACTCCATGTTTCGGTTTGTTGATACTGACGTGCGGCGTTAGCACTGGCGAACATTGGAGCGCACGGTGATTACTGGTGTAACCGTGGACACTGTAGTGCGAGTGGGTGCATGGATGCCAGTACTAACAGCAAACTTTTCTGCCTTGACTGCAAGGTTGCCAGTTCACGCGCTGTGGTGCGCTTTAAAACATGCACGCCTGTCAGCTGTTGCCGAGCGCTGCAGGCTGCAACGCTGTGTTCAAAGCGGGTTTCAATGCCAGGCCGCCAAACGACGTGGTCGGGTCTACATAACGCAGCGCTGATTTAATGTCTTTCCAGCCGACGTAATTCATCAGGCTTTTAATATCCCAGCCGTTGCCTGACGCCCACGTTGCAAATCCCCGGCGCATCGAGTGACTGCTGTAGAGGTCGTCGGGCAGCCCGGCGTCTTTAAAGATGCGCCGCAACATCGGCACCAGGCTGTGGGCGTTGATGGCGTCCATGGACAGGTTGCCCCAGCGGTCGATCCGGCGGAACACCGGCCCCTGGGTCAGCCCGGCCACGGTGATCCAGTTGATGTACGCATTGACCGGGCAGAGGGTCTTCAGCGCCGGGGTGCGAAAGGTGCTGCCCTCATGCTGGCGGTCGCCTTTTGTGTACGGCAGATAAAAGCTGATGCCTTCGCCGGCCTGGGCCTGGGTGTTGCCAATGTCCAGCCGGGCCAGTTCGTCGCCGCGAAACCCTCGCCAGAAGCCGATCAGCACCAGCGCGATGGAGCGACGATGACGCATCAGTGTCTTGTGGTCGCCCCGTGCCCAGGCGGCGTTCGCCTCATTCTCCAGCCAAGCCACCGCTTGCTCGAGGTGACGCAACAGCAACGGCGCCGCCTGTTTGGCCTGCGCCGGGTGGACGACGCGAATGCCCTTGAGCAGTTGCCGCACGGTGGGTGTTTTGGTCGGGTCCGGAAACCCCTGGGTGACGTGCCACTGGGCCAGCGCCGCCAGCCGCTGCTTCAGCGTACTGATGGCGTGTTTGTCAGCGTACTCGGCGAGGTAGCGGACGATGCCGTCGCCTGTGGTGGGCAGGTAACCGCCCCAGACCACTTCGAAATGCTCGATCGCGGCGCGATAGCTCCGCCGCGTATTGGCGCGGGTGCCTGCTGACAGGTATCGATCTGCCTTTTCCATACATCCCTCGGCGGCGTGACACGGGCGCTTTGCTGGTGGTGATCGCCTTTCACCCGTCTGAAAAGCGATAAAGCACTATTATCGGCTGCTGGCAGCAATATTTCCACACAAGGTTTTAGCTGCTAATGTAGCCTGTAATAACGTGTTACGTAACACGGTACGAAATAGTAGGAGCGGACATGGCACGCGGAGGCATTAACAAGGCGGTGGTAGAGCGCGCACGACAGGCGTTGCTGAGCAAGGGCGCCTACCCCAGCATCGACGCGGTACGGGTGGAACTGGGTAACACCGGGTCGAAAACCACCATTGCGCGGTACTTGAAGGAACTGGACGCCCAGGCGCCGGCCGAGGTGTCGTCGCGGGAGCGTATGAGTGAGGAGCTGAAGGCGCTGGTTGAAAGCCTGCTTGATCGGCTGACGGAGGAGGGTGCGCAGGTCGTTGCCCAGGCGCAGGCGGCGTTCGATCAACAACGATCAGCATGGGAAACCCGGCTGGAAGCCCTTGAGCTGGAGCTGAAGTCAGCCCGGCACCAGTGCGAATCGCAACACGCCGCGCTGACCGAACAGGGCGCCCAGTTGCACACCACCCATTCCTCCTGGCAGTCGGAACTGACGCGCAATGCCGGTCTGAGCCAGCAGTGCCAGGACCTTGAAAGGCGCGTGCAGGACAAGGACGTGCAAATTCAGTCCCTCGAAGAAAAGCATGTGCACGCCCGCGCCGCGCTGGAGCATTACCGCGAGGCTATCAAGGAGCAGCGCGAGCAGGATCAGCGTCGCCATGAAGCCCAGCTTCAGCAGATCCAGCTGGAGCAGCGAAAGCTTCAGGAGACGCTGGTGGTCAAGCAGGATGAATCCACGCGCCTGAACCGCGACAACGAGCGTTTGCTCGGCGAGATGCGTCAACAGGCCCGGGCGTTGTCCGATCAGCAAGACCAGGCGCAGCGCCTCGCCACAGAACTTCTCAGCGCGCAGATGGCCACCGCCAAAGCCGACGGCGCCCGTGAGCAGCTTCAAGAGCAACTGGTGGCTATAAAAGCGGACAGTAAATCCCTGGCGAAAGCGGTGTCACAGGCCAACGAGCAACTGGCGCAGGCCAATCAGCGTGTGGCCGTGTTGAGCGAAGACAACGACAGCCTGCGCGCTGAGGTCCAGCTCATTATTGCCACGGCGCCGCCGATACAGACCTAAGCGACCCACCGGTCTTCAGCTTGCGGAAAGCCATGTCAAACCAGCCCATCCCCAATGTCATCAAACCCGCCAGCCCCTCGACCGTCGCCCTTGCGCGGGGTTCGTTGTTCAAGTTCGTGTTCCTGCTGGCAGGCGTCTTTCTGCTGGCCGCCTATCTGCTGGCCTTCCTCGCCCATGACCTCGATCACAACGAGGAGATCGAAAGCGCGTTCTACACCGAGAAGGCAATGCGCTCTCTTCAAAAATCGCTGTCCGTCACGGTCAGGGACTACGCCTACTGGGGCGATGCCTACCGCTACCTGCATTTGCAGGTGGATACGGAATGGGCGTTCGTCCGCCAGAACATCGGACCTACGCTGTACAGCGATTTCGGGTTCAAGGGTTTGTTCGTCATCAATGACGCCGGTCGTACGGTGTATGCGGTGATCGCAGGACAGCTGCAAAAGGTCGATGCCGATCCGTGGCTGGGACAGGCCAAGGACCGGCTGCTGGTCAAGGCCAGGGAAGGGGCCGAGACAGGCACGCCGGTCACCGCCTTCGTCGACCTGAACGGCACACCCGCGCTGGTTGCCGCAGCCGCTATCACCCCTGGCACCGACCCGGGTGTGACCGCCGATGGCCGGGCGCCTTCGGTGCTGATCTTCGTCGACGTGCTGGACGACGCCAAGCTGGCCGTTCTGGGCAAGGAATACGGCGTAGACGGCCTGCACATTGCAAGGCCCGACGAGCTTAACCAAGTCTCGATCTTTCCATTGGGCGAAGGCGGTACTGCCGGCGCCCTGCACTGGACGCCCCCCAAGCCAGGCCTGCGCCTGCTGACCCTCGGCCTGCCGCTGATCGGTCTGGCCGCCGCGCTGGTGTGCCTGATGACCTGGGCTATCCTGCGTCGCGCCACCGCCGCCGCGCGCTCCCTGGATGACAGCTACGCGTCCCTGCAAAAAAGTGAAAGCGCGTTGGCCACCAGTGAAGCGCGCTTTCGTGACGTGGTGGAGGCCAGCTCGGACTGGGTCTGGGAAATCGACAGCGCAGGGCGGTTCACTTACCTTTCGGACCGCTTTGAAATCGTGACCGGACTGAACCGCGCCCAGTGGGTCGGCGCCTCGATGGACGATCTGCTGCAAACCGAGCTCGGCCAGGTGTCGCAGTGGCTGGCGATCCCCAACCGTCGCCCCGACATCACCATTCAGTGCCGCTACCTGGAGACCTGCGGGCGCGAGCGCATCAGCCGCTTGTCAGCGCGGTCGATGGCGGTCGGCGGATTCCGCGGTACGGCCACCGATGTCACCGAAGAAGTGGAAGCCCGTCGGCGCATTGAGTTTCTCTCCCAGCATGACGCCCTGACCGGGCTGCCCAATCGGGTCCGCTTGCAGGAGTTTCTGGACGGCAAGCTGAAAGCGTTGCCGACCCTCGATCAGCCACTGGTGATGCTGAGCATTGACCTGGACCGCTTCAAACCGGTCAATGACCTGCTCGGCCACGCCGCCGGCGACCGCGTGCTCAACGACGTGTCCAGTCGGCTGTCCGATTGCGTGCGCCACGGCGATCTGGTCGCGCGGGTGGGCGGCGACGAATTCGTGCTGATCCTCAGCGACCCCCAGACCCAGGACGAAGTCGAGGCGTTGTGCCGACGGCTGATCGAGTCGATCGAACGCCCGGTGCAGATCGACGACCAGGAAATATTCGTCAGCGCCAGCATCGGCGTCGCCATGGCGCCCACCGATGCGCGCGAGGCCGCCGAGCTGCTGCGGTACGCCGACATCGCACTGTACGAGGCCAAGGCCAGCGGTCGAGGCACCTGGCGGTTTTACGCAGGCGACATGAACGCGAAGATCATCGAGCGCCGTCGGCTGGAGAGTGACCTGCGCTATGCCATCAAACACGATGAACTGCGCCTGCATTTCCAGCCGCGCTTCCGTATTTCCGACGGCGAAATGGTCGGCGCCGAAGCGCTGGTGCGTTGGCAGCATCCCCAGCGCGGCCTGATTCCCCCGGACACCTTCATCCCCATCGCCGAGGAAAGCGGGCTGATCATCCCCCTCGGCGACTGGGTCATGGCCCAGGCCTGCAGTGAAGCCGCGGGCTGGCCGAAGCACCTGTTCATTTCCATCAACCTGTCGCCGGCCGAATTCAAGCGCGGCAACCTGCCGGCGCGCATTCAGGCTGCCCTAAAGGCCACCGGGATCGAGCCGTCGCGGGTCGAACTGGAGATCACCGAAGGGGTGATGATCGATGACGCCGTAGGCGCGCTCGATGTCATGCAGACGCTCAAGCAGCTGGGGGTGCGCATCGCCATGGACGACTTCGGCACCGGGTATTCGTCGTTGAGTTACTTGCGCACCTTCCCCTTCGACGGGCTGAAGATCGACCGCAGCTTCCTGACCCGCCTCAGCGAAAGCGAGGGCGATCGCTCCATCGTGCAGGCCATCGTCGGGCTGGGCTGGGCGCTGTCACTCACGGTTACGGCCGAGGGCATCGAAACCGCCGAGGATCTGCAATTGCTCAAGTCAGTGCAGTGCGAGGAGGGGCAGGGCTATTTCCTCAGTTTCCCGCTGACCACCTCGGACTTTCACGCGCTGCTGGCGGCGAGAAATACGGCGGCGCTGGGCACAAACGTATAAAGTGCGCGCGCTGTCCCGGCAGCGCCTTCCATCCATCACACCCGTTGCCGCATCTGGCCACTGTTTAGTTCTGGAGTGTTCATGACTCACCCGCGCGCTGTTTTCACCGAAGGCTCGGTGGCCCGGCACGTGCTGGTGATGTCGAGCACCAGCGCCTTGAGCCTGCTCGCGGTGTTCCTGGTGGACATCTTCACGCTGCTCTACGTCTCGATGCTTCACGACCCGTTGCTGCTCGCCGCGACGGGGGTGGCGAAGGTGTTGATCTTCCTCAACAGTGCCGTGTCCAGCGGGCTGATCATTGCCGCCGCAACGGTGCTGTCGGAGCGGATCGGCCATCGCGCCGCGAAGGCGTCATCGCGTCTGGTCACCCACTTGATGGTGATGGTGGTGATCGCGTCGGGCGCAGCGGCGGCGTTGCAACTGGCGCTGCTAGTACCGCTCACCCATTGGCTCGGCGCGGACGCCAGCACCTACGAAGCCGCGCGAATTTTCATCTGGCTGACCCTGCCGTTCAGCGTGTTGCAGTCGGCCATGCAGATGTCGGCGCAAATCCTGCGAACCGCCGGCGACAGCCGCCGCGCCCTGTGGGTCGTATTGTCAGGTGCGGCGACCCTGGCGCTGGCTGACCCCTTGTTCATTTTCGGCTTTGGCCTCGGGCTCGAAGGCGCGGGGATTTCCTATGCGCTGTCGGCGCTGGTGTCCCTGGGCCTGGGCATTTACTGGCTGCGGGCGCGGCTGGGGATGCCGTTTACCCTCCGCTGGCGCCTGCTGCGCCTGCACACGCGCAAGGTCATGCAGGTCGGCTTGCCCGCCATGGTCGGCAACCTGGCGACGCCCGTGGGCCTCACCTATCTGGTCTCGTCGATCGGCGCCTATGGCACGTCGGCGCTGGCGGCCATGGCGGTGATGGACCGCGTGATGCAGTTTGCCTACTGCGTGTTCTTCTCCCTGCCCAGCGCGCTGGCGCCGGTGCTGGGGCAGAACATCGGCGCCCATCGCGATGCTCGCGTCGCCTCAGCCATCGTGTTCAGCCGCAGGCTGGTGATCGTCTATGGCCTGCTGGTCTGGGCCGTGCTGCTGCTGGTGGCCACTCCGCTGGCTGACACCTACGAACTGGAAGGCGCCGGGCGGGCGATCTTTTTAGCGTTCTGCCACATCGGCGGCGGGCTGTGGGCGCTGATCGGGCTGGATTTCGTCGCCATCGCGATGTTTGTGACCCTGGGCCGGCCGTGGCTGGTGGCGCTGTTCGCCTGGCTGCGGGCAACGCTGGGGACCGTGCCGTTCGTGCTGGGGGGGATTCACCTGTTCGGTGCGGCCGGTGCGTTCCCGGCCATGCTCACCGGTAACGCATTGATTGCCGTGACTTCGATTACAATCGCGTCCCTGACGGCCAGGCGGTTTTTTCAGCGCCGGAGCGCCGCGCAGGCCGTGGCGTGAGCAGGCAGTTGCCGTGCTCGGTTGGGCTTTATTTGAATCTGCGAGACAAGGGCTTATGACAGACGACGAATCAGGGAATGACTCGCCCGAGATGGCCTCGCCGAAGCGGCGGCGTGCACCCAAGGGTGAAATGCGTCGCGCGGCCTTGCTCGATGCGGCGACGCTGATCTTCGCCCGCAATGGTTATTCCAGTGCGTCGATGAAAGATGTCGCGCAGCTCGCCGGCATCACCACCGTCGGCCTGCTGCATCATTTTCCGAACAAGGAGGCGCTGCTCAATGCGCTGCTGGAGCGGCGAGATCAGCGAGTGGTGTCGCGGTTCAGTGAACTGACCATGGAGATGACGCTGGAGGGGTTCATCAAATTCGTGCGGATGAGCATGGGTTTCAGCGTCCAGGCCGCTGCCGAGTGTCAGGCGGCGATGGTGCTCAATACGGAAAGCCTGTCAGAGGCGCATCCGGCCTTCGACTGGTACAAGACGCGCTTTCACATCACCCACGAGCATGCGCGCGGGCATCTGCAGGCGTTGATCGAGGCGGGGGAGGTGCGCCCGGACATCGACGTGAAGGCACTCGCTCAGGAGATCTTCTCGGTCATGGACGGTGTGCAGATCCAGTGGCTCAGGGCCCCGGAAGATGTCGACGTGATGGCGGTGTTCGAGGGCTACCTGCGCCGTTTGAAAGCCGACCTTCAAGCTCGTCCCTGAGCTTGAAGTGGCCGTTTTAGCCAAGATTTAAGACGCGATCAGAAATCCGACCGGCTTACCCACTCAGTAGGTTTGCGAAGCGCTGACCTGCACTGCCTTGCGCAGTGGCAGCGGCAGCGGGTTGCTGTCGCGGGTGGTCAGGTGTTCCGGGAACAGCGTGATCAAGGTGCGATCCAGCGGCAGGTCTTCGGAATCAGGCCCTACGAGGATCTTGAACTTGCCGGCGTCCACATCCCAGCTGTCGGTCTTCTCGACGTAGTGCGCCAGGGAGCGCGAATCGATCGGGATGCTCACGGTCTTGCTTTCACCCGGTTGCAGGTAAACCTTGGTGAAGCCCTTCAGCTCTTTCTCGGGACGGTCGACCGCCGGGTTGTTCGGGTGAACGTACAGCTGCGCCACTTCGAAGCCCGCTTTGTCACCGGTGTTGGTCACTTTGAAGGTGACATCGACCGTGCTGCCCGGCGCCATGACGTTGGTCGACAGCTTCAGGTCGCTGTAACTAAACGTGGTGTAGGACAGGCCGTAACCGAACGGATACAGCGGCTTGGCGTGCTTCTTGTCATAACCGCGATAACCCATGTACAGGCCTTCGCTGTAGGTCATTTCGGTCAGCGCGTTGTCGCCACGGTAGGCAGCCGGATCCGGGTACGACGCGTAGCTCGGGTTGTCCTCGATCTTCTTGTCGATGGTGATCGGCAGCTTGCCCGACGGGTTGACCTTGCCGAACAGAATCTCGGCCAGGGCCTGGCCGCCTTGCTGACCCGGGAACCAGGCTTGCAGCGATGCGCCGACCTTGCTCGCCCACGGCTGCATGTCCGCCGAACCGCCGCCGTGCATGACCACGATGGTGTTGGGGTTGGCCTTGGTGACGAAGCTGATCAACTCTGCTTGCTGATCAGGCAGTTCGAAACCGTGGTCGGAGCCTTCGCCTTCGTGCTCGTAGTTGGAGCCTGTCGCGATTACGACCGCGTCGTACTTGGACAGGTCCTTCGGCGGACGCAGCGCGGCCCAGCTCATCTGCACGCCGGTCACGCCACCCAGCGCAGGGATGAAGTTGCCCTGAATGCGTTGGTACTCAAGCTTCACCGAGTACGACTTGCCGGCCACCAGCGCGGCGGTTTTGCCTGACGTTGTCAGCGCGTTGACCACGTCGCCGGAGTACGGCGCGCCGTCGCTCTGCAGGACCAGCTCGTCGTTGACCCACAATTTGTACGGGCCGTCCGCACGCACCTTGAACACCTGGGCGCCGGAAACGCTCGGCTTGATGGTGGCGGTGTAGCGTGCCGAGAATGCGCCTGGGGTCGGGCTGAAACCGGACACCGCGGTGGTGCCGGCGTTGGTTTCGTTGGTGCCGGTGGTCCAGTTGAGGTTCACGCCAGGTTCGACGCGGGTCACGGCCGGGCTGCCGGAGAAGCTGGTGTTGGCGAAGTATTCCGCCTTCACGCCGGCATTGTTGACGTTATTGCTGCCCACCGCGGGCTGAAACCAGGCCGAGGCTTTGGGGTTCAGGCTCAGCTCGGGCAGGTAGGTGACGTTGGCGCTGCTGGATGCCAGTTGCTGCAGGCCGCTCAGCTCGGTGACGTAGCTGTTGGGCGGCGAGTTCGCGGTGCCGAACGGCGAGGCCGGCGCCTGATAGGCCCAGTCACCGATGACCGCGATCTTCGCGTCTCGGGCCAGCGGCAGCAGCGGTTTGCCCGCTGCGGTGTTCTCGTTGCGCAGGAGCACGATCGACTCACGCGCCGTGTTCAGCGAAGCGCGCTGGCCGTACTCGGGGTGGTCCAGGGTCTTGGCGGTGTTGAGGTTTTCCTGGAAGTCATAGCTGACGATGGCGCGCAGGTTGCGTTTGACCTTGTCGTCGATGACGTTCTGGCTCAGCTGGCCGCTCCAGACATAGGGCATCAGGTTGGCTTCAGTGAATTGCAGGCCCGACGGCATGTCGATGTCGGTGCCGGCCCACGCGCCTTTGAACGCGTCATGGATCGCGTTGAAGTCACTGATCACGGTGCCCTGATAGCCCCATTCACCCTTGAGCACTTCAGTAATCAGGTGATGGTTTTCGCAGGCGTAATCGCCATTGATCTTGTTGAAGCCGCACATGATCGAGGCGACGTTGGCGTTCTTCACCATCGACTCAAAGCCCGGCAGATACAGCTCACGCAGGGTGCGCTCGTCCACCACGACATTCAGCGCCTGACGGTTGGCTTCCTGTTCGTTGGCCAGGTAGTGCTTGCCGCTCGCCTGAATGCCCTGTGCCTGAACGCCGTTGACCACGGCCGGCGCCAGTACGGCGCCGATGAACGGGTCTTCGCCGCTGGCGTATTCCGCCGAGCGCCCGTTGTACGGCGTGCGGTACAGGTTAACGCCCGGGGAGAGCATTTGCTGACCACCGGAGATCCGCGTCTCGTAGGCGATTGCCAGGCCGAATTCCTTGGCGCGGTTGATGCTCCAGGTCGCCGCGAGAGCGGACTGTGACGGGTACTGCGCGCCGAATGTGGCGTTGTTGACGTGCACGCCCATGGAGGAGTCGTAGGCCACGGTGCCCTTGATGCCCCATTTGAGCAAAGACGGGATCATGTGGCCGTCGTTGACGCGGGTGAAGTTGATCTTCTCGGACTGGCTCATGTTGTCCAGGATCGAACTGACTCGGGCTTCGACGGCGTTGCCGGTGGCCGGCGTGACCTCCGCCAGGGCCAGGTTGGCTTGCAGTACGCCAAGGGACAACAGGCTCAAGGCCAAGGTGTGTTTGAAAGCTGACATCGGGAATGCGCTCACGGGTTGCTGACGGTGGCCGGACGGCGGGGTGCGTGGTTCGGTCATGGCTTCTGCACCAGTACCGGCGCGTCACCGGTGTCGACCGGCGCATCGAGCACGGCGGACGAAGTCTGGGTAGCTGGCACTGCAACCTTGTCAACGCCGGAAAGCTGGTCGCGCTGTTTCTCAACTTGGGCGCGAATTGTTTCTGCAGAAGTTGCGTTTTGAGTGGACGTGGAGTCCGCCGCAACAGCAGCAAAACTGCAGGCGCCGAAAAGCACGACGCTGCACACAGACAGCATGGTTCTATTCATCGATTGTTTCTCGATTGATGGGGTGTGGAAATTAAATGAACGCGCAAACCCGCCCTGTGAGAACAGGGCGAACGTTAAGTCTGCGGAATCTACTGATTAGTTCAGCGTTTGCAAGATTAATTTTTAATTAGACGAGCGGTGATCGAAAAGGCCCGTTCAGGAAGGTTTCCGAAGAGGGTGCAGTGCTGAGCTGAAGACCGATAATCTTGATTCACCGCAACAAAAAGCCCCTTTAAACGAATTAAGGAGATGATTATTGCCAATAACAGAGCAAAACCATAGCTTGACTTGCCGTATCGAAAACCTAATTGCTATTAGGTTTAGGTTGCTGGTAAGCTCTCTCCGCGCTGAGGAATCCTCGACCATTCAGACGACTGCATAGCCGCCTTAGTTGCGGATACATATTCGTCATCTTTGGCGGTTAGTAGCACTTCTGTGTCGCTCATTATGTGAGTGACTGCGCCCAAAGTTTAATGTGAACTGATCAGGAGTCTCTGGAGAAACACTGGCGACCGCTGAACCGTGAGCGATGTAAAAGTGCGCCTCTCTCATGAGTTAATAAGCACGCCAGTGCCGTCGTCCCTTTACACCCGCAACCACCCCTAACGCTAAAAGCCCTGCGTCAGACATTCGGAAAGGGGGCACAAAGGTTTTTGTGGCGCAGGGTGTGGGCGCTAGTATGGTCGGGAACGCTTGCGAACGGGCGGCTCGGACCTCCCGCTTTCGCCCACTTCCCACTCGGGAGCCATCACCGGCCCCAACACGGAAAACCAACAATGATCTTGAGAGTGACTGGGGCGGTGATGGCGATTTTCGCCATTGCCCTGCTGTACATGGGTGCGCAACTGGTGGCCGCCGGCGGCTCGGCGGCGTACTCGATGATCGCCCTCGCGGTACTGGCCTCGGCAGTGCTGCTGATGCTGAAAAAGCAGTCGGCGCTGACGGTGTATGCGCTGCTGATGTGGGCGATTCTGATCTGGATCGTCTACGAGGTCGGCTTCGACAAATGGCAGTGGATTCCGCGCGGCGACCTGTTCGCGCTGCTGGGTTTGTGGCTGGCGCTGCCGTGGGTGGTGCGCCCGCTGTACAAGGCGCAGAACCCGGGCGATACCCGCCGCTTCCATCCGTTTCTGGGCGGCACCGTCGGCGTGATGATGCTGATCGTGCTGGCGATGATTTTCTACGACCCTTACCCGGTGGCCGGCAAGATCGACACCCCGCTGGCGACCCGCAGCACGGGTGAAGCCGGTAATGACTGGGTGGCCTATGGCGGCACCAACAGCGGTCAGCGTTTCTCCAGCCTTGACCAGATCAATGCCGGCAACGTGAAGAAACTGACCGTGGCGTGGGAATACCACACCGGCGATCTGCGCGATGCCGCCAAAGACGCCGGCGAGTACACCTTCGAAGCCACGCCGTTGAAGGTCAACAACCGGGTGTACGTCTGCACGGCGCACAACGAAGTGCACGCGCTGAACCCCGAAACCGGCAAGCCGGACTGGAAGTGGGCGCCGGAGAAAAACCGTTCGTACCTGCAGCAGCATCAGACCTGCCGTGGCGTCAGTTACTACGCGCCGGCCGCAACCGCTGTAGCCACCCCATCGAGCCAGTGCGCCAAGCGCATCATCACGGCCACTGCGGACGCAAAACTGGTGGCCCTGGACGCTGACACCGGCACGCTGTGCAGCGATTTCGGCGACAACGGGGTGATCGATCTCAGCACCAACATGGGCGAGATCCGTCCCCATGCGCTGATGCAGACCGCTGCGCCGCTGATCGCCGGTGATCTGGTCATCGTCGGTGGTTCGGTGATGGACAACGGCTACAACGATGGCAACCCGTCGGGTGTGATCCGCGCCTACAACGCTGTGACCGGCACGCTGGTGTGGAACTTCGACCCGGCCAATCCGGACTTGACCCAGCCCATTGCCGCCGAACAGACCTACCCGCAGGACACACCCGTGGCGTGGGGCACGTTGAGCGCCGACATGAAAAACGGCTTGGTGTTCGTGCCGTTCGGCAATGCCTCGCCAGACGAGCTGGGCATTAACCGCGACCCGAACAGCAACACGGAAAAATTCCGAGACACGCTGGTGGCGCTGGACCTGAACACCGGTGCGTTCAAGTGGAAATTCCAGTCCTCGAACAACGACCTGTGGGACCGCGATAACCCGTCGCAGCCGACCCTGATGGACGTGGGCAAAGAGGGCAGCCAGCAACCGGCGCTGCTGTTGCCAACCAAAGTGGGCAATATTTTCGTGCTCAACCGCCTGACCGGGGAACCGATTGTCCCGGTCGATCAGGTCAATGTGTCGACCCAGGGCGGCGTGCCGGGCGAGCATTTCGCGCCGACCCAGCCGGTGTCGAAGATCAACTTCATCCCGGAACCCCTGAGCGAGAAATCGATGTGGGGCCTGACGCCCTTCGATCAGATGGCCTGCCGCACGACCTACAACACGCTGCGCTACGACGGCAACCCGTGGACGCCGAGCACCGAGCAGGGTTCGTTGATCTTCCCCGGCAACATCGGGGCGTTCAACTGGGGCTCGGTGGCGGTGGATCCGGATCGCCAGATTCTGATCGCCGCACCAGTACGCCTGGCCTACACCTATCACCTGATCAAGCGCACCCCGGAAACCGCCGAGAAGCGGCTGTTCACCCAGGACGGTACGCCGTACTGGAACGAGAACTTCAACGGCGACTACGCGATTCGGATCAAGCAGTTCGCTTCAGCGCTGGGCGTGCCGTGCATTGCGCCGCCGTGGGGCCGCATGGTCGGGGTGGACCTGACCACCGGCAAAACCGCGTGGATGCGCCGCACCGGCACCACCCAGAACCTCAAAACCAGCTTCCTGCCGGGCCGCTTCCCGATCGGCTTCCCGATGGGCATGGTCGCCCACGGCGGTCCGCTGGTGACGGCGGGGGGCGTGGTGTTCCATGGCGCCACGGCGGACAACTTCATCCTCGCGTACGACATCAACACCGGTGACGTGCTCTGGGAGAAGGAGCTGCCGGCGGGCGGTCAGGCGACGCCTTCGACCTACCTGGGCAGCGACGGCAAGCAGTACGTCGTCATCTCCGCCGGCGGGCACGGCTCGCTCGGCACCACGTTGGGCGACAGCGTGATCGCGTTCCGTCTGAATTGATTGATTGACGTGTGGAAAAGGCCGTGACGCCGATGTGCGTCACGGCCTTTTTTTATGCCGGGCATTGAACGCTACTCCCGCCGTCCTCCAATGAATCTCTGGAACCCTAAGCACGCGGCCCACGCAGGTTCTGTAGGAGCGTGGCTTGTCCCGCGATCGGCCGGGGACCGGTCGTGAAACCTTTGGACCCGCTTCGCCTGACGGAATGCGGCGCCTGGAATGCTGCCGCTGCGCGCCAGATCGCGGGACAAGCCACGCTCCTACAGTCGATCGGTGTCTGAAGGGGGGCGCTGCCGCGGCGTGCTCCTAAAAAACGATGTCCCGGTAGAACGCCTTCAGCGTGTCAACGAACTCTTCGGACAATTTCGTCCGCACCTGGGCCGGTGCCCACATGACGTAGGTGGGGAAGAGGATCTGCGGCACAAACGGGCGGATGACGATATCGCGGTGGCGATAATCCCGGGCCACCAGCGGGTGGGCGAGGGTGATGCCCATGCCCAGCGCCACCATCTCGCAATTGATGGCGCTGTACTGCGCCTCCACGGTCATGACCCGCTCCACGCCGGCCTGCTCGAACAGACCGTCCACCAGCGCCCGGGTGCCGTCGCCGTGGCACAGCGACACAAAGGTCTCTCCCTCCAGATCGGTGAAGGTGATCTGCGTTCGGCTTGCCAAGGGATGGGACGCCGGCAACACGCACACCGCTGCCACTTCGCTGAGCAACTCGATCTGCTGACTGTCGACATCGCCGGGGTGCACCACAATCCCCACATCGCAGAACTGCGACTTTACCCACTGCTCGACGGTGGGCGAGGAGTTCACGTGCAGAGACACCGTCAGCTCCGGTCGCGTCTCGGTAAACGCCTTGAGCACCCGGGGCATCATGCTCATGCCGGTGGAAGGAACTGCCGCCACCCGCAAGCGGCCCGTACCCAGATTGCGGATGTTCTTCGCCGACAACTTGAGGCTGTCCAGCCCGACGTAGGCGCGCTCGACTTCCTGAAAGAAGGCCTGACCCTCCTGAGTCGGCATCAGCCTGACGCCGGCGCGCTTGAACAGGGTCAGCCCGGTGCTGAGTTCCAGTTGGGCAATCAGCCGGCTGATGTTGGGCTGCGAGGTAAACAGCACCTCGGCGGCAGCGGTCATGGAACCCAGGCGCATGACGCTGCGGAAGGCTTCGATCTGTCTCAGGTTCATGTCGCGCTCCATATCAAATATGAATAACTAAGGCCTATATCCGTATTTGACCATATGGACGCCCCGTCGCAATACTCGGACCAGCCACCCATAGCGCACATGAAGATGCGCCACCCCGCGATGGATTCGCCGGGAGCATGCACGCTGCATGCATGGCTTCGGTTCACACCGAAGCGACTGACGCATTGTTCGATCTGCCCCCATGCACTTCGGAGATAGTCTGTGAATAGCCTCGACCTTTCCTCAGCAGCACGACCGTTTCGTCCCTTCCACCGCAGTGCCATGGCCGTTGCCCTGACGCTTGCCGCCGTTGGCAGCACACCCGTCTTCGCCGAGACCACGCTGTACGTGGCCGGCGTCGGCGGCTCCACCGAGCAGATGTACAAGAACCGCGTCATTCCCGCCTTCGAAAAACAACACAACGTCAAAGTCGTCTACGTCGCCGGCAACTCCACGGAAACCCTGGCCAAGCTCCAGGCGCAGAAAGGCCGTCAGCAGATCAACGTCGCGATGATGGACGACGGCCCGATGTACCAGGCGTTGCAGATGGGCCTGTGCGAAAAGCTCAGCGATGCGCCGATCTACAAGGACCTCTATCCGCTGGCACGGCTGAGCCCTGAAGCCACGGGGATCGGCGTGGTGGCCACCGGCATCGGCTACAACGAAGAGGCGTTCAAGAAGCGCGGCTGGGCGGCACCGGATTCTTGGGAAAACCTCACCGACCCACGCTTCAAACAACTGCTCGGCATGCCGCCGGTGACCAACACCTATGGCCTGCACACGCTGGTGGAAATGGCCCGGCTGAGGGGTGGCGGCGAGAAAAACATCGACCCCGGCTTCAAGGCGCTGAAGGACGAAATCGGTCCTAACGTGCTCGCTTGGGTGTCGGCGCCGGGCGAGATGGACGGGATGATGCAGAACGGCGACATCGTCATGGCGGTGTACGGCAGCGGTCGGGCCGTGGCGTTGCAGGGCACCGGCTTTCCGCTCAAATTCATCTACCCGAAGGAAGGCGGCATCGCCTTGCAGGTCGCCGCGTGCAGCGTGACCCCCAACGCGCAATCCGAACTCGCCCAGGCGTTCATTCAGTACGTGCTGTCCCCTGAAGTGCAGGAAATCCAGGCGCGGGAGAACGGCTTCGCGCCGGTGAACCAGACGGTCAAGCTGCCGGATGATGTCGCCGCGCGCATGCCGTACGGGCCGGAGAAGGTCAACGCGCTGATCAAGGTCGATTGGGAAACCATCAACCAGCAGCGCAGCGAGTGGACCACGCGCTGGAACCGCACCGTCGAGCGCTAGCGTCACCGATTGCTCTCGCTGATCGACAGTCGCTGATCGACGTACACGCCGATCTTCCCCAGCACCCTTCTGGAGACGCAGGTCCGCCTGCGTGGCACGCCCATGGCATTTCTCACCCTCGAAGGCATCGTCAAGACCTACGGCACGTTCAGGGCCATTGACGGTTTGAACCTGGAAGTCCGGCACGGCGAGTTCATCGCCTTGCTCGGCCCGTCCGGGTGCGGCAAGACCACCACCCTGCAATCCATCGCCGGATTCGTACAGCCCACGGAAGGTCGTATCGTTCTCGACGGCCGTGACATCACCCACGTCCGGCCTGAACAGCGCGGGCTGGGCATCGTGTTCCAGAGCTATGCGTTGTTTCCGCACATGACCGTGGCGCAGAACATCAGCTTCGGCCTGGAGATGCGCGGCGTGCCCAGGGCCGAGCGCGGCAAGCGCGTCGATGAAGCGCTGGATCTGGTACGCCTCGCCGGCCTCGGTGAGCGTTACCCGAAAGCCCTGTCAGGCGGGCAGCGCCAGCGGGTGGCGATCGCCCGCGCATTGGCGATCCGCCCGAACCTGCTGTTGCTCGACGAGCCGATGTCCAACCTCGACGCCAAGCTGCGCGAAGAGATGCACATCGAACTGCGGGCGATTCAGCGCGAGCTGGGCATCACCACCATCCTGGTCACCCACGATCAGGTCGAAGCCATGACCATGAGCGACCGCATCGCGGTGATGCAGAAGGGCCGCATCGTGCAGATCGACACGCCGTTCGAAGCCTACGAGCGGCCGCATTCGCCCTTTGCTTCAGCGTTTCTCGGCAAAACCAACGCCTTCGCTGGCGCGGTGCAATTGCGTAACGACCGCTGCTGCCACGTGCAGGTCCACGACACGCTGATGCACGTGCCCCACGAAGACCGCACGCTGGGCAATGACGTCAACGTCTACATCCGTCCGGAAAAAATCCGTTTGGTGGCGCTGGGCAGCGGACGGTTTTCCGGGCGCGTCAGGCTGCGGGTGTTTCTCGGCAACCTGTGGTTGATGGCGGTGGAAAGTCGCCTGGGGCTGGTGCACATGACCCTGCCCAACCTCGGCACACCGCCGCCGGAGGAGGGCAGCGAGGTCGGGCTGGACTGGTCCGACGACGACCTGCGCCTGCTGGACCGGGAGGTCGCCCATGGCCAGGTATGACGCCGAACGGGTGGGCGTGGCGCCGTGGCTGCTGAGCGGCCCGGCATTGCTGGTGTTCATCGCGCTGTTGCTGGCGCCCTTGTTGCTGACCGCCGTGCTGTCGTTGAACCTGTTCAGCGACACCGACGGCGTGGTGCCGAGCTACAGCCTTGGCAATTACCTGGAGGTGTTCAAGGACGACTACTTCCACGAGATATTCCTGCGCACCGGTGGCATGGCGTTAGCGGTCACAGTCTTGTGCGTGCTGCTGGGCATCCCGGAAACCATCATCATTGCGCGCATGGCGCCGCGCTGGCGGTCGCTGTTCCTGCTGGTGGTGTTGGGGCCGCTGCTGATTTCCGTGGTGGTGCGGACCCTGGGCTGGGCGATTCTGCTGGGCAACAACGGCCTGATCAACGATGCCCTGCAAGCCGTGGGCATCACCGACCAACCGGTGAAAATGCTGTTTACCCAGGTGGGCGTGGTCATCGCCCTGACCCACGTGCTGGTGCCGTTCATGGTCATTGCCGTCTGGGCCACACTGCAACGGCTGGACCTTCAAGTGGAGTGGGCGGGCCTTTCCCTTGGCGCGTCGCGGTTGACGGTGTTCCGCCGGATCATCCTGCCGCAGATCATGCCCGGCGTGCTGTCCGGCTCGATCATCGTCTTTGCCCTGGCTGCCTCGGCCTTCGCCACCCCGGCGATCATCGGCGGGCGGCGCCTGAAAGTGGTGGCGACGGCGGCGTACGACGAGTTCCTCGGCACCCTCAACTGGCCCCTCGGCGCGGCCATCGCGATGCTTCTGCTGCTGGCGAATCTGATCATCATTCTGGGTTGCAGCAAACTGGCCGAGCGCCGGTTCAAGCAAGTCTTCGAGTAGCCGACCATGCACAAGAACGGATTTTTCTCGCTGCTGTTCCATGCCCTGTTCGTCACATTCATCGTCGCGCCGCTGGTGGTGGTGATGGCCATGGCGTTCACCAGCAAGGGCTACCTGTCGTTGCCCACCGACGGCCTGTCGCTGCGCTGGTTCCGGGCGCTGGCGGACAATCAGGAAATGCTGGATGCCTTTGCCTTGTCGATCAAGCTCGGCCTGGCGTCGGCGACCATCGCCGCGCTGCTGGCGATTCCGGCGGCACTGGCCATCAGCCGTTATGACTTTCCTGGCCGGGGCGCGGTCACCGGCTTTTTGCTGTCGCCGCTGATGATTCCGTCGGTGGTCCTCGGCATCGCGTTCCTGCGCTTCTTTTCCCTTGCGCAGATCGGCGGCTCGTTCTGGGCGCTGACCCTGACCCACGTGATTGTCGTGCTGCCCTATGCGTTGCGCCTGACGCTGGCCTCGACCATCGGCCTTGAGCGGGACATCGAGCACGCCGCGCTGTCACTCGGTGCCAGTCGCTGGACAGCGTTCTACCGGGTGGTGCTGCCGCGGATTCGCACCGGCGTGGTCGGCGGCTGGATGCTTGCGTTCATCCAGAGCTTCGACGAACTGACCATGACCGTGTTCGTCGCCACCCCCGGCACCACCACGCTGCCGGTGGCGATGTACAACCAGATTTCCCAGACCATCGACCCGCTGATCACGGCGGTTTCAACGGTGCTGATCGTCGGCACGTTGCTGCTGATGCTGATATTGGACCGAATGGTCGGATTGGACCGGGTGTTGATTGGAGAAGGCAAATGAGCCAGGGCACACAGAGGGACATTCAGTCGGACGTGATCGTCATCGGTGGCGGGTTGGTGGGGACGGCAGTCGCTTACGGCCTGGCCCGCAGCGGCGCCGACACCGTGGTGCTGGACCAGGGCGACGATGCGTTTCGCGCCTCGCGGGGCAATTTCGGGCTGGTCTGGGTCCAGGGCAAGGGCCACGACCTGCCGGACTATTCGCGCTGGACGCAGTCGTCAGCGACCCGCTGGCCGGACTTCGCTCGGGCGCTGATGGCCGACAGCGGCGTGGACGTGCAGCTCCACCAGCCCGGTGGCTTCCATATGTGCTTCAGCGACGAGGAGCTGATCGAGAGACAGTCACGCCTGCAAACCCTGCAGGACGCCCTCGGCGATTACCCGTTCCAGATGCTCGACGCCGCTGAACTCAAAGCGCGCCTGCCGTTGATCGGCCCCTCCGTGGTGGGCGCCAGCTACACGCCCCAGGACGGTCACGTTAATCCGCTGAAACTGCTGCGCGCGCTGCACACCTCGGCCCAGGCCAAAGGCGCGCGGTTTCACGGCGGCATTCAGGTGGATCGCATCGACGGCGCGACAGGTGAGTTTTGCGTCACAGCCGGCACTCAACGCTTCATCGCGCCACGGGTGGTACTCGCTGCCGGCCTGGGCAATCCGGGGCTGGCCCGGCAGGTGGGCCTGCATGCGCCGGTGGCGCCGAATCGCGGCCAAGTGCTGGTCAGCGAGCGGGTGCGGCCGTTTCTCGATCACCCGACGGTCCATGTTCGGCAGACCGACGAAGGCACCGTTCAGCTGGGCGATTCGATGGAGGAGGTGGGGTACGACGACAGCACCTCCACCCAGGTGCTGGAAGCCATTGCCCGGCGCGGCGTGGCGACCTTTCCGCTACTGCGGGAGGTGCGGCTGATTCGTGCCTGGGCGGCGCTGCGGGTTCTGAGCCCCGACGGCTTCCCCATCTATCAGCAATCGGCCAGCCACCCGGGCGCCTTCGTGGTGACTTGCCACAGCGGCGTGACCCTGGCCGCCGCCCATGCCCTGCGCATCGCGCCGTGGGTGATGGGCGGTGCGATGCCCGACGAGCTCGGCGTATTTGCCGGCGAGCGTTTCCTGACTGACAAGGTGTTTTCCCATGCGCACTGATTCGCTGTTTCAACCGGTCACGAGTGAAGTCAGGTCGACACGGACTGTCAGACTCAGCTTCAACGACCAATCCTTTGAAGTGCCGGCGGGCATCAGCGTGGCGGCGGCGCTGCTGATGTCTGGCATCAACCGCTTTCGCGCGACGCCGGTGAGCGAATCGCCCCGGGCGCCGTATTGCATGATGGGCGTGTGCTTCGAGTGTCTGGTGGACATCGACGGCGTACCCAATCGCCAGAGCTGCCTGATCGAAGTGGCGGACGGCATGCGCATCCGTTCCCAGGAAGGCGCTCGCGACCTGATTTTCCAACCCGGCGATGTGCAGACCGCCAGTGTGCAGACCGTCGAGGTGCAGTCATGAATGATCATTTTGGCGGTGTCGTGGAAGCGGTGGACGTGGTCGTCGTGGGCGCAGGTGCCGCCGGCATGGCAGGCGCGGTGGCCTTGGCCGGGTTCGGCCTGCAGGTGGTGCTGCTGGACGAGCAGGGCAGTCCGGGCGGGCAGATTTATCGCGGCATCACCCTCGCGCCCCTGTCGCGACGGGACCTGCTGGGACCGGACTACGCCCATGGCAACGTGCTCGCCCAGGCCTTGGCGTCTTCGTCGGTTCGCTATGAACACGGCGCGGCGGTTTGGCAGGTAACCCGGGATCATCAGGTCAGCTACCTGTGCGACGGGCGTCTGCGCACCCTGCAGGCCAAGGCCGTGTTGCTCGCCACTGGCGCCATGGAACGGCCGTTTCCGATCCCGGGCTGGACCTTGCCCGGCGTCATGAGCGCGGGCGCTGCGCAGATTCTGCTGAAAAGTGCGGGCCTGGCCCCGACCGAGCCGGTGGTCCTGGCCGGCTGCGGCCCGCTGCTGTATCTGCTGGGCTGGCAATACCTGCGCGCCGGCGTGCCGATCCAGGCCTTGGTCGACACCACGGGCCCCGAAGATTACTGGCGGGCCCGGCGTCATCTGTTCGCGGCGTTGCGCGCCTGGCCGTATTTGCGCAAGGGCCTGGAGTTGATGCGCAGCCTGCGCAGCGCCCGCATCCCGCACCACACCGGCGCCGAGCACCTGGCGATCGAGGGTGACGAAGCCGCCACCGCGCTGACCTTCACCGTCGGCGGCAAGGCTCAGCGTATTGCGGCGAGCTGCGTGCTGCTGCATCAGGGCGTGGTCCCGAACATTCAATTCAGTCAGTCGTTGCGCGCACTCCATCACTGGGACGTCGACCAGCTGTGCTTCAGCCCGGTGATCGACCCGTGGGGTGAGCTGGACGTGCCGGGGATGTTCGTCGCCGGTGACGGCGCCGGCATTGGCGGGGCTCAGGCCGCGGCGCTGCAGGGGGAGCTGGCGGCGCTGGGCATCGGGCAACGGCTGGTGACGTTCGATACCGTTCAGCGTGATCAACGCGCCGCGCCGCTGCGTGAAAAGCTGGCGTTGAACCTGCGCATCCGACCGTTTCTCGATGCGCTCTATCAGCCGAAGGAAGCGAACCGCATTCCCGCCGATGAAGTCATCGTGTGCCGCTGCGAGGAAGTCACCGCGGGGGACCTGCGCAAGTTCGTCGCCCTGGGCTGCGCCGGGCCCAATCAGGCCAAATCCTTCGGCCGCTGCGGCATGGGCCCTTGTCAGGGGCGGATGTGCGGCCTGACGGTGACCGAAGTGATCGCCAAGGCCCGCGGCGTGTCGGCGGCGGAAGTCGGCTACTACCGCATTCGCCCGCCGATCAAGCCCATCACCCTGGGGGAACTGGCCGGTGAGTGAGGCGCGGGCAAGGCACAGCGACGTGCTGGTGATAGGCGGCGGCATTCATGGACTGAGCACCGCACTGCATCTGGCCCAGCGCGGCGTTGAGGTCACGGTGCTGGAGGCTGATTACTGCGGCCGTCATGCCTCCGGGGTCAACGCAGGCGGGGTTCGAACCCTGGGCCGTCACGAGGCGGAAATCCCGCTGGCGCTGTCGTCCCGCGAACTCTGGCACGACCTTGTCCAGACGCTGGGCGATGACGGCGGTTTCGTCCCCAGCGGCCAACTCAAACTCGCGGAAACCGCTGCAGAACTCCACGAATGCCGACAGCGCGTCGAACATCTGCAGCGCCTCGGCTTCACCCACGAAGTGCTGATCGACGCTCAACAGGTGTTCGAGATCATTCCGACTGTCGCCCGGCATGTGGTCGGCGGCATCTGGGTCAAGGACGACGGCTACGCCATTCCCTACAAGACGGTGACGAGCTTTCGGCTGGCGGCCGAAAAGCTCGGCGTGAAAGTGCTTGAAACGACGCCGGCGCAGCGCATCGAGCAACGGGGCAGTGGATGGCAGGTCACCACGCCCGCCGGGGTGTTCAGCGCCGGGCATCTGGTCATCACCGCCGGTGCCTGGGCGCGGGAGCTGGCAGAACAGGTCGGCGAATCGGTGCCGGCTCATCCCGAGGGCCTGATGCTGATGGTGACCCACCGCGTCGCGCCGTTTTGCGCGCCGGTGCTGGGCGCAACGGGTCGCTCGCTGTCGTTCAAGCAATTCGCCAACGGCACCGTGGTGATTGGTGGCAAGCTCATTGGCAGCGTGGATTTCCCGGCCCGCCACGGCGAAGTGGATCTGGCGCGCCTGGGCATCAGCGCGAGGACCGTCACCGACCTGTTTCCCCACCTCAAGCACCTGGGCGTCAATCGGGTATGGGCCGGCGTCGAAGCGTTTACCGCTGACGACTTGCCGGTGATAGGGGCCAGCCGCAAGGCCAGTCACCTCAGCTATTCGTTCGGATTCTGCGGCAGCGGTTTCCAGATGGGCCCCGGCACCGGCAAGCGCCTGGCCCAGCAGATCCTTGGCGAGCATTCGGACATTTCGCTGGAGGCATTCGACATAGGACGCTTTGATAGCGCCCGCTTTGATAAGACACGCCTCAATGACGCCCACATCCCGATCAACGTACCGTCAGTGGCCCGTTGATTCCGTACACCCTACCGACCCATCAGGAGTTCACATGCTGGAAATCAACCGTATCGAAACCAACCAACGCATGAGCCGTGTCGTGCAGTGCAATGGCTTTACCTTCCTCGGCGGCCAGACCGCGACGGATCGCACCCTCGACATCAAAGGACAGACCGCGCAAGTGCTGGAGAAGATCGACAGCTATCTGGCCAAGGCCGGCCTGGACAAGACGCGGATTCTCACCGCACAGGTCTGGCTCTCGGACATCGCGGCGAATTTCGCCGGCATGAATGAAGTCTGGGACGCCTGGGCACCGGAAGGGCACGCACCCGCGCGGGCCACCGTGGAATCACGTCTGGCCGCGCCGGATTTGCTGGTGGAAATCACCGTGGTGGCCGCGGGCTGATCAGCTGCTGCAGGAATGAACTGCGCCGGGCCGGGTTTATCCCGACCCGGCGTTGCCGCTCAAGGGCGGACAGACGCTTCGGCGGAGTTGGTCACGAGGTGGTTTTTGGTGGTGCGACGCTGCTGCGTGATCAGCACCTGAGGCACCGAAGAACAGTGGTATTTGATGCCTTTCCTCGTCGGCATCAGCGCGACGCTCTCCATGCATTCTGCGCGGGTCGAATACGCCGTCGGCTGGTTCTCGTCCACACATCCTTCCGCACCGGAACACATACTCATCACAACCACAAAGATGCTCTTCATTGCTCTCATTCCTTTTTGGCAAATCACGGCGCGGGACAGCGGGTGTGTGGCGATTCTGAGGGGAGGTGGTGGCAGAAGGCAATGCGGTGAAAGTGCGTTTCGTCGGGAATATGACGGTTTTGGGTTTTCGAGGGATTAGAGCGTAAATTTGCAGTCGGTTAATTGACGTCACGTTTTTTAATACGGGCCGGTTTACTTAAGTCTGACGTCACTTAACCGCGCTGGCGTGGGGTTTTTGAAACTTTCCTGGAGACCGCAATCGGGCTCGCGCTCAACAACGCGCAAACCGTCCCAGCGTGCCTGATAGCTCTGCGCCTATTTGCGAAACAACTCCAGCAGCGGGAATATTCAAAGGGTCTGATTTATTTGATCTTGAACACCACCGGCGGCGTTGGCATCCCTCACAGGAGTAAATTAGCCTGCTTGAACAGCACATCCTATGGGGAGTCTCAAATGCTCATCGTCTTCAGTGGTCTGCCCGGTACCGGTAAGACGACCCTCGCCAAGGGTCTGGCCGCAACGCTGGGTGCTGTTTATGTGCGCATCGATACGATTGAACAAGCCCTTCGTGATTCGCCGGATTTTGCGCGGGATGTGGGCCGCACGGGGTATCTGATTGCCTACGGGTTGGCGGCCAGCAACCTTGATTTGGGCGGCACGGTGGTTGTCGATTGTGTGAATCCCGTGCTTGAAAGCCGAAGAGAATGGAGCGCCATATCCTCTCGATTCGGTGCTCCATTGGTGAATCTTCAGGTCATCTGTTCCGACAGGACGGAGCATCGACGCAGGGTGGAGACCAGGCAGGTCGATATCCCGGGGCTGACGCCTCCTACCTGGCAATCCGTGCTGAATCATGAGTATGAATCTTGGGACACAGAACCCTTCACCGTAGATACAGCGCTCAATTCCCCGGCGCAGGCATTGGCGGCGATTGCCGATTACTTGAAACGGTCTGATTTATTCACCCCTGAGCAGGGCTAACGGCGCCGTCGTGGCGTTGAACACCTTCGCAGTGTTGTGCGTTTCAGGAGAGGGGCGATCAGCCTGAATTCATGAGCATCGCTCACTGCTGTTTGTCACAGGGCCCTGTAGTACATCGCTGCCGCGTGAATTAGGTTGATGAGGACATCTCATTCACCCAGGAGCTCGCCCATGCACACAGTCGCAGCAATCACCACGCTGGGGATGATGCTGATGCTCGCCAAGGTTCAGGCGGACGACAGCACGCCCGCCGTGACCCTCGTCCCGAACGGCGAGCAAGCCTCGATTCTCGGGAGCCCGGCGATGTTCGTCGGCACGGTGCGCATCGATCCCTTGGTATCCGCCCATGAGCCGTCCCGGGTCACGGCGGCCTATGTCACGTTCGAGCCGGGGGCGCGTTCCGCCTGGCACACGCATCCGTTGGGGCAAACGCTGGTGGTGACCGCAGGCACGGGCTGGGTGCAGCAACAAGGCGGGGAGAAACAGGCGATTCGTCCGGGGGACGTGATCTGGACGCCGCCCGGCGTCAAGCATTGGCACGGGGCCACGGCCCGCACGGGCATGACCCACATGGCGATCCAGGAATCCCTCAATGGCCAGAATGTGGAGTGGATGGAGCCCGTTTCCGCTGCCCGGTACGAGGCCTCCCGATAATCCTTGCCCGACACGCGTTGACTGCTGAGTGACCCTCAGCGCAGTAATGAGCCAAGCTCGTCTAAAGCGGCCGGTCAACCCGGATATACTCCGCGCAACGCACGCATTCGGGTTGATCGACCCGTTCATTGCCGGTCCGATTCACACCTTGCGTAGGTAGATGATGCAGCTCACCCGTGCCAACCTCGCCGATTTCATGTACTTCCTGGCCGTCGCCCGGCATTTGAGTTTCAGCCGTGCGGGATTGGAAGTCGGCATCAGCCCGTCGGCCCTCAGCCATGCCATCAAGGCGCTGGAAGCCAGGCTTGGCGTGCGCTTGCTGAACCGGACCACCCGCAATGTCACGTTGACCGCTGCCGGTCAGGAGTTGCTGGCGTCGATTCGTGAGCCCATCGACCGCATCGACCAAGCGATGGAGGTGCTCAACCGTTACCGGGACGAGCCCACGGGGAGGATCAGGCTGAACGTGTTCAGCGACGCCGCCCTGTTGCTGCTGGCGCCCGTACTGCCGCTGTTCGGTGAGCGTTACCCCGACATCGAAGTGGATATTTCGATCTCCAACAGCATGGTTGATGTCGTGGAGGGCGGCTTCGACGCCGGCATGCGCTTTGGCGCGACCGTGCCGGAAGGGATGATTGCCCATCGGCTGTCGCCGGATGTGCGCTGGCTGGTCGCCGGCACGCCCGACTATCTGCGCAAGTGGGGCACTCCCGTTCACCCTGAAGACCTGAAGCAGCATCGCTGCCTCAAGTTCAAGGTCGGCACCGGCAAACTTTACGACTGGGAATTCGAGAAAGAAGGCGTGCAGCTGGCGGTCCCGGTGTTCGGTGGCGTGATTCTCGACGAGACCCGAATCGCGATTGCATTGGCCTGTGAAGGGAGCGGACTGATTTACGCCGCTGAACCGATCCTCGCACCTTATGTGAAGAGCGGTTCCCTTAAGCTCGTCCTTGAGGATTGGGCGTGCGTGAGCCCGGGGTTCCACATCTACTACTCCAGCTATCGCCAGCAACCGCTGGGGCTGCGTCTGCTGATCGACATGATCCGGGATATCGCGCCGCTGGGGTGATCCGCAACGGCTCAAACCGGGACGCCTGACGCTTTCCCGGCTAAAGCCGGTTCCACAGAGTGCTCCGCTTCCCGTCATTAGTGAGCATTGCTCATCACCGCATCACACGTACCCCCGATAGGCGAGGGCGGAGCGCGCCTGTACCGTGACGCCACTCAATCCATCAAAACCGGCGTCTGTTGCACATCACCCTGGCGTGAGGCGACTGCACGGGCCGGACGCGTGTCGAGGGTATGAATGCGTAATGCTGAGCTACAAAGAGCCGAGCCTGAAATTGCCAGGCCAGATCGAGGTGTGTGGAGCGCCGTGGGTGCGATGGCCATGTGCGTAGCCATGCTCATTTCATCCGAATTCATGCCGGTCAGCCTGCTGACACCGATTGCCTCCGACCTTGGGGCGACCCAGGGGATGGCCGGCCAGGCGATCTCCATTTCGGGACTGTTTGCCGTCGTCACCAGCCTGTTCATGTCGGTCATCGCCGGGCGCATTGATCGTCGGTACGTGTTGATCGGCTTGACCAGCCTGATGCTGGCCTCGCTGATCCTGATTGCCGAGGCGCCGAGCTTCCTGGTCCTGATGATTGCGCGCGCCGTTCTGGGGATTGCCATCGGCGGGTTCTGGGCACTGTCCACGGCGACCGTCATGCGGCTCGTGCCATCCGACACCGTGCCCAAAGCCCTCGGCATCATTTTCACCGGCAATGCCATCGCCACGGCATTTGCTGCACCTATCGGCAGCTACCTGGGCGGCATCATCGGGTGGAGAGGCGTGTTCTGGGGACTGGTGCCGCTGGTGCTGATCAACCTGCTGTGGCAGTGGATCAGCCTTCCGTCCATGCCGCCCAAGTCGGCGGGCTCGGTCCGTCAATTGTTCGCGCTGCTGCGTCGTCGCCACGTGGCGTTCGGGATGATGGCGGTGATGTTGACCTTCGCCGGTGCGTTCTCGGGCTTCACCTACTTTCGGCCGTTCCTTGAAACCTACACGCACGCGACCACCCCGCAGCTGTCGCTGTTCCTGCTGGGGCTCGGTGTAGCGGGTTTTGCCGGCACCTATGCGGGAACGGCGCTGGTGAGTGACCGGATGTATGCGCTGTTGCGCTGGCTGCCATGGCTGCTGGCGACGGTGACGCTGTTGATGCTGCTGTTCGGCCACCTGAAGCCCGGCGTCGCCGTGGCAATGATCTGCTGGGGCGGGCTGAACGCCGCCATTCCGGTGGCGTGGTCCACCTGGCTCAGCAAAAGCGTCAGTGATGACCCGGAGAGCGGAGGCGGCTTGCTGGTTGCGGCGATCCAGCTGTCGATCATGGTCGGTGGCGCCCTGGGTGGCCTGCTGCTGGATCACCTCTCTATTGCCGCGACGTTCATGGGCGCCGCCGCATTGCTGGTGCTCGGTGCGTTGATCGTCGGGAACGGCAGTCGCTTGCGCGGCTGAATCCGGCTTCGAAGCCCAGCCCCGACCGCAGCACAACAGACCTTCACAGACAGGCACATCATGCGCATGGAAAACAGAACAGCCCGGCTCTTCAGACGGGGCGTTGGCGGCGTATTGTCCATTTTGGGTGTCGCCATGACTCTAGGCGGTGCGGTATTGCTCAGTGACGGCGGATCTGCCTGGTACGGGGTGGCCGGCATCGTCTGGGTCATCTGCGCCGTACATCTGGGATTACGACGTGCCGGCTCAGCCGACGCTGGTTGATCTGCCCGTCGACGGCGTCATCCGCCATGCGCTGATTCAGGCGACCAAGCGCGGCGAGGTCTTCGTCCTGGATCGGGAGACGGGCAAACCGATTGCGCCCGTTCAAGAGCAGGCAGTGCCTCAGGGCGGAATCGCGGAGGGCGAGCGGCTGTCGGCGACTCAGCCTGCGTCGATCGGCTTGCCCGCGTTTCGCCAGCCGACGCTGCAGGAACGTGACATGTGGGGCATCACCCCATTGGACCAGATGCTGTGCCGCATTCAGTTTCGCCAGTCACGCTACGAGGGGCACCTGACGCCGATTACCCTGGGCAAGCCCGTGCTGATCGCGCCGGGTTCGGCCGGAGGGATCAATTGGGGCGGTGTGTCGGTGGACCTCGACCATGGCGTGATGGTCGTCAACTGGCTGCGGATGGTGGACCGCGTCGAACTGGTCAGCCGGGAGGAGGCGGTTGAACGCAAGTTCAGGCTGTCGGACGGTCAGAGCCCGGGGGGTGATGCGCAGCGGCCCATGCTCAACACGCCTTATGGCGCTTACGGCACAACCTTCTTATCGGTGCTTGGCACGCCCTGCAACGCGCCGCCATGGGGCCTGATTTCGGCGGTGGATCTGGCCAGCGGTAAGCTGCTCTGGTCCAGACCACTGGGGACGGCAAGAGACACCGGCCCGCTGGGCATCCCGTCGATGTTGCCCGTGACGGTGGGGACGCCAATGGCCGGCGGCTCGGTCAGCACCCGCAGTGGTCTGATCTTCATTGCGGCGACCGCCGAGCGCACGATTCGGGCACTGGATGTGCACAGCGGTGAAGAACTCTGGTCGGCGCGTTTGCCAGGGGGCGGCAATGCCAGCCCCGTGACCTATATCGGTCCCCACAGCGGCAGGCAGTTCGTGGTCATTGCGGCAGGGGGCAAGAAGGCGCTCAAAACGCGCTTGAACAACAAGATCGTGGCGTTCGCGTTGCCGGCGCCCAAACCCTGAAACGCCAGCGTGGCATCCACACATTTGCTGGATGCCACGCTCGTTTCATTTCCCAATGCCTGCAGGGCCAATGGGCTCATTAAAGGCAAGGCACCTTGCCGGCTTGAGCCACCGCAACGCCTCGACTGTCCACCAGCGACACCTTGACCTCTGCGTCCGCTCGGCTCTGTACCAGCGTATAGCGTTCATCGGCTGCAAACCCGTCGTAATCAAGTGTCGCCGTGCAACGACGATGACTGTTCTGATACCCGATCATCACAATCCCCAGTTCCATCGAATGCCTGCCTGGCGAGACAATGAAGTGATTCAAACTGTTGGCCTGATTTCCGTCGAGACGTCTCGCGATCACGTCATCTCCTGCGTGGGCCTTAATGTCGACGATGGACTTTCCAGGTTCAGCGCGCGGTGTTCCAGTGGTACAGCCGGCTATGACCGCGACAGACACTAAGGTTGTCGCAAAAGTACGTAATTTCATGGGATGCCCGTTCATTAATTGGTTAATGTCTTTGAATATTTAACGCGCACCACGCTTCGCCCGCGGCGCTCGACATGACGGCAGGCGCCGTCACTCAAGAATCGCAACGTGAGTGCTTTCGTTATAAAAACGATGTCCACCAACGGGCCGTTAAAAAGCGCAGCCCTTTGAGAAAGATCGTCTGACGTTATTGTTTTGAAAAAGCGATGCGTACTGCATCGCTGCCAAAGACGCGGGCCAGTTCGGCGGCATTGTCGATGCGGCCCAAACGAGTGTAGGAATAGGGCGATGAGAAAGTAGCGTAGAACGCGACCAGCGTGCGTGGTCCGTACAGCATCAGATCGCCGCTGTGGATCGTGCCGGGGCGAATCGTACTTGTTGGCAGCGATGTCGGCAGTTCAGCGTGCTTCTCGTTATTGTTCAGGTCAGGCATGTCGATGGAGAGTGGGAGCAGGGCGGCAAATGCCCGCGCCGCTGGTGTATCCGCCAGGGTGATCGCGAAGCGCGTGTCGCGAACCGTCATCCAGATACGGGATTCTGGAAGCTGCGCGGTGGCTGACGTGGCCGCGGGGGCAGGGCCCACGGGGGTCGCAGGCGAGGCATTGCTTTCGCTCAACGCCGTCAGGCCCAACAGAAGTCCGAAGGCCCGCGTCAGTCCCCTTGCGCCGCCGACATGAGCTTGGGTGAATAGGGCGAATCGTTTGTCGCGCATCCTGTGGGCACCTTATGCAGTGGGGTGATTCGAAAAATGTTAATCAGCCGTGATGGAGTAAGTGGTCAGCGATGTCATTGCTTTCGCGTCCAATCCCCATCGGATACCTGCTGTCACAACACTCTACGTCGGGGTATTGGCCTGAACCATACGGCTCTCCAGAATGCTTTTATGAACAAACTTCACCAATGCCGGAACGTTGCAGGGCAGAGCGCGCCAGTTGCCCGGGGAAGCGCGTTTCAATCGCCAGACACTTATATAAGTCTTAATCAGGATGTTGACGATGGTCGATCTTTGCCCAGTCCTGATCCCATCATCCTGCCAATGCGATAGCAGGGGGTTCGGACACTTTGCGCATCGTGCCGCAACAAAAAAGTTTACGATTTGGCACGTTGGAATGACTCTCAATCGGGTCATCGTGGCCGGCGGTTACAGGGAGCGCAGGCATCTTCAGCGTCACGCGACAGTCATAAACCAGACGGAAGGCATCGGGGGTGACTCAAGTTGTGACGCACTGGGCAGATAACCGTGATGTCAGTTACATCAGCAGCATTGTTCAAGGATCGAACCCATGACCCAGCGTCAATCCATCCGCATTCCCCGTTCCGCTCAGCCGCGTTTTCTCTGGTTCGCTTTCATTCCGGTCGTGCCTGCCGTTGCATGGGTACTCAGTCAGTCAACCTCTCTCCCTAACCTGATCGCGTGCGCGGCGCTGGTTCTCGTCGGCCTTGGCGCGGGGGCCTGGAGTGCTGCTTCCCGGCGTGACGTGGTGCTGCGCGCCACTGCCCGGGCTCAAGCGGATCAGTCAGCGGCAGACGCCGCGAGCCACAGCATTAACTCGCGGGTACAACTCGATGAGGTGCTGCTGGGCGCCATGCCGATCTGGGCCCGGCAGGTGGAGAGTTCACGGCATCAGACCGAAGAAGCGATTGTGAATCTGACCCATCGGTTCATCGGGATTGCCGCGCGATTGCAGGAAACAGTTCAGGCGTCCCAGCGCGCTGCCGGCGAACTCGACGGGCAAACGGCGGACGGGGCGCTTGAAGTGCTGTCCCTCAGCGAAAGCGATTTGAGCCAGGTGATCAACTCGCTCAAGGCCGCTCAAACCAGCCGTGACCAGACCCTGGCCCAGGTGCGCGGCCTCACGGCCTACACCGGCGAACTGCGCACCATGGCCGCGGACGTAGCGGCGATCGCCGCGCAAACAAACCTCCTGGCCCTCAACGCGGCCATTGAAGCGGCCCGTGCAGGTGAAGCCGGTCGCGGCTTTGCCGTGGTGGCCGACGCGGTGCGCAGCCTGTCGAGCAAATCCAGTGAAACCGGCCAGCAGATGTCGGCCAAGGTCGACATCATCAATAACGGCATCACCCAATTGGTGCACGCCGCCTCCAGCAGCGCCGATCAGGACAGCCAATCGGTGGCCGCGTCAGAAAACAGCATTCAAGTCGTGCTCGGACGCTTCCATAACATCACTGGCCGCCTGGCCGAATCCGCGGACCTGCTCAAGCAGGAAAGCCGCGGCATTGGTGATGAGATGACGGAGGTGCTGGTCGACCTGCAATTCCAGGACCGTGTGAGCCAGATCCTCAGCCATGTGCGAGACAACATGGAAGACCTGCATGGTCACCTGCGGCAGGCAAACGAGGCCCCGGACCAGGCAACGTCCATCGACGCCCGCCAGTGGCTGGCGCGAATGGACGCTACCTACGCCACCGACGAGCAGCGGCGCACCCATCGTGGCGAGACGCCTGTGCAGCAGAACTCTCAAGACATCACCTTCTTTTAGGAGCTCATAATGGCGAAGAATGTATTAGTGGTCGACGACTCCAGCAGCGTGCGGCAAGTGGTAGGCATTGCCTTGAAAAGCGCCGGTTACGACGTGATCGAAGCGTGCGACGGCAAGGATGCACTGGGCAAGCTCACCGGGCAGAAAGTGCACCTTATCATCAGCGACGTGAACATGCCCAACATGGACGGCATCACCTTCGTCAAGGAGGTCAAGAAACTGGCCAGCTACAAGTTCACCCCGATCATCATGCTGACCACCGAGTCCCAGGAGTCGAAGAAGGCCGAGGGGCAGGCGGCGGGTGCCAAGGCGTGGGTGGTCAAGCCGTTCCAGCCCGCACAGATGCTGGCAGCGGTGTCGAAACTGATCCTGCCCTGAATCCTTGCGCGAGGGAGGCTGCGATGCCGATCACCATCGAAACGCTCGACGACAGCACCTGCGTCAGCATTGACGGCGAGCTGACGATCTACACCGTTGCCGAGCTGGCGGGCGAGCTGTTGCCCCGGATGAGCGGCGCGCCACGCCTGATGCTGGACCTCTCGCAGGTTACCGAAATGGATGGCGCGGGGCTGCAGTTGCTCGCGGTCATCCAGCGTGAAGCCGACAGCGCTGGCACCGCGTTGAGCGTCACCGGCCAGAGCGTGGCGGTCACGCAGGCCCTTGAGCTGTGTCGCAAAGCCGCTTCATAGCCAGTCCAGCGACGCGTGCCCCAATCGCGTTCATTGCACGTTCATTGATAGACAAGGAAGGTCCAGGTGAGCATCAATCTCGACCAGGCATTGCAGACATTCATCGTCGAGGCCCACGAACTGTTGCAGGTCATGGAGCAATCCCTCCTGCAACTGGAAACCGAGCCCGCCGACCAGGATGCCATCGGCGCGATTTTTCGTGCCGCCCACACCATCAAGGGGTCCGCCGGCCTGTTCGGCCTGAACCCGGTCGTGAGCTTCACGCACATTGTCGAGGACGTACTCGACCGACTGCGCGACGGCAGTGTGGCAGTCGACTCCCGGCTGATCGCGGTGCTGCTCAAGTGCGGCGACCATATGCTGGAGCTGATCAACGTCGTCGCCAGTCGTGGCGAGACGCTCCAGCCGGCAGCCCTGGAGCGTGAAGCGGCGTTGCGCGAGGCGTTGAGCACCTATCAGGCGCCGCACCCTGTCCCCGATGCCAGCGTTCAAAACACTGAAGAAGAGGGCGTTGATGGCGGCGCAGACACGTCCGCCGAGGTGCTCTGGCATATCTCCCTGCGCTTCGGCGTGGACGTGTTTCGCAATGGGATGGACCCGCTGTCGTTCCTGCGCTACCTGGAAACCCTGGGGCAGATAACACAGGTCACGACCCTCACTGACAGCATTCCGGCACTGGACAGCTGGGACCCGGAAAGCTGCTACCTAGGCTTCGAGATCGATTTGCGCTCGACGGCCAGCCACGCCACCCTCAATGAAGTCTTCGACTTTGTGCGGGACGACTGTGAGGTGCGCATCGAGGCCATCGACGAAGCGCCCCACAGCGCTGTGGCCATCGGCAGCGAGCTGGTGGCCCAGGCAGAGCAGGGCCCACTGACCGCTTCGGTGCAGCGTCTGCCGGCGGCCAGTGAGCCGAAAACCCGTGACGGCAATTACGTGCGCGTCAACGCGGACAAGCTTGACGAACTGATCAACCTGGTCGGCGAACTGGTGATAGCGAGCGCCGGCGCCAGCTTGTTGGCCCGTTCCTGCAACAACGACCCGCTGCAGGAAGCGACGTCGACGGTCTCGGGACTGGTGGAGGAAATTCTCGACGGCGCACTGCACCTGCGCATGATTCCCATCGGCGACACGTTTAACCGCTTCCGCCGCGTGGTGCGGGACATCAGCCAGGAGCTGGGCAAGGACATCGAGCTGACCATCAGCGGTGCAGAAACCGAACTGGACAAGACCGTCGTCGAGAAAATCGGCGACCCGTTGATGCACCTGCTGCGCAACGCCATGGACCACGGCATCGAAAGCGCCGATGCGCGGCGCGCTGCAGGCAAGGCGGGGAAGGGTCACCTGAGCCTCAACGCCTACCACGACTCGGGCAGCATCGTCATCGAAATCGCCGACGACGGCAACGGACTCAACCGCGAACGGATCCTGGAGAAGGCTCAAGAGCGCGGCCTGGTGGCGAGCGGTGCGGTGCTCTCCGATCAGGAGATCTACAACCTGATCTTCGAACCGGGTTTCTCTACCGCCGAGGCAGTGACCAACCTGTCGGGCCGTGGCGTCGGCATGGACGTGGTCAAGCGCAACATCACGCTGTTGCGCGGCACCGTTGATCTGGACAGTCGCCCGGGGCAGGGCACCGTGGTGCGCATTCGCTTGCCGCTGACCCTGGCGATCATCAACGGGTTTCTGGTCGGCATCGATACATCCACCTACGTGACTCCGCTGGACATGGTTCAGGAATGCATCGAACTGGACGAACACCAGCGCCAGTCAAGCCGTGACAAGGGCTACCTGGACCTGCGTGGCGAGGTGTTGCCGCTAGTGGACCTGCGCGAGCACTTCAGCCACGAAGGCAGCGCCGGCCGACGCCAGAATGTGGTGGTGGTGCGCTATGCCGAGCACAAGGCCGGGCTGGTCGTCGATGACCTGCTGGGTGAGTTCCAGACCGTGATCAAACCGTTGGGCAAGTTGTTTGGCGCACTGCGCGGCATCAGCGGCTCCACCATATTGGGCAGTGGCGCGGTGGCCCTGATCCTCGACGTACCGGCACTGCTCAATCAAATCGTACAACTGGAAGCCCGCACGACCCAGGCGCCTTATTCGCCAACCGTCGTCGCCCGCTGACGTATTTGCAACACCCTGGAGGTTCCACGATGAAATGGTTCTACGATCTTAAAATTTCCACCAAGCTGATCAGCTCATTCCTGGTGGTTCTGGCCCTCACTGCGGCGATGGGCGTCTTCGCCATCCACCAGCTAGGAGCCGTGAACCAGGCTGCTCAGGACATCCGTGGCAACTGGATGCCCTCCATGCGCGCAGCGGCCGGCATGCGTTTTTTTGCCGCCAACTATCGCTTGAAAGAAAACCGCCACATCAGCACCGATGTCGCTGAAGAGAAGGCCCAGGCCGAGCGGGAAGCCACCGAGGCCCGCCAGCAGTTCGAAACCCGCATGGGCACCTACGAAAACTTGCTGTCGAACGACGAAGATCGTCAGCTTCTGGCAGCGGCGAAAAGCGCATGGGCTTCCTACCTGACCAGCAGCAATCAGGTGCTCGATCTCTCCCGGCAGAACCAAGAGGACCAGGCCCGCAGCCTGCTCCGGGGTGAGTCGAAGGTGCGTTTCGAAGACTTGACCAACCGCTTGCAGAAAATGGTCGAGCTCAACGACGCTGGCGCAACGGCGGCCGGTGACAAGGGTTCGGCGCTGTACGAAAGTGCCCGCCTGGCGATCATCGCGGCACTGGTCGCTGCCCTGTTGATCGGCCTGGGCCTGGCCGTGTTCATCGCGCGGATCATTTCGCGTCCGTTGAGACAAGCCGCCTCCGCCGCCGAGCAGTTGGCCGAAGGCAACCTCAGTGCACCTATCGCACCGGGCACGAAAGATGAAACCGGCATGGTGCTCAACGCCATGCGCAACATGGTCGGCAAGCTGGGACACATCATCGGCGAGGTGCGCAACGCCGCTGACAACCTGGCCAGCGCCTCCGAGCAGGTCAGCGCCACCGCGCAATCGATGAGCCAGGCCACCAGTGAACAGGCGGCCAGCGTCGAGGAAACCAGTGCCTCGATCGAGCAGATGAGCGCCAGCATCAACCAGAACACCGAGAACGCCAAAGTCACCGATGGCATGGCCAGCAAAGCCGCCAAGGAAGCCACCGAGGGCGGCGACTCGGTCCAGCAAACCGTCGTGGCGATGAAGAAAATCGCCCAGCGCATCAGCATCATTGATGACATCGCTTACCAGACCAACCTGCTGGCCCTCAACGCCGCCATCGAGGCCGCTCGGGCCGGGGAGCATGGCAAGGGGTTCGCGGTGGTCGCAGCCGAAGTGCGCAAACTGGCCGAACGCAGCCAGGTCGCCGCCCAGGAAATCGGCGAGCTGTCTTCCAGCAGCGTGGACATGGCGGAGAAGGCCGGCAAGTTGCTCGGCGAAATGGTGCCGTCCATCAACAAGACCAGCGATCTGGTGCAGGAAATCAGCGCGGCATCCGAAGAGCAGGCCGCCGGTGTTGCGCAGATCAACACGGCGATGACCCAGCTCAACCAGGTGACCCAGCAGAATGCGTCGAGCAGCGAGGAGCTGGCCGCCACCGCCGAAGAAATGAGCAGCCAGGCCGAACAGCTGCAACAGGCCATGAGCTTCTTCGTGCTGGATTCAACCCCGCGGCCCGTCACTCAAGGCAGCAGCGCGGACAACCCCGGCAGCAAGCCAGGCCATCAGCCGCCACGGGTGAAACCGCAGCCGCCGCGCAAAGCGTTCGCGTACAGCATGGCCAGTGCCCCGGACGAATCGGAATTCACCCGCTTCTGATCACAAGCATCGATGCGGGACTACAGGGAGAACGACATGGGCGCAGTGACGACCACTCGGCAGACCGCAGTTGCGGTGGATGAGGACGCGCAGTACCTGACCTTCATGCTCGGCGGCGAGATGTTTGCCATCGGCATCTTGGGGATCAAGGAAATTATCGAATACGGCAGCCTGACCGTGGTGCCCATGATGCCCGCGTTTGTGCGCGGGGTGATCAACCTGCGCGGCGCGGTGGTGCCGGTGGTTGACCTCTCGGCGCGCTTTGGGCGGGCCAACTCGGCGATCACCCGGCGCTCCTGCGTCATCATCATTGAGGCGAGCACCGCGGAGGGGCAGGCGCAGGACATCGGTTTGCTGGTCGACACCGTCTCTGCGGTGCAAGAGATTCCGTCCTCACATATCGAGCCGCCGCCCAGCTTCGGCGCGCGGATCCGGTCCGATTTCATCAGCGGCATGGCCAAGGTCGATGGCAAGTTCGTGATCGTGCTGGACGTGGACAACGTGCTGTCCATCGACGAGATGTCCAGCCTTGCCGAAGCCGGTCAAGCGCCGGCCCTTGATCTCGATCCGCGTTGAGGCCCGAACCTATGCCAGACAACGCGACCATCGATGATCGTGAGTTCGGTCAGTTCCAGAGCTGGCTGTACCGCGCGGCCGGCATCAACCTGTCACCCGCCAAGAAAGCGCTGGTGGCCGGGCGCCTGTTCAAGCGCCTCAAGCATTACGAGCTGCAGAGCTATGGCGAGTACTTCAAGCTGATCATGAAGGACGAGCGCAAGGGCGAGCTGCAGGTCGCCCTGGATTTGCTGACCACCAACGAGACCTATTTCTTTCGCGAGCCCAAGCACTTCGACTTCCTGCGTCAGCAGGTGCTGCCCAAGGCTGCGCCGGGCAAGGTGTTTCGGGTATGGAGCGCGGCCAGTTCCTCGGGCGAAGAACCCTACAGCCTGGCGATGACCCTGGCCGAGGGACTTGGAACCACGCCCTGGGAAGTCGTCGGCTCGGACATCAGTACCCAAGTGCTCGCCAAAGCGCGCAGCGGCCATTACGCCATGGGTCGCGCCGAGACGTTGCCCCAGCCGCTGCTGGTCAAGTACTGCCTGAAAGGCATCGGGCGCCAGGAGGGCACCTTTCTGATCGACAAGGCGTTGCGCAACCGCGTCAACTTCGTCCAGGTCAACCTCAACGAAACGCTGCCCGCCCTGGGTGAGTTCGAGGTGATCTTCCTGCGCAACGTGATGATTTATTTCGACCAGCCGACCAAGACCCAGGTCGTCGCACGCATGCTTCCGCTCCTTAAGCCAGGCGGCTACTTGATCATCAGTCACTCGGAAAGCCTCAACGGTGTAAACGACACCTTGAAGCTGGTGGCGCCGTCGATTTATCGCAAGCCATGAAAATGCCCGTCGGCGCGGCCGAAGTGGTGTTGGCCCCGGGACAGGTCAGTTTCGCGACGCGGCCGACGCGCTTGCGCACACTGCTCGGTTCCTGCGTGGCGATCACGTTCTGGCACCCGCAACGGCTGATCGGCGGCATGTGTCACTTCATGCTGCCAGGACGCCTGCGTCACGATCAGCCGCTGGACGGCCGATATGGCGATGAGGCAATGGAATTGCTGCTTCGACACGTCCTTAGCAACGGCACTCAGGTGCAGGATTACCAGGTCAAGCTGTTCGGCGGCGGCAGGATGTTTCCCGACCACCCGCGCGACCTGCGCACGGAGGACGTGGCCAGCCTGAATATTCGCGCGGCGCTGGCCCTGGCCGAGCGCTACCACCTGCACTTGACGGCTCAGGACATGGGCAGCACCGGTCACCGCACGATCATGTTCGACGTGTGGAACGGCAACGTCTGGGTTCGGCACCAACCAATGGGAACACTTCAACACGATGCCTACCAAAAAAATCAGCGTACTGCTGGTCGATGACTCGGCCGTGGTGCGTCAGGTGCTGATGGCCATTCTCAGCGACACGCCGGATATCCACGTCATGGGCGCCGCGTCCGACCCGATTTTCGCCATGGACAAGCTCGCCCGGGAATGGCCCGACGTGATCGTGCTGGACGTGGAAATGCCACGGATGGACGGGATCACCTTTCTCAAGAAAATCATGAGCGAGCGACCTACGCCGGTGGTGATCTGTTCCTCGCTGACCCAGAAAGGCGCCGAAACCTCCTTGCAGGCCCTGTCGGCAGGCGCTGTGGAAATCATCACCAAACCCACGACCGGATTGAAGAATTTCCTGCTCGAATCGGCGGCCGAGCTGGTGGCCGCGATACGCGCTGCCGCCAACTCCAACGTCAGGAACCTGGGAAAGCGCACCGCCAGCCCGGTTCCGGTAGCGCCGGCCGGCAAGCTCACTGCCGACGCCATCCTCCCGGCCGCCACTGGCCACGCCATGGCACAGACCACTGAACGCATCGTCGCGATCGGCACTTCCACGGGCGGAACCCAGGCGCTGGAAGCAGTGCTCAAGGCTTTGCCGAGGGTCTCCCCGGGCATTGTGATCGTGCAGCACATGCCTGAGAAGTTCACGGCCTCCTTTGCCGAACGGCTCAACAGCATCTGTGCGATCGAGGTCCGCGAAGCGCGTAACAACGACCGCATTCTCCCAGGTCTGGCCTTGATCGCCCCCGGTGGCAAGCATCTGATAGTCACGCGCAGTGGCGCCTATTATCACGCCCAGGTGATCGACGGGCCCCAGGTCAACCGGCATCGGCCTTCAGTGGATGTGCTGTTTCGTTCGGTGGCGAAGTTCGCCGGCAAGAACGCCACCGGCATCATCATGACCGGGATGGGCGACGACGGTGCGCGCGGCCTCAAGGAGATGCTCGACGCCGGCGCTGCCACGGTTGCACAGGATGAGGCGAGCTGCGTGGTGTTCGGCATGCCCAAGGAGGCCATCAAACTCAACGCTGCCCAGCGGATCATGCCGCTGGAGCATATTCATCAGGCGATCCTCAACGGTTAGCCTGGCCGCTGAGTTTCAGAATCTGAACGGGGAATGACCGATCACGATCGCTCTTTCATGGGCAAACGCTTGACCGAGTAAGCCCGTTTTTCATCCTCGGAGTTGTAGTAGACGTTCTGTGTCGTGCTGAGGCTGTTGTGACGCAGATCGACCTGCAGATCCTTCATGTCGCGGTGCGGCGCATCGAAGGTCGCCGAGGTGTGGCGCAGCCAGTGCAAGGACGCCGCGCGCAGGCGGCCGACGTCTTCATCCGGCCAGTGCTCGGCCTGCATGCGCTGCAGCGCGCGATCAAACACTTCCTGCAGCAGCACGCGGATATGCCGGTCCGACAAACCAGCGCGCCCGCGTTGGGTGGCAATCAGCGGCGTGCTTTCACGGAAGCCGGGCAGGGGGGACAGACCCTGATGCAGGCGCCAGCGCTTGAGGTAGTTCTCGACGTAGTCGTCCCGCACGCTGATCTTGCCGGCTTTATTGCCTTTGCCCACCACGTGGTACCACCAGTTGCCGGCGCTGTCCTTGCGCAGATCGCCCATGGTCGGTTTCCAGTTGTCACGGCCCACCAGATCGGACACCCGCAGGTACATGGCAAAAATCGTCGCCACGATAAACAGCGTGCGCTCGTACTTGGTGTCTTCGGCGGCCATAAGCTCAGCGGTCTCCAGCACGAAATCCCACTGCAGGGAGGTCAGGATGCGCGTGTCCTGGTTATCGGTGTTGCGCTCTTTGTATTTGCTCTTTTGTTTTACCGCGCGAAACGGGTTCTGCTCGCAAAAACCTTCATCGATCGCGTGCTGGAAGAAGCTGCCACACACCGCGAAGATCTGCGCGATAGAGCCTTGGGCCAGCCGGTACGTGTCCTGAAGGGCGGGACGGTTTTCTTCTTCAGCGCGCTTGCGTTCTTCCTTGGCGACGGTCTGGCTGAATGGCCGCCAATCGGGGTTGAGCACGTAGGTGTCCGTCGCGGTTTTCTTGCGCGCACCCAGGCGAGTGAAGCGGGATTTCACCACCGGACCGACCCAGGCGGGGTCAGGCGCCAGGCAGAACTCCATGAAGCTTTCGGCCTGGGTGCGGCGCATGGCGAGGAGGGGCGTTCTGGATTTGAGCATCGTCCAGAGCAGCAGTCGTTCGACGTGAGTGCGGTAGGAATTGAACGTGGATTCGTTGCCGGCGTAGGACTTGAGAAAGCTGCGCACGGCGCGGTAGCCTTCGATGGACTGGGTTTCTGCGGGGAACTGCTCGAGATAATCACGGATCGCCGGAAGCTCTTCCTTTAAGGAGCTGAAATTAAGCTCGCCGAACTTGGCGTAGGTTTCGAACAGCGGATGAGGTGACGAGGGCGCGGGCATTTGAATTCGCTGACTGGAAATGCGGAAGATGGCGGCATAATCCAGCAGGATGCGTGCAGATGCAATATCCGGGTCTGACAGTTATCGGATATTGCATTTGTGGGTTGGGGTGTGTTAGCGGGGTTGCCTGGAGCGACTTGGCTTATTGGGGCTGATTTACGCCTTCTTAGCGCAATCTGGTGGTGTATTCGTATGTTGATCGGTGATTTTGCGCTTTTTGGGTGAGTTTTGGGCTCCAAGAGTGGTGATTTCGCGGGCTGATCAGGCGCTACTGCGGGCGCATTGCTGCTCTGCAGGCCTTGTTTTATGGGCTTTCGAGGCAGGTCAGGCGTTTGCGGACCTTGATGATCCCAGTTTGTGAGCTGGCCGATACGCAGTTTGGCTGACTGTCCATAAGGCTTGCACGGGTATCGGATCGGCACGGGTTAATCTGGGGGTCGAGTTCGAAGCTTGGCATTAAGCAGTCGCTGTTCACACTGCGGGTGGTCAGGCAGATGTCGGTGGACTGCGTCGTCATAGGTTTTGCGACGTCTTGGGCGCTGCGCCTGTGGTGCTTGATCGGCGGCGCTTGTTGCTGGTGCCGGCCAGATGCTGACGTGCGCTCTGTGTGAAGCCTGACGGCGATTGGGTTGCTGGATGTCTGTGTGATTGATCCGCTGAACGCTGCAGTGGGTTGGGCGCTGCGTTGGGGTTAAGCGGTGATCGCGATTGTTGAATCGTCGGGCTTGGGTGAACGGCAAGCTATCAGCCGTGGGTGGCGAGCGGTAACTGATGATGAGTGGTTAACGTCGAGGGCAAGCGTTGGTATCGGGATCAGACTGGGTGCTTTGGTACCTGGAGCAGGAAACGGAGAATCGCCACGCTCGATTTGTCAGCATCAGCTATTAGTACGATTTTTTAAATTCTTTTATTTTCAGCATGTTAGGAAACTTGGCAGGCCACGGAGCATTCCTAGATCATGAATTATTGCGAATGAGCAGATTTATGCTTGAATTATTGTGAATGACTGTTCTCGGTGATTCGTCATGGATTCCATTCGTAAGGGCGCACGATTCTGGATTGACAGTAAGAAATGGGTCTATGAGGGGGCCGCCCCAAGTGGGCTCGCGCTCATGTATAGCGAGGACCTTAGCGAGTATCGAGAAGTAAAGCTGGGCGATTTGATAGATGAAGATCCTGAGGAGACTGAATACGCGGTTCCCGCGATCGAAACCAAGGCCAGTGCCGAGGACTGGGCACTAGCTGAGTTTAGGTATAGCGCACTAAAGGATTATGTAGAAGCAGACGATTCAAAAGTTGGTGATCTTGCGGCGAAACTCAAAATTAGCGAGCCCAGAGCTTATGCACTCGTTAAAATATTTAAAAACGCCAGCGGCCCTGCTGACTTTCTCAAAGACAAGCCGGGAGTTAAGCAGGGGAAGCGATTAATTCCTACACGAATTGAGGCTATTGTTGCTCTATCAATAAAGCAAAAGTGGAAAGGCCCAGGGTCTAATATCGCAGAGGTTGTTAAATACGTAGAAGAGCTATGTGATAAAGCTGGGCTCAAAGCACCTGCGGTAGGCACGGTAGCGAACCGTATACGTTGCATATCACAATCGCAGCTGGCGATGCTTAGGGACGGCCACAAAAGTGCGAATGATATGTACCAGCCACGCCCGAGGAAGAATAAGGCTAGTCATCCATTAGCCAAGACTGAAATGGATCATTGCTTGGTAGATTGCATTATCGTGGACGAAAAAACCAGGATGCCACTTTGCAGGCCCTGGGTAACTGTCATAATCGATCTGCATACACGAGTGCTCGTAGGATATTATCTTTCGATCGATGCGCCAAGCAGCTTCAGCGTTGCTCAAGCGATCACACATGCGACATTTCCGAAAGACGACTGGGTCGCACATCTGGATCTGGAAGATATATCCTATCCTTACTATGGAAAGCTAGAGTCCTTGGCAATGGATAATGCGAAGGAGTTCAAAGCTAAAGCATTGAAGATAGCAGCAGACAAGCACGCGATAAAACTGAACTATCGACCTCCGGGAAGGCCTTGGTGGGGAGGGCATATTGAACGGTTGTTTGGAACGTTGGCGGTAGGGTATATACATTTTCTCCCTGGCACTACGATGAGCAACGTGGTTCAGAAAGGCGATTATGATAGTGAAGGGAAAGCCTGTTTGACTTTTAGCGAGTTTGAAAAGTGGTTCGCTAGAGCTGTTGCAATTTATCATAATACTGAGCATCGTTCCATCAAGCAGACGCCGCACGATAAGTGGGTGTCGGCATGGACTGATAGTGAGGGACGTCTCAGGCAGCCGGCAATTGTCGAGAATAAAGTGCGATTTTTCTTGGATTTTTATCCGGAGAAAATGAGGACTATTTCGCGACAGGGGATCGAGATGTATGGCTTTCGATACTGGTCTGGTGCGTTATCAGCATACGTAAAGAAAAAAGTTGCGGTCAAATATAATCCATTGTCATTGCGTTTTATCTGGGTGAATCCGACTGGTGAGCGTTATGTTCGGGTGCCGTTTGCCGATCTGACGCTCTCTGATCTGTCATTACAAGAACTTAAAGCAGCGAATCGTCAAATCAAAGCGGCGGGTGAGGTGAGCGGAAAACGTCTGGTCAGCAAACGTGAAGTTTTTCGCTTAGTGGAAAAGAATAGAGAAATCGTTGAGACGGCTAAGCGAGCGACCAAAACGCTCAAAAAAATGCAGGAGTCTAGATCTGTCTATAAAGATCGTGAGACCTATATCAATAGTGATGAAAAAACAAGTGTTGAGATCCAGCAACCAGATGATGACTTTGCTACCCCACCCACTTTGTTTAAGATCGAATTTGAGTGAATCAACATGGCTAGCTTGAATAGTTACGAGCACGTGATACCCTCACGCCGACAGCTAGTAGAGGCAGGTTTAGATGCCAGAAAGGCTGCTATCGCCGAGAACTTTTGGATAAATTATCCTCAAGCGGAAAAGATCCTGTCGCAGGTGAGATTTATAGTCGACCTGCCTCGAACAGGGGATGGGTATTGCATGGTTATTCATTCGCAACCGGGAATGGGGAAAAGTGCATTATTTCGCCGCGTCATGATGGAATTTGGCATGAGCTCGGGCGCAACTGATTGTTTAGCCCAGCTTGAAATTGATTCCGAGCGCGCTCGCGATCATAAAACCTTCAGTAATGATCTCGTCTCAGCGCTGACGTTAGGCACTATAACGAGCTACTCGGGAAGCAAAAAAAGATTGTTGAATGCTATCGGCGCTCGTAACGTCAGGGGCATAGGTATCGATGAGTTCAACAACCTATTGGCCACGACACCGCGTGAACAATTAAAAAACCTCATTCATATGAAAACGATGTCGGGACCTCCCTTTTCTCTGGTTGTGATTATTTTTGGAACGAGCGAATGCAGAGAGGCAATCGAACACGATAGCCAGTTTTCCAGACGCTTCTATGAGATAGAGCTGCTTCCTTGGAAAGACGATGAGACTTTTCGGGCGTTTGTGTACTCCTATGTATCCACATTTCCTCTCCGAAAGCCTTCATTGATCGACAGGCCGGCAGTGACGAAATACTTGATTAGCGAAACTGGGGGCGTACTCGGACGGGTAGTCAACCTTTTGAAAAATGCTGCCTGGTGGTCCATTATAGATGGGACAGAGCGCATTGACTTGGATATTTTGAAAAAGGGAAAGGAGATTCCCGTAAAGGTGGAGCGTTGAAATGTATGTTCAAGGGGAGGTTTTGTCATCATTAATACTTCGATATATAGAAATCCCTGACACCTCCATGGTCAGTGAGTTCGGCAGGCTTATGCTTCAGGAGATAATGCAAAGCGCGATAGCAAATGGGGACATCGACTTTGATTATGCCGAGGATAAGCTGCGGTGTGTCAGTGAGTCCTTAGAGATTGAGCTGTCTCTTCTAGCGTCTATCAATCGCGCGCCTTCTTGGGGGTTGTTGCTTGCCCCCTGTGAGCGAGTTCAATTTTGTCCAAGCTGTATCAGGGAAGATTTGAAATCCATAAGGTTTCCCGTCTGGCGTCTAAATTGGGGATACGCGCATTATACAGTTTGCGATATTCACCTCTGCCCGTTGCAGGTTCTCAAAGGCGAATATCGTTGCAACAACCCACTGTACCGAATTAATTCAGTGGGCAGGTATATCCTCGACCATCCCAGTGAAGCGGTCGGGCCTAGTTATTCCGGGGAGGTTGGGAGGTTGCTTAGTATTATGGCGGTTGTAGCTAATAAGATACAAGATCAATTATGTGCGTGGCGTGAGCAATCTATGACTGAGCGCTCCAATTTGTTCTTTGGCTTGTTTTCGGCAGTGCTCAGGGCCTACATGAAGCCTGTTGACGCTCCACCTTACTGCTATCAACTATCGAAGAGTCTATTGCGGGAAAACGTCGCCCCTGTTGCTAATCACGGTTCCGCTGTCGGAGATCTTTTCTTTGGGCATACAAGAGCGACGTCCGTCACTGCGAGAATGATCGGGCTCGTGATGACGGCGGTAATACTGGATGTTTCTTCCGCTCGAGCCGATTGGCAAAATATCGTTGCGCTGTTTGCCGACATCGGGGTGCTGGTCCCGAATAATCCCACTTGGTTATTCACAACCTGTACCGGCACCGCCGATCAAGGCGTGAGAGGTTGGCTGACCAGCTCAAATGGTGAAAAGCTCAATTTGCCGCATTTCTTGCTTGAAGATTTAACGTTGCCCTGAAGCCCAGCTTCGATTACTGCTCATCTAGGCTGTCGCAGATCTCTTGGTTAGACATGCCCTTAGTTAAAGGTAGCAGAGCTTCTTGAACGCCATTGAGGCCCACGTATTCGCGGATGGATTGAACGCTCCATCCTGCGGACAACGCCCACTGTTCGAATCCCCGCCTAAAACTAAGCGAGCTTAATGGAAAAGATAATTCGGCATCTTGGCAGCGGGTCACCAAAGCATAGCCGGCCACAAAATGTTTGACTTTCTTTTCTGTGTCCTTTCCCCATCTGTCGATGCCATAGAATAGATTGTGGCGACGGCTTTTTCTTATTTCTAGCCACTCCTGAAGTGCCTGAGTAGGACATAAAGTCTTCCTTGCGGGCATCCTCATGCTCGTGACTGTCCCCTCCGTAGCAGGGGCACTGAGTATTATTCTGCCGCCATCCTGCAAGACAATATCGCTAATTTTCAGAGCTGCCAGCTGTGTGAATGTCAACCCTCTCCAAAATGCCAACAGCATCATCGCCCTATCTCTTATAAGCCTTTCCTCCACACCTTCCCTTTCAAAATTTTCACGGCGTTCAATTTTTTCTCGCATGTGGATATCTATTTTTGCGAGGTCTGCTACCAGAAGTGGTACAGTTTTTGTCGTCGTATGCTGACTGTGATTTTTGATGTGGGAGACAAGCTGGGAGATTCTCGGATCCTTAGTTGGGTCCTGGAACCCTTGTTCTTTATGCCACTTAGATAATGCGCTTAATCGTGCAATCAACGTGCCTGGTGCAAGCGTTGAGCTGTATTTTAGCAGGTAATCCGCGATTTCTAACGGGTCCGATGGCAGAGATTTTTCGGCGGTGTACCGAAAGTGTCTTATGTGCGACTTGTAAGCTCTGACAGAGTTGTCGGCGTATGTACGAAGGGTTTGTCTGGGCACCGTACTCAGTGTCCCCGTCACCATCTCGTCGCTATTAGTCTGACCAACCATTTTTTCTTTCATATGCGTACGTTCTTCTGGTAATTGAGAAGAGAGACCATTTTTGTCGTGTCCAGCCCAAGGATACCTATTCAATTTAAGCTTTTTTTATTAATTGTGGTCACTGATCAGCGTATCTGGTATTTGACTTTTTGTTTGCCGTTTGTCTGTTTCTTTTTTTTACACGAGTGCCGTACGGCAAACATTGCGGGCATGCTCTCTTCGGCTCTCAATTTCATATCTGAGGCTTCACCGCGAGAGCGTGGGTTGCACAAGCTATACAGTCGGGCTTTGTCTGAGAGTAGTCGTGGCGCTCGCCAGATAAATGCGCTGCATGGATCTCGCATTGGATTACGTGACGCAGTCCGGTATCGCATCGTCATTCATATCACTTGGAGTGTCTCGCGGGTGGAGGCTGGCCCTGGCCAAAAGCATCGTCGCTTGGCTTTCAAACAATGCCCCCGGCTTGAAAGTAACCCATTACGGTGGACACGCGTCGGTGTTCTGTCATCGCCATTACGTCCCCCATTGGTACGCCTCGCCGTCCTGCTACGGTCATGAAGCCTGATCGCAAGCTGTGCGCTGCCCAGTCACCCTCAAGTCTCGCAAGTTTCGCGCGACGCTGAACAATCCTTGCCACCTGATCTCCTGACAACCCGTTTCGACTGACTTTGCCCCCTTTGTACAGCCGCCGGAACAGTGGCCCAGATGTGGCTGCGCTGTTTCGAGCCAGGCGGTTAGCGCCTGCGCAGCGGCGCCTCGCAACGGCTTTTCACGGCGCACGCCGCTGGTATCCGTTTTGGTCGCGCCGAAGGTGTAGATCCAGGTGTCTGCATCTAGCGGCCGTACATCATTGACTGAAATACCGACCACTTCAGACCGTCGTCGACCGCCACCACTCCAGGCCAGGAGCAGCAGGGCGCGATCACGAATGCCCCGCACGCCGTTGGTGCAAGTGGCCAATAACGCTTGCAGCGGCTCAAGCACTACCGCGGTCTTCTTGCGCACCCGCATGCCGTGACGACTTTGTGCCTTGCGCGCCTCACGTAGCAGGGTCCTAACGGCGATGGATTCGCTGGGGCTCGGCCACCGACGTTTTGCTTTTTACCTTGGCGTTAACTAGTGCTGCGTCGATGGCCGCCGGCAGAAGATGGGACCATTCGCCATTGTCCAGCGGTCGCGCCAGGTGATCGAGGATGAACTGTATGGCCACGGGGTCAGGCAGTGGACTGTCCCCAAGGGCCCTACCGTAGCGAAGTTGCAGCCAGGCCAGCCAGTAGGCGAGGGCGCTGCGGTGGCTGCGCACCGTATTGGCGGCTGTCCCTGCAGCAATGAATGCCTGCGCGGCTGCTTTATCAGACCTAATATCAACGCACCCGTTAAAGTGAGCTTTTTCCGGTCCCCATGACGCGTTCAAGTTTTCTACGCAGCCACCGCTCTGCTGGATCACTGTCCATGACGCTTAACCATGACATGGACAACTCCAGTGTCGGGGTTACGAAGGGCAGGGGTTCAGCATGCAATGCACCGGTCTCGCTCAACGCTAGTGCCAAGTAGTCCGGCATATTGCACAGCATGTTGCCGACGGCCATGAGCGCGGGGAGGGTTGTGTACTGGGGAATTGAGAGCACAGCCTTACGCGTGCGCCCGACGGCCTCCAGCCACTCGTCGGCGAAGCTGGAAATGTTCGCAACATGGGACACGACCACATGGGGGCGTGAGCAGTACTCATCCAGGGTCAGCGGGGTGTCGGATACATCGATGCGCAGCACCATGGGCACGACGTTTCTCAGCAGCTTTCGCTTGGCGTTGGCAGGCAGGTCTTTAGTAATGCAGACCCCCACGGTGATCTCGCCCGAGGCCAGCAGCTCGGAAATATTCCACGCGTTGACCTGCTTGATGACAATCGCCACGTTCGGCGCTTCCTCGTGCAGCGCTTGCAGCAACGCGGGCATCAGGCTGTATTCGACGTCATCGGACAGGCCGATTCGAAACGTCATGGTGCTGCTGCCAGGATCGAAATCCCGGGTCAGGCTCAAGGCGACGGACATCGCGTCGAGCGCCGGAGACAGATGATGAATGATCTCGCTGGCCCGTGCCGTAGGCTCCATCCGGTTGCCCACACGGATGAACAGCGGGTCATTGAAGAGGCCGCGCAGCCGGTTCAGCGCCGAGCTGATGGTGGGCTGGCTGAGGAACAGTTTTTCTGCCGCCCGGGTGACATTGCGCTCCAGCATCAAGGTTTCGAACACAACCATCAGATGTATGTCAGCCCTGCGCAGCTCATTGCGATTCATAAGCCCTATCCACCACGACCGACATCGTGGGTGCCCTTGATGATTTGAAGGTGCCTAGCCTAGGGAGCGCGCCATCCATGCGCCAGCGCGTATGCGGACAACCGGCATGTCCACGTCGCGAGGGTGGCGGCGCAATCAGAGCGCTGCCGTGCAAGGCGCGCAGTGAGCTCCCGGCCATGGCTGCCATTTGCATCGTGCTTGCCGGCATGCCTTGCGTGCATTGCCGGCAAGTGTTCAACCCGCCCAAGCCCATCGGGGAGAGGGATAACGGTTATCGACGTTGCCAATGAGTACGGAAAAAAATGCTGATAGCATCCTTTGCCATTGGCGGCACTTGCTGCTTTGCACTCAATCCACCCTGGTGAAAACGCGGCAGTGAGTCCATCGCTGGCGTCGATACCGCTATTCATTTCAGACCATGATGAGCGCCCCAATGATGCCCCCCGCTTATGCCGACATTTACCGCTCGGTGGGTAAGATTCATCGCGTGCTCGAACACACGATCAAATCAGCCATCTCCCGTTTCGGCCTGACCGTGGCGCAGTTTCAGGTGCTGGAAACAGTCGCTTCCGGCAGAGCCAGTTCCCCGGCCGAGTGCGGGCGCGAGATCAATCTGACGTCTTCAGGCATGACCAATGTGCTGGACAGTCTGGAACATCGCGGACTGGTGAGCAGAGGACGGGAAGGCGCCGACCGACGATTTATTACCATCCGCCTGTCGCCTGACGGCGCTGTGCTCTACCAGCACGCGGCACAGGCCGTTTCAGCGTCCTGGGACAAGGCGGTCGAGGCTTTGTCTGCCGAACAACCCTTGCTGTCGGCCCTGTGCGCCGCGCGGCCATCGTCCGCCGCAGGTTAGCGAGAGTTGGGCAGCACGGGTCATCACTGCTTAACGCCAATGCCTGAACGCAACCCCTTAACGACTTCTCGTTGGAGCCACACGATTGATCACCGAACATCCCGTCCGCCTGTTTCTGACCGCACTGGTCGCCGTCGCCCTCGGTGGATGTTCCTACAGTGATCTGAAACCCCAGTCTTCGGTGTGGCAGGGCCTGAAGGCCAGCAGTAAAAAGACCCTGGATGAGGCACCGGTATCTGGCGCCCATTGGCCCGAGCAAACCTGGTGGACGGCGTTTGGCGATCGGCAGCTCGATGACATGGTCCGCGAGGCGCTTGCGGGTAATCCCGGGGTGGCCAGCGCTGCCGCCCGGGTCCGCCAGGCCCAGGCCCTGACAGGCCTGAACCAGGCAGCGCTTGCGCCTCGGGTAGACGCCAGTTTTTCCGATACACGACAGCGATACAGTGCCAACGGAACAGCGGGCGGCGTTTCAGGCACCTGGCAGACGCTCTACCAGACCTCGCTGGGCGTGGGTTACGAGCTGGATTTCTGGGGCAAAAATCGTGCTGCGCTGGAAGGCTCCATCGGCCGTCAGCGGGCGGCCGACGTTGACCGGTACGCGACGACGCTGATGATTTCCTCGGCGATGGTGCAGGCGTATATCGAATTGCAGAAAAACTACGATCAGATTGACCTGGCCGAGCAGGTGCTCGCCCAGCAACAGTCGATCCTCGATCTTACGCACCGGCGCTTCGCCGCCGAGCTGGATTCCCAGGTTGATATCAAACAGGCCCAAGCGAGTATTCCGGCCAGCAAAGCCACCCTCTCCGCGCTCAGAGAGGCCGTGGAGCTGGACCAGAACCGGCTGGCGGCGTTGATGGGTGAAGGCCCGGACCGTGGTCGTTCCATCCGCAGGCCGGCCATCGGCGAGGTCGAGCCTTTTTCGATACCCAGCCGTCTTCCCGCAGAGCTTCTTGGCCGGCGCCCCGACGTGGTTGCCCAGCGCTGGAGAGTCGAAGCAGCCGGGCATGAAATTGACGTGGCAAAGGCCGGTTTTTATCCCAACGTCAACCTGGCGGCCTCCCTGGGCTTGCAGAGCTTTGGCTTTGGCGACTTCAAGGACAGCAGCAGCCGGATGCTCGGGATCGGGCCGGCGATCAGCCTGCCGATTTTCGACGGAGGTCGTCTACGGGCCAATCTGGCCAGCCAGGATGCGGCTTACGACGTTGCGGTCGAAGGCTACAACCAGACGTTGATCGACGCGCTCCACGATATAGCCGATCAACTGACCTCTCTGCGCTGGCTGAAAGAACGCGTGGACCAGCAACAACAGGCCGTTCAGACCGCCAATGATGCCTACGACCTGATCAATCGCCGCTACGGTGCCGGGCTTGCCTCCTATATCCAGGTACTGATCGCGCAAAACGCTGCATTGGCCGAGCAACGCCAACTCGTTGACTTGCGCGCCCGAGGCCTTTCACTCCAGGCCAGCCTGAGCCGGGCGCTGGGGGGCGGCTTCAGTCCCGATGCCATTGCGTCGAACGCAGCCCTGACACCTGATCTTTCGAGTAAATGATGAGCACTCAATCTCCCGCGTCCGGCGTCCCTGTCGCCGCATCTCGCCACTCCGGCCCCGTTGTCTTTATCGGCGCCGGTCTGATCCTCATTGCGCTGTTGGCCCTGTGGTACGGGTATCAAGTTGGCAATGAACGCACCGAAGACGCTTATGTGGACGGCAACGCCGTTCAAGTGACCTCGCAGATCACTGGCACCGTCACGGGGATTGGCGCGGACAACACTGACTACGTCTGCGCTGGAGACCCGGTGGTCCGGCTCAATCCGGTGGACGCCGAAATCCAGTTCGAGCGCAGCAAAGCTGCGTTGGCGAGGGCCACCCGCATGGCGCGCACTCAGTACTCCCAGGTGGAGCAACTGCAGGCGGAAGTCGATCAGCGCAGCAACGATGTCGGCAAGGCCAGGGCGGATGTGCAGCGGCGCGCGCAACTGGCGTCCAGCGGGGCCGTGTCCCGTGAAGAGATCAGCCACGCCGAAGATATTCTGAAAAACGCCGCTGCCGGGTTGGCGTCGACCCGCCAGCCCCTGGCCCAGCGCAGGGCAATGGTGGATGGCACCACGCTGCGGTCGCACCCGGACGTACTGACCGCCGCTGCCAATCTGCGCGATGCCTTTGTCGCCCGGGACCGCACCGTGGTGCTGGCGCCCGTGACAGGCGTCGTCACCAGGCGCAGCGTGCAAGTGGGCCAGCGCATCAGCCCGGGCGTGGCCCTGATGACGGTGGTGCCGCTGGATCACTTGTGGGTCAACGCGAACTTCAAGGAATCGCAGCTTGAACATATCCGCATCGGGCAGCCGGTCACGCTGACAGCCGACTCCTATGGCACTGATGTCGTTTTTCACGGAACAGTCGCCGGTCTTGATGCAGGAACCGGCAGCGCTTTTGCCCTGCTGCCGGCGCAAAACGCGACGGGAAACTGGATCAAGGTCACTCAGCGTGTGCCAGTGAAAATCGCGCTCGACCCGCAGGAGATCGCCCGGAATCCGTTGCGCCTGGGGATCTCCATGCGGGTAAAGGTGGACACCCGCGCGCAAGACGGCGATGTATTGCGTGCGGACGTACCCCGCGAGGACCTTTACAGCACGGCAGTGTTTGATAACGAACTGAAAAACGCCGACGCGCTGGTCGAAAGCGTCATCACTGAAAATGAGGGAGCCCAACGGGCGCCTGCGCTCAGCAGTGCCAGGCGTTAGGAGGCTGCGATGTTCAGGAAGTACTGGCTGCTGCTGACTACCATCACGCTGTTGTGCAGTCTGGAGTTTCTGCAAACCGGCATGATCGCGTTTGCCTCGGCGCCGATACGCGGTGAAATCGAAGCCAGTCCTGAAGAGTTCAGCCTGGTGGCAGCCCTTTATGCCTGTCTGGCCGTGATCTCGATCTCCAAGCAACGCTGGCTGACCGAGCGCTTTGGCTGGCGCAACTACCTGCTGACGTCCATCGGCATTTATATCGTTGGCGCGGTGATCTGCAGCGTCAGCGCCGATCTGGTCACGTTCACCGCTGGCCGGGTGGTGATGGCGCTGGGCGGCGGAGGGTTCATGACCTCGGCTCGGGTCATGGTGCAGATGATTTCGCCAGGACCTTACCGGTTTACCGGCATCAAGGCCTTTGCCATCGGTCTAGCGTGCGGCACCTCGGCCGCACCGGTGCTTTCCTCACTGGCAGTTGCGTACTCCACCTGGCAGGCTATTTTCTGGATTCTGATTGTCGTGGCGATGCTGGTCGCAATGCTGGCGCTGAGATTTCTGCCGACAGACCGGCATCCGGTCGAGTCCCGTAGTCAGAGTCGACTCGGTCAGGTGCTGCTGCTGGCTGTCAGTTCGTTCTCGATCCTGTACGTGCTTCAACGCTCTTATTACGACTTCTAGAACGAAACCACCATCATTCTGGTGTTCGTCGGGCTGGCTGCGTTCGCGCTGCTGGCCTACCTGCGAAACGAGAATAAACACCCACGGCCCTTGTTGAAAGTGCATCACGTGATCAACCGGCGCTACGTCTACGGTATCGCGCTGTTCTGCTTCAGCTATCTGATGCTGGGCGCCAACAACTACGTGCTGCCGTCTTTCCTGCAGTCCGCGCTGGGCTATTCGTGGGAGACCGTCGGGCATTTCCAGTCGCTCGGGCTGCTGGGTACGTTGGCGGCATGGCTGCTGATGTCGTGGCTGTTGCCAAAATCGCCGTCACCCAAAAAGTTCTTCACCCTGGGATTTTTGTCCTTGATCGCCTTCAGCTACCTGCTCGCGGGCATTACCCCTGGCGCAGAAATGTGGACCAATATCCTTCCGGCAGCGATCGACCACAGACCAAGCGTGGGACGATGAGCCATTTACCCACCACATCCAGCTTGTCCAGGTAATCTTTTGCTAGGCGCTCTCCCAGCTGGAGGGTGGCAAATTCAAACGCCGCAGCTTCCAAGGCCATCGCAGAGAAGACGATGGTTTTTATGCCAGCCACTTGTTTTCTGGCTTTCTGATCGTCGTAGTCTGTCGATTCGCTAAGCCATTGCGGTTTGGGAACCGGGTTGCCCTTCTCGAAGAGAAAGCAGCCGAACGCCTCTTCCGCAATCTCACAATAGGTGTCGACCATAGAATCGACCAAGACCCAGCTATCGCGAACCCTAAACGGTTTAGTCGTCTCCATGCTGCCCCCCCTTTAAAACTAACGATAACGTATTTCTTGCCTATAAAAAGTGTAGATACGCAGCGCAAAACGGGACAGACGTTGGATCTGACCCATATTTTTCTTGAATCATTCTCATTGATGTAGAGCCGAGGTATGTTTTAAGCAACCAAGCTGCTGCAAGACTTAGCTGCTCGCACTGGTAGTACTCGCGGACAAAATATGAGCAATGCTGAGGCCGGGCACTGGGCTGTAGTGCATTCGTGGGTTGCGCAGATGCCGAAACATCGCAGAGACAGGGTCCAGATCGTTAGCAAGCCACTCGCCGAGCGGCACGGTATTGTCCAGGTGCAGTGGTCGCACGCTTAGTAAGTCAGCTCAGTCTCGCAGGGTGTATCAATGCACCATTAGATTAAGCTGGCAGGCTTTCACGACTGCACCGAACAAGAAAGGACAATCAGCTCACCCCGTTGGGTCCCTCCAGCACCTGCCGTACCTTCTTCGCCAGATCGGTGGGCACGTAGGGTTTGGATATCACATCAAACTCGTTGCCCCCCGCATCCGTACGTTCTAGCGAGTTCTCGGAATAACCAGTTGTCAGCAACACCTTTAAGGTGGGGTAAAAGCGCTTGGCTTCCCGGGCCAGCATCACGCCGTTCATTCCACCAGGCATGATCAGGTCGGTAAAAAGCAGATCAAATTGTTCTCCTTTGAGAATGGCAAGTGCCTCCTGGCCGCTGTAGGCCAGTCCGCACGTATAGCCATATTCTTCCAAAACCATTCTGGCCAGTTCCGCGACGTCCGGACGGTCTTCCACAATCAAAACCCGTTCTCGGCCTGATGGCTCGACGATCGCCTCCATGACGGGCAGGGTGTTGAGCTGGCTGTCATCCGCGGGGAAATACATCCGAATCGTTGTGCCGATGCCCTCTTCGGAATAAATCCGGGCCGTTCCTCCGGATTGCTTCATAAATCCGTACACCATGGAAAGCCCTAATCCGGATCCCTTTCCTTCATCTTTTGTGGTGAAGAAGGGGTCCATCACCCGGCTGACGATGGAGGCCGGCATACCAGCGCCGTTGTCAGTAATAGCCACGCTGACATAACGTCCAGGCATCAACCCGTCATATGACATTGAGGCGAGGTTCTGAATTTGTACGTTCTTGGTCTCCATGGTCAGTAGTCGCTGCTGTCGTGATTCCATGGCATCACGGGCATTGATGAATATGTTCAGCAAAGCGACCTCTGTCTGGGTCGTGTCCACCCTGCAATTCCATAGATCGCTTGCCAGAGCCAGCCTGATGTCGGTACCTATCAACGTGCGCTCGGCCATCTCCTGAGATGAGGTGATGATGGCATTCAGGTTCACCACACGGCCCTGAAGCTTCTGCTTACGCGAAAAGGCCAGCAGCTGTTGAGTGAGCGTTTTCGCCCGTTCAGCAGCGTCTCGTGCGTTACCTGCGCTGCGCAGAATCCGCTGCTGATCGTAATGCGGTTTATCGGCGGTACGCTGGATCATGTCCAGATAGCCAATCATCACCTGCAGGAGATTATTGAAGTCGTGTGCAATACCGCCCGTGAGCTGGCCCAGCGCTTCCATTTTCTGAGCCTGGCGCAACCCGTCCTCGGCATCACGCCGGCGGCTGACATCCAGCTGCGAGGCAAAGAAATAGATCAGCTCACCGGACTCGTTGTACACCGGCGAAATAAAAAGCGCGTTCCAGAAGGCCGAACCGTCTTTTTTGTAATTCACCAGCTCAACAGCCACTTCCCTATTGGCAGCGATGGCCTCACGGACCTGCTTGACGGCAGCTGGATCGGTTTCGGGCCCCTGCAGAAATCGACAGTTGGAGCCCACGATTTCATCGCGGCTGTAACCGGTCATGTCGATGAATGCGTTGTTCGCGAAGATTATCGGGTTATCAGGCCGTTTGGGGTCTGTGACGATCATCGGCATGCGCGTGGTCTCCACGGCAGCGAAGAAGATGTTGTGATCTGATCCGCTGATGTCTCCGGTGGAGCTATCGTTTACACGTGTTGGGTGACTCGCCATCGCTGCTCCGGCCTGTATCAAACAGTACGCTATCTGTGAATAGTCTGTATATATAAACAGTCTTTAATGCTGTGGTGCAAGTTTTTGACAGATCGCGTGCAACTGATCGATTTCAAACGGTTTGGGTAACCAGTGCACGCGATGATCAGCCAGTGATTCAGCAGTGGAGTGGTAGCCGGAAGCGACGACGACGGGCGTCGAAGGCTGAAGCCGACGGACGCGCCTAACCAACTCAATGCCATCAATCTCTCCTGGCATCTGCAGATCCGTAATCAGTAGCCGCGGAGGATAGCCGCAGTTTTCGATAAATCTCCAGGCAGCATTGGCATTGCTGAAAGGCGTAGCCGTGTAGCCATACATTTCCAAAACGTCGATTACCAGATTCAGGATCAGACGCTCGTCTTCAACAACCAGGATGGAGTCCATTCGCAGTAGCTCTACAGAAGAGTGTTTCTGCTCCGACAGAATCTTCAGTGGTTGATTCCTAATAATCGAGTGGAATTTGCCGGCCGGTCAGTCCAGTGCTGCGGTTAAACTCATGGAGTTCCGACAGTCCGGATGCCTGTATAGAAAAAACGGTTACCGACTTATGCACGGCGGGTCAGTCAGTTAGGCTAAGGCATTTTCCGTTCAGTCTCTTTGCTATAGAGAGAAGCGCTATGGCCAACCGTCTGCTCAACTCAGCCTCCGATCCGCAGCGTCTCATTCGTGCTTTGAGGCTGGCTATGGATGCTGATAATCAGACGAGCCACATCTTAGCTGAGCTAAGCCGCAGTCTTGCCCTGCGCAATCAACGAGAGTCGAACATGTCCTACCAGATCAAACAGCCCATGGGCTTTCCAAGTCTCCCACCCAGCCACATCAACGCTCTGGAGCTCGCCCCGGAGCTGCACAGCATGGCAGATACTCTGCTTTACAAAATCCAGATGGCAGACTCGCTCGAGCAACTGAAGTGGACGCACGGTCGAGCGGATGGCTTTGCTTTGGGACTAAATGTGGCCGGGCGGTTAACCCTTTGGCAAGCCGACTATCTAGTAGCGTGTTATGCCGCTGCACGTGAAAAATGCGAGGTTCAGTTCAAAGCTAAAGCCGATGCTAACCAGCGTCAGGCTGCAGTTTTTTCTGGAGAGGCCGTGCCTAACGCCGCTATCTGAGAGGTGTAAGCCTCAAGCCCTCCACGGCCGTCTCCAACTTGGCTAGGGCTTCTTCGCATTCGTGAGCGCATCAGTACTTCTTACGAGCTTGAGGCCACTTCCTGGCTCAGAGATCCTTCTTGGCTTCCTTGTCTAAATGCTTGTCGGCCTTATGGCGTTTGTCATTGTCATGTTTCACGCCTTTATCAACCTCACTGGCGTCGTTGTTGACGCCTTTATCGACTTCCCCAGCGTCGTGGTCGACGCCTTTGTCCAGCTCTCGGTTGTCATGGCGAATACCTTTGGTCACATCGTCTTCGGCAGATGCAAATGGGATAAGAGAGCCGGTTAGTAGAAAGGCGATCATGGCAGATGAAACGAGCTTGCGCATGGTGGAACTCCTGAGTGAAAGGCGAGGTTTCCAAAACCTCATCGCTTTGAGGCTAGACGATTGTGCTAAAACGAAAGGTCTCTAGTTCGTCAGGCACTTCAACCCGTTGGCACTGATCACGACAAACTGCTCAGTCCCAGCGGGAAAGCTGTCCATGTTGTGAATCTCTTAAAAATGGCTGTTTGGCACTGCCGGTGAAGGGGATTTTGAAATAAAGTCTGGATAAGAGGCCAAGGCTATACGCGAAAACGACGGGTTTGTTCGTTGAGTCCGAACGCCAGTTCCGACAATTGCTGGCTGGCCGCTCGCGTCTGTTTAGCCCCGGCTGCCGCCTGGACCGAGAGACCACGAATTCTAACCAGGTTGCGGTCAACCTCGCGGGCCACCTGAGCCTGCTTTTCGGCCGCGCTGGCGATCACCAGGTTTCGGTCGTCAATACCTGACAAAGACTGGGCAATGGCGGCCAGAGCAAGGCGTTTGTGCAAGTAGAGAGATGCAGCGCGAGGGTTGTACGATAGATGGAGATCAGCCGTCGTAAGGATCCCCTTTGTTGGATCAGGCTAATGGGCCCAACAGACCGAGGGCAACAGCAACTCCACCGAGGTGCTCAAGTAACCGTCGCATTTTCGCGAATGTCCACACCTAGACGACAAGCTGATCCACGAAATCGTCTAGAGGGTTAGCTTCCACCAGCAAACCTCGAGAAATCACCGCTGGGCAGATTCTGGTGGCTCAACGTTCGCGGCAAGGTAGAATGGTGGCTTATAGCCATCACCAAGGCTTCACTAGTGCAAGCTGTGGAATCCCTATGTTAGACGCTAGCCAGATTGACCGAGAACTCGAGAAAAAACCCAGCGCTGTACGCTTCTCCGATCAATTGGAACTACGTTATCAGAGCGATATCCATGCTACCCGCCGGCGCCACCTGATCTTATGCTTGATCTTGGGAGGATTCACATTCAGTAGTTTTTCACTATGGACAGCTGTCATAAATCCAAAGGAACTGGTATCAGCAATTTTGCAGATGGTCGGAACATGTGTACCTAGCACTCTAATGGGGGTGTTGCTTCTAAAGAAATTATCTGAGCGCTGGAGAGAGTACGCCTCCATGTTGCCGTCATACACAGGATTTATAGTTGCCTACAACGTAGTGGTAAATGGTGAACAGCCTGCTTCGGGCGAGCAGTCACTGTTTATGTTCTGCTGGCCGCTGATGCTTATGTATGTTAATACGTGCATGAAAAGCCCTTTCAATGTGGCCTTAGTCTATAACATATTTTGCTTGATCATCACGGCTTGGGGGGTGCATACAGCCCCGATTTCCCTGAGTGCCGGGGGCCTGATAATGACCGCTATAGGCTCTTCATCTTTTTTCTCATTGCTTGGTAACTACTGGTCCAACGCCGAAGCCAGACGACGTTATCTTTATTGGCTCCGTGAGGAAACCAGAGCGTCTAGTCTCACCGATGCCAACAGTGACTTGCAACGTCTTTCAGAGACCGACTCGCTGACAGGACTGGCTAACCGTAGGCACATACAACCGCAACTGGACGCAATTACGACAAACCATTTGAATCGACAGTCCGAGGGTGCAGTATTATTGATCGATATAGACCATTTTAAACGCTATAACGATCATTATGGACATCTCCTTGGCGATGAGTGCCTGAGAGTTGTTGCCACTGCTCTAGGCAGTTGCTTCATATCGCCCTGTACCGTAGCACGATTCGGCGGAGAAGAGTTTATTGCCGTTTTGCCAGATACCTCTCATGATGAGGCCCGTAGGATCGCTCACCATGTACTGCAGACCATACGTGAACTAAACATCGCCCACCTCGGACGTACAGACGGCATCTCCATTATCACTGTCAGCATCGGATTAGCGCACAGTGCGAGTATCGAGCTAACCGATAGCTCCTCACTCCTGGATCAGGCTGACAAAGCGCTGTATCGAGCTAAAAGAGGTGGCCGTAACCGTTTGGAGGACACGGGATTTATATTTTCACAGAACGATGAATCGCTTCTGACCCCGGAGGATATCCGAGAGGCTTTAGCAACAGACCAATTCTGTTTGTACTTCCAACCGCTGTATCAGCTCGAACCTTATCAGCTCACTGGATACGAAAGCCTTATTCGCTGGCAGCATCCCAAGCTCGGAAATGTTCCGCCTGATCTATTCATCGCAATGGCAGAGCGTAGCGGATTGATTCATGCTGTAGGTGACTGGGTTCTGGATAAAGCCTGTGAGCACGCCAGCCGGTGGCACGACGCTGTGAGCATATCGGTAAACCTTTCACCTATACAGCTTGCCAACCCTGATTTTCCAATGAAAGTGGCGGGTGCATTACTCAAGCAGGGTCTTGCAGGGCATCGCCTCATATTGGAAATAACCGAAGGAGTGCCTTTGCGCATAGATGATCAACTATTGAAAACAGTTTCAGGCCTCAGCAACTTGGGCGTGCGACTGGCTCTGGATGACTTCGGTCAAGGTCATGCCAACCTGGCTTATCTCCTGAAGCTTCCATTCCATTCTTTGAAGGTTGACCGTCAGGTATTGAGAATCGAAGACAAATCCCAGCGCGAGCAGGTGTTGATGGCTCTTTTGAAATTAGGGCATGCTTTTAGTCTGAAGGTGCTGGCTGAAGGCGTTGAGACCGCCCAGGATCTCGAATTACTGCGTGATATAGGCTATGACCACGCTCAAGGCTATTATCTTGGACGTCCTCAACCCAATACATTTTCATGTAACACGTTGCCGCCCACCCAAACCCTGGACCCTTACTGTCATCTTCATATAGTTTCGGGCAACTGACTGGACTTGCTCTTACAAAACCGGAAACCAACCACCCATTAACTTGAATGGTCCTAGACGCTTCTTCGCAGCGCAGCCCGTAATAAAGATGTACAGCTAATATCGCCCGACTCGCGCAGTGTTGGATTCAGCTTCCTGCCGCTGATCCGGATGACTGCTGCTTGCTTTGAACACTACGTGTTTTCCTCGGACAAAGCGTAGGAGCGGCTTGTGCAGCGCCTGCCACCACATTCGTCGAGATAGCTGCACCCATCGAGGATTCACCATGCGTTCGTCCCACCCAATACGTTGTGCATTGGTTGCTACCGTAACTGCCGTCAGCTTGGCAACCTTGGCCGGTTGCGCTCGCGATCCGGAAAAACCTACCTTGTCGGAATTAGCTGTCAGCTCGACCAAAAGCATGTTCCGCACTGACAGCGACATGCAGAAAGTGCTTAACGCCCAAGCGGCGTTCGATCCTAAAGCTATTGAAAAAACCACGCCGGAGGAAGCCCGTAAACAGCCTACTGTGGCTGATGGCGTAAAGCGGGTACTGGCCGACCAGAAGCGTGACAGCAGCCCCACAGCACTGGTCCCGGGCGTGGCAACCCATGAGATCACGGTAGCCGGTGCTGCAGGGAACTTGCCAGCAACCGTCTATACCCCTGCTGGTAACGGACCATTCCCGGTAGTGCTGTATTTCCACGGCGGCGGTTGGGTGATCGCGGACCGCACCGTGTATGACGGTGGCGCCCGCGGCCTGGCCAAGCAGGCCAATGCTATCGTGGTGTCAGTGGACTACCGTCGCGCGCCTGAATATAAATTCCCGGCAGCGCATCTAGACGCTGTTGCTGCCTACCGCTGGCTCACTACCAACGCTGCTAGCATTGGCGGAGACCCTAAACGCCTAGCGTTGGCCGGCGAAAGCGCCGGCGGCAATCTGGCGCTCGCCACTGCTGTGGCAGCACGCGATCAGGGCCTGACCTCGCCTAAGAGTGTGATTGCTGTGTACCCAGTGGGGCAGACCACGACCAACACCGAGTCGTACTTGAAGTACGCTGACGCCAAGCCACTCAATCGCCCCATGATGCTTTGGTTCGTGGCCAATGTGACCAAAAGCTCTGCCGATCTGAAGGATCCACGTCTGGATCTTGTGCACGCCAACCTTCACGGTCTGCCGCCAGTGACTCTGATCAATGCCGAGATCGACCCGCTGCGTGATGACGGTGCGCAACTGGAGCAGGCGTTGCGAAACCAGGGCGTAAGCGTGGAGCGCAAGCTGTATGACGGCGTGACCCACGAGTTTTTCGGCACCGCTGCGGTGGTGGAAAAGGCTCAGGAAGCACAGGCCTATGCCGGCGCTCGCCTGAAGGCAGCATTCTAACCAGCCCTCTGGCTGCTGCGATGTCAAACCGTAGCAGTCAGCACCTTGGCTTACAGCTGGGTAAGATCGTAGCTACCGTATGAGTCGCCTCCGGTTTCATAGACACCTCCAAGCCTCATCATGAGGCCCAAACAGGAGGTGCGATGAACTGGCGCTCGAAGGCTACCTGACGGGGCAGTTGAACAGCCCCAACCTGGTGTTCACGGCCCCCACCGTCGAAGGAACGGCCGGCAGGGACGTGATCATAGGGACCGCTACGTCGGAAGTCATTTACGGCTTGGCCGGCAAGGACCATATCGACGGCGGCATAGGCTCGGATCTGATCATCGGAGGCACAGGTGCTCACCTGTTGATCGCCGGCGGCGACCCCAATCTCTCGGTCTATCGCCGCAATGGCACCAACGACGCTGACGTGTTCCGCTACACGGCGGCGACTGACAGCTACCGGAGAGCCAGAGCTTTGTGGATCTGATTGCCCGGTTCGCCGACAACGATGACAAGGCCGAAGCTGGCAATCACTCTTGCGGGATTGTGGGAGGCCGGGGAGGGGTACCCAAGGTGTCGCTCCTCTTGCTGGCCGCTGTAATCCAGGGCTCAAGTCTCCTTGGATTACAGCGATTACTCGGACATGGGAAAATGCTGGGGTCAGACGCGTTCAGTAGCAAATGTCTACTTTTTCTTTTTGTCTGGGGTTTGAGTCAGTGCCGAACCAGCGACTGATTTTTCTGCAGCAGAAGATTTATCGTCCTTCAATTGCTTACCTGCTTTTGACGCTACGCCTTTGCTGGTTTTTTCATTGCTAGCCATATTGAGCCTCCAGTAGGTGTGCCGGTGATGGCACTGTTTCTCTTCTAATGTATAGCTGAGCGGCTGGCTTTGGGCGAATCATAAACAGGACTTTCTGCGTAGCAAATGCACAAGGATACTGATGCACCTACGATCATCCTTGGCTTGATATCGTGCAGCAGCCCCGGCTGGTGGCTGCTTACGGTCGATAGCGGTCGGTCATGGGTGACCGCTTTCGCCCCACAGCTGCCGTTCAGCACGCACACCGTAGCGGTTGCGTAAGCTAAAGTTGCGTGCTGATAGCTCAGTTGCTCAGGCAGCGTTAGCCCACGTGGTCAATGTCAATAGTGGCGTGGCCAATGAGGACCACCTCTGCCTTATCAGCAACCACCAAATCGGCATTGGTGATCAACTGCGTGTAGTCGAATCCGGCTAGCGTGACCTGGAAAGCGTGCCCATCGGCCCCCGCTTCGCTGCTGCGCAGGTAGGTACGATCAGTGTTTTCATCGTAGGTCATGCGCAAGGTACCGTCACGGCCGTCTCCCAAACCGGTCACGCCGAGCGCGGCGACGTCGAGCTTGTCCTGGCCCCAGATGAAGTCAGTGATCAGGTCGCTGCTACCGGCATAGCTGTCGGCGCTGCTCGTGAACACGAACCGGTCGTTGCCTGTACCGCCAGTGAGCTTGTCCGCGCCTAACCCACCGGTCAGCACATCGTCGCCGGCGTTACCCTCCAGCGTGTCGTTTCCGGCGCCGCCGGCCAGCGTGTCGTTTCCCCAGTAGCCATACAGGATGTTCGCCTTGTCGTCGCCGGCCAGATTCACGGGTGTGATCGGCTGCGGGGTGGTCACGGTGGTCGCGTCACTGGGCGGGGCGAACAGCACGGTGCTGGCATTGAGCTCACTGACGTGGTTCCCGCTGAGCAGAACTTCGAAGCGGTTGCCGTTGGCATCGGGCTCCAGCGATTTAAGCGCGGTGGTATCGCCGGCCAAGTTGAGGACCACCTTCAGCGTACCATTGTAGCCGTTGCCCAGCCCGGTGAAGCTCAACGCTGACACGTCGATCATGTCATGGCCGCTGCCACTGAAGTCGGTGATTAGGTCGCGGCTGCTGTAGCTACCACTGGCATCATTACGGTAGCTGTCGCTGAGCCGGGTATACACGAAATTGTCGGCACCTGCTCCGCCGCTCAGGGTATCGCCGCCGGCGCCGCCGAATAGCCGGTCATTGCCCGCACCTGCTTCGACGGTATCGCGGCCAGTGCCGGCCTTCAGGGATTCGCTGGCGTGTGTGCCTTCGAGCAGATCGTTGTGCGAAGTGCCGTTGATCAGCGGCTGGAAGTTGGCATCGGTAATAAGGCCGCTATTGGCCAGAAACTGCACGGCAAAATGTTTGCCATTACCGTCTCGCTCGTAGCTTTCCAAAATGTAAATGCCGCGCAGAGGCTCGCTACGGATGTGCAAGGTATCGCCATAACCATTGCCTAAATGGCTATAGCCCAGAGCCGACACGTCGAGGATATCGTGGGCGGGATCGAAATAGTTGATGGTGTCGGTATACTCGCCTCCGTCCTTGATATAGCTGTCGCCGAGGCGGTCGAAGCGGAATACATCATTACCGGCGCCGCCGTCCATACCGTCGTATCCGGCACTGGAGACCATCACATCGTTGCCCCCCCGCTGACTAGTTGGTCGTTGCCGCCCCCACCCATTAGCAGTTCATTGGCCAGCCCACCACGTATGTAGTCATTGCCAGGAGTACCCTGCACGATGAGTTCGATCGCGTTCTTGCTGACCTGGCTACTGGCACTTGTGACCTGTAAATCCGTATAGCTGGTGACTTCCTTGATGCCGGAAATTTGGGTCATACCTGTTCCTTATCTGCGGTTGGTCCACAGCACGTGTGGTGTAACGCTATTAACGCCGTTTCGTTGCGGGCAATGGGCCGGTATCGACGAAGCGGCGATAAGAAACGGGTCAATACACATCGTTACGCGGTAGCCTTTAGGTGTTTGACATTCGATGCCAATGGCCGCTTTGGGTCGATAGCGGCCCCCCAAAGACCTTGGGTTTTGTCAGATTTCGGTACTAGATGCCGTCAACGTAACGCCTCTTAATTCGTATCGGGAAGGCTTGCCAGCTGATCGAGCAGTTGGGCACCTACAGCGTCGAATCGCAGACGCGCTTTATCCCAGAAGCCGCATGACAGCTCGTACTCGTACAGTGGCACGATCGGCAGTCGATGGATCTGCCAAAGGTGCCAGAGCAATCCCTGGCCCACCCCCTGACGCTGATGCACAACCTTGATCTTGTTGATGTACATTCGGATACAACGATGACGGTTCGACGATATTGCTTGCTACCTGGCCGCACTGATACCGCTGTAATTGACCCTTGTTCTAAATTTATGTTTTTCATTGCCGATGGCTTCCGTACAGAACGCAGAAAGTTTCTGCGTTTGCCCTTCGGAGTTGCACCGTGAACCTACGTTCTTTAAATATTGCGCCCCGTGCCGCCTTGTGTTTCGGTTTAATCACGCTGCTGGTCATTGCCCTCGGCGGCTTCGCATACGTGCAGCTAGGGAAGCTGCGTGGCACCGAGCAGGACATCGAAAAGAACTGGCTGATCAGCGTGCAGACCGCCGACGACATCCAGATCGCCCTGCTCGGCGCGCGCCTAGAGAGCATCCGTCTTCTGGCGACTTCGAATCCCCAAGAGCAAGCGACCGCCGTGCAGCACCTGGAAGACGCTAAGCGCATGCTCAACGAGCGCACCGACTTCTACCGCAATAACCTCATTTCCGACCCAGAAGAAGGGGCCAAATTCGAGGCCGCAGCGGCGCTGATGAAGACCTATCTTGATGGACTGCAACGCGTCGTCGATCTTGACGCTACCCAGCATGAGCAGGCCGTGACATTCGCCAACACTGAACAACGCGACCGTGCCGCAGCGTACCAGGTCAAACTCAATGAGTTGCGCCAGCACAATACCGACGGCGCTGCAGCAGCAGGCGTGACCGCCACTGAGGTGTATGCCCACAGCATCACCATCGTCGATAGTGTGGTACTCGCCGCGCTGGTGCTGACGCTGGTGCTCGCCACCCTGCTGACTCGCAGCATTGTCCAGCCTATGAGCGCCTCGCTGAAAATGGCCGAGGAAATCGCCGACGGCGACCTGCGTCTTATCCTGGAGGTTAAGGGTAATGACGAATCTGCGCGGTTGATGCGCGCGCTAAACACCATGCAAGGCAACCTGCGAAGCACCATAGAGCAGATCTCCGATGCTTCCGCACAGCTCAGTTCCGCCGCAGTAGAGATGACTTCCATCACCGAGAGCGCCAGCCTCACCCTGCAGCAGCAGAACAGTGAGATCGAGCAGGCCGCCACGGCGGTAAACCAGATGAGCGCCGCCGTCGATGAGGTCGCGCTTAACGCTAACTCCACCTCCGAAGCGGCCAAGGACTCCACACGCGCTGCCGCCACCGGTAACCAGAAAGTCGGCGAAACCCTACATGCCATGCGCAGCCTAACGGACCGCGTGGAAATGACCTCTGAACAGGTACAGGGCCTCGCTGGTCAAGCGCAGGACATCAGCAAGGTGCTGAGCGTGATCCGTGCCATTGCAGAACAGACCAACCTGCTGGCCTTGAACGCCGCGATCGAAGCGGCCCGCGCTGGTGAGCAAGGCCGAGGCTTCGCCGTGGTGGCTGATGAGGTTCGGGCACTGGCTCATCGCACACAAACCTCAACTCTGGAAATCGAACAGATGATTTCAAGTATCCAAGCAGGCACGTCACTGGTTGTGGATTCGATGAGCAGCAGCACCATCGAGGCACACAACACGCAGCGCACTGCCGACGAAGCCGGGATGTCACTGAAAGTCATCGCCGACTCGGTGCAACTGATCAATGACCGCAATCAGCAGATCGCCACTGCCGCGGAAGAGCAGGCTCATGTAGCTCGCGAAGTAGACCGCGCGCTCGTGAGCATTCGCAACTTGGCGCTGCAGAGCAGCGAAGGCACGCAGCAAACCCTGGCCGCCAGCAATGAGCTTTCGCAGTTAGCGGTGAACTTGAATCAGATGGTAGCGCGCTTCAAGACCTGAAATTAGCGTTTAATCTAGTATGGAAAATTGACCGATCAACGATCGGAACTTCATTCCTAGAGGCGCTGACAATGTGGTCGCTTTTCGAGTTAGCTCCGATCTTTCGCCAAGGCCAGAGGCTCCAAAGAAACCCAAGTTGACGATCGTCCGGCAGTCGCCGAGCATGAAAGAATGTGCGTGCTGGGCTTATAGACAGGGAAGTATCGAATCGCGAAATGCCACGCCTCAATCGGCCTCAAGCATCGTCACAGACGGCTGCGGGTCGAAAGCAGTGATCCACGGCCGACCGCTATCGATCCAAAGCGTCGCTCAGCCCTTCGGCATCTTGCTGCGTCTTGACTGCGTGTAACGGGATATCCGTTAAATAGGCCCCCTGACTTTCCGACAGTTCGAGGGCCTTTTCATAGTAAGTCAGTTGCAGCGGCATTTGCTCCACCGGCAACCTGGATATAGAGTAAGCGTCTGGCGAAGTCACCTACGACATTTAGAGCCGATAGATAAAGCATGATACGAATCGTCGAGAAGCAGTATTTGGCCAGAACCTATGATTTTCGACGGGCAGTGTCTAACTATAGCGGCTATTCGGAGGCTTTCAGAAACCGCGACAGCGATTGCGCCAAGACATCGAACACCAATGCGATACGTCTTACTCGCCGGAGGTCGTGGTGCATTGCAATCCATACACCTACTTTAAAATCGACCAGTTTCGGTAGCACTCGCACCAGCCCATGCCGACTCGCTAACTGGCTAGAGCACATCCCAATTCCCAGTCCCGCCCTCAGCGCTGCAAATTGGGCCAGATGATCGTCAGTACGAATGACCGCGCGTTCCGCCGTGCACAAATAGCCCTGTTGCTCCAAGAATGCTACCTCCGTCAGGTTGCGATCCGGGCCAATCAGCGGATACTTGTCTAATTCGCTTTCATAGCGAGGAGTGCCATTCAGCGCTACCAGCTCTTCGGTTGCGTACAGCCCTAACCGAAGATCCCCGACATGGCGGGTCACCACCGCAGACTCGGTGGGGCGATGAATACGCACCGCGACATCGGCCTCTTGCAGCGCTAGATCCTCTTGGCGATTGCAGACGCTCAGTTCCAGCCTCAACTCCGGATGCGCATTACGAACATCTCGCAATAGAAGAGGCAGTACTTCAACACTCATTAAACGACTGCTTGTTACGCGCACGGTGCCCCCTGGCACGCTGGCTTCGGCGGAAGCGGCACGGGTGAATGCCTCGGCGGCCAAGGCCATGGACTCGGCATGGCCAACCAGCTCTCTCGCAGTGTCAGTGGGCATCAACCCCTTTGGCGAGCGTACAAACAGGCTCATCCCGACGCTTCGCTCCAGTTCGTCTATACGGCGTCGTGCAGTGGCTTGCGCCACGCCCAGTGCTCTTGCAGCGGCGGAAAGGCTGCCGGTTCTCAGGACTGCCAGGAAAACGCGCTGAGTTTCCCAATGAAGCTGCGGTGTATTCATACATTTCCTGTGAGCTGCTAGGTAAGTTTGATTAGTTTCAATCATACCCAGACTCGCGCATGCTTTCCCTAACCCTACTTTGGCCATCCAGCGCCCATCCGCGCACCACGAGATAAAATTCATGATATTTTCGGGAACCTGCCGTTGCGGACACGTCACTTTTGAGACCGATTGCCCACCTGTCATGACTACTGCTTGTCATTGCGTCGGATGTCAAAAAATGTCCGCTAGCGCATTTTCTCTGACGGCACTTTTTCCTGCGGCAGGCTTCGCAGTGACCCAAGGCGAAACTGTTATCGGTGGTCTACATGGCTCGACTCGCCACTATTTCTGCGCACACTGTCTAACTTGGCTATTCACCCGGCCCGCCGGAGTCGACGAGTACGTAGGTGTGCGAAGTAGCCTGTTGGAAAACCCGCAGCAGTACCTGCCGTTCATGGAAACCTGGACGAGAGAGAAATTACCTTGGGTGACGACCGGAGCTTCGGTCAGTTATGAAGCATTCCCGGATCCGCAGGATTATCCAGCACTGATGTCTAAATTTAGATCCGGGGATAAGTAAGCGCAGCTGCGTTGCCGTTTTGAAACCCTATCCAGTGGACTCCTTGTGAATGTTGTCCCAAGCAAACAATATTCGTGTCCGGTGAACCTGCCTTGCGCAGTTAAACGGGCGCCCACTCATGCGGTAGCAGCTCCATAATCTCACTCGCCCGCTGCGTCGGTAGGCGCGTGAGAACGTCTTTCAGATAGGCGTACGGATCATGCCCATTCAGTCGCAGATTGGATCAAGCTCATGATCGCCGCCGCCCGTCTCCCGCTGCGCAACGACCCTGCGAAGAGCCAGTTCTTGCGTCCAAGCGCCCATGGCCTGATTTGGTTTTCGGCCCAATTGTTGTCTATGGGTACGGCCCCGTCATCAAGGTAGCGCGACAGCGCTGCCCAGCGTTTCAGGCTGTAATCGAGTACTCTGCTGATGGCCGAGCCTTCGGGCACGAGATCGCGCTGGGCGAGCATCCAAGCATGCAGCATGTCCATCACCGGGACAGCTTTTTCTTGCCGTATTCGGCGCCGTAAATCCGGCTCCAGATCGCGGACTTCACTTTCGATTTCGTACAACAACTGGATATAGCGCAGGGCTTGCTCAGCAAGCGTGCTTTTATTCGTAGCGTGCAGTTCGAAGAACTTACGCCGTGCATGGGCCATGCACCCGATTTCGGTAACGCCAAGTTCGAAGCTGGCTTTGTAGCCGCCAAAATCATCACAGACCAACTTGCCCCTCCAGTCTTGCAGGAAGTTGCGCGCATGCTCTCCGGCGCGGCTAGGGCTGAAGTCGTAAACCACCGCTGCCACATCCGAGAACTGGCTGGTGGCGTAGGCCCAAACATAGGAACGGTGAGTTTTCTTTGTTCCCGGCATGAGCATCTGCACCGGTGTTTCATCGGCGTGGATAACCTGCTGCCCAAGCACTACGTCGCACAACGCATCGACCAGAGGCTGCAACTGTACGCCCGTCATGCCCACCCATTGAGCCAAGGTTGAGCGTGGAATCGCAAGGCCCGCTCTACCGAAGATCGATTCCTGACGGTAAAGCGGCAGATGGTCGGCAAACTTGGCGATCATGACGTGGGCAAGTAGGCCCGCAGTCGGGATGCCCTTATCAATAACCTGCGCCGGAACGGGTGCCTGAATGAGGGTTTGGCAGTCATCGCAGACCCATTTACCACGCACATGGCGTTCAACTGTAAACACGCCGGGCGTGTAATCCAGCTTCTCGCTGACGTCCTCGCCGATGCGCTTGAGGGCGCAACCGCACGGGCAGTGAGTGTTGTCCGGTTCGTGATGGATCAGTGTGCGCGGAAACTCAGCCGGTAGTGCAGTGCGCTTGGGCTTCTGCTTTTTCTTGGTCGCCGCTGGTACTGTTTGCAAGGCTTGAAGCTCGGCTTCAATCGCGGCGATATCGGTGTCGATCAAGTCATCGAGCAAACTGGCCTGCTCAGGATTCATCTGCTCGCTGCGCTTGGCAAACTTCAAACGCTTGAGCTGAGCGATCTCGTGAGTCAGTTTCTCAATGACTGTTTGATCACGGTTGATCTTCTTGCTCATCGTCTCAACGGTTTTACCCATCGTTTCGACCTGGTGGTTGAGCGTCTCGACACGCCGCATCAACTGCGCCGCCAAGGCGCGCAGTTGTTCAGGGGGCAGGTGATCGAGATTGGGTAGCGAAGTCATGCTCAGTGGGCCAGTTCACTCTGACGGTGCCACGCGGGTGCTGGATCTCAACGCAAAAATTCGATGGTGCAGCTTGCGAATTTGCTCCGGTCGGCGGCATGGGCATCGGAATAAATGCAGGTTGCAGCGCTGTGCTTTTCTGCGCTTGCACCCGAATCCATTTGTGGACGAGGTTTGCGTTGAGGCTATGGCTCAGCGCGACGCTGGCAATCGAGGCACCAGGCTGGGCGCACTCTTGAATGACTTGGACTTTGAAGGATTTGGAGTAGGAACGGCGTGTCGGCTGCATAAAATACCCGCTTAAAAGGCTAGAACTGGTGCCCACTTAAAATTAAGTGCACACCATGTCTTGGCTTTGCGGAGTCCGGTAGATGACTTGGCCGGACGGATACCCTGGATTGTCTTCATCCAAGGGTATGTTTTCGAGCGTATCAATCCGGTTCCACTGGAGGTACTGTCGGCTCTGACAAATGCAGGCCAAGGAATAGGATCATGGAGATCGAATGGAGTATTGAAAAATGGAACGCCCGATGGATGACCGTCTCCGGTCGGGCGGTGTGCACCAGCTGCATGGAAAGCCAAGCGTTGGAAGATTGCGAAGAAGCCTTCTGTCATGCCGACGCATGCGCTGTCAGCGATCAGGAAAGCAAACATCCATGGGGTGCATTCCACCATATTCTCGACACTGCTCGAGGGTGAGCTGTCGCTTAGGTCTCAATACCTTATGCTTGACCTTAGAATTTTTGGCGTTTATGGCTTGGCGAGCCCGCTGTAAGGGACCGGAAGCCTAGCCACCCAGCGACGATTACTAACCCCTTGCCCAGGACGGGCGTATACGGGCCCCGCTCAGGCGGGATTTCTTTGCGCGGAATTAAACGGCATGCACAAAAAAACCGCCCGAGATGGCGGTTTTTCTGTCGCAGGCTTCGGTGAGGCCGATTCCTGCACATCCTCAGTGGATGCATTCGCAATGGGTACATCTTACTGCTGGTTGACGTTGATAACAACTATGTCATTGCATTCCCTTGTAGTAGCCCGGGGGTAACCTGGGTTTTAGGTAAAGGGTAGCGGTTTTAAGCCGGGGGCTGGCAGGGGGGGAAGCCCAAGGGGCACAACGCCTCTGGCGTGCTTAAACCCCCGGTTTCGCATCTTCAGCAGGCGGGGCTGCGGCTGCAGTAAATTTTCGTGTTACAGCGCTGCGAGCTATTAAAAATCGAGTACCATGCCAGTCGACGGGTTCCCTGCAAAGTGAGTCGTCCACGAGGTCTGGCCTGGGAAATAACGGTTTCATACTCTTCAAACGGGGTGAGATCCGGGCCGGTGCTGTGAAGGGTTCACCCCCGGCCGCCTCAGTGGATGCATTCGCAATGTATTCCCGAAGGTGGGTGGTAAGCCGGACAAGCCCACCGGAGGATTGGCCTCACTGTAGGAGGCCAAAGTATGTATAAGAAATTTAAGCGTATGTGGGACCTCGTTAGAAACGGATTAGGGGCTTATCACCTCTATGAGTTTTTGCGAGACCATTGGAACGATCTGTTGTAAAGGATTGAACTGAGGGAAAAGCCGCCCTAGCTTCGGTTGGGGCGGCTTTTTTTCGCCCAAAGGGGATTAGGCGCCTCTCAATTGACAGCAAGGCTATCAACACCTGCGCCGGTACTCGGCAAAGCCGGCCTTTTTCAAGCCCCAAAACCCGACGATCTATTGGTCACTGAGGGGGCTCTTCGCGTGCCCTGGCCCTTGTAGCGCCTCTGCTGCCACTGCGCCCCATGATCCTCTGCTTTGCCCAGAACTCGTCGTAGGATTCTAAACGCGGTCCCGTGACACCAGTCACGGCAGTCGGAGTGTTCTCAAGCGACTTCAACCTAAGGCGTCGCATAACGGGATATCCGTTAAATAGTCCCCCGGACTTTGCGTGAAGTCTGGGGGCCTTCTGTGGAAGGCCACAACTGACTCACGAGAAAGCAGCTGCAGAAGGACGGGGATCCCAATTTTCCGAGAATTTCTGCCGCGGGGTGCAGTTGGTGTGGTGAGCCAGAGCCTAAAAAGTTCGCATTAATAGATCCTACCAAGGTCAGATTCAACGGACCCGTCCAAGCTTTTTCCCAATCCATCGGGTTCCATGCCAAAAGGACAATGTCATGGCTTCAACAGACAGCAAGCCCACCATCGATTACACCGTACGAAGCGGTCCGGGCACCGTGCAGGTCGACCCCTCCACGGGGGGCGATCAAACCTGGAGCGTCATTCTTCAGCCTGACGGCAAGATTATCGTCGGTGGCGAAAGCTTCCAGACCGCCATTGGTTACCCCGGCTCGCCGGGCGATGAAAGCTATGGCACACGCGGCAGCTTCACGGCGGTGCGCCTCAATAGTGACGGCAGTCTGGACAGCAGTTTCAGCCAGGACGGAATTGCCCTCGTGCCCGGCAACCTGGATCCGGAAGCCTATGCTGACTACGTCATGGCGGTGCAGGCTGACGGCAAAGTGCTCGCCGCGCAGCCGGGGCTTGGCGGTTTGAAGGTCGAACGCTTCAATGTAGACGGCACCTTGGACACCACCTTCGGCCACGACGGCGCCGCAGCAATGGTCCCGCCCTTCAACTACGACGGCCTGGTGATGTACGCGACGGCGGATGGCTCGGTGTATGTCAGCCTTCGCGGCACCGCCCAAGCAGTGGTGTTCAAGCTGGACAGCAGCGGGGCTCCGGCGGAGGATTTCGGTACCGACGGCGCACTTGTCCTCAACCCGACCGGGCATTACGGCACCGGCAATATCGCCACAGTTGTGCAGCCAGACGGCAGCGTATTGCTCGGCAGTTGGCTGTACGTGGGCTCCGACGGTCCCCACGACCCGGGCGATCCGGTTTACGCCGTTCAGCGACTAGCAGCCGACGGCAACCTGGATACCGCGTTTGGCGTGGACGGCGTGGTGTACTTCGATACCGCGCTGGGGCTGGACTACCGCGCTGCGATGACCGTGCAAGCCGATGGCAAGATCATCATTGCCGGCGAGAGCAATGACAATACCGCCTTCAACGTACTGCGGCTGAATGCGGACGGCTCCTTCGATACCTCCTTTAGCGGTGATGGCAAGCTCACCGTCCAGGTGCCTCACGGCGATAAGAACTATGCCCACTCGGTAGTCGTTCAGCCCGATGGCAAAATCCTGATCGCCGGCGACGTGATCACCCGATTGAACGCCGATGGCAGCCTGGACACCACCTTTGGCAGCCAGGACGGCCAATACCATGTGGATGGCTCCAGTGAGGCCAATCACCTGATTGGCAACGACACGGCCGAGATCATCCACGGCCTGGGCGGTGACGACGTGCTGCAAGGCGCGGGTGGCCGTGACGTGCTGACAGGCGGGACGGGCGCAGACATTTTCCGCTTCACTCAGATCAGCGACAGCTACCGTACCGCTACGGAAACCGGCAGCGACCGGATTCTGGACTTCGACGCCTCCCAAGACCGTGTAGATCTGATTGCGTTGGGCTTCACCGGCATTGGCGACGGCCACAATGGCACGCTGGCCATCCAGGCCAACGCTGACGGCACCCGCACTTACCTGAAAAGTTTCGATGCCAACGCCGACGGGCAGCGCTTTGAACTGGCGCTCGAAGGCAACCTGACGGGGCAGTTGAACAGCACCAACCTGGTGTTCACGGCCCCCACCGTCGAAGGAACGGCTGCCAAGGACGTGATCACAGGGACCGCGATGTCGGAAGTCATTTACGGCTTGGCTGGCAACGACCGTATCGACGGCGGCAGAGGCTCGGATGTGATCATCGGGGGCGCGGGTGCCGACCATCTGAGCGGCGGCGACGATCCGAACCTTTCGGTGTACGGCCGTAACGGCATCAATGACGCTGACGTGTTCCGCTACACCTCGGCCACTGACAGCTACCGCACCGACACCCAGAGCTTCGTGGACCTGATTGACCGGTTCGCCAACAACAACGACAAAATCGACGTGTCGGCATTGGGCTACACGGGTTTCGGAGACGGCACAGGGACGACGCTGAAGATGGTCTATAACCACGATCTGGACCGCACCTACCTGAAGGATGTGGAAGCGGACGCTCAAGGCCATCGGTTCGAAATCGCCCTCACCGGCGACTGGACCCAGGACCTGGGCAATACCGACATGATCTTCGCTTCCACGGTGCAAGTGTCTTTGGTGGGCGTAATTAGCGCGTCCATCGACTCAACTGAAATGCTGTAGTTAGAAATAACTCTAGCGGGATTTTGGGAGCTGGGGGTGGTGACCAACGTGCCTTTCCGCTGGCTGGCCGATGTAATCCAAGGCGAAAGGAGTCCTTGGATTACAGCGACTCCACGAAAATGAAAAAGGGTGGCGGCGCAGTAACAGTAGCCTCGCTGTTTTTTCTGAATGAATACCTTACGTGGCATGTCTCATGCGCTGACGGCTCCATTCCGGCGCCGGCATTCCCAGGACTCCCCACATGACTTCACCTCTTAACGTCGTCGCGATCATGAAAGCCAAGCCAGGCAAGGAAGCGCAATTGAAAAACCTGCTGCAATCCGCCCTGCCGCAATTCCAGCACGAGCCTGGGTGCCAGGCCTATGCGCTGTTGACGGATCTCGAAGACCCCACCCGCTTTGTTTCCTACGAAAGCTGGGACGATGAAGCGGCACTGCAAGCGCACATGAAGGCCCCGACCCTGACAAACGCTATGCCGGTTCTGGAAAATATCCTAGCCGAGCCCATGCAGCAGATTCGCCTTAATCAATTGCCGGGCAGCATCGTCTAGGTCGTGGTGTGCCATGCACGCGTGATTGACATCCGATCAAAGGGAATGAGTCATGAAACATATTTTCTTCACTTCGTTGTTTGTTTTTAGCCTGACCGCTACAGCTGCACAGCAAAGCCTCAATCTTCCAAGCTGTGACATCTAAAACCAACAAGAAACAGCCGGCGAGACTGGCGGGCAGATCAGCGATCCAGGACAAGCACATATCTCAGTAAGAGCGAATGTTCTAAGTGCCGATATCAGTACCTCAAGAAAAAAGGCCGTGGTATTACCGAGGTTGAAGCACAGCGCATGGTGAAGCGTGTAGAGAACGTCCGGCATGAAACTAATCGGTTCGTCGAGCAGCAGGGTTTCTTGAGCGCGGCAGAGAAAGTTAGCTTTGACCGTGAGTTCGATGCCATTGCGATGCAGCTGTGTAGGTAAGAAAAATTGAGCAACGCCCAATTCCCGTCACGAGTGGGGCTGTGGCCGTAGAGGAATACCGTGATCGTACCGTGATCGAGCAGGAAAAGCGGCTATCGCGCCTGAGGGCTTGATGGCTGATGGTAACCACGGCGACAATTCACCCAGTCCACCACCAACACAAATAACGGACATGTCGCTGCATCCACCACAAGTCCTCCCCGTGCGGGCTTTGTCAGTAGTAACAGGGCATCATCGGACCTCAGATCGTCCAGGAAAATCAGCCGTGACCAATCTTAGTGAAACGCTTCGTGCAACTGCCAGAAAATGGCGAAATGCTAACCAGGATCATCGTGGCGGCGTCGTGCTGATCTGGCAAGGCGCAGTGTACGGCTGGAAGGATTCCTTGCGTGACGCGAGCGATGAGAGTCCAGGCGTATACGCTGTGAATGAAACAGATCACATTTTCATTGCCGAAGGCGGTGATGAATACAACGGTGCAAAAGGCTGGGTAGCGGCTTTTTTTGAAAGTTAGTAGGAAAAGTCGATGAGTACGAAAAAGCAATCTGCCCCGTATCCATTCCGACTGCCGACAGAGTTGCGCGAACGGCTGGAACACTGCGCGGTGGTGAATAACCGCAGCCTCAACGCAGAAATGATCGCACGTTTGGCGACAAGCTTACGTGAGGTTGAGAAAATCGATTTAGTGGTTGAAAACAACGTCATGCTAAAAGCGCTGTGCGCCAAGTTGGAAGTTCAGGCAGAAAGTTAGAGAAAAGTCTGCTGTGCACCACATGTCTTTGGCAGTAGCAGGGCGCGTCTTTCGCGTCCGAGAGTTCAACGGGAAGATCGCTTCCAGAATGTTGCCGATGTGCAAAAAGAGATCATAGATAGGTCATGGATGAAAGCAGAACTCAGTGATGCCCCGGAACGAATTACCCGAAGAGGCCACAGGCCCTGCGTGCAAAGTCTTGTCGCGTGCCTAGCAATAGGTAGTGTTATTGGAGTCAGCGCTTTGCTGTGGTCAACCCGATCGGAGCCCCACCGAGGAGTCGCGTCGATGGAATCCAAAGCTCAGGTGTTGAACGCAGAAGTGGACAGGGGCTCTGTCATACGCTCGAGTCCAACATCGTTGGACACGGGTCCTAACCCCGGGCCTCGGCAAACCAGCTTCAATAACCAGAACTTTGTTCCCACGGGCGCTCACAACATCGTCACCTTTCATCACAGCCCCTCTATCCCTCCTCGGGCTGAGTCTCCGCAGAAGGTCAAGCTGACGATCGTCGGGCAAACTCCCAGCATGAAAGATCGGGCGTGCTGGCCTTTCAGGCAGGGGAGTATTGAGTCCCGCAACTGTCGGCTTTCAGTGGGCCTCAAGCATCGCGACTAAGGAAAAAGAGTTAGCCGCGCACCGTACCGGCCGGCGATAACATCGACATCTTATAAGTGGATGAAGGCAGCTATAAGTTCTTCGAAGTGCCGGGTACCTATACCTCCGAAGTTGCGGTGAATTTTAGCGATGAATCCTGCACACTTCCCGTTTGATGGCTTTAAGCACACGTCTACGAATCAGCCCGCTGAAGGGGCGTATCAGGTACCAATACGGGCGAAATTGGCGCAGGGCAACGGCATCAAGGCACTGCACGCGTGTTTCCGTAACAAGGCGGGTGAGACCGTCACCAAGTTCATTGGCGCTGAATCCGAGCACTAGACGCGCCGCGCCAGGCTGTTCGAAATGCTTAAAACTTTCAGCATCCGGGACGATTTCTTGGCCGTAGTCTAGCTTCCAAAAGCGCCCCGCCAGACCTAATGCGAGAGCTTTATCAGGAATGGTTCCAAGGTTGGTAAAGTTTTCAAGACTGAATGGCGGACGATTGCTAGCGGGAGCATTACCTAGCCTCCAAATTAACCGCTGCGGCATCTCGCGCAACGCGGTCATCGCCCGAACGAGTCGATCCTCGGTACTATCGTAGCTTTCGACAGCCCCCATTACTTGGGCAGCGGTAGCGCGAATATCGAGGGCGTGACGCTCACGAAAATGGTAATGAGGGAGGTAAATATCAAGCAGTTCCATTGCGTTACCTGCGGTTTTCGGTGCCCAACTCTAGCCATCAAGGCGATCGACACGCAAGGGGTATTTCGGCACTAGGGTATGCCTCCCCTCTCTCTCTTCTCTTGACAGGCGACACGATCAGCCCGGCAAGTAAACGCAATGACATAATAAGCGATCGCACTTTATTGACAGCATGTAAGCCCTCTAAGAACACAGGAAAAGACGCAAGAGCGCGTGGGGTAGCGCGTGATCAAACCGATGTATGAGGCTTGTGCATGGCACGATTAAAATTTTCTGATAGTCGATATGGTTCCGTCCTCCTATCGCCGGATGCTTAAACGTGGCGAAGGCGGCGGCACCCCAGGCGTTGCTCAGGCAAATTAATTACGCAAGATGCAGACCGGCTCAACCAGAGGTGCCCATCGTTTATGTCAAGCTGCCTTTTGGCATGATTTTACAAGTAGAGCGTCAACATGGAGGATATAAACACCCAACTGGTGATTCTGCTGGTGATAAGGCTTTCGCCGCTCTAGCACTTGGTACGCCTTCTAGCGGGCGTTCATGGCAGAGTCCAAGGCGTGGAACGACCAACTCCTGTTGTGGTGTCTGAAATTATCGTCAAGCGATAGCGAATCTCGGTATCGCCGCCAATCTGGGCGGTCTTTTTCTGTCCTGCCAATGACTTTTATTGCGAGAGCAGATTGGGTTTGACAGAATTGAGAACCATTTCCATTAGTGATGCTCTCGATGGCAGTCAATTCCAGTGTCGCCAGCGTCAACTTGACCGCCCGCCAAAGCCTGCTCCATCAGCTGTTCGGCGATCACCATGGGTGGTTGTTCGACCGGTTGCGGGCGCGATTGGGTTGCCCCAGCGATGCCGCAGACATGGCGTCGGAAACCTTTGCTCACGTGGTAGCACTGGATGATCCACATTCGATTCGCGAGCCTAGGGCACTGTTAACGACCATTGCCAAGCGCTTGGTGTACGCCAGTTGGCGCCGCCGCGATCTGGAGCGTGCCTATCTGGAGACGTTGGCCGGCGAGCCTGAGCAGTTTGCCCCGTCAGCAGAGCAACAAGCGCTCGCGGTCGAAGCCCTGGTCGAGATTGATCGTATGCTTGAGGGACTGTCGTCCCGGGCCCGGGCGGCGTTTTTGTACAGCCAGCTCGATGGCATGACTTACCTTGAAATCGGCCGCGAGCTGGGCGTGTCCGTGCCGCGTGTTCATCAGTACGTGGTCCAGGGGCTGCGTGCCTGTTTCGAAGCGCGGCTATGACTGCTGTACTGCCTGCTGCTGTGGATGAAGCCATTGCCTGGATGGCCTATCAGCGTTCCGGGTTTTTCGATGCGCAGCAGCAACTGTCTTTCGAGCAGTGGCTTGCGGCCGACCGACACCATCAGGAGGCCTGGCAACAGTTGCAGCTTCGGTTGCAGGCAGCGTTTGCCAGCGTTGACGGTGTGTCGGGCCGAATGTTGGCCAAGGACCGACTGGTTCGTCGTCGTGCCTTTCTGCGAGGGGCGTTGGGGCTATGCGGGTTGGCAGCTGGCAGTTATTGTCTGACCGGCCCGGGGAGGGGGCTGGCGGGACTGCGCTCAGATTTGAGTACCGGCACCGCCCAGCGTGAACGCATCGCTCTGCCAGACGGTTCGTCTCTGCTGCTCAACGCGCAAAGTGCAGTGAACCTGCGTTTCGGGGCACATAAGCGTGATGTTGAATTGCTTGATGGCGGTGTGATTGCCGACGTTCGGGCCAGCGAGCGGGATGCCCTGCGGCTGTGTTCTCGCCTAGGTACTGCGAGCATGGCCGAAGGACGCTGCATGATGATGCTCTTGCCGGAGGAGTCCCGTATCTGGGCGTTGAAGAAAAGCCTGCGGGTAACGCACATCAACGGCTCGGGTGCGACGTTGGCAGAGGGGCAGGGTGTACGGCTGACCGGCAGAGGTATCGAGCCGATCGGCAGGTCCGCGAACAGTGCTTCAGCGTGGTCGCAGGGCATGCTGGAGTCTCACGACCAGACGCTGGCAACGGTCATCGAGGCGTTGCGACCTTATCACCGAGGCGTGTTGACCCTCAGCCCCAAAGCTGCGCGACTGAAAATCTCCGGCGTGTTCAGCCTCGATCAAAGTGAACAGGCGCTGGCTGCAATGGCTGATGTGTTGCCGCTGCGGGTCGAGCATTTCCTGGGGTTCTGGACCCGTGTGTCCCTGAGCTGAGGTCCGCAAGAAAAAATTTTTCAATAGGCTCTTAATATTTCGCTGGCTCATCGCACAAGCAAGACAGTGCTGCGCCGTTTGCAGCTGTTCTGTCCTGACACCGGAGAGTCATTCACCCATGCGTCCTCAGTTCCTTTGCCCTTTGGCCATTGCTGTCAGCATTGTCGTTACGCCTGTAAACATCATTTTTGCTGCAGAGCCGGTCAGCGCGGCGGGGCGCCAGATGTACGCCTGGCTCGCAGGTCCTCTGGAGGCGACGCTTATCGCGATCGGTCAGCGCAGTGGTCGCCAGGTGGTGTTCCTGCCGGATGACGTCAGAGGGCGACAGGCCCATGGAGTTTCCGGCCAACTGACAGCAGAGCAGGCCGTCGAGCAGGCACTGCAGGGCAGCGGACTGTCGCTTTTGATTAGTGGCAGCGGCGCGCTGAGCGTGCAGCCGGAAACCGGTGCGCTGATGTTGGGTGTGTCGAACATCGATGCAGTGTCCGATCAGGAGTCGGCCTACGGTCCGGTCTATGGCTATGTGGCCAAACGTGCCGCCAGTGCGACCAAGACCGACACGCCACTGATTGAGACGCCGCAATCGATTTCCGTAGTTACCCGCGCCGAAATGGACGACCGCAAGAGTGACACCTTGGCAGATGCCTTGGGCTACACGCCAGGGTTTGTAAGCCAGCCCAATGGTTTCAGCCGGGTGGCGGACGATTACACCTTGCGCGGTTTCAACGTTGGCTCCGGGACTGGCAGTATTCTGCTCGACGGCATGAAATTGCAGTCCAGCGTCTACGACGGCGGCATTGAGCCGTTTGGTTTGGAGCGCGCCGAAGTGCTCAAGGGCGCTTCGTCTGTGCTGTACGGGCAGCTGTCGCCGGGAGGCATGATCAACGCCGTGAGCAAGCGGCCCACCGACACCCCGTTGCATCGGGTCGGCGTCGAATACGGTAGCCATGATCGCAAGCAGTACACCTTCGACCTGGCCGGCCCGCTGGATGAACAGGGTGAATTCTCCTATCGGCTCGACGGCCTGTGGCGCGACGCTGACACGCAGGTAGACCACATTCGCGACGACAAGCGCTACATCGCACCCTCTTTCACCTGGAAGCCGAACGACGATACCTCTCTCACTGTGCTCGCCAGCCACACCGAAGCACTCACCGGGCTGACGCCGCCGCTAACTTACGCCATGACCACCTACAGTCCAAACCCTGGACGCAAGATCGGGCGCGACGATTTTGTGGGCGAGCCCGGTTACGATCATTTCAACAGCCGCATCGATACATTGGGCTACGTGTTCGAACACAGCTTTAGCGACACGCTCAAAGTACGTCACGCCCTGCGCTACTACCAATCCAGGGTTTCCTGGAACTACCTGTTGCCGTTCAGCATTTCCGGTAACACGTTGAACCGCCGTTACAGCGAACGTGAAGAAACCTCCACCGGCTGGACCAGCGACAACAACGTTGAATGGAAGATCGACGCGGGCCGCTGGCGCCACACACTACTGGCGGGTGTGGACTACTACCACAAGACCTACGACACCCATCGCCACATCAGCGCCACAGTGGCGCAACTTGCTCCCCGCCTGAACCTCTCGACCTTTGCCTACACCGGGGTAGGGGCGAACACCGCACCCGAATCCGGGTGGGATATCCACAGCCGTCAGGTGGGTCTCTACCTTCAAGACCAGATCACCTTTGACGATCATTGGGTGTTTCTGTTGGGTGGTCGCCAGGACTGGGCAGAAAGCCGTAATTATTCCTTCGTCAATGGCGACCGTACGCCACGCAGTGACCAGAAACCTACCGGCCGTATCGCGCTGTTGTACCTGTTCGATAACGGCGTAGCGCCCTATGTCAGCTATAGCCAGTCGTTCCAGCCGGCCGATGTTGCCAACCCTGGCGTCGCGGGGACGTTCGACCCGATCGAAGGCGAGCAATACGAGGTCGGCATTCGCTACCAGCCACCGGGCAGCAACACGGTGCTCAGCGCGGCGGTCTACGAGCTGACACAGACCAACGCGATCACCTACAACGCCCTGAACGCGCAGTACGAGCAGTATGGCAAAAGCCGCTCCAAGGGGCTGGAACTCGAAGCCAAGACCGACCTGACTGACACCGTGAGCATGACGGCCAGCTACAGCTATACCGACGCGCATGTCTTGGAAGATAACGTCGTCACCAACATTGGCAAACGCCTTGAAGGGGTGCCTTACCACAACGCCTCGCTCTGGACGGACTATCGTCTGGCTGCGTTCGGTCTGCCGCAGGTCAAGATCGGCGTGGGCGCATTGTACACCGGTACCACCCGCACCACACCGACCGTCACTGATCGCAAGATCCCGGCCTACACCCGCTTTGATGCACGGGTCAGCTATGACATCGACGACCATTGGCAGTTGACTGCCAAGGCCCAGAACCTGACCAATGAGTCGTACCTGTCGTGCAATACCTCGTGCCGCTACGGCGACGAGCGCAGTGTCATCGGCTCTGTGAGCTACCAGTGGTGAGGCATGGCAGGCCCCAGCTGTCCGTTCGCTATAGGTTAGGGGTATTCTCAAGAATCCTCGCAGCGGTGATAGGCGGGTACGCCGTCACCGCGCTGTTCACCGCCTGCCTGGCCATCGGGTTGCCCCTTGTCGTGTTACAGCCTCGCGCCGAGACCGTGTTGGCAGCGACGTTGCCTGCCTTCCTGATTCTGTGCCTTGCAGCCATATGGGTTTTCGCGGCACGCTCGGCCAGGCGCGCCTGGCTGGGGCTGCTTGCCGCGATGTTGCTGCTCGGGGGCGTCTATGGGTGGTTGTCCGCCGTCTCCCTGCCCGGTGATGCGTGATGAAAGAAGGATTGCGTCAAAGCATGGCTTGGCTGCACACCTGGTCGGGGCTGGTTGTCGGCTGGCTGTTGCTGGCTATTTTCATGACCGGCACTGCCAGCTATTACCGCAGTGAAATCACCGCCTGGATGCACCCGGAAATTCGCCCCTCGGCGCCGATCAGCGAGGCCGCTTCACTCAAACAAGCGATGGACTGGTTGGAGCAGTGTGCGCCGGATGCTGCTTCCTGGCTGATTGATCTGCCCACGACGCGTCTGCCTGTGACTCAGGTCATGTGGCAAGGTGCAGGGGAGCGGCGTTACAACAGCGAGTGGCTTGATCCAGCCTCCACGCAGACGCTAACCCCGCGCAAAACCTTTGGCGGAGACTTCTTTTACGGGTTTCATTTTCAGCTCAGCCTGCCGTCGCAGATCGGCCGCTGGATCGTTGGCGTTGCCAGCATGGCCATGCTCATCGCCATCGTCAGTGGCGTGATTATCCATCGGCGCATCTTCAAGGACTTCTTCACCTTCAGGCCAGGCAAGGGCCAGCGCTCTTGGCTCGATGCGCACAATACTTTGAGTGTGTTAGCGCTGCCGTTCCATGCAGTGATCACCTACACCGGGCTGATCACCTTAATGTTCATGTACATCCCGTGGGGCGTCGATCTGGTCTATGGCCCCGATCGCGCAGCGTTCTTTCGTGACATTCGCGACTTCAGTGCCCCGCAGGTGCCGGCGCTCGGGAGGGCCGTTTTGGCCTCGCCCGAAACCCTCATTCAGCAAGCCCGGCAGCATTGGGGTCAAGAGCATATTGCTCGTGTGTCGATCACTGCGCCTGGAGCCGTCAATGCCCGCGTCGAGCTGTTCAGGGACACCCTGGATCACGTCTCATCGCAGCCGCAACGGCTGGTGCTGGACGGCGTGGGTGGTGAGTGGGTCGGCACGAACCCGTCAACGGGGCCCGTCAAGGCTTTCTACGGTGTGATGTACGGGCTGCACTTGGCGCATTTCGCCGATCCGCTGTTGCGTGTGTTGTTATTTCTCAGTGGGCTGGGCGGCTGCGCGATGATTGCCACAGGGCTGCAGCTGTGGGTGGTCAAACACAGAGGCAATTCAAGGCGTGGGGTCTATCGGCATATTGAAGGCCTGAACATCGCGGCAATGCTCGGACTGCCCACGGCGATGGCTGCGTTTCTCTGGGCCAACCGGCTACTGCCCGGCGATATGCCCGCTCGGGATATTCGTGAAATACAGGCCTTTTTCTGCACCTGGCTGCTAACGCTACTGCACGCTCAAATGCGGTTGACCCAACATGCCTGGCGAGAGCAGGCAATGCTGTGTGCGTTGACGTGTGGTGGTTTACCTGTGCTCGATATCCTCACAGGTCCCAATCCAATAAACGGGCTGAACCTGGTCTGCGGACTGCTGGGAATGAGTTTTGCGGTTGTGGCCTGGCGGCTCTACCAACCTGCGCAGCAGTGCATACCACAAACTCGTGCGCCGGGTTCAAGGCCCCCCCCGACGCGAGAGGCATTCATGAGCCTGCTGACATGGAGCGCTTTGCTATACGCGGCCCTGACGGCCTTGTGCCTGTCGCTAAACAGACACTACCGTGACGTCTTTAACAACCGACCGATATGGCCCAGCCAGCGGGCGTTGCGTTGGTTGGGGTTCACTGGCATTGCGGGATCGTTACTCTTTTGTATAGCGAGTGCGCCAGATGGCCGATCATGGGTCATGTGGTTCTGCACATTCGCGGTGTTGAGCTGCACTATTAGCGTGGGATTGGCTTATTTCCCGCGTCTCATTACGCTGGCCGGGAAGACAGCGGTGACGGTGTTCTTAACGGCTGTGACCATCGAGTTTTCTTTTTGAGAGGTTTGACGCTGCACTGACCGTCCGCTATCGACCGATTCTGTTGAAACAGTAGCTCTCCTGCTTGGCCTGAGGCAAAATCTGCTCATCGGCCAGCGGGAGAGTACGCAGCATGATGGGACAGTTATCGAGTGGGCAGGATCGGCTGTTTTACTCGTTCAACCTTGAAGACCACATCCCAACAAATCACCTGCTGCGCAGCATTGATCGGTGTCTCGATCTGAGCGACCTGCGCCACTATCTCGCCGATTTCTATAGCCCGATTGGGCGTCCTTCGATTGATCCTGAGTTGATGATCCGCATGCTGGTCGTGGGCTATTGCTATGGCATTCGCTCCGAACGGCGCTTGTGTGAAGAGGCCCATTTGAACTTGGCTTATCGCTGGTTCTGCCGGTTAAGCCTTGAGGATGAAGTTCGCAATCGCTGGACGTTTTCCAAGAATCGACACGGCCGTTTCCGGGACAGTGATCTGTTTCGCTGGCTGTTTAATGAGGTGCTGCGTCGCTGCATGGACGCGGGTCTGGTAAAGGGCGAAGGCTTTGCCGTGGACGCCAGCATCATCAAGGCGGACGCGAGTCGGCAACGTGGCGTGCCTGGCGATGAAGAGATCAACTGGCGCGACCCGTCTCTGAGCACTCGTGCTGTCCGTGAGTACCTCGAAGCACTCGATGAAGAGGCGCTGGCTTAAGCACTTCCCAAGCGCTTTTCGCTGACTGATCCCCTATCCCGTTGGACGGCGGCCCCGGGTGGCCCAGCGTTTTTCGCCTACTCCACGAACTACCTGATTGATGTCGAGCATGGCGTGATCATGGACGTAGAGCCGACACCAGCTCATCGAACCGCCGAGGTTGAGAGCACCAAGACCATGATTGACCGAGTCGAAGAGTTGTTCGACATCAAACCGGATCGCTTAATCGGCGTTACCGCTTACGGCACAGCACCGATGTTGGCCTGGATGGTGGAAGAGAAAGATATCGAGCCGCATGTGCCGGTGTGGGATAAAACCGAGCGTAAGGGCGACAGTTTTTCGATCAGCGACTTCCACTGGAACAAAGACGCTGAGGAGTATCGCTGTCCTGCTAAGGCATTACGTAGCGAATGGCGAGCTTTCAAGAACCTGCGCTCACACGTGACGAAAGCCAACACCATCAACTTCCGATCCAGCCAAACCGACTGCGCGACATGTCCGATGAAAGCCAAGTGCTGCCCCAACACTGCGGTTCGTAAGATCGCCCGCAGTGTTCATGAAGCGGCTCGCGATGTGGCTCGGCAAATCGCGAAGACGCCGGAATATGTGCGCTCTCGTCACGAACGTAAGAAAGTAGAAATGTTATTTGCCCACCTCAAGCGCATCTTGAAACTGGATCGCTTGCGACTACGCGGCATGAGTGGCGCGACTGATGAGTTCACATTAGCTGCTGCGGTACAGAACCTGCGCCGACTGGCCAAACTCATCTCTCACGGGCCGCCAACCACAGGATGGGTGCGCCCGAAATCAGCAAAAACCCTCAAATTAACTCACTGACAAAGCAGCAACGGTCAACGAAGTACCGAAAAACCACTTAACAGTGGTGAATAGGTTCTTTGATGAGGCCAAGCTCAGCGTCACGTTTCCTGAAAAAACGACTTTTTCAACAGAATTGGCCAAAAGCTGCCGGTAACACGCCGACCAACACGCGTTGCTTTATTGGTTGTTGCGCATGGCTTACCCCCAAACAAGGGCATGGTTTTGGGCGTATCAAACAGGCCCGCACAGGGCTACCTTCAGCATCTATCAAATGTACGCTGAGGAGTCGGAGAAGTGGAGACTGAACGAGGTATTGAAGAATGGAACGGTCGATGGTCGATCGTTGCAGGACGTGCTGTATGCACTGGCTGCATGGAAAGCCAAGCACTGGAAGACTGCGAAATCCCATTTCTACACACCGATACCTGCGGAGGCAGTGATGTGGAAGGTCATCATCCTTGGGTAGCGTTACACCACATTCTCGACAATGCGCGTGGGTGAGTTGTTGCTCAGTCCTCAACTCCTTCTATTAATACTTCACCTTATAGGTCGGAGAATCCTCTGGCCGGTTCTCTCTCCGGTCATAGATCTTGGTCGTGCTGATATTGGCGTGACCCAGCCAGGCCTGGACCTTGGCAATATCGGCTTCATGCTCCAAGGCGTTGGTGGCTGCGGTTGCTCTGAGTCCATGGACGCCTAGGCCGTCGACCTCAATACCGGCCTTTTTCGCGTAGGCTGCGACCACCGTATAGATGCCGTTGGCTGTGATACCGGCGCCGGTCAACTTGCCCCGCAACGGGATGAATAGCGGCACCTTCCTGTCCGCCAAATGATGCCCTGAGCTTTCCAGGTACTGATGAATGCGTCCAGCCGCCACCGGGTGCAGTGGCAGGTACCGAACCTTGCCGCCTTTGCCGTGCACCTTTAGATGCTGGATCCCGCGGCGCTCCTGAATGTCGCTCACCTGCAGCAGCGCTGCTTCTTCACGGCGTAGTCCGTGATAGAGAAGAACAGCCAATAGCGCCCGGTCGCGCTGCCCTTTAAGTGTTGCTTCATCCGGCGCCTCGAGCAGCGCTTTGGCCTGGTGATCACCCAGTGCCGGCGTCTTACCTTCGTTGCTTTCTATCCTGGGTCGTTTCACCCCGTGCACGGGATTGCCGCCGGCGATCGCATTGCTCTCCAGGAGGTGATCAAAGAGGCTGGCCAGCGCGGCCAATTTGCGGCGGATCGTGGCGCCGGCCAAACCGCGATGCTCGAGCTGGGCGCGCCAGGCCAGAACGTGCGATCGGGTCACCACACGAAACTCATCGGCCGAAGCCAAACCGACAAAACCGCAGAAGTCTTCCAGGTCATTTTGGTAGGCGCGTCGTGTTCGAGGGTTGTCGAGGTTGGCAAACCACTCGACTGCAGCGGGTACCCGAGCCAAATCCTGAAATTCGACCGCCGTCAGCCTACGCTGATCGTTCTGGGCGGTTTTCGTCAGTTCCTGCATATCTATCTCTCTGTTGGCACCGCTACGATCACTAATGGTCATCCCAGTCACAAAAACACCGCGCTAAGATTTCGGCGTACGAAGATCGGATAAACGGTAATAATCGGTGATAACGTATTTCTTACACCGGCAAGTAAGGCCAGCCTAGCCAGCTAGCCTGATTGATTGCGGGCAAACCTGCTCTGTCTCAGATGACCGCGTCGACCTCTGGAAGAACGTCTCTCGGCATGAACAGCGAAAAAGTTGTGCCGTGGCCTTCCTGGCTCTCAACCGTAAGGCATCCTCCCGCCTGGATGACATACCCGTAGACCATCGTCAGGCCGAGACCTGTGCCTTTTCCCTCTTCTTTGGTTGTAAAGAAGGGTTCGAAGATCCGCTCGATAAGCGCCACAGGCATTCCGGTGCCCGTGTCAGACACCTGAATTCGCACACACGATTGACCGGTTACCAGTAGGGAGCCCTTGGCAGCCATCTGTTCACTGACATCTACATTGGAGGTGCGAATCGAAATGGTGCCCCCTGCTGGCATCGCATCCCGGGCGTTGACCATCAGATTGAATACGGCGCTTTCCAGTTGGTGTGGATCGACCTTCGTCAGCCAAAGGTTGGACGCCAACTCAGTCTCATATAAGACCTTTGATCCCAAGCTTCCACGACCAAGCTCAATTAGCGAAGTGATTAACGGATTCACATTGATCACTTCTGAACCCAGCTTGTGCCGTCTGGAAAAAGCCATAAGCCGGGCTGTCATCGCACTCGCGGTCTGGGACGCGCGCAGTGCATTGGCCAGATGCTTCTTTGCATGGTCGGGCTTATCGTTTTTAAGGTAATGCTCAGCGAGACTTGCCGAGCCCGTTACGGCCGTCAGCATGTTGTTGAAGTCATGCGCGATGCCCGTGGTGAGCTGGCCTACGATTTCCATCTTCTGAGCCTGAAACCGATCGCTGATCATCTGGACCCTCTCTTCCTCACGCTGCCTAAGGAAGGTGACGTCCTGCACGCAATTAACGAAGCCGATCTGGTCTCCACCTTCGTCAAAAAGAGGCGTGACGTTTGCAATAACGTTGCGACGGCTACCGTCACGCCGCTCAACGATCACATCGACATTCAGTGCGGGCTCACCTGTGGCCAGAACCTGCACCATTGGCGTCTGGTCATGGGGCAGGTAGGTGCCGTCACCTGCATAAAGTCTGTGAGCGCCGCAGAACTTCACCTCGGGATCACCCTTGACTGGGGTCTCTCCCCAGATCTCTGCTGCTTTGAGGTTGTAAGCAACAACGACGGCATTTCGATCGCAGATATAGAGCCCGACGGGAAGGTGTTCAATCAGATCCTGGCTGTAACGAGCGTTCCAAGGACCTTGTGTAATCCGGCGATCAGAATTAAGCGCCATGGTGTACCTGTGCGTTGAGAAGCATGCAGCCGGATGGCCGACCTGCATTGTCTCAATTTCCTGCAGGAATCAGGAAGCAGGAATTCTCTAAACTTTGCGATAGCCATTAGCCCGTGCGTACAATCCACCTGGGTGCGTAAAGCGATGTGCTGATCCGCAGGTTAAATTCCAATATCGGTCGGGCCGCCGGTGAGGAATACCCGTGCCTGCGCCAAATACGCCCGCATCGACTGTTATCCCCCGGCCGCAAATCCTCACCAGCCGAGCATTGGCTGCGGTCGAGCGATTCAGTCATATCGAAGCCCTCAGTGGCGTCGTTCTTGTACTCGCCGCTATCGCTGCACTGCTCTGGGCCAACAGCTCGCCCAGCCTTTCCTATGAAACCTTCTGGCACACCACAGTCGCCATCACCATCGGATCCTTCAGCGTGGGTCAGTCGCTGCACTTCTTGGTCAATGACGGCTTAATGACCATCTTCTTTCTCGTGGTCGGAATGGAGATTCGTCAAGAGATCCAAGACGGCGCTCTGTCGAACGCAAAGCTGGCAACGCTCCCGTTAGGTGCGGCACTGGGTGGTGTGCTAGTCCCTGCAGGAGTCTACCTTGCTTACAACATGGGTACGGCGTCTGCACACGGTTGGGCAGTCCCGACCGCAACCGATATCGCATTCGCCGTGGGAGTTCTTGCTCTGCTGGGCAAATCAATTCCAGCCAACTTGCGAGTCTTTCTGCTGGCTCTTGCAATCATCGACGACATTGCTGCAATCCTCATCATCGCGCTGTTCTACACCGCAAGCCTGCATCTTGTGGGGCTGGCGATCGCAGGCACAGGTCTCGCGCTTGTCTTTGTGATGCAAAGGATGGGAATCGGCTCGGCCTGGCTCTACTTGCTGCCGGGCTCGATTGTCTGGGGAGGCCTTCTCAAGCTCGGTGTGCATCCAACACTGGCCGGCGTGATCCTTGGGCTTGTAACACCTGTATGGTCGGCACCGTCTCGGGAGCGGCCACTCGAAATCATGTCTCAGGCATTCCGAGATCTCACGCACCGGGTAGACCAGGGCGAGAAGAAGGTCTCAGCACCACTCAAGCAAATCCGGCTTGCCGAGCGTGAAGTGATGCCCCCTGTGCAACGAGTTCAGGAGGCTCTCCATCCGTGGGTCGCTTTCGTGATCATGCCGCTTTTCGCACTGGCGAATGCTGGGGTCAATGTCCATGGTGCTCAGCTAAGCGATGCAGCTGTGGTTCCGGTCGTCTATGGCGTCGTAATGGCGTTGGTATTTGGTAAGCCCATCGGCGTGGTGCTCGCTACTTGCCTCTTGGTTCGCACGGGGCTTTGCAAACTGCCTGAACAGGTGACTTGGCGCGGGGTGATACTGGTAGGCCTGCTCGCCGGCATTGGCTTCACGATGTCGATTTTCATCGCGGGCCTTGCCTATGACGACGACCGTTTATTGGCAGCAGCGAAGCTGAGCGTGCTATGCGCTTCCTCTGCGTCTGCAGTGGTGGGTTTGCTGTGGGGCTTGTTCAACTTCAGAAAGCCGGCCAGTCGTTAGTTGGTACAGATATCATCCAACTCACCCTTACGTAACAGCGGAGTTTCGCAATGGTTGCTCGGTGGCAATGGCTGTTGATTCGCACGACCAGACGTCTGTGGTTCAGAGCGGGACTGTTTTCCCTACTGGGCGTTGTGACGGCGTTGCTGGCTGTCGTTCTCAGAGACCACATTCCTATAGACCTGCCTGGCAAGATAGGCGCTGATGCCGTCGACAAGATTCTGGGCATCATCGCGTCCAGCATGCTGGCGGTCACGACGTTTTCTCTAAGTACCATGGTCACGGCCTATGGAGCAGCCAGCACGGGCACCACCCCGCGCGCCACAACACTGGTCATGGAGGACTCGACCACTCAGAACGCGCTGTCGACCTTCATTGGCTCCTTTCTGTTTAGCCTGGTCGGCATCATCGCTCTAAGCACAGGTGCGTATGGTGCTCAGGGCCGGGTCATCTTGTTCGCGGTCACACTCGCCGTGGTGGTACTGATCGTCTACACCTTGCTGCGATGGATCGACCATCTGTCCAGGCTTGGCCGGGTAGGTGAGACGATCGACCGAGTCGAGGCCGCCACCATCAGTGCGCTCACTGAACGCTGCCAACTGCCTTACCTGGGCGGTTGCGCCTACCCGGAGCGACTTGTGCAGGTGCTGGGAGTGCTATCGATCAACAGTCGGGAAGTGGGCTACGTGCAGCACATCGACGTGCCTGCGCTGGACGCCTTCGCACAGAAACATGCTGCGTTGATTTATCTTGAGATACTGCCTGGCAGTTTTGTAAACGAAGGCGAACTGCTGGCACGGGTAATGAGATCGAACACCGAGCCGCTGGATGAACCTCAGGTGAGACAAATCCTATCCGCGATCACCCTTGGCGTTAGTAGAACGTACGAGCACGACCCCCGCTTCGGTTTGTCCGTATTGTCGGAGATCGCATCGAGGGCGCTTTCGCCGGCCGTAAATGACCCAGGCACAGCAATCGATGTAATAGGCAGGGGAATTCGCGCGTTCAATGCACAGGCGAGGTCTGGGACGCTTGAAAAGCCTGAAGCACAGTGCAGTTGCGTGCATGTGCGTGGGCTCTCCGTGGAAGACATGTTTGACGACTTCTTTTCGCCGATTGCGCGTGACGGCGCAGCACTTATCGAGGTCAACATCCGTCTTGTCAAAGCGCTTGCAAGCCTTGCGCATTGCTGCCCGGCTTTGTACGCCGACTTGAGCGCCCGTCACATCGGCGTCGTCCTCGAACGGGCGGAGGCGGCGATGACTCTTGACGGTGACAAGGCGCGGTTGAGAGCGTGCATTGCCGCCTCGCTCCGGTGAACCGGCCCTCAGCCCTGGCGATCCGTGCTCATTTCCTGCAAGGAATAACGCGCTTCACCAGCGTTCCGATGCTCATGCCCTGAACCAAAATCGAGAACACGACGACCATGTAGGTCAGCGATACCACCACGTCCCGGGCATGCCCCGCCGGAAGTGACAGTGCCAGTGCTACTGATATCCCTCCCCGTAATCCGCCCCACGTCATAACGCTCCAGGCGCCGGCAGGCAGCCGAAAGCGTTTGCCCAGCACTGCGACGGGAGCGCCAACTGTCAGCAACCTGGCCAGCAATGTCAGCACGATAACGGCCAGTCCTGTGACAGCAAGCGTACCTGAGAAGTGAATCAGCACCACTTCCAGGCCAATGAGCACAAAAAGAACCGCGTTGAGGATCTCGTCAATCAACTCCCAGAACATATCAAGGTTCCTCTCGGTTTCTTCCGACATGGCGTAGGAGCGGCCTTGATTGCCAACGATGAGGCCCATTACCACCATCGCAAGCGGACCTGAGACGTGCAGATGAGTCGCCAAGGCATAGCCGCCAAGTACCGCAGCCAATGTGATGAGCACTTCTTCCTGATAGCTGTCGATGCTCTTGAGCATTCGATAGGTGATGTAGCCCAACACCGCGCCAACCAATGCGCCGCCGCCTGCCTCCTCGACCAACAGTTGTGAAGCACCAAGCACTGAGGGCGCGTCACCACTGACAATCATCGCCAGAATGAGCGAAAACAGCACGACGCTGACTCCATCGTTGAACAGCGATTCGCCCGATATCACCAGCTCGACGCTTGCGGGTGCACCTGCTGACTTCAAAATGCCCATTACCGCGATGGGGTCCGTTGGAGAGATGAGCGCACCGAATACCAGGCAGTACGAAAGGGGCAGAGCCAGGTCAGTAAGCGAGAGCAGCGCCCAAAGCGCAAAACCAATGAACAGCGTCGAAACCGTCGTTCCAATGACCGCCAGTGATGCAACTTGCCATCGGTAGGCACGTAGCTGCGACAAGTCTACGTGTAGTGCGCCAGCGAACAGCAGCAGCGATAACATGCCTTGCATCAACAGCTCTGAAAAGTCGATGGACTCCACCAGTGAGGTTTCGAATGTATGCAACGCTTCAAAACCCAGTCCACTGAGCGCCATGTTGACGAGCGAAAGCGCTAGCGCAATGCTCATCACGCCAATGGCGGGCGGCAAACCCACATACCGTCTGTTGAGAAACGCTAGCACCGCGGTGATGCTGAGAAAGACTGCGACGGTGTCCAACATCGGTCTACAACCTCCATGGATTAAGGGGGTGAGGGCGTTGCGTTGAAGTGCAACCCACCTGCTGTGGGCTCGGATTTGACATCGTATCTGTTAAAAACGCGAAATTTCAGTCGATGATCTGCTGACAATTACGAGGCGGTGCTGCACGTTGTTTTTCGGTTTGATCCTACCTCCTGAGCACGTTCACAAAGACAGCACCAGGACGCTAGTGGGGGTGGATGTCACAAGGGAGCCGTCGCTGGGGACGTGGTATCAACGAGCCGACGGGCAGCCATTATCCTTCAGGATTTCTAGCCGATAGCTTCAAGACCGGGCCTCTGGCCATCTTGCAGTGAGAAGTCCAATGCGGCTCAGAAATATAAACCTTGCTCCACGCGCCACCCTGTTTTTTTCGGCCATCATTATGCTGGTCGTGGTATTGGGCGTCATCGCCATACTGCAGATGGACAAGCTTCGCGATACGGAAAAGGATGTCGAACTCAACTGGATGCCCAGTATCCGGCAAACCGCGCTGATGAACTCGACCATTCTTCGCATACGCCTCGAGACGCAGCGGGCACTCGCGGATCCCCAAACCATTCAACAAACAGTCGACAAATTTCCCGGCTACCGCAAAGCTTCCAAAGATGCGGTATACAACTATGAGCCGCTCATTGCGAGTGATCGTGAGCGGCAATTGTTCTTGGCTGTAAAAAAGTCTTATGACGACTACGCCGGTCAGCTAGACCTACTGGAGCCTTTGCTGAAATCAGGCGATACAAGCGCCATTGTTAAGCTCGACGCTACCAGTATCCGTCCTCTGATAAATCAGATGGAGGATCAGATCGAGGAGCTGACTCAATTTAACAACGAAGGCGCCACCCTTGCCGGCGCTCAAGCGACGCAAGTTTATGACTCAGGCTTTTACCTCGTCGTCGGCTTGATTATCTTCGTCGCGCTCCTGACCCTTTGTTTGGCAACTCTACTGACTAAAACGATCACGTCGCCCCTAGGAAACGCTCTCGGTGTCGCTGAACGCATTGCCTCTAGCGACCTGACAAAAGAGGTTGAAGTCAGCGGAACGGATGAAGCAGGTAGGCTTTTGAGTGCATTGGCCAAAATGCAGCAGAACCTTCGAAGCACGATCATGCAGATCGGGGACTCGTCATCCCAGTTGGCTGCGGCATCGGAACAAATGACTGCGGTGACTGAGCAATCTAGTCTTGGCCTGGTGTCGCAGAACGATGAAGTGAATCAGGCCGCAACTGCCGTCACCGAGATGAGCGCTGCGGTAGACGAAGTGGCACGCAATGCCGAATCGGCTTCTGAAGAGTCCAGACGAGGCCAGGGCTACACGGAGGTTGGCCTGGAGCGCGTATCGCAGACCCTAAAGGCCATAGAGAAGTTGTCGAGCAATGTGCAGGACACCAGCGAGCAAATCACTGGCTTGTCCAATCGTGCACAGAATATTTCAACAGTGGTTGAAGTGATCAGAGCCATTGCGGAGCAGACCAATCTTCTTGCGCTCAATGCAGCGATCGAGGCCGCTCGGGCGGGTGAACAAGGCCGAGGCTTCGCAGTCGTCGCCGATGAAGTTCGAGCCCTCGCTCACCGCACGCAAGTGTCGACGCAAGAAATCGAACAGATGATCCAGGCTATTCAAAACGATTCCGACCAGGCCGTAAAAGCGATGGCCACCAGCAGAGAATTGGCTGCTGAATCCCTGAGTGTCGCTGGCGATGCCAGCAGTTCTTTTGACCAGATCGCCACCGCCATTACGAGCATCAACGAGCGCAACATCCTGATCGCCACCGCTTCGGAAGAACAGGCGCATGTCGCCCGGGAAGTTGATCGCAACCTGGTCAGCATTCGAGAGCTTGCCTCCCAAAGCTCGGCAGGCGCCAGCCAGACCGCAAGTGCGTGTAACGAAATGTCGAAGCTTGCGGTTAACCTGAATCAGCTGGTCAATCGTTTCAAGGTCTAAGGCATTCATACCTGATGGCGAGTTCGTCCGATATCTCTGGATGTCGGACGCTCAAACGGAGTGCAGTCTAAGCGCGAAGATACATGGCGGATCGAGTTTTTAGGCGTTAAACTGCGCTGAACTGGAGGCTGATCGTCCAGCAGTTCCAGTTGGCAAAATGCGAGCAGTGATGAACTATTACGCCTAAAAATAGAGTTTCAAATCAGGAGAAGGCCTCGTGAGCTATCGCCTGCTCAACTCAAGTCTTGATCCGCATCGTATGATTAGCATGTCGGGGGTACCACGCGATCTGCAGCAGTGCCTACGTACATGTATTGAGCGAATTAGCAGCGCGGAGAGCATTATGGAGCTGTGCCATGCCCATGGCCGCGCTTTAGGGTTCAGCACGGGTCTGGGCGTGGCTGAAGCAATCTCCGGTGCGCAGTTCAATGCGCTGGGTGTAGCCTTTGAAAGGGCTTTTGAAGACCGTCTTGTATCTTTAAAGGAGCAGCTGCCGCCGGTGATAAACTCAAACCAGTTAGATTCATAACGTCTGATGCTTGCGAGTCACCCGCCAGGCGCAATTTCGCTGAGCAGAATGCCGTCGGACTTTTTTAGGTTTTCTTTGCTGCGCCGCCTAACCTCCAAATCAAGCGTGCTACCCCTAGGCGGACTGGACCATAAAGCCCGGGCAGCTATCTGCAAGACATGGACTCGAAGCGCACACCCATCCGTACACCCATCCCGTTGCAATGTCTCGTCGCAACAACCTCAGCTTTTCAGACTTGTTACTGATGTGGCTATGCGCACTGCTTCGGTGGGTAATCCTCAAGGTTTCCCTCGACCCGTCGATAGTATTTTATGTCAATGCGGGTCACTGTCATGTTCAACAACCGGTTAAAAAAAAGAATCCAGCAATTGGAAACACGGCTGGGGGCTCTTGAGCAGGTCAAGGCGACTCTGGATCTCGAAACCGTGGCGGTCACCCTGGATGCGGCAGGTGTCATCCTGGAGGTGAATGCTCTGTTTGAAACAGAGCTGGGATTCACCCGGGCGGAATTGTCAGGCCGCGCCCTGCGTGAGTTCAGTCCCTCTGAACTGAGCGGTGACGTACATCAGCGTCGGGCTCTTGATGCAGTGGCCCAGGGCAAGCATTACAGCGGCACATTGCGTCTGTGCAGCCGTGAAGGTCGGCACGTCTGGCTACGGGCAATGGTTATACCTTTCGCGGGTGAGAGCGGACGTGTAGAACGAATCGTTGTGTATTCCAGCGTGCTGACAAGGACAATCGAGGCCTCCAGAGAGAACGAAGCGCTGGTGGGGGCACTGATGCGGTCCACTGCCGTTATCGAATTTTCGCTGGACGGAATAGTCCTGGCAGCCAATCATAATTTTCTGAATGCTATGGGCTATACGCTTCCCCAAATCCAGGGCCAGCATCACCGGATCTTTTGCCTGCCGTCTGACGCTCAGTCACAAGACTATGAACAGTTCTGGCACACCCTGCGAAAGGGATCGTACGTTGCTGGAAGGTTTTGCCGCTCGGATAAACACGGCAAGGAAGTGTGGCTGGAAGCTTCATACAATCCAATAGTGGATGCCAATGGCAAGCTGTACAAGATTGCCAAGTTGGCCACCGTTATCACCGACCAGGTCACCCGAGAGCGCGCTGTTTCCGAAGCAGCTGGCATGGCGCACGGCACCTCAGTTCGAACCAACGCCAGTGCACAGCAAGGTCGCGAGGTCATTCAGAACACCGTCACCACTCTCAATACGCTTTCGGCCTTGATGGAAGATGCTGCCCATGGCATTGAAGCGCTGGATGCCCAGAGCCAGGAAATCGGTACCATCGTGAAAACCATCGGCAGCATCGCAGACCAGACTAATTTGTTGGCTTTGAACGCAGCAATCGAAGCGGCACGTGCCGGGGAGCAGGGCCGGGGTTTTGCTGTGGTCGCTGACGAGGTCAGAAATCTGGCCATGCGAACCACTAAAGCAACTGCAGAGATCGTCGAGGTGGTAAAAAAGAACCAGGTACTGGCCTCGACTGCGGTGAGCATTATTGGAAAAAGCAGGCAGCAGGCCGGGGAAGCGCTTGATTTGGCCAGTGAGGCAGACGAGGTGATCAAGGACATTCAGCAAGGTGCCAACAGTGTTGTGACTGCTGTAGAGCAGTTCTCAGGTCAAGCCGGGTATTGATGGATTTGTAGTCTTCCGTGTTCAGCAGCTTTGCTGCTACAAGGTAATGCGTGATATTCAGGGGATCCCATGCTCGATGCTCTCAAGCAATCCATTCGTAATCTGCATACAGCCCATTGGGCCAAGCTGGAAGATGACTGTAATGGGTTATTCATTCGGATCGAGCAGGCACGAAGAGAGGGGCTTGTGACTGGAGAGCAGGCCATGCAGCTGATCTATGATGTTCGCAACGAGCGTTCACGATGCTTTCGCAGCGTGAACCGCTGTTTTGTGCGGCGCTCCGCTGCCGAGTGAACAACTGCTACAGAACAAGCATCGCTGTCATGGTAACTGATACTGGGATAAATATTTTTTGGGTACCGCTAAGAAATGGCTTAACAGCGTGTGGTATGCCCACTGGCTTAGGGCATGAAAAGAGCATCTACGAATCCGGTGACAGTCCAATCTTGTCACTGCACTGGCGTACAGTCAGCATTACTCAGCGATTGAACGGGCACTTTCTTAAGCGTGTCATGATGCTGGCTTACCGAGGAAAATTAACAACGGCCGTTGGGTGTGGATTGCTTACACAGGTTATCAATCGACCTTCAACGCTGTTACGGCCTTTATTTTTAGCGCAATAGAGAAGTCGATCTGCCTCTTCCAGGGCCGCTCGATAGCCTTCCTTCAAGGGTGAACTGATCGCCACCACGCCTGAGCTGATCGTTACAATTCCCAACGGGCTACCTGAGTGATCTATGAGTGCATTGGCGATGGACAACCTGACATTGGCTGCGACGTTTAAAGCCCCAGCGAGATTAGTTTCAGGCAGCAGGATCACAAACTCCTCGCCACCATAGCGGGCCGCAAGATCGCCCGGCCGATTGACGCAGGTGCCGATGATTTCCGCAACTTGCCTCAGGCAGTCGTCACCCCCCAGATGGCCGTAAAGATCGTTGTATTGCTTGAACCAGTCGATATCTAGCAAGATAACGGCTATGGTTGATCTGTTCCGGCTTGCCCGTCCCCATTCTTGCTGCAAGGTAGCATCGAAACATCGCCTGTTAGCCATATGTGTCAAACTATCGGTCCGGGCGATGATCTCAAGTTCGGTTCTAGCGATGTTCAGCTCAGTTTCCGCAGTGATTAACTGCTGGATCTGCCGGTACAGCAGGGCGCCCAACAAAACCAAGGCCAAAGTGATTATACCGATGAGCGCCATGGACCTATACGCGTAAGCCCACCAGGGTGCGAAGATATGTTGGCTGGATACACCAGCAGCGGCAACGATGGGCAATCCAGATACCCGCCGGTAGGCATAAATCCTTTCTACGCCATCCACCACTGACTTAATCACGGCGTTGCCATGATCGCTCTGTGGCAGATAGAGGGTAAATATATCGCCCTTTGCCACATTGGTGGTCATCAACGCTGTCAACGTAGGCCGCCGGGCCAGTAGATCACCGTTGTTGAGCGCAAGGAAAATAACGCCCTTGTCGTCTACATCCATGCGCTGGAAGAACGTTTGGAAATATGTGACAGGCACGGTTGCCAGAGCAACACCTGCGAACGATCCGTCAGCAGCATTGATACGCCTGCTGACCGGTATGACCATGTCGCCCGTAGTGCGGCTCTTTACAATGGAGTCGACGTGAATGGATTCATCGGTGTGGTCGCGGTGATAAACGAAGTATGCGCGGTCGACGTTGTTCAGCGTCTGCGCACCACTTGAAAAGGAGTTAGCGACCCAATTACCTTGAGCATCGTAGATAAATAACCCTTGGATCCCTTCTACGTTCACCACGTCTTGAGCCATTTGCTTCTCCAGCCGAGATAGCTGATCTTCCGCTACACCATCGTGTTCCACGCGTTCGACAAGATCTCGCAGTGTATTATCAGCTTGGCGAATGGTGTCCTGAGCTTGTTGTTCAGCGGCTCGAACGATATTCGAAACTGCAACTTTAGCGTTAGCAATGCGTTCGTGCCTAGACTGATTTATCTGCCACGCTGTAGCCAGGATCAGCGATATACACACTAATGCAATGAAGCCGATCAGCGCTCTAGTAAGCGCTGAGGGAGAGAGCCTTGTTGATACAAGGTAGAAAGACTTCATAGATTCGTCATCAGATTGACTGTAAGACAACGACGCATGCAGTTTCCGTACCCTGAATGCTGTCTGTTTTGCGCAGAACGTCTACCGCTGATCTGGCCACGCGAAAGACGTAGGACGGCCATTGCGTCATTACCGCAAGGCGCGCCGGCCTGCAGGGCACATTGCACCAGATCGATTAAAAGGGGACTTGGCGCAAACCATTCGACTTAGAAATCGATGGTGCCCGAGACTTTGACCAGACGCGGGTCGCCCTGGCTGAGATAGCCGCCGTTGGCTGAGGCCCAGTAATTCTTGTCGGTGATGTTCTCCACATTGACGCGCAACGTCAGGTCCTTTTGATCGACCTTGAATGTGTAGCGCGCCCCGGCATCGAACCGATTCCAGGTGGGAAGGCTCAGGTTATTGGCCTGATCCGCATACTGGCCTCCAGTACGTAGCATACGGGCGCTGAGGGCAGCTCCCTCCAGGCCAGGTACGTCCCAGTCGACGCTCGCATTTAACTGGAAGGTGGGTACCCCGATGGCATGATTGCCATCAGTGAGCCCGCCCGCGGTGTTCTTCAGCTCCGAGGTCAAGCGCGTGCCGCCTGCCATCAGGCGAAGGCCTTCGATGGGCTCACCAAACACGCTCAGCTCAACGCCCTTGTTCACCTGCTCGCCGTCGCGAATATAGAGGCGCTGGGTCGCATCGACGTAGCCATCGCTGGGCTTCTCGATCCGGAACACGCCAAGATTTGCGCCGAACGATTGCATGTCCAGCTTGATACCCGCTTCCAGTTGCTTGGTGCGGCCAGGCGGGAAGGCTTCCCCAAGGTTGGTGACGTTGGTACCGGATGCGACCGGCCCTTTGGCCAAGCCTTCAATGCGGTTTGCGTACAGGGAAACGGTGTCAGTCGGTTTATAGACGATGCCATACACCGGAGTAGTGATGGATTCGTCGTAAAGCGAAGTACGGCTGCCGTCATTGGCCGGATTAGATACGCCGTTGGAGGTGGTGCCGTCGTACGAGTAGTTCTCTACGCGCAGCTGCTGACGGCGTACGCCATAGGTAAGGAGCAAACTATCGTCCAACAAGCCAACAGTGTCGGAAACGGCCAGGCTTCGGTTGCGGGTTTTGCCGGTGACACCCGGATCGCCCATATCGCCGCCGGTGAGGGAAACCGCCGTGGGCTTGGGCAGGTCAGGTGTGGTGTAGATATTGGTATTCCCGGTGACCGATCGGTAGAAGGTGTAGGCGTTCTCTTGCTGGGTCCAGAGGGTAGAGGCGCCGATCGCGATCTGATGACTGACCGGCCCGGTTTGAACATGACCGTTAAGCCCCGCTGCAAAGCTGGTGTTGTCCTCATTGTGCGGGATCTCAGAGCCGCCGACAGTTGCAACTCCGTTATTACCTACGAGGGTTGGCGTGCCGTATACACCCGTTTCACGCGTATGCTTGGCGCCCCCGGCAAGGTAGGCAGTCCAGTTTTCATTCAGGTCCCAGTCGCCACGCATCATGCCGAACGTGTCTTCGGTTTCGGCATTCGTCCAGTCCTGGCCGTAGTTGTGGCTGGCGTCCGGGGCGGTCGGGATTTTGGTCGCATTACCCAATTGCACGGTGTTGCGTAAACCGTTGATGCGCTGTTTTTGGTAGCCAAAGTCGGTAGAGACGCGAAAGGTGTCACCACGATAATCGAGTCCCGCGACGAACAACTTGGTGCGCTGGTTTTCGTCATCAATCGCAGTGTCGCCTTCACGTTGGCTAAGGTTGACCCGCCCTCCGAATCGATTGCCCTCGCCGAAGCGTTGGCCAAGGTCCAGGTGCTCACCAACGCGGCCGTCAGAACTGATGTCTTGGGTGTAACGGCGAGTCGGCACGTCTTCAGCACGCTTGGGCTGCAAATTCACGCTGCCACCCAAGCCCGTACCGGTGGGGCTCACGCCGTTGATAAAAGCGTTGGGACCTTTGAATACTTCCACCCGCTCAATCGCGTCCGTGGAAAGAATTTGCCGAGGAAGGACGCCGTACAAACCGCCGTAGGAGATATCGTCACCTGCCAATGGCAAACCGCGGATCACGAATATCTGCGACTGATTACCGAAGCCGTAAGACTGGCGCACCGACGGGTCGTTGAGGAGTACATCTCCCACATCTTCAGCCTGCTGATCCTCGATAAGCTGGGAGGTATAGCTGGTCATGGTGAAAGGCACGTTCATGTTGTCCTGATTACCCAGAACACCCATCTGCCCGCCACGAGCGACCTGACCACCCGCATAGACCTCAGGCAGCGTGTTGGAATTGGCCTTGACGGCATCCGCGTTTATGTCAGTAGCACCGAGCTCAACCGCAGAGTCGGCAGCATTGGCGATGAAGCTCGCAGAGCAGCAAAGCGCAAGCAGGGTGGGGCGAAACGGATGCGAAAGGAACATTACGGGCTACCCAGCAAGGTGATCAGAACGGGTTGAAGCCTCCTTGGCAATGCGAACTATTCTCATGTGAGAATGATATCAGAAAGCTTCAGGAGATAGTCAGTTGAAATCACAAGTTTTTCACATCGCATATTCTGCCAATGCCCTTGAGGAGCAGACCTAGACCTGCTCGCCACACGCGCTGCTTCTGAGGGTGATACTCAAGGTTTCCCTCGTCCCGTCGATAGCATTTCATGACAATGCGAGTGTCTGGGATGTCCATCTGCCGGTTACAAACCAGAATCCAGCAAGGGGAAAAGCCGCTTAGGACTCCTGAGCAAGTCGAGAGTGAATCTGGATCTAAACCCCATGGCGGTCACTTGGACGCAGCAGCGCTGCTCAATGTGTGGAACGCTGGGTCGGGCGCTGGCTGATACTTAATGAAGAGCGGGTCGGTTGCGTGGTTTGCCCACAAGGCGCAGTTTCCCAGGGCAAACTACTAGAGCGTCGCTTTTTGGTGATAGCCCCAACCTTCGTTGGTAGGCCCATAACAATGAAGCTCCCCAGAAAAAGACATTCTTCTTTATTGGAGGAATAAACAGGTTCTATAAACCGACACCATGGCTTTATGGGATGATGGCCATATGATATTACACTCTGTTAGCTTGGCCTGTGAGGCTGCCCATGACCTATTTACGCTTACCCAGTCCATGCCGTCTGATACAGCTGCTTTTTCTCATTCTGCTTACCGTCATGGGTCTTTCCATTCTTTGGGAGTTCGAGCTGGAGGCATGGGTGATGCGGGGGCTTGGCCTTCCCTATGACGGCATTTTTGAGGACGGGGAAAGGTTACGTTTCGTACTGACATCTACGGGCTTTTCACTGATCGCCATGATCGGGCCGGGAGTGATGCTTATAAAAATGATCAGTAATGCCAGACGCAACTACCTTCAACTGGAAGGGTTGCAGTCCCATACTGAGAAGCTGGCAAGGTACGACTCACTCAGCGGCCTGCTCAATCGGCGTGCCTTTATGGAGCTTGTAAACGAGCAACTCGCTCAGTTGGAACCTGTGACTGTGATGCTGATCGACCTTGACTATTTCAAGGCGGTTAACGATCAGCGCGGGCATGCAACGGGTGACGCAGTGCTCATTGAGGTAGCAAAACGACTGGAAGAGATTGCAATCAAGTACGGCGGCATCGCTTCGCGTCTAGGAGGCGATGAATTCTGCGTCGTATTTACCAGCCGTAGAGAGGAACGCGAGCTGGGCCTCATTGCCGCAGATGTGATTTCGCGAATAGGGGCGCCGATGCTCGAGAAGCTTCGACCCTTCCGGCAGGGGGCTACAGTTGGCATCTCTCGTTCGTGGGTCGACGCTACCGAAACCTCAGCGCTATTGCACTGCGCAGATGTAGCAATGTACAGGGGTAAGGTTACGGGTCGTTCAACTTACCATTTTTACGAAACAGAGCATGGGCTCCAATATCAGGCTCAAATCGATGAAGACGCTGCGCTTAAACAGGCAGTGGAACTGAATGAGATCGTTCCATTCTATCAGCCTATTGTTGCACTACCTTCTCAGGAAGTCGTCGGATTTGAGATCTTGGCCAGATGGCTCAAGCCAGATGGGAGCACTGGGATGCCTGCTGATTTTATTCCAGCGCTTGAACGCCTAGGGTTGATCCCCATGATGACTCAATCTCTCGTTAAGCAAGCTTGTAACGCTGCCAGGGATTGGGACGATCACCTTCATCTTTCGCTGAACGTCAGTGCAGCAATGATCACCGATGAGCTTTTTCCTGATCGGTTCCTGGAGCAGTTGCGCCATGAGCAGTTTCCATTTGACCGCTTTGAGGTCGAAATAACCGAAGAGGCCTTGGTCGGCAATATCGAAGCGGCCGAGCGCAACCTGAACAGACTTCACGCACATGGCATCACAGTGGCACTTGATGACTTCGGCACTGGCTACTCAGGTCTTTATCATTTGACACGTTTGTCCATTGATAAAATCAAGATAGACCGATCTTTTTTTGAGATCGGTAAGACTGATCATCGTCCAATGGTAGAAGCCATTTTAGGGATGGCACGTAGCCTGAATATGAAAGTAACCGCGGAAGGCATCGAGGATTTTCACTCACCCTCCCTTCCATCTTGGCTGGCCAGCAATGGGTGTAATTATGCTCAGGGGTATCACTACGGTCGGCCCCAGGCTCACGTTTCACGCTCCGTCGCTGGAGTTCCTGATTCAACAGTTCTATCGCGGGTGTAGTTGGTCAAGCAGCAAAACTGCTGACATTTCACCTTGACTCAGCTGCAAGCCATCTGCCACAAGCTGACCGCGCACTGATCAACTGGATTTGCCCGGAACTTGGGAGTTTCCTCCAGATACCGCAGCAGGTGAATGCAGACTGTCGTGGTCTCAACCACGTCCGACCAGATGCGCACCTGACCGCCCGATTGCTAGACAAAGCCATCAAGCTCAAGATATCTCTCCGGTCAGAGACTACCAAAGGGCCCCGCTATCTACCCTTGCGGATGCTTGTGCAAGACAATTTCATTTGCATCTTTGCAACTCCAATCGTCGCTTCAGTAACCCTCTTTGACGTCTTTCCAGCTCCTTGGCAAGCGCTGCAAGCTTGGCTTCACCGAACGCAATGGCCCTGGCTTTCGTAAGAAAAAGTTCGTCAACGTGGTAATTGCGGCCCTTGTCAGTGCGGTCATATGCGCTGTTAGCGAATCCCTGGTCCACGAGTTCGACCTCCAGCAACTGAAAATTCCGTGTCAGCAGCCATGCGGTGTAGGGGTAGGTTCTGTCGCTCATCGAAGTCTTGGTCACCACAATTGATCGCTATATAGATAAAAGCATAGCGAGATGTGTTGCTACAACAACCTCATGCACGTAGGGCAGGGCAGGCAGGCGACATGTCTGGATCTGTAGGCAAGAAACATCAAGGAAGGAGCACGCCAGGGGAGGCAGGAAGGCCTGGCGGGCTAGGTCTCGTACTGCTAAGGCCCGATAACGCTATAGATCACTCTAGGGTAGTGAGGCGTTATGGCGGAGAGCTGCCCTCCCTTAGGTCGTTTCGGGTCGTGGTGAGCTCGCATCTCCAGGGCACACTACCAACACTGAAGCATTCCGTTTAGCTTACTCCGTTGGGAGCCTGCATGACTTGCGGGACTTTCCTGGCCAGATCTGTCGGAATGTTAGGCTTGGAGATGACGTCATAATCAATACCCCCAGCGTCAGTTGCAGACTCTTGCCTTCAATGAATGAATGCATTTTGAAATCGCATCCCGACAGGAACGACAGCATCATTGGTAGCGTCGTGGCAGTCTGCCTGCAGGCGATTGCAGCTGCTGTCCAGCACTGTCCCAAGGTTCCTATAGTTGACGCCAGGTCGCACTCTGGAATAGAGCCCCAAAAGGTCAATCTTTCTGAAGCCAGCGCCGCACTCGGTATGGGTCGGTCAGTGAAACGTTAGACTTGCCCGAAAAATGACCCATCAAAGGAGTCAAACGTGTTTGTGATCCCGCTGGACCTCGGCGCAAGTGAAGCGATGCAAGCCATGATGGTCTATTCCAATGTGCTGTACCCACAGCGTGTTCGGTACTTTTTCTACATCTGCAAAGAACAGCTTCAAGGTCGCTGCAGAAAGGATCTGGTCATGCGCCTCGACAAGGTCATGGACGTGGCCCTAGTGCAGAGCGGGGAATGGCACAGCCGACTGACGATGGTGTTGCGCGAAGCGCTCGAGCTGGGCGCCCTGCACAGGGCCGACCACGATTTCTTCTTGGCGCAATTGGGCCACTGCACCCCTAGGAGGCACGAAAACCCCCCGATTCGGGGGTTGCAGCGAACCGGCAATTGATCACCAGGCGTCTCATGACATCTGTCATGTGGGACGTACCTACTCTCGACTAAACATGAATCGCTCACGACGGTTACAGTAATAGCCAAACCGCGATGTTTGAGCTGGACGCGCCCAGCGAGCACGTACGTTCGGGTCACCGCACGAAACTCATCGGTCAAAGCCAGATCGACAAACTCTCAAAAGCCTTCCAGGTCATTTTGATAGGCACGGCTTGTCCGGGGATTGTCCAGCTCGAATTAGTCACGATCATTGGCGGTGTCTTCAGTCAGTTTCGCGAAATGTGCACCCGGACGGTCAGTTGATCGACGAGATCTCAACTAGGCTCGTTTTCACAGGAGATGAATCGGGAGATCACCGCCGGGCAGATTCCAGTGGCTCGACACCCGCAGCAAGGTAGAATGGTGGCTTATAGCCATGACAAGGCCTCATTAGTGCATGCTGTGGAATTTTCTATGTTAGACGCTAGCCAGATTGAACGAGAACTCGAGAAAACAACTAGCGCTGCACGCTTCTCTGAGCAATTGGAGCTACGTTATCAGAGCGATATCCATACTACCCGCCGGCACCACCTGATTCTGTGCTTGATCTTGGGAGGTTTCACATTCGGTAGTTTTTCACTATGGATGGTCATCATAAATCCGAAGGATTTGGTATCAGCAATTTTGCAGATGGTCGGAACATGTGTACCAAGCACTCTACTGGGTGTGTTGCTTCTAAAGAAGTTATCGGAGCACTGGAGAGAATACGTCTCCATGTTGCCCTCATACACCGGATTTATAGCCGCTTACAACGTAGTAATTAACGGTGAACAACCTGTTTCGGGTGAGCAGTCACTGTTCATGTTTTGTTGGCCGCTGATGCTTATTTATGTCAATACGTGCATGAAAAGCCCTTTTAATATTGCTTTGATATACAACATATTTTGCTTAACCATCACAGCTTGGGGTGTGCATACAGCCCCGATTTCCCTGAGTGCTGGCGGCTTGATAATGACCGCTATAGGATCCTCATCTTTTTTCTCATTGCTCGGCAACTACTGGTCCAACGCCGAAGCCAGACGAAGTTACCTGTATTGGCTACGTGAGGAAACCAGAGCCTCTAGTCTCACAGATGCCAATAGTGACTTGCAACGCCTTTCAGAGACCGACTCGCTGACCGGTCTGGCTAACCGTAGGCACATACAACCGCAACTGGATGCGCTTACGGCAAAGCATTTGGATGGACAGTCCGAGGGCGCATTATTTTTGATCGATATAGACCATTTCAAACGCTTTAACGACCATTATGGACATCTTATGGGCGATGAGTGCTTGAGAGCTGTTGCCACGGCTCTGGGCAGTTGCTTCATTTCGCCTTGCGCCGTAGCACGATTCGGCGGTGAAGAGTTCATTGCCGTTTTGCCAGATACCTCTCATGATGAGGCCCGCAGGATCGCTCACCACGTATTGCAAACCATACGTGAACTAAACATCGCCCATCTGGGACGTACAGACGGCATCTCGGTCATCACTGTCAGCATCGGATTAGCGCACAGTGCGAGTAGTGCGCTAACCGATAGCACCTCACTTCTGGATCAGGCTGACAAAGCTCTGTATCGAGCTAAAAGAGGTGGCCGCAATCGTCTAGAGGATACGGGATTTATTTTTTCTCAAAACGATGAGTCGCTTCTAACCCCGGAGGATATCCGAGAGGCGTTAGCAACAGACCAATTCGACCTGCACTTCCAACCGCTGTATCAACTCGAACCTTATCAGCTCACTGGATACGAAAGCCTTATTCGCTGGCTGCATCCCAAGCTCGGAAATGTGCCACCTGATTTATTCATCGCAATGGCAGAACGCAGCGGGCTGATTAATGCTGTAGGTGACTGGGTTTTGGATAAATCCTGTGAAGCGGCCAGCCGCTGGCATGACGCTGTCAACATATCAGTGAACCTTTCACCTATACAGCTTGCCAACACAGATTTTCCGATGAAAGTGGCGGGTGCATTACTTAAACATGGTCTCGCGAGCCATCGGCTAATATTGGAAGTAACCGAAGGCGTGCCTCTGCGTATAAATGATCAACTATTGAGTACAGTTTCCGGTCTCTGCAACTTGGGCGTACGACTGGCTCTGGACGATTTCGGTCAAGGTCATGCCAACTTGGCTTATTTACTGAAGCTTCCATTCCATTGTTTGAAGGTTGACCGTCAGGTACTCAGAATTGAAAACAAAGCCCAACGCGAGGAGGTGTTGACGGCCCTTTTGAAACTGGGGCATGCATTTGATCTCAAAGTGTTAGCGGAAGGCGTTGAGACTGCTCAGGATCTCGAGTTGTTGCGTACTCTAGGCTATGACCATGCGCAAGGGTATTATCTTGGACGTCCTCAACCGAATACATTTTCTTGTGACTCGTTACCCCCCACGCAGTCGCTGGCGCCCCATTGTCATCTTCATATAGTGTTAGGTAACTGACTGAACTTACTGCTAAGATTATTAGTCAACGTTCTCGATAATCTAAAGTCCGCTCCTTTTGCTACCCCACATACTGTTGTATCGGATGCCAAATAGAGAGTGCAACCGCCGGATCACTTAGGAAGTGGTTCTTGTGTTCAGCCGCCTCAGCCTACTCGCTAGGCACTTTGCCGTGGATTTGCGGTGTGCGAATGGACCACGTGGTAGCGTATCGGGCCTGATCTGAACGTTTGGCACTACGAGTACTCCGTTCATCAGGTAAAGCGTATGTTGAACTAAGATTGTGCCATGCAGATCAATAGGTTATTGATAACCTAGAGGGCATTTCCATGATCAAGGCACTTCCCTTACCTTTACTCTTCGCATTAGCGCTTGGCTTGCCTGGCTGTGAAAAATCGTCCGAAGACCACACGCAAGATGCCAACAAGCATTAACAAGCGTCTGATCAGAAACAGGTTGAGGGTAATCCCGGGCAGGCCGCTGATGAGAAGGCTCAGGCTGATAAGGACTATGCTGAGGCTCATGAAGCCCGAGCTTCTGAAGATCGCCATCAGGCCCCATCCTTAGCTGTGCCTGGGTATATCAAAGCTCTAGAAAAAAACTGATCGCGAGGATAATGCTCACCTCCCACGCGCGGGCGTGAGATTAATTTTCCTTGCCGCCGACGCGCCCGATAATTTCTGGAACAGGTGCATCTCAGCGCTGCATCCCTGCGCAGGATGGCGGAGCTGAATGCAGCAAAGTCGCCGAGATGGCGGTGTGTTCGAGACGGTGTGCAGATAAAGCGCATCCCCTCGGGCAGACCCGATCCCCTTTAATGCTAGAGTTCGGTAGGTGTGTTCGCCATCCGCTTACGCCATGGCTGCACCTTGGCGATATCCGCCTCGTGTTCCAGGGCATTGGTGGCTGCCGTTGCGCGCAGCCCGTGTACGAGTCCCGCAACCTCTACCCCTGCAGCTCTGGCGTAGTGCCCTACCACCGCATAGAGGCCGTCGGCGCTGATCCCTGCACCCGTTGCGCGGCCGCGCAGCGGGTGGAAGAGGGGAGCCGTGCTGTCCTGCTGATCATGGCCGCAAACGCATACCGGATCTTGTTGCCATCTGAGCCACCTCGATTGCCTGCTTTCTGTACTGATTCATACGGCAGGAAGTGTCACAGCGGGCTTTAACAGACTGGCGAGCGTTATATGAATGCGGGCCTGCTGGAACCTACCGCAGCGTTCCAGCTCGGCGGCCATCTCCAGATGCCAGTCCCTCATTTATAGTGACCACAGGCTACGAAGCCGAAGTGAGTCATGATCTGCCTGCCGGAGTCGCGTTCCTGCAAAAGCCTTGGAGTTTGGACCAGCTGGTTCAGACAGCTAGGCACATGCTCAAAACGGCCACTGATCGCGGTTAGATATGTCGGGTACTATGTTTAGTTGGTCCCACATCAGGACCCGCCTAGGCGGTTTTTTTGCTGCTTGCTAGACGTAACAAGCCTTGGGATTGACGTACCATAAGCCCGCCCTGTTGCTGCGCCCTGGTCCCTTTCCTCCTAGGAGCTGGTTATGCCACCTGCCGATCTCGATTTTCTGGACACCTCGGATCTGCCGCGTGGTTTGAGTGAGCAGGCCTATGCCACCTGGCGCGTGGCCCTGCGCGACCTGTATAGCAGCCAGACCGAGGTTCAGGTCGAATATGGCTATCAGTTCTGTCGCGGTTTTATCCAGGCCCTGCAGGACATGCAGGCAATCGAACCCGATGTGTACCTATTTCTCGAGGCTCAGGTGCATGGCGTATGGATCGAGCGCATTTCTGCCCTTAAGGCACGAGGTCACTGACGCGCTTTGGAGCTGGCATTGTAGATACTATGTTTATACAAAAAGCTTGCGGTTAGTGTTTTTGGTATCTACAATGTGTATACTTTTTAGGAGGCTGTTATGGAAGTCAAAGTGCAGCAGTGGGGCAATAGCGCGGCGATACGCTTGCCTGCAACCGTGCTTAAGCTGATGAATCTGGTTAGTGGCGATGTGTTGAAACTCGATGTATCCGCCGAGGTTATGACGCTCAAGCCTGCGAAGGCCAAGCCGCATTACGCGCTGGCCGAGCTCATGGCGCAGTGTGACTTGAGCGCGCCGGATCCTGCCGACATGGCAGCGTGGAATGCGATGTCAGCCGTTGGGCGTGAAGCGTGAAGCGAGCCAAATTAAACCGTGGCGATATTGTGCGCTTGAACATGAATCCCACCGCTGGCCGTGAGCAGCAAGGCGATTTTCGTCCGGCGCTGATCATTTCGCCTGCGGCGTTCAACGTGTCGGGCTTGGTCCTGATCGCGCCCATCACCCAAGGCGGGGATTTTGCCCGATATGCCGGCTTTGCCGTGCCACTGAGCGGTTCCGGCACCGAGACGCAAGGTGTGGTGTTGTGTAATCAAATCCGCACCGTTGACCTTGAGGCCCGTGGGGGTAAGCGCGTAGAGGCGGTCCCCGAGGTGGTGATGGACGATGTACTGGCCCGCATTCAAGTGCTGATTGAGTAAAGAAAAAATGATCAAACGCCTGACCAAAATTGCATTTCTATCTTGCCTTGTAACAAGGGATCAATGTCATGCCGATGATCGACCCCGACGAAATCAAGCCTACGATCGACTCAGTGCAGGCTGCTTTTGCGGCTTACAGTGATGCTGGCCAAGCCTATGCACGGGAGCGCAATCATCACCCCCATGACGCAGGTGGGCTACAGCGCACTTACGAAGCCATAAGCCAAACCGGGCAGGCGTACGAAGATGCCCAATCTGCCTTGATTCCTATTGTCCACCACGTTATTGGCAAGGCCGAGCGCAGCGCGGCTTCTTCAATGCAAGACGCGGATTGGCCGATGAAAAGACACTCTGCTGCACCCCAAGCCCCGGGTACTGGCAATCCTTGTAACCAAGGGCAGGGCACACATAACTTGTTAAGGAATGCCTCATGAATGGATACGAAAGCCCCAGCATTGAGTCTGCACATGCAGGGTATCGACTGTCCTGGTTGGCCTATGTCAGCACCGTCTTGACGATAATTTTTTTCATTGCTGTTTCAATTAGCATTGGCGGGTGGACGTTACACAACGCGCAAACGGATGCTGCTTTTCGGCTCGGCATGGCAGTGAGCGTGTTTGTTCTGGTAGTTTCGCTGCCTCTCTGTATCTACAAAATCCTCTTTCTCAGAAGCGTGCGGGTTTACACGGATGACGTTGGAGTTTGGCTGTACCGGGGGATTTTGCCTTGGAGCAAAGGAGTTCGTGGCGTGAAGTGGCGGGACATTGAAGATGCTATGTATTACACAGGTTTTCTCAGCTGGATGTTCCGCTCCTATACCGTGCGTATTGGCCACCGTTTTACCAAGACAAGCGAAATCTACGTGCACCATCTGGCACAAGGTCAGAACGCGGTCGAGCACATCAATCAGCTTCATCAAAGCATTCTCAGAGGCGAGCTAAGCTCGGTGGCTGAGCTTGAAGTCAGATAAATGTGTCCTAGGATTTGCGGGCTGATGCCTTTTAGGGCGAAAAGTCACCTTGCCCACTACCAGCTCCGCGACAATGGAAACATCTTGAATGCAATCAGAACAGAGCTTGATAGAGTGGCCGTCGCGTGCGGACCATTTTACATGCTGAGCTCAGGTCGCCGATACGTGGTATCGGCGGTTGGGTGAAAGCAGGTTAGAAGTTTGTTCGCAAACCAACTTCGACACTTCTTCCCTGAGCAGGCGCAATATCGCGAAGAATTGAGCTGGCGTACCTCACAGTCTGATTCGTCAAGTTTTCACCATTAACGAATGCCAGCCATTGGCTACCGCCCAGGTCAAATTTGTACCCTGCACTCGCGCCTAAAGTCGTATAGCCGTCAGTTCCGGATTCATTATCCGGCACGTTGTGCTGCGAGCTCGCATGCTCGACGTCGACCCTGGCCTGCCATTTGTCCAGCTCCCACAGCAGCCCACTGTTCAGTCGCAGGGGGGCGATACGCGGCAAAGCCTCGCCAGTGTCCAGATTCTTAGCGCGGGTATAGTCACCGGAAAGCTCCAGCGCAATGTTACCGTAGCGAGTCTCAGCCAGCTTCCAATGATCCTGTGCTTCGAAACCGGCAAATCGAGCACGTACGCCTGAGTAGGTGAATTCAGGGATGCCGTCGGCGTCCTCTTCACCCTCGTCGTTGAGCGATCGGCCGCTACTCAATAGCCCAATGTAATTCGAAAAATGGCTATAAAATACGCCTACGCTGCCCTTATGGGCGCCATTGTCAAACCGTAGCGCCAAGTCGCTGGACACTGCTTTTTCCTTGGATAAGTCATCGTCACCTACCTCGTAAGTGCCTGTGGCAACGTGTGCACCGTTGGCGTACAGCTCGTAAAACGTTGGCGCACGTTCGGTATAGCCCAGAGTTGCTGCCAATGACCAGACCGGCGTAAGCGTATACACCGCGCCTGACGACAAGCTACCAGTAGTAAAACTGCTAGAGCGATCAGCGCTATTAAACCGCATGTTGCCCTTAGCATCCGGATCGACTGTCGTGTGCTCCAGGCGACCGCCCAAGCTCAGCATGAGTCGGTCACTGGATTGCAGTTCTTCGAGAATGAACAGAGCTCCAGCATAGGTATCGGTCTGCGGCACAAATGCTTCGTCACCAAGCGCGGAAAACTCACCGCGCGTCAACTGCGCACCCACCACACCATTAAGCGGTCCTATCGGCTGATGGCGGGCCTCCACCCGAGTCTCATAACCCTTGTTTTTGAAGGTGGTGCCTATCTCGCCGTCTTCAATCTCCATGTGTTTGTAGTCTGTGTACCCTGCGTCTAATTTCACAGATGTGAAGGGACCGGACAGATTGCGGACCTCAGAAGCAAACGCGTAGTGATCTTGCTCCATGCGGATGCGTACGTCCTGCTCGGCAGGCGATCCGTAGTTAGAGTCGTAATTGCTGTAGGACACTCCGGCATAACCGTCATCCCATATGTAGGAGCCACCTACGGCACCACCTTCTTGGCGCCCGTCGCTGTTGCCGAGGCGATGTTTTTCATCGTCTCTCTCTTCGCGGGTCCGTTGATCAGAGGTGCGAGCGTAGCCCGGGATACGCAGGTCATTAAAATTACGAGCATTGGCATCGATGTGCAGCGCAAATTGACCGTTGCCGGCTTCCAGCTTTCCGGCGCTACTACGCGTGGTGTCGGCACCGCCATATCGCAATTCACCGGAACCGTGTATGCCTTCGATGGATTCAACAGGAATGCGGTTGTCCAATGTATTTACCACGCCGCCAATGGCACTGCCTCCATATAACAATGCAGCGGGGCCACGCACGATTTCGATGCGATCAACATTGACAGGATCCAGCGGCACCGCATGGTCGTAAGAAAGCGACGACGCATCCAGTTCGCCAACGCCATTACGCAAGATCCTGATTCGATCGCCGTCCAACCCGCGGATGATTGGCCGACTGGCGCCTGGTCCGAAATAAGACGACGACACGGCTGGTTGATTGTTCAAGGTTTCGCCCAAACTGCCCCTCTGCGCAAGGGTCAGTTTATCTCCGGTGAGGACAGTGCTCGGCAAAGCCAGCTGCTCGCTACCTAGTGGATTCGCGGTAATCACTTGTGGATCTACTTCTATGGCGTAGGCCGGCGATGCAATCATTAAAGCTGTTGCAATGGGCGGGAGGCGCCAGAATTGCAATTTGGGGCAGCGAGACATGCAGGTTTCCTTGGGGACAATGAAAAATATCGGACATGTTATAACATAACTTTTAAGGTGCAATTGTTTGGATTGCCGACTGATTGAGGAAGTCATAACCGAGCGCGAGGCTGGCTTATCTCAGCCCACCTGAATCGGTCCGCAATCGGTGATCATTACCGGGCGTGCGGTATGCCCTGGCTGTATGGAAAGCCTGGCATTGGAAGATTAGAAAACGGCAACTAGTGGCCGACCGCGTAGTGGGAAAAGTCGGCCAGCAGCGTTGGATTTAGCTCCCTACCGCTGATCCGTATAAACGCTGTCTGCCTTGAACACTACTTGTTTTCCTCGGACAAAGCGTAGGCGCGGCTTCTGCAGCGCCCGCCGCCACTTCGTGGCCATAGCTGCACCCATCGAGGATTCACCATGCGTTCTTCCCATCCAATACGTTGTGCCCTGGTTGCTGCAGTAACCGCCGTCAGCTTGGCAACCTTGGCCGGTTGCGCTCGCGATCCGGAAAAACCTACTTTGTCGGAATTAGCTGTCAGCTCGACCAAGAGCTTGTTCCGCACTGACAGCGACATGCAGAAAGTGCTCAACGCCCAAGCGGCCTTCGATCCTAAAGCCATTGAAAAAACCACGCCGGACGAAGCCCGTAAGCAGCCTACTGTGGCAGATGGTGTAAAGCAGGTACTGGCCGACCAGAAGCGTGACAGCAGCCCCACAGCACTGGTCCCGGGCGTGACAACCCGTGAGATCACCGTAGCCGGTGCTACAGGGAACTTGCCAGCAACCGTCTATACCCCTGCTGGTAACGGACCATTCCCGGTAGTACTGTATTTCCACGGCGGCGGTTGGGTGATCGCGGACCGCACCGTGTATGACGGTGGCGCCCGCGGCCTGGCCAAGCAGGCCAATGCTATCGTGGTGTCAGTGGACTACCGTCGCGCGCCTGAATATAAATTCCCGGCAGCCCATCTAGACGCTGTTGCTGCCTACCGCTGGCTCACTACCAACGCGGCTAGCATTGGCGGAGACTCTAAGCGCCTAGCGTTGGCCGGCGAAAGCGCCGGGGGCAATCTGGCGCTCGCCACTGCTGTGGCTGCACGCGACCAGGGCTTGACCTCGCCCAAGAGTGTGATTGCTGTATACCCAGTGGGACAGACCACGACCAACACTGAGTCGTACTTGAAGTACGCTGACGCCAAGCCACTCAATCGCCCCATGATGCTTTGGTTCGTGGCCAATGTGACCAAGAGCTCTGCCGATCTGAAGGATCCACGTTTGGATCTTGTGCACGCCAACCTTCACGGTCTGCCGCCAGTGACTCTGATCAACGCCGAGATCGACCCGCTGCGTGATGACGGTGCGCAACTGGAGCAGGCGTTGCGAAACCAGGGCGTAAGCGTGGAGCGCAAGCTGTATGACGGCGTGACCCACGAGTTTTTCGGTACCGCTGCGGTGGTGGAAAAGGCTCAGGAAGCACAGGCCTACGCCGGCGCTCGCCTGAAGGCAGCATTCTAACCAGCCCTCTGGCTGCTGCGATGTCAAACCGTAGCAGCCAGTACCTTGGCTTACAGCTGGGTCAAATCGTAGCTCATCCAAGAGCAGCGTCAGCAAGACGATGACCAGCAAGCCTAGATGCGTCAACTTCGCTCTGAACTCAAGCGTGTGAATGAAGAGCGAGACATCTAAAAAAAGCCGCCGCCTACTATGCAAAAGAGTGCGGCCGAAGTACGCGTTCATCAAGAAGCACCCAACTGATTACCCGGTACGGCGCCTTTGCCAAACTCTCAGGGTGCACCCCAGCGGCTCCTACGCCTGGCTGGGCGAGCCTCAATCTGCCCGACAAAAACGTATCTCTTATGATCGTAAGCTTTTATGTCGCGTTCCATAACGGGATATCCGTTAAATAGTAAATAGGCCCCCGGACTTTCTGCCAGTCCAGGGGCATTTTTCATGCCTTTCGGTTACCGACTTGGGGGAGGCTGGTGACCGATTTACGGTAAGTCGATTTTAGCGTAAACCCACCTCGCAAAAGAAAAGAGCCCATGAACAAGCTCAATAAGGAGAAGGGTGCCAAAGGCACGGAGATTGTGCGACTGCACCGTGCGCTGTTGGAGCGTGACCAGTTGGCCGGCGCGATCAAGGTCGTGGCCGCCCGAAACTGCCTGATCGACGTGACAGATCCCCTCGATGTGCCCGTGTTAGTGGAGTTGGTCGACGAGCTGGGCATCTGCCTTTACAACGCAAATTCCACCTACACGGCCGACCATTGAGCGCGGCCCTTGCCCGCATTGCAGCGCATGGAGGTACGAGCTCTGGACTGTGTCGGCCAGATTGAACAGGCGCGCAGCGCCGAGGGATTGGAGGGCGCCCGCTTGATGGTGGTCTAGATCGCGGAAGTCATGGTGGACTGTCGACCCCGATCCGTCTGGCGGTGAACAAGCTGATGGGCACGCTGGCCAGCGCGCAAACGCGCGAGCAGATCAAGCGCGAGGGGGCCATTGAGCTGGGCTTCGAAGGTGGAGTTGAAACGGCGCAGTACCTGCGGGCAAGCGACATCGAGGCGCTATATGTGATGTTTGAAGAGGCCGTGCAGGCAAGGTTGCAGGCCCTGGGCGCTGGGTGAAGCGATTGATGAGAACGCGCTAAAGACGCTGATCGCCGGGCGTGGCGCGTCCGACTTTCTGATCATCCAGGACGATGCCTGTAACTTTGTGTTGAGCGTGCGCTATACCGGGGCCACACGTTGGCTACCGTTCCGCTCGCGAGAGAAGAACCCGCGCACCTGGGCGAGTGCGCAGACGGTCAGCCGTTACCTTTGGCACTGCGTCGAGCTGAGCAGTGAACCTAAGCGGTTGTGACGCGTCACGCTGACAGATAGCAGACGAAAAAAAACCGCCCTGAGAGGGCGGTTCTTTCTTTCGCAGTGGTTAGCCTTTCTGGAACATCCGCAAGACCTGCAAGGACCAGTAGGCCAGTTGCAGCATGCGAATCAGTTCCTCGGACCAGAAGCGTTTGGGCGCATTCATGGTGATTCCCTCATCGTGATGATTAGGAATCCGAGCCTAAGAAACTGGCACGGGGCAGACGCGTTACCTCCGTCCGGGTCATGTACCCACTATTGACGGTACAGTCAGTAAGGTCCTACCCTGCGATTGTCTAGATGCACAAAGTAAGACCTGTAACGCGTTGGACCTGATGTTAACACCGTTTTTTTTAAGGTGTTTACGAAATCACAGGCCGGCGAGATTCAGCCACAGAGCCCGCCCCGTGCGGGCTCTGTCGTTTCTGCGGCCGGCGCAGCGCGCCGGCGCTAAGCGAAAATGCGCCGGGCTACGGATTACGGGGCTTTCGTGTTTTTTGCGCCAATACAGTCTGTATTTTTCCTCTCTAGGTGGTTAACCAAATACTGTTAAGTCCGAACCCTGTTTGTTTCTGATGAACGGTAGGCGCCGGCGCTCCGCCTTTCGCTCCTTGTGCAGCGTATTCGTGCCGGCCGGCCGGACCTTCAAATCGGCCGACGTCTTCCCGGCGTGTGCCGGATCTTTAATGCGCCGCGAAGACACAAACAGCAGGCGAAAAAAAACCGCCTTGCGAGGGGCGGTTTTTTCCGGGGATACGATGAAGCAGTTCCCCTACAAGCAATCACAAGAAGCATTCGACGAGCCGATCCTAGGTCGTTAATTACGGTTTGTAAAATTATTTTATTCCGCAATTGCTCGGTGCGTGCTTGGGAATAATTGATATCAAAGTGAAGTCAGGCTGATACCGCCGTTAATCACTGCCGTTAATCCGATATCATCGGCTGTTTCTGGGCTTTTCCGCATCACTACAACGAATTTCCGAAAATCGTAACAGCGCACCCCTACCTCGCTTTCTGATGCAGGTCAAGGTCTCGATGTAGATATATGAAATAAAGACAGAAACACATTTAAAGTCCTTTTTGTGGACACGTGTTTTGCGGTATCTAGTAAGCCGAGCAGATGTGATGCCCCTCACGGATTTGAGTAGCAGCGCTGCCGGGACCCAACGACGCGGCCTGCGAAGCCGCACCGGACTCGCAACGGGACCCACAACTTAGTCACCTCACAAGAAGCATTCGACGGTGTTTCTTGAAGCAAGCGCAGCAGTTCCGGTAAGGCTGCGTGGGGGATGGCTTACACTGCGAGGTGTCGCTATGTCCTGGGTAAAGGTATGGCGTTTCATTGTGGATGCAAGTCACGTGTATAACAGCGTTATGCGTTTCCGCGATCAGTTCTTGCCGTAAGAGTGGGCCCGTTCAACTTCGGTTGAGCGGGTCTTTTTGTTTTCCGCAGCCAAGACCGCAGCGCCTTTCTTCGCTTTGCTGTCCTCGCGATCTACATAGGCATCAGATCAAACTGATCGACGTGGGCCTGGTCGTGCAGAACGCTGCCGGCCACTACACCGCAGCAGCTAAGCTGGCAAAGAGATGGGATTTTCCTGAGCGTGCGAAGATCGCTTTTGTCATCACGGCCGTGATCTGCATGCCACTTCTTTTCGAGCGGGGGCCTGATGCCCAATGGCAGACACTCGCTGCTCTCATCGGAGGGCTTTTAGGCCCTGGTGTAATGCTCATACACGTACTTTGGGAAGACAGGAGAGATAGGCTTTAGGCCCCACAAGCCCGCCCAGTCGCGGGCTTTGTCAGTATTACAGGGGCACTTTCGGGCCTCAGATCATGCGGGGTCAGACCAATGACAACTGAACCGGATTGTTGTGCGGGCTGCACCACAAGGAAGCCCTACCATGCCGATGATTGATACATCTCCGTGTAACGTCCAGTTGGCCGACATGGATGCTGCCGCACTGGCTTTTGATCAAGCGTCGCAAGCGCTGGCCTTGGCTGAAGAAAATGAGGACGAGCCCGCTTGCGAAGCAGCCCGCGCAGGGGAACACAGGGCGCGCGAGGCCTGGCGAGTGGCCGCCCAAGAAGTAGGCCGCGTTGTGCATATGCTGGTCAAGATGGTCGAGGGACGCTACTCATAACGGGGCCGAGCCAAGACGCGACAAGCATCCCATCCATCACCAGCTCTACGTACAACGGAAAAGAGCATGAAATACTCAGCTGCGTTGGGATTCACAGTGTTTCTTTCCATTTTTGCATGCAGTGCAAGCGCCGATTCTGGTGGATTTCAATGTATGCATATGGCTGCAAGTTGCCTCATGACAGGCGTGGGATGCTGCGGCGATAGTCAGGGTGGTGGACTTGTTCCTTTTAAACCATCAGGCCCCGATCCCGATCCTGGGGTGGTGGTTTACCCAGCGGGATATCCACCGCGCTATGCGGGTGTTTCTGTAACCGTGCCAGCTACCACATGGCCGACACTGTTCAATTCCGTGACTTATAACGGAGTGATCACAGGCCCGGTAATATTCCGCACCGGCATCAATGTAGCTTGGTCAGCAGATGGGCCTTATGGAGCCCTGACAAATGGGGCTCCTGGCACTCCTGTTACCATCCATGTGTCAGTTCCCGTAAAATGGGCCAATCCCAGATTAACTGTTTGTGCCAGACGCGCGCATGTTACGAGTACCTATGGGAATCAGGTATGCCGTGTTTTTGCAAATGGCGCCTGTAGCTGTCCTGGCAATAATAATTGGGACATCTGCGGTTACTCGAATCCAATAAAACCTGTGATGGTGGCTGCTGCATCGACAGCGGCGGCATCGCTCGTCACGAGCGTTAGAGGATTTGTCACACTTGTGGCTGACAACGTGGCGGATTGTGGTCCAGCACCCTGAAACAATCGCCTGAGACGGGAGAACCCTCTCTAGAAGAACAACTCAAGCAGTACGAGACAGGTACATACGTGGTTAAGGTCGCAGCGACTAAGCCTGTTGAATCAGAACAGGTGCTTAGGGAAGCAGATGACGATGAGCCGGCAATGGATATTTAACGGATCGACAGCGAGAGCACTATGACCACCGATCTGACAGAAGACGAGATGCGTCAGGCTTTGTTTGGCTCAACGCCTGGTGCTGAGTCTGTGCGCGTTGCGCCAAAGCAGGAAGATCTGCCGACCGTTGGAGTCAGGCCTCCAGCGTCTGCTGCAAAGCGCAGGGCTCCTCCAGGGTTCACCCCAAGACTGCGGGTGACGTTGAGAGTTGGGAATGAGTTCGAAGGTGAGACTGAACTGATTGTCCACGAGGCCGACACGATGAGTACCCTTCAGGCCGAGCAGGATGCCACTAAGGCCGCTCGCAAGAAATTCAGATACGTGGAATTGGTCTCTATAAAGCCGATAGGTCAGTAATTCGCTGCGGCTGATCAGTATTTGAGGCGGCAATCCTTGAGCATTTCTGCTGCGTTTAGCTGCTGCTGAGCGCATACGTAATGATGTTTCTAATGCTACCTAACTAGCGGTGAAACCGTTGGGGTTTCGCCGGACAGAACCGCAGGAGGCCTCTGGCTATCTCATGTTGGAGGGTGCTCTAGAGACGAGATTCGGTAGTGTTCCTTGCGAAATTTTCATTGACCGCATGCTTCGCTCTTTTCCGAGGGTCGTTCTAAGGGCGCCCCTTCCAGCGGAACTGCTTCCAGTTGCTCCGCATATCGGGGCCGATGGATTTCTCTGCTACGTGGCAGAAGAGACCGTGGTCTTTGATTTGTATAAACCTGTCACTCAGATCATCGCTTCGCTGAAGCGCGCCGCGACAGTGCTCGATCAGATCATGGCTCAAGAAAGAGTCGATGATCTGGAGGAGGAATTTTTTGCGTTCTGGCGTGGTGACTATTGCTACACAGACTTGGCAAATCCGAATTCAGAAGACGTCGTGCTGCTTTCGCTGGGCAGTGGCCAAGGATTTGCGTTGACCGATGACGCGAAGCGCACGGCGGCAAAGTTTTCTTATCGATCCGGCCGAGTTACGAGCCATCTGAATTTAGCTTCGAAAATCGTCACTAGGGTGCGGCCTAAACCGGCAAGTGGTTCTTGGCCTCCAACGACTGTGAGCGAACTGCTCAACTGGCAATCAAAGCTGGATTATCCGTGCCGCGGGAAGATTCTGAATCGGGTGGTCAAAGCTTATCGTGCCGGACAAGATGATGTACTCATAATCATCCATTCACCAAGCCTGCAATACGGTTTCTTCGTGAGGCAGTTACAGAAGCACAAGCGTGCCTCCAAGTCGGACCAGCGAATCCCTATCTTTGATGCCTCCATAGAAATCATACAGGTGGTCAGGATGGACGACAGGTACATCGTTGAGCGGAACATCCCTGGGCACAAGACCTTTGCTGACAGGAAAATAGCGCTGGTGGGCTGCGGAACCATCGGCGGTTATCTGGCTGATTTACTGGTTCGGGCGGGAGGAGGTATGGGCTCGGGAGAGCTGGTGCTGATCGACAATCAGAAACTTGCGCCAGGGAACATTGGCCGTCACCGTCTTGGCATCAACAGGCTTGAAAAAAATAAGGCAGAGGGGCTGCAGTCTGAACTGAGGACGGCCATGCCCTCGGCAAAGGTCAAGGCGTTGCCTCTCGATGCGTTCACCATTGATTTCACTGGATTAGACCTCGTGATTGATGCAACCGGGGAACAAGGATTTGGCAGTTGGCTGGCTGGGCGGCAGGCATCCGGATTTCTGCTCAACAATGGAATGGTAATCCCACTGCTTCATGTGTGGATCGAGGGAGCAGGAGAGGCTGTCCGTACGCTCTTTAAGCGGTACGAGTCCGAGGGGTGTTACCGTTGTCTTTGCGACTACGAACTTGAAAAACAATTTCTTGCTGTGCCTGGAGGTGCGCGGCCAGTCCTCGCGGGAGGAGGATGCGAAGGGCAGTATGTTGCCTATCCCGCGTCCGTCTCTGTTCAAGCGGCTGCCTTGGCGCTAGAGGCTGTGCTGGCGTGGGCAAATAAGACACCTTGGGCGCCTCTGTCAACCCTTGTGATCAGCCGATTGCGTGTGGCTCCGGACGGTGATCTTACAATCCTGCCCAAACCAGGATGCCCAGCATGCGGTTCATGAGCACTTGGAAAGATCCGAATAGCGAGCGTCTTGTGTATTTCGCGCCAGAAGTAATCGCCGTCTTTGGACAATACGTTCAGGGCGATCAAGATGCAGAGGCCGGCGGTATCTTGCTTGGCCACGTTCGGGGTATACACCTTGAGATTATGGAAGCGACGGTCCCCACGCCCAAAGACCGCAGGCTCAAGTATTTTTTTGAGCGATTGCTCCACGGCCATCAAAGCATTGCAGAACGCCGATGGAGAGAAAGCAATGGGCTAATCAGGTATGTAGGGGAATGGCACACGCATCCTGAGGATCATCCTACGCCCTCAGGTTTGGATATCGCAGAATGGCAAAGGCTTGCCTCTGATAGGCGGGATAGGAGGCCGATGTTGGCGACGATTGTTGGACGGGAAAGTCTGCGAACAGAATACATGCAGGCGGGCGGTGCTCGGTGCCGGTTGTATTCCTTGCCGTAAAAACTTCACCCCATTCCGGCTCGCGATATCGGTCGAAGAGAAAGTTTTTGATCGTAAAGTCGCGGCCGACAATACAGCTCAGCAACTCGGACAAGATGACGATCTAGGATCAGCTCCTCCAGTGGTCGACCGCAGACTTCCAAACGACGTCGGAAATGTCCGCACCAAGCCATGTGATGCTTGGGCGCAGTCTGCTATTGCCTCGAGGGCATCGAGGTGGGTCGCGCTCGGCGGCATGCTGAGGAAAATCGAACTGATACGGCTGCAATCCGCAGTCCTACGGCATGCGAAGCATTCAGGAGTTTTGAAACTCCTATGAAGATGCGCGACATCCACCGATCCCGCGCACTCGTGTAAGTCGTCGATATTCTGCGTGATCACAGCTACGCTCCGGCCTGAAGTTGCCAGGCGTTGTATCGCGACATGGGCAGCGTTTGGCTTCGCTTGATTCATCTGATTACGGCGCCACAGATAGACCCCCCGGACTACAGCAGTGTTTTCACGAAAGGCTTTAGCTGTCGCCAGTTTCTCGGGGTCGTGAGTGGACCAAAGCTCGGTTAGCTTGTCACGAAACGTAGGTATTCCACTCCGCTGAAATACCAGCACCAGTAAAAACACGATACTCTTTGCCGCCTTCAACGCAGCGACTGACCGGTCCATATCAGGCATGCAGCCGCTCCTGTGAAAATCGAAATTGAGGATATCACTGGCGGTCGGCTGCATTTACACATACACCCCGTGGTGAATCTGCCAAAGGTAACGCTCAACCGTAGCGAACCCAACTGACGTTTCGATTAGCTCAACCGGTGTAAGTCCCGATAAATATCTCGATGGTCGGCACAGCCAGTCCTCCGCCATCGCGTGTGTACCAAACACTGCAATCGCCTGCTCGAGCGTCTTAGCGAACTGGAATGCCATTGCGCTCTGTTGGGCATTGAGTCGATCCATTCCCAAGCTGGAACTCAGCGGATGGTTAACCTTCCGCTGAGACCTTCCCAATATCAGGCCGATCACATTTCGTTTCGTGTACAACGTTGAGCTGGACAGCATCATCTGCACGTCCTGCAACGCAAACCCTTCTAGAACGAGTTTCACTAGATCCACGTCCCCAAGCTCCTCAAGTGGGCGCTTTGTCAGTGTCTCTGTCGGCCCCCGAGCCTGGCGAGCTCGGGGAGTAGAGTCCGGTATTAGAAATTTCATCGCACACCTTGCAGGTTTAGACGGGGTAGCCTGCTACAGGATCCGATCCTTTGCGGCTTACACACTGATGGCGAACACGCTATCGGGGTTTCTCGAGGTCGGTTGCAGCGTCGAAGATCACCTGTATCAAAGTGGCATTCTCTAAAACCCCCGATCCAGAAAGGGCATAGCAGTTACCTCCGTCGACCTCGAATGCCTCACATGGACCGCCTAAGCTGGGGGATTCGAGGACAGATATTTTTTTGACGGGCTCCATAAGCCAGCGATCAGTACCATTCATGTGCGCAGGGGTGACAATTTGGACCTGTTCAACCCTAATCCGAGAGGTTTCACGACGCACTAGAGACACTACGTCCTGTGCATGCTGAATCATAAGCATGCACGTATCCTGCTCGACCGCGCCAATCCGAACCACGCTTAGGTAAAACCATGGGTACATGAGTTCCTGCTCAATGTATGGCCAGATTTGCGTGTCGCCATATTGAGAATCGCCGAGGTCGGGTAACTGAATCTCAGAGCTTCGGTAGGTAGTGAACATAAGCCCCTCCAAAATGAACACTATAGATTGTAGCCCTATAGGACTCAAGAAGGCTTCATCGTTCCTTTTGTGAGTCTGAAAATTGGAACTGAATATCGCGTTTGGACAGGCACTTCGGGACATCCGCAAGCAACGAGGCCTCACCCAGGAGGATTTCTCGGACGTTAGTAGTAGGACGTATCTGAGTACCCTAGAGCGCGGCTTGAAGAGCCCTACGATTGACAAGGTGAGTCAATTAGCTAACGTCCTGAGCGTGCACCCAGTCACGCTTATCGTTGCAGCGTTCCTTATCCAAGAGAGATCAGTCACTCGTAGGGACCTACTCCAACAAATCGACACGGAGCTTGAGGAGCTCGGCATCCGTTAGAACGTGTCGATCGATGGGCGGGGGAGACGAGGACTGGTCTGGTCTGCCTTGGCGATTGTTAACTGGCGCTGACTTCGCAACAAAGAGTTCCAATTTTTCGCCGTAGGTTCGCCGTAGGATAGCGACACGGTTTGGCGATTGAGCGTCTAGGTTCGAGCCTGTTCTAATGGAAAGTATCGAACTTCGGAGGTCACAAGACAGCGCGTTTGAGGACGTCGGTATGATTTAGGCAGAAAAGGTGAGGGATAGAGCAGGGCGCTGGCTTTGACGATGGCAAACCGTCGACCAGTTCATCGCCCAGATAAATTCTGAGACTAATGAGTCACTCTACAGATGCTTCACTCTTGAAACTAAGACTCCTAAATAACGGCTTACTATGCCATCACTGAAGATGGGGCGAAATATACCAGGAGGATAAAATATGACAGTCAGAAACACCGAGCACACTACACTTGATCAAGTAAAATATGCGGTAGCGGAATTAGATCGCAGTGACTGCTTCGCCAAATTTCCTGATCGATTTAAAGCGATAATTATGGCTACCTACACAGAGCTGATCGATGAAGTAGAAGCCGAAAAGCGTAAAAGAATTGTAGAAATTCAAGAGCTTGAAAAAGGTCTACGAGCTCGATGGGCCGTTCACATCAGAGAAAAAATTAGAGCTGTTCGAAGCCTTGAGGCGGAGGTCCAGCACTCCGCCAACATGAGAATGGAGTTAAAAGATGTAACCGCCAAAGCCTGGAAAGATCAAGAAAAAATCACTGATTTGATCGCGCGCTTAGTAAAAGCAGAGTCGGAAAATAAGTATTTTCTAGAAACCATTGAAAACTTACAAAAGCGGTGCGAAAACCTGAAAAAAAACATAGAGCACTTTGATGCTCAAGCTTTACAACAAAGAGATTCAGATTCTCAAATGTATTCGCAGAGGATTTCAAAACTAGAGCAAGACTTAATGAGTAGTCAAGCTCAGGTATTGGAGCTCTCAAAAGAACTATTGTCTGGTAGACACGGAAGATCGACGTGAAGTCCAACTTTCCAGCGGGATGGAATGCGAGCGAGTGCACTACAAAGGTGGCGAGATCACGATGCCGTCTATCACTGGTGCAACTCCATGCGCAAGTTCACTGCGTGCTCACCACCGGTGTCCGCCAACGCAGAGGGGCGAGAGCCTCTTGATAGAGATTTTCAAGATTGGCTTGGGTTTGGCAATGGCGCACGGCATACCAATCTTTACCAGTCATTGACGATAGAGGACTCGACAGAGGGAGACAAAAACCGTGCAGGCTTCTGATTCCCTTGTATTTATTGGCAATAGATAATTTTCTGTTGCCAATGATTGAGCCTGACACGATTCTCTGACACCACGCCCAGCGGCGTAATGTCTTGTTACGCATAATGTATATTATGTTAAATGATGTGTCAGGGTGACAAAGCTGTAAATGTCACCACCTGTGACGAGCCTGAAATTTTGAGAAGCAAGGACATTTAAAAAAATACAATACTTTCATAGGGCTGCGCATTTCGGTCTTTATTTGAGATCCACTGCTGGCGCCTGTAAAAGATAATATCCGATTCCTATCCTGAAAAAATTCCGACTTAAATAAAGATAAGATTTTATCAGTGGTTGAAAAAAGCTTTCTAGCTCAATGGGTTATAATCTGCTGACGACCCCAAAAAAGATAGTTCCTGAAGACAATAAAAATGATAACGACTGGAATTTTTAGCCGTGACAGTGCGCTTGCTAGAATGAGTTTAAACGACTAGCCTTTGACCAAATACGTAAGGAGGTGGAACTGGAATGCGGTCGCCGAGCCCTATCTTCTCAGGATTCGATAACATCACTAAGGATGCCGATTCCTATTATCTTCGGCATCCTGATGTTCGACGATATCTTTTGGATTTTGATGAGTCACTTGACGCGCTTCGCTATGCTGAATTAGGCCGAGAATTTATATCGGAACTTATAACTGCGAATACTACAGTCGAATCACCAGCCTTATTTGGAAGCAGCAGATTAATTGTTGAGCGCTTGCTTCTATGGTGTTGGGAAATACAGAAAATCTCCGTATGTGCAGTGGAGTCTGACGAGTTTAAATCTTTTCTATATTTTAATTCTTCTCCTCCTTCTGCATGGATTGGAACGTCGCCTCGCCACCGGTTTGTGTATGACGATGATGATGAGGAGTATTTAATAAACAATAGATGGCGCTCTTTTTGCGTTAGGTCAGATGGTTCGATGCTGCCTACAAGATGTAATTTAGTAAGTATATGCTCGATATCTTCGGCTTTCTTTGATTTTTTGATTAGTCGAAAAATTCAAACTCACAATCCTACCATAGGTCTCGCCCCATTATTTTTGGAAGAGCTGTCAAGAGATAGTGGTGCAATTGGCAGAGGTGTTGGAGCAGCTCATCTTGACTTTGTTGTCTTATCAGCTGCAGAGTTATGTGAGCGAGACGCAGAATTTGAGAGAGCACTTTTCGTCATAGCAATGACAAAGTACTTGCTAGTTCCAGCAAGGGCGTTGGCAGCGACCAAAAAGCACGTGCCTTCTATGGGGTGTTTTGTAAAAAAGGATTGTTGGTATTATGAAGGGAATGATCAAGGTATATCTCGCAGATCAAAATTACCGCTCGAGTTCGTTCCCTACCTCGAGCGTTACTGTATTAGCAGACAGGTATCGTTGTCGTCGCATAATCTGGAAAGAGAGCCTCTGCTCATAACAAAGCACGGTCGCTCGGGTGTTTCGCTGAGACAAATTAGAAATATTGTGAAAGACGTTTTAACACATGCAGAACTGATGATGATCCGTTCCGGACATTCGAGGTCGGACGCAGCGATCCTAAGGACTGCAACACTTTATTCACTTAGGGATGCAAGTATTAGAAGTTGCTTGGCGGAGCGAGGACTTTATGAGACCCAGCAGCTACTAGGGAATGAAAGTGTGTGGCCAGTAATTCAGCGCACTTTCAGTTTCGTTGAGCCGTTCAGTGGAGATGCCGATAATTTTCAAGGAAATAAATTTTACTGATCAGGTCGGGTTGTGAATTTTAGCATTTCAAATGCTGCAACCACTGTCGCAAGAACTCTAATTTATTGCCGTAGCGTGAGTATGACTACCGCCCTCCTCCTAATACTAGATTTTCCGCCTTTGGGGATTGGCGGAAATTGCGAGGTCCGTCTGCGTCGAAAAGTCAGGGGTGTCGCTATCTGCATCGCGGTATCAGTCCTCGGTATGAGCTTCAGATGCAAGGGTAGTCAGGATCACGTCACGATTACACCGGAGATGGGAAATTGCACCGCACCTGACCATCATTAGCATTAGAACTGACCGGGTCCTTCCATTGAATTTGACAAGCGAAGTTCGCACCTGCGACTGGTTGGAATCGATCTGTTCCAGGCCTTTGCGTCTTGCGATAGTCAGCCACAATGCGCTGTCTGTATCACAAATCCTTGAGAGCAAATCCTGTAGCCAGGCCAAGATCAATGAAAGCTGACAAATCTCATGACTGCCCCATCCCTATCGATGCTATCGCAGCATTCGACGGATTGACGTTGTAGGTTTGATGAGTCTTATCATCCATGCAAAATGCCACACACCTCATCGCTCGCGGCATCCAGGACAGTGCCAAGGTCGGTTCGTATCAACTCTTTCGGCTGTCTTCCACCGAGGTGGGAATTAGAGGAGCCGAACCAGAAAGCCATCCCCCAAGCATCTTTGCGCGTCGCCAATATCTCAATGACAGCCTTTAGTGCAGGGACTACCTGGTAACCCCCGCTAGCGTCAAAAGCGTAGGTAGGGAAGTAATCTACGCCTTCGTAATTTATGGAAAAAATTTGACCCTCACTCATCAAGCTGTAAACTTTAGTCTTCAGCTCATCAACCGTCTGAGCGGTCAACTCACTCAATTCGGCAACTGTCAGCCAGTCCCCGGAAGATATAATTCGTTGCCTGCCTTCCTCTACGAGTATGGCGATTCTCAAAGTGTTGTTCATAGCGAGTTCCTCCCATAGCAACCAGCTGTTTCCCAAGGTCGATAAAATATGTTTTCGGGTTTGCAGACGGAGGGTTCAGGCCAATATGAGCTGACCGGTTATCCTTCTCCCCTCAATCGTTGCACTTGGTGCTCAAAATTCAGCGCGCTAACCAGTGCATCCCTGATCGACCGCTAATCGCCTTTAGTGCTGGGCTGATAGCGGCCCATCGCAGATCTTTGGTTTCGGCAGCAATCGGCCAAGTTTCGCAGCCTCTGGATCGTTTCTATACGCGAATTGGCGTAGCCATAAATCGGTCCAAATCAAAATAAAGTGTAGCTCACGCTAAGAGCACTTGCAGGCTGACTGACAAAATCGTCATGAGTCTGAATTGATCGGCTCTGCGATGAGCCCGTCAACTGCCTCGCCATCAACACCACCATTCGCTTACATCACGCTGACGGATGGCTCCATTCGCGGCTATAAACGCAAGGGTAGCGCTGCAGTGCTAATGCGTAGTTACCGGCGGTAAAATATCCGCATATGCCTAAAATCGGCACTCCTGTTGGGGTCGTCGATGTCTGACCCACAAGCCAGTGCCACACTGACCCCAACCAATCATCCCAACCTCAGCATTGGTACGGTTCATGAGCTAGAGGCTTGGATCAGTAATGTTTCAGCATCTGGTCAATCCTATGCCGGGGATGATAGGTTGTTCTAAGTACCAGAAAGGCGCCCGATAGGTTCATGTTCGACTCCAAATTGCAAGGCCGCATCAAGAAATCTATGACCTGCTTCATTGGGTCTATTTTCCAGCATGCGCCGGGATTCGGCCTCTAATCGAGCCTTTAAAAGCCACTTAGAAGTTTTGAGTTTACGTCTTCCTTTCATGGGCACCACTTGTGAATACTGTTGGGAGGGAACGTCGTCGTCGCGTTCTTCATACACAATCGCCGCCAGCGATGATTAGCGTGAAGTAGATGATTTTACAAGAAAAAAGTATCCGCACCCTCCTCCCCTTTTGGACTCACCTAGGTCGCCTCTGGAATTGAGCTACGGCACCGATGAAGAGCCAACGACTACTCAGTGGCATCCTCCGCGTCAGGTAAATTCACCGCGTTGAGCATTTGAGTGATGATGATAGATAACCAGCCTTGGTGGGCGACGAGCTCTGGATCAACGTCACCATCCGCATTGGGCGTTTTATAGAGTGATCTCCAGCCCAGTATGTCTGCTGGGTCGACCCTTGCGTTATCTCTAAATACAGCCTTTGAAGCAAGCCGGTAGGCATAAGTATCTAAGCAAGGTCCATCCGCTATGCTTAGCTCCACTCGGCCAAAATCAAACACATTTTCAGCGATCCATCGCTCAGAGTCGTTAAATTCTGGGGGGACTGCCAGCAGGACACCAACGATAGCCTTGTCTGAATCAGGCCGATCCAGTTCATTGACCAGGTCGATGAGGTTTTGGCCGGAAATCCGCTTGATAATCTCTACACCCTGCTCCGGCTGAGAGACGTTCGCCACTGCGACAATGAGCATCGTTGAGGGACGTCGCCCATTCCACGTGGCAGATAACTCACGGGCACTCATCTGTACTCCTGCCATAGGAACCTCACTAAATGAACACTATAGATTGTAGCGCTATAGAGCTCAAGAAGGCTTCATCGTTCCTTTTGTGGATTAAGCAAAATGGAGCTGCGGGAAGCGTTTGCCATCGCGTTGCGCAACACACGGATTCGCCACGGGTTGACTCAAGAGGATTTTGGAATCGTCAGCAGTAGGACATACCTCAGCACCCTGGAGCGAGGGCTCAAGAACGTAACTTTGGAGAAAGCATCGGAGCTTGCTGGCAGAATGGGCGTACATCCGCTAACCCTTCTTCTCGAAAGTTTTTTGCTCCTTGATCCTGATATGGATTTAGACTCGTTGCTTGAACGTATCCGACATGAAAGCCTTTCCTCTCAGCTCCGCAAGTCCTAAAAAGAAGCCGGCTAGGCGAAACCTCAGGGAATTCTTATGGCCGCCACCGACGCAGCTTGTGAGGGACCCCGAAGTCCTGATGCAGGCGATCGCCGAAGTGGGCCTATTCTTGGAAGGTCGACCTGAGTGCATCATCACCCGACCTATCCATAGCCATTTCGAAGGCGTAGAGCTCAGCGTCGGAAGAGGCAGTCATCGCTGGTAAGCGAGAGGAGTTTTACACTACGCCAACGACGAAAGCGTGGTTGGCCGCCTCGGGCGCACCTTCATCGACAGTGCCGATGCTAGAGCGCCCCAGGGCCCCAGGGCCCCAGGGCCCCAGGCCCAATTTTTAGCGCAATCCAAATCCCATTCGTTTCAACTCTTCAACCAGCTCTTCGCGACCATGCAGGCTGGAGACGCTTCGCAGCCGGTTCACCACCTGCTCTGACCACCCGGAAGCTTTCATGCCTTCCCGCTGATAGAACGCACCCAGGCGCTCATCGTATTCAGCAAGCACGCCCTCCGTAAGCGGCCAGCGAACACACCTTCAAAAATCCGGAATTAAGGGCGATGGTGTCCGCCTATTTTTAAGCGGACGCGATCACCCTTATCGCCAGGATTTCCATGCGCCAACGAAGCTCCTATCCCAAACCCTTCAAGGCCCAGGTCGTGCAGGAATGCCTGAAACCCGGTGCCTCAGTTTCCAGCGTCGCCATCAGCCACGGCATCAATGCCAACGTGATTCGCAAGTGGCTGCCGATTTACCGTGATAAACCCGTCGCGCCGCTTCCCGTGTTTGTACCGCTGCAACCGATGCCTAAACGGCCCGCTGATGAAGCCGTGGTCATCGCACTGCCGCTGGGCGACAAATCCATCACGGTCAAATGGCCCATCTCCGACCCGGACGGCTGCGCACGTTTTATCCGCAGCCTCTCGCAATGATACGCATCGACGCCATCTGGCTAGCCACCGAGCCCATGGACATGCGCGCCGGCACCGAAACTGCGTTGGCCCGCGTGGTCGCTGTGTTCGGTGCGGCGAAGCCGCACTGCGCTTATCTGTTCGCCAACCGCCGGGCCAACCGGATGAAGGTGCTGGTGCACGATGGCGTGGGCATCTGGCTTGCCGCGAGGCGTTTGAACCAAGGCAAGTTTCACTGGCCTGGCACTCATCGCGGCTTGGAAGTCGGGCTCGACGCTGAACAACTTCAAGCGCTGGTGCTCGGTTTGCCATGGCAGCGAGTTGGCGCTAACGGCACAATCACAGTGATTTAGCCTTGCTTTTCAGCTGTGGCAGGTGGATCGCTTTGGTAAAATCCACGGCATGACTTCCTCGCCCAATCTCGACTAAATGACACCCGAACAACTGCGCGCACTCGCTGCGCAGTGGGGTGAATATGCACTGCTACTGGAGTTCAAAATGCCAGAGTTGCCCCTGAAAACCCAGTGCACGCCAAGCACAAATCGTCGAGTAAGAGGTTGGGAACATGAAGCTGTGCTCAAGGAGATGCAACGCCGCCTGAACCAAACACCGGAGTGCCACTACAATTTTGACGCCCGGTGACCCCGGCCAGCGCTAAGATAGAAGCGGCACGTAGTACCGTTCAAAAGCGCCGCTGCATCTCATCCTGGCGATAGAAATTGACGATTTGCGGATGAGTATCCGGGCGCACGCACATGATGACGTGATGCAGGACTTCACCGCTTGCAGAGTAAAAGCTGCGATTGAGCAACAGGATAGGTTGACCAGGCAGCAACTCAAGCTTGGCTGCCGCATCGAAGGGAGAAATGATCGCAGAAGTGACCTGTCCGGCCCGCACAGCACGCGCACCTGCGAACTCTTCGGCCGATCCGCGAGCAAGGTTACAAAGGTGAATATTCGATCCTCACCGGCTTCCAGCTGACGTTGAAAACCTGGGAAGGTGGTATCGGGCTTGCTTGGGCCTTCATGAATGCTTCAGATTGTAAGAAGGTAAGAGGTTCGAATGACGACGCTATTGAAAACTAATGGGCGACTCTGTATTTTCAAGATGCAAAATGTTATTAATCTCGCAAAGCGTCTCAACCGGCTTTGGAAGTAATCGTATGCGCTAAGGGGCATGAGATTATCTCTCAGGACAAATAGGCGAGAGCAGCTTGGAGCCCTTACTTATGAAAGCTGAACGGCTGTTGCGTGGACAGGACGTCTGACAATCAACATCAAATAAGGACTCCAAGCTAATCTCGAAGGCGACACGCCATTGGTCAGCGAGAAGTTTTTTTGCAAATAGCGACGTCGCACTTTGACCAAAGTCTGAGATTCCGTCAGGAGACTTGGATACAGGTATCCGGTTTTTAGAGTAAGTACGACCACGGGCATCACGTCGAACTGACGGTCAATCGGCCGACCGAAAAGGCGGAAATTCAATTCGAAATATGCGTGAGAGGCGTCATGATTTTGCCATTACAAATTGGTATGCAGGAAGGCGGAAAAGCCTGAACGATTTCGATTTTGTTGTCGCTTGCCCAACGTAAAAGACTTGGTAGAAAGTCCATAGGCTGGGGACCTTCATGACCACTGGGACGATCATGGAGGACCATAAGTGTCCAGTCATTTTCGAGTATATCGTTCTTTGCCTGACTCAACCACGCATCAGCGGTATCCACATCTACCTTTCTATCCAGCGGAACACTTGTCCAAAGAACCACAGTAGCGCAAGAGTCCACAATGTAGTCGATTGCCTCTTTATTTAATAGATGAGTTCCTAGCTTCCCACGGCCATTCGGCCTGAAAAACCGCTTTTCGTGTAAAAGGCCATCCAGCAGATCATCCATATCCTCAATTTCTTTCCTCGCGCGCCCCTGCTCAGTCTGAAGACCAAGAGGGGTACCGTGGGATAAAGTATGGTTCCCAATCCAATGCCCTTCCGCTTTGGCCCTCAAAGCTAGCTCTAGGCCGCCGGGAGACAGCAGGCTCTTGCCAACCAGGAAAAAAGTTGCCTTGACCTGGAATTCATGCAATACGTCAAGAACATGCTGAGTGATCCCCGGCGTCGGCCCATTATCAAACGTAAGAGTTAACCTCGGCATGGCATGCCTCCGCACATTTATAGTTGACCACTTTTCACTCGCTCCGAGAAAAAGTGGTCGCGATTCTGTCATTTAAATCAACGCTGGGTAAGAGCCACCGTCAAGATGTATATTCTGCCCCGAGACATATCCTGCCAGGTTACTGCACAGGAAGGCACACATCGCACCAAACTCCCTTGGCTCGCCTAGCCGGCGGGCGGATATACTTTCAACCTGACGACGTCGCGCCTCGTCATAATCAATATTATCGCGAGACATTGCGACACGGGCCATCTGCTCTTGTCTAGCGGTATCGAACCGCTCGGGAAGCATATTATTGATCGTGACATTGTAGCGCGCCAGTTCAATTGACAAGCCTTTCATGGCGGCAGTGAGGCCTGCACGAGCGCCAGCAGACAACGTCATATGCGGCCTGGGGGTGGTAACCATCGCCGACGTGATGTTTATGATCCTGCCAAACTTACGTTGCTGCATCGAGGGAATAACAGCCCTGGAGAGTTGTAGCGGCGCAACCATATTGGCCTCTAATACCGCCATCCAACGCTCTTCATCGAAGTCAAGAAATGCTCCAGGAGCCGGACCCGCGTTATTATTGACTAGGATATCCGGATGCGGGCAACTATCTAGGAGAACGCGCCTGCCCTCCGTTGTTGTCACGTCGGCAGCAATACCGCTAACCTTTCCACCTGTGCTGGCGCGCAGTCTTTCTACCGCCGCCTGTAGCCTTTGCAGATCACGCCCATTAATGAAAACCTCGACGCCCTCTAGAGACAACGCCTCAGCACAAGCATACCCCAGCCCTTGTGTCGATGCACAAACCAATGCCACTTTATTACGAATTCCGAGCTCCATGGCAAACACCTTGTTTTTTTATGCATTAATCAGAAAATCAGACTGAGCGGATTTGATCTTTAGTCACCAAGGCGCCGTCAATGACTTCATCAACAGACTCACGCAATACAGTGTTGGATAACAGCCCAACACCCTTGATGTCAACGACAATGTCGTCACCTGCTTTCATCCACAACTGGGGCTGCCGAGCCATTCCCACGCCGCCGGGAGTGCCCGTTACAATAACATCGCCTGCACGCAACTCCGTAAATGTGGAGCAATAAGCGACCAACTGCGGCAATGTGTAGATTAGGTTTCCCAACGTACCGGACTGCACAAGCTGTCCGTTCAGTCGTGTTTCAATAGTCAATTGCTCAACATCCGGAATTTCATCTTTAGTAACAAGCCATGGCCCGAAGGCGCCAGTAGACGGAAAGTTTTTACCGGGATGAAACTGCGAAGTGTGCTTCTGAAAATCACGGATACTAGCATCATTATAACATGCGTAGCCGGCAATGACTGAAAATGCATCTTCCTCCGGAACCCGCCTGCATGTTTTTCCAATGACAATGGCGAGCTCACCTTCATAGTCCAACATCGTAGATTCAGGCGGAAGCAAAATAGGCGCTCCATGACCTACTTGACTAGCTGCATAGCGTGCAAACACAGTTGGATAACCTTGTTTTTCCCGACGCGTCTCCAGTCGATGTTCTTCATAGTTCAAACCGATGCAAAGAATTTGTCGGGCATTCGGAATGACTGGATCGAATGTAACATCAGAAATCGAGTAGTGAGGCGCAGGGTCACCCTCGATTAGCTTATCGATCGCTTCAAACGCCTGCCATTCGATGGCGTCTCGCAGCGTATCATACTCGGGCATGTGCGACTTCAGATCATAAATGCCGCCCGATACTAGAGCGCCCCAACTGGATTCCCCAGCCACACTATAACTAGCCAATCGCATTACGACCTCCTTTTAATATTTTTATTCGCGGTGCCTAAGGGTATTGTTTGGGGTTACGTCACCAGCTATCCATCTATCCAAATCTGAACTCGCATGGGCTCGCTGAAACCCCAGGATCTGGTCTAGATCTTCTGGATCGACAGCAAACTCCAATTCCAGCCCATCCGTTGTATTTATGTAGAGAGATCTACAGTAGCCGTGATCAATTTCGCGAAATGGGATGCTCGCTGCTGTAAGATTTTGCTTTATTACATCTTGTTTGGCAGTGCTGACCTTTAGCGCCAAGTGCTCAAACCTGCTCACGATCGGCGGAATTGGCGCCTGGCATTTCTCAAACATGGTTGGATCAGCAAACTGAAAAAATGCAAGTGCGCTGCCGTCGCCTAGCGCGTAGAAGGTGTGGCAAAATACGTGCTCTTCATCCAACTCTCTTAAGCGTGATTTTTCAATCCACGTCGCGACAAGTGGAAATCCCAGAACCTCCTCCATTAAATAACGTGTTTTCGCCTGGTCGCGTACGACGCAGCCAAAGTGATGCAACCTTGTCAAATTCTCGTCCTTATGCGTCAGATTGGTCATAACCACCTCGCAATTCTCGTGTTGTTTTACGGACTTTTCGCAACCCTCTGCGCGACATACCCACTGTACTGACCCGCCAACGACGTGGTGGTCACAGCGGCAACCGGTTTTACGCCCACGAGAATTATTATGCACAGAAATTTATTTTATGCAATCATCGTCCTCGCCCTGGGCTTTCACCCAACGGCAGCCTCTCTACAGCGCGAGCAGACGCTCTGCAGCCCACGAGTGCGGCGACCCTTACAAAAATAAAAACCAACGGGAAAGACATTGATGCAAAAAAAAATCACCAAGGCACGCACGTGCCTTCTCCTCGCGGCGATGATCTGCTCGGCAGAGGGAAAGGGCTCAGAAAGCGGACAGGTACACTACCCGATGGGTGTTGGCACCATTATGAATGGCGCCATGCCCCCTCCTGGGGAGACCAGCCACTATCACTATGTACAATACTATGAGAGTAATCGTTTCAATGATGGGAAGGGACGGTCGGCCATTCCAGATTTCAAGGCCGAGGTCTATGCATGGGCCCCGCGCATCGTGCACACATGGAGTGAGGGAATAGGCCCCTTTCATGTATCCTCAGGCATCATAGCCCCTATAACCAAGGTCAGTCTTCGAGCGTTTGGACGACAGGAAACGAGTACCGGATTTGGTGATCCGGTGATTGCTCCCGCTCATCTATATTACGTCAGTCCCACTGGAGATTTTTTTGCATTTGGAGGGGTAGATATCTACGTTCCAATAGGAAAATATAACAAAAAGGACTTGGCAAATAACGGCTTAAATTATTGGACGTTTGCGCCAAGCTTTAACTTTACCTGGCTTCCTACACCCCGCTCAGAGCTTTCCATGACATTCTTCACCGAGTTCAATACGGAAAATCGCGCTACACACTACAAGTCAGGAAACAATGCGACAATAGATGCTGCAATCGCGTATAAACCGTTTGAAAAACATCCAAAAGTCAAAGTTGCACTCCAAGGCTTTGCAACAAGGCAATTTACGGACGATACCGCAAGGGACACACTGATAATAGATGGAAACCGCGGACAGGCATTCGGGATTGGGCCGCAGATATCCTATGATCTTGCGGGCGGCTATGGCGGCGTGCTTGTTAAATATCAAAAGGAATTTGGCGTAGAAAACCGGTCACAGGGGAACCGTTTCTGGTTTGAATTTACCCTACCCTTCTAGGTCATCTTCCTCGGCAACCGGGATAAAGCTGGCCATTGCGAGTAGGCAATGCCAGCTTGGCGGTGGTGGCTATAGGGCCTAGATGGTGTACTCACACGCGCCATTTGCGCATTTTCACAAGGCCGGCCGTGCACGTAGTCGACCGCCTCGGGTTCTCGCAGCATTAATTTCTGCATAGATCACGCTGTTGCCTTATCCGCGCTGCTGTTGAAGCAGCCGCGGATAGTTGGCTTGATCCCGTTTCTATCGTTACTCGTGAGTCGTGCAGACATCGGTATTGGCCAAGCGGTGTATAAGGGGCTTTCCGAAGCTGACGCCGGACGTCGCGAGCTGCTCCCGCACCTGATTGACAATATATGCACCTATCGGGATAGCCGAGGTAGCTGCTGGCGAGGGCGCATTACAGACGTTGAAGCTGCGGGTAGTTTTAACGAACAAGAAATCGTCGATCAGCCTCCCATCCGGTGATACCGCCTGTGCGCGGACGCCGGCCGGGTAGGCTGTCAGGTCGTCCTTGACGATACTAGGACAATACTTTTGGACCTGCTGAAGGTAGCCACCCTTGAACAACGAGTTTTTCAGCTCTATAAGGCCGGGCCGCAGATTGCTTTTTAGCACCTTGAGGATGCCTGGGCTGGCCAGCATGTCAAACATGTCGGTCAGCGAAAAATCTATCTTGCGATAGCCTTCGCGCTTCATCGCCAGGACCGCGTTGGGGCCGACGGTGACCGTACCATCAATCATTCGGGTCAAGTGCACGCCGAGGAACGGCATGGCCGGGTCCGGGATCGGGTAGATCAGGTGATTAACAATCTGGTTGTGCTGCTTTGGTAGCAGGTAATACTCGCCACGGAATGGGCATATGTCAAAATTAGGCTTGATCCCAAGCATGCGCACCACGCGGTCGGCCATTAGGCCCGAGCAGGTGATGAGGAAGCGGGCATGTAGTTCTTGATCCCCGGTACGTAGCACCACTTCATCTGAATGCTCATCGATCGCGAGCACTTCGCTCTTGTAGCGGATCTCGCCACCGGCGGTTTCGAATTCCCGACCCATGGCCGCGGTCACCAGCGCATAATTCACGATGCCGCTGGAAGGCACGAAGATACCGCCAAGGCCGACGATGTTCCGCTCGCGCTCGCGCAGTTCCGTGCCCGTCAGCCACTCGCGCTTGATGCCGTTTGCGGCGGTGCGCTCCCATAACGCGCGCATGCGCTCCATTTCAAGTGCATTAGTGGCCACCAACAATTTGCCGCATTCGTCATAAGGGATGCCGTGCTTGTCGCAGAAAGCCTTGGTAGCTTTATTGCCTTCCAGGCAGAAACGCGCCTTCAGGCTGCCCGGTGTGTAGTAGACGCCGGCGTGGATAACGCCGCTGTTATGGCCGGTCTGGTGCATGGCCAGGCCGGCCTCTTTCTCCAGAAGGAGAATTTTGGCATCCGGGTAATCTTGAATTAGTTGCATGGCGGTGGACATGCCCACAATGCCGCCACCGATGATGATGAAGTCGTACACAGCCATTAGATTGCACCTACCTGGATCAGGTTTTGTGTAAAAACGAGCAGGACCATGGGTAGTGGCCTTGCTCACTTCAGCGCTATGCAAGTCTTACTGACCACGCTGGTACAGGTTTTTTTGAAAGCTGAGGTAGCCGCGCTGACGCATCAGCTCGCGGCGCAAGCCTTTATGAGCGGTGAAGCGATCACGGCCATGCAGCCAGAACATGTTGTTGATCAACAGGAAGCTGCCGATCGGCACTGGTACCGATAACTTCTGAGGGCTGTTTTCCAGGGACTCGCTCAGGGCGTTGAGCCAGATACCCTCCTCAAAATCCTTGGGCTGTACGAATTGGTCGATGTAGCGCATGGTTGGACGGCCTTCGGCGTCACTGTCAAACACCGCGTGGAAAACGTCTTCACGCACGTTCTTGCTCGGCGGTGCGGTGAAGCGCATTTCACGGCGGGCCAATGGATGGTCGTAGAAATGCTGCAGATCTTCCCAGTCGTCCAGGTGCAGCAACAGAGAGTTACCACCGTCCATATTCTGCTCGTCGATCTTCATCATCATCACGTAATCGGTACGCTCGTGCACGAAGGTGCCGTCATTGTGCAGCTCCATCACCCGATGTGGCTGGCGGAGGTAGCTGTCAGAGTTGTCCGTGTTGACTACTACGAAGCGCGCATAGAACTGGCCGCTCATAGCATCGAAGTTGGAGCGGCCGACTAGGTGCGCGACGGCAGAGGAAAACTTGACCATGTCATCGGCCTGCGTCACGTCGCTCAACCCTACAGGGGTTATTAGCATCCCGCCCGTGGCGCGATCGAGGATGGTGTCAATGAGAAACGGGCGCAATGTACCTCCGCATAGCTCGTCGAGCAGCTGACCAACTCGAAAGCGCAGAAACGATTTGTACTCAAGAGCCTGTACTGGCCATTGCGCCACCACCTCCAAGAACGCATCGACGGTTTCCTGAGTAAATTTTATCTCTAATAGGCGCTGCGAGTGGCAGGAGGAGGAAACGGTGAATCCCTTGGTTTCTGACGGTGGTGACATCACAGGGTCATGGCATTGGGTAAAGGTGTTCATGGCGACTCCTGGGCAGAAAGATAATGAACTGGAAGGCGCCTAAAAATATCGCCAATACGTAGGAATGTCTACATTTCACGAAATGGTAGACGTATTTATTTTCTGGCGCAGGTTTTTACCTCGATGGAGGATTCGGTATGATGGGGTTTTAGCGCGTTCAGGAGCGGCATTTTGGAAAGCCCAAGCCCCAGGCTTGATTCTGCATTCAGCGGGTATGAGCGGCTCAAGCTGGATATCATTCGCGGGGTGTTCAAACCAGGCGAAAAACTGCTCATGGGTGGGCTCAAGGAACGCTATGAGCTGGGGGTCGGCCCGCTCCGCGAAGCACTTTCGCAATTGGTTGCCGAACACCTTGTTGTGGTCATTAGCCAGAAGGGTTATCGAGTCGCGTCCATCTCGCTGCAGGAAATGCAGGACATCTATGATGCCCGTGCCAACCTCGAAGCGATGATTGTTGGCCTGGCCATCGAAAGGGGAGATGACACCTGGGAAGCCCAGGTGTTGGCACATTCCCATACCTTGTCAAAAGTCGGGGACGTCACAAGTCGGGATAAAGCACTCGAGATTTGGGATGAGCGGCATAAAGCGTTCCACAGTGCCATTGCAGCGGGCTGCGGTTCCAGGCACCTACTACAGGCGCGCAAGTACCTATTTGATCAAGCGGAGCGATATCGGCACCTGTGGCTGACGCAAACGATGTTCTCTGCGGAAGCCCTGGAGCTTAAGCGCAAGGAACATGCCGCGCTGGTTGAGGGCATCCTAGCGCGCGACTCCGTTCGGGTGGCAGCTTTGATGCGCGATCACTTAATGTCGCCCGTGCCAATCATCATAGAGATTATGCACCGCGGTGCGAATGAAACGTCACGGAAGACAGCTTAGCTGGCTTCATGCCCAACTAAGTGTAACGTGGGAGCAAGGAACGCTGCGGGAAAGGAGGCCCTGCTAAATGGAAATCTGCCCCGAGAGGAATGCAAACGAACGTGGCATACCGAAGGGTTACGGATTAAGTATGCCCTCACAACAAAATCTTTCAGTACTACGGATATGAGAAGTCAGGAGCTGAGCGGCTTCATTAAAGTCTCGACTCAATACGGCTTTATATAAATTCTCATGCTCGGAATTTTTTGCGCGGTTAGTCTTGCGATTCCGTGCGGAAAAAATTCGAAAGCGCTCAGCCTGATCGAAAAGGTCTTCAACCATTTCCAATAGTAGCGGAGAGGTGCATGCAGAGTAAGTGCACAGGTGAAACCCACGATGCCTGCTGACCCAGGCGTTATCAACCAGACCAGGCTCTGGTCCCATCCGCTGCTCAACTATTGACAAACTATGAAACGCGGCAACTAGATTGGACTCCCAATCATCACCGCCGTAAGCGATCGAGTCACGCAATGCCTCGATTTCAATCAAGAGCCTGACCCTCGTCAAATCTCTGACTGCTTCAACGGTGATTGGCGCGACGCGAAACCCTCTATTTTCGACCATCGTAATCAATCCCCCCCGCACGAGTCGATTCATCGCCTCTCGTAGGGGGCTACTACTGAAGCCAAATCTACGCTGCAGCACTTCAACCCGGAGGCGATCGCCGGGTTCGAATTCACAGTTGATAAGCGCACTGCGTAGTGCATTACACGCTTGATCGACCAGAGGGAGTGTCTGCGCTGAGTCAACGGAAGATTTTGCGTTCATTTTTTACTGACAACGAAAGTTTGTCGGTAGGATAGCACTTATTATGCACAAAGAAAGAACATTTGCACTTAATCGCTTCCGAACATCATGCTGCAACCCCGCAAAGTCAGATGCCCGTCGCCATTGAGCTTCAGTGCCGAAGTCGCCTTGTCGTTCATTCGCCACGGACAAAAAGCGTTTCAGGAATCCAGCGTAAGCCGCCCGTGATGTGGCTGGTGCGGTAGCAAGCATGACTATCCTCGCGGCCTTGCAGTACATCGGATCGCGGCTGACTGACCCGTTTCGTGACCTTTGCTCGAGCGCCCAGGAATGCACGCCACTTCTCGCCCGATCGGCACACATCTTCTAGAGGCAACCCGATCAGCGCTAAGCGCCACTTGGGAATTACGATGGACCACGACCTATAGCTTGCGTAAAACTTAGTTTTGTGCATAACTATCCAGGCAAAGCGTATCCCCAACCGCGGGACGTCGATCCTCATCAAAAAGACGATGCCCGCGTGATAAAAAACAAAAAAGATAGAGGGCTGCTATGGCTCAAGCATGTTTCGTCCTGGTACATGGTGCGTTTCACGGAGGCTGGTGCTGGCGTGGGGTGGCAGATGGTCTTCGTCGCCTGGGTCATGAGGTCTATACTCCAACGCAAACCGGGTTGGGCGACCGCAGTCATCTGATGAGCGCCGATATCACCATGGCCACGTTTGTCCGTGACATTCAATCGACCATTGAAATGGAAGAATTGAATGAGGTCATTTTGGTGGGCCATAGCTTTGGCGCGCGGTCTATATGCGGCGTATCGGATATCATCCCTGAGCGAATAAAACATCTGGTGTTTATCGATGGAGGCCTGCCCTTTGATGGTCGGAGCCGACTCGAAGGGATGACAGCTGAGGACCGAGAAAGACGTTTAGCCAGAGCTGAAGCCAATGGTGGAACCAGTGTCCCCCCCCCTGACCCTTCTGCATTTGGGGTGAGCGACCCAGTTATAGCCCGATGGCTACGCAGACATCTGACACCACAGCCATTAGGCGTCGACACGTCCGCATTGAAGTTAAAAAACCCTCTCGCTAATGGTATCCCGGCGACCTATTTTAGATGCACGCTGCCCGCATTCCCTGGTGTGGAAGAAAGTGCTGCTTTTGCTCGCAGCCAGCCGGGATGGCACTACATCGAAATCGACGCTCCCCACAACGTCATTGTTACGCACCCCGAGCTGACAATCGAGTTTTTGGACACTATTGCTAAGCATGCCAATATAAAAAGCATGCTGTGAGAAATCAAACACAACAATATTTGTAACCACACGATAATAAGAAGGGAGAAGTATATGCGCGCCGCTCGATTACATAAAGTAGCTACCCCGTTTCAAGTTGACGAAATTGACATTCCTGAGCCCACAGGATCTGATGTCCTAGTTCGGGTACGAGCATGCGGCGTGGTGCCAAACCTCCGCAATGTTGTTTATCATTACCCTGAATGGTTTCCTGACCTGCCGCTCCCCGCTTTACCCGCTATCTATGGCTTGGACCCTGTGGGCGAGGTCGCAGCTGTCGGGCCCAACGCAAGCGGTTTGCAAATTGGACAGCGTGTGTATGTAAACCCTCTACGGTACTGCGGAACCTGTGACCATTGCCTCAGTGGCACAGGACTGCTCTGCGCCAATCAAACGATGGCCGGCTACTTCGGGATGGGCCCAAAATCTCATGACATTTATGCGCGCTATCCTTGGGGTGGATTTGCGGAATACATGATTGCACCCGCGGATTCCATGGTCGTACTTTCAGACAAGGTTTCCTTCGAAGCCGGAGCGCGTTTCGGTTACTTAGGGACGTCATACTCAGCGCTGTGCAATGCAAAAGCCGGTGTACGCACGACTGTTCTCGTGAATGGGGGAACGGGAACGCTTGGGGTCGGGACGGTCATGTTGGCGCTGGCTATGGGTGTTCCGAAGATCATCGCGGTGGCACGCAACAGTGAGCTCCTCGAGCGAGTTAGGGCCCTCGCCCCTGGCCGTATAGAGATTATGAACGCGAGAGAAGGGAATCTTCCTGAGCGAGTGCGTGCTGCAACTGATGGTCAAGGCGTAGACATTGTCGTCGATTGCCTATCCGCTCATTCGGGCTCTGATCCAACCATGGATGGATTGATGTCGTTGCGCCGTGGTGGTCGACTGGTTTTCATCGGAGGTATGGACCACGTTTTGCCAATGACTCCAATCTATTTGATGGTACAGCAGATCTCATTTATTGGATCCTGCTGGTTTACTACCTCACAGGCGCAGGATATGGCTAGCATGGTGGATTCCGGAGTACTTGATTTGTCAGCACTCGAGCATAAGATTTACGAGTTAGAGCAACTCAATGAGGCGATGGTTGCAGCCGAGAACCGGACGCATGGCGGGTTCGAGAATATTGTAGTCAGGCCTTAGATTAACGTCGGATGCCGAGCCGCCGAAATACCGACTGATGGAGTTGGCTAGTATCGAAAGCTCGCAATTGACACGCGCCTGTCTAGTATCAAATGCTCGATGAAACATTAGTTTTTCATAGCAAATGATCTGCAGGCGCGCGGTAATTTTTTTAGCTAACAAGTCAGCTTACCTAGCCCGAGCTTTATGAGCGTATTGGAGGTCAAATGAAAGTTCGCCGTATCATTGTAGGAACCGGTAAGAACGGTAACGGGGAGATTGTTTCCGACATTGCTTCAGTTCAAGGCACTACGCTCGACGCGCTACCAGGCTTCGAATCTGCCCTGTTCTGGTCAACGAGCGCACAGGCCATCGTCGCCACCGGGGAACCACAAAGCATCGAGATGACCGTCGGAAGTATTCCATCGGTTGGAGAAACCCGTTTAAATATTGTGTCGATCCCCCCTGACTCCACGATGGCGAACGCTGCATTTGACGGTGCTGCCTTTGGGGAAGAACTATTGAAAAAAATGCCTGAGTTTGCATCCACCTTTGAAGTGAATGAGCCCGGCATGCACAGAACCGAGAGCATCGACTATGCTATTCTTCTGGAGGGTGAATTGGTTCTTGAACTTGGAAACGGCCAAAAGATCCAACTTCATAAACATGATGTGGTTGTACAACATGGAAATAGGCATGCTTGGCGCAACATGAGTAATAATACAGCACAGATTTTATTTGTACTGATCGGTGCTCGTCGATGCTAAAAGCATAATCGCTTATGACTAACAGCTTAGTTTATATTTCCCGCATCACAATCGCCCCCTGTATCTATAAGCGTCGCAATAGCTAATAAACAGGTTCATCCTACACGACGCCGTGGGCTGCACGTGCTGCGCGCCCAGAGGGTTCGGGTAGCCGTAAGCCCAGCCTCATCAGCACCGGATTTGCGCAGGTATTTGCGACATTTGGTTGGGTTTTCCGGCCCCCGTGGCGCGCACGCTAAAATCACCGAAACCAGTACGTGTCAATAGTGCGGCTTTAGATAACGCTAACAACTGCTCGCTCGAGCAGCCCATGGGCAAGCCAACCTACCCCGGACTGGAGAGCTCATTGCGCTGATTTATTCCTAGTGGTGCCCGCTCACCTTCCTGCGCGAGTAGTTGGACTAGGCAGCCCCCAGAAAAAAAATTCCAACCAGCGAAGGCAAATCGAACGAATTTTTCCCAGAGCGAACCTCTCCGATCACCATAGTGAAATTCTTTCCCCGGGCCGATCGATAAAATTTGCAGCCTATCTTGCTCTTAGGTATGACTGCGATGTACGACGCCGCTACCCGATTCATCCATGCCGGTAGAACCCCCGATGCGTTCGGTGGGTTGGTCAATACCCCAGTATTCCGGGGTTCGACCATACTTGCGAAAAGCTTCGATAGCTGGGAAGCGAGCAAGGTCAATGGCAACCCTTATTCCAACTACGGCCGGTTTGGTACCCCTTCCACCCGCTCGTTCGAGGATGCTATTGCCGAACTCGAAGGCGGCCACGGCTGCTGCGTTTTCCCTTCGGGCCTATCTGCGTGCGTGCATTCCCTGCTCGCGTTCGTCAGCACCGGTGACCACGTATTGATGACGGACAACATTTATGGCCCTACCCGATCCTTCACTACCAATGTGCTGAGCCGTATGGGCGTAGAGGTGGAGTTCTTCGCACCGGCAATCGGCGGCAAAATTGCAGAGCTGCTGCGACCCAACACTCGAGTGGTGTTCACCGAGTCACCCGGCTCGCTGACCTTTGAAGTTGCAGACCTGCCAGCCATCTGCGATGCCGCTCATGAAGTGGGTGCGTTCGTCCTGCTGGATAACACCTGGGCGTCGCCCCTGTACTTCAAGCCTTTCGAACACGGCGTCGACGTCTCGATCCAGGCAGCGACCAAATACATCGTCGGACACTCGGATGCCCTGCTTGGCACCGCTACAGCAAACAAGCGCGCCTGGGCCCAGCTAAAGGCCGGCGCTCATGACTTCGGTCAGATCGCCAGCCCCGACGACCTGTTTTTGGCCTTACGCGGCCTGCGGACCATGCCTGTTCGGCTGCAACAGCACTGGAGCAATGGTATCGCCCTGGCGAACAGTCTTGCCCAGCATTGCGCAGTGGCCGATGTGATGCACCCCGCCTTGCCCAACACGCCGGGGCATGACCTGTGGAAGCGCGACTTCCTCGGCGCGAGCGGTTTGTTTGGTATCCGTTTGAAAAGTTGTGATACCGACGTGCTACGACGCCTGTTCGATAACCTCAAGCTGTTTGGCATTGGTTTGTCTTGGGGCGGATTCGAAAGTCTGGTTGTCCCGGTAGGCACCCCGCTTCGTTCGTGCGAGCAAAGCGCAGGCCAGGGCTATGTGGTTCGTGTGCATGCGGGCCTGGAGCATGTCGACGACCTCATCGAGGACTTCACGCGCGCACTTGATATCGCGACTCGCTCTCCGCGGGTTGCAGTCGCCTGAACGCGGGCCTCCCGGCCCGTGCTATCCATTGAATACTTTCGCTTAAGAGAACCTATGAAAACGTCGTTGCTTGGCACTATTACCGAAGAGTATCTGCGCACCACTGCATTCGATTGCATCGTGGTAGGCGTACATGCGGCTGCCCTCAAGGGCGCTGCACACTGGATCAACAGTCTGTGTTCGGGGTTGATCGAGGACGCCCTGGAAAGCAAGGACCTGGGCGAGAAACCCGGCGATACCCTGCTGCTGCGTACCGGCAGGGCCCTGGCCAGCCGGCAAGTCCTGCTGGTGCAGTTGGGCGGTTCCGTCGAGATGGACGCAGCCCGTCAACGCAAGGTGATCGCCGGCGCGGCGAAAGCGCTGACGACCACGCGCAGTGCCCGCCTGCTGTGGTGTCTGACACAGTCGCTCGAGCAGGAAACCGCCGTAGGCCAGTCCATCCAGGCCTTGGCAGAAGCGGTTTACCGCTTCGACGCCTTCAAGAGCGAGCCGGATCCTAGGGCAATCGCCTTGGAAGAAGTGGTGCTGGTCGTGGCTGATGTACAGGTCGCCTCGGAGGATCAAATCCTGCGCCGCGCCGATGGGATTAGCCAAGGCGTCAGCCTGTGCCGTGACTTGGGCAACCTGCCACCTAATCAGTGCACACCCACCTATCTGGCCCAAGTGGCGGAAGGTTTGGCACAACCGCAAAGTGCCAGAACCACGGTTCAGGTATTGGAACGCGAAGACATCCAGACGCTGGGCATGAATAGCTTTCTGTCCGTCGCCCGGGGTTCAGTGCAACCGCCCAAGCTGATCGTGATGGACCGCAAGGCCGGACCAGAGGGACAGGCGCCGCTGGTGTTGGTCGGTAAGGGCATCACCTTCGACTCCGGCGGCATTTCAATCAAGCCTGGGCAGGCAATGGATGAAATGAAGTACGACATGTGCGGTGCGGCGGCCGTCTTGGGTACCTTCAAGGCGATCATCGAGATGGATCTGCCGCTCAATGTCGTCGGTATCATTCCAACCTGTGAAAACATGCCATCAGGCGAAGCGTTAAAGCCGGGGGACATCATTACGAGCATGGCGGGCAAGTCGATCGAGGTGCTGAACACCGACGCCGAAGGGCGCTTGATTCTGTGCGACGCACTGACCTATGCCGAGCGCTTCGAACCTGCGGCGGTGATTGATATAGCCACCTTGACCGGTGCCTGCGTAGTGGCGCTGGGTAACGTACACAGTGGTCTGTTTGCCCGTGAAGATGCACTGGCTGAAGAGCTGATCGCCGCTTCCCAAGCCTCCGGCGACACCGTATGGCGGATGCCGCTGGACGGCGCTTACAACGATTCGCTGAAATCCAACTTTGCAGACTTGGCCAATATCGGCGGCCGTGAGGGCGGCGCGATCACAGCCGCCTGCTTCCTGGAAAACTTCACTCGCAAGTATTCTTGGGCACATTTGGACATCGCCGGGACGGCATGGAAAAGCGGCGCGCAGAAAGGAGCTACAGGCCGCCCCGTCAAATTGCTGACCGAATATTTGGTTGCTCGGGCTACTGCGGCGTCATGACGGACCAAGCCCTCCCCCGTCAGCGCCACAGTTTGCTTGAAGATATACAGTCCATCGTAGTAGGAACGCTGCTGATTGCCTTCGGCATGAGCCTGTATGCCGACGCACATTTGGTAACCGGTGGGGGTGCTGGCCTCGGCTTGCTGGGGCACTACCTCACGGGCTGGTCGGTTGGCACATGCTTCTTCCTGGTCAACCTGCCGTTCTATTACTTGGGCTACAAGCGTCTGGGCGGGGCCTTTATTCTGCGCACCTGCGCGGCAGTGTGTTCGTTGGCGGCACTGAGCATCGCTCTGCCCGGGATGATCAGCTACGACACCCTCAATCCGCTGTTCGCTGCGTTGGTTGGGGGTGCCTTGATCGGGGTCGGGCTTGTCTTGATCTGTCGCCACGGGGCAAGCTTGGGCGGGGTGATCATTGTGTCGCTGTATTTGCAGGAGAAGTACGAGATCAGTGCCGGAAAAGTACAGCTGGTCATCGATTGCCTGATTCTCTTAGCCGCCCTGGTGACGGTTTCATGGGGAGACTTGTTGCGCTCGATTGCGGGCGCTGCCGTGATCAACCTGATCATGATCTTCAACTTCAAGAAATACCGCTACAACGGATTCAGTTGATCCTTTAAATCGTGGTCAATGCACGCGGAAGTGTGCATTGACCCGTTGACTGTTTCGAAATGTATCGCTTGCAACGACAGTATTCTCCATGGCCCCCGCGAAACCAGTAGCGGCGTCCATTCATGAACCTCGCTCATGTGGCTATACGCCCATTCGGCATAGTCGCCAGTCAGCCACGGCGTTAAGGTCTTCAATTACCCGCACCTATGAACGCCCGCTTCGACATAAGCGAGAGTCGTTCAAGAGCGCTTCGGACGGTGCACAGATCGCACAGCCTTCCCGAGGAAATGTAACCGTGGATACGAACGACATGACGCCGTTAACCAGGCGCAACTTTCTTATCATTGGGGTGGTGTCATCTGCGGCAATCGCCCTACCTCCTTTCCTCAGCGCCAAAGCCAGCGCTGCCAACGCCGCACGGCCAAATGCTGCGAAAGTAGCGCTGACCATCAACCAAACGTCACACACCCTGGAACTGTACACCCGCACTACCTTGCTGGACGCCTTGCGCGACCATCTGCACCTCACCGGTACGAAAAAGGGCTGCGACCATGGTCAATGCGGCGCGTGTACGGTCATTGCCAATGGCTCGAGGATCAACGCCTGCCTGACCCTCGCGGTCATGCATCAGGGGTCGGACATCACCACTATCGAAGGTCTGGGCAGCACGCAAAACCTGCACCCTATGCAGGCCGCTTTCATCAAGCATGACGGTTATCAATGTGGCTACTGCACACCGGGACAGATCTGCTCTGCGGTGGCCGTGCTCGACGAAATCCGCGCGGGCGTTCCCAGCCATGTCAGTGACAACCTCACTGAAGCTCCACGGCTAGTAGCACGGGAAATCCAGGAGCGCATGAGCGGCAATATCTGCCGTTGCGGTGCCTACTCCAACATCATCGAGGCGATTACCGAAGTCGCACAGGAGACCGCATGAGACCGTTCAACTACCTACGTGCCACTTCCCCTGCGGACGCTGCTGCGCAGGCTGCACAACTCGAAGGCGCTCGCTTCATCGCCGGCGGCACCAATCTGCTGGACCTGATGAAACTGGAGATCGAGACCCCGGTGAATCTGATCGATGTCAACGGCCTGGGGCTGGACACTATCGCGACTACATCCGACGGCGGCCTGAGGGTTGGCGCACTGGTGCGCAACACCGACTTGGCCGCCGACCCGCGGGTCCGCACAGACTATGCTGTGCTGGCCAGGGCTTTGCTGGCAGGCGCGTCGGGGCAACTGCGCAACGTGGCAACGACTGCCGGCAACCTGCTGCAGCGCACCCGTTGCCCGTACTTCTACGACACCAACATGGCCTGCAATAAACGGAGCCCGGGTGCCGGCTGTGCGGCCGTTGGCGGTTTCAGTAGGCAACTGGCGATCATCGGCACCAGCGAGAGTTGCATCGCGACTCACCCCAGCGACATGGCGGTGGCGATGAGGCTGTTGGATGCTACCGTCGAGACGGTGCGGGCCAACGGGCACGTGCGCTCCATTCCCATCGCCGATTTCCATCGGCTGCCGGCCAATACGCCCAACATCGAGACGGCTCTCTATTCCGATGAGCTGGTGATCGCCGTGACACTGCCCAGGCCGCTCGGAGGCGTGCATCAGTATCATAAGGTGCGAGACCGAGCCTCCTATGCCTTCGCCCTAATCTCGGTGGCGACAATCCTGCAACCCGACGGAACGGGGCGCGTTGCGCTTGGCGGCGTCGCCCACAGGCCATGGCGCGTCGATGCTGCCGATGCCTTGATGCCCGACGGCGCCAAGGCGGTGACTGGCAGCCTTTTGCGTGGCGCAACCCCGTCACATGACAACGCCTTCAAGCTCACTCTGGTGGAGCGAACAGTGGCATCGGCAATGTTGCAAGCGAGGGCGCAGTCATGAAATTCGACCTGCCCACGGGCGACAATCCGATAGACCAGTTGAAAGTCGTCGGTCAACCTCTGAATCGTATTGAGGGGCCGCTGAAGGTGACCGGGGCCGCCCACTATGCCTACGAGAACCACGAACAGGTTCCAGACGCGGTGTACGGTTACATTTTGGGTGCCGCTATCGGCAAAGGTCGCATCGCGCAGATGCGCACAGATGCCGCACAGGACGCCCCCGGCGTGTTAACCGTGATCACCGCAGCCAATGCAGGCACGCTGGGCAAAAGCGAGTTCAATGCCGCCCGCGCACTGGGCGGGCCCGGCATTGATCACTACCACCAGGCCATCGCGATCGTCGTCGCCGAGACCTTTGAACAGGCGCGTGCTGCGGCTCAGCTCATCGAAGTCGACTATGTGAAAGGTCAGGGCCGTTTCGACCTGGCGGCCGAACGCCCGAATGCGCAGATCCCCAAGACTGGGCCCGATACCGACGTCGGCCAGTTCGACGACGCTTTCAATCAGGCTGCCGTTCAGATTGATGTGACCTATGCCACGCCCGACCAGGCCCACGCGATGATGGAGCCGCATGCCTCAACAGCGCGCTGGCAAGGCGACCAGCTGACGCTGTGGTGTTCGATCCAGTTGTTGTCGTGGAGCAAGCGCGACTTGTCGATTATCCTGGGTGTGCCGCCCGAGAAGATTCGCCTGATATCACCGTACATCGGCGGAGGCTTCGGCGGCAAAGCGTCGGTACTCGCCGACGCGGTCCTGGCGTCGGTTGCCGCGAGCCAACTGGGCAGACCGGTGAAGGTAGCGCTCAGCCGGCCGCTGATGTTCAACAACACTACCCATCGGCCTGCCACGATTCAGCGCGTGCGGCTGGGCGCCGATCGCTCGGGCCGGATCCTCGCCATCGGCCATGAAACCCTGTCCGGCAACCTGCCAGGCGGGCCGTTCGAAAAAGCCGTGACCCAGACCCAGGTCCTGTACGCAGGGGCCAACCGCATGACCCGTGCTCGCCTCGCCGTACTCGATCTACCGGAAGGCAACGCCATGCGTGCACCGGGCGAAGCCTCCGGGATGATGGCACTGGAAGGCGCCATGGACGAGTTGGCTGTCGCCCTGAACATGTGCCCGGTCAAGCTGCGCATTGCCAATGACACTCAGGTTGTGCCTGGTGACCCGTCCCGGCCGTTCACCACACGCGCACTGATCGAATGCTTGGAGACCGGTGCGAAGCACTTCGGTTGGGATCAGCGGCCCGCTGCTCCCGCCAGCCGTCGCGAAGGCCAATGGTTGATCGGGATGGGCATGGCCTCGGCCATTCGCGGCAATCCGATCCGCGACTCCGCTGCGCGGGTGCACCTGGATTCCAACGGGATCATCACCGTCGAAACCGACATGACCGATATTGGCACCGGCAGCTACACCATTCTCGGCCAGACCGCGGCCGAAACCCTGGGCGTAAGCCTGGACAAGGTGGTGGTGCGACTGGGCGATTCCACCTTCCCCACCTCGGCAGGTTCGGCTGGCCAGCGCGGTGCCAATTCATCCACCTCCGGTGTATATGCTGCAAGCATGAAGCTGCGGACACTCATCGCCGAAAGAATGGGCATCAACCCCGCGACGGCCGAGTTTACCGATGGCCAGGTACGCGGTAGCGGCAAAACCATGTCCCTGGCGCACGTCGCGCAGAACGGTACGTTAACAGCCGAAGACATTCTGGAATTCGGCAAGGCACGTGAGGAACGGGAGCACCAGACTTTCGGTGCGCACTTCGTGCAGGTCCGAGTCGATGCCGCCACCGGCGAGGTGCGCATTGACCGCATGCTTGCCGTTTGCGCCGCCGGCCGCATCATCAACCCCAAGATGGCCCGCAGCCAGGTTATCGGGGCAATGACCATGGGCGTGGGCGGCGCGTTGATGGAAGAGCTGGTGGTCGACAAACGCCACGGGTTTTTCGTCAATCACGACCTTGCCGGATACGAAGTGCCAGTGCATGCCGACATCCCGCATCAAGAAGTGATTTTCATCGATGAAGTCGATGCCTACTCATCGCCAATGAAGGCCAAGGGCGTTGGCGAGCTGGGGATTTCGGGGGTCGCCGCCGCCATCGCCAACGCCGTCTATAACGCCACCGGTGTGCGCGTACGCGAGTACCCGATCACCCTCGACAAATTTCTGGATCGCTTGCCAGCGATAGCCACTAGCAGCTGAGAGTTACCATGAGACTTCTTGCACCCACGTTCGCCACGCTGTGCCTCGCCGCCATGACCGAAGCCGGCGCCACAACTGCCAAACCCGATCCCAAACCTGCGCCACATGTTCAGGAAGTGACGCCCCAACTTTACAACTACACTACGCAACTGCTTTTCGGTGAAGTCTGGAAGCGCCCGCAACTGAAAAGCCGTGACCGGAGCCTGATCACCCTGTCCGCCCTCATCGCCAATGGCCAGAGCGCGCAGTTGACCGGGCACCTGAATCTAGCGCTGGATAATGGGCTCAAGCCCAGTGAGATCAGCGCGCTGATTACCCATCTGGCTTTCTACGCCGGTTGGCCGAACGCAATGTCGGCCACCGGTGTGGCGCACAAGGTGTTCACCGAACGCAAGATCCCCCGCGACGCCATAGTGCTGGCAGCCGCCGAGCCGCTGGAATTCGATGCCGACAGTGAAACCAAGCGACGCGCCGCGGTGCAGTCGGCTACCGAAGCCGTAGCGCCGAAGCTGGGTGATTACACCAACGACGTGCTGTTCGCCGACCTCTGGCGCGATCCAGGCCTCACGGCTCGGGACCGCAGCCTGGTCACCGTCGCCGCACTTATCGCCCAGGGTCAGGCCCCGCAATTGCAGTTCCATCTCAATCGCGCGATGGACAACGGCTTGACCCGAACCGAAGCCTCGGAGGCGGTCACCCACCTCGCGTTCTATGTTGGTTGGCCGAAGGCGATGTCTGCAGTCGAAGTTTTCAAAGAGGTCTTCGATTCCCGACCCAAAGACTGATCGGCTGAACGCGGGTTAACCCTGACGCTGCGCAAGGGCAGCGTTTTGCGGGGCGCCTCGTACGATCAGAACAAGCACGACCACCAGCGCTGACGCCAGCATGACAGCGCTCCAGATGAATGCCATGGAAATACCCGCCGAGACTGCTTGGACCGATTCCGAAGACCCGGCTCCATAGCTGTACGCGACGGTCAGCACGCTGAGGCCCAGGGTCCCCCCGAGCTGGTGGCTGACATTTACCAGCCCCGACGCCGCGCCTGCATCTGCAGGTTGCACGTCAGTCATCGCCGCTGCGGTCAGCGGGCTGAGGCAAGCGCCCTGGCTCAAGCCGATCAACAGCAGCGGCATGATCACGGCCTGATATCCAGTGTCCGAGCCAAGGCCCGACAGCCAAAGCATGCCGATACACCCTACTGCCACGGCGGCGGCCAGCAGCGCTCCATTGCCAAACAACCGGGTAAGCCGGGGGATGGCCATTGCCGCAGCGAAATTAGCCAACGTGGTTGGCAGAAACGCTAACCCTGCTTCACTGGCGCTGAACCCAAGCACTTCCTGCAGGTACTGAGTGGTAAAGAAATAGAAGCTCATCATTGCACCCAGAAAAAACAGCCGAGCACTGTAAGCGCCCGCCCTCACCCGGTGCTGAAACAGGCGTAGCGGCAGGATCGGGTCCGAAGTCCGCGCCTCGTGAAAACCAAACAACGCGAGTAGAAGCGCCCCGGCGATGAGCCCGCAAATAGTGCTTGTATCGCCCCATCCGGTATTAGCTGCGCTGACGATGCCGTAAACCAGACAGGTCATCCCAACTGTCGATAGCAGTGCTCCAGCCAGGTCAAATGTGCTCGGCCTTACGGGGGTTTCGCGCACCACGCGCAACGTGGTGATAATCAGTGCCAAGCCAATCGGCAGGTTGATCAGGAAGCCTACACGCCAGGATGCCCACTGAGTGAGTACCCCCCCGATCAGCAGACCAAGGCTCGAACCCACGCCGGCGGTGGCGCCATACCAGGCGATAGCCCGCGTGCGCTGGTGGCCTTCGAAATTGACCAGCAGCAACGCCAGGGATGAAGGGGCAAGGATCGCTGCACCTACACCCTGCAGACCACGGGCAGCAATGAGCAAAGCGTTGCTCTGCGCCACCGCCACCAGCAACGAGGCGAACATGAAGACGCCCAGGCCGATCACGAACATGCGTCGGCGCCCCAGGATGTCGCCGCCACGCGCGCCCAGCAGCAACAGCCCGCCGAACGCCAGGGTATAGGCATTCTGCACCCAGGAAAGCCCGGTAGTGGTCATGGCGAACGTCTGGCGGATCTGGGGCAAGGCGGTGATGACTACCGAGGTATCCAGCACGATCATGAGATAACTGCATAGGATGACCAGCAGGACACCCCACTGTTTGCGCGACAAAGGGTTCATCGTGCGTGGCCGTAGTCTTCGTCGCTCACCTGCTCCAGCCACTCGACAGTCTTGCCGTCCAGAGCCTCGGCGATCGCAATGTGGCTCATGCCCATGTCAGCCGCAGCACCGTGCCAATGCTTGACGTGGGGCGGGATCCAGACCGTGTCGCCAGGGCGAATCGCCTGCCGCGCCTGCCTCTCTTGTTGCACGTAACCGGCCCCTGCGGTAACGATCAGCGTCTGGCCAAGTGGATGGGTATGCCAGGCTGTACGTGCCCCTGGCTCGAAAGTCACCGTCGCGCCGCCGATGCGGGCTCCGTCGGTGCCTTTAAACGGCGCATCGACACGTACTTTCCCGGTGAAATACTCGGCGGGGCCAACAGCCGATGGCTGGGAACCTACAGGGGTGACGACAACGCTCATGGGCTGTGCTCCTTCGGTTTCAGCGCTGAGCAAGGCCATTGAGAGAGCAGCTGCTGTAAGTGACTTCATTCAGGAGTCTCCGGTGGCTTCAGTAAAGTTTTGTAATCTATCAGTTACATTTCAATCCGATTAGTCACTAGAATCCAAATAAATCAATGAGCAGGACTCATCAATGCTTCGGGAAAACGCCAACGACCTGATTGCCTTTCTGGCGGTTGCAAAGGAGCGCAGCTTCACTAAGGCGGCGGGCAAGCTAGGGGTCTCGCAATCGGCGCTCAGCCACACCGTGCGAGGCCTGGAGGCACGATTGGGTCTCAGGCTACTGACGCGTACTACCCGCAGCGTGTCTCCCACAGAAGCGGGCGAGCGACTGATCGGGACGGTCGGCCCGATGTTCGAGGAGATCGAGTTCGCCTTGGCGGACCTCAGCGATCTGCGCGACAGGCCCGCAGGCAACATCCGCATCAGTGCCATGGATCACGCGTTGGAATTGGTACTGCGCCCTGCCCTCAAGCAGTTCCTCCCTCAGTACCCCGACATCTCGGTGGAGGTGTGCTGCGACTATAGCTTCGTGGATATCGCAGCCCAGGGCTTCGATGCTGGAGTGAGGCTCGGCGAAGCCGTGGCCGATGGCATGATCGCAACCCGCATCGGCCCGGACATGCGCATGCTGGTGGTAGGCACGCCCGATTACTTCGCCCAACGCGACGTACCTGTCACCCCGCGCTGCCTGCCGAAGCACCTGTGCAACAACCTCCGTCTGCCGACCAATGGCGGCGTCTATGCGTGGGAGTTTGCCAAGGACCACGAGACTCTCAACGTGCGCGTCGCGGGTCAGATCACCTACAACGGTGTTTACCAATTACTCGATGCCGCACTGGACGGCTTCGGGCTCAGTTACATTCCCGAAGACATCGCGGCCCCCTACATTGCCAGTGGGCAGTTGCAGGTCGTGCTCGAAGACTGGAGTCCGTGGTATTCGGGATTTCACCTGTATTACCCCAGTCGCCGCCAGGCATCGCCGGCCTTCGCGCTGCTGGTCGAGGCGCTGCGCTACCGGCCCCAAGGTTGATTAATGATCGGGCCTCATGACTCTTAGTGCTGCCCATCGACTAATCAAACTACGCCCCTGACATTAATATGCCTTGGCGTCCTTTGTGTGGAGTCGATATGCAGCATGAGCCAACCCGCTTCAACTGCGTCGGATGCGGCGCCTGCTGCAAAGGACGCTTCATCCCGCTTACGCTGCTGGAGGCGCGGCAATGGCTGGAACGCGGCCATGACGTGGCGATCCTTTTGGAGGCGTTCAAACAGCTCCATTGGCCAGCGTCAGAGCAGGAGTATCAGCACAGCCTGTTGCGTTCGGCCCAAGTCTCATGCGGCAATACCCACGTACAGGTGACGGCTATTTTCGCCGCCAACGCGCTCGCCCAGTGCCCAAACCTGCAAGCCGATGACCTCTGCAGTATCTACGACGAACGCCCGCTCGTGTGCCGTATCTATCCAATGGAAATCAATCCTTTCATCGAGCTGAAGCCGCAAGACAAGGACTGCCCACGCGAGGCGTGGGAACACGGTGAAATCATCGCCAGTGCCACGGGATCCGACTCGTCACTGAATTCGCTTATCCAGGTCTCTCGCCTCGCCGACAGGGCCGATGCGCGAGCCAAGATCGCAATCTGCAACCGACTGGGCATCAACGTGGCGGCATGGAAAGCCGAAGCTTTGGTCATCCAATTCCCGGCACGGGAGCTACTCCTAGAGGCAATAAACGCCGAAGAGCCGATCCCTGAATCAGGCACCCAAGCGTTGGGCAGGTGGAAACTTCGGGTCGCGCAGTCGTCACTTGGTGAAGCATTGGCCCGTGGAGAGCTGGCCCTTGATGATGCCGAGAGCGTCGATTACGTCTTCCACGCCTTGAGATAAATCCAAACCGGAACACTGGAAAAGGTGACTGTACCGATGAGCAAACTTATACGACATACCGCCCTGGCCGCGCTGCTCGGTGCTTCAGGTGCAGAGCTGATGGCGGCTGACTACAAGAAGAACCCTTACACGCTGGCCTACGAAGGTGCCATTACCAAAAACGAGCCGGGAAAGGTCAACATTCACCCGGTCACCTATAAGCTCAACGGCTTGGATATTTCAGCGAACGTCTACACACCCGCCAATTTTGACCCCAAAGCCAAGCATCCTGCGGTTGTTGTGGCCCATCCCAATGGGGGCGTGAAAGAACAGGTCGCCGGCTTGTACGCGCAGCGTCTGGCCGAACTGGGTTACGTCACTATTACCGCCGATGCCGCCTATCAGGGTGCCAGTGGCGGGCAACCCCGCAGCGTAGATAAACCTGCCAACCGTATAGAAGACATTCACGGCATGGCGGACTTCATAAGCCAGTACAGCGGAGCCGACAGCACACGTCTGGGCCTGCTAGGCATCTGCGGCGGTGGCGGATACTCATTGGCTGCTGCCGAGACTGACAAGCGCTTCAAATCGGTGGCCACTGTGAGCATGTTCAACTCAGGCCGGGTACGCCGCAATGGCTATGTCGATTCCCAACTGGACTCCATTCAACAGCGCATGCAACAAGCATCGGCTGCAAGAGCTCAGGAGGCTGCGGGCGGGGCAGTGATGTACTCGGGTGATGCCAATCTCAGCGATGAGCAAATCGCCAAGTTGCCCTTCGATCTGTATCGCCAAGGTTATGAGTACTACTGGAAAACCCATGCCCATCCCAACTCCACCTTCAAGTACACCACCAGCAGCCTGATCGACTTGATGCGTTTTGACGCAGCCAATCAGATCGATCTGATCCAGCAGCCGCTGCTCATGATCGCGGGGACCAAAGCTGACAGCCTCTACATGACTGAAGATGCGTTTGCCAAGGCAGCGGGCGCGAAGGACAAGGAGCTATTCAAGCTAGAGGGTGCAACGCACATCGAAACCTATTGGGTTCCCAAGTACGTGGCAGCAGCGACCGCCAAACTGGATGCGTTTTTTGGCCGTACGCTGTAAGGCCTGGATCTGATGAGCCGTGCGTGCCAGGCAGATGCCTTCAAACCGCGCTCGGCCTGCAGTCAGATATAAGTGCCTAACCAAACGATATTGGTCACCAGCCGGACCAGTTGATACCGTTCAGCCCACCCACTTTCGGGCTGACCGGTGCAAGAGATAGACCAAAGCAATGCCTGCCTTCGTCTTCCCCTCGCCATGGATTGTTAGCTGCGCGCAGGAGCAATTAGATGACAGGGCAAAGCTTGGCATCGTCTGAATTACTGGCTGATGTCTTTCGCAACGACTATCAGTGGCTCACCCATAAGCTGCGCTCGCGCCTCGGCTGCGGTGAGAACGCTGAAGACTTGGCATGCGAAGCTTTCACCCAACTGGCGGCACTGCCTCGACTGGAGGAGGTGCGTGAATCTCGGGCGATGCTCATGACGATCGCCAGCCGCGTCGTCTACGAAGTAAGGCGACGAAAACGGCTTGAGCGTTCCCATCTGGCGACTCTCACTCATCGCCCCAGCCACCACCATGTTTCTCCAGAGCGAAAACATCTTGTGCTCGCCGAGCTGGACGCAATCGACCAATCCCTGCAAGAACTGTCAGAGAAAGCCAGACAGGCTTTTTACTACAAACAATTGGAAGGGCTCACGTACGGCGAGATTGGTCAGCGGTTAGGAGTCTCCGCGAGTATGGTTCGCCAATACGTTGCCACGGCTCTGGCGAAGTGCAACTGCGCGAAGCTCACGAGCATTGGTTAAAACCCTTGTCATTTGGCCGGAGCCTCCACATCGGAAAATGCCAGCACGGCATCAGGCAAGCGTGCTCCCTTGATCTCGATCACCTGCACCGACCGATTCAGTTCGGCGACCTCCGCGGGGGTAAACCGCACTCCTGCCGCGCCGATATTTTCCAGCATATGGGCCATCTGGGTGGTTCCCGGAATCGGTACGATCCAGGGCTTTTGCGCCAGCAACCATGCCAGCGCAATCTGCGCCGGCGTCGCCTGCTTGCGTTGTGCCCAGGCATTCAGCAAATCTACCAAGGCCAGATTACGTGGCACGTTTTCGGGAAAGAAACGCCCCTCGACCTTGCGGATGTCGCCGTCGGCAAAGCGCGTCTTGCCATCAATCGCCCCTGTCAGAAACCCTACACCGAGCGGGCTCCACGGTACGAACCCAATGCCCAGCTCCTGACACGCCGATAGCACACGTTGCTCAGGTCCACGCCACAGCATTGAGTACTCGCTCTGAACGGCAGTGACCGGCAGCTCTGCATGCGCTCGTCGTAGCGTATTGAGCCCCATCTCGCAAAGCCCCCAATGCAGCACCTTTCCTTGGGCAATCAGTTCCTTGATAGCGCCTGCGACATCTTCGATAGGCACCTGCGGATCGACTCGGTGCTGATAAAGCAGGTCAATCCGATCAGTACGCAGCCGTTTCAGCATCCCTTCTACCGCAGTTTTGATGTGCTCTGGCCGACTGTTCAACCCTGGCCGACGCTCTCCGGTGCCTGGGTCGATGTTCCAACCGAACTTGGTAGCGATGACGCACTTGTTGCGAATCGGCGCCAGCCCTTCTCCCAGGATGCGCTCCACTTCAAGTGGCCCATAGGCTTCGGCAGCATCGAAGAACGTCACGTCGTGCTCATGTGCCGTACGAATGATATTGATCATCTCGGGGCGGCTGGGAATAGTGGTTTGGTAGGTGCGACTCATGTTCTGCACGCCCAACCCGATGCTCGATACCTCGAGAGCGCCAAGCTTTCGTCTGCCGGTACTGGATGATGGCGCACGGTGCGCATCTATCGATGCGGCGCCAAGTGTCGTGCCGGCACTTGCCAACACAGGCGCCATCGCCGCACCTCCCATCGCGCCCAGCAATAGACGACGACTGATTTCCACGCTTGAAGCCATTTGTATTTTCCTTAGCTTTTGCCCGAGGGAGTGATGCAGGATTCACTACCGAGAAAATTTGCTTTTGAGTGCCTCGAGGTCGCGTTTGACCGAGTCAGGCTCCTGCTCGGGCACAAGGTTGTCACGGTCGCCGATGGCATCTGTACTGGCAGCAGGATCTGCCGGCAGCGCCGAGAACAATGGGGCCAGATCGGTCTGCGCCAGACCATGGTTGGCGACCAACTCGAACGTCTTGTCAGTTGCCGCCGGCGAGGTCAGCGAAGCGACCAGCACCTGCGCAATCTGCTGCCGGGAGATCACGCCGTCGGCGGGCGATCCCGCCCAATGGGTATCGCCTTGGCGCATCACCAACTGGTGCTGGTCGGCGGCGTTATAGTCGAACCAGCCTGGGCGCACGATGGTGTAAGGCAGACCGCTGGCGCGCACCAGGCGCTCGCCCCGGCGTTTCCAGTCATGTCCCACCGACGGCTTGGTGACGCCAACAGTGGTCATCAATGCAACCCGAGCGGGCGCTTTCAGTGCATTGAGCACGTTGCGCACTGCACCGTAATTCACGGCTTCGGCGCCTTTCGCATTGTTGCCACTGATGCCATGGGTGAAGATAACCCCGGTCACTCCTGCGACTGCTTTGTCGAGGGTTTCGGCGCGAGTCAAATCACCCAGCACTACTTCCACGCCCTGATCGAACAGCTTGCCCTGGGATGGATCGCGAACCAGTGCACGGGTCTGATAGCCCCGGCGCAACGACTCGGCAACCGTAGGTTGACCGATACTGCCGCTCGCCCCCACGACCAGCACGACGGGTTTATCGGTACTCATGGTTGTACCTCGTTCGGATCGGTGTGAAGGTTCCTGCTCCTCAGCCGCAGCATTGCCAATACCTGGCAGCATGGAGCCGGCGGTCATCAGCACGGTCATGAGAGCAGCAGGTAATGAACGCACATTGGCAGACCTGGCGATCGATGTACTAGGCATCCAGAGTGTGCTCCATCCATAAGGCTAAGCACGATATGAAAACACGGCGAAACAGTCGCCACGACAATCCGTTCAACGCCCAACCATTTTCATGGCCGCCTCGGGCAAGCGGTCGCCGAGAATCTGAATCTTCGACACAGCACCATCGATTGCCGCCAGTTCTTCTTCCGTCCACTGCACGTCCACCGCGCCCAGATTTTCTTCCAGGCGAGAGCGTTTGGTTGTGCCCGGAATAGGTACAATCCAGGGCTTCTGTGACAGCAGCCAGCCAAGCGCCACCTGGGCCGGCGTGGCGCCCTTGCGTTCGGCCAACTCACGAACGAGCTTGACCAGCGCCATATTGGCTTTACGCGCCTCGACGGAAAACCGCGGTACATGGCTGCGAAAATCCGTGGGCTCAAATACTGTGTCCTCGTCGATCTGGCCCGTCAGGAACCCCGCGCCCAATGGGCTAAACGGCACGAAGCCAATCGCAAGCTCCTCAAGCAGTGGCAACAGTTCCAGCTCGGGTTCTCGCCAAAACAATGAATATTCACTTTGCACGGCAGTGAGCGGCTGAACCGCGTGTGCACGGCGAATGGTCTCGACGCCCGCTTCCGAGAGCCCGAAGTGCATGACCTTGCCCTGACCAATAAGCTCTTTCACCGCACCCGCAACGTCTTCGATAGGCACTTGTGGGTCGACACGATGCTGGTACAGCAAATCGATGCGATCGGTGCCCAGACGTGTGAGGCAGGCTTCCACCGCAGCTTTGATGTGCTCCGGCCGACTATTTGTACCCGCACCGCGCGCACCGGTCTTCGGGTCGATATCGAAGCCGAACTTCGTCGCGATGACCACCTGGTCACGGATTGGCGCGAGTGCCTCACCTAAGAGTTGTTCGTTGGTAAAGGGACCATAGGCCTCGGCAGTGTCGAACAGCGTGACGCCTCGCTGGTGAGCGTTGCGGATCAATTGGATCATGTCTTTGCTATTGGCCGGCGGGCCGTAGACAGCCGTCATGCTCATACAGCCAAGGCCGAGAGCAGAAACTTCCAGGCCATTGCCGAGCGTGCGGGTTTTCATGAGTGGCTCCTTGGGTCAAAGTATCTATGAAGTTTCGATCGCGGGTGCTGGAACTACGGCAGTACACCCGTTTTCAACTGGATTGGTTCAGGCTGCTAAACCAGTCGTTGACCTGTTCCATCGTCTTGCGCTCTTGATCGGCCTGCATTTCAAAGCCTTGGCGCAGGACGGCCTTAGGAGCATGACGTGCGAGTACCTGATAGCTGCTGCCGGGCCCATAGCCGCCGTGTGTAATGAATGGCACGATCACCTTGCCTGCAAGGTCATGGGTAGACAGAAAAGACCGAATGACAGGAGGCGCCGTTTCACCCCAGATTGGAAAGCCCAGGAAGAGAACGTCGAAGTTCGACATATCAGATACATGGGCTGCCAGGGCAGGCTCGAAGCCGCTGTCACGCTCTTGACGGCCCTGCTCTACTGTCTGCAGGTAGTCTTCGGGATAGGCATTGGCAGGCCTTATCTCAAATAGGTCGCCCTGCTGAGCGCGCTGTAATAGCCCTGCGACGACCTTGGTATTGCCCGAGCGAGAGAAATAGGCGACGAGTACTTTTGAGCCGCCAAGGCTGACCTCCTCACTTTGGGCTGGTTGCGCCGACCCTATCAGTGGCAAGCTTGCCAAGGCCGCCACTACCTTGCGGCGCATGGGGTCATTGGGTGCGGTCATCTGTTCCTCGCTCCAGAACCTTCAACGTGGACAGGAGCAATTTAACGGCACCTACCCCTTGAAACTAGCCCTCCCACCGCGCTAGGTTCTATGAGCCCGATTCATGAATTGATAGCCATACCATACCGCAGGCTCGCCTTTGGACTATTTCGCAGCATTAAACGCGTTCGTTGAAGCCGCAAACGGGAATAATTTCTCACGCGCAGCCGAGCGTCTCGGTATCAAGGCGTCGACAGTCTCCAGGTATATTAAAGACCTTGAGAGCGAGTTAGGTATTGCACTGTTCAACCGATCAACTCGCATGCTGCACCTGACTGAAGGCGGGCGGATATTTCTCCTGCACGCACGTCGGGCGTTGGAAGAGCTTGCGCAAGCGAAAGCCGCCGCCGGCGCCTTGAATCAGCACCCTCGTGGCGTCCTGCGACTCAACCTGCCGCCAGCCTTCGCCCGGCACCACATCTTGCCGGCACTGGGAGCATTCCAGGAGCGCTTTAGCGATATCGAACTGGAATTGACGCTAGATGACTCCCAGGTCGATCTTATCCATTCGGGAACCGATCTTGCCATTCGAGTGGGCCATCTGGCGGACTCGACGCTCAAGGCTCGACGCATTGCGTTTGAGACTCATCTAGTGGTGGTCAGTGCTGGGTTCGCAGACACACACTCAAAGCCGGATGTACCGACCGAGCTCGAAACCTTGCCTGCCGTCGTAGGCGTCAGTGGCCTTGCCAGCGCTACATTTACTCTACAGCAGCAAACGCATCCGGTGGTGCCCAGCAAAACCATCAAGATCAACGATCTGGAGGCTCAACTGCTAGCGGTCCATCATGGGCTGGGGTATGGAGTGCTGCCGAATTGGCTGGTGGCTGAAGGTCTGGCATGCGGGACATTGATTCAGTGGCTGGAGCCATGGCAGATACAGCTGCAGCCTAGCGCTCATGCGTCTTCGATCTGGTTCATCTATCCACCCAAGCGCATCGTGTCCACCAAGGTACGAAGTTTTATTGACTTCATGATCGAGCGTTTCGGTGTCAAGCCCTCCTGGACTCAGTAAGCCATCCTTGCCGCTGCCGACAAGGGTGGCTTCTCAGCGATTAGCTGAACCGGATGTCAAGCGAGCGCAGATGTGTCTGCAGCCCAGCATCCTGGATAGGAATCAGGTAGGCCTCTTTGCCAGATTCATTGAAATGGGCGTGCCAGTAGCCCGGTGGAGTGACGAAAGCCAGGCCTGGCTCCCAGTCCACCCTTACCGGATTGCGGATCTTGCCGTCAGCATCCAGCTCCGTACCAACCAGCGAATAACAGCCCTGCGGACAATCGACGATGAAATCCAGCGCGATCGACTGATGACGATGAGGCTTTTGGACCGAACCGGCCGGCAAGATGCCGTACATAGCCCAGAGCACGTGGGTCACAGTCCGAGTCTGCGGGAAATTGCGATTGCCGAGCAGAATGCTGATACGGCTGCGATCTTGTGCCCGAGGGTCGTTCGCGGCTTCCTGCAGCTTGGCATTGGCCACGGCCGAAGGATACAACGTGGCCGCGAAGCGGTCGCTTGTGCACCCTACGCCGAGGTAGCGCAGCATGGGTTCGTCGTGAACGTAGTACAAACGAGCGTCACTGGTCGCCGAAAACTGTGCTTCTGCCATACATGGCAATGCCATGAAATCGCCCTTCGACCATTCGATGGTCTGCCCACCTTGGGCAACGCTACCTTGGCCGCCGATCACATAAAACACCTGGGACGTTGCGTTGGGTTGCAAGCTCAACGAATCGCCGGCATTCAGGCGGATGAAGTTGGCACACAGACCCGGGCCAGTAGCGGGCCCGGCGCAGCCCATTGCTTCGCTGAGATCAAGAGGTAACACTCGGCTTGCGCCAGAGTCGTAAAGCGAGGCCGGAAAAGTCTGGTACGGGACCCGCGAAATCAGGTTCGCACTGATAGGGTTGGCGGCCTTGCTGTATTCGAAGTACTCGGCATCTCGCTGATGAAGCATCGCGGCATCGGCATCTTGGGGCTTGAATGTGCTGTTCATTACCATCACCTCAATCGTGGCTGAAGGCAGTGGCGAGGAGCCGCTGCGTGAAGTGATGCCACTATAAGCGTGGACCTGAACATGCATTAAGTACCCCGCCCGCACAGCAGTTATGCACAACGGGGAAGGCTTACGCGCGCCGCGAAGTGAGTAACTGGATAAACTTGTCGGGAGTAGATGCAAGGCAATCAGCTCAGGACATTTATGGCCACAGAACAGCTCTCGACCTTCAACCCCGTCACACTACAACTACCGTGCGGCATGCTAAGGGGACAACGACTTGGGGACGTCCAGCGATTTCTCGGCGTTCCCTTTGCCGAGCCACCCATAGGTGACTTTCGCTTCAAGGCGCCACAAGCATTAGCCGACTGGACAGGTATACGGGCAGCAAACAGCTTCGCGCGCGCAGCCATCCAGTCGCCTAGGCCTCCTACCCTTTTGCCCGATGATCCTGGTTACAGCGAGGACTGCCTCTACCTGAATGTCTGGGCGCCCATTGCGCCCGGGCCACATCCGGTTTACGTCTGGATACACGGTGGAGCCAATATGGCAGGCACCACTGCACAGCCGGTTTTCGACGGCACATCATTCGCGCGGCGCGGCGTGGTTTTTGTTTCGATCGCCTACCGCCTTGGCATCCTGGGCTTCGTCGATGTTAGCGGGCTCTTGGGTGAAGCATATCGTGGCAGCGGCAACAATGGCTTACGCGATCAGATCGCTGCACTTGAATGGGTAAAGCACAATATTGCCGCCGTGGGCGGCGACCCGGACAGGGTTACCCTCGGAGGCGAAAGCGCTGGTGGCAAAAACGTGATCAGCCTGCTTACTGCACCGGGGGCCCAAGGCCTTTTTCACCGAGCGATCTGTCAAAGCGGAGGGGGTCAGACCTATGCCGATCAGCTGATGGCGGAAGACCTGGCGCAGCGGGTTCGAATTCACCTAGGTGGGGAATCTGCCAGGGCAGATGCGCTGCTGAAGGCTACCCCAGAACAGTTGCTGGCAGCTCAAGCGTCGTTAGTCGATAGCTATCCCGCAAAATCACCCTTTCGTGCGGTCGTCGACGGCGTCGTTCTCGAACAGGCACCGCTTGCGTCCATTGCCAATGGAGCTGGCAGAGACATTCCGTTGCTGTTGGGATGGAACAAAGACGAGGCCGGCTTCTATGGCGCGTCCGCCAATGGTGACGGTGGAGTCGTGCAACAGGAGCTTGCCAACATGTCTCTGTCTGAGTTCGATCAGATCTTGATCCGATACCCTGAAACGTTCCCCCACCTCAAGGCCGAAGCGTTAAGGTTCAAGGCTCTGACCGCAGAGTCCTATGGCGTCCCGACTTTGCGCATCGCCGAGGCGCGAGCCATGATAGGGCGACCGGCCTATGTGTACCGCTTCGACCTGCCCCCCGAGCAGGGTGCTTTCCGGGGATTATGCGTACACACATCGGAGCTGCCATTGGTGTTCGGCAACGTACAGCTGCCGACCGCCGAAGCCATAGGCCCGGTCGAACCAGCCGCACAGCGAATGAGTGGAATCATGCATTCACTGTGGATTGATTTTATCACTGCCCAACCGATTTTGAGCGATGCCAAGACGATATGGCCCGTCTATGAACTCGGCGCCCGGCAAGTTGCGATTCTCGACAAAGAGCTGCGAATAAAGTCCGATCCAGATGCAGGCGAACGCATGGCTTGGACCACCTGGCAGCCGGTTGCAGCAGAATAACCGGTGATAAAAACATCGAATGGGCGCCGAGGGCTTCCCGACCCTGGCCACCCTTACTTTAACCAGCCGCCGAAAAAATTTCCCGCACCACTGTCACTTTCGGATTTTCGTTGCACATAAACAAGTGAGAGACCCTGTGAGGTCGGCCACTGAACGAGAAACCAAGATGACGAGCCTGAAAGTCCGTTTAGGCAATCATTCACTTCGCTCCACCTGGACCGCTGAATCCACCTACGAGGCTCCGCCGCAAGGAAAGCGCTTCTCGTGGGTGCTGGCGGCAGGGACGGTGCTTCTTCTCCACGCCTTGTTGGTAGGCGCGTTGCTGATGGCGCCGCCCCCGAAGAAGATCAGCCTGATGAGGGCTCCAGCGGCTCCGGCCAGCGTGCGAGTGACCATGCTGCCTCCACCGGCTCCCGAGCCGGAGCCGGTGGAGGCTCAGCCACCGCCACCGCCAGAACCTCCGGTCATGACCAGCGAGAATGCGGAGCGAACCATCGCCCCGCCCCCGCCGCCTGCGCCCAAACTTGCACCGGAGCCGCCCAAGCCTAAGCCCAAGCCCAAGCCAGTGGTACCCAAAGTGACCAAGCCTGTGCCCAAGCCGGTAAAGCCCCAGAAGCCGGCACCGCCCCAGCCTCCGGCTGAAGTAGCGAAGGACGACCCTGTCGACGCTGCACCTCAAGCACCCAGTGCGCAGCCAGCGCCGTCGCCGTCGCCGGAAAAAAATCTGCAGCCTCCCGCTGCCGGACCCAAGGACGTAGCAAGCGTGGGTTGCCGCGTTCCAGCTCCGGAGTATCCGCGCAAAGCCAAGCGCTTGCGGATCGAGGGAGAAACGCTGATCAGCCTGGTCGTTAGCGCACAGGGGAAAATCGAACAGGCCAATATCGCTCGCAGCTCCGGAAACGCCGATCTTGATGCTTCAGCGCGTCAAGCCGTGCTGGGCGCCTCGTGTACGCCATACATCGAGGCTGGTCGGCCAGTCGCGGTTCGCGCCGTACAACCGATCAGCTTCCGTCTCACTCGCTAGAACTCATTGACTTTAGAGGTACTCGAAAATGCAGGAATTTGGAATCAGTGGGGCATGGGCTCAGGCCGACGCCGTATCGCGGTCAATCGCAATCATCTTGATGATCATGTCGGTGATGTCATGGAGCGTGCTTGTGGTCAAGTCCCTTCAACTGCTGCGCGTGCGCGGCATGATGCACCGGGCCCGGACCCAGTTTTGGCATGCCAGTAATTTCCAGAAAGGTGTCGAGGCACTGGGCCCTGCGCACAACAACCCTTTCGTGGAACTGTCGATTGCCGGTCACGCCGCCGATGCGCACCAATATGAACGCAGCTCCGAGCTACACACGCGCTTCGATTTGAGCGACTGGCTTACTCGCTGCCTCAAGGACGTCCTGGACGACCGGGTCGCCAAAATGCAGTCCGGCCTCGCGATCCTCGCCTCAATCGGCAGTACTTCGCCGTTCGTTGGTTTGTTCGGTACCGTCTGGGGTATCTACCACGCCCTGGCAGTGATCGGCGCGAGCGGGGACGCCTCGCTTGCACAAGTTGCCGGGCCGGTTGGCGAGTCGTTGATCATGACCGCGTTCGGACTGTTCGTGGCCATTCCGGCGGTGCTGGGTTACAACGCCCTGGCGCGTCGCAACAAGGCGGTCATCCACCAATTGAGCCGCTTCGCACACGACCTGCACGCCTTCTTCCTGACCGGCGCCCGCGTCAACCTGACCGCCGGCGCTCCTTTCAGCGCCAAGCCCGCTGATCTTTCATTAGCACCAAATGCGATCCGAGGCGCCGTCAAATCATGAGCATGTCCGGATCCTCTTTCGAAGGTGACGATGATCTCGTCACCGATATAAACATGACGCCGCTGATCGATGTGATGCTGGTACTGCTGATCATCTTCATCATTACCTTGCCTGTCATCACTCACGCGGTGAAGGTCGACCTTCCCCGCGGCGATACCCAGAGCTCGGTGCAGCAGGAAGTAGCAGTCGATATCTCGATTACTGCCGACGGAACCATTCTGTGGAACAAGGAGCCGCTGGACGATCAGCAACTTCAGCAGAAAGTTGCCGAGAGTGCCGTATTGGTCCCAGCCCCGACCCTGCGCGTGTATGCCGACAAGGAAGTACGCTACGACCGCGTTGCTCACCTGCTCGCAACCGCACAAGGCGGTGGGCTGTCCAAGATCGACTTCGTTACCCAGGCTACCTCGCCCTAGGCAGTCGTACCTCGCCAAGGGGAAATGACTTCCCTTTGGCTGGTGTGAGAACCAAGGCCTGCGCACTGCCCACCAAGAACAATATGGTATGCTTCACCCCATAGCCCATCAACGCTGTTAGACGCAAAAGACGAAACGGTCAGCGCGAGACGGAGCCTACATGGCCGAAGCATCTTCCTGCACTAGCAATTCCTCCCTCCAATGGACAGCCTTCTACGGCGATCCGCAACTTGCGCAGTTCTATTTCAATCGTCTTCGCTGGCATGCTAAAGCCGGACAGCTTCTTGTATCCCGACAACCGACATGGAGCGGCGGCAAGGGCACGATCAGCTCGGCGATGGTTCACAGCACCGACCCGGAAATATTCGAGCGGATGACCGGCTTGCCTTATTCCCTGGCTATGTTGCTGGAGATGCTTCAGCTCACAAGTTCGAACGACATCGACTTCATTGCCGACGCACTGCCCGCAGGCACCGCCACCCATAATATAGCCGCGCAAGTCATGCGGGACTGGTTCGCAGATCCGGCTTGTCGGTGGTCTGAACTGATCAACGACAAGCAAGTGGACGACTTACGCCTGGAGTGGATAGCGGCTTGCGAGAAGTGGCTGACCGGTCAAAACAGTGACGACGCCACTGAACTCAATCAACGCATGCGCGCACTGCTAAGACCCAACGATGCGATGAGCACCGTGCAGAACACTGTTCTTGAAAGCCTGATCGCCCTATCCCCTCCCCCCGCCACTAACAGTGCGGGACGGTGGCGCAGCATCACGCTCGGGCGCGGCGTGCATTCGAAATTCATGGTGGCCCAGTTCGCCCTCGGCTGGACCACTTCTGATTTCGCCAAGGAGACCGAACTGTTCCAATGGTTCACCGAGCGGCAGAAACAAGAACCCGGTGGTCAGTTTACCGAGGCGACACTCAAGGTCGCTCAAGAGGAGTGGAGCCTCCTGCCCAAGGATCATGACTATATCGCCAAAGAGGAGTATTTCTTCGAGCACATTAACAGTGCACTGGCGCCCATTAATGAGCGCTTGCGTAACATTGTCCGCCGACGTCTTAAGGCCAGTCTCTGCACGCCCGAGGAAGGTCAGATATCCGCGAGCCCACGCACAACCTATTGAAATACAATTGAAATATAACGGCTGAACGTCCGATTTGACTAAGTCCTGATGCCCGCTTTTCTATTCGCGGCTCCCACTCGCCCTTGGCCCGCTTATTGCTTATGAGGTTGTAGACTTATATATCTACGCGGGTATCAATAATCATGACTGAGCAGACACTTCGCTCAACGGAACTGTTGGACGATGTTTTCCGTAGTGATTACCAGTGGTTGACACACAAGCTGCGCTATCGGCTTGGGTGCGGTGAAAGCGCCGAGGACGTCGCCAGCGAAACCTTCACGCAGTTGGCTGCCATGCCACGACTCGAAGAAGTTCGCGAGCCGCGCTCGATGCTGATCACCATCGCCAGCCGCGTTGCCTATGAAGTACGCCGTCGGAAAAAATTGGAGCGTGCGCACCTGTATTATCTGTCGCAGCGCCCCGAAGACAGCCATGCCTCTCCTGAGCGCAAGCAAATGCTGCTGCAAGAATTAGGCAGCATAGAGCAGGCATTGGACGGTTTGTCACCGCGAGCGAGTCAGGCCTTTTATTTAAGCCAGCTGGAGGGCCTGACTTACGCTGAAATCGGCGAACGCCTGGGTGTATCGGCCAGCATGGTCCGCCAATATATGGCCAAGGCCTTGCAGGTGTGTTGGGATATCGGCAATCCAGAGGCGAATTAATTTCGCGCAGCGCTGTCACTTTCCCGATCTCATTGCACATATAAGGTAATTCCATTGAAACGGATTACCTTCAGTGAGCCGCACACCCTCCCCTGCTGCCGAACGCCCGAGCATTATCGGGCTATTGCTTCCTTATTGGCGCAGCGCTGATCGCTGGAAGGCACTGACGCTCCTGGCCGTCATCCTGACCATCAGTTTTACCACGATATACGCGCACATTGCCTTGAACGACGTTCACGGCAAGACGACCGACGCATTGATCAAGCTAGACTGGTCGCACATCAAGCCATTGCTACTGCTGACGTTTGGCTATGGCTTGATCACCGTGCTGATGCCCATCACTTCCACCATTGTCCAAGATTATCTGCAACTGCGCTGGCGGACCTGGATGACCCGTGGACTGCTGGACCGCTGGACCAGTCGCCTGACCTACTACAAGATTGAGCGCGACGACCTTCTCAGCAACGCGGACCAACGCATCGCCGAAGACACCCGCGAGTTTGTTGACAGTTCACTGAACCTTTTCATCAAGCTCGTTACCGTGGTCGCCGGGGTCATATCCTACACCGTCGTGCTCTGGTCTCTCTCCGGGACCCTAGAGTTCACGGTGATGGGCGTCGACGTCGCCATTCCGGGATACATGGTCTTCGCGGCTTACCTGTACTCCATCGCCCATCTGGCGGTAACCCACTGGTTGGGCAAACAGCTCATTGGCCTGAACAACCATAAACAAACGGTCGAAGCCGACCTGCGCTTCACGGGCATGCAACTGCGTGAAAACGCGGAGCAGATCGCTTTTTACAAAGGCGGTGCGCGCGAGGGCGGTCGACTGCAGGCGCGCTTTACCCGGGTACGCGATAACACGCTGCAGGTCCTGATACGCACCTTCAAGGTGATGTTCGGCCAGAGCACCTTTTCTCATGTGTTCAGCCTGCTGCCTACGCTGCTTGCACTTCCGCTGCTGTTGCAGGGCAAGATTAGCTACGGCGATATGATCAAGCTGATTGGCGCCTACGCCATGGTCACCAGCAGCCTTTCGTTCTTTCAACAGGCCTATCAGCAGTACGCGCAGTGGATGGCGTGGACAAACCGTTTGAGGGATCTGCACTGGACCTTCAACAAAGCCGAGTCGCAAGCCACTCATATCTCAGTTACGCAGACGCAATCATCCACCTTGCGCTGTCAGCAGCTCACGTTGCAATCGCCTACCCATCACTCACTCACCAAGCTGTCCGATTGGCAGGTCGCCCCTGGCGAGCGCTGGCTAGTGCGCGGCCCGTCCGGGTGCGGCAAGAGTACCTTGCTGCGCGCCTGCGCCGGCCTATGGCCCTACGGCAATGGCAGCATCGAAACACCCGCAAATGCCCAATCGATGTTTTTGCCACAGAAGAGCTACATCCCTGCTGGCACCTTGAAAGCCGCACTGTGCTACCCGTCCGACCCCGATCAATTCAGTGACGCGCAGTGTCGCCAGGCATTGACCGACTGCGCACTGGAGAGTCGTGCGGACTCTTTGACGACCAATGATCGCTGGCAGCACGTGCTTTCCGGCGGCGAGCAACAGCGCTTGGCCATCGGGCGGGTATTACTGCACAAACCAGACTTCATTTTCCTAGACGAGGCTACCAGCGCTCTGGACCCAGCGACCGAACAACGTCTTTACCAAACCTTGATTACCCAGCTACCGGACAGCGCCATCATCAGCGTTGCCCATCGCAAGTCTCTTGAAGACTTCCATCCACACCACCTCGATCTCGCTCGCCGCGCCGACGCCTGATTTGCTTTGGAGATTTACATGCCCCACACCACTATTGCAGCTACCGACGTGTCGCTCAAAGAATATCTAGCCAAAGCAGACGCTCCGATCCTGCTCGACCTATGGGCACCTTGGTGCGCACCGTGCCGTGCCCTGGCACCCACCTTGGAAAAACTGGCGGAAGAAGCCGGCGATGAACTCATCGTGCTCAAGGTAGATGTCGACGAGTACCCTGCGGTACGTGAACGGTATGCCGTGCGCGGCATTCCGACCATGATCCTTCTCAAGGGCGAAACCGAGCTGGCACGCCTTTCCGGCACTCAACCCCTGAGTAAGCTCAAACAGTGGCTGAGTGAACACGGCGCGCCGATCGAGACCAAGGCAGCCCGGCCTACCCAGACGGCCCAGCGCTGGGGCGCGTTTTACGGTGATGCGCAACTTCGCGATTTCCTTGTGACGCGCATGAAACAACACGCCGATCAAGGTGATGTGAGCACTTCCCGAGCACCAGTATGGATGGCAGGCAAAGGCACATTTGCCGCGACATTGGTACACAGCGAGAGCCTCGACGTATTCGAACGCGTCTCAGGCCTGCCAGCAAGTCTCGCTCCGGCTTTGGACTTTGTCGGTGCCTGCAACGAACAGGAAGTCAGTGCCCTGCTCGATGACCTGCGTATTGACACGGACCTTAACCATGCGGCTTTGCAGCTCCTGCAAAACTGGATGAGCGACCCGGCGCATCGCTGGACCGATGTGCTCGGCGAGCCGCAACTCGACGAATTGCGTGTGCAATGGCTTGCGCTGTGCCAACAAGCGATGACCCAGCAAGCTCCTGCGGCGCAAAAATGGGAGCAACTGCGTGAAGCCGCCGCTGCACTGGAGAACCCCAAGCACGATCCTCATCGGCAACTACAAGGCATGTTGGCCAACCTACTGACGCGGGTGTCGCCGCTGCCTGCCAGCAGCGATGGCCTGGCATGGAGCGCGGTATTCCAGGCCGCTGGGTGGTGCAGTCTGCATCTGCTGATGGACTCGATGGACTGGACCGCCGTAGAGCGCGCAACACCGGCACTGCGCAGCAACTGGTTCCAGACCCACGAGCGCGAACTGGGTGGTTTCAGCAAGGAGCAGCTGCAAGCTCATCGCGAACAGTGGAACGCCGAGAACGCCGAGTTTCTGATCAAGGAACAAGCGTTTCACGCCCAGTACGGCGAGAACGCCAAAGCGCCGAATCTTAGACGCATCGCCGCCCTTGCCCAGGCACTGGCCAAAGCTCCCCTTTACCTCCCGGCGTGACACGCAGACAGGATACCCAGATGTCTTTTACATTCGAACAAGCGCGCCTGGCGGCCGTCGCCGAGCAGTTGCTCGCACTGGCCAAGACTGGTGGAGCCACGGACGCCAAGGTACATCTTTCGACCGGCCAAGGCCTGAGCGTCAACATGCGCCAAGGCCGATTGCGAGCTCGCCGTGAAGAGGCGCACAACAGCGTCACCCTCACGGTGTACAGGGGGCAGCGGCAAGGCAGCACACAATCCACGGATTTCAGCGACACAAGCTTGAGCGAGATGGCAGAGGCTGCCTGCGCTATCGCCACGCACACGGCTGAAGATCCCTGTGCCGGGCTCGCCGAAGCCACGGCAATGTGCTCTAGCCCGCGGGACCTGCAAATTTACACACCTTGGGAGGTGACATCGGAACAAGCCCAGCAGCTGGCCGCGCGCATCGAGGCTGGCATGAACGATGTTGGCCAAGGCGTGGAAAGTGATAGTGCCACGGTCAGCGCCTTCCAGATGCACACCTTTCTGGCCAACAGCCGCGGCTTCGCCGATGGCTACGCCCAGTCACGCCATAGCCTGGGTGGCGCAGCCTTAGCTGGGGAAGGGTCCAGCCGACACTTGGGTTACTGGTCGAGCCAGGCACGGGCAAGTGAACGGTTGAAATCCCCCGAAGAGGTTGGTGCCAAAGCGGCACGCAAAGCGCTGAGTTACTTGAATGATCGTCCAGTACAAACTGGGCGCTACCAGGTGCTGTTCGACCCCCATATGGCGATTTCGCTGTTGGGGGACCTGACCAACGGTATCACGGGCCGCGCCCTGTTCACCCAAAGCAGCTATCTACGCGACCGCCTTGGCACTCAGGTAATGGCCGACCACCTTACGTTGACTGAAGATCCGTACATCCTGGGCGGCATGGCGAGCGCGCCATTCGATGACGATGGCGTATCGGGACAAAGCCGAGCGCTGGTGGAGAATGGCATCTTGCAGGGTTACCTGCTCTCCACCTATGCAGGCCGCCGCCTGGGCCTAGCCTCCACGGGCAATGCCAGCGGGCCGTACAACGTCGCGCTAAGCAGCCATCACACGTGCCCTGAAGACGGCTTCAACGCGATGCTGGCTCGTCTGGACACAGGTTTGCTGGTCACTCAACTCAATGGCGAAGGCACCCAATTGCTCAACGGTAATTACTCGCGCACCGCCAAAGGCTTCTGGGTAGAAAACGGCGTGATCGTGCATCCGGTCACCGGAATCACCATCGCTGGAAACCTTAATGAGATGTTGAGCCAAATCACCGCGGTGGGTAGCGACCTTGAGACCCAAGGCAACTTCACCAGCGGGTCGGTACTCATCTCGCAAATGCAAATAGGCGGGCGTTAAGTGACCGTGGAAAACCTCATGAACGATACCAATACCCCCGATAATCTTGCATTGGCCAGCGACAAACTCTTGGTGCCCAATGGCCTGGAGCTGAGCGACTTGCGCAAGACGCTCGACCAGGTCATGACCCACCGGGTGGACTTCGCCGACCTGTACCTGCAATCCATTCGCCGTGAAAGCTGGTCGCTGGAGAATAGCCAGGTCAAAGCCGGCAGCTTCAATGTCGATCAGGGCTTCGGGCTGCGCGCCAGCGAACTGGACCAGACCGCCTTTGCCTATTCACAACAGATCACCCACAAACGCCTGAGCAATGCTGCCGATTCGGTTCGCAGCATTGCCGGCAAAGGCAGCAGCGCGCGGATGCCGCTTGTGGAAACGCGAATGATCGATCGCCCAAGTTATGGCACCGACGACCCCCTGCTGGGCTCCTCGGCATCGGCCAACATCGCGCTGCTCGAACAGGTCGAGCAGTACGCTCGCAGCGCCGACCCTCGTGTCACTCACGTTTCGGCAACACTGGAACTTAGGCATGAAATGATGATGGTGATGCGTCACGATGGGCGCCTGGCTGCCGACGTGCGCCCGCTGGTGCTGCTGTTCATACGCATCACCGTACAACACAACGGCAAACGGGAAGCGGCTACCGGTGGCATGGGTGGGCGCAATGGCTTCCTGTATTTCGAAGCGTCCACATTGCAGATCGAGGTCAAGCGTATCGTCGATAGCGCCTTGATTAACCTCGACGCAATACAAGCTCCGTCGGGTCAACTGCCTGTGGTACTGGCTAGCGGTTGGCCTGGCATGCTGCTGCACGAGGCAATGGGCCACGGCTTCGAGGGCGATTTCAACCGGACTGGTAGCTCCATCTACTCCTCGAAAATGGGGCAAAGCGTGGCCGCTCCAGGCGTCACTATCTATGACGATGCCACGGTACCTGGCTCGCGCGGCTCGCTGAACATCGATGATGAAGGTGAACCGGGGCAGCGTACCGCACTCATTCAAAAAGGCGTGCTGCGCAGCTATATGCACGACGACCTGAATGCCCGCTTGATGAAGCAACGCCCGACTGGCAACGGTCGCCGCCAGTCCTATGCGCACTTGCCCATGCCACGCATGACCAATACGTTCATGGAGCCAGGCGAGTACGCGCCGCAGGAGATCATCGAATCGGTGAAACGCGGGGTCTATCTGCAGGACCTGGGCAGCGGCGAAGTGGATATCGTCAGCGGGCAGTTCTGCTTCCAGAGTGCCCTGGCCTGGCTGATCGAAGACGGAAAGCTAACCGCCCCGATAAGGGGAGCGACCCTGACCGGCAGCGGTCCAGAGACGCTGCGCCATATCAGCATGGTCGGTAACGACCTGGCACTGGACCGCGGCCTAGCCATGTGCGGCAAAGCCGGCCAGCGTGTTCCGGTCGGCGTAGGCCAACCGACGTTGAAGATCGATAACCTACTGGTGGGCGGCACCGCTCGATAAACCATTGTTAAAAAAAATGGGATCGGCACTGTCACTTTAGGATCCTCATTGCACTTTAGTAATAACTGCACTGAATGGCAGGATAATTTCGTAGTTCATCCGGGGATGTGAAGAATGGGGAATGCAGCAGGTTTCAAGCGTTTCAAACCTTTGCCGTTGGCATTGGGTATATCGTTGGGCTTGAGCAGCATCGGTTATACCGAAATGACATTGGGTGCACCGGCACCTGCCACTATTACCCAACAGAGCTACTACGACTTACCTGCCGCTTCATTGCAAGAAACTTTGTCGCGCATCAGCAGCCAAAGTGGACTGGACATTCAAGTCAGCGTGCCGAATATTGGCGACTATAATGCACCGGCTATTAAAGGTAATTTGAATGCTGGCCAGGCGGTGGCTGCGGCTATTGCAGGCACTTCACTGACTTCTAGCACCACGCCGGATGGCAACCTTCTGATTTCAGCCCCTGCCCCGGTCGCTGCAGCATACGCCCCTAGCAATGGCGCCATGCTCCCGGCAATCTCGGTCGAAGGCGCTCCCATCACCGAGGAATACGCTGCTACTGCCTCCAGCAGTGCAACCCGCACCAACACTGCGCTGCAGGAAACGCCGCAATCGATCAAGACCGTAACGCGCCAAGTGATTGAAGATCGCCAGACCACCAGCGTTGAAGACGCTCTACGCAATGCCGCGGGCGTGGTCGCGCAGGAAGGCAGCCTCGGTACTACCACCTATTACATTCGTGGCTACGAGGTAACTCAGACCGCAACCGACGGTGTCAGCGGCCCGGAAACGCGCGGCGGGGTCCTGCTACCCTCCGCGCCTATCGACGGTGTCGAAAGCGTTGAGGTTATCAAGGGCCCTGCCGCCGTCATGTCCGGTAGCTCTTCGCCTGGCGGCACTATCAACATCGTGCGCAAGGCACCGGTCACCACCCCACTGCACGTAATTCGCCAGGAAGTCACCGACCGGGGCGAATACAAGACCGCCATTGATCTGGGCGGAGCGCTGACTGACGACAAGGCGTGGAGCTACCGCTTGAACTATGCTCGCCTTCGTTCAAGCGAAACCTATCCTGACTACAATGGCTCACGTGGTGACTTTTTCGCCCCGGTCATAGCCTGGCAAGGGAATTCCACCCGCATCAAGGTAGGCGCGGAGTTCAATGATTCCCGCTCCGCCCAGAATCTGGCAGGTACTTTCTACAATACCCGTACCGGAAAAATTGCTGATCTGTCCACGCCGCGGCTTGGTGACCAAGACGACCACATTTCATCGATCACTAAAACTGGCTACTACGAGCTGAACCAAGACCTCGCTGACGGCTGGACTTTCAACAGCAAGGCAACCTATTCGGATTCCCACCTCAATTTCCAGATCTACCAGCCTTACGCCATTGCAGCGAACGGCACAATGGTGGTCAACCCCTTCACCTCGGTCAACAACGTCCGCTACTGGAGCACCCAGAACGACTTCAGGGGCACCTTCGACACGGGTCCGCTGAAGCATGAAGTGCTGATCGGGTTCGACTACATGCACTCCAACAACACCCAGTATGACGGTATTACCGGTCGAGGGCCTTTCATCGGTGGCAACGCCTATGACCCTGATTCTCAATCCTACCAACCCATCAGCACTACCGACCGCAAGAGCTACGAAGGCCGCAGCATTCAGCGCGGCCTGCTGATCCAGGATCAGATAACGATCATGGACAAACTCCACTTGCTGTTCGCCGGCAAAGAAGCCCAATGGCAAAATGAAACCCAAGTGGTAGGAAGGGCGGGATCCTCATTCGATCAGAAGAAATGGGTACCTAACTATGGGATCGCCTACGACCTGACCGATGAAATCACGGTCTATGCCAATCTCCTGAACGGGTTCAGCGGCTCTTCCAACGTAGACGTCAGCGGTACTCAGTTGGCACCGAGCGAAAGCAAGGCCAAAGAGCTGGGCGTCAAGTTCAGCCTTCTTGACGACCGACTGACCATTACCTCGGCAGTGTTCGATATCGAGCAGACCAACGTACCGGTGGCCAACCAGCTCGGGCAGTATCTGGGTACCGAAGGACGCATGAGCAAAGGCTTCGACTTTGATCTGAACGGGCAGTTGCTGCCAGGGTGGGACCTGACGTTCAGTTATACCTACTCGAAGTTCGAGGACCCGGCCATGGTCAATGGCCGCGTTAACAGAATCACTGGCCAACCGAAACAATCGGCCAACCTGTGGACGTCCTACCAACTTCAAGAAGGTCTCCTTAAAGGGCTCGGTGCAGGCATCGGCGTCACAGCGCAAAGCTCTTCGTGGAACGGGTTTCGCAACAGCACCTATTTCAAAAACCCGGGGCGGGCACAAACCGACCTGTCGGTTTTCTACCGACAGAAAGAATGGTCGCTCACCCTGGGCGTGAAAAACGTGTTCGACCGGGATATCTACGCTTACAGTACCTCACCACTCTGGATCAATCAGAAAGAAGGACGTACGACTCGGTTAACGGCTGAGTATCGTTTCTAAAAGATCGCCAAGTGCATAGCACCGCCCCCATCAGTCATTGTTGTCACTATCACTGAGCTGCGTTTGCAATAACGCGACTGCGCGCGCATGCGCCTCAATGCTTAGAACTATGATTCTACGTATTGAGGCGCAGGCTCGCTGGTGCTCGGATTCTAACGTTTTGGTCAGGAGCGCCCTATATGGCCACTTCACCCCCTCTTCAGCTGGACAAATTTGACAAAGCAATTCTCGAAACGCTTCAGCATGATTGTAGCATTGCAATTGGGACGATAGCCGAACGAATAGGCCTGGGTAATACTGCATGCTGGCGGCGTATTCAGAAGCTGGAAGAAGACGGAATTCTTGGAAAACGTGTTGCTCTTCTTGATCGCGAGAAACTGAATGTTGGCGTAACTGTATTCGTCTCTTTGAAAACCAGCCAGCATTCTGCGCAATGGCTCAAGTCTTTCAACATCGGCGTGGCGGAAATTGCCGAAATCACGGAGCTGTACCGTATGGCCGGCGATACTGATTACCTGCTTAAAATGGTAGTTCCTGATATCAAGGGCTACGACAAAGTGTACAAGCAACTGATTCAGATACCCGGGCTGCTCGACATCAGCTCAAGCTTCGCCATGGAGCAGATCAAATACACCACTTCGCTACCGCTACGCTACGCCGTATGACGCCGGACAAGGGAAAACCCGACTCACCTCGAATCATTCTAATGGCGGGTTTCGAGCCCTTTGGCGGCGCGTTGGTCAACCCTGCATGGGAGGCGGTGAAGTCGATGAATGGCGTAGAACTGGCGGCCGGCTACCAGGTCGTTACGTTGATGCTGCCATGTGTATTTGACGAGGCACGCCGAGTATTGATCGACGCTACTAGAGCCCTCCAACCCCACATCGTAATCGCCGTAGGCCAGGCCGGTGGAAGGACAGATATTTCGATAGAGCGCGTGGCCATAAACATCGACGATGCTCGTATCGAAGACAACGCTGGCCAACAGCCGGTTGACACGGCTATCGACCCTGACGGCCCCGCGGCTTACTTTTCTACCCTGCCGATAAAGGCCATGATGCTCGCGCTGCGTGATAAGGGGATACCGGCCAGTGTCTCTAATACGGCCGGCACTTTCGTTTGTAATCATGTGTTCTATAGCATGATGCATTCGCTACGTGACCGACCGGACGCAAGGGCGGGATTCATACACATTCCGTATCTGCCTCAGCAGGCAGCCCAGTACCCCGGCGCGCCCAGCATGTCGGCAGACCAGGTGACAGACGCCTTGCGCCTTGCAGCGCAGACAGCGGCCACCACCGAAATCGATATGCCGATCCCCGCGGGAGCCTTGCACTGACCGCTGTGCCTCGGCCACTCATGCAGGCCACCGCCACAGCGGGCCATCGAGCAAGCCGCCCTTCCCCTTTATCTGCGTTCGACCGTCGGACTTCTCCAGTTCGAAACTCACCAGCTCTTTTGCCTCGCGCAGAGCTCGCACTAGCAGTTCCGAGTGCGAAACTATCCAGACCTGGGACCGTGTGCATGCGTTGATGATCAGGCGCGCCAGCGCAGGTAAGAGATCAGGATGGAGGCTGTTCTCTGGTTCGTTCAATACCATCAGTCCTGGGGGCCTAGGTGTCAGCAACGCAGCCACCAACAGAAGATACCTCAAGGTACCATCGGAGAATTCGCTCGCAGTCAGTGGACGGAAAAGACCGGTCTGGTGCAGCGACAACGTAAATAACCCACCTTCGCGTATTACCTCCATCCGCGAGCCCGGAAATGCATCGTCGATTGCAAGATCCAACGCCTGCGGATCACCAATCTCTCGAATGGTCTGGAGGGCGGCAGCCAGGTCGCTCCCGGAGGCGCTCAGCACAGGCGTGCGCGTGCCCAACTGGGGCTGGCGGGCAGGCGACGCAGCATCGGTACGGAAATGATCGTAGAAACGCCAATCTCGAATGAGCTCGCGCACGGCACCTATTTCTGGCGAATCGACTGCACCTCCTGTATCGAACAGGCTATAGAAAGGCGCTAGCTCTTGAGTAAGTGACCGCCACCCAGAGTCCGTCCTGATACGCACGGATGGTCCCTTGCGCTCCACCAGCACCGAGGCTGGCCGATAGACCGGGCCTGCCCATATGATCTCGTGCTTGATCTCTGGATCTTGAGCGAAAAAGGTCTCCCGAAATCGATTGCTTTCCCCCGGTGAAGGGCTCGGCATGCCCAGGGTCATCGCGTAGCTAAAATCTTCACCCGCGAACCCCAGACGCATCCTTGCTGGCGACCCGCCCGATCCAAGCGCCGACTGATCATGCGATCCGGCCCAGAAACAGGACTCCAAACCGCCTTCCCGAGCAATACCGGCAACCACGCCTCGTTGGGCAGTATCGGCCAGCAACCGTAGCGTGCGGTACAAACTGGATTTACCGCTGCCGTTGCCGCCGGTGACCACGGTGAGTCTGCCCAATGAAAGCTCCAAACGCTGGATGGAGCGGTAGTTCTCTACGGCTAGGATCTGCAACAAATTCATCACTCCCTGATTATCAAGCAGGCCGTTTGGCGCCGTGCAGAGCAGGACCGGTCGCTATTACAAGGCGGTCGCTCTCTGTGCTTGGCGATCACTGCCCGCGGTTGTCTGTGCTCGCTTGATCAGCGCTTCAATTTCATGAGCCTCTTTCGCCACCTGCAGGGTCAGCACCTCCGCACCCTCGGCCGTGACGACCACCACGTCCTCGATGCGCACGCCTATACCGCGCCATACAGGGTCAACGCTACGATTGTCGGGCGCAATGTATAAGCCCGGTTCTACCGTGAACACCATTCCAGGTTCAAGGGCTCTCCAGGCGCCTTCGATCTTGTATCGGCCCACATCATGCACATCCAGGCCCAGCCAATGCCCGGTGGTATGCATGTAGAATTCCTTGTAGGTACCATCGGCGATCAGGGTGTCGACATCGCCTTCGAGCAACCCCAACGCTACCAGCCCTGTTGTAAGGCTGCGCACCGCTGCGTCATGCACATCGTTCCAGTGGTTACCGGGTTTGATCTGGGCGATGGCCGCGAGTTGCGCGTCGAGCACCACTTGATACAGCGCCCGCTGCGCGGCAGTGAATGTGCCGTTGGCCGGAAAAGTGCGAGTGATGTCGCTGGCATAGCAATCCAACTCGCACGCTGCATCGATCAGTACCAGATCGCCATCTTCAATACGCTTGTCGTTATCGACGTAGTGCAGGACGCAAGCGTTGGCCCCTGCGCCAACAATCGAGCCGTACGCGGTATGCCTGGCCCCGCCAGCGCTGAAAGCGTAACGCAACTCGGCCTCAAGATGGTACTCGTACAGACCTGGCTGCACCGACGCCATTGCCCTGACGTGCGCCTTGGCCGAAAGCTTCGATGCTTCACGCATGACTGACACTTCTGCCGGGCTTTTGATCAGGCGCATTTCGCTGAGCATCGGCGCGATGTCCAGGATCTGCGAGGGAGGGTTGGCGCCTTGGCGGGCCCTGGCGCGTACAGCGTTGATCCAACCCACAACACGCGCATCAAAGGCCTCCTCAGCACCAAGGCCATAGAAGACGCGTTCGCAGCCATCCATCAGCTCGGGCAATTGCGTGTCGATGTCCTCTATCGACAAGGCGACGTTGGCGTCATACAAGCTGATACCCCCCTCCTGCCCTGCCCGCGCGCCGTCCCACAATTCGATTTGGGGGTCGCGGCTCCGACAGAACAGCACATATTCCCCCTGTGCACGGCCCGGGATCAGGACGGCGACGCCTTCGGGCTCGGGAAAGCCTGTCAGGTACTGGAAATTGCTCGCCTGACGATAGGTATGGCCCACGTCGCTGTTGCGGTACGACAACGCAGCAGCAGGCACGATGGCGATGCTGCCGGCGCCCATTTGCTTCATTAGTTCGGTACGACGGCGAGCAAATTCGATCTTGGGAATTTTAGTCAAAACAACCTCTTCAACGTTTCGGTGGTCAGGGTTTGCCGAAGCTGGCTAGGCTGCAGTTTCCAGGCCGCTGTATTTGATCAATGCCTCGAGGCTGGGCTCGCGCCCGCGGAAGCGCTTGAATACTTCCATGGCAGGAATGGATCCACCTTTGGCCAGAACGGTGTCGCGGAATTCACGGCCGACCTGCGCACTGATCCCACCGACATCTTCGAAACGCGAGAATGCGTCGGCCGACAATACTTCAGCCCACTTATAGCTGTAGTAACCCGCCGCGTAACCGCCGGCGAACACGTGATTGAAGGTATTAGGAAACCGGTGGTAAGCCGGGGCCGGCACCACGGCGACACGTTGGCGAGCACTTTCGAACACCTGCTGGCAGGAACGTCCGTCGCCGTGACTCAGATGAAGTTCGAAGTCGAACAGGGCAATCTCGACTTGGCGCAAGGTGTTCATACCCACCTGGAAATTGCGGCCAGCGATCATTTTCTCCAGAAGCTCGGCGGGTAGCGATTCACCTGTCTGATGATGCCGCGATATAAGGTTGAGCCCCTCTGCGTTCCAGCACCAGTTTTCCATAAACTGGCTGGGCAGCTCGACCGCATCCCGCGCCACGCCGTTGATTCCGGACACAGCACATTCATCTATGCGTGTCAGAACGTGATGCAGCACGTGACCCAGCTCGTGGAACAAAGTGATTACGTCCTTGTGGTCGAGCAACGCAGGCTCGTCAGCACTGGCGGAAGCGAAATTGCACGCCAGCTGGGCGATCGGAAGTTCAATTTCTCCTTGCGCATTGCGGCGACGGTCGACCACCGCGTCCATCCAGGCGCCGCCGCGCTTGCCTGAGCGGGCGTACAGATCCATATAGACGTGGCCGGTGAGAACGCCTTCTTCGAGGACGTCGAACAACCGAACATCGGGGTGGTACCGGTCGAAATCGAAGCGCTCACGCAACTCTATCCCAAACAGGCGACCGGCGATCTCGAACAGCCCGACAAGTACCGCCTCAATCGGGAAATATTGACGAATGACCTGTTGTGAAAGGTCGAGCAGGTCTTTGCGCATTTTCTCGCTGGTGTAGGCCACATCCCATGGCTTGAGATCCGGCGCGCCGTTGATGGCGGCGTAGTTCAACAGTTCGTCGTACTCTCGGTAGGCGCTGGTTTTACCAGACGCACCCAGCTTATCAACGAACCCAAGCACTTCTTCGCTGGAAGGAGCCATCTTGGTCGCGAGACTTAGATCCGAGTAATGCGGGTAGCCCAACAAGCGGGCCATCTCGTGACGCAGGGCCAGGATTTCAGCAATGATCGGGGTGTTATCGTGCATCCCGGCCTGCGGGCCCTTGTCCGAGGCACGCGTGTTGTAAGCCCAGTAAACTTCCTCGCGCAGGTACTCGCTGTCGGCAAACGTCATTACCGCCTGTACAGCCGGCTGATCCAGGGTCACCAACCACCCCTGCAGGTCCTTGGTTTGTGCCAGGCGCGCCATCTGTGCCTTGATCGACTCTGGCAAACCGGCCAGCAAGGTAGGATCAATGACGTGCTTGCTCCAGCCCTGAGTCGAATCAAGGGCGTTGTTGGCGAAGCTGCTGGCCAACTCTGACAACCGGCCGCTGATTTCCTTGAACCGTAGCTGGTCACTTTCAGGCAAGTCGATACCTGAAAGACGCAGGGCGCGAAGTTTCAAACTGATGGTCATGTTCTGCGACTGACTGAAGCTTTCGCTCTCGGCACTATTAGACAGTGCTACTAAAGTGTCGAAAAGGTCCTTGTCCTGGCCAATGTCCGACATGTACTTACTCAGGGCCGGAAGACATGCCTCGTAGGCCGCCCTGAGTTCAGGGCTGCTGCAAACGTTGTTCAGATGACCCACCGGACGCCAGGCGTTTTGCAGTCGAGCGTCGACCTCGTCCAGTGCCACGATGAGCCTTTGCCAGGAAGGTGCTGCCTTCTCCCTCTCGAGAATGGCTCTGATGGCTGCGCGGTTTTCGGTAAGGATCTGCTCGATGGCGGGCTGTACATGCTCAGCCCGTATGTGGGCATAGGGCGGCAATGGATGATGCTGAAGCAAAGGGTTGGTCACGGTTGAGCCTATCCAGATCAAATGACAATGAGCGATTCTGGATAGTCTAGGGAGCCGGTAATGAAAGGTTTTTTCCTTTTGCCAGAAGCACTGGCGCTGTCGTGAAATATCGTTCTGACAAATGCCCCGCCGCCCGAAAATTTCTGCGGCTAGTGTGCTGACCCTGTCAAAGGCCTTTGCTGATCATCAGCAGACTTACTGCGACACACAGCAATGCGAAAAGCTGTTGCAGTAAAAGGGCGGATATTTTCGGCGCAAGCCACCGGCCGCCGATCATTCCGCAAAGGGCCGCACCAATGAAGGACGCGCCTGCAGGCTCTAGTACCAGGCCCCTGCTGAAAAGATGAGCGAGCGTGCCCAGTGACACCAGCGCAACAACCATCAATGACGTTGCAACAACGCCGTGCATGCGCACGTCGCTGAATTTGCGGAAGGCAGGAACGATAAGGAATCCACCGCCGACGCCCAGCAACCCCGTCAGAAAGCCCGATGCTCCGCCAATTGCGGCCAAGGTCGCCAGGCATCGGGCATTCCAGTCGAGGCGGCCGGTTGCGGGGTCCAGCATACAGTTGCGCTGCAGGGTGCCCTGCGATTCATCCCGCACATGCCTGGCTTGCCAATACATCCGGCCGGCAACCATCAGCATGACCATACCGAACATGAGCATCAGCACATCGCCGGCTACCTGCTGTGCCAAGTAAAGCCCCGAGGGGGCAACGAGCCAGCCGGCACAAGCCATCGTAGCAGCAGCCTTGTAACGAACAAGTCCTTGGCGCAAGCCGTAGATCGCGCCTAGCAGTGCCGCGCCGCCAACGGCCAGCAAGGCGATGGGCGTGGCTTGAGTGACCGACCATCCAAGCCCAAGGGTGAGCGCAGGAATCGCCAATATGCCGCCACCCGCCCCTGTCAACCCAAGCACAAGGCCAACACAAGCGCCAATCATCAAAGTCAGCATCAGCCTACTTCGACGAGCAGTCGGTGAACCATTCGCGCCCCTTGAGCATCCCGTTCCAGTAGAACCAGGGCAGCAGGCGAGCCTTCAGAAACCAGGCCGACTTGCGCGGGATCGTCGGGTCCATCGGGAAGGTGGGCAGCAGTTTGCCGCCATACCCGAACTCGGCGAGAATGACTTTTCCGTTCTCCACGGTTAGCGGGCACGAGCCGTACCCGTCATAACGGCCCGGTAGCTCGGCGCCCTTGCGTAGCGCCAACAAATTCTGTGCCACGATCACGACCTGCTTGCGAGCCGCGGCGGCGGTTTTGGCATTGGTTGTGCCGCAGACATCGCCAACGCCGAAGACTTCGGGATAGCGCGGATGCTGCAACGTCGTAGGATCGACTTCCAACCAGCCAGCCTTGTCGGCCAGTTCGCTACGACGGATGAAATCAGGAGCCTGTTGCGGGGGAACGACATGCAGAACGTCGAAAGTTTTCTCGACCCGGGTGACATTGCCATTGCCATCGGCAACCTCGAACCATGCAGTCTTGCCAGGCCCGTCGACCTTCACCAGGTTGGACTGGAAGGCAAGCTGCGCGCCGTAGGTCTCGACATATTTCATCAATGGAGCAACGAAAGTGGCCACCCCAAACAGTGCCGGCCCGGCAAGGTTGAACTCGACCGAGATCGACTCCAGAACGCCGTTCTTGCGCCAGTGGTCACAAGACAGGTACATCGCTTTCTGTGGCGCTCCAGCACACTTAATTGGCATGGGTGGCTGAGTGAACAGTACCTTGCCGCTGCGCAGCGAGCGGACCAGTTCCCAGGTGTAGGGAGCGAGATCGTGCCGGTAGTTGGAGGTCACTCCATTTTTGCCGAGCGTCTCTTCGAGGCCCTCGATTTTTTCCCATGCTAATTGAAGGCCAGGGCAGACGATGAGCTGCTGGTATCCAAGTTCTGCCCCATCACTGAGCAATACGACTCTGCGATGCGGAGCGAACGCCGATACCGACGCCTTTATCCAGTAGGCATCCTTGGGCATTACGCTACCCATAGGCCTTGCCGTGTCCTGAATGCTATAGGCGCCACCACCAACCAGTGTCCAGGCGGGCTGGTAGTAGTGTTCGCTGCACGGTTCGACGATCGCAACACGCATTGAGGCGTCGCGCTTGAGCATACTGGAGGTGATCGCGATGCCGGCCGAGCCACCGCCTATGACCACGACGTCATAGCACGGCTTCTCACTCGCCCCTTTGGTAGCGGCAGCGTAGAGCCTGGCAGAGCGATTGCCGGTCCGGCAGTAGGCCAGGATAGGCTTGGGAAGCCCCTCGATCAGCGTTGCAAGTTGATGGGCCTGTTCGTCGGTTGCGCCGGAACTCAAGATCGGCACGTATCTGAACACAAGGCCTGAAGCCAGGGCAGATCGCTCCATAGTCAGATGATCTGGCTGGTCAGCCCCGCCCTCGTGGTCCGGTCGATTGCAGATCAGAGTCGCGAACCCCTTAGCCTTCACATCGGGCAGATCATCAGGAGTCAACTGACCTGACACCGAGAACAGTGAGTCGATACGCTTCACCACATACTCCATTACAAACTCCAGGCAAATAACCGTGTGATGACTCAGCCGTCGTGCCTCCACCCGGCTACAGCCGGTGCGAGACTCACATCAGCAAAATAACGGTCAATCGGGGACGTCTACTTCTTGAGTGCCTGACCGCAGTACAGCCCTGACAGCGTCTGCATCAGCGAGACAACTTCGAAGCTAGCTAACGAGTAGTAGATGTACTTACCCATTCTGCGGGTATTGACCATTCCCTCATCACGCAGGACGCCTAGCTGCTGGGACAGTGTCGGCTGCTTTATCCCAGACAAGGCTTCCAGCTCTCCGACATTTCGCTCCCCCTGAGTCAGCTGACACAGCAGTAACAGACGATCCTCGTTAGCCAAGGCCTTCAACAAGGCACACGCCTTGGAGGCCGAATCCCGCAATAGACCGATTTCCTCGGTAGACAATTGAGCAGCCATGGAGAGCCTCGGTATTTGATGGTCGACAGTCTACGATCAAATAGTATATGTTTCAATATATTGTAATGGCATAGATTGAAGAGACCACCATGACCGCTCAGATAGAAGGTTTCTACGATACCGCCACCGCCACAGTGAGCTATGTCGTTTTCGAGGCGGCAGGCGGGCCGTGCGCGATCATAGATCCGGTGCTGGATTACGATGCCAAAGCGGGGCGAATCCGGACGGATAGCGCGGACCGTATTGCCGGGTTCGTACAAAGCCACCAGTTGCACGTCCAGTGGCTACTCGAAACACACGCTCACGCGGATCACTTGTCTGCCAGCGCCTATCTGAAGGACAAGCTAGGCGGCAAGATTGGCATCGGCGCGCAGATCACGGCGGTGCAGAGCGCATTTCGGGATATCTACAATCTTGAACCAAGTTTCCTGCTGGATGGGTCGCAGTTCGATAAACTGTTTGAAGCGGACGAAACTTTTCATATTGGCAAGATGGAAGTTAAGGTTCTGCATGTACCTGGTCATACGCCCGCGGACGTCGCTTACCAAGTCGACCGCAAGGATGTATTCGTCGGCGATACCCTATTCATGCCGGACGTGGGAACCGCCAGATGCGATTTCCCGGGCGGCGATGCTGTACTGCTTTATGTATCAATCAAACGACTACTCGCTCTGCCACCTGAAACCAGACTTTTCATGTGCCACGACTATCCGCCGGAAGGAAGAGACGTTTTCTGGAGGACAACTGTAGCGGAGCAGAAGGCAAAGAACATCCATGTCAACGACACCGCTGACCTGCAATCCTTCGTGCGTATGCGTAGATCTCGGGACTCTAACCTATCGGTTCCTGCGTTGCTGCTGCCTGCTTTACAAATAAATATTCGGGCAGGAAATCTTCCGCCTTCTGATGAAATCGGTCTTCATAGTTTGAAGATCCCGTTGAACCGTTTCTGAACCGGTCCGGTCCCAGAGTCATAGTGGCGAAGCCTAATAACAAATCGGCATATCCCATAGCGCTACAAACTTAATGCCCACCAGCAGGGTCGAGATAAAGCCCTACGTCAAGGGCAGCCATACAACCTGCACCTGCTGATCAAATTGATTACCGACATACGTGGTCGGCCACGTCTACGGCAGCGGATACGCCTTCGACACTGGTCCGCAACCTTAAAAGAACTCAAGGTCCCAGACCTGGTGATGTCTGGCGAACGGCATACCTATCCTTGCCACTTTGGGGCAGGATCAATACAAGGCCGCTGTCGCTAATGTAAAATAAACGCATCTTGGGGAGCTTTACTGTCGATGGCTATCCACCGCCAGCGCAATGGAGGGTCGGGGATGGATGATTCACTAGCGCGGCCAATTCGTAGGGTTGGGCCTCATGGCGACTCATCAACTGCGTCTCCGCCAGTGCACCCCCCACCTGTGTTAAGACGCCAGCGGATCAAGTCGGTTCGCTTCGGATCGATCAAGCATTCCCAATGCGCACGGCTCTAGGAGGAAATGCAGGCACAATTTATAGCCGATGCCGCTAGGCTGCGCCGGAATTTGAACTAAACCTTGGTTGCGTCTGACGGCCAGACGAGCCTTCGACTGCGGCCCCGATATGATCGTTGAATGGATGCCTTCACTCTGCGCACTTGGATCTGATAAGCACGGTGTTATCCGCCCTTATCTATCAAAATAGGGATTTAAAATACGTAAATAGTACAAACCAGATTTCGCAGGTCGACGAAACGCCGCTGGACCTGCATCTTCTAACACTAAACGCCCTGGATGCAGCCGCAGCATTTATTGCCGCGGGCACGGCGGACAATACCGTGCGCAGCTATCGCAGTGCCCACGCCTATTGCTCGGCGTGGTTACACCTGCGCTACGAACAGGCGCTAGGCGGTGCGCCTTTACCCGCCGCAGTGGCGGTCCAGTTTGTGGTTGATCACCTCGCCCGTCCGACGGGCGACGGGAGATGGGTGCACTTATTGCCGGCGTCCATTGATGCCGAGTTTAGCCGAGCAATGGTCAAAGCCAAGCCGAGTGTCCTGGCCTATAACACCGTCAGTCACCGACTTTCGGTGCTGGGCAAATGGCATCGACTAAATAGCTGGGAGAGCCCCACCGATGCTCCAGCGCTCAAGAGTTTGCTACGCGAGGCACGCAAGGCACAGTAACGTCAGGGGCTATCAGTGCGTAAAAAAACCGCCATCGTGCTTGAACCGTTACAGGAGCTATTGGCCACCTGCGCCGATGGTCTTCGCGGTTAGGATGACCGCGCCCTCCTCCTTCTGGCCTAGAGCGTCGGCGGCCGACGGCGTTCTGAGGTGGTGAATTTACAAATCAGCGATGTACGCCAACTGGATACCGACCCCGGCTGTATGCACTGGGTGTGACCAACACCGATACGGGCGGGGTTCGTAGAGAAAAGCCGCTACGGGGTCCACCGGCCGATGCACTCACCGCTTGGTATTGGCAGCACCAGCGGAGTCTGGCCCTTTATTTCGACGTATGTATAAAGGAGACAAAGTTGGGTCAACAGAACTGTCCGCTGACCAGGTGGCGCGGATTGCTCAGCGCAGAGCCAAATTGGCAGGCCTCGAGGGCGATTGGGCAGCGCATAGTCTACGCTCAGGATTCTTGAGCGATGCGGGCCGTCAGGGTGTTCCGTTGGGTGAAGTGATGGCTATGACTGAACACCGCAGTGTGACTACGGTAATGGGGTACTTTCAAGTGGGTGCATTACTCGAAAGTCGAGTGACAACTCTATTTAAGTCGTCAATGGTAAATGAGGAAAAGCTCCCCGCGGCTGTGGATATACAGGTACAGGTCAGGAGGCAGCTAGTCCTTTCTCAGGGTACTGCAGTAATCCGCTCAGCCAGGAACCCGTAAAGTTAGTCAAGGCTATAGGCGCCGAGATCAGAGCCCCAGCAACTTAAGCTTTATTATCAATGACAAGATTGCGAGCAATCGGCAGCAAACTCTATGGAAAATAGACTTATAAACGCTAAAATATATAAAAATAAGATGATGCTATCCTCTACAAATAGTCATAGTGAGGTGAAAGCAAACAGCTATCTGGAGCCAAATTTAAAGTCTCGGCAAAAAATACGCTGACCGACATCCCTTTCAAGTCGAGCAAACAAATTATCTATCTTGCTGCCAGGAATACGTTTAAAAACTCCAAAGAATCCATGCAGATACTCATAATCAGAAACATCACTACACCCAAAGTAAATTGTAGGAATAATGGATTTTGAGGATGGAAAAAAAATATTTAGCATTCCGGCAACTTTTCCGACGTTGTCTATTTCGCTATCTGTCAATAGGTCCATCAAATACGCAGCCATGAAGAGACTCCCATATTTAGCCCTTGCGCCAGAAACCTCTGCACCATATTCGATTGAATCAGCATAAGATGTGACGCGCTCGAGAAACGGAACCGATCTTGAGCCAAATGTGTAATGTGCCACTCCTGCTCGTGACCTGAACGTACGAGCCATTAGAAATACGTCAGACAATTTCCGAAATAACTCTAACTCAGTAAGTGAGCACGCTTTTTTACGCTTGAAAATCCTATGCGACAGGTTAAAACACAACAGAGAGAGTCGTTCGACATTGATAGTGGGCTTAGGGTGGACGGCATGCACGTTCTGTACAAACGCATCCCATGATTTAGAGATGGTAGGGGCTTGTTCCAAACTAACAAGTTCTTCTCTGTGATAAACGCAATGCATGGACTCTCTATAACACCAGCTTTTACGCCACCCCGGCAATTGACCAGAAGCAATATCTGCGCTTAGGCAACTCTTACAAAATAGCGTACGACGCGCCCAGCTAACTAATTTATGGTTTTGTGGCTCAAACTTTTTTGTAATGGTTTTACTGCTAAAACCTGTAATTAGAGCAGCATTTTTGAAAAAATCAGAGGTAAAATCGAAGTCAAAGTCAATACTGTGTGGGACCGGGCCGTCCCATTGCATCTCTACATTTGGTAGAATATTTATTCGATTGATACCTTTGATTTTTCGTTGAAGAGAAATACGGTAGAGCCATGAGCTAAGAGTCTCATCCTTAAAAGGACTAACACACTGACTCAGGTGCTTCATCAAAAGCCCCATGGGTCAACTGAAGCGCTTACGATACAGGCTTCATCTATACGCTCAAGTCTGCGCATCAACGCATAACAGCCAGCAGAGCGTATTAAATCTATAACCTTATCCATCCGACCGCCTGTAGAGAACAATATTAACTGTGTCAATTTTTTCTCATAAAGCCTAGATGGTTCTTTCAACGGAAGGCGCTGCTCCAGGCCTAATAAAAATGATCGGAAGTTTTCGCTTTCCGACCAATCATCCAATAGAACCTCAGTAAATCTCCTTTTGGTTTCGATTTTTGCATTTAGGACTCTTCGTGCCCCAACTGCTCCAAATGCGAACAGTTTCATTCCGTAGGGGTCGCTAAGCAAGGTTTTCAACATTGACCCGTTCATTCTCTGCTCATGCTTGCCAACGAGCAGAAGATCGTGAAACTCATCTATGACAAGCCCCCACTTTGACCTTAGGCTTAGCACCTCCACAAGTTCTCTTGGCAGTGAGACTGACGATTTTCCGCGTGAACCCGCAGATGAAAGAGGGACACCTAATTCTCTGTATATTTCAGATTTTAAATCCTTTTTCCGCTCCAGTTCGTCAGGGTCGGCGGCCATATTTACAAAAATTAATCCGCTGCTATTGGTGATTCTATGTTCAATCTGCCTGACAATCGCCGTTTTGCCTGTTCCGCCCACGCCACTCACTAATAAGGCTGGAGCAGTAATCCGCTTCGGAGCCATCTCGATGTTATTCATAATTTGAAAAATCTTTTCACTAGGAGCATAGTCTATCCACATATCTTGCAGCATTATTACCTTCCTAGCATCAACATCTAAATCTAAGCAATGCTTAAGATCCTGTCTGATATGATCAGCTGCCATGACTCTTCCCTCCGTTGAATGGTGTAGGTGGTCGCGTGTAATCTACATTTGATACATTTTCAGCGGGTACATTCGGGCTTGGGTGGGCAAGATGGTATTCTTCCTTATGGGCTTTCGATCGCGCGGTAAGCTTTTTACTTTCCCCTAATATTCCCTCGGCCTCACGATAAGAATCAACGACGGCCAGATCGGTAAACTTTCCAGGAATCTTACGACCACTAAAACATAAGCTTGCGCGATATTCTTCAAGCGTATAGTCAGGCTCGCTCAAATCTGAAAATGGCACTGGGATGTAGCTACTATCAACACGGAGCCATATCTGGCTTAGTGAAAAAGGGTCATATTTAAAAACTGCTTTTTTTGTTCCAATATAAGGCTCAAGGATTGGATCCCAATAAAACCTTCCTTTAAATTGAATACCATATGGATGTACATCTCGCGTGTCAGCAGGCATAAACTGCAGTCGGAATTGATGCGGATCTGTAACAATCGGAGGATACGGAGTTATACCCTCTGGCTTGAAATAACTATTCCAAGCCTCGGTTGGAGACTTCCCTAGCCCAGAGTGTACTTTATTGTGGTATTCGAAAACCTGCAGACAAAACCAGCGACTAAACTCTCTGAATGTCATGGTAGGCGCAGCACACTTACTTAAATCTTTCCGCGCCCTTGAATCTGACATTGTTGTGCCGCTTAACAGATGAACCTTATTCATCATCGTGCCGATATAGCGCTCCACATGTCCTCCATAATGTTTCGCTCCAAGGGGACGGTGGTCGTAAGCAATTTGCGCCTGGATTAAAGCCGACAGAAACTTAGCGCTTGTGAATTCACCGGCGTTATCCATATAGACAAGCGCTGGCACACCAAAAAAAGGATAAGAGTATTTAGCAAGATCAAGCCTTTCAAGAAAGTCATTTTTCATTAGCACTGCGTGAGACATAGCCGAGGCCACCGAGACAGCGCTAGGAGAATGCAGACTTAAATAGTACCCCAGCAAGACCCGCGTATTCACATCTATTACTACTGTTAGCCATGGACGACCTATAATATGAACACGGTCGTTTGCAAGCAAAATAATATCTGCAAGCGTGTGATCCATTTGAACTAGCTCTAAAGGGCGTTCTGTTTTGCGTTTTCCGGGTCTAGCAGCGTGCTTTTGAGTTGCAACTGCCTTCCCTTCACGTAACCGGGTTACCTGTCGTGCGGTGAGCGTGGCCTTTATTCTTCTCAGAACAGTCCGCTGACATGGACTGGCGATTCCCTTCTCCATGCATGCGATCTGCACATCATTCCAGACAGTCGATAATGGAATACTTTCCTCGTTTTGGAATTTAGCTATGGATTTCGTAATTTCAAATTGCGCGAGCTCCGGCAGCCGACTTACCCCTCGCTTTGCTCCTCGAAGTCTCCTTACAAGTCCTATAGGACCTAGTTCTTTGTCGAAATTTTTTTGCAGTTTGTACAGATGACTTTTAGCTACTCCCAATTCCAAAGATGCTTCCGTAAAATCAAATTCACCACTTCTTAACTTTTCTAGTATTTCGAAACGACGGCATGCCTCTTTCATTTCTTGGTCGGGCACATCTAACGGCATAACTGTACCCAAAGGAACGACATTATGACGATTAGTTGGCTTCAGATACTCTATATCGGAAAGTCTTACAACCACTGTCTTTGAAGTCGATACAAGCACAACCTCGACATGCTCACCCCCAAGAGCACGAGTTACAACTGCAGCCTTGCCTGCCGCAATCACCTGAAGACCCTCTACAAGTTCAGTTGGCACGGGATTATTCTCCTATCGAAGATATGAGTTGCTCTGCCTTTTCTACCAAAGAATGATTGGTTTTTGCAATCAATTTTTTTAAGTGATCAGGATCTATCGTCGACCAGCTGGATTGCATACTGATTACTTTGCAATTCAGGCTTTAGTTCACTCCCTCTATAGGTGGTGATTTTGTGTGCGCATTTTGGGTTGTCATTTTCAAATGCTGAAAACTCTTCTCAGCCCCGAGTAAGTCGCCGCCTCTATTGGTATTACCTGAAATCGCTGAATGACCTTTTTGGATTTTTTTAAAGATTTTGCGAGGTTTTATACCGATTGCATCGCATGACGACAGAAAACGTCCATTTTCAATACACCGTTTTGGGATTGAGTGCTAGCCATGTCGAATGGTAGGCATAACCTACGAAAACAACAGCTATTGGGCCTTACAGTTTGTCTCGTCGACCTCAATCCATCATGTCACCGGTGGCTGCCGGCTAGCCATGCGCTTTGCTGGGTCACTATCACGTACTGGCATTGCACCCTGGGAAGACCGCTAGAGAGATTCCATATCGCAATCCGGCAGAGGGAGCTCCTTGCAACCGGCTCCATTTGATCGTAAGCGCTCCATAAACCCCACATTCCAAGCGCTCATGTGATGCTCGATTCTGTGCTCCCGATTATCTCAGGAGCCCCTCACCAGGATGCGACCCGACATCAAAGTCGAAAAAGTCTATCTCTACCCCAAACCCCTCGACTTCCGAAAATCCACCGATGGTCTGGCAGCCTTGGTCGAGTTGGACATCAAGGTCGCAGTCTTCGACCCAGTGCTTTTTGTCTTCCTCAATAAACCACGTAAACGCGAGAAGATCTTGTACTGGGAACGCAACGGCTTCTGGCTTTGGCTCAAACGCCTGGAGTCCGAGCGCTTCAAAACGTCGCCCGACGTGACGGACGAAGCGATTATCCTGACCGTCTGTCTAGGAACTCAACTGGATGCTCGACGGTTTTGACCTCTAGCGTAACCGTCCTCATCAAATTTTGACGCCGCGATTCGTGGCCTGATTCCGTATTATCCAGGGCATGAATTTTATGCCCGAAAACCTCCTTGACGATCTTCAACTTTTCAAGCAGATGCTTGCGAAGATGCAGTCGCGGGTCGGTTTTCTTGAAGAGTAAACGCGCTGCTGTGTCAGCGCTTGTTCGGACGTAAGTCCGAGCAGACGCCTGATCCTGCCAGGTCTCAGCTAGCTAGCCCTTTTCAATGAAGCAGAGAGCATCGCCGACGTTGCCGACGTTGCCGACGAAGACACGGAAGAAGGGGTCGACGCACCCGCCGAGCGCCGTGGGAGCCGGGAGCCACTGCCTGGGAATCTGCCGCGCATCGAAGTCACTCACGAACTGCCCGAGCATGAACTGACCTGCGCCTGCGGTTGCCACAAACACGCCATTGGCGAGGAAATCAGCGAGCAACTCGAAGTCGTCCCGTTGCAGATGCGGGTGATCAAACACTTCCGTGAAGTCTACGGTTGCCGCGACTGCGAGACTGCACCGGTCACTGCGGACGAGCCAGCTCAGTTGATTGAAAAAAGCATGGCGAGCCCGAGCGTTCTGGCGATGCTGCTGACCACCAAATATGTGGACGGTTTGCCGATTCACCGTTTTGGAAAAGTACTGGGCCGCCACGGCATCGATATCTCTCGCCAGACCTTGGCACGCTGGGTTATCCAATGCGGGGAACACTTCCAGCCATTGCTGAATTTAACGCGCGACAGCCTATTGGCCAGCCGGGTCATCCATTGCGATGAAACGCGGGTACAAGTGTTGAAAGAGCCTGACCGCGAGCCAAGCAGCCAGCCATGGATGTAAGTGCAAACCGGCGGCCCGCCGGATAAGCAGGTCATCCTTTTTGACTACTCCACCAGTCGAGCGCAGGAGGTGCATGCGCGCCTGCTCGATGGCTATCGTGGCTACGTCATGATCGATGATTATGCCGGTTACAACGCACTGGGCGCTCAAGCCGGAGTTGAGCGTTGAGGATGCTGGGCACATGCGCGTCGCACGTTTGTTGAAGCAGTGCAGCCCAAAGGTAAAACGGGGCGCGCGGATATCCCGCTGAATCTGATCAACAAGCTTTACGGCATCGAACGCTACCGAAAAGCTTGCGGCAACGCTGAACGTAAGATCGGTCGTCACGAACGAAGCCTGCCGATACTGGCTCAGTTGAAAAGTTGGATCGAAAAGACGCAGCTACAGGTCACTGCTCAGAACGCCCAGGGCAAAGCCATCAGTGACCTCGCCAGTAACTAGAGCTGGCTGGAGCGATACGTCGAGGAAGGCTACCTGCCGCTCGACAATAACGCCGCTCAACGCACGATCCGCCACTTCGTGATCGGAAGAAGGAACTGGCTGTTTAGCGACACGCCCAAGGGTGCGACGGCCAGTGCTCAACTTTACAACCTGGTCAAGACCGCTAAAGCCAACGGCCAAGAGCCCTATGCATGGCTTCGCCACGCACTGTAACACCTGCCAACGGCGACATCGGTTGAATATTACGAAGCCTTGCTGCCGTGGAACTGCTCACCCGCATCGCCTAGCTGACCGCGCCTGCCATATTAGGATCGGTGGGGGTTATAGAGCGCTTACATTTGATCAACCCTCGCTAATGCTGACAGCCTGCCAGCATCCCGGATACCCTACAAAGAGCATTTAAGAGTATCTGATGACAATGGATCTTTCGGTCATCCTGTATGTATTGTCTGCCCAGAATTACGCCGCTGGTGGCCTCCTGACCTCGTGTCTGCATTGCCTAAAATCCTTGTTTGATGATGCCAGCATGTTTGCCTTCAACTGCGCATTCGATCCTGTGTGTACGAACAGGGGGGCGTTCAGATTGAAATTGGCTGAGAAACTTTCAATTTCGGGTTTTCGCGGGCCTAGATTCATGGTGATCCAGGCAACCGCGATGCTCACTATGTTCGACGAGGCTTTTGTGATAAGCCCTTATAAAAACACGGTGCTTGTCTGAATGGGTGGGCTTGCTCAGAGGCTTTAACGGGCCTCCGAGGTGAGCCGCCATTGCTGCTGCGCAAGTCATTTATTTGATGTTGGATCCGGTCTAATAAGTTATCAGATTACAATCGCGGAATTCGATGTGCTCATAATTCCTTCGGCTGGTGCAACCTCAAATCAGAACGCAGATCAGCAAGGTGCAGCAAATATTCCGCAAGTATGTGAACTCCATTACATCGAAATGGTGTTTTGCTCAGGCCAATTACGACTCAAAAAACGATAGATTCCCTATCGTTCGACTCGAAATCTATTTTTTTCAAAGTCATTGCCTTTTAACTTACTGAAAAATAGTCACTTTTTATATTTATCATTTTTGCTTACCGGTCACACCACCTCTTCGGGATCCCGGTTTCGGCGATGTTGGCCAACTGTTCGACCCTTGGGTTTATCTGGGCTACATGGCCGCGCATACGTCTGAGATTGCGCTTGGCACTGCGTCCATTGCCATACCGTTGCGCCATCCGCTGCATACCGCCAAGGCATCTGCCAGCGTCGATCAACTGAGCGCAGGTCGCTTGATTCTGGGGGTGGCTTCCGGCGATCGTCCGGTGGAGTTTTTAGCTTTCGGCGTCGATCCCGAAAGGCGCGGAGAGATCTTTCGAGAGCACTATGAGGTGATCCGCCGCGCCCACAGCACCAGCTTCGAACCCATCCGCTGGAGCAGTGGTGAGATGCAGGGCGCTGACTTGATTCCCAAACCCACAACCCAATCCATTCCAATGCTTGTGACTGGAAACAGTCGCCAGTCGCTGGACTGGATCGCGCGCGAAAGCCTCGGATGGATCAACTATCCACGCATACCGAACATGCAGCGGCTGATCGTTGAAGACTGGCGACGTGAGGTCATGAAGCAATGTGGCGCCGTCTATAAGCCCTTCGCTCAGTCGCTTTATATCGACCTCGACGAGACTCCATCCACGCCGCCTACACGCATTCATTTAGGTTTCAGACTGGGACGCTACCATCTGCGATTTTTGCTGGAGTCGCTTGAGGAGATAGGGGTGGACCACGTTATCCTGAACCTCAAATACGGAAAGCGCCCTGCTGAGGAAGTCATTGAGGAGCTGGGTACTCACATTGTTCCGGAATTCGCAGTACAGCCGCGTCCTGAAGCGGACTGATACACCCACCACCGCCACGCCCGAGTAATGTGATTTACGGCTGGGTGACCATGAGTTGCTTTCACCCGAAGGCGAAGCCTGCCAGGCTGGCGCTGTTCCAGCGCCATGGAGAGCACTACGATAGCCGTCATGTTGGCGTTGACTTCGGTACTGATGACCTTGAGTTTGAGCGCCTGGCAAATGGCACAAACGCAATTTCGCCGCCCTGTGCCATCAATGGACCTTCAGGACCAGGCACCTCCTGAGCCTGCATCAAGCACGCATCATCGTCTGCCGGGTTCGTCCAGGCATCCGAAGATCCCGTGCTTGATTGCACGACGTCATCAACAGTCCTGCTACTCAATGACGGGAGCACGTTGAGCTAAGTCCCTGTCCCCGCGATAGACACGCGATCATCAGGCTGGTCGGGCGGACTCATGTTTGCCGAGGCGCTTGGCGCATCCAGCTTATTGAAGAGCACTTCGTTACGCGCTTTGTCGTAACCCAGCTCAACGCTGTCGCCGGCCTGTAGCTTGCCAGCGAGCATTTCCTTCGCAAGCCACGTTTCGACGGTCTGGCGAATCTGACGTTTCAACTCGCGCGCGCCAAACTCGGGCTGATAACCAACATCCGCCAGATGATCAATGAGGGTGTCAGCCACTTTCACCGTGATGTTCTGGGCAGCCGCGGTTCGAATGACCCGATCAAGTTGAATGCCTACAATCGATCTGATGTTGTCACGGGTAAGGGCATGGAACACGATGATGTCATCAATACGGTTCAGGAATTCGGGACGAAAATGCCCTTTCAAGACTCCCATTAATTCATCACGTAACGCTTTATCCGTAAGGCGTTCATCTTCCGGGCGCTCAAGATTCTCCATGATAACGGGTGAGCCCAGATTGCTGGTGGCGATGATGATCGTATTGCTGAAGTCGACAACACGCCCCTTGCCGTCCGTGAGACGACCATCATCGAACACCTGCAGCAATACGTTGCTCACATCGGGATGCGCCTTCTCGATCTCGTCGAGCAGAATCACACTGTAGGGCTTGCGGCGGACACGCTCTGTCAACTGACCACCTTCTTCGTATCCCACATAACCGGGTGGCGCACCGATCAACCGGGCAACCGCATGACGCTCCATGTACTCCGACATATCGATGCGAATGATCGATTGATCGTCGCCAAACACCGTCTCTGCCAACGCTTTGGCCAACTCGGTTTTGCCCACGCCGGTTGGACCAAGAAAGAGAAACGTGGCAATAGGTCTGTTGGCCTGTCCAAGGCCGGCGCGGGACAAACGAACCGCATCGCTGACCGCAAGCACGGCGTCTTCCTGCCCGACCAGCCGATCACGCAAAGTGTCTTCCATGTTCAGCAGCTTCTGACGCTCTTCCTGGGTGAGTTCGGTTACCGGAATACCGGTCAGACGGGAGAGTACTTCGGCAATCGACTCAAGGGTCACCTCGAGGGTTTCGGAACCCGTCTTGCGCTCCCAGGCTTCTGTCTCCTCTCCCAACTGGGCTTGTTTTTGACCGATGCGCTCTTGGAAGCCTTTGGATTCATCAAAGCGTTTACGCGAGGATGAATAGTCCTGTTCGCGTTTGAGCTGGGTGATTTCTGCTTCCAGCTCCTGAATGCCAGCGGGCCTTGACGAGGCGCTGATGCGCACGCGGGCCGCAGCCTGGTCGATCAGGTCAATGGCCTTGTCCGGCAGAAAGCGCGAGGTAATGTAACGATCCGACAGCTCCGCCGCTGCCACGAATGCTTCGTCGGCGAACGTCACCTGATGGTGCGCCTCAAGCTTATCGCGCAGCCCACGCAGGATAATGATGGTCTGTTCTACAGTGGGCTCGGATATCAGGACGGGCTGAAAACGTCTTTCGAGCGCCGCATCCTTTTCGATGTGCTTTTGGTACTCATTGAGCGTCGTCGCACCGATCAGACTGAGCTCCCCGCGTGCCAGTGCGGGTTTCAATACGTTGGCAATGTCCAAGCCGCCCTCTTCACCTCCCTGCCCCGCGCCAACGATCGTATGCAGCTCATCGATGAACAGAATCAGCTCCGAGCTCTTTGCAGCCACTTCATCGAGCAGTTGCTTGGCGCGCTCCTCAAATTCACCACGGTATTTGGAGCCCGCGACCATTGAGTTCAGATTGACTTCAACTAGCCGTCTGCCACGCAGAATTTCCGGGACATCGCCCTTTACTATGCGCTGTGCAAGCCCCTCAACGATGGCTGTCTTGCCAACGCCGGGTTCGCCGATCAGGACCGGATTGTTCTTCCTCCGGCGGGCCAGCACCTCGATGGTGTTTTCGATTTCCAGCGCGCGGCCCAATACGGGATCCAGCTTGCCCTCACGAGCCAATGACGTCAGGTCGCGACCGAACTTGTCGAGTGTCGGTGTTCCCGTGGGGGTCTCGACTCTCCCGTCCTCAGCCCCCTTACCCACCACTTTGACCACCTTCTGCCGCAAAGCTTCAGGGGTCACGCCGTATTTTTTCAGCAGCGTTCCGGCAATGCTTTCGGGCACCGAGGAAAGCCCGATCAACAGATGCTCGGGGCCAACATACGAGTGCCCTAAATCACGAGATGCCTGGAACGCAAAATTGAACACTTTCTTCAGTCGAGGCGAGATGCTCATCTGATCCACCGGAGCCTGCGCCTGCGCTGCGCCCCTTTGAGCGTGTTGATCGATGTAGCCTTTGATGTCGTCCGCAGAAAGCTTCAATTCTTTGAGCAACGCTGTGCCTACGTCGGTATCGGCAAGCACATACAACAGATGCTCAGTATCGAGCTCGCTGCGGTTGAACTCATGGGCTTTATCTCCAGCGCGTTGCAGGATTTCCAGCGTCTGGGAGCTGAATGCATCAGTTGCATCGACAGATTCGCGAGGCACATGCGCAGAGAGCCTTAAGTCATCACCCCCCTGTTCCGCCGCTCCGCCAATGCTGTCGAAAAAGCGGGACACTCCACCGCCCAGCAAAGAGTCGAAGGGGTTCAACATGCTTTGATGGCGTAAAAGTTGACGGTAATCGTGGTCGCAAATTGACATGGTTCTGGCCTGACCATTTTGCGACACGGTCACTCGCGCGACAGCGGGTCTGGCGTTACATATTTCACAGAGAGTAGCCATGATGAGTTGTCTCCAAAAATGGATAACACGGACTCATACAGATGGATCTACGTGCCCTCAACGATGCTCAGGAAACAGGGGCATGAGACCAGCAATACGCTGAGCTTGGTCGGCAAGACGATGACGTGGGAGGGAATGGCAGCCTTGGGAAACGATGCCACCCGATCAACATAGTCGCGATCTCATGAAAGCGCGCCACGGCTACTTGATTACCGACGAACGACGACCAGACATTTCGTGTAAATAAACAGCCTATCGTTAGCTATCAACCCAGGCGCTAGCTAGCGATTGAGTCCACGCATCGAGGAAAGCTCAATCGCCTGACTCATCTCGGTGACCTCGGGAGGCCCGTCATAGCGAAGCCCGTCGATGTAGAACGCAGGCGTGCCGTTTACCCCGCTACGTACGCCGCCATTGAAATCGGATTGTATTTTGGGCAGATAGATATCGGTTTGCATGGCAACAACGAGTTCATCGCTGGAAAGGCCGTGTCTCAGTGCGATGGCGCCATACAGCGGCACGCCCAATCGATCCTGATTTTCATACAACTCGTCGTGGGCCTCCCAGAAGAATCCTCGACTCCCGGCATATTCAGCGGTGACAGCTGCACCCAGCGCATGCGGGTGAGCAGTGGTTAGTGGAAAGTTGCGGAAAACAAGCAACAGATCCTCGCCAAAATGCTGCTGCAGCTTCTTGACGACCCAGTACGCCAAACCGCAATAGGGGCATTCGTAGTCGCCATATTCCACCAGTGTGACCTTGGCATGCGCCCTTCCCTGGCGATGGTCGTTTGCAGTTACCGGGACTTTGAGAGTGGCCATGTGATCACCTACTGGCTTTTGGAGGGCGTGCTGTGTGGGGAATCCGCCAGAGCATCCAGAGCATCCAGCGCATCCAGAATGCCGTCCGCTCCAGGATTGATTGCCATCGGTGAAACGTAACTCCAGACGACCACCCCCTCCTTGTCAATCACGAACAACGCCCGCTTACAAACTCCAAGGTGGGATTCGTACGCGCCATACTGTCGCGCCACCGCTCCTTTGGGCTCGAAATCGGCAAGCAGGCTGAAGTGAAAACCACGATCTTTGACGAAGGCCTGATGACACCAGGCGCTGTCCACGGAAATACCCAGCAGCGTCGCGCCGTACTCTCTGAATGTGGGGAGCACCTGGTTGTACAAGGTCAGTTGGTCGCCACACACCGAGCTCCAGTCAGCGGGATAGAACGCCAATATTACGGGACTTCCTTTTAGCTCGTGCAGGGACAGCCGCTGATCGGGGGTGGCGTACAGGGAGAAATCGGGGGCGACAGTGCCGGCTGGAAGTGGTCCTTGAACCGGGCCGTCGGTCGTTTCTTTTGCATCATCCAATGCTGAAGTGTTCATTGCTTGAGCCCTGATAGATGGGGGTGGGTTCTGCTCAGCCGGATACGACTCGCCCGGCGGGATAACTCCATCCACCGTCAAGGGATTCAGAGTGGCGAAGAGGCCTCGATACAAGCCTGAGTGTCTTCGGCTGCGAGGGTTATGGTCCGCATCAACGAGCACGAGGCGATCCGCCGTGCTTTTGCGGAACGGGGTTGAGGCCAGGTTGGCAGCACAACGGCTGATTTGATCTGACGCACCAATGACTATAGTCGCTGTTGGCACCTCCCCCGCGAAAAGAGACCCGCGGTAACGTCCAGACTCAGCCGCGTCCCTGACGCGGCAAACGGCGGCAGGGACGGGTTGGAATGCCTCGTCGGGCTTGCCTAGCCGGGCAGCTTTGCCGCAAGGACGTCAACCTTCTCGATTGACGGCGGTTCGGCAAACAGCTCGGCAGCCTTTGCCATAAGCGCGGCGGCGACCTTGCCCGAAAGATGAGCCTGTCGGCCTGCTTCATCCGGGAAGGCGTCAAAGATGCCAAAGGTGGAAGGTCCCAAGCGGATGGCGAACCAGGCCGTGGTGGCTGGCTCCTCCGCCACGATTGCAAGACCACTCACTAAAAAGCTCTCAACCTCTTTCTCTTTCCCGGGTTTTGCTTCGAGACGAACGAACAACGCTACGTTGACCATGACGTGTGTCCTCTTGTTATGACCAGGTCATCATGCGCCATGCTTTCCAGTAAGCCCAACGGGATATTTGCCGACTTGGCAGCAAGCTCCAGCGTCGTGGGGATGGGAGATAGCGTCGAGTCATTCCGCCGGCAGAGCAAACGGCCAGAAGCAGACGCCGGACTGCCTCGCACCCGTCATTAGCTGCACCCAGCCCATTTACTCGACAGCGGCGCCCTTTCCCTCAGCATCCGATGTTCAAGACGCTGACCAACCGAACGGCCGGTCAGCGATGAAACTCTGGATGGCTCAGGAACGCTTCGAGGGCGGCAAACGGCATCGGTCTGGCTAAGTGATAACCCTGAAAAATATCGCAGCGACTGCCTTTCAGGAATTCCATTTGGGACGCCGTTTCAACGCCTTCGGCGACCACAATGAGGCTGAGGTGGTGGGCCATGGAAATAATGCCCTGGGTGATCGCTGCATCGTGATGATCGGTAGCGATTTCCCGGATGAACGAACGGTCGATCTTGATTTTGTCGATCGGCAAACGCTTGAGGTAGCTGAGGCTGGAAAAACCGGTGCCGAAGTCATCGAGTGCAATCCGCACCCCCAATGCCTTGAGCCGGTGCAACGTCTCGATCGCCTGTTCAGCGTTGTGCAACAGCAGCGACTCGGTGATCTCCAGCTCCAGTTGTTCACCTCGCAGACCATGTTTGTCCAGCGTGGCCTGGACATACTGCACGAAATGGCCACGCTGAAAATGCATCGGTGAGATATTGACGGCCATCGAGATGCCCGTGATGCCCTGCTCGTCCAGCAGGCGCAACTGAGCGCAGGCCGTATCGAGCACCCAAAGGCTAAGCGCGATGATCTGACCGCTGTCCTCGGCCACCGGTACAAACACCGCTGGGGGGATAAATCCCTTTTCCGGATGCTCCCAGCGCAGCAACGCTTCGATCCCGACCACACGCCCGGTGCGTGCGTCGATCTGCGGTTGATAATGCAGCTGTAACGACTGAGTCTCAATAGCCTTTTGCAGGTCATTGCGCAGCGTGGCGTGCTCGCAAACTCGCTGATTCAGGTCGCTGGTGTACCACTGAAAGTTGTTACGCCCTTGTTGTTTGGCTTTGTACATAGCCATGTCAGCCTGCTGGATCAACTGCATCGGCTGCTCAAGGTGACCATCGCTCAGAGTGATGCCGACACTTGCGCTTACGTGCAGGTCGATGCCCTGGATGCAGTAGGGTCTGGCAATGCTGGCCATCAATCGCTCGGCCACCGGCACGACGTCTTCATCACGCAGCAGGTCCGGCAACAGAACGATGAATTCGTCACCGCCCATGCGCACGATCGTGTCCCCGGGCCTAACCTGCTCGGCCATGCGTCGCGCTACCTCGACCAGCACCTGATCGCCAAAGTAGTGGCCGATCGAATCATTGATGGATTTGAAACCATCCAAATCTATGCACATCACCGCCAACAGCCGCTTACGCCGACGACTGAGGTGACAATCCAGAATAAGCTGGTCTTCAAGCGACACACGGTTAAGCAAGCCGGTCAGTTGGTCATGGCTGGCGTTGAAACTCAACTGGCGCTCGAAATGCTTCTGATCGCTGATGTCACGGGCAATGCCAAACACACCAACGATCTCGCCGTTGACCATGATGGGCAGGTTCGAAATGTCCATGGTCAACAGTTTTTCATTCTCGTCTCGAAGCCGTGCCTCGAAGCGTTGAGGGGCTCCGGCGCGCGCTGCGGAAAAATGCCGACTGACCCGCATCAGGTCTTCCTCAGGCACCAGACGGGAAAAGTGATGGCCAATGAACTGGGTTGCAGTCTGCGGCTTAAGCTTCAGGCCTGCGGGATTCACACTCTGGATGTTGCCGAGCAGATCGAGCGCGAACACCGGGTTGGGGTTATAGGTGAACAGTGAACGAAAGCGTTGCTCGCTCTCCTCCAGACGCTGACCGTCACGCTCATGGCGGATTGCGATGACTGCCAGTTGGGCCGCGCACGCAAGTTGTTGAATCTGTACTTCGTCTGGCGTATGGGTGCGATTCTGATACAGGGCAAATGTGCCCAAAACGCTGCCTTCATGGGAGAGCAAAGGAACCGACCAGCACGAATGCAAGTTATGCCCAAGCGCCAGGCTGCGGAAACGCTCCCAATTCGGATCTTGAGCGATGTCTTCAGTGACCACCATTTCGCGCCGGAAAGCTGCCGTGCCGCAGGTGCCTTCCATTGGACCGATCGCCATTCCATGAATCGCCTCACTGTATTTGGCCGGCAGGCCGGGCGCTGCGCCGCTGAGCAAGTGCTTACCCTCGGCGTCAGTGAGGAGAATGGAACAGAACGTATCGGGGCTCAGGGCGTTTTGCATCTGGCAAATAGCGGAAAGTATTTCGTCCAGATGCTGGTCGCTTGCGATCATGCCGAGAATGTCACGTTGCGACTCGGGGAACGTATTGCTGTGAAAATCGGGACGAGTATTCATGGTGGTTCCTGAAGACTCTCGAGGTCGTCCGCTCTACAGAGAGCCAGAAATAATGGGCGGCCGATCAGTGTCCACTAGTGCGTCGGTCGCGCACTGTAGGCAGCGGCGCCCCGCTGAAGAAAGGCTCAGAGGTGACATAAAAAGCAGTGTCAGATTGACGCCGTTTGGCGGTGAACGGACCACGACCATTCGGCCGATGTGATCGCCCTCTGCCCGAACGATCATCATGAAGCGCACTATCGAATGAACAAGGCAGAGGTGCGCGAATTTCCTCACCTTGGCCCAGGGTTTTTACCTGATCGTCACACGTTCGAGACGTGGCTCTGGTCAATTTCTGGGTGCCGTAACGGGCAGCGATTGTCCTTCAGAATGCAGAAGTACCCTCGACTTAGGTAGCTAAACAGCTGCAAAAACCATCGACTGAAAAAAGTCGCCTAAAACTGCAGCGAGAAAAGTGCGCGAACTGCTGGTGGTCTCGGATGCCGAAAATTCGTTCTACGGCTACGGTAGGTGCCAAACACGACTATAGTCACTGGTGAGCCAAGAGGCATCCAACCGTTCTGCTACACACTTGGCCCTCAATCCAATACCGCGAAGACACGGAGGATTACCTCATGCTTCTTCCCGCGAAACTTGAACGTCTGGCTGCTTAAAACACTCAGGCTCAGGCTGAGATTAGGGCCCGTTTCTTTTGTGAATCCACTGATAGTGGATTGAGTGATCCCGCCGGGCACGTTGTATCCCGCTAAGCATGCCCTAACCACCCATCTATCAAGGTTCAGGCAATGGACTCTTCTAGATGCACGCGGAGCCAGCAGCGAATGGAATCTTTAAAGTATTATGAACAAAATCGACACGCCACCTGGTTAGAGTTGTTTTTTGACCTGATTTTTGTCGTGACTATTGGCAAGGTGACTCATACGCTCGGGCATCTACATCAAGGCCACTTTGAACCTGAGCAGATATGGAGTTTCTTACTGCTTTTCGTTCCATTATGGTGGATCTGGTCAAGCCACACTATTTACTCCAACAGGTTTGACACGGACAGTAATCTTCACCGTCTGTCAACATTATTTATAATGCTGTTGCTCATTGTGCTGTCCGCACGGATTGGGGAAGAACTGGAAGTATACTACCCGCTTGTTATCGTCTGCTATGTGGGTATACGTGCCATCATCAGCATCATGTACATCTCGACCATCAATACGGTCGACGGCCGTAGCGAATACGCCTCCAGGCTTGGCTTCGCCCTTTTGGTAAGCTCAGCGATCAGTCTTTCATCCCTTATTTTTGACCCTCCGATTCGATACATTGTAGCTTACATTGGAATTTTTCTTGATATTCTGCTTCCTGTTTTCCCCTGGAGCAAACTAAAACCCCTGCCAGCGCATACAGACCATTTGGTTGAACGACTAGGCTTGCTTACCCTTATCTTATTGGGCGAGTCAGTGATCAGCCTTGCTGGAGGGTTATCTGACATTCAATGGAATCCTTATAATGTAATGGCGGCAATTACCGGATTTGTCATGACATGTAGTATATGGTGGATCTATTTTGATAGCTTTTACCTGCTGAGCAGAAATGAAAGCAGCATGAGTGGGCATTCCTTGATCTACTCGCACCTTTTCCTGTTTTTAGGGCTGGCCCTACTCGCTAACTTGATCAGACATGCGATCTTGAACGACATTGCGATACACGATTTTCAAATTATGTCAGTCATCGGCATGGTCTTATTTTTCGTAGGCAAGCAATATGGCTACTTCATAGCCGTACCTAAGATCAGGAAATACATACTTCAAAACACGTTGATCGTATTTTCTTTAGGTGGCTCATTTATATGGCTGCCTCGTGTCGAATACATATTGATCGGTCTAACGTTAACCATGATCAGTTATGTTTTGCTGAATTTCAGGTATCGTTGAGTGATTCTTGTTGACCAGAGATTTGGGGGAGTTCCGCGACACCCCGCAGAGGGGATTGAACTTCCAAGCGGCTAAACTGATGTCTTTGGCGCGTTGTTCAATCCCTACTCCTGAACCCAGTTCACCCGCTGGCGATCGCCCGCCCGGAAGCCCTACCCCCTTAAGCACGGCTCTTAATAGGGGAATTATACCGTTCGGGTGCAAACCTTTCTCCGAAGTGCCCTCAGCGATCAATGCTGCGGAATATCGGGATCGTCAGAGGTTGGGGCAGCGAGGCTAAACGGGTTGGGAAACTGGTTCTAGGGACATGAATCGATGAACAATCGACTTAATTTCTAGGGTGCTGATGCTGAGTGAGCAATTTCAAGGCCCGTAAGCTTCTTATGGACATAAGACATCGCCCATAAGTTAAATTGTGTGTCTGAATGTCGAATCACTTGCTGATACTCCAACTCTTCGCCCTGGGTTGCTCCTTCCCGCTACGCATCCCTACTTCCAAACAACCTGGTAGCGCCGGACAAGCATTCCGCAGCCACCAGCTCGAGCTGCCAAATGAAGGTTTAATAATCTTGTGCGAACCTGATTAGTACGTGAAAAATTCTTGCCTAGGCGAAACGCGAGCCCGCTTTGACATGCTCCTTTTTTACCCTGTGCTCAATTACTAGCCTTCCATCCTTGTTAGCGGGTCTGTTAACAGGTCGAACCGCGCAATCAATCGTTCCCATCCTCAATGGAGTTATCAGACCTCATGGAATCTTCACTGCATAGCTATGTTAAGTGGTACATCACTGCCCGAGCTGAGTTTTGCCAGCGTGTCTATATCGACCGCAGCACTTGGCTAAAAAGGAAATTGATGCCGTTTGCCGACTGGGACTGTGAATCGGTCATGTCCCAAGAGGTTGATTTCAGCATCGCTGCTCTATCAGAATTGAAGAAAAGAGAATTAGCGAAACACTCCCTCTCCCTTGCAAGCCTGACGCTGAGTAACCGCAGCGAATACATCAGTGATCAAGCCGATGCCTTTACCACCTTTGCCTCCCTGATTGTGGTGATGCTGGCCTTCTTCAGCTTGACTCTCTCGCCTTGGCTGAAACTGGTCGTTGCGAGTGTCGCCTTCTGTGGTCTGGTTTGGCTGCTCCTTCAAAGGATAGAGCTTCGCGGGAAAGTGGCGTGTTGCAAGGAGATTATCAATCTGCTTAAGCAGTATGAATCTAGACATGCGTGACGCGGCGCGGGCGCCGTAAGTCCTCCTGCCATACCGCTGAGCGTAAGCTATGGGTATATAGCTGCCGCTAGGAATTGGGCACTTGAGAGAGGGCGACACAACTTGGCGGTCCACCTCAGCTTCAACGAAGGAGAAAGCAGACCTTGCTGACCTCCAGTCCATTACAATCGTTCTTCGCCCACCATTAGGTGAAGCGAACCAATCAACGCAGTAGTGAATGGAATCATCTCATGCTGAAAGCAAGCAGTCTCGGTATTGCAACAGTCCTGGCGTCCCTCGGCACAGCACAGGCGGCGACGCTAGCGGAAGTGTTTACGGGCGATATGCTGGGCACCAATCAACGGTACTTTGAATCGATAGCCGGCATTCCTCGTGCGTCAAATGGGAACGATCACAAATTCAAGGTCCAGGGCTGCAACGTTACGGCGACGATCGAGGGTGGCAATGTCACCAGGCTTAGGCTCGAAAGTGGGCCTAAATGCCCTGCAGATCTTACGAAATTCGTAGACAGCTACGCGCCGGCCCCAGGCAAGCCGCTTACCTTCGGAGCGTTTGGAGAGTCCTCCGGTGGTGGCTTCGCCTACTCCGCTGACTGCCTCACCATGTGTGGCAACGCCTTCGATCCGTCCGTCTACGCCCTTTGGGAAGGCCCCCATGCGGTGAACTACATGCAGGTCCTGCTGGAGGTCACTCTGTCTTCAGATGAAGCGATCTCGGCTGCGGATGCATGGAAGGCCTAGATCGTAAAAGCCAAAGGGGAGGATTTCGTTACAGATATGACCTTTAACTGTGACCCCCAGTTCTCAGCTGGGGCGAAGAATGCCTTTGCAGGCGTTCCTGTTACCGCTGTGACCATTGGTACCGATTTGAAATCTCCAGGCTGCATAGAATAGGGTGTGAGGGCTTGTTGAACACGTAGTTGTGTACTCAAGAAGCTTTGAGTACTGCTTCATTAGCTACGACGATTAAGCTCCCAGACAGCCTCTGCAATGTACAAAGGTTGCAGTGCAGAGGATCTGTCGCGGCCCAAAATGATACCTCGTACGGTGGTGTCTTTGTGCAACGTGAATGCTGTCGAATTAAAGCGTAGCAGCAGATAACCTGCCCTAGTCATGGGCAGATTATTATTGGCCCCATCTATGCCTGCTTTTCTCAGGGTTGCTTTCCACTGATCAAATTCCTGTGAATCGATCCAGCTGGTGAGCTGTACGTAAACAAACGTGGACGCCCCTATCGGAGCTTCCCTTTCTGCTCAATCAGCGGCGAAAGAGACGGTCCAGAATCAGCAACGCAATTCCACCAATGGCAACTGCAGCGACTGGTTTTTCTTTAACAAACGCAGATACGCTCTCCATGGCATCGCCGTAGGCCTGGGTCAACTGACCAGAAGCCTGGCGACCGGTACCCTCCGCCTCCAGCTTCGAATCACCAAACAGTTTCCCAACTGCGCTCTGTGCTTTGCCGGCAACCTGCTCTACAACGCCTTCTACCTGTTCGCTCTTCATGATTCACCAAACCTTCGTGTGTGAGTGACCCAGGATCAGCCTGGGATTGGGCAACGTGCGCAGAATTAGGGGACGGGCGCAGTGATTAGTTCAGCGAGGATGAGCCGATGGATTCCTCGCGAATTAGGTTTTGCATCATGATCGAGGCGCCGCCTTCGGGACGGTGCTACTGACTGCTGATTTCGCAACCATTTAGAACCTCAGTGGGCCACGACAGTCTGTCCCTACACACCTTTACCCCTCATAGGGAACTTCATGATCATCGTTCACCATCTCAATAATTCCCGCTCGCAGCGCATCCTCTGGCTACTCGAAGAGCTCGCCCTGCCCTACGAGATCAAGCACTACCAAAGAGACGCCAAGACCAACCTGGCGCCCCCTGAACTGAAAGCGATAAACCCGCTGGGCAAGTCACCGGTTATTCAGGACGGACCTCATGTGCTGATCGAGTCCGGTGCTATCGTCGATTATCTGATCCGCCGACACGGCGATGGCCGCTTGCAGCCTGACCCGGCCACCGCGACCTACGACGAATACGTGCAATGGCTGCATTTCGCAGAAGGGTCGGCCATGCTGCCGCTGATGCTCAGCCTTTATATCGGGCGTCTTGGGGACGCTGGCAAGCCGCTGCAGCCGCGAATTGAATCTGAACTGGCTAACTATCTAGGTTATCTGGAGACCGCGTTGAAACTTACCCCGTATTTGTTGGGTGAAGAAATCAGCGGCGCGGATATCCAAATGAGCTTTATTGGCGAGTTTGCAAAATCCCAAGGCATGCTGAACGACTACCCTGGCCTAGCCGCCTGGATCGACCGGTTCCAGGCGCGGCCGGCCTATATCAATGCGATCAAAAAAGGCGGTGATTACAAGTTCGCGGGCTGAGTGGTAAACACGCAGGCTTGGTAGGTCCTGCCCTGAAAAGCGTCTCCAAGCCTCCACTGATCACGTCAGCGCGATTCCCGGCTTTCAAACGCTTATGGTTGCCCCGCTTGGTTTCTACGACCTCACCTGCAGACACTAACAACCTGCTCTTCTCGAGGATTAATCACATGTTCCAGACGGCCTTGCTGTGCGATCACATGGACTATAGCGACACATTCGCATTGTGGCTGCATGAACAGTTCGCGTATGAGTTCGCTGCACAGGCGCTCCATGATTGGCGGCGAGAATTCAAAGATGGCCAGAATGACGGGAACTGGCGAACTGTGATCGCTCTGGAAAATGGTCAGCTCCTCGGAGGGGCCGCCCTGGCCAAGCACGATTCGCCTGATTACCCAGAACTCGGGCCGTGGCTTGCGTGTGTCCTTGTTGCACCGGCGGCAAGGCAGCGTGGCTTGGCCGAACAACTCATTACAGAGGTCTGCTCTAACGCGAAAGAAGTCGGACATCAGAAACTTTATTTGCACACACATGACCGACGTGACTATTACGCAAAGCGAGGATGGGAGTATCTAGAGTCATTTCAAGCTTGGGGCAAAGAGCATTCGCTGATGCAGCGCCGGCTTTAGGCCTACCCTGTACCGCACAGATGACACCGCTCAGCTTGCAAGCTGTTGCGACCGACCAAACGCCATCCTTCCAGGCTGATGCTTTATGGATGGCAAGCCTACTCATCCCTTGTTGAATCCAAACCCACCCCCGTCATCTCCTCAATCAGCAACACCATCGACGCCGTGTACTCCACATTCGATCGAGTCACGATTTCATAAGGCTCGCTGGTGGACTGAATCGTCAGCGGCAGTTTGACCAACATGCCGTGGTCCAGCGCCATCTGCGCGACGTCGTTCGGCATCACCGCCACCAGATTCGGATCCTTCAGCAACAACGACAACGTCGTAAACGTCGACGAGGTTTCGATCGCATAAAGCGGAAAGCTCAACCCCACCTGGCGAAACTCGCGCTCCAGCGTCAAGCGCATGGGCATGTTGACCGGGAACACCACCCAGCGGCTGTCCATCAAGTCGTCCAGTTGCAGCGTCGGCGCATGGGCCAGGCGATGCGCAGGATTGGCCACCACCACCAGCGGTTCCTGTGCCCGGAAGCGGGTTTGATAAGCGCCCGGACGTGGGCTCACGCTGGTTCGGCAGATCGCGACATCCACCCTTCCCTGATCCAGCAAGCTCAACAACCGCGAACTGGTGTCTTCGACGATGGAGATCGACAACTCCGGCTGTTTGTCGCGCAGTCGCGCCAGGCTGTCCACCAGCGTCGGCACGGCGCCCATGATGGTGCCGATGGCCAGGCGCCCGCCTTGGCCTTTGAGGATGCCGACCATTTCTTCGCGAAGGTGCTCAAGGTCGGTGTGAATCAGGCGGGCATAACGAATCACGCAGCGGCCAAGATCGTTGGCCTCCAGACCCTTGCTGGTGCGCTCGAAAAGGCTTGAACCGAAGACAGTCTCGATTTCCTGCAATGCCTTGGTGGCGCCCGGTTGCGACAGCGCCATGATCTCGGATGCCTTGCGCACCGAGCCATGCTCGTCGAGCGCTATCAATAGCCGCAGCTGCTTGAGTCGCAGACGAGACACCATGGATGAGAGGGACGGCAGCATGGGTATACCTAAAGGTTATCGCTTGGGTCGTAACTCTCATTAGGCAGCAGCAGGCTGGAAATTTAAAGTGACCTCAACGATAACAACACGTCGAGGCCTCACCATGCGTTTAATCCAGTTTGAAGATGCCACGGGTCAGCGCCGTGTCGGCGTGGTCGAGGGCGACTCGATTCAGGTGGTCAACGGCACAGCCAGCACCCGCACCCTGGCCCTCGCCGCCATTGCCAATGGCCACAGCCTGCAGCAGGAAGTACGGAGCGTGGGCACGGTACTGAGTGCCGACAGTTATACCCATCTGCTGGACACCGGCCGCGTCCTGCCGCCACTGGACCATGAAGACCCCGCTCACTGCCTGATCAGCGGCACCGGCCTGACTCACCTGGGAAGTGCTTCGACCCGCGACAAGATGCACCAGAAAAACGTCGACAGTCAGGGTGCGCTGACGGACACCGCGCGGATGTTCCAGTGGGGGATCGACGGCGGCCGTCCGGCGGCCGGCACCGTGGGCGCTCAGCCAGAGTGGTTCTACAAGGGCGACGGCTCGATTGTGGTACGCCCGAACCAGGCGTTCCAGTCGCCGAGCTTCGCTGAAGATGCGGGCGAAGAACCCGAGCTGACCGGCCTCTACGTCATCGGCCATGACGGCACGCCGTACCGCCTGGGCTTCGCCTTGGGCAACGAGTTCTCCGACCATGTCATGGAACGGCGCAATTACCTGTATCTGGCCCACTCCAAGCTACGCAACTGCGCCTACGGGCCAGAGCTGCGCGTCGGTGAATTGCCACGGCACCTGGCGGGCACCAGCCGGATCTGGCGCAACGGCAACCTGTTATGGGAGAAAGAGTTTCTCAGCGGCGAGGACAACATGTGCCACAGCCTGGAGAACCTGGAGTATCACCACTTCAAGTACACCCAGTTCCTGCGCCCGGGCGATGTGCATGTGCACTTCTTCGGCACGGCCACCCTTTCGGTTGCAGACAACGTCAAAACTCAGCCGGGTGATCGGTTCGAGATCAGCATGGAGGAGTTCGGAAAACCCCTGTGCAACTCCTTCGAAGTCGTCGACTCAGCGTTCAATGTTGGAGAAACAAGATCGCTCTGACGGGTGAGGCCCTGCACCGGGCCCTTAGCAACGGATGCATTTCATAATAAACATAAGAGTGAGATGAACATGACCACTGGCAATGTACAGGTCGTCACGCCTGCTGCTTCCACGAGTGCCGCGAGCGCCCGCCCCACCACGGTGCGGTGGAGGATCTTCCTGCTCCTGCTGCTGCTCTCCGCCATCAACTACATCGACCGGGCTTCCTTGTCCGTTGCGCTGCCGCTGATCTCGGCTGACTTCAACATGACGCCGGCGCTGGAAGGTTTGATGCTCAGCGCGTTCTTCTGGTCGTATGCGCTCATGCAGATTCCTGGCGGCATGCTGCTCGACCGTTTTCAGACCCGCAATATCGTCGGCATTGCCACCATTGGTTGGGGCCTGTTTCAGGCGCTGGCGGGCGGCGCGCACAACTGGATCACCCTGCTGATCACGCGCATCGGGCTGGGCGTCGCAGAGTCGCCGATCATGCCGGCCGGGGCCAAGCTCAACGGTGCCTGGCTGACGCCCAATGAGCGCGGTCGCGGCGCGACCCTCGTCGACGGCGGCGCACCCCTGGGCACTGCACTGGGGGCCATCCTCATTGCGGGACTGATCACCTGGTTTGACTCCTGGCGGATCGCCTTCGTCATCGCCGGCGTGGGCACCATGGTCGTAGGCGTCTGGGCGTGGTGGTACATCAGAAACCACCCCAGTGAACACCCCAAGGTCAATGCGGCAGAGCTGGCGTACATCACTGACGCCAATGAGGCCGCCAGAAAAGCCACGGGCGGGCGCAAGGCGATCCTCAAGGAATTGCTCAAGAGCCGTTCCGTGCTGGCGATGTTCGCGGGCTTTGCTTGCTACAACAGTGTGTTTTACGGCCTGCTGACCTGGATGCCGAGCTACTTGCACCAGGCCCATAACCTGGACATCAAGGCCATGGGCGGCGCGACCTTTCTGATCTTCATGTGCGGGTTCATCGGCGAATTGTTTGGCGGCTGGGTGGCCGACAAATGGAAAGCCGCCGGCGGCCAACCCAACACCGTCATGCGCAGCATGTTCGCAGGCTCCGCGGCCATTGCCGCCATTTGCATTCTCGCTGTGGCTTATACCCGTAACGCCGTCGTTGTTATCTCGCTGCTGTGTGTGGCGCTGTTTTTCATTCGCTGGTGCGGCATGTACTGGTGCCTGCCCGCGATCCTCGGCGGCCAGTCCAAAGCCGGTGTGTTGGGCGGCAGCATGAACTTCTGCGGCAACATGGTCGGTGTGATTGTGCCCATCCTGATTGGCCTGATCGTGCAGTACACCGGCTCGTACTTCCTGGCGCTGATTTTCTTCGTCGTCATGGCGTCCGGTTTGATGCTGTTCTCCAGCCTGATTGATTACCGCGAGCGTGGATTGGCCTGACCTGCCCTGCTCTCCCCATTCCCATTGCGCTCACTGAATAACCGAGGCAATCGTCATGCAGCTCATAACAACAACAGGCAGCGAAACCGCTGCCAATGCCGTGATCAGACTCAACGCGCTGGACGATGTGCTGATCGCGCGACAACCGCTGGTCAAAGGTCTGGTGCTTAAAGCCGAAGGTATCGAGGTGCTTGAGCCTGTGCCTTCCGGTCACAAAGTCGCGGCGCGTCATATCGACGTGGGCCAGCCCGTGCGCCGCTACGGTCAGACCATCGGCTTCGCCAGCCATTCCATCGAAGCGGGGCAGCACGTGCATGTCCACAACGTTGCCATGGGGGATTTCTCTCGGGACTACGCGTTCGGTGTGGACGCCAAAGGCAGTCCTGCCCCCACCGCAGAGACGTTCATGGGCATCGTGCGCGCCGATGGCCGTGTGGCCACTCGCAATTACATCGGCATTCTGACGTCGGTCAATTGTTCGGCCACGGTGGCGCGGGCGATTGCCGACTATTTTCGCCGCGACATTCACCCTGAGGCGCTGATTGAATACCCCAACGTCGACGGTGTCGTTGCCCTCACCCACGGCGTGGGCTGCGCGGTCGATCCGGGTGGCGAGGCGCTGGCCATGTTGCGCAGGACCCTGGGCGGCTATGCCGTTCACCCGAACTTTGCCTCGGTCCTGATGATCGGCCTGGGTTGCGAGACCAATCAGATCCCCGATCTGCTGGCGGCCCAGGGCCTGACCAGCAGCCATTCGCTGCGCACCTTCACCATTCAGGGCACGGGCGGCACGTCGAAAACCATTGCCAGCGGCATCGCGCAAGTCAAGTCCCTGCTGGCAGAGGCAAACCACGTCAAACGCGAACCCGTCAGCGCCAAACACCTGATCATCGGCCTGCAATGCGGTGGATCCGACGGTTATTCGGGCATCACGGCCAACCCTGCATTGGGCAATGCAGTCGATCGTCTGGTGGCGGCCGGCGGCACCGCGATTCTGTCGGAAACGCCGGAGGTCTACGGCGCCGAGCACTTGCTGACCCGCCGCGCCGTCAGCCAGAACGTCGGTGAGAAACTCATCGCCCGTATCCACTGGTGGGAAGCCTATTGCAAGCGTATGGATGCCGAGCTCAACAACAATCCTTCCGCGGGCAACAAGGCCGGAGGCTTGACCACTATTCTGGAGAAATCTCTGGGTGCCGTCGCCAAGGCAGGCTCCACCGATCTGGTGGATGTCTACGAATACGCTGAAACCGTCAGGGCACACGGCCTGGTGTTCATGGACACCCCCGGCTACGACCCGATCTCTGCCACCGGCCAAGTCGCGGGCGGGGCCAACCTGATTGCCTTCACCACGGGGCGCGGTTCGGCGTATGGCTGTGCGCCCTCGCCGTCCATCAAGCTCGCCACCAACACCCGTCTGTGGGAAACGCAGGAAGAAGACATGGACGTCAACTGCGGCGGGATTGCCGACGGCACCATGACCATCGAGGAACGCGGTGACTACATCTTCCGCATGATGCTGCGCATCGCCTCGGGTGACAAAAGCAAAAGCGAACAGCATGGCTACGGCCAGAACGAGTTCGTGCCGTGGCAGATCGGGGCGATCACGTAAGACCTTTCATTCACTCCAGCACTCCGGCTTCCGTCGTCCGGCACGATGGGGAGCCGCTTGGCTCAGCGGGAGTCCCGACATTTACTCAATCAATCAGGAGCCCTGACATGACTCAGATTCTCGGTCTGAACTACATCGGCGGACAGCGACTCGGCGCCGGCAGTGTGCAGTTGCAAAGCTTCGATGCGACCACAGACGAGGCCCTCCCAGGTCATTTCATCCAGGCGACGCAAGACGAAGTCGACGCGGCTGCCAAGGCGGCCGCTAGTGCCTACCCGATTTACCGCAATCTGCCCGCCTCGTGCCGCGCCGAATTTCTCGACACCATCGCCGACGAGCTGGATGCCTTGGGCGACGATTTTGTCAGCACTGTCTGCCGTGAGACGGCGTTGCCTGCCGGGCGTATCCAGGGCGAGCGTGGTCGCACCAGCGGGCAAATGCGCCTGTTCGCCAACGTGCTGCGGCGCGGTGACTTTTACGGGGCACGCATTGATCGCGCCTTGCCGGATCGTAAACCCCTGCCCCGCCCCGATTTGCGTCAGTTCCGAATCGCGCTGGGTCCGGTGGCCGTGTTCGGCGCCAGCAACTTCCCGCTGGCGTTTTCCACTGCCGGTGGCGATACCGCCTCTGCCTTGGCGGCGGGCTGCCCGGTGGTGTTCAAAGCCCACAGCGGCCACATGGCAACCGCCGAATGGGTGGCGGACGCGATCATGCGTGCCGCGGCGCGCACCGGTATGCCCGACGGTGTGTTCAACATGATCTATGGCGGGGGCGTCGGCGAGTGGCTGGTCAAGCATCCAGCGATTCAGGCCGTGGGGTTCACCGGTTCTCTCAAAGGCGGCAACGCCTTGTGCAAGATGGCGGCGGAGCGTCCCCAGCCGATTCCGGTGTTCGCCGAGATGTCGAGCATCAACCCGGTGATCATTCTCCCCCAGGCCCTTAAGGTGCGTGGCGACACCCTCGCCAACGAGCTCGCTGCCTCGGTGACCCTGGGTTGCGGGCAGTTTTGCACCAACCCCGGGCTGATCATCGGCGTGCAGTCGGCCGATTTCACGGCGTTCCTGGAGCGCTTCACTGCACAGATGAACGATCAACCGGCGCAGACCATGCTCAACGTCGGCGCCCTCGCCAGCTACAGCAAGGGGCTGCAACACTTGCTCGCGCACCCGGGCGTGAAGCATCTGGCGGGACGTCCGCAACAGGGTACACAAGCCCAACCGCAGTTGTTCAAAGCCGACGTCAGCTTGCTGCTCAAGGGTGACGAACTGCTCCAGGAAGAGGTATTCGGGCCGGCCACGATCGTTATTGAAGTTGCCGACCAGGCGCAACTGGCCGCAGCACTCAATGGCCTGCGCGGGCAGTTGACGGCCACCGTCCTCGGCGAAGCCGATGAGCTGCTGGAATACCGCTGGCTGACCGAGTTTTTACAGGAAAAAGTCGGCCGGATTCTGTTGAATGGCTATCCGACGGGCGTGGAAGTCACCGAGACCATGGTGCATGGCGGCCCGTACCCGGCGACGTCGGACGCACGCGGGACGTCGGTGGGGACATTGGCCATTGACCGCTTCCTGCGCCCGGTGTGCTTCCAGAATTACCCCGATGCTTTGCTGCCCCCTGCGCTGCAAGACGCTAACCCGTTGGGGATTCAGCGGCTGGTGGATGGGCAACATACGAATGGGCCGCTTTGACGGTCAAGCCGTGGGAGCAGTGAAAAACCGCCTGATTCGGGCGGTTTCTGTCAGCGATTCAGCCCAGCTGATGGTGCCACGCGCTGTTTTCAAGATTCAAACATCGTCAGGCGTGACTCTGATGCGATGGCAATCCGCTGGCCCAAGCGTCTCGCCACTCGCAGATTGAACCGCCATCCTCATCACCGGCTGACCGGTTGCGTTGTCCATCAGCACTGAGCGGGTTTCATGGGGTGCAAACTGAAAACGTTCGCCCCACTGACGCAGGCTGACCACGATCGGAAATAGTTCACGTCCTTTTTCGGTGAGGACGTATTCCTTGTAGGCGCTGCCATCGGACGCCGGGCAAATCTCAAACACCCCGACCTCGACCAACGCCTTCAAGCGCGCAGCCAGAATATTCTTGGCCACGCCCAGGCTCTTTTGAAACTCGCTGAATCGACGAATATCGTCGAACGCGTCGCGGACGATGAGCAACGACCATCGGTCACCGATGACCTCCGATGCTCTGGCAACCGGGCACTCGTGACGGTGTGAGGAATCGTGGTCGAGCATTTTTAACCTTCCGAGCCGTGAGTCAGGTGGAGCCCTGCGCAACACCTGAAAAATCTGGTTGCAAACTAAAACAGGATTAAGCCAGAATCCAAGCAGGTTGCATATTGCAACCAGTCTACCGGCAAGGAGCGGGTTATGACAGAGGGTACTGACTCGAGACTGGGACGGCTGTCCCCATCTTGTCCACCGCCATCCAGGCCGCATAGAAGTCCGGACGTCATCCCCCAAGAACCGGCGCTGTCGCCGTGGCTCACGCTTTTGTTATCGGTCACCTGTGCGCTGGCGGTTGCCAATGTTTATTTCGCCCAGCCCCTGCTCGACGCCATGGCCGACAGTCTGGCCGTTGACGCAGGACTTATCGGCGGCGTCGTCACGGCGACTCAGGCCGGTTATGCACTGGGTTTGCTGCTCATCGTCCCATTGGGTGATCGGGTCAACCGCAAAAGCCTGGTGCTGGGTCAGACAGCCATATCGGCCATTGCGCTTGCAGCAGTCGGCGCGGCGCCGTCGTGGCTGGCGCTACTGGGGGCCTTGATCGTCGTGGGTTTGATGGCCGTGGTGGTTCAGGTGCTGGTTGCCTATGCCGCCGTCCTTGCCGCGCCGTCACAACGGGGGCAGATCGTTGGCACGGTCACCAGCGGCATTGTGCTGGGGATTCTTATGGCGCGTTTTGCCTCAGGCCTCGTTGCGGACCTGGCGGGCTGGCGTGCGGTGTATTTCGTGTCCTCGGGCTTGATGCTCACGCTCTGCGCAGTGCTGTGGCAAGGCTTGCCTGACTCCCCATCGCCCCGCGGCTCAGGCACCTACCTGAACCTGATCGGGTCGGTTTTCAAGCTGGTGATCAGTGAGCCTGCGTTGAGGATACGCGGGGTGCTGGCGCTGCTCATCTTCGCGGCGTTTTCTGTGTTGTGGACGGCGATGGTGCTGCCCTTGAGCGCCCCGCCGCTCTCGCTTTCGCACACGGTCATTGGCCTGTTCGGTCTGGCCGGAGTGGCAGGTGCGCTGGCCGCCAGACGAGCAGGACGATGGGCCGATCAGGGGCTGGGGCAACGAGTCACCGGCGTTGCGCTGGGCGTGCTGACGTTTTCCTGGTTACCCATCAGCTTTGCGCAGACTTCACTGCTGGCCTTCGTCTGCGGCGTGATCCTGCTCGACTTCGCCGTCCAGGCAGTCCATGTCACCAGTCAGAACCTGATCTTCGCGGCGCGCCCCGATGCTCAAAGTCGAGTGGTCGGGGCGTACATGTGTTTCTACTCGATAGGCAGCGCATCAGGCGCGGTGGCTGCAACCCAGGCTTATGCGCGCTGGGGATGGTCTGCCGTGAGCCTGCTGGGCGCCTGCATCAGCGCCGCTGCGCTGATTGTGTGGTTTGTGAACCGTACCTCAAGCGCTTTGAGCCACAGAAACAGTGTGATCTGACGCTTCCAGCTCCCGTACAAGTGGCAGTACGTGTTCACCAAAATACGCCACTTCCTCCTGAAAGTGCAGAAAGGCAGAGAGCACCAGGTCCACGCCCACGGCTTTCAACGCCACAATGCGCTCGGCAATCTGTTTCGGCGTCCCAATCAGATTGGTTTTAAACCCGTCGTTGTATTGGACCAGGTCTTCAAACGTGGACTTGGCCCAATTGCCCTCGCCTTCAGGGCTGGCCTTGCCGGCCTGTTTTGCCGCATCGCCGAACGCATTCACCGCTTCAGGATCAGCCTGATCGATGATTTCCTGAAGCACCGCGCGCGCTTGCTCTTCGGTTTCGCGAGCGATGATGAAAGCGTTCACGCCGATCTTGACTGAATGCCCGTTGGCCGCTGCCTTCGCGCGAATATCATCCACCTGCGCCTTGATGCCTTCTACCGTGTTGCCATTGGTGAAGTACCAGTCAGACACGCGCGCAGCCATGTCGCGGGCGGCGCGGGAGCTGCCGCCCTGAAAGATTTCAGGATGGGGTTGCTGAATCGGTTTCGGACGCAGCGTGTAATTGTGGAAGCGATAGAAATCGCCTTTGAAGGTGAAATTGTCGGTGGTCCAGATGCCTTTCAACGCCTGGATGAACTCTTCCGAACGACGGTAGCGCTCGTCATGCTCGAGCCATGGCTCACCAATGGCTTGGAATTCACCCTTGAACCAGCCACTGACAATGTTGATCGCCACACGGCCGGCCGTGAGTTGATCGATCGTCGCCAGTTGCTTGGCAACGACGGCGGGCGTCCAGGGCCCGGGGAGGATGGCGGCGATCACCTTGAGTTTCTCGGTCGCCGCCAACAGCGCATGGCTGAACGCAACGGACTCATGCTGGTTATCTGCGCCGTACCCGGCGGTGAAACGGATTTGCGTGAGCCCGTACTCAAAGCCCGACTGCTCGGCAATCTGCGCCAGCTTGCGGTTGTACTCGATGCCCCAGTCAGTGCGCTGCTCGATTTTACTGACGATCAAACCGCCGCTGACGTTAGGTACCCAGTAAGCGAATTTAATTGCGTTCTGACTCATCTGCCTATCTCCAAATAGAGCAAGGAAGCCGCCCGGCGTGGTCGCCAAGTACGGTGTGTCTACCTGCCTGATGAGGAAATAGCAGCAACTGTGCCAGCTGTTTATACCCAGCCTTTTCAATACGTTACGACCGGGCCATGTCTTTATTCGGCGCCTGGCAACCAACGTTTTGCTGAACAGGTGTTTCCAGGCAAACAGTTGTCTTTACCGCACGCCGTGAAACGCTGTCGCGGGGCAGCCAGCGAAACAGCACAACTGTTGATGCATCAACAGCAGCGTCCGTGGATTCAACGGATTCACCGCGATGACTCGGCTATTTATGTTTCGGCATGGTGCATGCACATCGGATGTATTTAACGCCGTTACCACCGAGCGGCTTTCATCATCACGGGAGTTCCCCATGCCTGACACGCCAAACAATCCGCTTTCTCTGGGCACCGACTATGAAGCACTCGCCAATCGTTTTCGGCCGTTGTTCCAGCACATTGCAGCGGGCACCGTAGAGCGAGAAAACGCTCGTACTCTCCCATACGAGCCCATCAAGTGGCTCAAACAGGCCGGGTTCGGTGCCATCCGAGTGCCCAAGGAATATGGCGGCGCCGGCGCTTCTGTTGAGCAACTGTTCCAGTTGCTGATCGAACTGGCCGAAGCCGACTCCAATATTCCGCAGTCCCTGCGCGGCCACTTTGCCTTCGTAGAAGATCAACTGAATTCGCCCCCGACGGCCGAACGCGACACATGGTTCCGGCGCTTCGTTGAAGGCGATTTAGTGGGTAACGCCTGGACAGAAACAGGCGATGTAAAGCTCGGTGAAGTCATCACCAAAGCGACTCCGGACGGAGCGCAGTTTCTTTTGAGCGGCAAAAAATACTACAGCACCGGCAGTCTGTTTTCTGACTGGATCGATGTGTACGCGCAGCGTTCCGACACTGGGGCGGACGTGATTGCGGTCGTGGATGCCCGTCATGCCGGCGTACAACAAAGTGATGATTGGGATGGCTTTGGACAACGCACTACCGGCAGCGGGACCACAGTGTTCAATAACGTGCCGGTTCCCGCTACACACATCATCCCCTTTGAAAACCGTTTCAACTATCAAACCGCGTTCTACCAACTGGTGTTGCTCGCCGTATTGGCGGGCACAGGCCGGGCGATAGAACGCGACATTACCCAGCAGATCCGCGAGCGCACACGTGTTTACAGCCACGGCAATGCCAGCCGCGTGAGCGCCGATGTTCAGATCCAACAAGTGGTCGGTCAGATTTCCGCGCAGGTTTACGCTGCACAGGCAACCACCCTTCGCTCTGCAAGGCCGTTGCAGCAAGCCTACGAGGCTCGCTTTTCGGGGAATGCCGAGGCAGAACGAACGGCAAACATTGCGGCGGAAATCGAAACGGCAAAAGCACAGGTCGTCGTCTCTGACCTGATTCTGCGAGCCGCTACCGACCTGTTCAATGCGCTTGGCGCCTCAGGCATCAGCGTCAATAAAGCCCTGGATCGACACTGGCGTAATGCGCGGACCGTCGCGTCCCATAACCCGCTTATTTACAAGGCCAAGATCGTCGGTGACTGGAGTATCAACGGCACCGAGCCACCCTATGTCTGGCAAATCGGGCAGGGAGAGCCCAAGGCCAGTTGAAAGGGTTGTGCCCAGCCAGGGATTTCGATCCCTGGCCTTAAATCTGGCAAGCCCGTTGCGGTGCCTCATTGTGGCACGCGCCGTTTTGCGGGTCGTCCAGCGGATCAAAAATCATCCTGCACCTCTCCCCCGTTGATCTTGAACGCTCGGGTTTGCAGATAGACGCTTCGGATGAAGTTGTACTTGTCGCCGGTGATGAGCTTTTCAGACTTCAGGTATTGAGCCCGTCCGTCGATGATGCTCGCGCCATACAGGCTATTACGCGTTGGGACGTCGCCGATGTAGCGAATCGGGTTGGCGTAGGCATCGGGGAGGATCGCCGGTGCATCGCGCAGTGTGCTCGGCCCCAGCAACGGCAGCACCAGGTACGGGCCGCTCGCGACACCCCAGCGACCGAGGGTTTGGCCAAAGTCCTCGTCACTGCGGGGCAAGCCCATCGGCGTTGCAACGTCGATCAAGCCCGCCAGGCCAATCGTGCTGTTGAACAAAAATCGACTCGTATCAACGCCGGCGCTGTGAAACCGGGCTTGCAGCAGATTGTTGGCCAGATTTTTCACCTCACCCAGATTGTTCAACACGTTGTGAATCCCATCCTGGACAAGGTGGGGGGTGACGAATTGATAACCTTGAGCCAGGGGTTTGAGCGCATACCTGTCCAGGGTGTCGTTGAACGAAAACACAGGCCGGTTGAAACCTTCCCATGGGTCCGTTTCCGGATCCGCATGGCAAAGCGGTGAAACGGTGATCAGGCAGGCGCAGGTGAGCCCTTGAAGGCGACGGCTGAGTGCGGAACGAAAAGCGCACATATTTATTCCCCAGTGAGTGAAGTAACCCGATTTGTGGTGCGCACGCCGTTCCATCGCTGCGGTTGTTGTGTGTGTGTGCACGTGGCAGCGGCGTTTCGCCGTCACCCTCAGTACCAGCCGCCCCCCAGCACTTTGTACAAGGTGATGCGGTTGCTCTGCTCGGTCAGGCGCAGCGTGATCAGGTCTTGCTGGGCGCTGTAGAGCGAGCGTTGTGCATCCAGGGCTTCGAGGTAGCTTTTCGAGCCACCGCGATACAGCGCATCCGAGAGTTCGAAGCTTTTGCGGCTGGCGTCGGTCAGCGCCTGTTGCGCGGCGATACGGCGATCCAGGGTACTGCGCACGGCCAGCGCGTCAGCCACTTCACGGAACGCGGTCTGCAGGGTTTGCTGATAGGTCTGCACCTGAATGTCACGTTCGACCTTGGCCGAATCCAGGGTCGCGCGGTGACTTCCCCCGTTGAAAATGGGCACGCTGATGCTCGGCGCAAAGGTCCAGGCCCCGCTGCCGGCTTTGAACAGGCCGGCCAGCGCAGCGCTGGATGAGCCGGCGCTGGCGGTCAGGCTGATGCTGGGGTAGAACGCCGCACGGGCCGCGCCAATGTCGATGTTGGCGGACCTGAGCGTGTGCTCCGCCGACAACACATCCGGGCGTTGTTGCAACAGGCTGGAGGGCAAGCCTGGCGGAATGTCCACCAACACCGCCGCCGACTCCAGGTGAGTGCCCGGCAAAAGCGCCTCGGGCACATCACTGCCCACCAGCAGGCGCAAGGCGTTGCGGTCCTGCAGAATCTCGCTCTCATAGAAGGCCACATCGCCCCGAGCCGTTTCGACCGTGGTCTGGGCCTGGGCCACGGCCAACTCCGCAGACCCGCCCAAGGCATAGCTGCGCTGGGTCAGGTCGTAGGTGGCCAACTGGCTGGTGAGGGTTTCCTGGGCCAACAGCAACCGTTCGTTGTCGGCGGCCAACGTCAGCCAGGCCGTGGCGACCTCGGCCACCAGGCTGATCTGCGTGCTGCGCCGGGTCTCCGTCAGCGCCAGGTAGTCTTCCAGCGCTTCGTCACGCAGGTTGCGTACCCGGCCAAACACGTCCAGCTCATAACTGCTCAGCCCCAGTTCAGCGCTGTAATCGTGGGTGGTGACCGCAGAGCCGGAATTGGACAGCCCTCCCGGCGTGCGGCTGTGGGTGCCGCTGACGCTTGCGTCAATGGCAGGATACAGGTCCGCGCGCTTGATGCGGTATTGCGCGCGGGCCTTTTCGACGTTCAGGCTGGCCAGGCGCAAGTCGCGATTATTGACCAGCGCCAAGCTCTGCACCTGTGCCAGGCGACGGTCAGTGAAAAACTGCTGCCATTTGATGTCTGCGCTCACCTGCCCTTTTGGCAGGCTGGCGGCTGGCAGCCATTGCTCGGAGACGGGCGCTTCAGGCCGCTCATACTGCGGCGCCAGATTCACGCAGCCGCCCAGGGCCAGGGCGGCCAGCAGAGGCCAGTGTGATTTGATCATGCATCACCTGTCGGGGCAGATTGGTTAGCGTTGCGTACGCGGCCAAAACGGCGGCGAATCAGCAAAAAGAACAGCGGTACAAAGAAGATGCCCAGCGCCGTGGCGCTGAACATGCCGCCCAGCACGCCCGTGCCGATGGCCTGACGCCCGGCGGAGCCTGCGCCGGTACTCAAGGCCAGTGGCAACACGCCGAACATGAACGCCAGGGACGTCATCAGGATCGGCCCCAGGCGTTGCCGCACCGCGATCAGCGTGGCGTCGATCACGCTGTTGCCCTGCTCTTGCAGGTGCTTGGCGAACTCAACGATGAGGATCGCGTTTTTCGCCGCCAGCCCCACGGTGGTCAAGAGACCCACCTGGAAATACACGTCGTTGCTCAACCCGGCGACACGGGTCGCCAGCACTGCACCGATCACCCCCAGGGGCACCACCAGAATCACCGAAAACGGCACCGACCAGCTCTCGTACAGCGCGGCCAGGCACAGGAACACAAACAACACCGATATCCCGTAGAGCAGCGGTGCCTGGGAGCCGGACAGCCGCAGTTGATAGGACTGTCCGGTCCACTCGTAGCCGATGCCTTGGGGCAATTGCCCGACGATGGCTTGCACCGCGTTCATCGCGTCCCCGGAACTGACCCCTGGCGCGGGATCGCCGACGATTTCCAGGGACGCATTACCGTTGTAGCGCTCCAGCAACGGCGAGCCGTAACTCCACGCGCTGCTGGCAAACGATGAGAACGGCACCATTTCGCCGTTGCTGTTGCGGACAAACCAATGATCAAGGTCCGCCGCCTGCATGCGTGAGGAGGCCTGCCCCTGCACATAGACTTTTTTCACTCGGCCCTGGTTGAGAAAGTCGTTCACATACGTACCGCCCAAGGCCGTCGACAAGGTGGCGTTGATGTCGCTGGTGCTCAGGCTCATGGCGCCGGCCTTGCGGTCGTCGATGCTGATCTTCAGCTGCGGCGCATCGTCCAGGCCATTGCTGCGAACCCCCTGCAGGCGCGGGTCCTTTCGGGCCAGCTCAAGCAACTTTTCCCGAGCCGCCACTAACGCATCATGGCCGAGACCGCCAAGGTCCTTGAGTTGCAGGTCGAAGCCCGAGCTCTGGCCCAGGCCGCGCACCGTTGGAGGCTGCATGACGAATGCGTCGGCATCACCGATGCTGGACAGCGCCATGGTCGCCCGCTGGGCAATCGAGGCCGCATCCTGGCCGGAGCTGCCACGCTCGGCCCAGTCCTTGAGGCGGATAAAGGCCCGCGCGGTATTCTGGCTGTTACCGCCCATACCCAGCCCGCTGATGCTGATCATCGATTCGACTTCGGGCTGTTTGAGAATGTACTCCTCGAACTGCTTGATCACGGCCTGTGTGCGGCTGTCCGTCGCGCCTACCGGCAACTGGATCTGTGCCAGCAGAATTCCCTGGTCTTCGTCCGGCAGGAACGAGGTGGCCAGATTCATGTAGCCCACCGCCATGACCACCAGCACCAGCCCATAGAGCAACAAGCTGCGCCCCCACCGCCGCAACACCACACCGACCCAGCGCTCATAACCGGCACTGGCCCGTTCAAAGGTGCGGTTGAACCAGCCGAAGAACCCGCCCTGAGCACCCGGCGTCTTACCGTCGTGCGCTTTGAGCAGCGAAGCGCACAACGCGGGGGTCAGGGTCATGGCCACCAACACCGAGAGAACCATGGCCGAGACGATCGTCACGGAAAACTGCCGATAGATAATCCCGGTGGAGCCGCCGAAAAACGCCATGGGGATGAACACCGCACTCAGCACCAGGGTAATGCCGACCAGTGCACTGCTGATTTCACTCATCGATTGTCGCGTGGCCGCCATGGGCGACATCCCCTCGCCCATCAACCGCTCGACGTTTTCCACCACCACGATGGCGTCGTCCACCAGCAAGCCGATCGCCAGGACCATGGCGAACATGGTCAGGGTGTTGATCGAGTAGCCGAACAGCGACAACACGCCGAACGTGCCCAACAGCACCACCGGCACGGTAATCGCCGGTATCAGCGTGGCGCGCAGGTTCTGCAGGAACAGAAACATGATCAACACCACCAGCACGATCGCCTCGCCCAGGGCCTTGACCACCTCCTCGATGGACAGGCTCACAAAGGGCGTGGTGTCGTAGGCAATCACGTTCTTCAACTGCATTTCTGTGGGGTAGAACGGCTCCATTTCCCGGAGCTTGGCCTTGACCGCGTCGCCGACGCTCAGCGCATTGGCGCCTGCCGCCAGTTGCACGCCCATGGCCGCAGCGGGCTTGCCGTTGAGCGCTGTACTGATGTCGTAGCTTTCACTGCCCAACTCCAGGGTCGCGACGTCGCCCAGCAGGACCACGGCTCCATCGCTGTCGGACTTGACCACCACGTTGCGAAACTCGTCGACGGTTTGCAGTTTGCTGCGGGCGCTGATGGTGGCGTTCAACTGCTGCCCCTTGACGGCCGGCAAGGCACCGAGCTGGCCGGCAGAGACTTCGGTGTTCTGCGCCTCCAGGGCACTGCTGACGTCCGAAGGCATCAGCGCGTATTTTTCCAGCAGCGCAGGGTCCAGCCAGATACGCATGGCGTAGCCTGATCCCAGCGTCTGCACGTCGCCGACACCGTCTATCCGGCTGATCGAGTCCAGCAAGGTGGTGGAGATGTAATCACCGATCTGGGTGCCCGTGACACTGGGATCGGCCGACGCCAGCGCGACAATCATCAAAAAGTCCGAGCCGCCCTTGGTCACCGTCAGCCCTTCGCTTTGTACCGTTTGCGGCAGTCTTGATTCGGCTTGTTGCAGCTTGTTCTGCACCTGCATCTGGGCGACATCCGGGTCGGTGCCGGCGGTAAAGGTCAAACTGATGCTGGCGCTGCCGGCCGAACTGCTGGTGGCCGACATGTAGGTCAGGTTATCCAGCCCTTTCATTTGCTGCTCGATGACCTGGGTCACCGAGTCTTCCACGGTCTTGGCCGAGGCCCCGGTGTACGTGGCGGAAATCTTGACGGTCGGCGGCGCGATATCCGGGTATTGCTCTAGGGGCAACTGGCTGATGGACAGGCCGCCGCCGAGCATGATCACGATCGCGATGACCCAGGCGAAAATCGGTCGATCAATGAAAAAGTGCGCCACGTTCAACCCTCCTTCACGGGGGTGGACGGTGTGGCTGCCTGATCACTCGTGTCCTGCACCTGGACGGCGGCACCGGCACGCACTTTTTGTCCGCCTTCGACGATCAACTGATCACCCGCCTTCAAGCCGCCCGTGACCCACCACTGATTGCCCACGGCCCGATCGATGGTCAGCTCACGCTGTTGCACCTTGCCGTCCACCACCAGCAACGCCGTGGTCAGGCCGCTGGCGCTGCGGTTCACGGCTTTTTGCGGCACCAGAATGGCCTGGTCATTGCGCGCCTGCTCCAGCTCCCCGCGGACATACATGCCCGGCAACAGCAGGTGATCCGGGTTGGCGAATTCAGCCCGAAGGGTGACGGTGCCCGTGCCCTCGTTGACACTGACGCCGCTGACCTTGAGCCGCCCCTCGTGGGTGTAGGTGCTGCCATCGTCGAGTGTCAGGCTGATGCGTGCCTCGCCCTCGCCAGTGGACTGCAAGGCGCCGCTGGCCAGGTCACGCTTGAGCCGCAGCAGTTCGGTGGTCGACTGAGTCACATCCACATAAATCGGATCGAGTTGCTGCACCGTGGTCAATGCGCTGTCCTGATTGGCCACCACCAACGCCCCCGGGGTCACGGTGGAGGTTTCAATCCGGCCGCTGACCGGCGAGGTGATACGGGTGTAAGCCAGATTGATCCGGGCGGTCTGCACTTCGGCCTCGGCGACTTTTACGTCGGCGGCCGCCGTCAGCAAGGTCGCCTGAGCGTCTTCGTTGTCTTGCTGGCTGATGGCGTTGATTTTGACCAGCCCGGCGTTGCGCCTGGCCGTGGCCTGGGCTGAGTTGAGCGTGGCCCGGTACTTGGCCAGACTTGCCTGAGCCTGGGCCAGCGCGGCGGTATAGGTTGCCGGATCCAGTTGGTACAGCGGTTGTCCGGCCTTCACATCCGCGCCCTCGACAAACAGACGCCGCTGGACGATGCCACCGACCTGCGGACGAATCTGCGCCACCATGAAGGCCTGGGTGCGCCCCGCCAGCTCGGTGGTCAGCACCTGGCTCTGGGATTGGATGGTGATCACCGAGACTTTCGGGATCACCGCTTCAGGGGCAGGTTCGCCGCCGGAGCAACCGCCCAGGATAACCAGAATGATCAGGGCCAGGAGAACCGCGGCGGTTACCAGGAATTTGGCGAGTATTTTCGTCGACATAGCTGCCTCTGCAAGACGGAATGGCTTGAGTCGGCGCCATCGTGCAAGGCAAATGTGCAGGAAAATTGAAGATTGCCCGGCCGGCTTGAATCTTTCTTTCGTGAGGGCCTAAATGCCCCATCCCTTCTTACCGGCCGGCCTCCATGAAGTTGAGCATCTCCACCAAGCTGTTTATCGCCGTACTGGCTGGCGTGCTGCTGGTCATCCTGAGCATGGGCCTGGCGACGAGCTGGAGTTTCGGGCGGGGCTTTCTGGGCTATCTCAATGAGCAGGCGCTGGACCGCATGGCGCCGGTGTTACCGCGCCTGGCCAGTGCCTACGCCCGTGAGGGGAACTGGGAATTCCTGCGCAACCAGCCGGACCGCTGGTTTGACATCATGCGGCCGGAACTCGGCGAGGATCCGTCGAAGAATGACTTGCGCACACCCCTGGCCTCGGACCTGACGGGCGCGCTGTTTCGCATCGCGTTGCTGGATCAACACAAAAAACGCGTGAACGGCTACCCGGACATCGGCAACGACGCCCTGTTACGCCCGATCGTGGTGGCGGATGAAACCGTCGGCTGGCTGGCCGTTACCCCGTTCCAGAGCGTGACGGAAGCCGGCGGCGAACGGTTCCAGCAATACCAGTTGCGCACCAGCCTGGTCATGGGGGCTTTTTCGCTGCTGCTGGCAATGCTGATTGCCTGGTGGATCGCGCGCACATTGCTGGAGCCGGTCAAGCGGGTGGCCGCCGCCACGCATCGCCTGGCCAGCGGCGATTACAGCGGGCGGGTGGCGGTGGCGTCCAATGACGAGGTTGGCCAACTGGCCCGTGACTTCAATCAGCTCGCCTACACCCTGGAACGCAACGAACAGATGCGCCGCGACTTCATGGCGGATGTGTCCCACGAGTTGCGCACCCCGCTTTCGGTATTGCGGGGTGAGCTGGAGGCCATCGAAGATGGCGTACGCACCCTCAACCAGGGGTCGATGAAGTCATTGCAAGGTGAGGTCAGCATGCTCAGCAAACTGGTGGATGACTTATACGAGCTGTCCCTGGCGGATGTCGGCGCACTGACCTACCGAAAACAGCCCTGCGCACTTGATCAACTGCTGCAGGACAGCGTGTCGATGTTCCAGGAGCGCTTGAACGCCCGGCACTTGCGCGTCGAACTGGACCTGCCGTCCCAGCCTCTGGAACTGTCGGCCGATGCCAATCGCCTGCAGCAACTGTTTTCCAACCTGCTGGAAAACACCGTGCGCTACACCGACCCAAACGGGCTGATCCACATCCGGGCCGTCCTTGATCGCGACGACGTATGCATCGAATTCCTCGACTCCGGTCCCGGGGTGTCGGACGAGCAACTGCCACGCCTGTTCGAACGTTTCTATCGGGGCGAATCGTCACGCGCCCGGGCCAGTGGCGGAGCCGGCCTGGGGCTGGCGATCTGTCACAGCATCGCCCTCGCCCACGGCGGCAGCCTCAGCGCCGCTCACTCGCCCCTCGGTGGGCTTTGGCTGACCCTGCATCTGCCACGGAATATCTGAACCATGACCGACGACTGCCCGATCCTGATCGTTGAAGACGAACCGAAGCTGGCCGCATTGCTGCAGGATTATCTGATCGCCGCGGGCTACCCGACCCGACGCCTGGACAACGGCTTGCAAGTGGTGCCGACCGTGCGCGCCCAGACACCGCGCTTGATTCTGCTCGACCTGATGCTGCCCGGGCGCGACGGTATGCAGGTCTGCCAGGACCTGCGCGGTTTCAGCACCGTGCCAATCATCATGATCACCGCTCGCGTCGAAGAAGTGGATCGCCTCCGGGGCCTTGACCTGGGCGCGGACGACTATATCTGCAAGCCATTCAGCCCCCGCGAGGTGGTGGCCCGGGTCAAAGCCATCCTGCGCCGCGGCCCGCAACTGCTGACCGGCGCTGCGCCGCGGCTGATCATTGATGACGCACAACACCGCGCGTCACTCAATGGTGTCGAGCTGGACCTGACACGCCTTGAACTGCGGTTGCTCAGCACGTTTGCGCGTTCGGCCGGCCGGGTCTTTTCCCGGGATCAACTGCTCGACAAGCTCTACTCCGACCACCGCGTAGTGACTGACCGTACGGTGGACAGCCATATACGCAACCTGCGGCGCAAGCTGGAGCAGGCCTGCCCTGGTGAGACGCCCATTGAATCGTTGTATGGCGTGGGCTACCGGTTTCAGCTCACTGATGCGTGAAGCGTCAGCGAGGCAAATGCCCCTGGCTTACCCCGCGAGGCGCTGGGTCTGCACCTCAGTCCCGGTCATCTCCAACCCTCTGACGATGTTGCTCAGATTGATCAGCGTCATCCAGCGGACCTGATCACCCTTGCCGATACTCACCAGGCTGCGCATGCGGTCATTGACTGAACCCCGGACGCTTGCGCCGTGCTCCCAACCCTCGGGGTGCTCGGAGGCCGGATGGGTGAAGGTTTCGATGGAGTCGGTCCGGTTGACCACCAGCCCGAAGCTATGACGTTCGCCCTTGACCAGCAGCACCCGCTCCAGCGTATTGCCGGGAGATGTTGTGCCTTCAATCAAGCTGCTCAGGCAAACCAGCGGGATCTGCTCGCCCCGCAAATTGAAACTGCCCAGCAGATGCGTCTCTTCTTGCGCAAACCGCACGAAGTGCTCGGGCATGTCGAGGATTTCCAGCACTTGATCAAGGGGCACCACGAACGGCTGGGCCGCCTGGAACACCAGGCAGGTCTGGTTCATCTGCATGAGACGAGAACCCGGCGCGTCCTGGCTGGGCGGGCTGGTCTGATAGATCCTGGCGAAACTGAGCGTCTCCTTGCGCTCGAGCAACTCGCGGTACTCAAGCAACAACGCCTGCTCTCCGTTCTCCAGCCCGACAACGCCGGCAAACAGGCCCGGCTCCCGTAACCCATAGCGGGGCAACGGCAGGATTTCGTGAGCACGCTTGCGCACAATCGAAATCATCCGGTCGTACACCAGCCCGATGCGATAGCCTTCTCGCGAAGTCAACACCAGCAACTGGTTCTGATTCTGGTTCTGGGCCGCCTGCGCCTGCGCCGTCGCCGGGGAGTCAATGCCCAGTACCCGGTTCAGGCTCAAGGCAGGCACATCAATGCCACGGCGGTTGACGACGCCCAGGCAATAATCCCCACCCAATTTGCTTGGCAGCATGTCCGGGCGGTCCACTAGCTCGGTAATCGCCCTCGCGTCCAGCGCATAGCGCTTTCCTTCGCACTCAAACAACAGCAAGTGATGCAGCTCCCGGGACGGGTCCTGAACCTGCGCCGTGTCGCCGACGTCCCTGGACTGCGCAGTCAACACCTGAGGCAAACCGCACAGCGCATCCAGGTCGAGCCGGTAAATCATTCGCTCATTTTCCACCAGCACGAGTTCTGGCAGCAGCGCGACCGCGGTGCCCTCGCCGCCGAGACGGCACAGGTTTCGCACTTCGACTTTCATCACGTCACTGACGCCGCTGACCGCAATGCCCAGGCGCCGGCCTTGATGGTTGACGATGGCAACCATCTCCAACGGATCATGGCAGGAGACGTCATGCGCACCCAGCAACGACCGCAGCTCAATCAGTGGCAGGGCCTTGCCGCGCAGGCTGAACATGCCAAGCAAGGCGCCGCCCTGCAGCGGATGAGGCTGCAGCCGCGCGGGCCAGTTGATCACCTGCTCCAGTGCCTGGGCGTCAATCGCGACTTCCAGCCCGCCCAGCCTGACTACCCCAAACGCAAGGGCCTCGCTCATAGGCTTTCAACCTGGCCCGGGGCGCTCAAGCCCTTGCCCAACCCGGTCGCCAGCTTGATACGGTTGAGCTCGCCGATCAGTTCCGATACCCGCTCAGCCAGGTGATGCTGTTCCTGCGTGGCGGCACCGATGGTACTCATCGCACCATTGGTCTTTTCGACCCCGGCCACGATCCGCTCGAACGCACTGCCCGCGCTGCGGGAGATCTCGCTGCCGGAATTGATGCGGCGAACCGTCTCCTGGATCAATTTGTTGATTTTGGTGGTGGCGTGGGAAGACTTTTCAGCCAGCTTGCGCACCTCATCGGCCACCACTGAAAAGCCCAGACCATGTTCACCCGCCCGTGCCGCTTCAATCGCGGCGTTGAACGCGAGCATGTTGGTCTGACCGGCGATGGTACTGATCACCTCAATGATTTCCTGGATGTCCTCAGCCGATTTGCCGATGGTGTCCATCGCTGCGGACGCCTCGTTGAGGGTCTGGGAACCACGCTGAGCTTCATCCTGGGTAATGCGTGCCTGATCGTTGGCGTCGCCGGTGGTTTTGACCACTTCGGCAATGGCGTCCATCAGACGGGTGACTGACTCATCCATCGCCTGGGTCTTGGCTTCAATGGCTTCTTCCAGCTCGACCTGAGCGGTAATATCGGTGGCGAACTTGACCACCTTGTAGGGTTGCCCCGTCGCGTTGAACACCGGGTTATAGGTCGCTTGAATCCAGATTTTCTGGCCGTACTTGCTGATGCGCATGAAGCGCCCGGTGAAGAATTTGCCGCTGCTGAGTGCGCCCCAGAATTCCCGGTAAGGCGTGGTTTTGACGTACTCGGGTTCGCAAAACAGCGAATGGTGGCGGTTCTTCAATTCCTCCATCCGGTACCCCACCAGATCCAGAAAGTTAGCGTTGGCCGAGAGGATATTGCCGCTCAGTTCGAACTCGATCACGCCCTGGGCGCGGTTAATGGCGTTGACCTTGCCTTCGTGCTCCATCGTGCGAAGTTTGGTCTCGGTCACATCGGTGGCGAACTTGACGATCTTGTAGGTCTGGCCCTGGGCATCGAGAATCGGGTTATAGGACGCTTGAATCCAGACATCCCGACCGTCTTTGCTCAGCCGCTTGTACTCGTTGGAGTCGTACTCGCCTCTGCCCAGCTTCTCCCAAAATTCGCGGTACACCAGAGAAGCTGCGTATTCCGGCTCACAAAACATGCGGTGGTGCTGGCCCACGACTTCATCCAGCGTGTAGCCCATGGCCGAGAGAAACTTGCTGTTGGCGGTCAATACATAGCCGTCAGGGGAGAACTCGATCAACGCCTGGGAGCGCTCGATCGCCTCGATTTTGCTTTCCCACTCGGCATTGCGATTGCGCACTTCAGTGACGTCGCTGGCGAATTTGACGATCTTGAATGGCTTGCCGTTGTTGTCCATCACCGGATTGTAAGTGGCCTGCAGCCAGATCTGGCGCCCGTCCTTGGCCTGACGCTGGTACTGGCCGGCGTCAAATTTGCCGGTGCCCAGCTTCTCCCAGAACATCAGGTATTCCTTGCTGGTCGCATAGTCGGGCATGCAAAACAGCCGGTGATGGCGCCCGCGAATTTCATCGAGGTCGTAGCCCATGCAGTCGAGAAAATTCTGGTTGGCGTACAGCACATTGCCCTGCAGATCGAATTCGATGACGGCTTGGGAGCGGTCAATCGCGCTCAGCAGAGAGTTCAGGTCGGCGCCGGTTTGGGCGAGTTCTGCAGTGGCATTGGATTTATTGTTCATGGCGCAGGTCCGCTAGCTAAATGATGTTGAGTGGGCGGGGCTCCTTCCCTGAAAAGCGTTAGGCGACCGCTGTTTTTTATCCGCGAAACGCCTCGGACAGAGGCGCGCTCAGGCCGGACTTACGGGTGCTCGCCTTGGATTAAACGTTTCAGATATTCGATCGGCAGCGGATGCCATGAACTTTAGCGAGGGTTGTACATTTATTTAATGCTGTATAGGTTTGAACCTTCGTCGCGGATGACAAGACCGTCCCAAAGACGGAGCGTTTAGCTGTCCAGCGCGTGGTAGTGTCTTCGCTGCAACCACGTATGGAGCGATATTTTCCATCGAGCCCCCCTTCGATGATGTCATAGTGAAATCACGGAGTGGCCACCCCTTGGTCACTTCCTCATTTCGCGCAGATTGTTTGCCACAGGGTCCTGTTGAACTTCGTCGCCACGCCGATACCGAAAGTGCTAACCGGCGCCAGGTGCACACGCTCTACTGCGCGGCTGCTACTGGTTCCCGATCTCTACGCGTGTCGAATGTCCACCTGGTACATCGTCCCTCTTTCAGGTAATGCATATGGCCGGCAAGGCTCATCTCGGTTTGAAGAATCATGAAGTGTTGGGTCATTTCCTGGACGCGGCTTCCCACCTGACCGGGGCGACCGGCGCCATCCTGATCGTGCGAGACCAAGAGCAGTGGCGCACCGTGGCGACCTACGGCACGGCACCAGAGGTGCGCGCAGACGAAATCACCGGTGGATGGCTGAAGATGGTGTTGTCCTACGGCGACGTCGTCGACGTTGGCGAGGCCATGCCCGCTGATGCCGCGCTGCCTGCCGGGCTGGATCGCGTGGTCAACGAGTCGCTGGTCTGCGTCGCCATTCGCGATGGCAACGCCGCCCTGACCGGCGCGGTCTTGATGACGATCCCCCTTCCCCACAAACGTCTCAGCGCCGCGCACATCTATGGCGTGCAGACCCATGCGGCCGATCTCTACGACTCCCTCAAGTTGACCCCGACACAGGCGGCTGGCGGATCAGCGGTCATCGAGCGCCTGCGCTTGCTGGAGTCGGTGGTGGTCAACGCGAAGGACGCCATCCTGATCACCGAAGCCGAACCCATCGATCTGCCCGGCCCGCGCATCGTGTATTGCAATCCGGCGTTCCTCACCACCACCGGGTTCAGCCTGGAAGAAGTCATGGGGAAGACGCCCCGGATTCTGCAGTGCGCCGAGACTGACCGCGCCACGCTTCAGCAGATCAGGGACGCGCTGCAGCGCTGGGATCCCGTCGAGGTCGAGCTGATCAACACCCGTCGTGACGGCACCAAGTTCTGGGTGCAGCTCAGTATCGTACCGGTCGCCAACGAGAAAGGCTGGTTCACCCATTGGGTTTCCGTGCAGCGCGACATCACAGAACGTAAAGACGCAGAGCAGAACTTTCGCCAGGCCCAGCTTGATCGTGAGGAGCGCGTGGCGCTCGAGTCACGGCTGATCGAGCGGGAGCGCATTCAGGACGAACTGTCCTACGCAGCGTTCCACGACGAGTTGACGAGGCTCAAGAACCGCGGCTATTTCATGGCCCGCATCCATTCGGCCTTGAGCAAGGGGAACGCCGATCAACCCGGCGCGGCCACGGTGGTGTACCTGGATCTGGACCGATTCAAATACGTCAACGACGGTATGGGGCATCATGCGGGCGACATCTTGCTCAAGAGCGTTGCAGAACGCCTGAGCGAGTGCATTGATCCCTCGGCGGTGATCGCCCGCATCGGTGGCGACGAGTTCGCGATCCTGCTGACCGACGAAGGCCATCAGGAACAGGCCATCGAGACGGCCAAGCGCGTGACCCACGCCCTGAGCCTGCCGACCGCCATCGACGGGCAACAGCTCTTTATCTCCTGCAGCATTGGCATTGCGACGCTGGACGTTCAGCACACCACCGCCGAAGACCTGATCCGTGACGCGGACGTGGCCATGTACGCCGCCAAAAAGAAAGGCCGTGGCAGCTGGGCCGTCTTCGACCTCTCGATGCGCCAGGCCTCGATTGACCTGCTGGTGATGCAGAATGCGCTCAAGCACGCAATTACCCGCGACGAGTTCTATCTGGTCTACCAGCCGATCTTCTCCATCACCACTGAAACGATAGTGGGCGTTGAAGCATTGGTCAGGTGGCGCCACCCGACCCTGGGGATTGTCGCCCCTGATGTGTTCATCAGCGTCGCCGAAGACATTGGCGTCATTTGCAATCTGGGTCAGTGGGTCATGCGCAACGCCTGTCGCGAGGTCAAGAAGTGGGCTGCCGCCACCGGTTCGGGCGGCATCAAGCTGAACGTCAACGTGTCAGGGGTCGAGCTCAACCGCAAAGACTTCGCCCTTCAGGTCGCCGAGATCATCGCAGAGACCGGGTTCGATGCCCGTGCCTTGCAGATCGAGATCACCGAGTCAGTGTTCCTGCATGAACCGGAGATGGTCGCCAAGACCCTCGAAGACCTTCGCGCCCAAGGCATCCGGATTGCGCTGGACGATTTCGGCACCGGCTACAGCTCCCTGGGCTACATCGACCGCTACCCCATCGACGCCATCAAGATCGATCGGTCATTCGTCACGCGCATGATGAAACATGAGCGCAGCGTCGCCATCGTCAAAAGTATCCTGTCCCTGGGCGAGGCGCTGGACCTGGCGATTGTTGCCGAGGGCGTCGAAACCCTCGGCCAACTCGACCAGCTCAGGGAGCTGGACTGCCCTTATGCTCAGGGTTTTCTGCTCAGCCCACCGGTGCTGGCCGAGGATGTGCTGGCGTTGCTGGTTGCGAGCAGGCGATGACCAGGCGCCGGCGCTGACCTCCTGAGTGCCCGCAGTCTGTCTGCGCAGGACCGGTTTCAGCCGCACAATCGCTCAGGCTTCTCACACGGTGTCGTTGACCACACCGCCGTCGACCCGCAGCAGGGTTTCAACGCCAGGTGGGAAGACCGAGCTCACCCTGTTGGACCTGCCACGGCTTGCATAGACGCCGTGATGTTTTTGGCCATCGACTGGCCACAAGCCGCGTGTCAGAGCCTTTTGCCAGCATTTACCGTTCGTCACTCCCGGCCAATCTCTTTGAACGACAGGCCGGCACGGTCGTACTAAATCTGGCGCATATATGTCCGTATCTGCACCTCATTCTTCTGGAGAACCCATGAAAGCCATTATTTACAACGGTCCTTACGACGTCAGCGTTCAGAACGTTCCCGATGCCAAAATCGAAAAAGCGACCGATGTCCTGGTCCGCATTACCACGACCAACATTTGTGGGTCCGACCTGCACATGTACGAAGGCCGCACCAGCTTCGAGACGGGCCGGATTCTGGGTCACGAGAACCTGGGTGAAGTCATCGAAGTGGGCGCCGCGGTCGATCGCGTGAAAGTGGGCGATATGGTCTGCCTGCCGTTCAACATCGGCTGTGGGTTCTGCGAAAACTGCGAGCGTGGTCTCACCGGCTACTGCCTGACCGTCAACCCCGGCAGTGCTGGGGGCGCGTATGGTTTTGCCGAGATGGGGCCTTACGAGGGCGGCCAGGCCGAACTGCTGCGCGTGCCGTATGGCGACTTCAACTGCCTGGTGCTGCCTGAAGATGCCAAGGAGAAAGAAGACGACTACGTCATGCTGTCGGACATCCTGCCTACCGGCTGGCACGCGACTGAATTGTCCGGCCTGCTGCCAGGTGAGAGCATCGCCATTTACGGCGCAGGCCCGGTCGGGCTGATGGCGGCCCATGCCGCGATGATCAAAGGTGCCTCACAAGTCTTTGTGGTCGACAACCACCCAGACCGTCTCGCCCTGGCAGCCAAACTGGGCGCCACGCCGATCAACACGGCACAGACCCAGGCGGTTGAGCAGATCATGAACCTGACCAACGGCAAAGGCACGGACCGTGGCTGCGAATGCGTGGGTTATCAGTGCTGCGACAAGCACGGCCATGAAGCCAATCACGAAACCATGAACAACCTGGTGGCCTCCACCAAGCCCACCGGCGGTATCGGTGTCGTGGGTGTCTTCGTGCCGCAGGACCCGAACGCTGCGAGCGATCTGGCGAAGGAAGGCAAAATGGCCTTCGACTTCGGCTCCTTCTGGTTCAAGGGTCAGCAGATCCGTACCGGCCAGGCCAACGTCAAGGCGTACAACCGTCGCCTCGCCGAGCTGATTCACCACGATCGTGCCAAGCCGTCGCAGATCATCTCCCATAGCCTGAAGCTGTCCGAAGGTCCGGACGCCTACAAGCACTTTGATCAGCGCGACGACGGCTGGACCAAAGTGGTGCTCAAGCCTTCGGCGTAACGCTGCCGGGTAATACGTCGACGTCACGCGTTGACAGGCGATCGGGACCGGAGGGGATTTTCTCCTTCGGTCCCGAACTGCGTTTACAGGCCCGGAACGTGCCGTATGTGAGGCATTTAGCCCGGTTCCTTCCACGGCAAAGCAAATCACAGCACCTTGCGTATCTCCGCGACCACCTGCATCGTCGCGTCTTCGATCCGCCCTTCGTTTCGACACAAAACCCAGCCGTTATCAGAGACCGCCCGCTCAAACGCCTCAGTGCAAGCCGCGTGCTCCTCCAGCCTGTGAATCACCGTGCTGCTCAACCCACGCCGTCGTGCGGCTGCCCTCGCCCATGAAACCTCGGCCGCCGTCACGACCCCGACGTGCAAATCCGGCACCTGCACCTCCTGGTCGATGTTCAACTGCAGGATGTCCGCAAACGGCACGGTCCGGCGAAACGCGGCATCGGACGGGTACCAGCGGTCGATCAGGATGATGCTGTCAGGTGGCTGTCTGGTCAGCACGTGCCGTGAAATCCAGCCACGGCTGGCGACCAGACGCTTGCACACCTCCCACTCCAGATCCCGGTCCGGCCCTCTGACCAGTTGGTTAACCAGGGCCATGGTTTCACGCCGGTGAGGGTCACTTTTGCTTTCGCTCAGCCGGATCACTTTGTGCTTATCAGCCCTCAGTGATTGGGTGATGGCTTCCAGCAGAGTGGTTTTACCGACACCCTTTGGCCCATCCAGCGAAACGAACAGCGGACGATTCATGCTTCAAACAGCAAGGGCTTCGTCAATGGCCGCGGTCAGCCGTGGATCATCTGCGGTCACATCCGGCGCAAAGCGGCCAATCACCTTGCCGTCTCGCCCGATCAGGAATTTCTCGAAGTTCCACAGCACGTCGGTGCCCGCGCCGCTTTCGATGCCGTAGCCCTTGAGGCGTTCACGGAACGGTCCGTCGCCGGTGGCAGCGGGCTGGGCGGCGGTCAGTTCGCGGTAGAGCGGATGGGTGTCGTCGCCGGCGACGGAGATCTTCGAGAACAGCGGGAAGTGCACGTCATAAGTGGTGGAGCAAAAGGACTGAATGTCGCTGTCACTGCCAGGCTCCTGCTCCTTGAAGTTGTTGGCCGGAAAGCCCAACACTTCAAGTCCGGCGTCCTTCTTGCCCTGGTAAAGGCTTTCCAGCCCTTCGTATTGCGGCGTCAGCCCGCATTTGGAGGCCACGTTCACCACCAGCAGCACTTTGCCCTTGTACTGGCCCAGATTGGCTGGCGTGCCATCGATTTGCTTGAGGGGAATGTCGTACAGAGAATCGGTCATGGGTGGCTCCTGTTTGTTGGTTTGACGTGTCTGGGGCCAACCCTCATCGGTCGGCCTTCAGGGACACCTTAAAGCATGCGGCCGATGATTCGGTCATGTTTTGCGAGGCGTTGGTCGATCGTCTGCCCACTCTGAAAGAGCCAGGTCCTGCAGTTCAAGCGTTCTCATCCAGGCCAGGCTGGCCGCTAGCCTCTGTCCGCTACCGGGCTCTTCTTCGCTGCAGCGCGCGCTCTGAAGGCGCTGACCTTGGCAATCGTCCCGCACGCCCTGCCCTCCGCGCCGCCCTTGGTCATCCCACACCAGCGTTTACTGACGTTGCGAGTGTTGTCATAGAAAGCCCAACGGCAATCGCCACAGGTCTTGAGTCGAGACCATGTCCCTGATGACAGGGCATTGGCGACCGCCGCCAATAGGTGGGCGCTGCAGCTGTCGTCGGCCGGCATCACCACTATCCGGGGCACGCCCTTCACCGACTTGACCTGCACTGACAGAGCCACGCGCGAGAACCAGGCGTTAAGCAAATGACTCCCGTCATCCAGACCCTCGCAGGACTTGCGCAGGTCCGAGCGCAACGTCAGCAGTCTGTCCAGCGTATCGCTGGCGGCCGGGGGACGAAGCGAAAGCTCGTCGCGCCATCGCTCGGCGTTATGGCATAGCTGCGGCAGTTCGTCCGTCTCCACACGCGTCTGGTTGGGAATCGACCAGGTATTGATAAAGCGCCGAACGCATTCGAGATCGCCCGGTGCTGCTTGATTCTGAGTCTGCATGCCCGCTCCTGTTGCGAAGACCGTCGATTTAAGTAACCATCAAACTATCATTGATGGTTACGAGTCCTCAATATGATCAAGGAAGACCCAGCCGAACAACCGTCCTGGCCCCTGGATATCCGCAGATTGCTGTGGATGCAGGGGCTGATGAACGCCTCCCATTTCATGACGATACCGCTGCTGGCGCTGTACATGTCAGCCGACCTCCATTTCGGCGCAGCTGCACTGGCGTCGGTGATGTCCGCCAATCTGCTGTGCGCACAAGTGCTGCCACTTGCCGCGGGCGCGATCGCTGATCGGTTCGGCTCGCACTGGGTCATTACCCTGGGCCTGCTGCTGAGGGGCTTGGGATTTCTCGGGTTCAGCGCGTTCGATGGAGTGAGCGCATGGATTGGCTGTGCGGTGATCGCAGGTTCCGGTGTCGCCTGCTACGAGGGTGGCGTTTATGGGGTGTTCGGCCGGCAACCCAGAGAATGCCACTCGGCCCTCTTCGCTTCCAACAACCAGATGTTGAACGCCGGAGCGGCGGTGGGGCCCATTATCGGTGGGCTTGCCGGCCTGGCTGACATCCGCGTGGCCTTCGGCATCAGCGCAGTAGTGTTCATCAGTCTCAGCGCCGTTGCCTGCCGGTCAACGTATGGATCATCAGTGAGGTTGAGCAGGCAGCCCGTCCTTAAAAGCCTGAAAACTGCGACTACAGACGGCGGGCTGTGGCGATTGATCGTTGTTTCATTGCCATGGTTTTTCCTGTTCCCGCAGCTCTACGTCGCATTCCCGATGTACGCGGGGCAATTAGCCGGCCCCCATGCAGCTTCCGCCATTTACGTCGTAAACGGGGTCGTCGGTCTGGCGTTCATCCTTTTGGCGAAGCGCTGGCTGACGAAAGTGAATCCGGCATCACTGACAACCTGGGCGTATCTGGGAGCGGCAGTCACGTTCGCCAGTGTCGCCATGCTGCGCGGCATCGAATGGTTTCTGCTGTTTATCGTGGCCTACACCGTTGTCGAGACCATCCTGTTGCCCACGCTTGAAAGCATGACCGCATCGCTGGCACCGGATGGCAGCCAGGGAACGTTCTTTGGCCTGATGAGTGCGATAGGGGCACTCAGCGGCACCGGGGGTTATTACGTGGGAAGCTGGCTCATATTGAACCGAAGCCCTGTCGAGACCTGGTTAGCGCTCGCAAGCGTAGGGCTCGCAGGCGTTCTCGCCTCCTTACTGCTACTGCGCAGATGGGGGCCCAGAGCGTCTGTCGGCTGATCAGCTATTCAGGGACTCTGCGATCAACGGTATGAACCTATGTGAGAAGATGGCAGTCTGACATCACGATTATCCTTCCGGCCCAGTGAGGCCTGACATGAATGACCTGCACCGCCGCAACCCCTGTCGCCTGCCAGTACTGCTGCTGATCACGCTGTCCACAGTGATCGGACTTTCCATTGTGTGGGAATTCGAGCTCGAAGCCTGGGTCATGCACTGGCTCGCCCTGCCCTATGACGCTGACTTTGAGGATGCCGAAAGATGGCGATTCGTCCTGACCGTCACGGGGTTTTCTCTGATTTCACTGATCATCCCGACCATTCTGCTCAGACGCCTGATCGCCAATACCCGGTCCAGCTACCTCAGGCTGAAACAGGCACAGGCGCAGACTGAAACCCTGGCCACTTATGACTCGCTGAGCGGGCTGATCAACCGTCGCATCTTCATGGACATGGTGCGAAATCAGCTCGGTTTGAAACGGCCCGCGGCCGTCATGCTCATCGATCTGGACCACTTCAAGGCGGTCAATGATCAGCATGGTCACGCCGCCGGCGACATTGTGCTGGTGGAAATCGCGCGCAGGCTCGAAGCCATCGCCGACGATAACGGCGGCGTGGCGGTGCGATTGGGCGGCGATGAGTTCTGCCTGCTGTTTCTCACGTTCAAACACCAGTCCGAGCTGTGCCAGATCGCCGAGGCGGCTGTGTCCCGGCTCGGCGCGCCATTGTCCGGCGCCGTCGAACATTCGGCGTTGGGCGCCACCATTGGCATTGCACGGTCGTGGACAGACGCGCAGGACGCTTCGGCATTGCTGCACTGTGCCGACACCGCAATGTATCGGGGCAAGGAAGACGGGCGTTCAACCTATAACTTTTATGACAGCCAATATGAAAAGCAGCGCCGGGCCCAGGCCGATCTGGAACTGGCACTGAGACGGGCGGTGGAAGCAGACGAAATCGTGCCGTACTTTCAACCGATCGTCGCGCTCCCTTCTCAAGAGGTTGTGGGCTTTGAAGTTCTCGCGCGCTGGCTCAAGCCCGACGGCAGCACCGCCCCACCTTCCGACTTCATTCCGGTGCTTGAACGCCTGGGACTGATCCCGTCCATGACGCACTCGTTGATCAAGCAAGCCTGTCGCGCGGCCAATCGTTGGGATGACCGCTTGCGCTTATCAATGAACGTCAGCGCCGGCATGGTGACCGACGCGCTGTTTCCCGATCAGTTGCTGGAGCAGCTTAGGCAAGAGCAGTTTGCGTTTCATCGCTTCGAAGTCGAAATCACCGAGGAGGCCCTGGTCGGCAACCTGGACGTGGCGCGGCAGAACCTGAGCAAATTGCACGACCACGGCGTTACCGTAGCGCTCGATGACTTCGGGATTGGTTATTCAAGCCTGTATCACCTGACCCGCCTGTCCATCGACAAGATCAAAATAGACCGGTCGTTCTTTGAGCCCGGGCAGACCGATCACCTGCCGATGGTCGAAGCGATTCTAGGCATGGCGCGCAGCCTCAAAATGCAAGTCACGGCTGAAGGCGTCGAGGAGTTTCACCTGCCTCACCTGCCGTCGTGGCTCGCCAACAGCGGATGCAACTACGCCCAGGGCTATCTGTACGGCCGTCCGAAGCCGGCTTCCAGCCTGTTCTGCTACACCCATTCGTCGTTTGCGCAGCAAGCCGGCTGAAAGTTCGCGGGCACATGCGCTGGCAATCTCCTCTTGCGCGCGGTTTCCCGGTCATGGTGGGTCGGCCATTGCCGATCAGCTATTTCGAGTCAGGTATTTCAGCTCGGTGATCGCGGTTTGAAATGCACTGAACGCTGAAGCCGGCACTGACTCCAAACCTTGCCCCGACACTCACGGCTAACGTGTTGCGTCGGTGGGCATTCGAATCATCTGCCAGATCAAGGAATTCCCATGACCGATCCACGTAACGTCGCCCACGACAAAAAAGTCCAGCAAGAGAAGAAGAACCACGGCGAAGAAGTCGCGCCGGATGCCGTGCACGCGCCGCAGCCAGGCATGAAGCCGGCGCTCAAGCACGACGATGATGCGACCGAGCACGACGAACAGGCGTGAGTCAGGCACTGGCCTGAGTGTGAGATCACCGGGGGGCGGCGCTGACTGACCGTCAGCTGCCTCCCTATCGGCGCCCAGCCATCGTTTGGACGTGGCATGGGTTCATCTCAACACGGTAAAGATCGCCTACGACGCCTTGAACGTGTTCAAGCTGAATAAAGCCGCCGCCGTGGCTCTTCGGTAATCCGACGGCGTCTGCTTCATCTCGTAGCGAAAATGTCGATTGAAATTCGACAGGTTAATGTAACCCACCTCAAAACAGACATCGGCAATGGACATCTGCGTCTGCAGCAGCAGCCGACAGGCCTTCTGAATGCGCAGCTTGCGCATCAGGTCGATGAACCCATGCCCCGTGGCGCGTTTGAAGAACCGCGAGAACCCCGGTTCGCTCATGTGCAACCGCTCGGCGATCACCGACAGCCTGATATCCCCCGTGAGCTCCCGCTGCAGGTAGTCGAACGCCCGGTGTACACGCTCGGCGCTTTTGGCATCCAGTGTCGGCGCATAACACGCACTCGCCAACGTACGGGCTTCTCTGTCAGACGCTCCGCTCAGCGTATTGAGCAGCTCAAGAAACAGCAGCAAGCGCTGTAACCCGCTCGCCGAGCCTATGCGCTCGAGCAGGTCGGCGGCCCGCAGGGCGGTCTCGCCGGTAAATTCCAGCCCGCGACGGGCGCGGTCGAACAATCCCTGCAATTCACCCAGCTCAGGCATCGACTCGCGCAGTGCCAGCAACGTCGCGCCGTCAAACTGAAGCACGACGTCCCGGCCTTGCAGGTGCTCCCCCGGCGCAAGATCGCCCATCCAGTCATGGGGTAAATCGGGGCCAATGAGCGCCACATGGCCGGGGCCGAAGGCGCCGATGTAATCGCCCGCCACCAGTTTGCCGCTGCCTTTGCGGATCAGATGAATCTCGTACTCGGGATGGTGATTCCAGCGCGCAAGCGCATAGGGATAGTCGTGCTCGTACCAGCGAAAACTCTGCTGGGGCGCCGGCAGGATGATTTCCAGCTCGGCAGGCAACTGCTCGAATAAGGCGGTTCGGCTCGCAGGCATGGTCTGCCCCTTTTTTGTCGTTGTTGGCGCACGCATCGACGCACCATACGCCCATCGCATCGCCCTGCTCCACCTCGGCTGTCACTGCACACTGATACTTTTTTAGCCTGGCGCATGGCTGGGCTGTGCGGTTAAAAAAGCATCAGCGGCACATCCCCAGCGTGTTTGTTGCAGGCCGTCCAAGCTGCTGTAATCGACACGCCACTGCCCCGAGGTGACACGTCAGATTGATCGGCAGGGCTCAAAACAACAATAACGATTCCGCGCTGCCAGCGCGGACTGGAGATCACCATGAAGATCACCCATCACGCGCTGCTGCTGTCTGCCGGTCTGTCACTGGCGGGCATCAGTCAGGCTGCCGAGACGATCACCATCGCTACGGTCAATAACAACGACATGATCCGCATGCAGCGGCTGTCCAAGGTATTCGAAGAGCAGCACCCCGACATCACGCTCAACTGGGTGGTGCTTGAAGAAAACGTCCTGCGCCAGCGGCTGACCACCGACATCGCCACCCAGGGCGGTCAGTTTGATGTGCTGACCATCGGCACCTATGAAACGCCGTTGTGGGGCGCAAAAGGCTGGCTTGAGCCGATGAAGGACCTGCCGGCCAGCTACGACCTCGACGACATCATCCCGTCCGTGCGCCAGGGCCTGTCGGTCAAGGACACCCTGTATGCGTTGCCCTTCTATGGCGAGAGCACGGTGACCTACTACCGCACCGACCTGTTCAAGCAAGCCGGGCTGAGCATGCCCGAGCACCCGACCTGGACCCAGCTCGGTGAGTTTGCCGCCAAGCTGCACCACCCGGACCAGGGCCAGTACGGCATGTGCCTGCGGGGCAAGGCCGGCTGGGGCGAGAACATGGCCTTGCTGACGACCATGGCCAATGCCTTTGGCGCCCGCTGGTTCGACGAGCAATGGCGACCCGAGCTGACCAGCCCCGAGTGGACGGCCGCTGCCAACTTCTACGTCAACACCCTTAAAAACTATGGGCCACCGGGTGTTTCCAGCAACGGTTTCAACGAAACCCTCGCGTTGTTCAACAGCGGCAAATGCGCGATCTGGGTCGATGCCAGCGTGGCAGGCTCGTTCACCACCGACAAAGAACAAAGCAGGGTCGTGGACAGCGTGGGATTCGCCCCGGCGCCCGTTGAAGTGACCGACAAGGGGTCGTCCTGGCTGTACGCCTGGTCCCTGGCGATTCCGGCGACCTCCAAACACAAGGACGCCGCCAAGACCTTCACCACCTGGGCCACGTCCAAGGAATACATCCAGTTGGTTGCGCAGAAGGATGGCATCACCAACGTGCCGCCTGGCACCCGCACATCTACCTACAGCGACGCCTATCTCAAGGCCGCGCCGTTCGCCAGGGTGACACTGGAAATGATGAAACACGCCGATCCGGCGCACCCCTCGGCCAAGCCGGTGCCCTATGTCGGCATCCAGTACGTGACCATCCCGGAGTTCCAGGCCATCGGCACGTCCGTGGCCAAACTCTTCTCGGCCGCACTCACCGGTCAGACCTCCGTCGAGCAGGCACTGGCGGCCGCGCAGTCGACGACGGAGCGGGAAATGAAGCGCGCCGGTTACCCGAAGCAATAAACGCCCCGCCGACGGAAGTCGGCCGGACCTCACCCCATGACGGATGACTCTTTCAATGAAACGACTCGAAGGTAAAAGCGCCCTGATCACAGGCGCGGCCCGGGGTATCGGGCGGGCCTACGCCGAGGCCTATATCCGCGAAGGCGCGACAGTGGCCATCGCCGACATCAATCTGCAGCGCGCGACCCAGACCGCCACCGAACTGGGCGCCAGCGCCTACGCGGTGAAGATGGACGTTACGGATCAATCGTCCATCGACGCGGCGATTGCGGCCGTCGTCGCCACCACCGGCAAGCTGGATATCCTGATCAACAACGCCGCACTGTTTGATCTGGCACCGATCACCGACATCACCCGCGAGAGCTACGAGCGGCTGTTCTCGATCAATGTCGCCGGCACGTTGTTCACCCTTCAAGCGGCGGCAAAGCAGATGATTGCCCAGGGTCATGGCGGCAAGATCATCAACATGGCGAGCCAGGCCGGGCGTCGCGGCGAGGCACTGGTGGGCGTCTACTGCGCGACCAAGGCCGCCGTCATCAGCCTGACCCAATCCGCCGGGTTGAACCTGATCAAGCACAGGATCAACGTCAATGCGATCGCACCGGGGGTCGTCGACGGCGAGCACTGGGATGGCGTGGATGCGTTGTTCGCCAAACACGAGAACCGGCCGTTGGGCGAGAAGAAAAGGCTCGTCGGCGAGGAAGTGCCCTACGGCCGCATGGGCACCGCCGAAGACCTCACCGGCATGGCGATCTTTCTCGCGTCAGCGGAAAGCGATTATGTCGTCGCCCAGACCTACAACGTCGATGGCGGCAACTGGATGAGTTGAGCCCTGAAAAGACGCCACTCGCCGAGCCCATTCACCTCTGTGCGTCGCGCCGCGCCTGGCCCGCCCACTCCTGCACCGCCTGCACAAACAAGCGCAAGGCCATGGGCGGATGGCGGTTCGCGGGGTAATACAGGCACAGGCCTGAATAGTTGGGGCTCCATTCGGCGAGCATCTGCACCAGCCGCCCGCCTTGCAGATGCTCGGCCACCAGGGACAACGGCACCCACGACACACCGATACCCGCGAGGGCGGCTTCCACCATCAAGTTGACATTGTCCAGGGTGATCCCCCCGTCCACGTCCAGGCTTGCACTCTGATCCCCGCGCTTGAAATCCCAGCGAAACAGCCCGCCGCTGGTGAAGCGAAACCGATTGCAACGATGGTGTTTCAGGTCTTGAGGCGTTTGCGGCAGCGAGTGGCGTTCGAGGTATTCCGGGGAGGCCACGGCAGCCAACTCCATGTCCGGGCCAAAGCCCACGGCGATCATGTCCCGCGGCACGTCATCGAATAGCCGCACCCCCGCGTCGAAGCCGTCGCCGACGATGTCCTGCAGCTTGCTGTCGACCACGAATTCGATGTGGATCTGAGGGTAGCGCCGGGTGAAGTCAGGCACGACATGCCGAATCAGCGGACGCAGGGATAACTCCGAAGCGCTGATGCGTATGACACCGGATGGCGCGACCCGTGACGAGGTGACTTCGTTGACGACGTTGGCCAGGTCGGCAATCAAGGGCCGCACCCCATTGAGCAGTTGCTCGCCGGCCTCGGTCAGGGCAACCGAGCGCGTCGTGCGATTGAACAGGCGCATTTCCAGCCGTGCTTCGAGGTTACGCATCGAGTGGCTGAGCGCCGAGGGCGATACTCCCAGGATGCGCGCCGCCGCGCTGAAGCTGCGCTGTTCGGCAATCGCTATGAAGAATGTCAGCTCAGGCAGGTCTGCGCGGATCACTTATGAATTCTCCTCAATAGCCCTTGCAGCAGGCACCGTATTGTTGAACCAATCACAGCAATATACGGTAACGCCTTATCTGAGCGAAGGAGAACACCATGCAAACTCGCATTCTGGGAACCAGCGGTCTTGAAGTCTCAGCCATCGGCCTGGGCTGCATGGGCATCAGCTACGCCTACGGCCCTGCGATGTACAAGGCCGCGGCGATCCAATTGATTCATGGGGCATTCGACGCGGGCGTGACCCTGTTCGACACCGCCGAAGCCTACGGCCCGTTTACCAACGAAACCCTGCTGGGCGAAGCGCTGGCACCGTTTCGCGAACAGATCGTGATCGCCACCAAATTCGGTTTCAAGAACGGCGACGTTGCCCAAGGACTCGACAGCCGGCCGGAGAACATTCGTGCCGTGGCGGAAGCCTCGCTCAAACGCCTGAACACCGACCGCATCGACTTGTTCTATCAGCATCGGGTCGACCCCAACGTGCCGATTGAAGACGTCGCCGGCACCGTCAAGGCGCTGATCGCCGAAGGCAAGGTCAAGCATTTCGGACTGTCGGAGGCCGGTGTCCAAACCATCCGCCGCGCCCACGCCGTTCAGTCGGTAACCGCGTTGCAAAGCGAATACTCACTGTGGTGGCGCGAGCCCGAGGCCGATCTGCTTCCGGTACTCGAAGAGCTGGGCATCGGCTTCGTACCGTTCAGTCCGCTGGGCAAAGGCTTCCTGACCGGCGCCATCGACGACAGCACCACGTTCAGCGAAGACGACTTCCGCAACAAGGTGCCGCGCTTCTCCGAATAAAACCGCCGCGCCAACGCGCAACTGGTTGAGGTGATCGGCCAGATCGCCAACGGCAAGGGCGCCACCCGCGCGCAGATTGCTCTGGCCTGGTTGCTGGCGCGCAAGCCATGGATCGTGCCGATCCCCGGCACCACCAAGCGGCATCGACTCGAAGAGAACAATGGCGCGGCCAACATCGTACTGAGCGCTGCAGACCTCGGCGCCATCGAATCGGCCCTGCAGCAGATCCAGGTTGTCGGTGAGCGTTACCCGGCGCACCTGCAGCAAAACGTGGGTCGCTGATCCATCGCCGGGTGACTGCGGGATCGGTTTTGGCCAGGAAAGCGTCAGACCTCGTCCCCTCTGAAGTGAGGTGCTCACACGGGCCCCTTCCAGGCTGAAGCCGGTCGCACTTAAAGATCGCACTATTGTTGCCGGCGGTGGTCCCACTGATAGAGGGCACATAACCCCAGGACTCACGCGATCGCGCCCACGTCCGAATCATTCCCGCTTAACGGATACGCGACCCAGGTGACATGGATAGCCAAGAATCAGAAAACGTTTCAATAGCCGGCGCACCAGGCGTCGAGCCCGACCAACGATTCGAATGCGTCGGGTGTGGCGCGTGCTGCCGTGGCCGTTTCGTCCCTTTGACCCTGGCCGAAGCCGTGACCTGGCTCAAACGCGGCCACCCCGTAGGGGTGTTGCTGGAGGCGTTCGACGATTCTCTCTGGCCCGTCGATTCGCCCGAGTATGCCTACAACGCCGGGCGGTCTGCGCCGGTCATTGGCGGTTCGGGCACGCTGCGGGTGACGGTGATTCTGGCCGCCAATGCGATCCCTGAATGCCCGAACCTGCAAAAAGACGGTCTCTGCTCGGTGTACCTGGAGCGCCCGATGGTGTGCCGGATCTACCCGATGGAGATCAGCCCTTTCATTGAGCTGAAACCTCAAGCCAAGGACTGCCCGCCGGAAAGCTGGCAGCAGGGCAGCCTCTTGGCATCGGATCAGGGGCTGGCGATGCTGATCCAGCAATCGCGCCAGACCGACCGCGATGATGCCCGGCGTAAAGTGGCGGTGTGCGAAAGCCTCGGCCTGACCGTCGCCGGCTGGAAAGGCAACGGTCTGGTGATTCACCAGCCCTCGGTCGAGACGCTGCTTGCCGCCTGCGAAAGCGCTGAGTTCGATGCCAACCCTACAGATCAACCCTGGCAGATCAAGGCAGAGGACCCGTCGTTAAGGGAGTATCTCCACGCTCAGTCCGTGGCCATGGCCGACTCACCCAGCGACAATTACATCTTCCACGCGATCCCCCGCTGACCGGCCCCTGCTGAACCGCTTGAAGCGGTCGGCTTGCCGCTTACCGCTTCAGGCAATTACCCGCGCATACACCGACCGGTCCACATTCCCGCCGGACAGAATAACCCCGACCGTTTTCCCTGCCATGGCCCGGCGTTCCTGAATGAGCGCCGCCAGTGCAGCGGCCCCTGCGCCTTCGGCGAGGTTGTGGGTGTCGGTGTAGTAAACGCGCATGGCCTCGGCAATCTCGTCCTCGCTGACGGCGATGATGCGCTCCGCCCCTGCGCGGTAAATGGCGAAGGCCGCCGGAACGGGTCGGCGCACAGCGAGGCCGTCGGCAAAGGTGTTCGCCGACGGGGTTTGCAATATGGTGCCTTCCTCGAACGACCACTTGGCGGCCGCCGCCTCGGTGGACACCACGCCGACAACCCGGGTTTTCAGGCCCAGCGCGTCGCGGGCGGCAATCACCCCGCAAATTCCTGACCCACACCCGACAGGCACGTAAACCGTGTGCAGATCCGGCGCTCCCAGGAACAATTCCAGCCCATACGTGGCCACCCCCTTGAGCAGCTCGATGTGGAAAGGCGGGACCAAATAGTGCCCATGCACGTCCGCCAGCCGTGCGGCTTCCTCCCGCGCTTCGTCGAAATCCCGGCCGCATTCGATCACGTTGGCGCCGAGCGCGCGCATGGCGTTGTTCTTTTCAGGGGAGTTGCCTTCCGGCACCACGATCAACGCACTCAAACCCAGCGCAGTGGCGGCCAGCGCCAGGCTCTGACCGTGGTTGCCGCGCGTCGCCGTGACGATGCCCCTGACGCTCGGGTAGGTACGCTTGAGCCAGTGCATGAAGGTAATCCCGCCGCGCACTTTGAAGGCGCCAGTGGGCGTGTGGTTTTCGTGTTTGACCCACACCGTGCTGTTCAGCCGCTCAGCCAGTAACGGCCAGGCATATTGAGCGGTCGGCGGCATGACCTCGTACACCTGGCGAGCGGCCTGTTCGATATCATTGCGGGTCAGTCCGTGCATGGGGCGACTACTCCTCAAAATCGTGTCCTCCAAAAGGTGGCCCAGTCTAGGCAGACCCGCGCCGCGCCGGCTTTCAGAAAACTGACCTGACTTTTGCTGAATCACTTGATTACTATCAAGGGCATGAACCCGACAAAACTCGCCTCTGACCCGCTCCCGTCTGAACCGGTTCGCCGTGTCGAGGCAGGCCCGTGGATGATCGAATTGCTCCCTGCCGCCGCTTACGCCACGCGCTATGTGGCGACCCAGGCGGCGGTCGGCTTTGCCTTCGAAAGTCAGCGCGGCCTGCACGCCATCGGCAGCGACCGGGTGCAGCCCTTCGACGCGGTGCCCAATGGATTGGCGTTCGTGCCTGCCGGTTGCGACGTGTTGTCGGCGTCGCCCACGGGAGGTGAATACCTGCGGCTGCTGCGCACGGACGGGCTGGCGCTGGCGGGCGACCACGCCTTCAATAACCGCATAGACCCCCAGGCGATCGCCCTCGCCATGAAGATGCGCGCAGCGCTGTTGCAAACGTCGGCGGCAGACGATTGGGAGGGCTGGGCGCTGGCCCTGGCCGACCGGCTCGACGACAAAAGCGCTGTCGACGCGCCGCTGCAAGGGTCGATAAACGCCAGCCGGATGCGCAGACTCGATGAGTTCATCGACGCCGGTCTCGACGGCCCGCTGGGGGTCCAGGCGATGGCGCAGGTGCTGGGGTTGTCCGAGGGCTATTTCATGCGGGCCTTCAAGCACACCACCGGCAAAAGCCCCCACAGTTATCTGATCGACCGACGCCTGGCCAAGGCCAGAGCCCTGATGCGTGACTCAACGGCGAGACTGGCGGAGATCGCCCACGGCTGTGGCTTCAGCTCCCAGGCGCATATGGCAACGGCCTTTCGCCAGCGCATGGGCATCAGCCCGGCGAAGCTGCGCAGTCAGTTGTCGCCGTGACCGACCTCGCGTTCACCAACCGTGCCGCTGCAGCACCGCGTGGATGACGGGATGTCGATCAATGACCCCGAGGGCGGCGTAAAACTCGGGGCGCGACCTTCCCAGATGCTCCCGCGCCCCACTCCAGTGGCTGACCATGCAGGCGAGGACCTCAACGGCGCCGGGCGCATGGGGGTGCCAGGCAACCGGGTTGTCAAACACATCGCTGAACACCTCCCACTGACTGTGCAGCTTGCGCGTCGCCCCCGCGACCAAGCGGTCTAAAAGGTCAGGCTCGCCGTCCGGCAGCCACCGTTCCGGGTAGTCGATCAGGCCGATCGACGAATAGCAGTTGGTGGTGAGGTACGCCAGGGCCCGGAGTTGCTGGGCACGTTCGTGGACGTCGTGAGACAAGAGGCCGGACAGCGGAAAGGCCAGGCCCAGGTGGGTGAGGATGGCCGCGCTCTCCGTCAGCACGCCGCCGCCGGGGATGACCAGCGTCGGCACCTGCATCAACGGGTTCAGGCATTTGAGCTCTTCGCGCCCAGCGCCGGCCGCCTGCGAACTGGCGCCCACCAGGCGGTAATCAGCGCCGCACACCGTGAGCGCCATCTCGATGGCGGCCGAGCCGGATCTGTCGGCCCCGAATAATGTGAACATGCTGTCTCCCGTTTTCATCAGGCGTTATTGCCGTGGCGTCGTTGCCACTCATCGACCACATCGCCCAGGGTCTTGGCGCTGTCGTTGCGTATCCAGGCCATGAAGTCACGGTCGAACTTGAAGGCCGGCCCGCACTGCGCGGTCATGAAACGACGCACGTTCTGGGTGTTTCGGTAATCGTGAGTAACCGGGGTGTCTCGGGAAAGCGATTCGCTGTGCCAGTCAAATGCCATGGGGCTCAATCCAGGTGAGGGGGTCGCGCACAGTCTAGTCGGCAAACACGCGCTGTCGCGCCTCACCGGTCGCGGAATCCATTCCACATTAGTTTCAACTATCCCCCCCTCCTACAGTCACACAGTCATTCCCGCCCATTGACTGATGATGTTTCCGCATGAGTTTCATTCTTTGCCTGACCGTCTTCGGTGTCCTGCTGATGCTGCTGGCACTGACTTCTTCCTATCTGCGCTGGCTGCCGGTCACGACGTCGGCGGTGTGCCTGGCGTTTGGCGCCGCGATCGGGCCCTGGGGCCTGGACATCGCGCAGCTCGACATTCGCGATGCGCGCCACTGGCTGGAACGGCTGACTGAAATCGCCGTGTTGTTCTCGCTGTTCAACACAGGCATCAAACTGCGCCTGCCGCTGCATCGCAGCGGCTGGTATTCGGCGTACCTGCTGGCAGGGCCAGTGATGCTGGCGACCATTGCCGGCGTCAGCCTGGTCGCCCATTACCTGTTCGGCCTGTCATGGCCCATCTCCTTGCTGCTCGGTGCCATGCTCTCGCCCACCGACCCGGTGCTGGCCGGTCTGGTGCAGGTCAACAGCGCCCAGGACCTGGATCGGGTGCGCTTCGGCCTGTCCGGTGAGGCCGGGCTCAACGACGGCACTGCGTTCCCCTTCGTGATTTTCGCCCTGATGTTCATCACCCACGGTTTTTCGGATTTCGACTGGACCCAGGGCTGGCTGCTGAAAAACATCGTCTGGGGCGTACCCGTCGGGCTGATGCTGGGTTACGGCCTGGGCCGTGGCGTCGGTCATCTGATGATCTACCTGCGCATCAAGAACGCCGACAGCACCCTGTCGCCCAACGACTTCCTCGCCCTGGCGCTGATTGCCATTGCCTACGTCACCGCCGAAGGCCTCGGCGCCTACGGATTCCTGGCGGTGTTCGCGGCGGGCATTGGCGTGCGTCACGCCGAATCCAACGCCACCCAGTCGGAGGTGCCGTCGGAACACGTGGCCATCCCGATGGTAGGGCACACCCACAGCGATCCGGAGTCGGCGATCATGGGCGATCGCGATGCGCTCTCAGACAGTCAGCTCGCCGCCGGCGTGATGATGGGCGACATGATGGTCTTCGGCAGCCTGGTGGAGCGCGCGATGGAGGTGCTGCTGATCACCCTCCTCGGCGCCGCCCTCGCCAGTTATTGGGACTGGCGCGCGGTCGGGCTGGGGCTGGCGCTGTTCTGCGTGATTCGGCCGCTGAGCGTCTGGCTGTTAATCAGTGGCAAACTGCTGACCCGCCCGCAAAAAGCCTTGGTGGGCTGGTTCGGCATTCGCGGCATCGGCACGCTGTATTACCTCTGCTATGCGCTGACCCACGGTCTGCCGGCCGAGTCAGTCCACACCACCATCAGCCTGACATTGTCCGTGGTGGCGCTGAGCATTCTGCTGCATGGCATCAGCATTCAGCCTCTGCTGGAGCGCTACGAGCGCAGCATCACCCGGGCCGCCAAAGACTGACCTCAAAACCGCGTCCGCTTCCCTTTATGGAAGCGGCTGCACGATCAAAAGCCTCATGATAGACAGCGTCGATGAGCCTATCGGAACAAGCGATTGGACGCTCAAGGATGCGATCGGTAGCGTGCTCACTAATTGATCAGGTCTTTTGAGCGTTCTCTGCAATGCGGTTTAACGTCGCAGCAGCGCCCAACAGGGATCGGCGCCGTGTCGGCTGACACCCCCGCGCACCAAGACTGGATGCTTGAACCCCTCTTTCGTTTTCGTGCCGCCGGCGGGTTCAGCCGCGGTGCGGTCCATTGCTTGTGAGCCTGAAAGCCTATGTCCATCAATACACCGCAGCAGATCGCCGAGATCACCATTGAAGCCGGCGTGAAAAAGTCCCATATGCCGACCGCGGCAATTCTGGTGCTGGGCTTTCTCGCCGGCGCGTTCATCGCCCTGGGCTTTTTGCTGGACATCCATGTCAGCACGATGATCCCGGCGCCCTGGGCGTCACTGGGCAATCTGATGGGCGCTGCGGTGTTCCCGATCGGGCTGATTCTGGTGATCCTGGCCGGCGGTGAGTTGCTGACCGGCAACATGATGAGCCTGCCCACTGCCATGTTCGCCGGGCGCATTCCGCTGTCGGCGGTGGCGCGCAACTGGGCGCTGGTGACCCTGGCCAACCTGCTGGGCGCGCTGTTCGTCGCGTACTTCTTCGGCCATGTGCTGGGGCTGACCGAAGGCGCGTATCTGGCCAAAACCCTGGCCATCGCCAAGGCCAAGGCCAGCGCGGATTTTGCCCAAGCGTTTATTTCCGGCATCGGTTGCAACTGGCTGGTGTGTCTGGCGGTCTGGTTGTCGTATGCGAGTAAAGACGTGACCGGCAAGATCCTCGGTATGTGGTTCCCGATCATGGCCTTCGTCGCCATCGGCTTCCAGCACGTGGTCGCCAACATGTTCGTGATTCCGGCAGCGATCTTTGCCGACGCATTGAGCTGGACCGAATTCGTTGAAAACTTCGTTGCGGTGTTCTTGGGCAACGCCGTGGGGGGTGCAATTTTCGTCGGGCTCGCGTATTACGTGTCCTATTCGAAAGCCATTCAGGCGTCGGCAACCGGCGTCACTGCTGCGTCCATCGAGCAGCAGACCGGTAGCCAGATTTAACGCTGCAGCCGCGCGCCTCATTTCCCGAGGCGCGCACCCTGTTTCTGCCACGCGTCACGTTGTCGAGAGTAATCAATGTCAGATCGAGTCCTGATGGACAGCTATTCACGCAAGGTCGATTACGTCCGCATGTCGGTGACGGATCGCTGCGATTTCCGCTGCGTGTATTGCATGGCCGAGGACATGACGTTCCTCCCCCGTCAGCAGATTCTCTCCCTCGAAGAAATCCATCAACTGGCCGAGCGCTTCGTCGCGCTGGGCACAAAGAAGATTCGTCTGACCGGCGGTGAGCCACTGGTGCGCTCCGGCATCGTTGGGCTGGTTCGCAGCATCGCCGCCCTGCCCGGCCTGCGCGAACTGTGCATGACCACCAACGGCTCGCAGCTCGACAAACTCGCCGTGCCGCTGTTCGAAGCCGGCCTCAAGCGCCTCAACATCAGCCTCGACAGCCTTGACCCGGCGCGCTTCAAGGAACTGACCCGCACCGGTGACCTGAGCAAGGTCATCGCCGGGATCGACGCCGCCAACGCGGCCGGTTTCGAGCGCACCAAGCTCAACTGCGTGGTGATGCAGGGCCGCAACGACCACGAGATCAATGATCTGGTGGCCTTCGCCATTGATCGTGGCGTCGACATCACGTTTATCGAAGAGATGCCCCTCGGGACCATCAGCGAGCACAGCCGCGCCGAGTCGTTCTACTCCAGCGAGCAGGTGCGCGAACGCATCGCCGAGCGCTACACCCTGGTGCATTCCACCGAGTCCACGTCCGGGCCCTCGCGCTACTGGCGGGTGGCCGAGGCGCCGCACATCCGCATCGGCTTCATCTCGCCCCACAGCCATAACTTCTGCGCGACCTGCAACCGGGTTCGGGTCACGGTGGAAGGACGTCTGTTGCTGTGCCTGGGTAACGAGCATTCCGCCGACCTGAAAGCCGTGCTCCGGGCCAATCCGGGTCAGCCGGACAAGCTCGAAAAAGCCATCGTCAACGCCATGCAGTTGAAGCCGTGGAAGCATAACTTCGAGCTCAACGATGAAGTCCAGGTGGTGCGCTTCATGAACATGACCGGCGGCTGAAGCCGGTCCTACGGCACGCGGTTTTTTTAGTGGGACCGGCTTCAGCTGGTCCTACAGGCACGCGGTGTCTTTAGTAGGACCGGCTTCAGCCGGGAAGAGGTCGGCTTGACCACCCTCAATTTCTTGCCAACACAACCCATGTGGGAGTGAGCTTGCTCACGAAGACGGCGTTTCAGACGCCGAAGATTTAATCGTGCTCACGCCCCGCCTGGACAGCGCGCAAAGTGCCTTACCCCTCCCGGCCACCGCGGCTCAGTGCACCCAGGCGACCGGAGATCGACTGCATGCCTTTGCCCAGTTCGCGCAGGGTGCCGGCGTCCCGCGCGCCTTGTTCGCTGGAGGCGTGAATGCGCACGGCCAGTTCGTTGATTTCGTGGGTGACGTGGCTTTGCTCCTGGGCGGCCACGGCGATCTGATGGGCGCGCTGAACGATGTCGTCGAAGCTGAAGACGGTCGTGCCCAGCGTGGCGGCGACGTTGACCGCCTGCTGCACCGACTCGCGGGTGCGCGTGGCACCGTTTTGCATCGTCGAGACCGCCGCACTGGAGGCCTGACGCAGTTGCGAGATCATCTCCTGAATCTCGTTCGCCGACGCCTGGGTTCGCCCGGCGAGGGTGCGCACCTCATCAGCCACCACCGCAAAACCACGCCCCTGCTCCCCTGCCCGCGCCGCTTCAATGGCGGCGTTCAGGGCCAGCAGGTTGGTCTGCTGGGAGATCGACTTGATCACCTCCAGCACACTGCCCACGCGCTCGATGTCATCGCCCAGCTGGGTAATGGCGCCCGCCGCCCCGGCAATGTCCGTCGCCAGGACTTCGATGGACTGACTGTTGCTGTTGACCTGATCCTGGCTCTTCTGCGCATCGCCCAGGGAACGGCGGGCGGTGTCGGAGCAGTCTGTGGTGTTCTGGGCGACTTCATTGGCACTGGCCGACATCTCGGTGATCGCGGTGGCCAGCAGCGTATTGTCCTGACGCTGGGATTCGGCCCGTTCGGCGACGCCTTGGGACAGCTGCGCCAGCTCGTTGGCCTGGCGCTCCAGAGACACCGATTCCTCGGCGATGCGGTGCAGCATATCGCGCAGGGAACCGGCATATCGGTTGACCGACTCACGCAACGCGCCGATCTCGTCGGCGCGCAAAATCGCCAGTTGAGTGTCAGTCTGACCGCCTTGGCCCAGGCTTGAGATCTGAGCAGTGGTTTCCTCCAGTTGCGCCAGCAGCCGCTTGCCGGCCAGCCAGGCCAGACCCAGCAGCAGGCCCAAAAGCGGCAACAGGAACAACAGAATCTGTCCGGTGAGGCGGTTGGCCAGGCCGACAACCCGGGCTTCCGGGGTCACAAGCCCAATGCGCCAGCCCGTGCCGGCCATGGTCGCCAGGGTGACGTAGGCCGGGCCGTTGAGCCGACCGTCGTGCTCGATCCGCAGGGTCGAGAGGGCTGAGGTGTTGCTCGCCAGCTGATCAGCCACCGGCTTGAACCAGGTTTGCTCCTGGCTCAATCCGGTAATGGTCAACAGGCCCTTGGTGCCCTTCGCATCGGGGAAATACAGCAGATTCCCTGACGGATCGACCGCAAAGGCATAGCCGTCGGTGACGCCGCCTTTGTCTTTGAGGAACGCCGCCAGACCGTCCAGCTTCAGGTCGATGGTCGCGACACCGGCGAACGCGCCCTGGGCCCGGTAAGGCACGCTGCAGGTGGTCATTGCCACGCCGCTGACCGGGTCCTGATACGCATCGGACCAGACGCAACGCCCTGCCGGTGCGGACTTGGCGCCGGTGTACCAGGACTCAGCCTGATAAGGCGGCGTCTTGGCCTGGTTGTATTCGTCCGAGAAGTCCAGTCGGTTGGCAGGGTCGCGGGCCCAGAAAAAACTGCGACGCTCGGTGCCTGCCGCAAAGGTGTTGGGCTCCGGCCACACGCCGCCACCGGCAATGGCGGAATCCCCCTGGCTGTCGATCAGGCCGGGGAAATTGTTCATGTACAGGGTTTCGTCGTGGGGCAACGTCTCTGCCAGCAGCGCCATGGCCGCCGCCGTCCCTTCGATGCGGCTCAACGGTAACGCCAGCTGACGGGTGATGGCGCTGGCTGACTGCTCCGCCGACTCGGTGCCGGCAGCCACCAGCTGGGGTTTGCCGCCCAGGGTCATGACCGCGTAAATCGCCACCGCCGTCAGCACCAGCAATGTCAGGATTCCCAGGGTCATTCGTCCAGCGATGCGGCGAGGAATCAACGACATGATCAAGCTCCGAAGAAAATGTAGGGCTACATTTGCAACGGCCGTGACAGGCAAAAGTTGAAGCCGGACAGGTGTTTAAGCGACCTGAGCGACAGGAGGTCATAGGATGACTCGCCTAACGTCAGCCCTCCCCGCCCCGGTCAGACTTCCATGGCGTCCCGCGCCACCCGAACGTGGTCAGGCAGTTCTGCGGCATGTTCCATCAGCCACGCATCCAGCGTATGCCCGACATGGGTCAGCACGGCCTGTTCGGGCTTGAGCGCCTCAATGATCTGCAGCGCCAGGTTCACATCGTTGTGGTTGCGCGGCGTCTGCGGCTGAGGGGGCATGGAGCAGTCGAGGACCAGCACGTCGAGCGCCTCGCGCTGCAGAAAAGCCTGGGTGTCATGGGGCAAGCCGACGGTGTCGGTGAGGTAGGCGATGCGCCGTCCCCCGCCTTCCAGCAAATAACCCAGCGTCGGCTTGGAGTGCAGCAGCGGCAGCGCGGTGACCTGGAGTTCGCCGAGGGCGCGGCTTTCGAAGGGCATGAAAGGCTGGCTGAAATCGAGAATGCCCGGGTGCTTGTACAGGTCCGATAATCCTTCCGGGTCGACCGGGCCGTGCACCGGAATCACAAGGCCCTGGCCCCAGCGCAGGTGCAGCAGGCCCTGGGCATGGTCGGCGTGGTAGTGGGTTTGCAGGATGCCGCTGAGGCTGCGGGGCGGGAAGCGTTCGGTCAGGTCGGGCAAACCGCTGTCGATCAGCCAGCGTTGGTCGCCCAGTGCCACCAGCGCGCAGCACGGACGGCGGCGCAGGCGTTGGTCGGCATGGGCGGCGCGGCAGGCGGCGCACTCACAGCCATAGACCGGCACTTGTCGCGCATCCCCCGTGCCCAACAGGGTCAGACGCATGCGGGGGCGCGCTCCAGTCGCTGCAGCAATCGGGCGACCGTTTGCTCAAGGGCGCCGGAGTTGTCGAGCACGATCATTGACGGGTCACTCATCTGCAAATCGTCAGCGAACTGGGCATTGCGCGCCAGTCGGGTTTCGATCTCATCCGCCGATTCCCGCGCCCGACTGAGCAATCGATCCCGCAATACCGATTGATCCACCGTCAGCAGCACCACCCACAGTGACGGATAACGCGACCGCGCGTGGGGCAGATGGCCGCGCGAGCCGTTGACCAGGACGTCGTGCCCGTCGGCCAGCCATTGGTCGATCTCGTTGGGGATGCCGTAATGCAGGCCGTTGGCGAACCAGCTCAAGGCAAACGCGCCCTGGGCCTGCAGGGCCTCGAAACGCTCGACGCTGACGGCCTGGGCCGCTTCGCCCTTGGCTTCTGCCGAGCGGGTAATGACCCGCCGCACGATCCGGCAGTCCCGCGCGGCCAATGCCTCCCGGGCCGCGTCCAGCAGGCTGTCCTTGCCCGAACCCGACGGCCCGATGAGATAGATCAACCTGCCTGCCATCAGAACACCCTCTTCGCTTGTCGCCAGACCTGTTGAATGATCGGCAGTGTGCCCACAGCCCGGGCGTGGATCAGGTCGGCGCGCAGGCCGACGCGGATCTCGCCGCGATCCTGCAAGCCCGCCGAACGGGCCGGCGCCAGGCTGACCGTGGTCACCGCACGCGCCAGCCCGGCGCCTGTCGAGTCGTCCGCTGACACCTGCGACTCATCCAACTGGGCGCCCAGGGTGAACGCCGCCTGCAACAGGCTGGCCGGATAGTAATCGCTGGAGAGAATATCCAGTAGCCCTTCTTCGGCCAATGTCGCCGCCGCGATGTTGCCCGAGTGCGAGCCGCCACGGACGATGTTCGGCGCGCCCATCAACACGCTCATGCCCAGACGCCGGCAGCCCTGCGCCGCTTCAAGGGTGGTCGGGAACTCAGCGATGCTCATGCCGTAGGCCGCCGATTCCTCGACGTGGGCCAGTGTCGCGTCGTCGTGACTGGCCACCGACAGCCCGCGTGCCAGGCAGATATCGACAATCGCCCGGCGATAACGGTCGCTGTAGGTCTTCGAGTTGGCGACCTGCTCGACGATGAAGGCGTCCATCTGCTCGCTGCTCAGGTGGTATTTGCCCATGTAGTACTCACGGTACTTGGATTCCAGGGCGAACTGGCGCTGGCCCGGCGAATGGTCCATGACCGACACCAGCTGCACCAGGGGCTGCTCGACCAGGTCGCGGAACACGCTGAGGGTGTCCGGGTGACAGACCTCGCAGCGCAGGTGCAGGCGGTGCTCGGCGCGGGTCATGTCGGCGGCGTTGGCCTTGGCGATCGCCTCGACCATGCCCGGCAGTTGCTGCATGCGCTTGCCCTTGGGGTTGACGTCGCCGATGGACAGCGCGTCGAACACCGTGGTGATGCCCGCCGCGATGATTTGCGCGTCGTGGCTCATGACCGCCGACGCTGACGGCCAATCCACACCGGGGCGCGGGCTCAGGTGTTTTTCCAGGTTGTCGGTGTGCAGCTCGACCAGCCCCGGCAGCAGGTAATCGCCATTGAGGTTCTGCGCCTGGGGCAACTGGCTGATGCCCTCGTCGATTTCGCTGATCAACCCGTCACGCAGCACCACGGTGCCGCTGAAGACGCGCTCGGCGGTGACGATCTTGGCGTGGGTCAGGATCTGTTCGTTCAGCATTGTTCGGTCTCCTTCGGGCTCGATGCCATCGATGCCATTGAGGCTTGCGGGTCAAGATCGGGCGGGGTCATGTCCAGATGACGGTCGGACACCGCTTCCCGGGCCAGACGGTCGTGGAAGATGCCGATCACCGCAGCACCGGCGCTCTTCGCTTCATTGATCAATTCGAGGACCACCTGACGGTTGCCGTCGTCCAGCGACGCGGTCGGCTCGTCCAGCAGCATTACCGGCCATGGCACCATGAAGCCGCGGGCAATGTTGACGCGCTGCTGTTCGCCGCCGGAAAACGTCCCCGGCGCCAGTTGCCACAGGCGCTGGGGAATGTTCAGCCGGGCGAGCAGATGCTCGGCGCGGGCCTGGGCGTCTTCGCGCTTCCAGCCACGGGCCAGCGCCGGTTCCATGACCACGTCGACGGTGGCGACGCGGGGAATAACCCGCAGAAACTGGCTGACGTAGCCGAGGGTTTGCTGCCGCACTTGCAGCACCTCCCGGGGCGCAGCGCCGACCAGTTCCAGCCACTCGCCCTGATGCTGCACGCGAATGCTGCCACCGGCCGGCAAGTAGTTGCCGTAGAGGGTGCGCAGCAGCGTGCTTTTGCCCGCGCCGGAATGGCCGTGGAGCACCAGGCACTCGCCGCCGCTGACGGAGAAATTCAGGCCGCGCAGCACGTTGAGCACCACGCCGTTCTGCTGGTGCAGGGTGAAGGTTTTCGAGAGGTCACGGACCTCGATCAGCGTGTTCATTGAAGGCATCCCGAAAGTCGGATCATGGCTGCAGCACCGAAGACACCAGCAGCTGCGAATACGGATGTTGCGGGTCGTCGAGGATCTGATCGGTCAGGCCGGTTTCCACCACGCGGGAACGGCGCATGACCATCAGCCGATCGGCGAGCAAACGGGCCACGGCCAGGTCGTGGGTGACGATCACCACCGCCAGGTCCAGCTCGCGCACCAGCCCGCGCATCAGGTCGAGCAAACGCGCCTGCACCGACACGTCAAGGCCGCCGGTGGGCTCGTCCATGAACACCAGCCGTGGGCCGGAGACCAGATTTCGGGCGATCTGCAAACGTTGTTGCATGCCGCCGGAAAAGGTCCGTGGCAAGTCGTCGATGCGCGCCGGGTCGATCTCGACCTGGTTGAGCCAGTCCAGCCCCGCCGCCCGCAGCGCCTGATAATTGCGCACGCCCTGGGCCATCAGCCGCTCGCCGATATTGGCACCGGCTGAAACGCCCATGCGCAGGCCGTCCCGAGGGTTCTGCTCGACGAAGCCCCACTCGGTGCGCAGCAAGGTGCGGCGCTCGGCCTCGCTGGCGCTGTACAGGTCCAGCCATTGGCCGGCATTTTTATGGGTGTCGGCGAGGCGGTAATCGATGACGCCCCGGTCGGGCGGGCAACGGCCGCTGAGCAGCGACAGCAGCGTCGACTTGCCGGAGCCGGATTCGCCGACGATGCCCAGCACTTCGCCGGGGTACAGCTCGAAACTGACGTCCTGGCAGCCTTTCTCCGGACCGTACAACTTGGTCAGGCCGCGCACTTTCAGCAGTGGCTGGGTGCGGTCGCTGACGGCATCACGGTCGATCTGTTGAGCAGCATTCATTGCGCGGCCCTCCCCTGACTGACCCGTTGCGCGCAGTAGTCGGTGTCCGAGCAGACGAAGCTCTGGGTGCCCTGGTCGTCGAGGATCAGCTCGTCGAGGAACGACTCGTGGCTGCCGCAGATGGCGCAGTTGTGCGCCCATTTCTGCACCTCGAAGGGGTGATCCTCGAAGTCCAGGCTGGTGACGCGGGTGAACGGCGGCACCGCATACAGACGCTTCTCGCGACCGGCGCCGAACAGCATCAATGCCGGGCTCATGTCGAGTTTAGGGTTGTCGAATTTGGGGATCGGCGACGGGTCCATGACGTAGCGTTCATCGACGGTCACCGGGTAGGCATAAGCCGTGGCGATGTGGCCGAAGGTGGCGATGTCTTCGTAGAGCTTGACGTGCATGACGCCGTAGTCGTTCAGCGCGTGCATGGTGCGGGTCTCGGTTTCCGACGGTTCGATGAAGCGCAGCGGCTCGGGGATCGGCACCTGATAGACCATGATCTGATCGGCGTGCAGCGGCGTTTCCGGGATGCGGTGACGGGTCTGGATGATCGTCGCCTCGGGTGTGCGCTCGGTGGTGGCGACGCCGGCGGTGCGGGCAAAGAAACGGCGGATCGACACGGCATTGGTGGTGTCGTCGGCGCCCTGATCGATGACTTTGAGCACGTCCTCGGCGCCGAGGATCGCGGCGGTCAGCTGCATGCCGCCGGTGCCCCAGCCGTAAGGCAGCGGCATTTCACGGCCACCGAAGGGCACTTGATAGCCGGGAATGGCCACGGCTTTGAGCAGGCCGCGACGGATCATGCGTTTGGTCTGTTCATCCAGATACGCGAAGTTGTAGGCCTCGTCTCGGGGGGCCTGTGGCTGAAGACGTGGCGGCGTGGCAGCGTTCATTGAGCCTGCTCCTTGGAGGGCGTGCGCAGTGTGCGGATCAGTTCCAGTTCCGACTGGAAGTCCACGTAGTGCGGCAGTTTCAAGTGCGAAACGAAACCGGCGGCTTCGACGTTGTCGCAGTGGGCAAGGACGAATTCTTCCTGCTGGGCCGGCGAGACGATCTCCTCGCTGTACTCACCGGCGCGCAACGAGCGATCCACCAGCGCCATGCCCATGGCTTTGCGTTCGGCGTGCCCAAAGGCCAGGCCATAGCCGCGCGTGAACTGCGGCAGCTCGGTGGCGGAACCGACAAACTGGTTGACCATTTCGCACTCGGTCACTTCGATGGCGCCGATGGAGATCGGGAAGCCCAGCTCTTCCGGCTCGATCCACACCTCCACGTCACCGACGCGAATCTCGCCGGCAAACGGGTGATTGCGGCCATAGCCGCGCTGGGTCGAATAGCCCAGCGCCAAGAGAAAGCCTTCATCGCCGCGGGCCAGCGCTTGCAGGCGTTCGGCACGGCTGGCCGGGTACTCCAGCGGCTCGCGGGTGATGTCAGCGACCGGCGCGCCGGCGTCCTGTTCTTCCTTGATCAGGCCTTCTTTGGCGAGCAGCCCCAGCACCCGCGGACAATCCTGAACGGCCGCGTCGGCCTGCCCTTCAGGGCCAGGGAATTCGCCCTCGGCCAGCAAGGTGAAATCCAGCAAGCGGTGGGTGTAGTCGAAGGTCGGGCCCAGTAGTTGCCCGCCGGGGACGTCCTTGAACGTGGCCGACAGACGCCGGTTGAGCTGCATGGCCGAGGTGTCGATGGGCAGACTGGCGCTGAAGCGGGTCAGCGTGGTGCGGTAGGCGCGCAGCAGGAAGATCGCTTCGACCAGATCGCCGGCCGATTGCTTGATCGCCAGCGCGGCGAGTTCGGCGTCGTACAGCGAGCCTTCGGTCATCACCCGGGCGACGGCCAGGGGCAGTTGCTGGCGGATTTGTTCCACGCCCAGTTCGGCGACGGACGTGTCGCCCCGGCGTCGTTTCGCCAGCAGTTTGTGGGCATTGTCGATGGCCTGTTCGCCACCCTTGACGGCAACGTACATCAGACGGCTCCTGTCGACGGTTGAGGGCTGGACGGTTGCAGACTGGACGGCTGCGGCTTGAACAGCACTTGGGTGCTGCGCGGGAGGCCGAGCAATTCGCTGCCGGCGACGAAAAACACGTCGATCCCGCGGGGGAAATCATTGCGCGCTTCGCGCTCCTGCCAGAACGCCTCCTGCAACGGCAGGCTGACGTGGTTTTTGCTTTCGATCCCCGGCCCGCGCCAGGACAGTTGCGTGCCGCCCTGCAGACTCGGCAACTGGACCAGCAGCGTGCAGGACTGGTCGGGATAGCGATCGTTGCCCAGGTCGAAACCGCTGAGGTCGTGCAACTGGCTGTCGTCGAGCAGCGCGAAGCGGGCGTTCTGCCGGTCGCTGACGATGGGGCAGCCACAATGGAAGGTCAGGTTGGCGCGGATGGCCTGGGTGTCGAACTTCGGCGCGAGCCACAGCGGCGTGTCGATGTCCAGCAAGGCCAGGCACAGGGCGTGACTGGCCGCGGCGAGGCCTTCAAGGTGCGGCGGGGTTTGCGTAGCGAGCAGGCTTTGCGCGACACCGGGGCCGGCCAGGGCCTTGAGCGCGGCGCGAAAACTGCGCTGGGCATCCAGCACCGGATCGGTGAATGCCGGCTGCAACAGCGAGGCGGGCAAGGATTGAGTGGCGAGAGAGGTGCTCATCAGTTTTCTCCTCTGACCAGGGTGAAGAAGTCCACTTTGGTCGCGGCGGTTTCGGCTTGTTGTTGGGCCCGGCGCAGGTCCTGCGCACGGGCCAGCGGGTCGATCAGGTCGCTGATCCAGTGGGCCTGTTGCGTGCCCTGCAAATGGGCGTCGGCCAGGGCGGCAAGCTCGGCGTGGGCCTTGTCGCGCCCGGCCAGGTAGCTGAAGCCGGTGCGGCCGTCGCCCAGGCGCACCGCACAGCGGGTCACGGTCATCTCGCCGACGTTGAACGGCGCGCCGCTGCCGCCCATGCGGCCCCGCACCAGGGTCATGCCGATTTCCGGCGCGCGGATCAGTTGGTAGTCCGCGTCACGCAGGGCGGCTTCGTGGGCCTGCAGTTCGGCGCGGCGGCTGCGCGACAGCACGCCGATCCAGTGCTGGCGAGCGGCATGGCCGGTTGCCGGGGCGTCGGCCGCGTTGGAGGAAACGGGTGTGGCAGTCATCGAGGGCATCTCCATCAGGTGACGATCTGATACTGGAAGCGGTCGGAGCGGCTGGTGGAATGGGCAATCTCCACCGGGTTTCCGTGCGCATCGTGGGAAAGGGTCAGCACCGTCAGCGCCGGCAAGTGGCGCGGCATCAGCAGCACACTGGCCTCTTCGCGACTGGGCAGGCGCGCGCCGATCAGGCTGAAGGTCCGGGTCAACGGCAACTGCCGTTCGGTGAGGAACTGGCGCACCGAGCCGCTGACGTAGTCGGCGATCAATGACGCGCGGGTGGCGCAGTAACGGTGGCGAATCAGGCAGACCGGCTGGCCGTCGAGGCGGCGCAGGGTTTGCAGTTCGATCAGCGGCGCGTGGGGTTCAAGGCCCAGATGCGCGGCCTCCTCCATCGTCGCCGTGCAGTGCCGGCGTTGCAGCAGCACCGCTTCGACGCCGTGGCCAAGCGCGGCGAGGGATTCGCTGTAGGCACTGCCAGCGGCGACCGGGTACACCAGCGGACGGCCCAGCACTTGGGTGCCTTTGCCCTGTCGGCGCAGCAGGCTGCCTTCGCGCACCAGTTCGTCGATTGCCCGGCGCACGGTGTGGCGGTTGACCTCGAAGCGCGCGGCCAGCTGGACTTCGGCGGGCAGGTATTCGCCGGCGGTGTAGCGGTCGAGTTCACTGCGCAGGGTCTGCGCCAGTTCGCGGTATCTGGGTTCACGGTGCAGGGGCTCACGCTGCAGGGGCTCACGCTGCAGGGGCTCACGGGTCATGGATTCACGGGGCAATGACCCGCGGTTCATCGTTTCGGTTTGTCTAGACAACTGCATGGCTAAAAAAAGGGTTCGCACCCTCTCCTGTCGTGGTCGTTAGATGAACTGCTTGCGCAGGCGCTGGGAGAAAATGTCGATGACGCTCACCACCACGATGATCACCAGCAGCACCGAGCAGGTCTGGGTGAACTGGAAGGCGCGGATGTTTTCCCAGAGGATTACGCCGATCCCGCCAGCACCAACCATTCCCACCACCGTCGCCGAGCGCACGTTGGATTCGAAGCGGTACAGCGCGTAGGAAATCCACAGCGGCATGACTTGGGGGATGACCCCGAAGATCACTTCCTGCAAGGCACTGGCGCCGGTGGCGCGCACGCCTTCGACGGGACCGGGATCGATCGCTTCCACCGCTTCGGCGAACAGCTTGGCGAGCACGCCGGTGGTGCTGATCCACAACGCCAGAACACCGGCAAACGGGCCCAGGCCGACAGCGACCACGAAGAGCATGGCGAAGACCATTTCGTTGATCGAGCGGAACGCATCCATGACCCGGCGCAATGGCTGGTGAATCCACCACGGCGTGATGTTGTCGGCGCAGAGAATGCCCAGCGGTACCGAGCAGACGATCGCCAGCAGCGTGCCCCACAGGGCGATCTGCACGGTGACGATCATTTCCTTGAGGTACGCGCGCCATTCGTGGAAGTCAGGCGGGAAGAAGTCGGCGGCGAAGGTCGCCATGTTGCCGGAGTCGCGGTACAGCGCCAGCGGGTTCATTTCCGCGCCGTGCCAGGCCCAGGCCATCATCGCCAGGAACAAGCCCCAGCCCAGGTATTGCGGCCAGCTGCGCTTGCCGGCGGCTTCGATGTAAGCAGCGTGAGTGGTCATAAAAAGTCCGGTTGCGAACGGATGAAGCGTCATGACTGGCGCGCCGTGCCTGCACGGGTTGGTCCCCACAGGCAGGCGCGCCCCGGGCATCAACCCGCCTTGGCGGTGCCTTGTTTTTCCAGCTCGGAAATACGGTCCTGCAGCTTGGTCAGCCCGGCGTCGATGTCTTTCAGGCGGGTGGCCTTCTCTTCGGCGCTGAGGGTGGTGCTGGCCGTGGTTTCGGTCTTCTGCTTGAACAGCTCGAGCTGGCGGATGGTCAGCAACTGGTCGTCCGAGGACTTGAGGAACTTGCCCATCTGCATGTTCTTCAACACGGCCTTTTCCTCGTCGGTGTCGCCGTAGTTGGCGAAGAAATCGCGGATCTTGTTCTTGTCCGCGTCCGACAGGCCCTTGCGCCAGACCATCGGGTCGGCGGGGATCAGCGGCGATTTCCAGATGAGCTTGAGCATGGCGGCCTTGTCCGGCTGGGTGACTGCCAGACGGTCCCAGCTTTCGGTGTTGAAGGTCGCGACGTCCAGTTGCCCTTTGGCCACGCTCAGGGCATTGACTTCATGGCTGGAGTTCAGCGTGCGTTTGAAGGCGGTGGCGGCGTCGACGTGGTTCTGCGCGAAGACGTAGTAGCCCGGCACCAGATAGCCCGAGGTGGAGTTCGGGTCACCGTTGCCGAAGGTCAGTTCCTTGGCGTGCTTGAGCATGTCCTCGACCGAATTGATCGGGCTGTCCTTGCGCGCAATGATCACGCTCCAGTAGCCGGGCGCACCGTTGGCAGCAGCGGTCTGGGCAAAGATCTCGCCGCCGGAACGGTCCACCGCTTCCATAGCCGCCTTGTTGCCGAGCCAGGCCACATCGACCTTGTTGAAGCGCATGCCCTGGATCAGGCCGGCGTAGTCGGAGGCGAAGGTGGCGTTGACTTTAAGCCCGGTCTTTTTCGTCATGTCGTCGAGGAACGGCTGCCAGACGCTCTTCAGGTTCTGCGACGACTCAGTGGACATGATGCCGAAGTTGATGACGTTGTCATCGGCCTGCGCAGTGCCCATCAGGCAACCGGCGACGACAGCGGCAGACGCGAAGACGCGCCCGATACGGTTCAACATGGGGAACTCCCGGAGCTGGGTTTTGGGTGTGGGTTGAGTGTTTCGGTTACCGGTGCCGCCACTGAGTCAGGCGCGGGCCATCAGCAGTCGCGAGGGTCGTTCGGTGTCCCGCGCGCTGCCGTCGAACATCAGGCTGGTGTCAGCGTCGGCGCCGTACAGGTCGTTGAGAAACTGGCTGTTGAGCTCGGCGCCGTTGCCGTCGAAGTGAATGCGCCCGCCCTTGAGTGCCACGGCACGCGGGCAATAGCGCACGGCGTAATCCACCTGATGCAGGGTGACAACGACGGTCTTGCCGTCCCGGCGATTGATGTCGGCGAGGATTTCCATGACCTTGCGCGCGGACTCGGGGTCGAGGGAGGCAATGGGTTCGTCGGCAAGAATCACCTCGGCCTGCTGGGTCAGCGCGCGGGCAATGGCCACCCGCTGCTGCTGGCCGCCGGAGAGGGTCGAAGCCCGCTGCGGCGCCAGATCGGCAAGGCCGACGCGGTCAAGATTGGCCATGGCCCGGGCTTTCTCCTCGGCGTTGAACAGGCCGAGGCTTCCACGCCAGCGCGGCATGCGACCCAGGCAGCCGAGCAGGACGTTGTCGAGCACGCTGAGGCGATTGACCAGATTGAATTGCTGAAAGATGTAGCCGATGTCCGCACGCAGGCGACGCACCTTGCCGTTGAGCCGTCCCGAGGCCTGCACTTCACGGCCCAGCACCTGGACGCTGCCGCCATTGCTGCGGTCGCAACAGGCCAGCCCGGCCAGGTGACGCAACAGCGTGGATTTACCGGACCCGGACGCGCCGATCAGCGCGACCATCTCCCCGTGTTGTATAGACAATGCAAGGTCAACCAAAGCGGTCTTTCGGGCGAAGGTCTTGTTGAGGCGGTCGACGTGGATGGCTGCGGTCATGGGCTTCTCTGGTTTTGTGATTCCAGCGTCCTGCCGGGAGTGAATGATCAGCCGCACGACCGTCCATGGCCGCGTTCGGTGCGAGTGACATTAGGGGCAGCCTGTGGCAGTTCCATGAACCGACGATGACTGTGGGATTGCACTTCGGAGACGGTTTGAGGGGAGATATTTCGCGGGACTTGTGGACAGGTCGACGTGCAACGGCGGTCTAGCCGCCGTGCGGGCTAGACAAGTTGCGCGGATGTTGAAGGCAGGACAGCGGGGTCAATGCCAAGACTGAAACAAATAATTCGTGCCGTTGGTCCGTTGGCACAACGCTATGGGGTTAGCAATACCAGCGTTAGCGGGCAAGGCGTCGGATGGCGCGCTGCGGGATTGAGGGTGTAAAGGCTGGCCTCTTTCCGGCTGAAGCCGGTCCCACTATGGAAATGCATTTCGACCGTAGGACTGGCTTTAGCCGGGAAGACGTCGGGTGTCACGCCGCAAGATCCAGGGTGTAAAGGCTGGCCCCTTCCCGGCTGAAGCCGGTCCCACAAGATCACCGCATCCCGTCAGTGAGGCCTGTGACGCGGAGCGTCAGGGAATGCATTCCCACGCGGAGCGTAGGGAACGATCCAATGTTGGCGTCTGAGCTAACCTCTTCCCGGCTAAAGCCGATCCTACTACGCGTGCTTTGATCTGCTTTTGATCTTGAAACACAAATAGTTCAGACAACGCCCATCGCGACTTGGGTGCAGGCTGAACGTAGACGACGCGTAGTGGGCCGAGCCGCAGGGATGCGGCGAGAGCGCCGTCAGGACATGGATGTCCGTTCGGCGCGGGCCCACGGAGCGTCGTCGGAGTGAGGGTATTCCGACGAAGGAGGAACCAAGCCAGGAGCAAGCACCCTTGGTTACTTGGGGTGCTTTTCCAAGTAACTCGCCGAAGGCGAAACCGAGGCCGTTAGGCCGACGCTCTAGATCTTGATCTTGATCTTGCGTTTAGATCCTGAAAGTCCCCACCAAATGCTGCAGCCGCGCCGTCTGATGCTCCAGGTGCGCACAAGCATCAAGAGTGGACTTCAGGTTATCGACCCCCTCCTGATTCAGCGTATTGATCTCGGTAATGTCCACGTTGATCGCCTCAACCACCGCCGTCTGCTCCTCGGTCGCCGTCGCCACCGACTGATTCATCCCATCGATCTCACTGATCCGGCGGGTCACGCTATTGAGCCGTTCGCCCGCCTGATTGGCGATCGTCACACTGTTCTCGCTCTGGCGCTGACTCTCGGTCATGTTGATCACCGCGTCCCGCGCGCCCACCTGCAATTCCTCAATCATCCCCTGCACCTGCTGCGCCGAATCCTGGGTGCGGTGCGCCAGGTTCCTCACCTCGTCCGCCACCACCGCAAAACCACGACCCGCTTCCCCTGCCCGCGCCGCTTCGATGGCGGCGTTGAGCGCCAGCAAGTTGGTCTGCTGAGAGATACCGGTGATCACTTCCAGAATCTGCCCGATGTTCGCGGTCTTGTTGTTCAGCGTCTCGATGTTGGCACACGACTCGCTGATCTTCTCGGACAGCTGGTTCATCGCCTTGATCGTCTGACTGACAACGCCCTGGCCTTCGCTGGCCAGTTGCGTGGCGTCGCTGGAATGCTGCGACGCCAGCGCGGCGTTCTGAGCGATTTCCTGGGCGGCGGCGCCGAGCTGATTGATCGCCGCGGCCACGCTGCTGGTGCGGCTGGTCTGCTGATCGGAATTGCCCATCGACGAGTTCGAGGCCCCGACCACGCGCGCCGCGACTTCCCCCAGTTGCCCGGCGGTCGACGCTACTTCGCGGATCGAGCTGTGAATACGCTCCACGAAACGGTTGAACGACTGCGCCAGCGCGCCGAACTCATCCTGGGACACGATGGCCAGACGCATGGTCAGGTCACCCTCGCCGTCGGCAATGTCCTGCATCGCCCGGCCCATCTGGTGCAACGGCTGCATCAGCACGCGGATCAACAGCCCCAGCAGCACCATGATGATCGCCACGGCAATGACCATGGCGAGAATCGCCGACGAGCGGAATTCGCTGAGCATCGAGTAGGCCGCGTCGCGGTCGAGCACCAACGCCACGTACCAGTTAGCCGACGAGAGCCCTTCCACCTTGGTGAACGAGATGATCTGCGCCTTGCCGCCGGACTCGATTTCCGCCACGCCCGGCGCGATGGTCGGTGCGCCGCTCGGGTAGGCCTCGCTGACATTCTTCAGGATCAGCTTGGTGTCCGGGTGGATCAGAATCTTGCCGTCGGCACTGACAATGTACGCATAACCATGCCCGCCGAAGTTCAGCGAGTTGATGGTCTTGCTGATGGCGTCAAGGGAAATGTCCGCGCCCGCGACGCCGATCATCTGCCCCTGCTGGCGCACCGGCGTGGCCAGTGTCACCACCAGCTTGCCCGACGAGGCGGCGATGTACGGCCCAGTCACGATGATGCCCTGCGCCGCATCGGCCGCCTTGTACCAGCCACGGGCACGGGGGTCATAGTCGGCCGGGCGGTTGCCCGTGGGCACGGAAAACATCACGCCGTCCTTGCTGCCGAAATAACTGAGCTGGAAGTTGTCCGGGTAAACCGGCAGACCGATCGCCCGTTGCAGGCTGCTCACCGCCGGACCGTCAACCGCGATCTGCTGGGCCATGGAGTTGAGCAACTGCGTGCGGCTGTCGAGCCAGGTTTGAATGTTTTGCGTGGTCAGGCTGCCCATCTGTTGAAGTTCGGAGGCGACGCTGTTCTTCAGGGTTTCGCGCTGGCGAAAGTCGTTCACCAGAATGAAACACGAGAAGGCAACTACCACGATGAGTGCAGCGGCCAGCAGGATCTTTTTGCTGAAACCCAGACGTTTGATCATATGCGTGTGTCCATAACCAGAGATGACAGCGACGAGAGTGCGATGCCGATAGGTGCGCTGCGCTTTGCACGAGGGCTGCAAGAACGAGAAGGCACGGCCTGAACATGTTTCGGCTGGGAAGACGGGGAATTTAGGGCCGGTGAGTAATGAAGATCGGGAGTGGTTATTTGAGGGGTTAAGCGATTCAGCTTCTATCCAAACGCGGGGCGTTTACGGGGTGACTGGATCCAAAGATTGAGGGTGTGCAGCCTGGTCCCTTCCCGGCTGAAGCCGGTCCTGCACAAGCACCTCATCCCGTCAGTGAGACCTGTGACGCGCGGGGACACGGGGACAGATTAATTTACGGTGAAGCGCTGTAAATAAATCAGTCCCCATTAATCACAAACCGGCCTCTTCCCGGCTAAAGCCGGTCCCACTGACAGCAGCGGGTGCGTGCATTGCGACCGGCTCCGACTGTAGGACCGGCTTCAGCCGGGAAGCTCTTGATCTGCTTTTGATCTTCGTATCCCGGGGATCACACCCGCTCGGTCATCGCCGCCATGGCCACGGAGGTGGCGGCGGTGCGGGTTTCGACGCCGAGTTTGATGTAGATGTGTTCCAGGTGTTTGTTCACCGTTCGCGGGCTCAGTTGCAGGATGTCGGCGATGTCTTTGTTGGTTTTGCCGAAGGACACCCAGCGCAGCACTTCGATTTCCCGGTCGGTGAGCTGGAAGCGGCGGGACAGTTTGCCGTAGGCGGATTTGTCTTCGAACGTCACCGGCTGCGACGCCGTGCGGGCGGTGTGCAGGATGCGCGCGGTGCGCAAATGCGACGCGACCCGGGCCAGCATTTCAGCGCACTCGATCGGCTTGGTGACGTAGTCGATGGCGCCAGCCTCGAAACCCTGCACCACGTGCTCACTGTCGGTCAGCGCGGTCATGAACAGCACGGGGATGTTGGCGGTGTCCGGTTGTGCCTTGATCTGGCGGCAGGTGTCGAAGCCGTTCAGGCCGGGCATCATCGCGTCCAGCAGAATCAGGTCCGGACGCCGACGCTGGATGCGAGTCAACGCGCTGTGCCCGTCCAGCGCCACCAGCACCATGTACCCCGCCTCGTCCAGGGCATCGGACAGCAGCGCCAGGTTATCGGGTACGTCATCGACGATCAGAATGACGCCGTTTTCAGCGGCTCGGGTCATGGCGTCCATTAAGGGCCTCCTTCAATTGAAGACTGAGTTCATCCAGGCGAAAACCTGACGCCAGGGTTCGCAGGCGGGTGACAAAACCGGTGCTGTGGGTGTTCTCGCGCTCGATGGCGTCGAGTTTTTGTTGGATGCCGCGGATATAGCCCAGGCCGCACAGCTCATAGAGCTCTTCCAGATCCTCCCGTGAAGGCAACACTACCGGCGTTTGCACGAGCAACGGGGCGCTGCGCAAACGCCGCCGCCAGGTCAGTTGCAGATGGTGCTGAATCCGGTCCAGCAGTTGCGGCAAATGCAGGGGTTTGGCCAGGTAGTCATTGCACACCTGCAGGCTGCGTTCCTTGTCATCGGCGAAGGCATTGGCATTGGCCGACAGCACGATGATCGGCGCCAGGGACAGCGCGTTGCGGCGGATCATACGGCTGGTCGCCCAACCGTCCATGTCCGGCATGGACAGGTCCATCAGGATCAGGTCCGGGTGCAACAGCGACACCTGCCTGACCGCCTCTTGCCCGTTGGCCGCCTGCACGACGTCAAAACCCAGGGGCATGAGCATGCCGCTGATGACCTTGCGGTGCTCGATGTGATCGTCCACCACCAGAATCAGCCGGCGCGGACCGTCGTAACCGATGACGTCGTGGTTGACGTCGATGATCGCCTTGGGCACCCGCACTTCGGACAGGAACAGCCGCACCTGAAACCGCGTGCCTTCCTCCGGCTGACTGCTGACGGACAAGGCGCCGCCCATCAGCGCCGTGAGCATCCGCGTGATGGTCAGCCCCAGGCCCACGCCGTTGTCCTGGCGTACCAGCCCGCCCCGTTCGAACGGCTGAAAAATCCGTTCGATCTGATCCGGCGCGATGCCGATTCCGGTGTCGATGATGTCGAAGGTCGCGGTTTCGCGCCGGTAACTGACCCGCAGGCAGACTTCCCCGCTGTCAGTGAAGTTGATCGCGTTGCCCAGCAGGTTGATCAGAATCTGCCGCACCCGCTTCTCGTCGCCGCGCACCACTTCCGGCATGCGCCCGATCAGCTCCAGGCGAAAGTGCAGGCCTTTTTCCCGGGCCGGGCTGGCGAACATTTTCTCCAGGTCGTCGAGAAACTCCTGGAACAGGATTTCCGTCGGCTCCAGCCGCAGCTTGCCGGCTTCGATCTTGGCCACGTCCAGCAGGCCGTCGATCAGCGACAACAAATGCGAACTGCTGCGCATGATGGTCGCCAGGGAATCCAGATGTTTGCTCGGGGTGGCGCTGTCCCGTTGCAAGATCTGGGTGAAGCCCAGAATGCTGTTGAGCGGCGTGCGCAGTTCGTGGGAAAGCCCGGTGACATAGCGGCTCTTGGCGGCGTTGGCGGCCTCCGAGGCTTCCTTGGCTTCCTGCAACGCCTGATCGGTTTTGTGGTGCGCCTCGATTTCCTGCATCAACAACGCCGTCTGCCGCTCGGATTCTTCCAGGGCCACGCGCCGGCTCTCCCGGGTCAGCACCACCCACCAGGCCAGTACGCCGGCGAACACGCAAAAGGTCAGGAAAGCCTTGAGAAACGCCAGCATCAGGGTGTGATGCACCTGCGGCGATTGATCGATCAAGCCGTGTGAGACCTGGCTGTAAATCATCGTCAGCGCCCCGGTCAGGGTCAGTACCAACACGGTGAGCAGGCCCAGGTATTGCGCCAGCCGGGTGTGCAGGTATTGGCGTGGCAAGCGGGGTAGCAGGCGGGCGATCAGGTCCTCGAACTGGGTCGACAGCCGCGAGCGGGTTTTGCATTGATCGCCGCAGCGGGCGTCCAGCGAACAGCACAACGAGCAGATGGGCGAACCGTAGGCCGGGCACCAGGCCATGTCCGGGGTTTCGAAACTATTGCTGCACACGCCACAGCGCAGGCTGGTCTGGCGGCCGAGGGGGAACAGCAAACCGGGGTCGCTGTCCCGGGCGATGTAGTAACGGCCTTGGGTCAGCCAGGCGATCAACGGCGCCGCGATCAGGGCGCTGGTCAGGGAAATCAGCGGCGGCGCAGCCCGGGCCACCTCCCCCAGCGCACCGAAATGGGCACACATCGACAGCAGTGACGCAATAAACATCGCACCGACGCCCACCGGGTTGATGTCGTACAGGTGCGCGCGCTTGAATTCGATGTGCTTGGGCGAGAGGCCGAGGGGTTTGTTGATCACCAGATCGGCCACCAGCGCGCCGATCCAGGCGATGGCGACGTTGGCATACAGGCCGAGCACTTCCTCGATGGCGTCGAACACACTCAGCTCCATGAGGATCAAGGCGATAGCGACGTTGAACACCAGCCAGACCACCCGGCCCGGATGGCTGTGGGTGACCCGGGCGAAGAAGTTTGACCAGGCGAGAGACCCGGCGTAGGCGTTGGTCATGTTGATCTTGATCTGGGAAATGATAACGAACAGCACCATGGCCGCCAGCGCCCATTCCGGGGAGGCAAACACGTAGTTGAACGCCACCAGGTACATCTGCGTCGGCTCGGCCGCGCGTTCGATGGGCACTTGGTGTTGCAGGGCGAGAAAGGCAAGAAAGGCGCCGGCCATGATTTTCAGGCCGCCGGGGATGACCCAGCCGGGCCCGGCCATCAGCAGCGCGGCCCACCAGCGCTTGCGGTTGCGGCGGGTTTTTTCCGGCAGAAAGCGCAGGTAGTCCACCTGCTCGCCGATCTGGGTCACCAGGGACAACGCCACGCTGAACGCGGCGCCGAACAGCAGCAGATTGAACGTGCCGCCCTCGCCCTCCCGGCCGGCAAAGGTGGTGAGGTCGGCCAGCGCGTCGGGGTTTTTCCAGATCACGAACACGTACGGCACGATCAGCAACGTCAGCCATAACGGCTGCGACCACATCTGCAGGCGGCTGATCAGGGTGATGCCGTAGGCCACCAGCGGGATGACGATGATCGAGCAGATCACGTACGCCAGCGCCAGCGGAATGTGGGTGTACAGCTCCAGCGCCAGGGCCATGATCGCCGCTTCCAGGGCGAAGAACAGGAAGGTGAAACTGGCGTAGATCAACGAGGTGATGGTCGAGCCGATGTAGCCGAAGCCGGCGCCTCGCGTCAGCAGGTCCATGTCCACGCCATAGCGCGCGGCGTAGTAGCTGATGGGCAGCCCGGTGAGGAAGATCACCACCGTCATGGCGATGATGGCCCATAAGGTGTTGGTGAAGCCGTAGCTCATGACCAGCGCGCCGCCGATGGCTTCCAGCGCCAGGAACGACACGGCCCCGACAGCGGTGTTGGCGATGCGGAATTCCGACCATTTGCGAAAGGACTTGGGTGTGAAACGCAACGCGTAGTCTTCCATGGTCTCGTCGGCGACCAGACGGTTGTAATCGCGGCGCACCTTGATGATGCGTTGAGAGCCGGAAGGTCGCACGGAGTAGTTCCTGATGAGAGAGAGCGAATTCGCCACTCACCTTCCTTGCTGGCGCGAAACTGAGACCTCGAATATTCAAGCAGCAACTTCTGTGCCGCGGGCGCAATCATGCCCCGGTCCGGCGCTTCCGGCCCTACGTCAAATGACGTACGCGCATACGTCACGCTGCGTATACCTCGATTCCCGCGCCCGCCTCATGCTTGCTCGCAGCTCGCGACGGACCCTCACCCGGACGCCGCGAATCACCAGCACAGGAGCGGGAACATGGATTCACGACTGACAGGCCCCACGCGCTTTTTCCCCCGACGCCTGGCATTGGGGGCGGCGGCGCTTTCGCTGATCGCCGCCAGCGTATTCAGCCAGATGACCCTGGCCGATGACGCCAACACCACCGGCCTCGCCGTCACGCCGACCGAAGTGACCGTCGGCCAGCTGCACTCGGCCACCGGCACCATGGCGATCTCCGAAACCGGTTCGATCCAGGCCGAACGCCTGGCCATCGACCAGATCAACGCGTCGGGCGGCATTCTTGGCCGCCAGATCAAAATCATTCAGGAAGACGGCGCGTCCGACTGGCCGACCTTCGCCGAGAAAGCCCGCAAGCTGCTGGTCAACGACAAGGTGGCCACGGTGTTCGGCTGCTGGACCTCGGCGTCGCGTAAAGCGGTGTTGCCGGTGTTCGAGAAAGAAAACGGCCTGTTGTACTACCCGACCTTTTACGAAGGCCTGGAACAGTCGAAAAACGTGATCTACACAGGGCAGGAAGCCACCCAGCAGATCCTTGCCAGCCTGGACTGGATCGCCAAGACCAAGGGCGCCAAGACCTTTTATCTGATCGGTTCGGATTACATCTGGCCGCGCACCTCGATGAAGATCGCCCGCAAGCACATCGAAAACGTGCTCCACGGCACGGTCGTCGGCGAAGACTACTACCCGCTGGGCAACACCCAGTTCGGCTCGCTGATCAACAAAGTCAAATTGAAGAAACCTGACGTGGTCTTCGCCGCAGTCGTGGGCGGCTCCAACGTGGCGTTCTACAAGCAGCTCAAAGCCGCAGGCGTCGATTCCACCAAGCAGACGCTGTTGACCCTGTCGGTCACCGAAGACGAACTGCTGGGCATTGGCGGCGAGAACATGAAGGGTTTCTTCGCGTCGATGAAGTATTTCCAGAGCCTGGATAACCCCAACAACAAGGCGTTCGTTGAGGCGTTCAAGGCCAAGTACGGCAAGGATTCGGTGATGGGCGACGTGACCCAGGCCGCCTACCTCGGCCCGTGGTTGTGGAAAGCGGCGGTCGAGAAAGCCGGCAGCTTTGACGTCGACAAAGTGGTCGCTGCCTCCCCCGGCATCGAGCTGAACACCGCGCCTGAAGGCTACGTGAAGATTCACGAAAACCATCACCTGTGGAGCAAGACCCGCATCGGTGAAGTCCAGGCGGACGGCCAGTTCAAAGTGGTTTACGAGTCGGAGCTGATCGAGCCGAATCCGTTTCCGAAGGGCTATCAGTAGGCCGCTGCGCGGTAGCTGTAAGCGGTTAGCTGCAAGCGGCAAGTGGAAGCGGTGTGCGTTGCAGTTGCTCTCGCTTTTACTTGCCGCTTGAAGCTTACAGCTTGCAGCTGGTCCCGACCCCCAATCCTAAACTGACACAGCTTCCCGAGGAGGGACCACCATGGAATGGCTATCGGAATTTGGTGCCATCGCGGCCATGCAGGGGTTCAACGGGCTTTCCGTGTTCTGCGTGCTGTTGTTGATGGCCCTGGGGCTGGCGATCATCTTTGGTCAGATGGGCGTGATCAACATGGCCCACGGTGAATTCCTCACCATCGGCGCCTACACGACTTATCTGCTGTCGACCCTGGTGCAGACCTGGTGCCCGTGGATGCAGCCGTACTATTTCTTCTTCGCCATCGCGTTGTCGTTCGTGGTGGCCGGTGCAGTGGGTTGGGTGGTGGAGTGGGTGATGATCAGTCGCCTCTACCACCGGCCGCTCGACACCCTGCTGGCGACATGGGGCCTGTCCCTGGTCATGCAGCAAGCGTTCCGTTCCATCTTCGGCGCCCGTGAAGTCAGCGCCAACCCGCCGGAATGGCTGATGGGCGCGGTCAACCTCAGCGACGCCATCGAAATCCCGCGCAACGGCCTGTTCGTCATGGGCCTGACTGTGCTGATGACCGGCGGGATTTTTCTGATGCTGTACCGCACCCGCTGGGGGCTGCACGTCCGCGCCACGGTGCAGAACCGCATCATGAGCCGCGCCGTGGGGATCAATACCCGCAAGGTCGACCGCATGACCTTCGCCCTGGGCTGCGGTGTTGCCGGGGTTGCGGGGGCGGCGTTCACCACCATCGGTTCCACCGGCCCCACCGCAGGTTCCCTGTACATCGTCGACACCTTTCTGGTGGTGGTTTTCGGCGGCGCGGCCAGCCTGTTCGGCACCATTGCCTCGGCGTTTGCCATTGCCCAGACCCAGTCCCTGTCGGAGTTCTTCATGAGTGGCTCGATGGCCAAGGTCCTGACCCTGTCCGCCGTGATCCTGATCCTGTTGATGCGCCCCCAGGGGTTGTTCTCCAGCAAGGTTCGTAAATAAGTGTGCGCCAGAGAGGTAGCCCCATGAACGCGCTAAACAAAATGCTCGGCGGACGCCAGGGCGTAATCGGCCTGCTGATCCTTGCGGCCCTGATTCTGGTGGTCTTCCCCCTGACCCTGGACGCCTTTCGCCTGAACATGGTGGGCAAATACCTGACCTACGCGTTCGTCGCCGTGGGCCTGGTGTTGTGCTGGGGGTACGGCGGCATTCTCAGCCTGGGGCAAGGGGTGTTCTTCGGCCTGGGCGGGTATTGCATGGCGATGTTCCTCAAGCTCGAAGCCTCCGATCCGGAAAGCACCAAGATCCAGTCCACGCCCGGGATTCCGGACTTCATGGACTGGAACCAGATCACCGAACTGCCCGGGCTGTGGGCGCCGTTTCACAGCTTCGCGTTCACCTTGATCGCGATCATCGTGTTGCCGGTGCTGCTGGCCTTGATCATTGGCGTCGCGCTGTTCAGACGCCGGGTGGGCGATGTGTATTTTTCCATCGTCACCCAGGCCATCGCGTTGATCCTCACGGTGCTGATCATCGGCCAGCAAGGCTTGACCGGCGGGATCAACGGCATCACAGACCTCAAGACACTGCTGGGCTGGGACATCCGCAGCGACAGCGCCAGGCTGCTGTTGTACTTCGTCAATGCAGGGCTGCTGTTCGCCTGCATCCTGTTTGGCAAGTTCATCCTCGCCTCCAAGCTGGGCCGGCTGCTGATGGCCATGCGCGACAAGGAAGAGCGGGTACGGTTTTCCGGTTACGACGTGGCGGCGTTCAAGGTTTTCGTGTACTGCGTCGCGGCGTGTTTCTCGGCCATCGGCGGGGCGATGTTCACCTTGCAGGTGGGGTTCATGTCGCCCTCGTTCGTGGGCATCGTGCCGTCCATCGAGATGGTGATTTTCGCCGCCGTCGGCGGGCGCATGTCGCTGCTGGGCGCGGTGTACGGCTCGCTGCTGGTCAACTACGGCAAGACCTATTTCTCCGAGTCGTTCCCCGAATTGTGGCTGTACCTCATGGGCGGGCTGTTCATCGCCGTGGTCATGTATTTCCCCAACGGCCTGGCCGGTTTGTGGGAAAGCCACGGGCGCAAATGGTTGTCGGGCGTGACGCGCACGCCGGCACCGGTGGTTGCCTCCCCTGCCCCGGTCATCACGCCAACCCCCGCCCCCGCTGACAAGCAAGCTGCCAGCCCGATGGAGATTCAGCCATGACCCGCGCCACAGGCTTTCAGATGAACAAACCGGTCCTGGCCATTGAAGGGCTGACCGTTTCGTTCGACGGCTTCAAGGCGGTGGACGACCTCAACCTGTACATCGACCGCAACGAAGTGCGGGTGGTCATCGGCCCCAACGGTGCGGGTAAGACCACGGTCCTCGACCTGATCTGCGGCAAGACCCGGGCCACGGGCGGCAGCATCCAGTTCAAGGACCGCGAGCTGACCAAAATGAACGAGTACGACATCGTCCGCGCAGGGGTCGGGCGCAAGTTCCAGACGCCGTCGATCTACGACAACCTGAGCGTGTTCGAGAACCTGGAGATGTCGTTTCCGGCGGGCCGGTCAGTGTTCGGCGCGCTGTTTTTCAAGCGCACTCAGGAGGTGCTGGACCGGGTCAATCAAGTGGCCGCCGAGATCTTCCTCGGTGACTGGCTGCAGCAGCAGGCGGGCCTGTTATCCCACGGCCAGAAGCAGTGGCTGGAGATCGGCATGTTGCTGATGCAGGACCCGGAACTGCTGATGCTCGACGAGCCGGTGGCGGGCATGAGTGTCAGCGAGCGGGCGCAAACCGCCGACCTGTTGAATCGCATCAGCCAGGGCCGCTCGGTGCTGGTGATCGAGCACGACATGGAGTTCGTCAAGAGCATCGCGCACAAGGTCACGGTGCTGCATCAGGGCAAGGTGCTGGCCGAAGGCAGCATGGAGTCGGTGCAGAACAACCCGAAAGTCATCGAAGTCTATCTGGGCCATTAAGGAGCGCAGCATGTTCAACATTCAGCAGCTGGCGTGTGGCTATGGCCAGAGTCAGGTCCTCCACGACCTGAGCCTCTCGGTGCAGAAACAGGAAATCGTGGCGGTGATGGGCCGCAACGGCATGGGCAAGACGACCCTGTTCAAAAGCCTGATGGGCATCCTGCCGCAATGGAGCGGCCAGGTTCAGCTGGACGGCGTGGACGTGTCCGGCCTGGAAACCCACAACAGGGTCGCCCACGGCATGGCCTACGTGCCCCAGGGCCGGATGATTTTTCCATCGATGAGCGTGCTGGAAAACATTCAGACCGGCCTCCCCGCCTCAGCGGGCGGCCAGGTGCCGGAAGACCTGTACGCGCTGTTCCCGGTGCTGTTCGACATGCGCAGCCGACGCGGCGGCAACCTGTCCGGCGGCCAGCAACAGCAGCTGGCCATCGCCCGGGCCCTGGCGACCAATCCCAAGGTGTTGTTGCTCGACGAGCCCACCGAAGGCATCCAGCCGTCGATCATCAAGGACATCGCCCGCACCCTCAAAGAGATCCGCACCCTCCGCAACCTGACGATCATCGTCTCCGAGCAGGTGCTGTCCTTCACCCTGGAAATCGCCGACCGGTTGCTGGTGATCGAGAAAGGCCGCTTCGTCATCGAAGAAACCCGGGGCAACGTCGATGAAGCGACGATCAGTCGGTATTTGTCGGTGTAAGCAACAGCCAGAGATGTGCAGCGCCTGTAACGGCCTCTCGCGGGACAAGCCACGCTCCTACAGAGGAATGCGGCCACCTGTAGGAGCGACCGGGGTGGCGATCCACCTTGTCCCGCGATGGCGCCCGCCCGGACTTTCACGACGTATTTGATTGACCCGAAACCCAAGGAGAACCCCCCATGACCGATACCTTGATCAAAGTCGACCTCAACCAGCCTGTCACCGAAAACGAGCAGATCCACAACCGCTGGCACCCGGACATCCCGATGGCCTGCTGGGTCAAGCCGGGGGATGATTTCATCCTCGAAACCTACGACTGGACCGCTGGCGCGATCAAGAACAACGACGATGCCAGCGACGTCCGCGACGTCGACCTGACCACCGTGCATTACCTCTCCGGGCCGGTGGGTGTGCACGGCGCCCAGCCCGGCGACCTGCTGGTGGTGGAGCTGTTGGACATCGGCGCCCGGGCCGATTCGCAATGGGGCTTCAACGGCTTCTTCTCCAAGCAGAACGGCGGCGGCTTCCTCACCGAGCATTTCCCGCTGGCGCAGAAATCCATCTGGGATTTCAAAGGCATGATGACCAGCTCCCGGCACATTCCCGGCGTCGAGTTCGCAGGTTTGATTCACCCCGGCCTGATCGGCTGCCTGCCGGACCACAAGATGCTCGCCGAGTGGAACCGACGTGAGCAGGAACTGATCGACACCGACCCGGACCGCGTCCCGGCACTGGCCTGTCCACCCTGCGCCAGCACGGCGCACCTGGGCAAACTCAAAGGCCCGGCCCGGGACCTCGCCGCCGCCACGGGCGCCCGCACCGTGCCGCCCCGTGAGCACGGTGGCAACTGCGACATCAAGGACCTGTCTCGGGGCTCGAAAGTGTTCTTCCCGGTCTACGTCGACGGCGCGGGTTTGTCCGTGGGCGACTTGCACTTCAGCCAGGGCGACGGCGAAATCACCTTCTGCGGCGCCATCGAAATGGCCGGCTGGGTGCACATGCGCGTCGAGCTGATCAAGGACGGCATGGCCAAGTACGGGATCAAAAACCCGGTCTTCAAGCCAAGTCCTATCGTGCCGAACTACAACAACTACCTGATCTTCGAAGGCATCTCGGTCGACGAAGCCGGCCAGCAACACTACCTGGACGTCAACATCGCCTACCGCCAGGCGTGCCTGAACGCGATCAACTACATGACCAAGTTCGGTTACTCCCCGGCCCAGGGTTACTCGCTGTTGGGCTCGGCACCGGTGCAGGGTCACATCAGCGGCGTGGTCGACATCCCCAACGCGTGCGCGACGTTGTGGCTGCCGACCGAGATCTTCAAATTCGACATCAACCCCAACGCCAACGGCCCGACAAAATTCATCGACGGCACCGTGGACTTGCCGATCGCGCAGGATAAGTAACGCTGGGCTGACGCCTGACCTGCAGTCGCGAAGGAATTCGCGCCTGCAGAACCCACGCCGACTAAAGGATTTGAGCCATGCCCATGTACGAATACGACTGCCCTGAATGCGGGGATTTCACCTCGCTGCGACCCATGGCCGAGAGCGCGCTGCCGTGCGAGTGCCCGGCGTGCGGCGCATCGAGCCTGCGGGTGATTCTCTCCGCGCCGGGGCTGAGCACCATGGCCGGCAACACCCGCAGCGCCATCGCCCGCAATGAGCAAAGCGCCCACGCGCCAAAAACCATGGACCAGTACAAGGAAAGCCGGGGCCACCCCAGCGGTTGCAGTTGCTGCGGCCCGACGAAACGGCTCGAACCCACCAAAGCCAATCCCCACGCCCTGAAAGGCAAGCCAGCGGGCCGACCGTGGATGATCAGCCATTGATCTTTAGGGTGTTTATAGGGGACTGATTTATTTATCGCGCTTCTTTGATAAATCAATCTGTCCCCGATGGCATAAGCGAGCCGGGAGACAGATTAATTTACGGTGAAGCGCTGTAAATAAATCAGTCCCCTCCCCCCTGAACGGCAAGCCAGCGAGTCGACCGTGTAATGTTTATAGGGGACTGATTTATTTATCGCGCTTTTTTGATAAATCAATCTGTCCCCGATGGCAGAAGCGAGCCGGGAGACAGATTAATTTACGGTGAAGCGCTGTAAATAAATCAGTCCCCTTCCCAGTCAGTAAATAAATCAGTCCCCTTCCCAGTCAGTCGCTCCCCAGTCGAGTTCCCTCCTCACTTACGACTCGAGATGACAGCGCACGGACGCCTCACCGCCTTTTGCCGGTAGTAACGCCTGGGGCTTTTCGCAGCCGTGGGTGGCTTTCGGGCAGCGATCCCGGAAAAAACACCCCGTCAGCAACGTTCGATTGCCCGGCAGCTCGGTCGGCGCCGACACTTGCCCATCGTCCACCGCCACCCCCAGCCTCGGCACTGCCTCCAGCAACAGCTGCGTATACGGATGACGCGGCCGCTCAAGCACCTCCGCCGCCGTCCCCAACTCCACAATCTGCCCCAGGTACATCACCGCCACCCGGTCGGCCATGTGCCGCACCACCGAGACGTTGTGGGAGATCAGGATGTAGGTCAGTTCGCGGCTGCGCTGCAGCTCGGCCAGCAGATTGAGAATCTGCGCCTGCACCGAAATATCCAGCGCCGAAGTCGGCTCGTCCAGCACGATGATGTCCGGGTTCGACGACAAGGCGCGGGCGATGGCGATACGCTGCCGTTGCCCCCCGGAAAACTGGTGAGGAAAGCGATCAAGGTATTCCGTGCGAATGCCCACCTGAGCCGCCAACTTCGCGGCAATGGCACGCATCTCGTGGCGCGGCGCCGAACGCTGCACGAACAGCGGCTCGGTGATGATTTTCCACACCGGCAGCCTCGGGTCGAGGGACGATTGCGGGTCCTGAAACACAATCTGCACGTTGCTGCTGCGTTCCTTGCCGCTGTTGTAGACCCAGTCGAGTCGGCCGGATGTTGGCTTGATCAAGCCCATCAACAACTGCGCCAGGGTGCTTTTGCCGCAGCCAGACTCTCCCACTACACCGAGAGTCTCGCCGGAGCGGACCTGCAGATCGATGCCGTTCAGGGCGTGGGCCAGGGCTTTCGGGCGACCGAGCCAGTCCTTGCCCATCGGGTAATGCACGCGTACGTCCTGCAGGCCGAGGATGGTCGGGCTTGCGCCGGGCAATGTCTGCAGCGCTGAACGGTTCATGGCCGCGACTCCTGTGGGGTGGCGTGTGAAGGCGCGCTCAACCAGCAGGCGCTCTTGCGGTCTGCGGCGGCGTCGATGGTCTGCATTGGCGGGCGCTGCAGGCATTGAGCCGTGCCGAAGGCGCAGCGATCCAGGAAGGTGCAGCCCTCCGGCAACGCCGAAAGGTTGGGCACCTGCCCGGGTATGGTCATCAGGTCCTGACCCGGTTCGACCATCTCCGGCAATCCGCTGAGCAAGCCCTGGGTGTAAGGATGCCGGGGGTCGGCCATCACCTGGGCGGTGACGCCCTGCTCCACCACCGCGCCGGTGTACATCACGTATACCCGGTCGCAGAACTGCGACACCAGCGCCATGTCGTGGGTGATCAGCAAAATCGCCGTGCCCCGCGCGCGGGCCTTTTCACGCAGCAGCAACAGCACTTGCCGCTGCACCGTGACGTCCAGCGCGGTGGTCGGTTCGTCGGCGATGAGCAATTGCGGGTCGCAGGAAAACGCCAGAGCGATCATCACCCGCTGACGCATGCCGCCGGAGAGCTCGAAGGGGTAGCTGTTCATCACCTGCTCGGGGTCGGCGATGTGCATGTCCCGCAGCAACGCGATGGCTTTGGCCTTGGCGTCGGCCTTGCTCAGGCGCTGGTGATGGATGATCACGTCGAGCATCTGCCGGCCGATGCGGCGGGTCGGATTGAGGGCGGTCATGGGCTCCTGAAAGATCATCGCGGCGTCGCGGCCACGGACACTCAGCAGGTCTTTCTCTTTGGCGGTGAGCATGTCGCGGCCCAAAATGCTCAGGCTGCCGGCTTTCACGTCGTAAGAACGCTCCGGCAGCAGGCGCAGGCTGAGCATCGCGGTGACCGACTTGCCCGAGCCGGACTCGCCGATCACCCCGACGATCTCACCGGGATTGACGTGCAGCGAGACGCCGTTGAGCGCCTTGACGGTACTTTTGTAAGCCGGGAATTCGATGCGCAGGTCGTCGATGACCAGCACCGGTGCCTGCTCGGCAAGGGGTGTTTGAACAGAAGCCTGCATGGTCATTTCCCCTGCTGCCGTGGGTCGAGCAAGTCACGCACGCCGTCGCCCAAAAGGTTGAAACCGGTGGCGGTGATCAGAATCGCCACGCCGGGAAAGGTCGAGTACCACCATTGATCAAGGATGTAGTTGCGCCCGGTCGCGACCATCGCGCCCCACTCCGCCGTCGGCTGTTGCGCGCCGAGGCCGATGAAGCCCAGGGCCGAGGCCATGAGGATGGCGCTGCCGATGTCCAGGCTCAGCTGCACCAGCAACGGCGGCATGGCGTTGCGCGCCACGTGCCAGATGACCATGTGCCAACGCCCGGCGCCGAAGGTTTCGGCGGCTTTGACGTAGCCCATCTGGCGAATGCTCAGGGCCTGCCCCCGGGCCAGGCGCACGTAAAACGGAATCCGCACCAGCGTGATCGCCAGCATGGCATTAAACAGGCTCGGGCCCAGCGCCGCGGCCAGGGCCATGATCAGGACCAGCGACGGCACCGAGAGCATGATGTCCATCAGGCGCATGATCACGCCGTCAAAGCGCCCGCCAATGATCCCGGACATGCAACCCAGCAAGCCGCCAGCAAAGCACGACGCGAAGGCCACGAACAGGCCAACGCCGACGGATTGCCGACTGCCGTACAGCACCCGGCTGAACAGGTCGCGGCCCACTTCGTCGGTGCCGAACCAGTGGGCGGCGGACGGCGCGGCCAGGCGCTGGGTCAGGTTCAGTGCATTAGGATCATGGGACGCGAGCCACGGCGCGAAGGCCATCACCAACAGCACCATCACGGTGATCAGCAGCCCGGCCATAGTCAGCGGACTGCGGCGGATCTGGTGGGCCAGGTAGGCCCATTTATCCTGCCAGCGCGAGGCGGCCGGCAGTGGCGCCACGGCGGGCGCGGTGATCGGGGTAGTCATATCAGTTGACCTCGCCAATGCGCGGATCGATCAGGCGGTACAGCAGATCGATCGCCATGTTCAGCAGCACATAAATGAAGGAAACCATGATCGCGAAGCCCATCACCGCCGGGAAATCCAGCGACTGGATCGACTTGACCACGTAAGCGCCCATGCCCGGCCAGGCGAACACGGTTTCGGTGAGCACCGCGCCGTAGAGCAGATCGCCCAGGGTCAGGCCCAGAACGGTGACCGAGGGAATCAGCGCGTTGGGCAAGGCGTGACGCAGAATTACCGCCCATTTCGACAGGCCGTACGCGCGCGCGGTACGGATGTAGTCTTCGCCAAGCTGGTCGAGCATCGCCGAGCGGATCTGCCGCGCCACCACGCCGAGGTTGACGAAGCCCAGGGTGATGGTGGGCAGAATCAGGTGCTGCAGGGCGTTGAAGAACAGCCCGGTGTCGCCCGCCAGCAATGAATCGATCAGGTAAAAACCGGTGACGGTTCGGGGCGGGTCCAGCCCCTCGTCAAGCCGCCCGCTGCCCGGCAGCCAGTTGAGGTGGCCGTAAAACAGCACAATCAGGCCCAGCCCGAGCCAGAACGCCGGGGTCGAAATCCCGGTCACCGCCAGGGTGCGTGCGACCTGATCGATAAAACGGTTGTGGTACACCGCCGAGAGCACGCCCAACGGCACGCCCACCAGAATCGACAAGGTCAGCGCCGCCAGCGCCAGTTCCAGGGTTGCCGGAAAGAACGCCTGCAAGTCTTCCAGCACCGGGCGATGGGTGCGAATCGACGTGCCCAGGTCGCCGTGCAGCAGGTCGAGCATGTAGCGGCCGTATTGTTGATACAGCGGCAGGTCCAGCCCCAACTGGTGGCGGATGTTGTCGACGATGGCGTCGGTGGCGCGGTCGCCGGCGATCAGTCGCGCGGGGTCGCCCGGAATCAGGTGCGAGATGGAAAAGGTAATCAGGGAAACGCCGAACACCACCAGCAGCAGGCCGCCCAGGCGTTTGCGCAGCATATTCAGGAAGGCCATGGGGCACCTCAGTCACGCAGTCGATCAATAACGCGAAACTGCTCGCGGACACAGCGCTGCTTCACAGGCCCCTGCCTCACTTGCAGGGCCCTGTGAGTCACAGCGATTGACGGGATGCAGCGCTTACTTGGTGATCGTGCCGACGTTGAACACCTGTTCCAGCATCGGGTTGAACACGTAGCCCTTGACCTTTTCGCTCATCGGCAAGGTGTAGGCCTTCTGGTAGAGGTAGGCGTAGACGCTGTCGTTGAGCACGATCTTCTGCGCCTGCTGATACAGCTCGGTGCGCTTGGCCATGTCATTGGTGGTCGCCGATTCGCGGATCAGTTTGTCCACGGCCGGGTTGTCATAGAACGAACGGTTGCCGGCCAGGCCTTTCAGCTTCGAGTCGAAGAAGAAGTTCATGAACATGTAGGGGTCGGCGAAGTCCGGGCTCCACGAACCGATGGCGATGTCGAAGTCCCCGGTGCCCAGGCGCTCGCGCATGCTGGCGTTGGCGAGCTTCTCCAGCTTGAGGTTCACGCCCAGGGGTTGCAGGCCGGCTTGAAGGGTCAGGCCGATGGGCTCCCAGTTCGGGTCTTTGTCGGAGTACATGAATGTCAGGTTGCTGACCTTGGGTGACACTTTCGCCAGGTCCGCCTTGGCCTTGTCCATGTCCTGCTTGAACGCCGGCAGCTTCTCGTCATACGCCCACACGCCCTGGGGGATCGGGCCATTGAGCGGCTTGGCCTTGCCTTTCAGGATGCCGTTGATGATGCCGTCGTAATCCAGAGATTCGACGATCGCTCGCCGCGCATCGGGGTTGTTCATCGGCGCTTTCTGGGTGTTGAGGTACAGCAGCGTCACCCGCAGCGACGGGTAGTCGCCGACGACAATGCCGGATTTCTTCGCCAGCGCTTCGAGCTGGTCTTCGGGCATGTCTTCGATGATGTCCAGGTCGCCGTGTTCAAGCTGCAGCCGACGCACCGAGGCCTCGCTGATGATCTTCACCACGACTTTTTTCAGGGTCGGTTTGGGGCCGGCGTAGTAGCTGTTCTGCTCCATGGTCAGGGCCTGGCCTTTCTGCCAGTTGACCAGCTTGAACGCACCGGAACCTGCGGTGTGGTTCGACAGGTAGGCGTCGGCGCCTTCGGCTTTCTTCGCCACGTCCGGGTTGATGATCGCCGCGCCGTTGTGGGCCAGCGTCGAGAGGAACGGCGCGTACGGTGCTTTCAGGGTGAAGCGCACGGTCAGCGGATCAACCACCGACACCGCCATGTCATCGGGAAACGCACCGGACGGGCCTTGCTTGAGCTTCATCACCCGGTCGAAGGAGAACTTCACCGCCTCGGCGTTGACCTCGGCGCCGTCATCGAATGTGTTGCCGGGCTTGAGCTTGAATTCCCAGGTCAGGTTGTCCGCCGAGGTGGTCCAGCTGCTGGCCAGCTCCCCCGCCACTTCGGTGCTGCCCTTGCCGTTTTCGACCTTGTAGGTGACCAGCCGCTGGTACGCCGGGTAGGTCACGGTCCAGTCGTTGTTGTCGATGGTCACGGCCGGGTCGAGGGTTTGCGGGTCGGACGGTTTGCCGATCATCAGGGTGTCCTGGGGCACGGCTGCGCTGGCCGATTGCCAGGCGCCGAGGCCCATGGCGGTGCAGAGGAGTGCCATCGCCAGGGTGCGAGGGGTGAAGATTGATTTCATGCCGGTTCCTTGATCGTCGATGTAGGGAAGTTCGTCAGGGTTGTTATTGAAGCTATACCGGGCAGTTAAAGCTCACAGGCCTCAGGCCTGGGAAATGGCGCGCCCTGCTCTTGCGAGGTCGGGTGATGCCAGATTCAGCCGGGATTCGTGGTCGTCCCGGTCGTGTGTTCGTGTGTCTTGTTATGTGCTGCGTACTGCGTGTTTGGTGTTCAGTTAGCGGGCTGGATCGAGCCGTCGTCGATCAGCGAGTAGTCCTCGGCGTCGGGCAGTTCGTAATGCCACCACTCGCTGTCGATGTAGGTGAATCCTGCGGCCAGCATGATCCCCAGCAGGAGCAGACGATTGCGCTGAACGTGGGCGGGCAGATCAGCGAAAAACTGATGGGACTGCTCGCGCATGTCATCGAAACCGGTGCCCATGTCCAGGGCCGTGCCGCTCGCGTCGATCAGGGTCAGGTCCACCGCCACGCCACGGGTGTGGTGGGAACCCAGCGTAGGGTCACGGACGTATTCCGGGTTGGGCAGCGCCTGCCAGAGCAGGTACTGCGCGTAAGCCGGGCGATAAGCATCGAAGAGGCGCAGGCGCAAACCGGCTTGGCGCGCCAGGGTGCTGGCCTTGCGCAGACAACGCTCGGCGTCGCGGTGCAACAGGCAGCGCGGGTCCTGGTAAATCTGCTTGCCGGCGAGGTTGTCGACGCCGGCGTAGATCAAGTCGACCTCGACCTGCAGCGCGTGGGCGTCGACTTCGACGAGGGGGCTATTCACGTAACGACACTCCAGATCAGCTTCTTCATTCATCATGTATTGAGGGGGTAGAGCTTCCCGGCTGAAGCCGGTCCTACTAAAAGCGAGTCATGCATCGGGCCCGGCTGCCTCCCGTAGGACCGGCTTTAGCCGGGAAGCTGTTGCCCTTGTGAAACCGGCTTCAACCGGGCAATCCGGTTTATTCGAACTGGCCAAACAGTTGTTGCAGCTCACGATTCTTCGCCAGCCTCTGGTCGAGGCGATCGCCATAGCGCTCGGCCACCGCCGACACCATCAAATTGAACAGGCACGTCAGCGGCGCCAGGGAATCCCAGAATTGCCCCACGTCGGCGTCGAGCTGCAGCAGGTCGCTCGGGTAATCCCTGGCCCACGGGCAGTGAAAATCGGTGATGAAGGCCAGCCCGACGTTCTGCTGATGGGCGACTTCGCAGAAGGTCCGCGTAACAGCGGAATAGGTGCGGAAGTCGGCGATCACGGCGTAGGGATTTTCGAATTGCGAGTTCAGCGATTCGGCATAGGTGCCGGACAAACTGTCGACGTAATACACCTTGGGCCGGATGTACTCCAGGTGACTGCAAAACGCGTTGAGGATGCCGCGGGTGGTCTGAATGCCGACGATAAACACCGCGTCGGCGCTGTGCAGCCGTTCAACGATGCGGGCGAAGGTTTCGCCACGGGCCAGGGCATAGACCCGCTGGATCGCTTCCAGCTCACGGTTCATCGAACGTTCCAGTGCATCACCCTGGGTGTTTTCTTCACGAAACGCGCCGAGCCGATCGGTGATCACCCAAGGACTGGCGGTGTCGCCGCGCAGGCTCTGTTTGACGTCGTCAATGTTGCGGTAGCCCAGGGAGCGCAGGAACCGCCCCACCGAAATACCGGTGGTGCCGGTCTGCTGGGCGATGCTGTCAGCGGTCTCGAACGGCAGCTTTTGCGGATTGGCCAACAGGTAACCGGCGATGCGCTTGCCCGTCGGCGTCAAATCGCTAAACCGTTGTTCCAGTGCATCGAGGAAGGGACGCTTTTCCATGGGAATTCCGATGATGGAGCCGGGTTGCATGGACCGGGATAATGTTATCCGGCGGTCATTTTGCAACAGTATGTTAGCAAATTAACATCCTGTCTCACGGCCTTACAACGATTTTTTCAAGAGATTTCAGGCAGGGGATTTTGGTGATTCAGGGTGGTGCGGACGAGAGAGGAAATGCCCTTTTTGTGGGCGATATTCACTGATACAGGATGACCTTACGGGAGCGCAATGGTCTGCGGAATGACCACTTCAAGGGAACCATCTGCAGACTTGAGCCCCAAACTTGACCACCGGCTCCGACGGAAACCGCGCAGGGCGAATATCTAGCCGATCCACGGAGACCGTCGTAAGCACCAGCGTGTTTTTACCGTCCTCCTCTGGACGACTTTTCATCTTTGAATATCAGACTATCAGCCAGATGTACTCCGGTTGCTACCTATGGCTTTCGTATCCACCTTAAGAAAGCCGCTGCCGTGAAACCCCGTATGCGGTAATCCGCCCGACGTTATTTTGACAAGATAGCTCGCCGATAAAAACTCAGGTCGGTCGTCATAGCTTGGGATCCTCGACAGGAAGAAGCTACTGCCCGCCCCTTTTCTTTCACTCCGTTTCCTCTCAACACTTTGTTCCCCCTTGATCGATATTCTTTCTAGGTAGATCCCCTTGACCGACCACGTAAAATCGTTGACCGGCATCCGGATTTGGGTCGATGAATACTCCCAAAGGGACTGGACCGCTAAAAACGAAGTAGGGGTCCAGTTCTCCACCCGCCCGAGAGGCTGGAGGGTTTTAACTGCCTGCTTCCCCGAAAAACCTGAAGAGCAAAACTTCGGTGGGAAGCGTGTTCGGATCCTGAGCAACCGCGAGTATATCCGTGCCTCTTTGAATCCCCAGCTTGCGGAACCCATTAAGATTGTCATAAGTTCTGGAGCCGTTAATACCAAACTCGCTGTCCAGAGTCCCATCAGGCATTATCCGCGTCATGCGTGCATGCTGCTCCGATACCGCATCCTGTCCAGCCACGATGATTCGTTCTTGGTTATCCAACTCCATGAACACAAACGCATCTGAAATGCCGCCCATCTCACTCAACAAAAGTGCTTCACCACCATTGAAACTTGCGTCCTCCTTCCCGTTCTTGTCCAGCTTCATGACAGCAAATTCCATGCGTCCCTGCGATTGTAGGTAATCCACAGCAAGCAAGAGAATAGCTTCGCCGTCATCCAGGACCGTGACTTGTTTAATATAAACATTGGCCCCTTCGATCTTGATGATCTGCTCACCGCTATTGCCGAAGCCGGAATCGAGTTTACCGTCCGAGGTATATCGAGCCAGGACCCCCTCTGTAGCATTGGAAACCTGCCCCCTGCCAGCAAGCGTGATGCTCCTATTACTATCGATTCCATAGTCTAAACATTGCAGCCCGCGTTCTGGACTTCCCGCAGGTATCGTCAAGACGCCGTTTGTCCCAAACGAGGTCACGGGGTCGCCGTTCTCACCAATTTTTACCAGGTGGTAGGATTCAACCTGGGTGTTGGAGTTGAAAAGACGGCAACAGAAAAGTATGTCTCCACTTGACTGTACAGTCCGCCGGATAGAGCCGAATCCATGGGAAACAGCTTGAATGTGTGGCGCCCGCGAGTCGTCAGGGTGAGATAAATCAACGCCGCAGCTGGCCGCGTCTTTAGACAAGTCGACCTCGTAAATCATCCGCCCTTTATTCCCGAAACCCTCATCAATTGCGGCAGGGGTGCCTGAAGTCTCAATACGGACTGCGGCAGGGTAAAAATATCTACCGGATTCGGTAGTAACGTCTGTGATGCCAACACAGGTAATTTTGCCGTCGTTATTAAAAATCAACCCCTGAACATCCATAACGGCTCTTAGACTGTCATCGACGAATGGAAGGGCCAAGTTCCCAAAAGCAGGATCAACAGCGCCAGTCGGCAGCCGGCCAACTATCACACTTGGGTTACTGCCACTCGTCCCGTAAGTGATGACATAGATCCTTTGATCAGTATCCGTGGTTGGATCAGTGATAAACGGATCACGAACATATCTGACATAGCCACTGCCGCCGAATTGTAGATCCTGATCCCCAGCAACATGCGCGGCGTTGGCAGGAGAGGTCCTTCCGTTGCGACTGTCATTACCCATGACGTTTCATCCTTTGAATGTGTTTGCGGTTTCCAGAGCCTAGCGCCTGGTCCGATCACGTTCAAATAGGATGAAACCCACCTGATTTATTGCGAATTAGAAAACCCCTTTAAATACATTAGCTTGGAAATTAATAGTGTGATTCGCAATTGAGCTTACTTCCAAAAAATCTATAGACTTATAAATAACCGAAATAAGAATCACCGTACTACTCCCTTTTATCCTGCAACGTACCACTGCTCGCAACAAGCACGCCGGCTGATCTACAGGCGCTGTGCATTGCACACAGCGCCCACTCGACCCGCATACGCCTGCCGAACTGGCGCTTGTTTATCATGCGCCGGAAAAATAATACAAGGATCTGTAGACCAATCTAATCAGAGTTATTTAACACACAACCAACTGTCAGCCAATTATGTATTGCTATGCGTCACATGCCCTATGAAGTGCGTGCAGAGTCCCAGCAAGTTTGAAATAGCTTAAAGCCTCCCCTACAGACAACATACCCTATCTGAGCAGGACCGGCTTTACCCGGGAGGAGGCCTGTGTGAACACCCTGACTTTTGCGGTGTATCCACTGACGCCTTCCCAGCTGAAGCCGGCCCTACATGAGATCAGCGCAGGTTGTTCTTCGCCAATTCCAGCACTATGTCCGCCTTGCCGGTCATGAAGGCCTTGAGCGTGAACAGACTGAAGCTTTGATACATCAGTGCCCTGGCACGCTTTCGCCAAGGTAACGAACGACGTAAAAATTCCCGTCGCCTTGTTTCCGGTAGATTTTCGCGAGCAGGTCGGCCCCCCTGTGAATGGCCGTATTGTTCAAAGCCAAGAGATCTGGATACCCGGCTGTGCCATTCGAGCCGAAGCTGATATCCGGAATACCGTCGGGTGTGAATCTTTTAAGTTCGCAGCCGTTTTCCTGCGAATAGTAGGCGAGGAGATAGCGCCCCTTGTCATCGATATGCATTTCCGGCCAGCGTCCGCTGGTGGCAAACACCGTATCAAGTATCCGCGGCTCTCCATTATTAAATGAAGTGTCCGGCGCTCCATTTTCCAGACGCTTCATCAAGGCCAAGGCAGTGATGTTTTGCCTGGACACGGCCACAAGCATCGTCACGCTACCGTCTGCCATGACGTGAACCCGAACCAGATAAGGAGGCTCCTCTCCACCTTGGATCTTCTGTATTCCCCCGGATCCGTAGTTTGAGTCAAGGACGCCCTCTGTCGTGTACTTGGCTATCACCCCATAAGCTTGAGCGCCTGCAGCGCTCTCGCCAATCAGCAAGAGATTACCGCCCCCGTCCACACCATAGTCGTTCCAGATAGGGCCATCGGCGTCCGAGCCAATCAGAAGAAGACCGTCATGGCCAAACTGATCATCGGGCAACCCATTCTGCTTAGTCTTTACCAAATAACACGACCGCATTTGAGTGTCATAGTCGAGGATCTGAGACACGAACAAAATGTCTTTGTTCTCTTGTTGTTGACTCCGCCGAATCGAAGTGAAAGGAAAAGGAGGAACCTCAGGGGCGTTCTTGGACGGCTGACCGGTGGGGTAAACTACTCGCCCTCTATCCCCGAAGTCAACATCCAGGGCACCGGACGACGTCAGCCGGATTGCTGCGGGGTAATGATAATTAAGCTCTCGCACTTCCAGCGTCGTATCACCGACACACATCACTGCGCCGCGCTGATCGAAAATCAGTCCCTGGATACGTATATCCCCGCCCACAAGACCCGGCTGATCCGTCAACCCCGGCAGAATCAACGTTTCTCCATTATTAAAGTCGGGATCGGGTTTCCCGTTGGCTAAGTGGCGGGAGATGGAACTTGGAAAAGGTGAACGCGTGCGGTGTTCTCCGTTGGTGATCAGGTAGAACTTCTGATCTGTTCCTGCCCCAAGTTCGGTAAATACGCGCGCCCTTCGACCCAGTACTTGTCCGTCGATACCGAAAACAGGGTCCTGATCCCCAGCCATTGATTCCACGTTGGAACCCTTAATACCGTTGCGTTTGTTTTTGTCCATGATCACTCATCCTTGCTGAACTAAACTCCGGATTGCTCAGTATAGGCAAGCGAAGGCTGTGCCAAAAAAATAAGCAAGATTCGCCGAATGTCGAGGCGCGCTCATAATTCCCTTACTAACAAAGCGTTGCGTGCGGATAGAACTATTTGGAACTGATCTGATTTCGAATAAATATAAAAAGCGAAATACGGGTTATATGAAACCGGCACCCGATAGTGTTTGAGTGTTAAGCGATTGCTCTACCCGCATTGTCCCGGGTTGAAAAACAGGCGCTGTGCATTGCACACAGCGCCCACTCGACCCGCAGGTGCTTAACGCAAATTGGTCTTCGCCAGTTCCAGCACCATGTCGGCCTTGCCGTTCATTACAGCCTTGAGCATGAACAGGCTGAAGCCTTTCGCCTGGGCCAGCTTGATCTTTGGCGGCATGCCGAGCTCCTGTTTCGCGGTCACGACATCCACCACCACAGGCCCCGGATGTTCAAAGGCTTTCTTCAGCGCATTGGGCAGGTCCGCCGAGTTCTCCACGCGAATCCCCAGAATCCCTGCGCCGATCGCGATGTTGGCAAAATTGGTGCTGTCGAAATCGGTGTCATGGGGCACATAGCCGCCCGCCTGCATTTCCATCGCCACGAAGCCCAGCGAGCTGTTGTTGAACACCACCAGCTTGATCGGCAGGTTCAGTTGGCGGATCGACAGCAGGTCGCCCATCAGCATCGACAAGCCGCCGTCGCCACACAGCGCCACCACTTGCCGCTGCGGAAATGCCGCTTTCGCACCCAATGCCTGGGGCATCGCGTTGGCCATGGAGCCGTGGTTGAAGGAACCCAGCAGAGAGCGCTTGCCGTTCATGGTCAGGTAGCGCGCGGCCCACAGGGTCGGTGTGCCGACGTCGACGGTGAAAATCGCGTCCGGGTCGGCGTAGGCGTCAACCAGGCGCGTCAGGTATTGCGGGTGAATCGGCTCGCCGTGGCCCGACGGCGTAGCCAGTTCGTCGAGTTCCTCGCGGGACTTGGCGTAGTGATCCAGTGCCTTGTCGAGGAACTTGCGGTCCGCGTGGGCCTTGAGGCGGGGCAACACGGCATCGAGGGTTTCACCGATATCCCCCGCCAGGCCGAGGGCGACCGGCACGCGACGGCCAATGGCGGTCGGGTCGATGTCGATCTGAATGACCTTGGCTTTTTCCGGGTAGAAATTGCGGTACGGCAAGCTGCTGCCGAGGATCACCAGCGTGTCGCAGGCCATCATGGCGTGGTAGCCGGAGCTGAAGCCGATCAAGCCGGTCATGCCCACGTCGAAGGGGTTGGCGTATTCAATGTACTGCTTGCCGCGCAGGGCGTGAACCACTGGCGCGGAGAGTTTCTCGGCCAGCGCAACCACCTGATCGTGGGCCTCGGCACAGCCGGCACCGGCGAGAATGGTCACGGCTTTGGACGTGTCCAGCATGTCCACCAGGCGTTGCAGATCAGCTTCTGCCGGGATGATCCGCGCAGGCGCGTGATCGACCCACACGGGTTTGATGTCCGGGGCCGCGCTCAGGGCGACGTCGCCGGAGATGACAATTACCGCCACGCCGCGCTGGCTGATGGCCGCGCGCATGGCCCGCTCCAGCACCCGAGGGAACTGCTCGGGGGTGCTGACGGTTTCAACGAAGTGGCTGCACTCTTTGAACAGGTCGGTGGGGTGGGTTTCCTGGAAGTAATTCAGGCCGATCTCGGAGGACGGAATCTGCGCCGCAATGGCGAGGACCGGCACACCGCTGCGGTGGCAGTCATACAGGCCGTTGATCAAGTGCAGGTTGCCCGGGCCGCAACTGCCCGCGCACACCGCCAGCTTGCCGGTGGAGGCTGCTTCCGCCCCTGCCGCGAAGGCCGCGACTTCTTCGTGACGGGTGTGCATCCACTTGATCTTGCCCAGGCGCTGGAGGCTGTCGGTCAGGCCGTTCAGGCTGTCGCCGCTGACGCCCCAGATCTTCGAGACGCCGGCTGCGGCGAGGGTTTGGGCGAGGTAGTCGGCGATGGTTCTGCTGGACATGGGGCAAGTTCCTTGTCGAGTCGAATGAGCGCGCGAGGCCGGAACAGACCTCACGCGTGGTCTCAAATCGACCTGTCACGCCGGGCACAGTTCAGTGCATCTTGGGGAAACGCCCCCGCGCGCAAGCGCCGGATCTCACACCGGCGGCTGGCCCGCCGCTTTGCTCGGCGCGGCGATCTGCACTTTCGGATTGACCGGCGTGGCACTTGGCGTGGCGTATTGCTGCTTCAGGTGGCCGTCCGGGTCCAGCAGCCAGGCATCCAGAATTTCCCGCACCACGGGACCGGCCACACGACCGCCCGCCTCGCCGTTCTCGATCATCACCGCCACGACAATCTTCGGATTGGCGGCCGGCGCAAAACCGACGAACAACGCGTTGTCCCGGTGCCGCTCCAGGGTCTTGTTGCGGTTGTAGCGTTCGCCCTGCTTGATCGCCACCACTTGAGCGGTACCGCTTTTGCCGGCGATGCGGTATTGCGCACCTTGCGCCGCCGCACGGGCAATGCCGCGCGGGTCGTGCATGACCGCTTGCATGCCATTGTTGACCTGATCCCACTCGTGGGGATCACGCAGGACGATGTTCGGCATCGGGTGCTCGTCCACCGGCGGCGAACCGCCGATTTCCCTGGCCAGGTGCGGACGGTGCCACACGCCTTTGCTGGCGATCAGCGTGGTCGCCTGGGCCAGCTGCAGCGGCGTCACCTGCATGTAGCCCTGGCCGATGCCGAGGATCACGGTTTCGCCAGGGAACCAGGCCTGACGCCGGGTGATGCGCTTCCATTCTTTGGAGGGCATGAGGCCCGCCGACTCTTCGAACATGTCGAGGGAGACCTTCTGGCCGATGCCGAACATGGTCAGGTAATCGTGCATGCGGTCGATGCCCAGCTTGTGCGCCAGGTCGTAAAAATAGGTGTCGTTGGAGCGCATGATTGCCGCATTCAAATCCACCCAGCCATCGCCGCTGTGGTTCCAGTTGCGGTATTTGTGATCGAAGTCCGGCAGCTGGAAGTAACCCGGATCGAAGACCCGGGTCGATGGCGTGATGACCCCGCTGTCCAGGCCGGCGATCGCTACTTCCGGTTTGATCGTCGAACCCGGGGCGTACAGGCCTCGCAGCACGCGGTTGAACAGCGGCCGGTCGACCGAATCCCGCAGCGCCGAATACTCCTTGAAGCTGATCCCGGTGACGAACAGGTTCGGGTCGAAACTCGGCTTGCTGACCATCGCCAGCACTTCGCCGGTGGCCGGATCAATCGCCACCACCGAGCCGCGACGATCCCCCAGCGCGTGTTCCGCCGCCTCCTGCAGCTTGATTTCCAGGCTCAGGGTGATGTTTTTGCCGGCCACTGGATCGGTGTGCTTGAGCACGCGCAACACCCGACCCTGGGCGTTGGTTTCCACTTCTTCGTAGCCGACATGGCCGTGCAGCTCGCTTTCGTAGAAGCGCTCGACGCCGGTCTTGCCGATGGACTGGGTGCCCCGGTACTCCACCTGATCGAGCTGGGTCGCCTCTTTCTCGTTGATCCGCCCGACGTAGCCGATGGAGTGCGCGAAATGCTCCGCCAGAGGGTAGTGGCGAACGAACTGCGCCTCGACGTCCAGCCCCGGCAGGCGGAACTGATTGACGGCCAACAGGGCGATCTGCTCTTCGGTCAGCTCATACAACAGCGTCACCGGCACAAAGCGGTGGGGCGAGTTTTTCATCGCCTTGTCGAAGATGATCCGGTCTTCGTCGGGCAGGTTGAGGATTTGCATCAGTTCGTCGATCACCGCATGCCAGTCGCCTGCGCGCTCGCGGGTCATGGTCAGGTTGAAGCTGGGGCGGTTGTCGGCGAGGATCACGCCGTTACGGTCGAAGATCAGTCCGCGTTCCGGCGGAATCGGCAGCACGTGGACGCGGTTGTTTTCGGAGATGGTCGAGTGGTAGGCGAATTCGGTGACTTGCAGGAAGTACATGCGGCACACCAGCGCGACGCTGAGCATGGCCACGAAAACGGCGCAGGCGATCAAGCGTTTGTTGACCAGCCGGGTTTCCTTCTCGTGGTCTTTTAAAGGTATTGGATCGGGCATTTCTGCAGCTACTCGGTGAATATATAAACGGCACAGTCAGCAACCCGCAGGGACAGGCGGGACGCAAATGGCGTGCACGATAGCAAGAAGTGGCCCTGGCAAAGGACTTGGCTTGATGAAGATTCTGTCAGGTTGGTGCCGACGTCAGCCCTGAACGGCTGTACCCGTGGGCTGCTTCGGCGGGAGGACACGCCCCCCTGATCTGACCCATTGTTACCCGATTGCAGATCGACTGTTACGCAATCGGTAAGAGTCATTTACCGATTTCATCAGCCGCAACACGGCGTAACACATCTATCATGGCAGCTGGCGTGAAAAGATGCGGATCAGTTACGGCATTTCCCCGCTTAGCGTGCGCCATTCGCGCGCAGGCGTGCCAGAGACCCAATGTCACACCCCGCCAAGAGCCACTTGCCGTGCACATCGTATGCGCGGCAATACCCGTGATAAAGAACGCAGAGCACAGCCCCGGCACGGACCATTCCCCAATGGCCTGTGGGGGCGTGGTTTTGCAGGAGCCCTGAATGACAGAACAATCCAAAGGCCTCACCCGCCGCCAGTTGCTGAAAGGTTCAGCCACGACGCTGGCCGTCGGTGCTGCTGCCACGGCCCAGGCCGCCACCGTCGTCGGTGTGCCGCAGTGGGTGCCCTTCGACCACAACGGACCGATGCACTACGACACCCCCGGCTGGCAATTCTTCACCGACGCCGAAGCCCTCGCGGTGGAAGCCATTGTCGCCCGACTGATCCCCGCCGATGACCTCAGCGTCAGCGGCAAGGACGCCGGTTGCGCGGTGTTCATCGACCGCCAACTGGCCGGCGAGTACGGCACCTTCAGCCGTCTGTACATGCAGGGCCCCTTCGTTCAGGGCACGCCGATGCAGGGTGACCAGTCGGAACTGGTGCCGCGCCAGCGCTACCGTCTTGGCCTCGCCGGCCTGGAAGGCTACTGCCAGAAGCAGTTTCAGAAAAGCTTCAGCGCGCTTAACGCCGAACAGCAGGACAAGGTCCTGACCGGTCTGGACAAGGCCGAGATCACGCTGGACGGCATCGACGCCAAATTGTTCTTCCAGCAGGTGCTGGGCAACACCATGGAAGGCTTCTTCGCCGACCCGGTCTACGGCGGCAACCGCGACATGGTGTCGTGGAAAATGATCGGTTTCCCCGGTGCCCGCTACGACTACCGCGAGTACATCGGCCTGTACAACCAGAAGCTCAATCTGGTGCCGCTCTCCATCATCGGCAGTTCCGCCTGGACCAAGAAGGGTTAATTCGACATGGCCAAAAAACTACCTTCCACGGACGTCGTGGTAGTCGGGCTCGGCTGGGCCGGATCCATCATCGCCAATGAACTGGCCGATGAAAATCTGAAGATCATCGGCTTCGAACGCGGCCCATGGCGCGATACCGCGGCGGACTTCAACGTTGCCTCGGCGGCGGATGAACTGCGCTACAACCGCCGTCAGGACCTGATGGTGAGGACCCGGCAAAACACCACGACCATTCGTAACAGCGTGACCGAGACAGCGCTACCCATGCGCAGCTGGGGCTCGTTTCACCCGGGCAACGGCACCGGCGGCGCCGGCAATCACTGGGCCGGCATCAGCTTTCGTTTCCAGCCACACGAATTCCGGCTGCACAGCCACCTGAGCGAGCGGTACGGGAAAGAGCTGTCGCCCGAACTGACCCTGCAGGACTGGGGCACCGACTGGGACGAAATGGAGCCGTTCTACGCCAAGTTCGATCGCCTGGCGGGCATCTCCGGCAAGGCCGGCAACATCAAAGGCGTGATTCAGGAAGGCGGCAATACTTTCGAAGGGCCGCGCTCCGAGGAATACCCGAACCCGCCGACGGCACAGACCTACGCGCCGACGCTGTTCGCCGAAGCCGCGAGAAACCTCGGCTACAAGCCGTTTCCAGTGCCGTCCGCCTTGCAATCACGGCCCTATGTGAACTCCCTCGGCGTGGCGATGGGTGCCTGCACCTTCTGCGGTTTCTGCACCAACTACGGCTGCGCCAACTACTCCAAGGCCAGCGCCATCACTACCGTACTGCCGGTCCTGGTGCGCAAGCCGAACTTCACCGCGATGACCAACTGTGAAGTGCTGCGCGTGACCATGGACAGCAGCGGCAAACGCGCCACCGGCATCGTCTACATGGATGCCAACGGCGAAGAGTGGGAGCAGCCTGCCGAACTGGTGGTGATCAGCGCCTTCATCTTCGAAAACGTGCGCCTGATGCTGCTCTCCGGCGTCGGCCAGCCCTACGACCCGGTGACCAACACCGGCACCACGGGCCGCAACTACGCTTACCAGACCGCCAACAGCGTGCGCATGTTCTTCGATGACAAGAACTTCAACCCGTTTATCGGTGGCGGCGCCATCGGCATGGGCATCGACGAATTCAACAACGACAACTTCGACCACTCGGGTCTGGGCTTCGTCGGCGGCGGCAGCACCCGCGTGACCCCGATCGGCGCCGCGCCCATCGACTCGCGCCCTCTCCCGCCCGGCACCCCGGCCTGGGGTTCGGAATGGAAGAAAGCCACGGTGAAGAACTACGCCGCGACCATGTCCATCGGCTGTGAAGCGAGCAGCTACGCAACGCGAACCAACTACCTGTCGCTGGACCCGACCTACAAAGATCCGCTGGGTCGCCCGCTGCTGCGCATCACCTTCGACTTCCCAGAGAACGACCGGAAGATGGCTGCGTACGTCACCGGCAAGGTCGGCGAGATCGCCAAGAGCATGAACCCGCGGCAGATGGTGCCCAGCTCCCAGCAAGGGCACTGGAACAGCGCGCCGTATCAGTCGTCGCACATCGTTGGCGGTTTCATCATGGGCGCCGATCCGAAGAACAGCTCGGTGAACAAACACCTGCAAGTGTGGGGCGTGCCGAACCTGTTCGTGGTCGGCTCCTCCGCTTTCCCGCAGAACCCGGGCTACAACCCGACCGGCACCGTCGCGGCGCTGGCTTTCAAAGCGGCGGATGCCATCCGCACCCGCTACCTCAAGCGTCCAGGGGAGATGATCAGCGTATGAAGACTCTTCTGACGGTCTGCGCAGGCGTTATCGGCCTGTCTGTTTCCCTGGCCCATGCGGCAACCGGCGCCGATTCCTACAACATCGTGGAAAAGGGCCGCTACCTGACGACCCTGGGCGACTGCACCGCGTGCCACACCATCCCGGGCAAGCCGCTGTTCTCCGGTGGCGTGATCCTTGATACGCCGTTTGGCAAGCTGGCCGGCGCCAACATCACCCCGGACCCGGCCACCGGCATCGGCCGCTGGAGTTTCGAGGATTTCCAGAACGCCATGTCCAAGGGCCACGGGCTGGACGGCAAGCGCTTGTATGGCGCCATGCCGTTCACCGCGTACACCAAGGTGCTGCGTGAGGACAACCTAGCGATCTTCGCGTACCTGAAGACGGTGGATCCGGTGGAGAACAAGGTGGAAACCAACCAGTTGCCCTTCCCCTTCAACGTGCGCACCAGCCTGATCGGCTGGAACCTGATCAACTTCAAGGAAGGCGAATTCAAGGCCGATCCGCAGAAGTCCGAGCAGTGGAACCGCGGCGCGTATCTGGTGGAAGGCCTCGGGCACTGCGGCACGTGCCATACGCCAAAGAACCTGATTGGCGGTGACAAGAACGATCAGTTCCTCACCGGTGCCAATCTGCAGAACTGGGTCGCGCCGAACATCACCTCCACTGGCCACGATGGCATTGGTGCGTGGAGCGAGGCGGACATCGTCAAGTACCTGAAGACCGGTGCGAACCGTTTCGACATTGCGTCCGGGCCGATGGCCGAGGAAGTCGAGCATTCTTCGCAACACTGGAAGGATGAGGATTTGCTGGCGGTGGCGGTGTATTTGAAGGATGGCGCCAAGCCGGTCGAGGCCGCCACGCCGGTTTCGGCAAGCGATGCGGCGATGGTAACGGGCAAGGCGATTTATGCGGATCGCTGTTCGGCGTGTCATACGCCGACGGGTGAAGGCGCGGCCAATCTGTTCCCGAAACTGGCGATGGCGCCGTTGGTGAACAGCGACGATCCGTCGTCGTTGATTCGTGTGGTGCTGGCGGGCAGTCGTGCGGGCGCGACCGATGCTGCGCCGACGGCTCCGGCGATGCCGGCGTTTGGCTGGAATCTGTCGGATGAGAATGTCGCGGATGTGCTGACGTATGTGCGTAATACGTGGGGCAATGCGGCGCCGGCGGTCTCGGCTTCGGAGGTGAAGGATGTGCGCGAGGGGTTGAGGGCGAAGTAGGTTTTTCGTTTGCCTTACGTTGGAGATCAAGATCAAGGGCGTCTGCCGAGGGGCAGACGTTTCGCCTTCGGCGAGTTACTTGGAAAAGCACCCCAAGTAACCAAGGGTGCTTGCTCTCGGTTGGGCCCGACTTCGTCGGGTTCCTTCACTCCGGTCTCGCTCCGTGGGCCCGCCGCCATCCGCCATCCATGGCGGGGGGCGGCTCTCGCGGCATCCATGCCGCTCGGCCCACGGAGCGAGACCTCCGTTCAGCCTGCACCCAAGTCGCGATAGGTGTCGTCTGGACTTTTTGGGTACGAAGATCAAAAGCAGATCAAGTGCAGCTCCGCTGCTTCCCGGCTGAACCCAATTCCACGGTCGAGGTTGCTGCCATTCTCACTGAATGCACGCGCTGCTTTTGTAGGACTGGCTTTAGCCGGGAAGAGGCCGGTTTGGGCGCCATCACTCTTGCGGCTCAACGCTTAGATCGTTCCCCCGCTCCGCGTGGGAATGCAGCCCTTGACGCTCCGCGTCCATTCCCGGCTAAAGCTGGTCCCACTGACTGCATACGTTGCTTTTAGTGGGACCGGCTTTAGCCGGGAATGGGCAGGTCGGGGCACCGATATTTTTTGGCGGCGAGCTGGATACACCTCCCATCATTAACTTGTACGATGTCTTATCACGAGGTATTACTAGATCCCCGTAAAAAAATAATAGAACGGAGATCGCTACATGGACTCATCCCTGTCCGCCTTGCCCGAACACGCTGAAACCGCTGAACGCTCAAGCGGCAACACGCGCCGCAGCTTCCTGAAAAAGTCCCTCGCCGTGTCCGCCACGTTTGCTGCCGTCGGCACCGCCGCACTTCCTCGCCTCGCGTCGGCTGCGGAACCCCTGAGCCAGCGTTACCCGGACCCGCTCATTCACATTCTCGACGACAGCTTTCTCGATCTGCGCGTCTTCAACGCCAGCGTGGAGAAACTCGCCACCGGCATGCGTTGGGCCGAAGGGCCGGTCTGGGTCGGCGATGGTCGCTATCTGCTGGTCAGCGACATCCCCAACAACCGCATCATGCGCTGGGATGAAATTACCGACACCTTCACGGTGTACCGCGAGCATTCCAACTTCTCCAACGGCATGTGCCGCGATCGCCAGGGCCGCCTCATCGTCTGCGAAGGTTCCACCACCACCAGCGAAGGCCGGCGCATCACCCGCACGGAATACAACGGCACCATCACCGTGCTGGCCGACAGCTTCGACGGCAAACCCTTCAACTCCCCCAACGACATCGTCTGCAAAAGCGGCGGCTCGATCTGGTTCAGCGACCCGCCCTTCCAGACCAGCAACAACTACGAAGGCCACAAAATCACCCCGACCCAGCCCCACGCCGTCTACCGCATCGACGGTGAGAGCAAGAAAGTCACACGAGTGATCGACGACCTCGCCGGTCCCAACGGCCTGTGCTTCTCCCCTGACGAAAAGACCCTGTACGTCGTCGAAGGCCGCGCCAAACCCAACCGCCTGATTTGGGCCATCGCGATCAAAGACGACGGCACACTGGGCGAACGCCGCAAACACATCGAAGGCCTGGACTACGCCGCCATCGACGGTATCAAGTGCGACGAAGCGGGAAACCTGTGGTGCGGCTGGGGTGGGAATGGCGACCCGAAGGCCGACCTGGAAAAACTCGACGGCGTGCGGGTATTCAATCCCCAGGGCAAGGCTATTGGGCACATATCACTGCCGGAGCGCTGCCCCAATCTTTGCTTCGGCGGACGTGAAGGGAATCGGTTGTTTATGGCGAGCAGTCACTCGATTTATTCGCTGTTTGTGAATACGCGTGGGACTGGGTTTGCGGTGTAGAGGTATTCACGTGTTGTGACGACGGCCAAGCGGCCGTCGACATTTGCGTTCCGAATGCTGCGCGGCGAGGTTGAAGGGGGTTATCCCCTTTAATCCTTTTATTTAAGTCAGTTCGTATTTTCTGAGACGAAACTCAAAAGGTTTTTCATTGTAACTTTCAATGTAGTCGATAGTAATTTCCGCACTAAGGTCAGCACTTATTAGTCTGACTTCATCGCTTTGACATTTATTAAATTCGAATTCCATATTTAAAATAAGACCACGACCAGTATATGCACCGCAATATCGCCAACCCTCGTCAATCAGCAGATAATAATCGTCACCGACTGCTTTCGATAAGAACTGCTTCAGACATTCATCCAGAACGGAAAATTCAGCATTTTCCAAAGATATTTCTTCATTTTTTACCAGCTTATTAATTATATTATCTGTTTCAGTCAAGCTCAAAAAATGTCTTTCTTCCGGGTCGATACCGAGAAAAGATTTAAGCTTTTTTTATAGCTTTCACGCAGACTGTTGCCATGAGCCTTCCTGTACAGCAATTCTCTTTTATAAGGATCAATATTCATTGGCACCATCCTTCAACATAGAAAGCTTTCCCTTTTTCCCTTGGACACTGAGCCCGACCTTATGGCTCATCCTCGGACTTCCAAGTTATCAACTTTCACATACCGATCTCGCAAGTGCGGTTTTCTGAGAATTCAAGGGATCCGTCTCTTTTAGCTCGGTCGAGCCGACTTCTTCCGCGAATTCAGAGAGTTAAAGGGGTCCGTCCCCTTCAACTTGCTTCTACCTGAGAATAATCTATGGTTTGCGCACTCACCTATCACCCCCCAACGGGGTGCAAAAGCTCACGTATAAACGTCACAAACTCCTGCCTCACCTTTGGAAGAACTCTCTTCAGAGTTATGAAATATAAATAAAGAGGTGTCGGATCACCGGAATCCTCAGCTGCCCATTGTTTTCCGTCCCTGAAACAGAAGATCACGCAGCGAGCAAAAATCGATAATTCTAATTCCTGCGTGCCTCGTGTTCGCTCCATAGCGCAGAGCTTCGAGACTTGAGCTTTCACGATACTATCGTCCACATCCAACTTCACACGACCGACTGAATCCCTCAGAAAAAAAACAAGTTCTAAACGTCTTTCTTCAGAAATCGCCCATATTCTTCCGTCATTCAGCAGTTCCAATAAGAATCTCGCGTACTGGCGCCTTAGCTGGTCGAACGACACCCCCCGAGCTACTAGTTGCGCTTCAAGTTCCTCTATTTCGAGCACTTCTTGATGTTCAATCATCTGAGATCCCGTCCCTCACCCCAAGCCGATTCATAACATGTAAACAGGAGTCGCAAAATGGCAATGGCTTACCATCGTTTCTAACAGCCGTGAACGTTGCTCCAGCGGTAATTTTTTTCAATTGAGCCACGCAGCGCACATTATGTTGGTATGCAATCTGACTCAGCACGTCTGCCTCCGCGCACTGACCGTGGAAATATTTGTTTTGATCATCAAGAGGCACTGAGTCGTAGAGTTCTTTAACAACTGGATGGCGAGCACCTTCACCGCCCGCTTGGGTGCTATAACCCGTAGTAGGCTCTGAAGGCGGTTGCAACTCCATGATTCCACGAGTCCCCTTATTGTTTGGTGTTATTCCTTTTTTTCGTTTCAACCCCAGCGGGTCAAACCACCCTGTCGGATTCGGTACGTACTGATAGAGGTTTAGCCCACCCGAATACCCAATCGGATCCTTGCTGATAAAGCGCCCGACCCTTGGATCATAGTACCGATGCCGGTTGTAGTGCAGGCCAGTTTCGTGGTCGTGATACTGGCCTTGGAATCTGATTGGGTTGGTCAGACCGATCTGTTGTGCGAACTCCGAACGGTTTTCTTGCGCTTCGCCCCAGGCTTTGTATTGCGCGCTCCAGGCGGTGTGGCCGTTCTGGTCGGTGATTTCCTGGGGGGTGCCGAGGTGGTCGCATTGGTACCAGGCCAACGCATCAATCGGCAGCGCCACCGGTTTGTAGTTCCACAGCGGGTCTTCTTTGAAGTTGTAGCGACCTTCGTATGCCGGCTGGCTGACGAGGTGGATGGTTTCGTGGCGGATGGCCTGGGCCACGGGCACAAAGGTGCCGGGTTCGTGGATGTAATGCACCGTGCGGCCTAGCGCGCCGGCATAGGGCGGCGGACTGCTTTCCCAGGCGAGGTTGTCGCCATCCCAGCCGTACAGGGTGAAGCCGCAGCCGAGTTCGCGTTCTTTGCGGGCGTGTTCGTTTTCGTTCCAGCCGGTGCCGGCTTCGGGGCGCGGGCGGTAGTGGGCTTTTGAGAGTTTGTAGAGGCGACGCCCCAGAGGGTCGTAGCCGAAGTCGACAGCCAGGAGCGAATCTCGGAAATGCACGAGGCGATCAAAGAGGTCCCAGTGCAGTTCGCTGCGCAGGCCGTTGGTCCAGCGTTCTGTCTGGTTACCGCGTTCGTCGTATTCGTAGTGGTTGCCGGCGTAGTCGCGCAGCAGGTTGTCGACGAGTTTGTTTTGAGTCGGCTTGGGGTCTAGTGGACGGCGGACGGGCTCGGCGGTTTCGTTGAGCAGGTTGCTCGCTGGGTCGAAGGCGAAAGTTTCGATGCCGAGGCGGCTGGTGGCGCTGAGCAGGCGGCTAACGGGATCATATTTATAAGCGAGAGGACCGCGGCGACTGTCTTTGATGTCAGTGAGTTGGCCGGCGGCATCGTAGGTGTACGCACGTTTAATGAGTGTGGCTTTGTCGTCGGGACGTCCTAGCAGTTGCCCTTGCAGGCGTCCCGCCGGGTCCCATTGTTGGGTTTGCAGCAGTTTATTGCCTTGGTGGCGGGCGACTTCGCGATGCAGATCATCGCGCTCGTAACTGAGGAGTTCGTGCTCGTCCAGTTTCAGCCCCAGCAGATGACCGCTGCCATAGGTCAGCCAACTGACGCGATGGCCGTCAGGACGGATAGTCGCGACGCGGTTGTTCAGTGCGTCGTACTCGTGCTGCCAGACCGCAACCAGCGGCTCTATCAGGCTGGTGTAGTGCTGATGTTCGCGCAGCAGGTTGCCGGCCGGGTCGTGAAACCATTGCAACTTGCTGATGGCGTTGGTAGCCATGATCAGATGGCCATTGCCGTCGCAGGCAAAGGTTTCGCTCTGGGATTTCTCTCCAAGCGTGGCGCGGCGTTCGGTCAGGCGGCCCATCGGGTCGAAGGACAGCGCAATGGTGCGTTGGCCGTTGATGACCTCGGCAAGACGCCCGGTTTCGGGATCGTACTGATAGCGAGTGCAGCGATTGTCGAAGCCGCGTTCTTCCAACAGCCTGCCGACCGGGTCGTAGTGAAAATGCGCGCTGCGTTCGTTTTCGTTTTCCAACGCGACGAGGCGGCCAAGTTTGTCCCAGCGGTAGCGCAGCGTCTGTTCGGCGGCATCGACGCGTTCGGCGATAAATCCCGCAGCTGTGTAACGCCAGGTGGCGCAGCGCTCCAGGCCATCGGAATGGGCCAGCAAACGACCTTCGGCATCGCGGCTAAAACGTTCTTCGGTTTTGTCCGGATGCTTGATCAGCACTAACTGACCTAACTTGTACTCGAAGGTCGTGCTGTGCCCGGCCGGATCGGTAAAGCGGATCATTTGGCCGCGTTCGTCGTACTCCCAAACACTGACCTTGCCCGAGCAGTCGGTGTACTCAACCAGTTGTCCGGCGTCGTTGTAGGCCAACGCTTTTGTATTGCCGTTAGCGTCCTTGATCGCGGTAGGAAGACCGAAGCCGTTGTAGGCGTATTCGGTAACGTTCTCTAGCGGATCGATCGCCTCAACCAAGTTTCCGCGAAGGTCATAGTCCCGTTTCCACAGCCCACCCTCGCCATCGCTGATCTTGATCAGATGACTTTTATCGTCGTACGCGTAATTGATGACGCTGTGATCAGCGCGGGTGTGCTCGGTCAGATTGCTCAGTTAGTCGTAGCGATAACGGTCGGTGCTGCCGTCGGTGTGAACGTGGCGAATGATGTTCTTCGCGGCGTCGCGGAAGAACCACTCCGAGCGACCATCGGCATGGCAAATGCGATAGGTATAACCAAGGCTGTCGTAGTAATGCCGGGTTTCGTGGCCCAAAGCATCCGTGACGTAGGTCAGACGGATGTTTTCATCCCACGCCAGCCGAGTATCAAAACTGCCGTCGTCAGCCCACTCGCGAACAGCCTTGGCATCGGGGCCAGATCCCTGCCACTGCAAATTCAAACCACGATTGGTGCGGTCGGTGTAGCGGGTAACTAGGTGGTTCTGATACTCGTAGCGCCAAGCAGCGCCATTCTCATCCTGAGCCAGAACAAGGTCACCAAAATCATCGTACTGATAAGCGCACAGTTGCCGTTTGACGTCGCCGTTACGAACTTCCCAAAGCCCCGTCAACCGTCCCTGATCATCAATCAACGTGCCGATTCGCAAGTGGACTTTACGGGCGTCCTTTTCCCGATAAGTCACCAATTCAGAGAGCACCGAATGCCCATCATGCCGATGCTCGTGATGCAGCATCACCCCGGCACCATTGGGCAGCACCTTGTTGATCAAAACAAAACGCAGACCCCGCCTGATGTAGGTTTCCCTGTGCTCCAGGCCGCGCATCAGCACTAACCGATCTTTGCTGAGGCGAATAACGGTCAGGTTTTCAATGGCGTTGAAGTGGAACAGCTTGACCTTGGGCAGAGGGAATTCATGGCTGCGGCCATCGGCATCATGAAACACCAAGCCCTCATCCACACAATCAAAGCGCGTGGTAAACGGCGTAATCCACCGCGCACCAATAACGTCCTGATCGTAGGCATCCAGACTCGAGCAGTAGGTGCGCGTCCACTCAATCGGAAACGGCCCCGGCAGACTGAAATCGGTATGACTGACCGACTCTGAGCCCATCGAAAAGCTGATGCTCTTGATGGTCGCCGCACAGGCACAATTCTTCAGCTCGTTAGGCCGCCCCTTGGCAGGCGTCTCCCGCTGAACCTTCTCAAGTTTGCCTTCGCCGGCCCGGCGCTTGGCCTGATTAACCACCCCCGGCTTGATGTTAAAGGCCTGGCCATGCCCATTGCGCGACCGCCAACTGACGACCGCATCACCCAGCGTCAGCAGCAACGAACCAATGGAATTCTGAACTCCAGGATCAGCCAGACCAGTAATCTGGGTCCGAAGCTCCGGCGCCATGGCGCGCAACAATTTGGCCTGTCTGACCACCTCTTTTTTAACGGCTTCAGGCAACAGATGTTCAACGGCGCCGTTGACAGCACCCTTGCCCGCAGCAACGCAAACCTCCGCAGCCGCCGCAAAAATATTGCCAATCGCCGCCTGAGGATCGTAGGCCCAGAGATCCCCAGCGGCCTGAACTAACTGCTCCGCCTCAAGCAAATCGGCCTTGGCGTTTAGCCCCGGGTTAACCAACTTTTCAAGACCAGAAGCGATCTCAAAAAGCACCCCTTCGCCCAGCTTCCCCGCGTCATCGAGAATGCCAGCAAGTTTGGCCTGCGCCTGGGTCACAAAATCATCAAGCGTCCCAACGATGTCGGCGTTGAGGTGCCCAATCAGCACCTCAACCAGCGAATCCCCAAGCACCAACTTCCCCGCCTGCCGCATCTCCTGACGCACCAGAAACAGCGTCGGTCGCAGGCTCATCCGCGCTGCCGCCATGGTCGGCGGCGTCGGCAAGACGCCAATCAGATTGATGCCCAGACTCACCCAATCCAGCGGATCACGCTTCTCGCTCGTCGCCAGCCGAACGATGTCATTCAGCGCATCGACCAGCGCCATGACGTTGCCCACCACAGGCAGAAAGCCCGCAGCGCTCTTGATCCTCTCAAGCGAAACCACCCCGCCGCTGATCTCCTGCAGCCAGGCATCGACATTGGCCGCGCCAGCCCCAACGTCCTCAAGCAGAATCAGATCAAGCGGAACGATCGCCACCTGAGCATCGCGCTCCCCAATGCCCGTACTCATGACAACTTCTCGCCGGCCAGCAGGCCCGACACTTCAAGCAAGTCCTCATCCACCGTCGGCACTGGCAGGCTCGGAAACTTCCCGCTTTTGATCACCCCGCTCAGAAGGCCTGAAGCGATCGGCAGAGCCGCGGTCGCAAGCGGCGGCAAGCCCAATCCCGCCGCCCCGGCGTCAACTGCAGCCGTCATGACGTGCGCAACATCCCAGTTCTTGGTCGGCAGTCCTTCACCAACCGCCGCGTCTAACGGCGCCGGAGCCTCGCCCGCACTCGGCGGCATGACCGGCCATTCGGGCGTGCCGATAAAACTGCCGTCTGCCCAGGTGTCGGCCGGGTCCTTGCCGAAGGCCACCCTTCCAGGCCCGGGTGCAGCGCCGGGAACCGCCGCGAAACCCTTGGCATCAAGCGAGCCTTTGAGCCGCTGGCCCAGAGCATCGATCACCTCGAAGCCGCCACCCTGAATGCCTTGCTGACCCGCGTACTGGTTGAACAGCTGAAGGTCGCCCTCGCCCGGCTTCGGTGGCTCGGGGAACACGCCGGCGAGGTTTTTCGCCGATGTGTAGGCAAAGTTGGCGGCGTGGGCGGTGTACGGGCCGGTGGTGACGTGGGTGATGCCGGCGGCATTGTAAGTGGTGGCGCTGCCGCCGCCCTGAATCACCAGCTCGGTTTTGGCGGTGAGGGTGATGCGCTCGGCGTTGGCGGTGATGTTGAGTTTGGCCAGCAGGTTGATGCTGTCCTTAAGGGCGCGCACGTCGATGTCACCGGAGGCGGCCACCAGACGCCAGCCGAGGCTTTGCACGAACAGGCGCATGCCCTGGCTGGCGCTGGCCAGCAGGCGTTTACCCACGGAAAAGCTGGTGTGCCCCGTGCTGCTCAATGCCAGGTGTTCGCCAGTGGCGATGTGGCTTGAACGCGGCGTGGTCAGGGCGATGCCGGCCGGGCTGGCGAGGACCAGATGGGGTTCGGTGAACTCGGGAAACTCGTTGGCACTCGTGTTCGCCGGACCGCTGCCGAGCACGCCCTGGTGCTGGGCGTGCAGGGCTTTGGCGACGTCATCCTGGTCGCCGGGTTCCTGGGCCTGCACCGCCTTGGCTTGCAGCGCGAAGCCGTCCTGCTGATCGGCGGCAGTGGCCAGGCGTTCCGCGGTTTCCGGCAAGTCCTTGTGGTGCCTGGATTCGTTGGGACGCGGCTCGGTGGTGATCAACAAGCCCGCAGCGGCCCGGACCGCACCATGGCGGTCGGTGCGCAGCTCGAAACCTTCGCCTCTGGGCTGGCCGCCGGCGGGCCGTGGATGGGTCAGGTAGCCGAGGTTGATGGCACTGGCGCCGTGATCGCTGCGCAGGGCAATGCTGATCTCGCTGGTGGTGTCGTCGATGCGCAATTCGTTGGCGCGGCTGCCCTTGTATTCCTTGCTCTTGACCGTGGCCACGGTCTTGAAATCGGGCAGCTTGTACGGCGGCAAGTGAGCGCCGTGGTACAGACAACCGGTGATGAGGGGCTGGTCGGGGTCGCCTTCGAGGAAGGTGATCAGGACCTCCATGCCGACCCGCGGCAGGTTGATCGCGCCGAAGTTCTGGCTGGCCCAGTTCGAGGCGACGCGCATCCAGCAGCTGGTTTTGTCGTTGTGCTGGCCTTCGCGGTCCCAGAAAAACTGCACCTTCACCCGGCCGTGCTGATCGCAGTAAATCTCTTCACCTTCGGGGCCGGTGACAACCGCGCTTTGGGTGCCCAGCACCTTCGGTTTCGGGTGCTCCAGCGGCGGCCGGTAGTGCACGTCCCAGGGCGTCGCGCTGAAACGGTTGCGGTAGCCCTGATGAAAGTCACTTTTCAGGTCGGTGACGTCGCTGGTGATGACTTCTTCCAGCACCTGCGGCTGTTTGCCCTCGTGGAATATCTCGGTGAGCAGCCACAGGTCATTCCACAACGGATTGGCGTGCCCGGTCAGGGCAAGAAAATGGCCGCTGACCAGGCGTGGCTGATCGCTGCTGCCCTCAGCCACCCGATAGTCGCTGCGGTGGCGCTCCAGGGCGCGATGGGCCAGATGGCGGCCACGTTCGCGATCGGCGAAGCGGCCGGGGTAGTCGTAATCTTCAAGGTCCGGGATGGCTGCACTTTTGGCGCTGCTTTCCAACTGGAACTTCGGTTTGGTGAAGTCGTAGTCACGCCGCGCAGTGCGGCTGGTGCGGGTGTTCATGCGCAGACCGAAGCGCTTGATCACCTGGGCGTCGGCGACCAGTCCGGTGTCCTGCTGGTAGAGCACCGGCGCCAGTTTCGGGAATACCGTCTGGTCATCGCCGAACACCAGCAGATGGCCCTTGGCGCTGTGCTGAAAATGAAAGTGAATCCCTTCCTCTTCGCACAGGCGCTGGATGAAATGCAGGTCAGACTCGTCGTACTGCACGCAGTAGACGCGTTCGGGATAGGTCGCACCGAGCTGAAACCGGTAATCGATGGAGAGAATGCCGTGCTCTTCCAGCACCTGGCTGATGATCTGCTGCACCGTCATCTGCTGGAAAATGCGCTGGTTGATCCGGTGCGCCAGGTAAGCCAACTGTGGTCGCAGGGAAATCCGGTAGCGGGTCAGCCGCTTGCCGGCAGCACCCTGGGCGATGCTGTACGCCAGTCCGTGAATCCCGGTGCCGTCGTCGGCCAATTGCAGAAACGTCTGCCCGTGAAGCAGGCTTTCAAGATCGAGCGCGGCCTTTTCGCTGACCAGCTCCAGCTCGAATTCGAACGGTTGGTTGAGGCGCTCCCGGCCGGTGAAAGACAGCACTTGAAACAGCGTGTCCTGCCCATTGAGGGTCAGGCTGAATGGGGCTTGGTTGGCCGGTGCGAACATCCCTTGTTCCTTGTGCGCTGAGGCGGCAGACGTCGATGCAAAGGAGGCGATCAGCGGCTGCGAATGCGTGGAAGGACAGCGAGCCGCCAGGGGTCGGCGGTGCTCTCCGCGGTCTGGGAATCGCGATCAATCAGGGTTGTTCGCGTAACCAGAGGACGACGGAGATATCAAGGGCCGTGCCACAAGGAGCGCCGCCCTTATGCCACAAGGGTTTGCGGGGGATTTTTGCGGGCTTGGGGTGACGTCGGGTTAAACGTCCCGGGGAATGTGCGCAATAAGTTGCGCACCCCTGCGCAACTTCTTGCGCATTCCTCTGCACGCGACAAACGACGCGCCATGCAGGGCGCTAAGCAGGCAGTCAGGGGCGGCCGACTGCGCAACTTCTTGCGCATGATGGCGATGGGGAATGACCGGGAAGTTCAAGGTGCGACAGGGTGTTCGTAGATGTGGCAGAGATCGGCAACATTGCGCCGCCGATCCCCATGGCGCCAGATCAGTACTCGGCGTCGGCGTCCACCGTATGGGTATTGAACGCAGGCCGTGTCCCGCCCACTCGCGCAAGGAAATACAGCGCCACCCCCACCAGCATCAGTGCCCCGGCGCGCAGCCAGGTTTCGGCGCTTTGCTGGGTCAGCAAAATCAGGCATGACACGATCGCCAGAACCGGCACCCAGGTCGGCACGCGGAAGTGGTCAGCCTCGACGGTGTCCTTGCGCAGGACCAGCACGGCCAGGTTGGTACTGATGAACACGAATAACAGCAGCAGGACCACGGTTTCCGCCAGTGTTGCCAGCGAGCCGGTCAGGGTGAGGATGATCGCGACCACTGTCGTCGCGACGATGGCCACCCACGGCGTCCGCCGCTCAGGCAGCACATTCGACAGCGCGTTGGGCAGCAGGCCCTGGCGAGACATGCCATATGCCAGGCGGCTGGACATGATCATGGTCAACAACGCGCCATTGGCCACGGCCACCAGCGCAATAAAGGCGAACAGCCGCGGAGGAATGCCGAGGTTCGACGCTTTGACCACTTCCAGCAACGGTGCCGAAGAATGCACCAACTGCTCGATGGGCATGACGGTGGCGGCCGCGATGCCGACGCCCATGTAGATCGCGCCGGCGATCAGCAGCGCACCGAACAACGCGCGGGGGTAGACCGTGCGCACGTTGCGCACTTCCTCCGCCAGATTGGCCGAGGTCTCGAAGCCGACGAACGAATAAAACGCCAGCAACGCCGCGCCGAGCACCGCAAACGCGGGGTTGACGCCCTCCTTGAATTGCACGGCGCGGGACAAATCACCGTTGCCTGAGCGGAAGAACCAGACCGCCGCGATGATCACCAACAGCAGGCCCGAGACTTCGATCACCGTCATCACCAGGTTGGCGGACAGCGATTCTTTAATGCCGCGGGCGTTGAGCAAGGCGATGACCACCAGGAAGATCAACGCGACAATATGGGGTGGCAGGTCGATGAAGGGCGCCATGTAATCGCCGGCGAACGCCAGAGACAACCCTGCGGCGCTGGTCACGCCCGCTGCCAGCATGCAGAAGCCCACCAGAAACGAGATCAAGGGCGATTTGAACGCCTTGCCGGCAAACACGGCTGAAGCACCGGCGTGAGGGTATTTGGTGACCAGTTCGGCGTAAGAGCCTGCGGTGAGCATGGCGAAGCACAGGGCGATGAGCAGCGGCACCCAGATCGCCCCGCCCACTTCACCGGCGATGGTCCCGGCCAGGGCGTACACCCCGGCGCCCAGCACGTCGCCGAGGATGAACAGCAAGAGCATCGGCCCGGTAATCGCGCGTTTCAGTGCTGGGCTCGGTTGTGGCGGCTGCGATGTCATGGGCTGGCTCCGGCGGTGTGGCGGGGTTCGGGATTTGAGTCTAAGGCTGACCCGATTGGACGCCGGAAGTTTTGGCTGTGCAAATGTCGGAACGATCAGCGGTGATCTTAAAGCGGTGAAAGATTCAGACCCCTCATCTCTTCCCGACTAACGCCGGTCATGCACGGGAATTTTCCACAGAGGACCGGCTATTAGCCTGGAACAGGCAGGCAAGTTTTAACGGGATCTAACAAGGTTCAAGGGGCGGCTTTAGTTAGATCGCGCGCCCTTCAATCAACACGTACCCCATGGAGAAAACGTCTGAATCAAGCCGACTTCCAACTCACCGCATCGATGCCCAATCGCTCGGCCTTGGGCTTGGAGAGTTTGATGGCTCTGTCACTCCGGTATTTGGGGATGTCGGCCACTCCAGCGTCCACTGCAGCCCAGTGCCACGCCTCAGCGTTATCCATTTGCCTGGCGCACACGTAGAACCATCGTGGCTTGCCATGGAAAAGGTATTCAATGCGGTAGTGTTGGGTATGTTGCATGGTCTTGATCTCGTTCACAGGGTCGATTTCGTTGTTTGGGTTCCATCTGGGTGGACGACTGACTCACCGCGCAGGGTGGAGCTGCAGACCAGGGATCAGTCTGTGGCAGCTTCTTCTAAGGGGATGACCGCATTGAAAGTCTCCATTATCGAGGCCTCAGGCTTTCAAGGGCGGCTGCAGGCCGCGTTATAACCGGGACGCTAAGAACATTGATTCAATGCCAATAAAACAGGCCATACAACGGCCCGTTAAAAAGTTGACCGTAGTTGGCTGAAGGATGTTCATCGCGAATTTGAAATTTCGAGACGAGCGGTTTAATGGCTGTTTCAACGCGTTAGTTGATCTAGCGCACCCACCAAAAAGATGTATTAAGTGCGTCGGCGGACGCTAATCATTCATTCGAATAGTTTCGGATATCAGCAATTAACGGCAGGCCGTCGGAGTCACCTGCGGCAATACGCTCGGCCTGGTCACGTCCCCTGACAAGCCCTTGCTCGACGGTCCATCCGGACGCCGGAAGACTCTCCAGATGTTCCACCACCCTTTCGCCATCAGCGGCATAAACGCAAACCATAACGTCAAGGGTGTCGCCATTGGCCCGCGCCCGGACCTCCAGCTGACAGCCATTCTCCGCCGCTTCGGTATAGTTCTCATCACTCGCTGGTGATTGCGTCCACTCGTTATAAACATCGCCGCGCGCAAACATGAACGTGTCCCTTTTCCTGATCGTTATAGAAGATGGTCAATAGCATTGACTGGGGCGGCAGCGAATGATTCAGCGACCCCGTCAGATCGGCGCCCCGTTGATACAGGCCCTGTCGTCGCTTCGTTCGTTGCGCCGTTCGTCAGCCGAGCCCTGGTCAGGCTGAACCCATCCACGCGGACATCCGTTCCAATGGGTAGGCCGTAGCAACGCAACTCGCCCCGTAGCAAGATGCCTCCCCCTACGCCCCACTCTTCAACGCAGGCCCGGCAGCCAAGAGCCCACGGTGATAAAACGCCCGGGTGGCAAGCACCACGCTGTTACAGAATCTCACCGCGCCGCCGATAGCCCGGGACAGTCATAACGTTTTGCAGCGCTGCAAGTTGTGGGGTGGTCGTTCTTTTGAAATTGCGCGCGTTGGGTCCCTATTTATGAAATTCCCGTCTCTAGATCGATTGAAAGCGCTGGTCTGCGTCCAGCGAGACAACACGCGACTGATGGAAGCGCAATACATCGCGCTGTCCAGGCAGCTGCCGATGATGTACGTCATTCTGCTGATCAACACCCTGGCCCTGGCCGCCACCCATTACGGCGTCGCGCCGCTGTGGCTGACGGTGTACATCCCGCTGTTGCTGACCCTGGTGGGTACCGTGCGCGCGGTCCTCTGGTGGCAGAGCCGCAGTCAGACCCTGACCACCGAGCAGATCTTCAAGAAACTGACCCGCACCAATCAGGTCACGGTGGTCATTGCGTTCGGCTTCACGATCTGGGCGCTGTTGCTGTTTCCCTACGGTGACACCTACACCAAGTCCCATGTGGCCTTCTATATGGCGATCACGGTGATCGTCTGCATCTTCTGCCTCATGCACCTGCCCTCCTCGGCGATGATGACCACGGCGGTGGTCAACATCGCCTTCGTGGCGTTTTTTGCCAATGCCGGCAACGCTACCTACACCGCCATGGCCGCCAACGTGTTCCTCGTCTCGCTGGCGATGATCGTGGTGCTGCAGAACCACTACGGCGAGTTCACCCGGCTGGTGAACATGCAGATCCGCACGGAAAAGCTCAGCGATGACAATCAACGGCTGGCCAACGAAGACAGCCTGACCGGCCTGCCCAACCGACGGCAGTTTTTCACCTTGCTCGATCGTGCGCTCAAACAGGCGCGGCACGGCGACACGCGGCTGGCGGTGGGGATGATCGATCTGGACGGTTTCAAGCCGATCAACGACTCTTATGGCCACGGCATAGGCGACAAGCTGTTGCGTCAGGTCGGCCAGCGATTGCGGGCGTTTGCCAGCGAGCAACTGCACGTGGCCCGACTGGGCGGCGATGAGTTCGGGCTCATCATCGTCAGGGCCGGTGACGAAAGTGAGTTGATCAAACAGGGTGAGTCGCTGTGCCGCGCCATGCGTCAGCCCTTCGTGATCGGCGATATTCACGTCAGCATCAGCGCCTCCATGGGTCTGGTGGTGTTTCCGGACCTGGCGAGCAACTCGACCGAGGCGTATGAATTCGCCGATTACGCGCTCTATACCAGCAAGCGCGAAACACCTGGCGAGCTGTGCATTTTCTCGCCGAGTCAGCATCAGCGCCTCAAGCGCGACATGCTGACCGAGCAGGGCCTGCGCCAGGCCAATGTTGCGGAAGAATTCACCCTGGTGTTTCAGCCGATCGTCGACATCCGCACCTCCAGAACGGTGGCGTTCGAAGCGCTGGCCCGGTGGGTGAGTCCAAAGCTGGGCAGCGTCGCGCCGGGGCACTTCATCGGCGTGGCCGAGCGAATTGGCCTGATCAACCGGCTAACTCCGCCGCTGCTTGAAAAAGCGCTGCACGCGGCGCAGTTATGGCCGGCCGATGTCCGGCTGGCGTTCAACCTGTCGGCCCACGATTGCTCGTCGATGGACGCTGTCGAACAGTTGATCAAGGTGATCCGCCAGAGCGGATTCGACGCCTCGCGGCTGGACCTGGAAATCACTGAAACCGCCGTCATCAAAGACCTCGTTCAGGCGCAACGGGCGATCAATGCGTTTCGTGAACTGGGTTGCGGCATTTCCCTGGACGACTTCGGCACCGGCTACTCAAGCCTGAGCCAGCTCCACGCCTTGCCGCTGACCAAGCTGAAAATCGATCGCTCGTTCATCACCGACATTCACCAGAACGCCGCCAGTTTCAAGATCGTCAAATCATTGCTGGCCCTGAGTCAGGACATGGAATTGCAGTGCGTCAGCGAAGGTGTTGAAACCGAGGCGGAGCTGGAGGCGTTGCGGACCCTCGGCTGCACGCTGGTTCAGGGCTACCTGTTCTCCAGGCCGATGCCCCTTGAGCAGACGCTGGAGTGGATCGGCTCAACGCCGAGCATGCCCGTGGCGGCGGTTGTTCTGTGAAATCGGCCTGGGAGGGCAACAGCGGCGCTCATCGCTGCTGACAGGAGGGCACCGGGCGTTGCCGATCAAGCGCTTTGCTGGACTTTCATCATGGCCAGGCCAATGAAGCGGCGTGAGTCTTCCTGGAAGTCCCGCACCTGGGCGGCAAATTGCTCTTCGCGGGTGTCAACGTGGCGCGTGCTGAAAGAGGTGGCGACGTCGGCGATGACCTGGGTCGTGTCGTTGAGGGTCTGGTGCAGCGTGCCCAGAATGCCCACCGCATTGCGATTTGAAATGATCACTTCGCGGTTATTGCTGGGGAGCGTTCTGCCTGAAGACGTCTGATCCTCGGCATCCAGTCTGTCCGCAGTGCCCAGCAGGGTGTTGCCGGAGAACAGATAATGCATGTCGACGCCAGCATCACAGACGCGCTGAAGGTAATCGGCCTTGGGTGAGCGATGGCCACTTTCGTAGTGACCCTGGGCGTTGGGTTCGACGCCGCCAATTCTGGCGAACGCGATTTGCGTCAGCCCCAACCGTTTGCGTTCTTTTCTCAAACGCGATCCAAGCTTTTCCATGAGCAAACTCCTGCTGAATTCACGCCACGCGAGGGAGCGGTGGGTGCAATGGGGGGCTGGAGTGCGAGCTTCCTGAATGAGCGAAATAGCCTCGTACGGTGTTAACTCACCACCTTACAGCCTTTGCAACATCAGCGAACAAGTATTTGGCCGGCACCTCGATCATCGGGTACCGATGACCGAGCCTGCCCCCCTGCCCGCCGTCGTGAAATATAAAACGCAGCACGTCCTTCAGCGTGTGCACATTCAGGTGAATATGCGCAACGAGATCCACCCAGTCCCGACAGCCACAGTGGCGCTTCAACTAATCGACTGTAACGCGCAAACGTTCTCCACTCGTACGAGCACATTTGCGTAAAACCGCCGACGATCGGTAGATCGATATCTAACTCACATTTTTTGCTGACGTAGCAATGGCTTACGTCATATCCATTTCGTCATATCGATAAACGTCAAAGTATTTTCCATTGATCTCGAATAGATCCGATCTAAATTATTGGCAAACAGCGTCACACCTAACAAGAAACAAAGCTGCGCCTGACTCGATGAATCAGGTGGCTGGTATGACACGCCATTACCCGCGTTGTTGTAGTGCTAAAAGCGAAGAAAAGGACTGTCAGAATGGACAATATTGTTGTAGCCAATAAAGCAACCTCCGAACTTACTGCCAACACGTGGGGCGATCTTTCACTCAATTCACCCTCCGTTGTTCAAATGCCCGTTCCACCCAGCCAAGTCGCTTCGGTCTCCCGCAATGGGCAAGACCTGGTGGTTAATTTGAAGAATGGCGATCAGGTCAAAGTTGCCAACTTCTTTAGTACCGCGCCGGAAGGCCCCACCAGCGACATGGTGTTTCAGGGCGAAGATGGCACCCTGTGGCAGGCGCAGTACGACGCTCAGTCCTTCACCGGCTTTACCTTCGACGAAGTCAGCTCTCTGGATGAGCTCATCGCCGGAGCCGGCGTGGTGGGGGGCACGACCCCCACCTTTGCGATTGCCGGGCTGGGTCTGTTGGGCGCGGGCGGTGCGGCGGCGGCAGCGGGCGGGGTCGCAGGTGGCGGTGGTGGTGGCGGCGGTGGAAATGCCGCTGACACGTCAGCTCCCGTGGCCCCGAGCAATCTGCTGGTCAGTGCAGACGGGACGTCCCTGACCGGCATCAGTGAAGCCGGCGCGACCGTTCGGGTTCGCAACAACGCTGGCACCCTGCTCGGCAGCGGTACCGCGGCGGCAGACGGAACATTCAGCCTGTCGCTCAACCCACCGCAAACCGACGGCCAATCACTGACCGTTGATGCGGTCGACGCGGCTGGAAACGTCTCCCCGCCGGCTCAAGCGCTGGCACCGGACATCGATATCACCCCGCCTGGCGACACCACGCCACCCGATGCGCCGGCCAACCTTGCCGTCAGCGCCGATGGCACGCGCATTACCGGTTCCGGCGAAGTCGGCGCCACCATCCAAGTGCGCGCCGCCGACGGGACCCTGCTGAACAGCGGCATCGTTGCGGCAGACGGAACATTCAGCCTGTCGCTCAACCCACCGCAAACCGACGGCCAATCACTGACCGTGAATGCGGTCGACGCCGCCGGCAACGTCTCCCCGCCGGCTCAAGCGCTGGCGCCGGACATCGATATCACCCCGCCTGGCGACACCACGCCACCCGATGCGCCGGCCAACCTCGCCGTCAGCGCTAATGGCACGCGCATCACAGGCTCCGGCGAAGTCGGCGCCACCATCCAAGTGCGCGCCGCCGATGGCACCCTGCTGGGCAGCGGCATCGTCGCAGCGGACGGCACTTTCAGCCTCGGGCTCAACCCTGCGCAAACCGACGGCCAGTCGCTGACCGTGAATGCGGTCGACGCCGCCGGCAACGTCTCCACGCCGGCTCAGGCGCTGGCACCGGACATCGATATCACCCCGCCCGGCGACACCACGCCACCCGATGCGCCGGCCAACCTTGCCGTCAGCACCGATGGCACGCGCATTACCGGTTCCGGCGAAGTCGGCGCCACCATTCAGGTGCGCGCCGCCGACGGCACCCTGCTGGGCAGCGGCATCGTCGCAGCGGACGGCACTTTCAGCCTTGGGCTCAGCCCCGCGCAAACCGACGGCCAGTCGCTGACCGTGAATGCGGTCGACGCCGCCGGCAACGTCTCCCCGCCGGCTCAAGCGCTGGCGCCGGACATCGACGTCACGCCCCCCACCGGGGACGTGACGCCGCCGGATGCGCCGACCGGCATCGCGATCAGCGGCAATGGCTTGATCGTCAGTGGCCGTGGCGAAGCCGGCAGTATCGCCAGCGTCATCGATGCAATCGGCAACGTACTCGGCACGGCCGTCGTGGGCACTGACGGGCTGTTCAACATCACCCTGAACGCGTCACAAATCGCCGGTCAGTTGCTGCAGCTCACCCTGGTCGATGCCGCCGGCAACATCTCCGCCAACGTGGCACTGCAAGCACCGGACACCACCGCGCCGGTGACGCCTTCGAATTTCGTCCTGTCGGCCGACGGCCTGATCCTTACAGGTGTTGCCGAAGCGGGCGCTCGAATCCTTGTGCGCACGGCGTCGGGGGCAGTCATTGGCGTCGCCCGCGCCGGTCTCGACGGCACCTTCAGCGTGACCCTCGACATCGCGCAGCTCAATGGCGAAAAACTCAACGTCAGCGCCACGGACTCGGCGGGCAACTCCGCCTCCGCCGAGCTGACCGTTGCCGACACCACGCCACCCGACCAGGTCACCGATGTGGTGATCAGCGCGGACGGCACGCAGGTCTCGGGTAAAGGAGAAGCCGGCGCGACAGTGACCCTCGTGGCCAACGGCACGCCAATCGGCACGGTGGTCGTCGGCGCCAATGGCACCTTCGCCACCACCCTGACTCCACCGGTCAACCCCGGCGATCTGGTGCAAGTCATCCAGACCGACAGCGCAGGCCTGCCGTCCACCGTGCTGGCGGTCACGGCGCCCGACGCCATCGGCCCGACCACGCCTTCCGGTCTGGTCATCAATGGCGACGGCACCCAGCTGACCGGCACCGCGAGCGCCGGTTCGGTGGTCCAGGTGCGCGATGCCAACGGCGTGCTGCTCGGCAGTGCGACCGTGGGCGGCAATGGCAGCTTCACCGTTGTGCTCAACCCGGGCCTGGCCAACGGCGAAGTGCTCGACGTGGTCGCGGTCGACGGTCAGGGCGAAAGCTCGGTCACCGTTCCCGTCACCGCGCCCGACGTCACCGGTCCTTCCGCTGCCACCGATCTCAGCGTCGCCAATAACGGCCTGACCCTGACCGGCCGTGGCGAACCCGGTGCGACCGTTTCGGTACGGGACGCCCTTGGCATTGTCATCGGCACCGGCGTGACGTCCGCAACCGGCAACTTCACCGTCACGCTCGCTTCTGCTCAAACCAATGGCCAGGCATTGCAGGTGGTGCTGAGCGACGCTGCCGGAAATCCGTCCCTTGCCACGGCCGTCAGCGCGCCGGACCTCGACGGCCCGCTGCAGCCCGCTGCGATCAGCATCGACGCCAGCGGCACAACGCTGACCGGCACCGGCGAGGCCGGGGCAACGATCACCGTCACCACCCTCGACGGCACGGTGCTCGGCACGGCGATCGCTGCCGCCGACGGTCGCTTCAGCGTGACGCTGAACAGCCCGCAGAACAACGGCCAGACCCTGCTGATCGGCGCCAGTGACGGCACCGGCAACCTGGCACCGTCGGTAAGCTTCATCACCCCCGACACCCAGGCGCCTGCGTCGCTGACCGGCGTTGTCCTCGACGGCACGGGTCTGGTCCTCACCGGTACCGGTGAAGCCGGCGCAAGCCTCACGGTGCGAGATGCGGCCGGCAACGTCATTGGCAGCGGCCAGGCCGGGCCCGACGGCAGCTTCTCCCTGACCCTGACGACCGCTCAAACCGACGGCCAGTTGTTGCAAGTCACCCAGATCGACGCTGCAGGCAACCAGTCGGTAGCCGCTCCGGTCACGGCGCCCGACGTCATCGCACCGGGAGCTGTGACCAACCTCAATCTGTCGGCCAACGGTTTGATCGTCACCGGTAACGGCCAGAGCGGCGCCACCGTCACCGTCAAGGATGACCTCGGCGCAACGCTGGGCAGCGCCGTGGTCGGCAGTGACGGGCGCTTTGAGGTGACGCTTTCCAGCGCGCAGATCAACAATCAGCCCCTGAGCGTCACGCAAGTCGACGGCTCGGCCCTGGCCTCTCCCGCCACGCCATTGCTGGCGGCGGACATCCAGGCCCCCGACGCCCCCACCGGCCTCATTCTTGGCACCGATGGCCTGACGCTCAGCGGCCAGGGCGAGCCCGGCGCCACCGTCAACGTGCTCGACGTCAATGGCAACGTGCTGGGCACCGCCACGGCCGACCCGCTGAACGGCCGCTTCGACGTCCTCCTCAACGCGATCCAGGCCGACGGCCAGGTGCTGCTGGTCAAGCAGACCGACGCCGCCGGCAACATCTCCCCCGCCTCCTCGCTCAACGCGCCAGACACCACTGCGCCGGGCGCGCCCGCCGGGATTACCATCAGCAACGACGGCCTGACCGTTTCCGGAACAGGCGTTGCGGGCGATACCGTTCAAGTGCGGGATGTCAGCGGGACCCTGCTGGGCTCGGCCATCGTGGGAACCAACGGCATTTTCGCGGTGACCCTGAGCCCGCCGCAGCTGGACGGTCAGGTGTTGAGCGTGACCCAGACCGACGCCAGCACCCTGCCCTCGCTGGCCGGTTCGGTCACGGCACCCGACCTCACCGCGCCGCCCGTGCCAAGCGGCCTGACGCTGGATGCCGCCGGGCTGTTGACCGGCACCACCGTGCCCGGCGGCTCGGTGAAAATTCTCGATGCCGCTGGCGTTCAGATCGGCACTGCCGTTGCCGGGACGGACGGGATTTTCATCTTTAACGTTGCGCCGATCCTGAGCAACGGCGAGACGGTGCAAGTGGTCGCCACCGATGGTGCCAACGATTCGCTGGCGACCCCGGTGCTCGCACCGGACACCACACCACCGGTCGATGTGACGAATCTGGCGATCAGTCCGGACGGCGCGAACGTTTCCGGGGTCGGCGAACCCGGCACCACCGTCACCGTTCGCGGGCCGGGCAATGTCGTGCTCGGCACCGGCACGGTTGGCCAGGACGGTACGTTTGTTATCGGCCTCATTCCGCCTGCTGCAAACAACACCAACGTCGACGTCATCAGCACCGACGCCATCGGCAACGCCTCCAACGCGGTCACCCTCCCAGGGCCGGACGGCACCCAGCTGGCGACCCCCAGCGACCTCGCCGTCAGCAGCGACGGCTTCATTCTCACCGGCGCCGCAACCCCGGGCAGCACGGTGAACATCCTCGACAGCAACGGCGTCAGCCTGGGCAGCGGCAGGGTCAACAGCTTCGGCCGCTTCAGCATCCTGATGCGTTTCGCTCAATTGAACGCGCAGAGCTTGCACGTCGTCTCGACCGATGACGCTGGCCACACCTCGGTCACCGCGCTGGTGGTCGCCAATGACCTCACGGCACCCGACGCGCCGGCAGGTCTGACCATCAATGGCGATGGCAGCGCCGTCACCGGGCGCGGTGAAGCCGGCGCGACGGTGACCATTACAAACAGTGGCGGCGCCGTGCTGGGCGCCGGCACGGTTGCGCCCAATGGCACGTTCGCCATCGCACTGACGCCGCCCCAACTGGACGCCCAGCCGCTCACCGCCACGCAAACCGACCTGGCGGGCAACGTGTCGCAATCGGGCAGCATCAGTGCGCCGGACCTGAAGGCGCCCGATGCCGCCACCGGTGTGACCATCAACAACGTCGGCACCGTGGTCAACGGCGTTGGTGAAGCCGGCGCGACCGTGACCATTCGTGATGCCGCCGGCAACGTTCTCGCCACCGGCATCGTCAACCAGAGCGGCCAGTTCCAGGTCACGCTGCCGAACGCCGTGACCACCGGTGAACCGCTGTCCGTCACCCTGACCGACGTGGCGGGCAACGTCTCGGGCGTCGCAAGCCTGACCACGGTGGACACCACCCCGCCGGCGCTGCTGCAGAACCTGCTGATCAGCGCCAACGGCAGCACACTGACCGGCACCGGTGAGGCCGGTGCGACTGTTAGCGTCCTCGACATCACCGGCACGTTGCTTGGCACCGCCCTTGTGGCCAGTGACGGCACCTTTACCGTGACCCTCGCCCCTGCGCCGACTAACGGCCAGGCCCTGGACATCAGCCAGACCGACCCGAGCGGCAATGTCTCGCCGTCGATCAACCTCACAGCGCCGGACATCAGCCCGCCCGCCGCCCTCACCCAAGTGGCGGTGAACGCCGACGGCCTGACCGTGACCGGCCGGGGCGAACCTGGCGCAACGGTGTCGGTGCGCACGGCCGGCGGTGCCCTGTTGGGCACGGCGCTGGTGGCCGCGAATGGCGCGTTCAGCGTCACGCTGACGACCGCGCAGCTCAATGCCGAAGTGCTGACCGTCACCCAGGAAGACCCGCCCGGCAACGTCTCGACGGCGGTCAACGTGACGTCCGTCGACCTCACGGCACCGGACAGTCCGACCGCTCTGCTGCTGAGCGGCAGCGGCGCGCAACTGGCAGGTAACGCCGAAGCCGGCAGCACCGTCACCGTGCGCGATGCGGCCGGCAACGTGCTGGGTTCAGGCGTCGCCGGGGCCAATGGTGTGTTCCAGGTCACCCTGTCCAGCCCCCAACTCAACGGCCAGAGCCTCAGTGTCACGGCCACTGATGCGGCCGGCAATGTCTCGGTGGCGGCGCCCTACCAAGCCGCCGACACCGTCGCGCCCGCCGCCGTCAGCAACCTCGCGGTCAGCGCCGATGGCCTGACCCTGGGCGGTATCGGCGAGCCCGGTGCGACAGTGGTGGTGCGCGATGCCAATGGCAACGCGCTGGGCACCGCGACCGTGGCCGCCAATGGCAGCTTCACCCTCGGTCTGACCCCGGCGGCAGTGGCCGGCGGCACGTTGACCGTGGTCCAGACCGACGCCGCCGGCAATGCTTCCGACGCCAGCACGGTGGTTGCGCCCGGCAATCTCGCCGAACCGGCGCCGGTGAATCTCGCCCTCAGCGCAGACGGCCTGACGCTGACCGGTACCGCCAACGCCGGCAGCACCGTCAGCGTCCGCACCGCCTCGGGTGTGCTGCTGGGCACGGCGCTGGTCAACGGCGACGGCACGTTCAGCGCGCCCCTCAATGCCGCGCAGCTCAACGGTGAATCGCTTGCGGCCATCGCCACGTCCAGCGACGGCATCAACTCGCTGGCCACCGGTTACCTGGCGGCGGATGTCACCGCGCCCGGGCAGCTCACCGATCTGGTGCTCAATACCAACGGTGTCACCCTGACCGGCCACGGCGAAGCGGGCGCAACGGTGACGGTGCTCGGCGCTGGCGGGGTCATCCTGGGTACCGGGCAAGTGGGCCTCGACGGCAACTTCTCGCTGACGCTGAACCCGCCGCAGATTGCCGGCCAGTCCCTGAGCATCAGCCAGACCGACCTCGCCGGTAATGAATCGGCCAGCCTCGCGCTGACCGCCAGAGACCTGATCGCCCCGAATGCGCCGCTCGCCCTGTCGGTGACGGCAGACGGCGCGATGCTATCGGGCACCGGCGAGCCTGGCGCCACGGTCAATGTGTTCAACGCCAGCGGCGCGCTGGTGGGCTCCGGCAGCGTGCGCATCGATGGCACCTTCCAGCTCGCCCTCACCACCCCGCAAGCCAACGGCGAATTGCTGGCGGTGACCCTGACTGACGCGGCCGGGAATATTTCCCTGCCTGCCAGCCTGACCTCGGTCGACACCACGGCGCCGCTGGCCCTGACCCAGCTGAGCATTTCCAGCGATGGCGCAACGCTGACCGGCCGCGGTGAAGCCGGGGCAATTGTCACAGTGACCAACGACCTCGGCACCGTGCTCGGCACGGCAACGGTGGGCAGCACCGGGGCGTTTACCCTGGTGCTGGTCCCGGCGCTGTCCAACGCCGAAGTGCTGACGCTGGTGCAACGCGATGCCGTCGGCAACGTGTCACCCCAAGCCAGCCTGACCACCCCGGACTTCACCCCGCCCGACCCGCTGGACAACGTGCGCATCAACGCCGCCGGTGCGGTGGTCACCGGGACCGGTGAAGCCGGCGCCACCGTCACCGTCCGCGACGCCGGCGGTACGCTGCTCGGCACCACCCTGGTTCTGGCCGACGGCACGTTCAGCGTCACCCTCACCACCCCGCAGATCAACAGCCAAGTGCTGAGCGTTCAGCAGGCCGACCCACCCGGGAATGTCAGCGTGCCAGCGACGGTCACCGCGCCGGATTTGACCCCGCCAGCCGTCGCCACCGATCTGCAGTTCAATGCTTCCGGCAGCGTGCTCAGTGGGAGCGGCGAAGTCGGTGCGGGGGTGCGCATCACCTTGGCAGATGGCACGCTAGTCGGCACCGGCACCGTGGGCGTCGATGGCACGTTCCTGATCAACCTGTCACAGACGCAAAACGCCGGTCAGCCGGTGTTTGTCGTGCTCACCGACGCCGCCAACAACGCGTCGGCTGCGGGCTCCCTGGCTTCACCCGACCTGACGCCGCCCGCACCCGTCACCAACGTGCAAATCGATGACACCGGCGCAGTGGTCAGCGGCCGCGGTGAGGCAGGTGCCAGCCTGTTGATCACCGATGGGGCAGGTAACCTCGTCGGCACCGGCGTGGTGGGTGTGGATGGTAATTTCGCGGTCTCGCTGTCGGTGCCGCAAATCAACGGCGAACTGCTGTCGATCGTGCAACGTGATGCTGCGGGCAATCCGTCCGTTGGCGCGCCCGTTACCGCGCCCGACAACACCCCGCCCGCGCTGCCGGTCCTGGCGCCGCTGAGTGGCGACGGCCTGATCCTGACCGGCACCGGTGAAGCAGGCGCCACGGTCAAAGTGACCAGTGCCACCGGCGCCAGCCTCGGCACCACCACGGTGTTGGCCGACGGCTCGTTCAGCGTCACGCTGTCATCTGCCCAGCTCAACGGCGAGACGCTCAACGTCACCCAGACCGATGCGGCCAACAACGTGTCCGGCACGGTGGTTTACCGGGCCGACGACGTCACCGATCCGCTCGCCGTGACCAACCTCTCCGTCAGCCAGGACGGCCTGACCCTCAGCGGTCGCGGGGAACCCGGGGCCACGGTCTCGGTGTCGGTGGCGGGCACGCCGTTGCCCGGCACCGCCATCGTGCGCGCGGACGGCACGTTCAGCTTTGCGCTGGCGCCCGCGCAGCTTGATGGCCAGTCGCTGTCGGTGGTGCAGGTTGATGCAGCACTTAACGATTCGACGCCGGTGGCGGTCACCGCACCGGACATCACGCCGCCAGTGATTCCGACGTTCATCTCGCTGACCGGCAATGGCACGATTCTGCAAGGAACTGCCGAAGCCAACAGCACGGTGACCGTAAGGTCCGCCGACGGCACGTTGCTGGGCTCCACGCGGACCGACGCCGGGGGCCGTTACGAAGTCGGGCTGAATCCTGCGCAGGCCAACGGGCAAGTCATTTCCGTGACTGCAACGGACGCGGCCAACAACGCTTCCGCGCCGCTGGTTTACACAGTGCCGGACACTCAGGCGCCTGATCCTGTCAGCAACCTGACCATCAGCGCCGATTACCTGCTGTTGGCAGGCCGCGGTGAAGCGGGCGCGATCGTGACCGTCAAAGACTCCCTCGGCGTCACGCTCGGCACCGGGCAAGTGGCGGCCAACGGCACCTTCGTGGTCACCCTGGCCCCCGGCGTCACGGCCAACAACGTGCTCACGGTCGGTCAGGTGGACGCCAGCAACAATGTGTCCGGGACGCTCAACCTCACCGTGCCCGTGACCCCGCCACCGAATGCGCCGACCAATCTGCAGGTCAGCGCCGACGGTCTGAGCGTGACCGGCAGCGCCGCAACGGGCACCACCATCACGGTGTACAGCGCAACAGGCGCCGTGCTCGGGACGGCGGCCACCAATGCTGGCGGTACGTTCACGGTGACCCTCAACACCGCACAAACCAACGGCGAAAGCCTTGGCGTGACGGCGAGTACCGGAGCAGGTGGCGCTTCTTTGCCGGCTGCGGTGGTGGCGGCTGACACAACGCCACCGGCTGCGCTCAGCGACCTCGCGGTCAGCGCCACCGGTACGCTGGTGACGGGACGTGGCGAAGCCGGGGCGACGGTGACCGTTACCACCGCCGCGGGCGTTACGCTCGGCACCGCCGTGGTCAATGCCGGCGGTACGTTTGGCGTCTTGTTGAACCCGGCGCAAGCCAACGGTCAGGTGCTCAACGCGTATCAGACCGACAGCGTGGGTTTGCAGTCCGGCATATTGCCGGTCACCGCACCCGACATCACCGCGCCGAATGCACCCGCAGCGCTGGTGCTTAATGGCGCCGGCACAGTCCTGACCGGGATTGGCGAAGCCGGTGCGACGGTCACTGTGCGCAGTAGCCTCGGCGTCGTACTCGGCACGGCAACCGTTGCACTGGACGGCACGTTCAGCGCCAATCTCTCGGCGGCCCAGCTCAACGGTCAGTTGCTGTCGGTAAGCCAGCGTGATGTCGCCGGCAACGTCTCGTTGCTGGCAAACCTCAGCGCCGTCGATACCACGCCACCCGCCGCGCTGACCAACGTCGCCCTGAATGGCGCGGGCCTGCAAGTCAGCGGTAACGGCGAGGCAGGCGCGACCGTACGTGTGACCAATGCGGCCGGCGCAGTGCTCGGCAGCGCAGTGGTCAATGCCGCGGGCGGGTTTGTCGTCTTGCTCTCCACAGCCCAGTTGAACGGTCAGGTGTTGAGCGTCCAGCAAGCGGACGTGACGGGCAACGCCTCGGCCGTGGCGACGGTCACCGCTGCGGATATTCAGGCGCCTAATCCCCCTTCCGCCCTGGTGCTGGCCGCCAACGGACTGACCCTCAGCGGCAGCGGTGAAGTGGGCGCGACGGTCAACGTGGTCAATGCCGGCGGCACGCTGCTGGGCACAACCACGGTCGGCGCGGGCGGAACGTTCAGCCTCACCCTCAATGCCGCTCAGCTGGATGGCCAGGCGTTGACGGTGCGTCAGGTCGACGTTGCCGGTAACGTGTCGGCCGCCGGCAGCCTGGTGGCACCTGATACCACGGCCCCCGTCGCACCGACGGCGGTGAGCATCAACGCCAGTGGCTCGGTGGTCACGGGCACCGGTGTTGCGGGGTCGACGGTGACCGTGCGCAACGCACTCGGGGTCGTCCTCGGCAGCGCGACAGTCGCCGCCAACGGCAGCTTCTCGGTGGCGCTGAACGCCGCGCAGATCAACAACCAGGTGCTGAGCATCACCCAGGCCGATGCCGCGGGTAACGTGTCGCTTTCGGCGAGCGCCATTGCGCCTGACCTGACACCCCCCGCTGCACCCACTGCGCTGCTGGTCAGCGTCGATGGCCTGACCGTCAGCGGCACGGGCGAAATCGGTTCGACGGTGCAAATCAAATCCACCGGCGGCGCGGTGCTCGGGACGGGCACCGTCGGGGCCACGGGAATCTTCAGCGTCACCCTCGCCCCCGCGCAAATCAACGGCGAAACCCTGCTGGTCAGCCTCACTGACATCAAGGGCAACCTGTCGGTGGTGGCCAACGTCACCGCGCCGGACATCGACGTCAACACGCCGGTGATCGCCAGCGATAACCTGGCCACCGCCACCGTCAGCCTCGTGCCGGTGAAGACCACGCAGAACGTTGCGGACTCCTTCACCACCTTGTTGGCCGGTTTCTCCAAGGCGTTCGTGTTTACGGTCAACAGCGGCACCACCCTTGATCCGACCCTGACACTGACCACCGGTAGTGCCGTGTCCTTGCTCGACGGCGTGGTCTATACGCTGCAGGTGAAGAACGCCAGCGGCAACTGGGTGACCCTGGACGTCAATGGCAACGGCGGCCTGCTCGATCTGGTGGCGCTGACCGGCCAGGGCGTGCGGGTGAACATCGGCGATCTGCTGGGCGGCGATTACCGGCTGGTCGTGTCGAGCACCGGGATTGGCGTGGTGACCAACGTCACCACCCAGCTGCAGCTGGACGTCACCAGCCTGACCCAGTTCAACGGGGTGGCCGATGCCCCCGTGACCGGCAACGTCATCACCAACCCTGGGATTGATGGCCAGGCAGACGTGACCGGCCCGGACAACGGCGCTGTGTTGCAGGTGCTGAAAAACGGCAGCTACGTCACCGCCAGCTCGGGCACCACAGTGCAAGGCCTGTACGGCACGTTGACCATCGACGCCAGCGGCAACTACAGCTACCGGCCCGACGGCGCGGTCACCAGCGTCGGCAAAGTGGATGTCTTCAGCTATCAGCTGGTGCACCCCAATGGCCTCAGCGACACCGCCAATCTGTACGTGCGCATCGACAGCCCACAGGCCACCGAGGTGTGGAGCGATACCAGCCTGGCCAGCCCGGCCCTGGTGGTCGATGCCACCAACGACGTCGCAGTCAGTGACATCACGCTGGTCAACAAGGAGGTCATCGCTACCACGGCGCTGGGCCCGTTCATCGTGCCGGTGCTGGGCGGCAGTGGTTCATGGACCACCAGCGTGGCGGCCGGTGCGATCAGTGACCTGACGGTAGTGGTCAACTCCTCCAACCTGCTCAGCCTGCTCGGGTCCCTGACCCTGGGCCTGTACAAGCTCAACACCGCCACCGGCCAGTACGTGCTGGTCAAGAACTACAGTGGTGCTTCGCTCGCCAATCTGGGCGGCGGCAATTACGCCGCGCGCTTCGATGACCAGGGACCTGGCAGCTATCAGGTCAAACTCGCCGCCGGGGGCGTCGGTGTCGCCAGTACGGTCAACATCAGCCTGACCAACGACGCCACCTACACCAATCAGTTCGTGGTGGGCAGCTACACCCCGGTGGCGGGCAATCTGCTCACCGACACAGCCGGCGGCGGCGCTGATGTGCTGGGCTCGGCGTACACCGTGCTCAACGTGCTGGCGGCCGGCAGTTACGTGACGCCGGGCTACAACGGCACCACCATTGTCGGCACCTACGGTTCGCTGCTGGTGCAGGCCGACGGGCGCTACACCTACACCCTGACGCCGGGCCAGACCGATGCGGTCATCGGCCGTGAGGAGGTCTTTACCTACCAACTCAAGCACCCCAACGGCACCACCGACACGGCGACGCTGACCATTGATCTGGAACAGGCCGGTGCCGTCGCCACTACCTCGTTTGCCGCGCTGTCCACCGTAGCGAGCGGCGATGATCACAGCGCCACGGCCATCGCCACCACCGGTGCCGCGCTGATCCAGGGCACCGCCGGCAATGACACGCTGGACGGGTCCCATGGTGGGGCGGTCACCCTGCAGGGCGGCGCCGGCAACGACACGCTGATCATCGCCGACCAGCATTTCGCCTCGGTCGATGGCGGCACGGGCACCGACACCCTGCTGTGGGCCGGGGGCGACGCGACCATTAACCTGGGCGATCTGCAGCGCCGGATCCACAACATCGAGGTGCTGGACCTGAACCACACCAGCGCCGTCGCGCTGACCATCAGCCTGGCGGACCTGGTGTCCATTACCTCGGCCGACAGCAACACATTGATCATCAAGGGAGGCAGTGGAGACAGCGTGCACATGACCAACACCTGGGTCGCCGGCGGCGCGCAACAGGCCGATGGCGTCGATTACACCCAGTACACGCCGCAAGAAGATCCAACCCATCATCTGTGGGTGCAGAACGGTATTCACGTCGTCTGATCAGCCCGCCCTCTGGCGCTGCCGGAGGCGGGGTTCAACCGGCCGATCAATGCGCTCGGCCGGTTGATTCAACAAAAGGGAAGCTCTGTATTCGTACAGTAAGGAAGCCATGTGGAGCGCGTTCGCAAGCAGAAATGGACGGCGGTCGTCCTGACCGTCGGCCTGAGTCACCCGATTTTTTCCGTTGCGCTGGCAGAGGATCAAATCGATCCCGGCCTGCGCAGCATCAGCCCTTCCCGCCTGCAGGCGAAGCCCGCGGATCAGCGGAGCAAGGGCGATGGTCGTGAAGGCAGTCACAAAAGCAATGCCAAAGGCAGTTCCGGGCCCGGAGCGGTCGGGGTCAAGGAAGACAGTCAGACCCTGGGCCTCGAACAGGCCGTCCGGCTCGCCGTTGACTGGCACCCCAGCATCAGCGAAGCGATCGGCACCTTGTATCAACAGGCCGAGGGCATCAACGTGGCCGAAGCCGGTTACTACCCGCAGATCTCCGGCGGGATAAAAGGCGGCTACACCAGCGGCTATGGCAGCGACGACGGCAGCCAGTCGGTGAGCATCTCCCTCAAACAGATGCTCTACGATTTCGGCAAGGTCTCGAACGCAGTCGAGGCGGCCCGTGCCAAGGCCGCCCGCAGTCAGGCGAGCATTCTGCTGGCGATCGATCAGGTCAGCCGCGACACCGCGTTTGCCTACATCGAAGTCCAGCGCTATCAGCGTCTGGTGGACATCGCCCGGGAGCAGATTCGCGGCATCGGCGATATCGTCGAGCTGGCCAGGCAGCGCAGCGACATGGGCGCGAGCACCCGTTCCGACGTGGTTCAGGCGCAGTCCCGCGCCGAGGGCGGCATGGCGACGCTGCAAGAGTACAAAGCGTTGTATGCACGCTGGCAGTCGACGCTGACCAATCTGCTCGGTCGGCAGACCCCGCCCCAGGTCAGCAGCACCTTCAGCGCCTCGATGACCGACGCCTGCACCGCCCCCATCAGCACAGACGCCCTCCCCGCCGTGCTGCAAGCCGCCGCCCAGCGCACCCAGGCCCAGGCCGAACTGGCCCAGGCCAAGGCGGAAGCCTACCCGACGCTGTCGTTGCAGCCCTCGGTCAACCAGTTTCTGGACGATCATTACGACGACCAGAACTCGACGATCAATCGCACCCAGGCGGGGATCTTTCTCAACCTGGAAGTGCCGATCTATCAGGGTGGCGCCACCAGTGCCCGCAGCCGCGCCGCCAACTACGCCCTGACCGCCGCCGATTCCGCCGAGGACGCCGCACGCCTGCAGGCGCGGCAAGGGCTGGGCGAGGCGCAGGCGCAGACGTCCGGCCTGACGCGCCGGCTCAGCTCGCTGGAATCCCGGCAGACCAGCATCACCGAAGCCCGCGAGCTGTACGGGCGGCAGTACCTGGAACTGGGCACCCGGCCGCTGCTCGACCTGCTCAACGCCGAGCAGGAAATCCACCAGTCGCGCTTCGACCTGGCCAACACCCAGGCTGACCTGCGCCGTCTGCAGATCGATTGCCTGTACAACAGCGGTGCGCTGCGCCGCGCGTTCGGCATCGATCACAGCACCATCCAGCACGTGGAGATCCTGCCATGACCGAGACCGTCGTCATTCCTGAAGCCCCCGCGGCAGGCCCTGATCGTCCGGACTACGCGCCGTGGCTGGAGGCCATCCTCACCGTCGCCCGGCATTACCGCCTCGACGTGTCACCGGAAAGCATCCGCCTGGCCTCGGCCAATAGCGAGGGCCGAGTCGAAGAAGTGGTCCGCTACATGGCGCGGCAGGCGGGCTTGAGCGTCAAGTTCGCCCGTTACGACCGCAAAAGCCTGTCCCGCTGGCGCACGCCGCTGCTGGTGCAACTGCGCGACGGCCAGGTCGGCGTGATCGAAAGCGTCAGCGAGCAAGGCGAACTGGGCATCGCCTACAGCGGCGACCAGGGCCTGCAGAGCCGCATCGACCCGGCCGTCCTCGCCGAGCACGCCCTGCGCACGGTTGTCCTGCGGCCGATTCAGCCCCTGAGCGACGTGCGCACCGACGACTACATCAAGCCCTACGACGAGCATTGGTTCCGGCGCATCGTCCTCAGCGACCTGCGCCCCTACCGCCAGGTCATGCTGGCGTCGCTGGTCGCCAACCTGCTGGGCATGGCGGGCGTGCTGTTCTCCATGCAGGTCTACGACCGGGTGATTCCGGCCGAATCCCTGCCGACCCTGTACGTGCTGTTTGGCGGCGTGATGCTGGCGCTGGTGTTCGACTTCGTCATGCGCATCATGCGTCTGCGCATCACCGACGTGATGGGCAAGCGCGCCGATCTGCGGGTCTCGGACCTGATCTTCGGCCACGCCCTGCGCTTGCGTAACTCGGCGCGGCCGAAATCCACCGGCTCGTTCATTTCGCAGCTGCGCGAGCTGGAGCAGATCCGCGACCTGATCACCTCCAGCACCGCGACGGCGCTGGCGGACATGCCGTTTTTCTTTCTGTTTTTGCTGGTGTTCTACCTGATTGGCGGGCCACTGGTGTTGATCCCTTTGGTCGCGCTGGTGGCGATGGTGCTGCCCGGCGTCCTTGCCCAACGCAAGCTGGCGCGGCTGGCCAATGCCTCAATGCGCGAAGCCGCACTGCGCAACGCCATGCTGGTGGAAACCGTGCAGGGCATGGACGACATCAAGGCGCTGCAGGCCGAGCAACGTTTCCAGCAGCAGTGGAATCACTACAACGCCGCGTCGGCCGACAGCAGCCTGAAACTGCGCTCGCTGACCAACAGCCTGGTGGCCTGGACCCAGAACGTGCAGGGCGCGGTGTTTGCCGTGGTCATCGTGTTCGGTGCGCCCATGGTGATTGCCGGCGACCTCACCACCGGCAGCCTGGTGGCCGCCTCGATGCTGGCCTCGCGGATGATGGCGCCAATGGCGCAGCTGACCCACGTGCTGACCCGCTGGCAGCAGGCGAAGGTTGCGCTGCAAGGGCTCAACCGGCTGATGCAGATGCCGGTCGATCACCCCGAAGGCAGTCAGCGCGTGCATGTGCCCGCCATTCGTGGTGACTACGTGTTGCGTCAGGCCGGCTTCAAGCACAGCGAAGAGGCCGCGCCTGCCCTGAGCGGCATCAACCTGAACATTCGGCCGGGCGAGCGCGTCGCCATTCTCGGGCGCAATGGCGCAGGCAAGTCCACGCTGCTGCAGGCGCTGGCAGGCTCGATGGATTTGTCCAGTGGCGAAACCACACTGGACGGCATTGCGCTGGCCCACCTTGATCCGGCCGACCTGCGCCGGGACGTCGGGCTGATGTCCCAGCAGGCGCGGCTGTTTCACGGCACGCTGCGGGACAACCTCACCCTCGGCGCCGGCCAGGCCAGCGATCAGGAGATCATCGCCGCCCTGTCGGTGACCGGCGCGCTGGAATTTGTCCGACAGTTGCCCAAGGGCATGGACCACCTGATTCTTGAAGGCGGCCTGGGGTTGTCCGGTGGTCAGCGTCAGAGCCTGCTGCTCTCACGCCTGCTGATTCGTCAGCCCCAGGTGCTGCTGCTGGACGAACCCACCGCCTCGCTGGACGACATCACCGAACGCCAGTTGCTGGAAAAACTCTCGACCTGGTGTCAGGGCCGCACCCTGATCGTCGCCACCCACCGGGTCAGCCTGCTGCAACTGGTGGAACGGATCATCGTGCTGGACAACGGCCGCATCGTCATCGATGACCACCGCGACGCCGCCCTCACCCGACTCAGACAGCCGCAAGGAGCGCAGGCATGAACGCACTGACCACGGAGCAAACCCCACGGCTTGGCGATCAAGTCACGTACCTCGACGGCCAGGATGAACGCAGCATCACCGGGAGCGTACGGGTGATCTGGACGTGCGCGCTGATGCTCGCGTGTTTCCTTGCCTGGGCGGCCTGGTTTCAGGTGGTGGAAGTGTCCACCGGCACCGGCAAGGTGGTGCCCAGTTCCAGGGAGCAGCTGATTCAGTCCATGGAGGGCGGGATCATCAAGGAGCTGAACGTCAGCGAAGGCACGCTGGTGGAGCGCGGCCAGGTGCTGGCGCAGCTCGATGCGGTGAAGAGTGAGTCGAACGTCGGCGAGAGCGAGGCGAAGTACCGGGCGGCGCTGGCCAGCGTCAACCGGCTGCAGGCCGAAGTGAGCGAGAAGCCGCTGACGTTCGATGCGTCGCTGGACAAGTACCCGGAGCTGCGTCGCGCCGAAACCGACTTGTTCAACGCCCGGCGCAGGGGCCTCGGCGAAACCCTCACCGGCATCGAGAGCTCGCTGAAGCTGGTGCGCAGCGAACTGGCGATCACCGAGAATCTGGCGAAAATCGGAGCGTCGAGCCGGGTCGAAGTGCTGCGCCTGAACCGCCAGCGCTCCGAGCTTGAGCTCAAGGCCACCGAGGCGCGTTCCGAATACATGGTGCATGCCCGCGAGGACCTGGCCAAAGCCAATGCCGAGGCGCAGATGCTGTCAGCGGTGATCCGCGGCCGCAGCGATTCGCTGTCTCGCCTGACCTTGCGCTCGCCGGTGCGCGGCATCGTCAAGGACATCGAAGTCAGCACCATCGGCGGGGTCGTGCCGCCCAACGGACAGCTGATGCAGATCGTCCCGCTGGATGAGCAACTGCTGATCGAAACGCGCATCTCGCCCCGGGACATCGCGTTCATCCACCCCGAGCAGCAGGCCAAGGTGAAAATCACGGCCTATGACTATTCGATCTACGGCAGCCTCGACGGCAAGGTGGTGACCATCTCGCCGGACACGATTCAGGATGAGGTGAAGCCGGAAATCTTCTACTACCGCGTGTACATCCGCACGGACTCGGACGTACTGCGCAACAAGGCCGGCAAGAGCTTTGCCATCGTCCCCGGAATGATCGCCACGGTGGACATCCGCACCGGTGAAAAAACCGTGCTGGATTACCTCATCAAGCCCCTCAACCGCGCCCGCGAAGCGTTGCGTGAGCGTTGATCAGTTGACCGCGAGGTGGGTCGGCGCTGGCGTGGCCGGTTTGGCCTGAGCCATGTAACGGGTCCACTCGCGGTTGATTTCGTTGTACGGCATGAAAATACTGATCCGTGGCTGGTTGGCCAGGTCCGGGCGCTTGATCTTGGCCAGGTCGCTGGAGGTCAGCAATGCCACGGTGATCCCCACCACCTTGCCGTCTGCCGCGAACACCGGGCCGCCCGACATGCCCTTGGCCACCGGGCCATCATGGGTGCCATACATTACGTTGCCTTCTTTGGCGTCCAGGCGAATCATCGCCGGCAGGGCGCGGCCTGTGCCTTTCACCGACATGTAGGCGGAGTTGTAGCCCACTGAGGTGAGTTCTTCACCCGGCTGGTACGAGCGCCACATCGGAACGGAATCGGCCTTGTGCTTGAAGAACTGTACGTCGCCTTGCCCCTGGAATACCGCGCCGGAGATGTAAGGGATGTGCTTGACGGTGACGGCGTAATCTTCATTCCACTGGATCGCGGTGCCCATCAACAGATAGGGCAGCGGCGCACCGGAATGGACGACGAAGGCTTGGTCAAAGACAGGATCCTGGGTGAAAGCGGTGGGCATTCCGTTGCACCCGCTGATCAGCACCGAGGCTGCAACAAGTGACTTGAAGGGGCGCATTTTTTTCCGTGGGCATGAGTTGAAGGCGCAGTGAATATGTCATTGAGCCATCACTTAATCAATAGGCTAAGACTACCGCCTGTCTTGTTCTGATGCATTTAATTCATTGGATCCAACCTGTTTGACTTTATCGGTCGATAGAGCCGCTCGATTAATCACTCATTTGAATAAACTTCAAAAAACCAGGGATTTTTCTGAATTAATTGTGTCAGGGTCCTATCTGATTCAGATCGGCCTGCCACTATTACGACAGCACACCACCTCTTTCGGGTGGATGCGCTGCAGTGGGTCGCAACGCCGATCGCCACAACGTCGCAACGTCACACTTCTAGCTGCCGGGACTTTTATGAGATCACGCAAGAAAACCGTCAACCCGATCGGGTTGCAAGACATCACTATTGTCGACGATGCCAAGATGCGGAAGGCCATCACCGCCGCCGCGCTGGGTAACGCAATGGAATGGTTCGACTTCGGCGTCTACGGCTTCGTGGCCTACGCACTGGGCAAGATCTTCTTCCCCGGCGCCGACCCCAGCGTGCAGATGATCGCGGCCCTCGCGACCTTTTCCGTGCCCTTCCTGATTCGCCCCATCGGCGGCGTGTTTTTCGGCGCCATCGGTGACAAGTACGGGCGACAGAAAGTCCTCGCCGCGACCATCGTCATCATGTCCTTGAGTACCTTTGCCATCGGACTGATTCCCTCGTATGAATCGATTGGCATCTGGGCGCCGATCCTTTTGCTGCTGGCGAAGATGGCCCAGGGCTTTTCGGTCGGAGGCGAATACACCGGCGCCTCGATCTTCGTCGCTGAATACGCGCCGGACCGCAAACGCGGGTTCCTTGGCAGCTGGCTGGATTTCGGCTCGATCGCCGGTTTTGTGCTGGGTGCCGGCGTGGTGGTGCTCATCTCGTCCGTGGTCGGCGAGGAGAAGTTCCTCGAATGGGGCTGGCGTCTGCCGTTCTTCCTCGCCCTGCCCCTGGGCATGATCGGCCTCTACCTGCGTAACGCGCTGGAAGAAACCCCGGCGTTCCAGCAGCACGTTGAAAAGCTCGAACAGGGTGACCGCGAAGGCCTGGCACACGGCCCGAAAGTCTCGTTCAAGGAAGTCGCGACCAAGCATTGGCGCAGCCTGCTGACCTGCATCGGTGTGGTCGCGGCGACCAACGTCACGTACTACATGCTGCTCACGTACATGCCGAGCTACCTGTCCCACAACCTGCATTACAGCGAAAACCGCGGCGTCCTGATCATCGTGGCGATCATGGTCGGCATGCTGTTCGTGCAGCCGCTGATCGGTTTCCTCAGTGACAAGATCGGCCGTCGCCCCTTCATCATCGCTGGCAGCATCGCGCTGCTGGTGCTGTCGATTCCGGCGTTCAAGCTGATCAACAGCGGCCAGTTGGGCCTGATCTTCGCCGGTCTGCTATTGATCGCGGTGATCCTCAACTTTTTCATCGGTGTCATGGCGTCGACGCTGCCGGCGATGTTCCCCACCCACATCCGCTACAGCGCGCTGGCCAGTGCCTTCAACGTCTCGGTGCTGATTGCCGGCCTGACCCCGACCGTGGTCGCCTGGCTGGTTGAAACCACCCAGGACCTGTACATGCCGGCGTACTACCTGATGGTGGTGGCGGTAGTGGGCCTGATCACCGGCCTGACTATGAAAGAAACCGCGAACAAGCCTTTGCGTGGCGCCGCGCCGGCGGCGTCGGACCTCAACGAAGCCCGTGAGCTGCTGCAGGAGCATCACGACAACATTGAGCAGAAGATTGAAGACATCGACACGCAGATTGCCGAGTTGCAAGCCAAGCGCGAGACGCTGGTTCAGCAGCACCCGCGTATAGATTGATTCTGGTGGGACCGGCTTCAGCCGGGAAGAGGCCGGTTTGTACACCATCAGTGTTGTGGTGTAACACACGACCCCTTCCCGGCTAAAGCCAGTCCCACGACCCCTGCCGTTCGCGGTCATTTGAAGAATTTGTCGGAACCGCTGCGCCCCTCTCCCGGTCAGGTCTTGCATGAGCATTCAACCGCTGCTGTGCAGACACAGACAGCCGGACAGAGAACTGAAAGGCAGCCTTCCCCATGACTGACATCCTCGACCACCTGCCCCCCGTACTGCGACCGCAAAGCGAGCGCATCCTGGCTGATATCCATGCGTCGGGCTCGACCATCGACGCGGTCAAGAACGGCTTCGTGCTCGGGCTGCGGTGCTGCGGCGGCATTGACGCGCAGCAGGCCGATGCGCTTTCCGAGTTCTACGACAAGGTCGTGGAATGCCGGTTGAAGCGGCTGACACTCGGGTTGTCCTGAACCGCTTTTATGCCCCGGCCTGAACGCCGGGCGCTTCCCCTTTTATTTTTAGTCATTGTCAGCGGATGACCTGTTGACCAACGGAGCCTCACCATGCGATCCAATACCTCCTTCCTTTTCGACCTCGACGGCACCCTGACCGATAGCGTTTATCAAAACGTCACGGCGTGGAAGGAAGCCCTTGATTCAGAGAACATTCCACTGGCGATGTGGCGCATCCACCGCAAGATCGGCATGAGCGGCGGCTTGATGCTGAAGATGCTGTCCCGTGAAACCGGGATGGAGATCACTGAGGCGCAGGCTGAGCGGTTGAGTGAAAGGCACGCTGAGGCGTACGAGAGAACCCAGGATCAGATCATTGCGCTGCCGGGGGCCGTGGAGTTGTTGAAGACGCTGGACGATGAGGGTTTTCCCTGGTGCATCGCGACCAGTGGGGAGATGTCGACGGCGCGGATCAATCTGAAGGCGTTGGGGCTGGAGCCGGAGCAGATCAATCTGATCACGCGGGATGATGTGAAGAATGGCAAGCCGGACCCGGATTTGTTTGTGACGGCGGCGAAGAAGATTGAGGCGAGGATCGAGGATTGTCTGGTGGTGGGTGATGCGATCTGGGATATGTTGGCGGCGCGGCGGTGCAAGGCGACGGGGATCGGGCTGTTGTCGGGCGGGTATGACGTGAGCGAGCTGGAGCGCGCCGGGGCGTTGCGGGTGTATGAGGATCCGCTGGCGTTGCTTAACCATCTGGATGAGATCGCTACGCGCGAATAGTCGCGCTGGAAATCGCTAGAACGTCAAGATCAAGAGCGTCTGCCTGGGGGCAGACTGTTTCGCCTTCGGCGACTTACTTTTGAAAAGCACCAAAAGTAAGCAAAAGTGCCTGCTCCTGGTTGGGCCCGACTTCGTCGGGTTCCTTCACTCCGGTCTCGCTCCGTGGGCCCGCCGCCATCCGCCATCCATGGCGGGGGGCGGCTCTCGCGGCATCCATGCCGCTCGGCCCACTGCGCGAGACCTGCGTTCAGCCTGCACCCAAGTCGCGATTGGCGGTGACTGGGCCTTTTGTGTACGAAGATCAAGATCAAAGTCAGATCAACAGCTTCCCGGCTAAAGCCGGTCCCACTGACTGAACGCATCGCTTTTAGTGGGACCGGCTTTAGCCGGGAAGAGGCCAGTGAGTGCACCATAGCGCATAGGGGACTGATTTATTTACAGCGCTTCACCGTAAATTAATCTGTCCCCGGGACAACGCTAACGTCTTTTGCCTCCACTGATCGCTCCGCGTCCGCGTCTGTACTCGATCCGGGATAAGGCGAGGGGTTTTATTCGCCAGCCTTATAAACCGGATAGTCGATATAGCCCACTTCAGTCCCGCCATACAACGTGGCCGGGTTGACGGGGTTGAGGGGCCAGCCGTTGGCGATGCGTGCGGGCAGGTCGGGGTTGGCGATGAAGGGGCGGCCGAAGGCGATGAGGTCGGCGAGGCCGGCGTCGATCAGGCGGTTGCCGCGTTCGGCGGTGTAGCGGCCGGCGTACATGATGCGTCCGCTGAAGGCGTCGCGGATGGCTTTGCGGAAGGTCTCCGGCAGTTCAGGGGCGTTGTCCCAGTCGGCTTCGGCGATGGAGACGTAGGCGACGCCGGCGTTTTCCAGAACCTTGATGGCTTCGACGTAGGTGTGATGCGGATCGCTTTCCACCAGGCCGATGTAGACGCGTTCTTCGTCGGTGCTGGCGAACAGCGGTGAGAAGCGCACGCCCAGACGATCCCCGCCAACGGCTTCGGCGACGGCAGTGACGATCTCGCGCAGGAAGCGCAAGCGGTTCTCCAGCGAGCCGCCGTATTCGTCGTCGCGGTGGTTGGCGTGCTCGGAGATGAACTGGTTGACCAGGTAACCGTTCGCCGCGTGGATTTCCACGCCGTCAAAACCCGCTTCGATCGCGTTTTTTGCCGCCTGGGCGTACAGCTTCACCAACTCGCGGATTTCTTCCACGGTCAGTGCGCGAGGCGTCGGCGGCACCACCAGTTGCCCTGCGCCCGGCGCGGTTTCGATGAACGCCTTGGCGTTGGCCGCCGGGATCGCCGATGGGGCAACCGGCGCTTCGCCGTTTGGCTGCAACGCGTGGTCGGACACGCGCCCCACATGCCAGAGCTGGGCGAAGATGACGCCCTCTTCCGCGTGCACCGCGTCGGTCACTTTGCGCCAGCCTTCGACCTGCTCGGCGGTATACATGCCCGGGGTCCATGCATAGCCTTGGCCGCGCGGCTCGATCTGGGTGCCTTCGGTGATCATGAAACCGGCGGACGCACGCTGCTGGTAGTACGTCGCCATCAGGTCCGACGCGATATCGCCCGGTTGCAGGCTTCTCTGGCGGGTCAAGGGCGGGAAGGCAATGCGGTTTTTCAGCACGTGCCGCCCGAGGTTGACGTGAGTGAGCAGGGGTTGCGTAGCCATGGGTGAAACTCCGTTCAAGGCGTTGAAGAGGGTGACCGGATCAACTGGCGTAGACCAGTCGTCTAGTGGATGGCCGGGAGTCTAAAGCGCACCCGCAGAGCCGGCAATGTCAGATCCGCAATGATTCCGGACATTGATTACGGACTGGCGGACTCGCAGAATCTTGCGCTTTGCGTATCCCCGGTGGGACCGGCGCTGACATCGACTGTAGGACCGGCTTCAGCCGGGAAAGCGCCAGAAGCCACACCGCAAAATCGAGGCTGCTCGCACCGGCCCCTTCCCGGCTAAAGCCAGTCCCACTAAAAACACCGCGCGCATTCAGTGGGACGATCGCCCGCACTGAACAGGCAGCACGTCAACCAACGCCCATCATTCACATCCGTCCGCACAATCCCCTAGAATGCCGCCTGGTTTCAGGCTCGTGCCCCCTGCGCTGGCAGTGGCGGTAACAGAAAGGCGATCAAGGCATGCGCGACATTTCCAGGCAAAGAACAGTGGCAGTGGTGCTGTTCACCGACGTGCTCATGCTCGACGTGACCGGCCCCATGGACGTCTTTTCGATTTCCAATCGACTGCTGGCACCGGAAGAACAGTACCGATTGATCACGGTGGCCGAGCGCCCGCTGCTCATCCGCAGCTCCTGCGGACTCAAGGTCCAGGCGGATGTGGCGCTGGACGATCTGCCGGCCGACATCGATCTGCTGCTGGTCCCCGGCGGGCCGGGCGCGTACGGCGTCGGCCATCCTCGGCTCACCGCCTGGCTACCCGCCGCCGTCCAGGGCGCCCGGCGTTTCGGGGCGATCTGCACCGGTGCGTTTCTGCTGGGGGACGCTGGCCTGCTGGACGGCTATCGCTGCACCACCCACTGGAACTACGTCGAGCGACTCGCCCGGCGCTTCCCCGCCACCCGGGTCGAAACCGAGCAAATCTACGTCGTCGACCGCAACCTGATCACCTCCGGTGGCATTACCGCCGGGATCGACATGGCCCTGGCCATCGTCGCCGAAGACCATGGCAAGGAGATCGCCCTCGAAGTCGCCAAAGTGCTGCTGGTGGTGATGAAGCGTCAGGGCGGGCAAACGCCCTACGGCCCGCTGCTGGCGGCGGTGCCCCGGGATGACAGCGCGATCGCCCGGGTGCAGGCCTACGTCGTCGATCACATTGATGAGGCGTACACCGTGCAGCGCATGGCCGACCTGGCAGCGATGAGTCCGCGCAATTTCGCCCGGGCGTTTCAGCGCGAAGCCAGTCTGACGCCCATGCAATTCTTGCTCAACGCCCGCATCGATCATTCACGCAAACTGCTCGAAGGCAGTGACCTGCCGCTCAAGGTGGTGGCCAGTCGCTGCGGCTTCGGCAGCGCGCGGCACATGCGCAAGGCATTCAATGAGCGCATCGGCGTGACGCCCGGCCAATACCGTCAGCAGTTCGGCGGCGACTGAACGAGTGCGCGTCTCCATCCTCTGATCTTCAAGGGCGGCCGTTGCGCCGCCCGCTCGCCAACAAGCTCGCAGACACGCACACTGCGGCGCTTGTCTGACACACACCGCTCAACAGCTGGAAGGACTTGCCCATGACCACCCACACCGAAACCGCGCTGCTTGCCGGAGGCTGCTTCTGGGGCATGCAGGACTTGCTGCGCCGCTACCCCGGCGTCGTCTCGACCCGCGTCGGCTACTCCGGTGGCGACGTCGACAACGCCACCTATCGCAACCACGGCACCCACGCCGAAGCCATCGAAATCGTCTTCGATCCCGAACAGATTTCCTACCGTCAGATCCTGGAATTCTTCTTCCAGATTCATGACCCGTCGACCCCGAATCGCCAGGGCAATGACCGGGGCGTGAGCTATCGCTCGGCGATTTTCTACCTCAACGACCAGCAAAAAGCCGTGGCGCTGGACACCGTGGCCGATGTCGATGCGTCGGGCCTGTGGCCGGGCAAAGTCGTCACCGAAATCGCCCCGGCCGGACCGTTCTGGGAAGCCGAGCCTGAGCATCAGGACTACCTAGAGCGCATTCCCAACGGCTACACCTGCCACTTTATTCGCGCTGGCTGGAAACTGCCGCACCGCGAAACCTCAACCACGGCCTGATCGACGCGGACTGTTCCCCCGGACCGCCTTGCCAGAGCGGTCCAAGGGGGATACGGTTGCCGTGGCACGGCCCGAATCCATCGGACCCAAGTGCATAAACTAATAACTAAACGATATTTATCTAATCTTTTTTAGACTCTTATGATTCGCGGCTTCCGCTCTCCTGCCCCCACTGACGCCACGAGTCCGCCATGCCCTTCCCTCGCACAATCGCTGGAAAATCCCTGTCATTGTCAGCCGCACTCGGCTCCGCCCTGCTGCTGAATGCCGTGGTTTCGTTCTCCGCCGTCGCCGACCTGCTGGAAAAGGGCCGCACTCAGGGCCTGACCGCCGGCATCGCCAACGAGCAGCCCTATGCCTACGTGGGCACCGACGGGAACATCGTCGGCGCCAACGTCGAGATCCTCCGGGCCATTCTCGAACCGCTGGGCATCAGCAAGGTTGAACTGCCCATCACCGAGTTCGGCTCGCTGGTGCCGGGCCTCGCGGCAGGTCGTTTCGATCTGATCGGTGCCGGCCTGTTCATCAACCCGGCACGCTGCAAAGTGATTGGCTATTCCAACCCGGTCACCCGCTCCGGTGGCGCGTTTCTGGTCAAGGCCGGCAACCCGCTGAAGCTGCACAGCCTCAAGGACGTCGCGGCCAACGGCAAGGCGCGGCTGGCGACCCAGCCCGGCAGCAATCAGGTGCAGGAAGCCAAGGACAGCGGCATCAGCAATGGCAACGTGGTGCTCTTCGACAAAGACACCGAAGCCCTCGCCGCGCTGCAGGCCGATCGCGTCGACGTGGTGTACTTCCCCGATGCCGAAATCATCGGCCTGCTGAAAAAAGCCGAGGGCACGCCGGTTGAACGCGCGCTGCCGTTCGAGCAGATCCCGGACGCCGATGGCAAACCGACCTGGAATTACCACGCCTACGGCCTGCCGAAAAACGATCCGGCGTTCACCCAGGCGTTCAACGAGCAACTGGCGAAACTGCGCGCGTCCGGTGACCTGCTGAAGATCCTGCAGAAGTACGGCTACACCGAAAACGAACTGCCGCCCGCCGACGTCACCGCCGAGCAACGCTGCAACCGCTGATGCTGATCCCGGTGCCGATGCCGATGCCGATGCCGATGCCGATGATGATGCCTGCGCTGATGCCTGCGCCATTGTAGGACCGGCTTCAGCCGGGAAGGCGTCGGTGAGCACACTGGAAATCGGGGGTGCCGCCACGGCCCTGTTCCCGGCTGAAGCCGGTCCTACAGACCGCACGCATCCAGTGAGACCGGCTTCAGCCGGGAAGCTTCTCGATCCTTCACCCGCGACATGACGGCCCCAGCCCATACGAGTACGGCCCATGCTTTTTGATGCTTCCACCCTGGACACCGCGCGCTTCATCGCTCGCCAGTTGGCCAACGGCGCACTGGTCACCCTGGAAATCACCTTCTTCGCCCAAGTCGTTGTGGTGGTGATGTCGTTTGTCATCGCGCTGATGCGCCTGTCGCCATGGCGCGCGCTGCGCTGGATCGCGACGGTCTACGTCGAAATCCTGCGGGGCATCTCCGCCCTGGTGCTGCTGTTCTACCTGTTCTTCATCCTGCCGCTGTTTGGCATCACCCTGGCGCCGATGACCACCGGCATTCTCGGCCTGGGCCTGACCTTCTCCGCCTATGGTTCGGAAATCGTCCGCTCAGCCCTGAGCAATGTCGCCCGGGGCCAGCGGGACGCGATCAAGGCCCTGGACTTCGACGCGATCACGGCATTTCGCCGAATCATCCTGCCCCAGGCCCTGCCCTTCATGCTGCCGCCCATGGGCAATCAACTGGTCGAGCTGCTGAAGACCACGTCGCTGGTGTCACTGATCACCCTCAGCGACCTGACGTTTTCCGGCGGTCAGCTGATTACCACCCTGGGCCAGCAGACGCTGATCTGGAGCATCGTGCTGGTGTGTTATTTCGTCATGGCCTGGCCGCTCAGTTGGCTGGTCAAGCGCTATGAGCGGCGGGTCACCCACTGGCGTCGCGGGGTGGCCCCATGAACTTCGATTACGCCTTCGCCTGGTCCATCGTCCCCGATCTGTTTCAGGGCCTGCTGGTGACGCTGCAAGTGGTGATCCTGGGGTTTCTGCTGGCCGTGCTGCTCGGCCTGCTGCTGGCCATTGCCCAGCGCTCGAAAAACGCGCTGGTGCAACGATTGAGCGCCGGCTACCTGAGCTTCTTTCGGCACACGCCGCTGATGGTCCAGCTGTACGTACTGTTCTTCGCCCTGCCGCTGGCCGGCCTGACCCTGCCGGCGATTTCCACCGGGGTGATCGGGCTCGGCCTGTATTACGCGGCCTACATTGCCGAAGCCTTTCGCGGGGCCATCGAAGGCGTGCCGGCCGGACAATGGGAAGCGGCCAAGGCCCTGGATTTCGACGGCGCCACCACGTGGCGGCGGATCGTATTGCCCCAGGCCCTCAAACCGATGCTGCCAGTGCTGGGCAATTACCTGATCGGCATGTTCAAGGAAACCCCGCTGCTGGCGGTGATCACGATTCCCGAGCTGTTCCAGGCGGCCAAGCAGATCGCCGGCATGACGTACCGCTACAACGAGCCCTACACGGTGATGGCGCTGATGTTCCTGGCGATCAGCGTGCCGACCTCCCTGTTGTTCAAATATTTCGAGAGGCGCAGCCATGTCTGATCTCGCACACGCTCTGCCCGGCGCATCGCCGCAGATCATCCTCAAGCAAGTGGTGAAAAACTTTGGCGCGACCCGGGTCATCGATCACCTCGACCTGAGCATCCCCGCCGGTCAGAAAGTCGCCCTGATCGGCCCCAGCGGTTCGGGCAAATCCACGGTGCTGCGCCTGATCAAGGGCCTGGAGGCCTATCAGCACGGCAGTATCGAGGTGGCCGGCTCGCCGGTGCCGGCCAAATCCGGCGGCTGGCACTGGCCGGGTGCGAAGAAGCCGCCGGTGGTGCATCGGGTGGGCATGGTCTTTCAGCAGTTCAACCTGTTTCCGCACCTGACCGTGCAACAGAACGTCACCGAAGCCCCGCTTCAGGTGCTCAAGCTGGGCCGCGAAGAGGCTCTGGAGCGCGCCCATCAATACCTCGGGCTGGTCGGTTTGAGCCACAAGGCCGATGCCTATCCCGCGCAGCTGTCCGGCGGCCAGCAACAGCGCGTGGCCATTGCCCGGGCGCTGGCCATGCGGCCCCAAGTGATGCTGTTCGACGAGGTCACCTCTGCGCTGGACCCCGAGCTGGTCGGTGAAGTGCTGGCGGTAATTCGGGCCATCGCCCACGAGCAGCAGATGACCATGCTGCTGGTGACCCACGAAATGAAGTTCGCCCAGGACATCGCTGACCGCGTGCTGTTCATGGAGGGCGGGCGCATCGTCGCCGATGGCTCGCCGACCGAGGTGCTGGTCGACCCGGACAACGAGCGCACGCGGCGCTTCCTTAATCTGGTGGAGCAGCGTTGAGCGGCTCCGGCCCCGCCTGGCACGCGGCCGAAAAAAACCCGAACTCGGCGACCGTCGACACATCCAACCCTCATACCCCACAGCGAGGATGAACCCATGAGCAACGACACCCCGGTCGACCCACGCAACGTCACCCAGCCGGACGCGCCAACCCTGGACAGCGCTGGCAAACCCGTCAACGTGGTACAGCGAGACCTCAATGACCCTGACAACGACACCCGCGCGGTGGACGAAATCATCACCCCGACCTCCATTCGGGAAAAGGAACAGGACGCCGAGGAGCTGAACAAAAAGTCAGCTGAGATCGAACGCAAGGTCGCTGACGGACGTTAATTCACCCAGGGCGGCGTCATGGCCGCCCTGCCTTCCTGAGTTTTAATCCACGCCCGCCATCACCTGCCGCGCCGCAAAATTGCTGGCGTCAACACCGGCCTCTTCCCGGCTGAAGCCGGTCCTACGTGCCCAGCAGCGACCGTACCGCTTCCAGCACTGCGCTGATTTCGAACGGCTTGTCGAACACTTTACTGAACAGGTCTGGCCGGGCGATGCCCAGATGCGACTGCGCACCGCTCATGAGCACAATCGGGATCTGCCCCAGGCTCTGATTCACGCGCACCGCTTCCGCCAGCTCGATGCCGTTCATCCCGGGCATCATGTAATCCGTAATGATCAGCTGCGGGCGCTCGCGTTCGAGAATGCCGAGGGCCTTCAGTCCGCTGCCGGCGGTGACCGTCAGGTAGCCTTCGTCTTCCAGCGCGAAGCTGAGGATGTCAGCGATGAGGTATTCATCGTCGACGATCAGAATCGTGGTCATGCAGCCCTCCGCGCCAATGAGCGATCATCGGCTCGATGACGACTTCTACGCCGTTGCATTGCCTGAATCGTCGAGGGCATGGAACGCAGCCTTTTTCACAGTCAGACCCTGCTCGCCGATCAAGACGTCCAGCAGGGCCGGGTCGTAGGGGTTATCGCGGATTTTGAGGATCGACAGTTGACGGGTCAGCCCCGCCGTCGATTGCGCGAAGCGGATCAGCATGAGGTTGTCGACGATGCCCGACATGTCAGGGGCCGGTGCGTCGATCTTGCCACCGATCAGGCCGCGGATTTCCCAGCTCGAGACCACCGTGACGCCACGGGCGCGAAGCTCGCTCATCAGGGCGCTGAAGAGGTCGAGAATCCGCGATTGATCGCACGACGCCCTGGCCATGCCGCCGAGACTGTCGAGGAACACGCGCTTGATGCCGTGCTGCTCGACGATCCGCAGCAGGTCGAGGGCGAGTTTGTCGATCAACTCGGCGGTCGGTGATTTCCAGGCGATGTGCAGCGCACCGGCGCGTTCCAGCGCTTCAAAGTCCAGGCCGAGCGCCGCCGCCTTCACCCGAAGGCGCTGTGGCGACTCGTAGAAGCCGAACAGCAGCCCCGGTTCGTCGGGCGTCGAGCGCGCGAGAAAGTTAAGGCCGAACGTGGTCTTGCCCGTGCCCGACGGGCCGAGGAGCAAGGTCACCGACGATTCCACCAGGCCACCACCGATCAGCGGGTCCAGCGTGTCAATGCCGCTGGCGACGACACTGAACTCAGCACTGTCGCGCAGCGCCGAGTGGGTGATGGTGCTTTCAAGGCGCGGGTAGACGACCAGCCCGTTTTCGGTGATTTCGCATTCGTGGGCGCCGGGGATGGCGCCGCTGCCACGGGTCTTGCGCGCCTTGATACGGCGCACGGACCGGTTGCCGACCAGCTCTTCGCCCATTTCCAGCACGCCGTCGACCATGGTGTGTTCGGGGCTGCCGTCGTCCAGCTGCGAACTGGTCAGGAAGAACACCGTGCACCCGGCGAAAGCGGCGTGGCCCTGCAGTTCGGAGATGAAGCGTTTGGTGTTGAGGGTGGATTCGGCTTTGGAGCGGGCATTGAGCAGCCCGTCAAGGATCATCACCGTGGACTTCTGGCGGACGATCTCCCGGCGCAGCAGCTTGACGACTTCATCAAGGCCGTCGTTTTCCATGGTGTCGAACGCGCTGACGAACTGGATCTGGTCGCCGACCCGGTCTTTGTCGAAGAAGCTCATGGTGGAGAGGAACTGAAACAGCCGTTCGTGGGGCTCGGCGAGCAGGGTCGCGAACAGCACGCGGCCGCCATTGCGGATGTGATTGAAACCGATCTGGTTAGCCAGAATGGTTTTTCCGGAGCCCGGTCGACCCTGAATGATGTACGAGGACCCGGCAACGAAGCCGCCCATTAGCAGCTCATCAAGCCCTTCAATTCCGCTCTGAAGGCGTTTTAGCTGATTCAAATTTGCTTCCTCCGCCACGGTATTGGCGTGGTGAATATTGCGAGTTAGGTGCGCGAATAATCGCGCATTCTTCCGTTTTTGAAGAAGCTTTCCAAGCGCAATCATCAATTTCAATGACAGATGCACACGCATTTGCCGACAGACGCAGCGATTCACCCATCCGAACGAATGATAATCACTCGGCCGGATCGGCACCGGCTTCGGGGGTGCACCCATCGGTCTCGGCCTGGGACTGCTCGCTGCGCCGCTCGGGATCGTCGGGTTTGATGGGGGCAGACAGCGGGTATTCAGGGGTGTCATCCGTACCTACCGCGGGATCGTCGGCAGGCATGCAAATGAGTGATGGGCTGAAAGGATGCATGGTCGCGGGTCCATAAGGGAGACAACCCTTGGAGCGCACTGTCGAGCCCTCGTGCGGTGCACCGGACCAGTGGCGTGCGCGGTGTCGCCTGCGCCCTGTGGACCGGGCGCGGTTGGATTGGTTTGACCTCGACTGCAGGACCGGCTGCAGGACCCGCGTCAGCCGGGAAAGCGTCGGATTAATCGCTGATGTCGGCGCTGGGGCTTGTGGCCACCAACATCTCATGGGTCGGCTTCAGCGACACGGTAAAACAGCATCCCCCGTCATCACGGCTGGTCAGGTTGACTGTCCAGTGCTGATTGGCGCAGATGCGCTGGACCAGCGACAACCCCAGGCCCAGGCCCTCCCCGCGCTGTTCGTCGCCGCGCACGAAGGGCTGGAACATGGCCTGCTGTTTTTCCAGCGGAATGCCGATGCCGCTGTCCTCGACGCTGAACCCGTCGCTGCGCAGGGTCAACTGGATGAATCCCTGATCGGTGTAGTGCCAGGCGTTGCGCAAGAGATTGCCCATCACCGAGCGCAGCAAGGGCGCGTTGTAGGCCTCGTCGTCGCCGTCCAGGCGCTGATAGCTGAAGCGCAAGCCTTTGGCTTCGATGGGCGTGCGCCAGGTGTCAGCCAGCTCGTCGGCGATCAGCACCAGAGACGACCGCTGGCCATGAGGCGTGTTCTTGCCTTCGGTACGGGCCAGCAGCAGGAAGGTTTCGACCAGTTGGTTCATACCCGCGGTGGCCTTGCCGATGCGCTTGACCTGCGTGCGGGAACGGTCGTCCAGCGCCGGGTATTCCATCAGCAGTTCGCAGGACGTCGCCAGCACCATGAGGGGCGTGCGCAGCTCATGGCTGACGTCGCTGGTGAACAGCTTTTCGCGACTCAGCGCGGCCCGCAGCCGGCCCAGGGTTTCGTCGAAGGATCGGGCCAGTGCGCCGACTTCGTCATTGGCGTAATCGCTGGCGAGCACCGGCGCCAGTTCCAGCAACTGATCGCGATGGCGCACCTGACCGGCCAGGCGCGACACCGGCGTGATCACCCGGGACGCCAGCAGCCGCCCCAGCAACACCGCCAACAGCACGCTGAGGACGAAGCCGACCAGCACGACCCCGAACAGAATTCGTTCACGTTTCTGGAATTTGCGCTGATCCCGCAACAACACGTAATGGCGCCCGTTCACTTCCGAGACCATGGCGTAATAGGCTTTCTTGCCGCGAAAGAACTCCTGAAATCCCAGGGGCAGGCCCTTGAGGTCATCGCTCATGGCGAGGTCGCCAACGCCCTCTTCGGCGTAGAACAATTCGTCTTTTTCAGGCCGGTGGCGCCAGTCGTTGATGCTGTCCACCGCCAGCAGACGGTGCATGTTGCCCTTCAGGCTCATGATCGACAGGCGCTTTTCGACCACGTGCACGGTGGCAATGATACCGGCGGCGAATACCCCGGCGACCAGGGTGCTCATCAAGGCGAATACGATGACAATCCGTTGCTTGAGGCTGTGTTTGATGTCCATGAAGGTCCGTGCATGGCGGTACTCGAATCCGGGGCGTCGCCCCTCCTGCGGCGATTATCGGGTGCGGGATGTCATGGTTTTGTCAAATGCCGCGCTCCGCCCGGCTGGCGCCGGTCCCGCTGGACATCAGAGGCCGCATCAGCAACATCCCGACCGCGCACCCGCCCATCAGCAGGCAGGTGGCGATGAAGACCACCGGCATCCCGAAATGCCCGCCCAGGTACCCCCCGGTCAGCGGCCCCAGCACCTGGCCGATGTACTGGCAAGACGTGGAATAGCCCAGCATGCGCCCCGCCACGGCGTCGGGCACCGAATGACGGATGATCGCCGCAATGCACGGCAACAGGCCGCCCAGGGCAATGCCCATGAGAAAACGCAGCAGCACCAATTGCCAGGCATGGCTGACGAACGCCTGGGGGATGAGCAACAGAGCGGCCGCCGTCAGGCAGCCGATGACCACTTTCCAGTGGCCGGTGCGGTCGGCCAGCTTGCCGATGCGGGACGCCGACAACACGCTGGCCAGAGCGGTAGCCGACATCACCAGCCCGGCCATCAGCGTGACGTTTTCGCTGTGCAACTGGGTCAGGTACACGGTGATGATCGGCTCGATGGACATGATCGAAAACATCACCAGACAGGCCACAACCAGCATGGTCAGCACCGGTTTTTTGTCCGCGATGACGTCCCACGCCCGCACAGCCGGCGCCTTCGCCGCACCCGCCTGACGTCGGGGCCGAGGCGCTTCCTTCATCAGAAACAGCGTCGCAAGGAAGGTCAGAAAGATCACCCCCCCGGCCAAGAAGAACGTGTGACGGATGCCGATCAGCGGCGGCAACAGTCCGCCAATCAACGGCCCGGCGAGATTACCGGCCATGATCCCCGAAGAGAGCATGCCCAGTGCCCAGCCGGTGCGCGCCCTGGGCGTCTGCGTCGCCACCAGAATGGTCGCGCCGGAGGCATAGCCGCCGAGCAACCCTGCCAGCAAACGCAGCCCGACCAACTGGTAAATGTTCTCCGCCAGCCCGATCAGCGACATCGCCACCGCCATGCCCAGGCTGGCGCGAATCAGCATGAGCTTGCGCCCGTAGCGGTCGCCCAGCCGCCCCCACAGCGGTGCCGTCAGCGCGGCAGACAGAAAGGTCGCGCCAAACGCCACCCCCGACCACTGCACGATGGCGGCCTGATCGCTGACGCCCAAGTGTTCGACATACAGCGGCAGAAACGGCAGCAGCAGCGTCATGGCCACGATGGTGGTGAACGCGCCGAACACACAGACGGCCAGATTGCGCTTCCAGTGCTCTTCGACGATGGATGGCAGGGGCTCAGCCTGGGATTGGGGGTGTGCGGTCATGATGGCTCTACCGTGAACGGAACACGCTCACGGTAGAGGGCTGACAGGCATAAATAAAATTCATGTTTTTCACGCGGGGGATTCCAGTCAGGAATAACCCCCGGCCACTGGGGCGCTCGCGTCCGGGTCAGGACGCCATGGGCGCGCGCGGCACCGTGAAGCGGAATTCGCTGCCGACGCCCTCTTCACTGGCGGCGGTCAGTTCGCCGCCGTGGGCCCTGACGATGCCCTGCGAGATGTAGAGCCCCAAGCCCGTGCCGCTCGGATTGCCTTCACGCCTGCGCCAATAGCGCTCGAACACGTGGGGCAACTGATCGCCACGAATGCCATCCCCGCTGTCCACCACGGCGAACACCACCTTGTCGCCCGCGGCTGACGCCGTCACCTTCACACTGCCGGACTTGGGCGTGAATTTGATGGCATTGCCCACCAGATTGGAGAGCACCTGGAACATGCGCTCCGGGTCAGCGAAAATCGTCAGGTCGGGATCAGCGTCGAACGTCAGGTCGATGAATTTGTTCAGCGCCAGTGGCGTGAGCAGTGACCAGGCGTCTTCGAACAACTGACTGACTTCCAGCGGCTCGGCGTCGATGAAGTAGCGGCCGGCTTCGATCTTTGAGGTATCGAGCAAATCCTCCAGCAGGTTGGTCATTCGCGTGGACGCGCGCTGCAGGATGTCGATGGCCGAATTGAGCCGTTTGGTAGACGCCGTGGCGTCGGCGTTGATCACCCGCTGCATCATGGCGCACTGCATGACGATGACGGTCAGCGGGCTGCGCAGGTCGTGGGACACCACGGCCACCAGCTCATCGCGGGCACGCACGGCCTCTTTTTCGCGCAGCACCTGCCGTGACAGGTCCGCCTCCAGCGCCGAGCGACGCAGGTCGGACACCGCGTAGACCTCGCCGGCGCTCCAGGCCCTGGCCTTGCCCTCGACCTGCTGTTCCCACAGGGCAAAGGATTCCCGTGGCTGCAGGCGGTCATTGACGACCCGTTTGGCCTCCTGTGGGTTACCGCTCCACTCCACGCTGCCCCTGACCTCTGCGCGAAACCACAGCACCGCGTTGGCCACCGGCTTGGGCAAGCTGAACGCCAGCAGTCCGCTGGCCACGTGTGGATACCCTTGCGCGTCGGGGAACACGGCGCCGAGGTTGGACGTCTCGAACACCGCTCCGGGCCGGTTCTGCAGCCATTGCTGCAACGCGCTCACTTGCTCGGTGCTCGGGCACTGGCCGATCAGGTGCACCTGACCGTCGATGATCACCGCCACACCGTTGGCGTCGACCAGTGTCAGCAGCGCCTGGGAATGTTCAAGCAGCCCGTTGTAGACGTCGGCGGCGGACTCGTTCATCGCCCTGGACAGCCGGTCCAGCATGTGATGTTTGGCCAGTCGCTGGCGCTGAGTGTGCTGATCTTCCAGCAGGCTGATCTGCATCGACAGCACTTGTCCGATGGTCTGGCAGGCTGAGCGCAGGGTGTGGGGAACCTGCAGCGGCTCGCGATTGCCGCAACTGATCAGGCCCCAGAGGCGTTCATCCTTGAGCAGGGAGATGCTCATCGACGAGCGCACGCCCATGTTATGCATGTACTGACAATGGATCGGCGACACGCTGCGCAGCACCGCGTGGCTCATGTCCAGCGGTTCGCCGGTATCCGGGCGCAGGGCCGGGACCATAGGCGCAGGCACATACGCGGCGTCGGGGATGATGCGCAGCCAGTTCAGGCGATACAGCTCGCGGGCCTGTTGCGGAATGTCAGTGGCGGGGAAAAACAGCCCCAGGTAGGCGTCCAGTTCGGCCGTCGCCGACTCGGCAATGACCTGCCCGTGGCCCTCCTCTTCAAAGCGATAGATCATCACCCGGTCGTAGCCGGTCAGTGCGCGGATTTCCGCGACGCTGATGGCGTACAGATCGTCCAGTGATTTGGCCGATTGCAGGCGACGCAAGGTGCGCGTGAGGCGCGGGCCCAAGTGCTGCATCGATGCCTGGGTGGCGACGGGCTCCACCTCCAGAAACAGCAGGCCGTCATGGCGATGCAACAGGCCATCGAATGCCTGCCCGGCAAACTGCATCGGCAACGGATCGAGGCTGTGCAGATCCGCGTCCCGAACGGCGTCGCGCAAGGCGTCGGCCTGCGCCTCGCCCAGCCAGCGTGCCAGCGAGTCGCCGGCCTGCACGTCGCCGGGAATGCCCAGCATCTGCCAGGCATTGGCACTGGCCTGTTGCACGGACCAGTCGGCTTCGAGCAGCGTGAGCAGAGCGCCGTGGGGCTGAATGGCGCCCGGGATACGAATCGGTTCGTTGGCGCAGGTGTCCAGCAGGTCGTCCATGGTCTGCATGTTGTTAAGCATTGTTCAGCACTCCCGCTCGCTCCAGCCAGGTTTGAAAGGATTCAAAGGTGAGGCGGGCCGATTGCACCACCTCGGTGTTGTACAGCGGGGTGTCGAACTCGGCCAGTTGTTTCAGGAAAGCTTTCCACAGATGACCGGTGTTGCGGCCGTAGACGTCCAGAAACTCGCCGCCGCTGTCGGCGTCCACGCCCAGTCTGTCGGCGATGATGCGGCGCAACACCTGCCCGCCCAGGGTCGCCCCTTCCATGACGTACATCACGCCGAGTAACTGCGCGACGCTGTCGATGGCGGGCAGCTCGGTGCACAGCGGCAGCGCCTCAATCTGCAGGTCGTCCAGGCCAAGGGCGTGCAGATCCTTGATCAGCGCCGGGATTTTCTGCCGCGCAGGATCAACGGCCTGGGGCGCCAGAAAACGCTCAATCGACTGTTGCAGGGGCAGATGAAAACCGTAATAGGCAGCGATGATCCGTTTGTAGGTGTCGAGATCAAGCTGTGGGTGGGTCAGTGGCAATCGGGCTTCGAGTGCCGTGTGCTGGACAGCGGTCGCCGTTCGCAATTGCTGAAGGACGCTGGCAACGGGGGCCGGGACGCAAGGGTCGCGCAACGCAGGGGTGATTTCAACCAAGGGCGAAAGTGTCCGGTCTGAGCGGACGTGCCTGAACATGCGGCAGCCGCGGTGTTGAGGCAGATGATGCGCGCACACTAATGGAGTCAGTGCCCGGCTGTAAATATGGCCGACGGGTAAATGCCAAGGTTCAGCCGGGCGGTACATTCCGTGCGCGACCGACCCCGCGGAAAGTGTGAGGTCAACGCACCTCAATAGCCTGCGGCCAGAACGATGAGACAGCCGAACAGCGCGGCAGCGAGCCATCCGATACGGAGCGCTCGACGCTGCTGGAGGGGCGGATTGGGGGGCGTGGCCTTCCTTTGCGTGCCGGGCCGGTTGCGCTGCGTTGAGCCTTGCACTGCGCGCTGCACGGGGGAGTCCGCTGAGGTGGGCAGCGTTGAAGCTCGCGCTGTTTGCTGCCCGACAACGCCAAGGGCTTGGGCATCGCGCTCCAGACGTGAAACCCGCTGTCCGATCTGCTCGTGCAACCGATCCAGCGCGATGAGGGATTGCGGATGTTGCTGAACCAGCGTCTGGCGCAGCGACCCAACCCGCGTGCTCAGCAGGTTAAGGCCTGCCCGATCGCAAGGGTTGATGTCCAGTTCCCGCAGCACCGCTTGCCACGAGCCGAACACTCCGCCGAGGATTTCCGCCCGCGCCGATACCCCTCGGGGCCAGGGTTTGGCGTCTGCCCGCAAAAGGCTCTCCAGCACCGCCACGCCTTCGAACATCCCGTCCACTCCGGCCAGGTGACTGCGCGCCAGGGCATAAGCCGCCGCTGTTTGCAGGTCCGCGCCATGGCTGGCAAACAAGGCCAGGCAGCACTGCTCGATGGATTGCCAGTCCACATCAGGGCAGGCCGGATGACCCATTCGGGCCATTTCAATGCACAACCTCCGGTAGTCCGGCAATTCCCGCGGATCGCCGCCGGCTTTGATCTCCATGGCGAAGCCCTGGGTCATCGCGCGCGCTGTCAGCCTCACGGGAGGGCCCGCACATCATGGCGCTTGAGATGACGCACCACCGCCCTTCCCTCCGGGCTCAACGTCGTGCCGAACGTCGCGATGCGCTCGCCTTCCAGCGTCGCGTCGAGGGCGTAGACCAGATGGCCCGGTTCGGTCTGCGGCAACAGCTCGATGTGCAGCGACAGCAGGCGCGGCTCGTATTTGAGCAGCGTGTCGGCGATGGTCCGCATCAGTCCATGGGCGGCAGACGGCAAGCCTTCGAGCACGGTGCCCATGTCCGGCAGGCCGTAATCGGGCAGGTGCGCGAGGGTGCCCGCGCGGCTGTTGAAAATACGCTGCAGGTTGTCCAGCACCGAGAGCACGTACTGGTCTCGGCGTTGCGGGTCGGCAAACGCATCACCCCGAGCAGCGCCAGAAAGCGCGACAGCGGCGTGGCGATACGTTTTGCCGTGCCGGGGATGCCCAGCCCGATCAGCCCGAACAGGCATTGCGAGGTCGGGTCGGCGCCCGCGGGCGAGAACGACGCCGGGTACGAATACTTGCGCCAGATCCGGTAAAACTGGGTGAAGACCCGATGGTTGAAGATGTCGAGAAACCCCTCCAGCGCCTCGTGGCCTTCCCGCTTTTGCGCGATGTCGTCGAGGTAGCGCGTCGGCAGCGGCGAATCCACGCCATAGAGGCCGAGCAAGCGGGTGCGCACGGTCGCGGGCAGTGGCTGATCCTCAGACGACCACTCCACGGCTTTGAGCTCACTGGCCGGAAAGCCCATGCCGGGGTCAGGCCGGAAACGCACCAGATCATCCTTCGGGTTTTCCGTGCTGCCCAACGACGGCTGGCCGGGCGCAGCGCTTTCCAGCAACTGGCAGAAACGGTAGACGCTCGCCTCTGCCACCCGCCCCTGCACGGCATCGAGCCATTCGACGAGTCTTAACCGGGAATCCGCTGGCTGTGGTTTTCGCTCCATCGCAGGCTCCTCCCGGTCGGTTGCAGGATCAGGGTGATCTGGGTGAACAGGTGGATGTCGGCGTACAGCGCGAAGAACCGGTTGCCGGCCTCGCGCAGGTAGCGCATTTCGGCATCGAAATAGCGCAGGGTCAGATTGTCCGTGTTCAAAGAAACCTCCTGGTTGAAAGTGTCAGCCGCACAGCACTGCTGCGCGGACCGGGTCCATGGCCACCAGAGCCGCCAGCAGCGGCTCCATGCGTTTGCTCAGCGCAGCCTTGTCGACGTCGCTGCGCTGGGCTTTGAGGCGCAGCAGCTTGAGCAAGCGCGCCTTGACTTCAAACACACGCGCAGGCTCCCACTGGGCGAGGACATGGCGCTGGGCCGTGGCGTCCAGTTCGCCGAGCAGGTGCAATGCCAGCTCGCTTTTGCCGTACTGCTCGGCGACCCGCGCCATCAGCAGGCGCAGCAGCCAGCGCTGCCGGCCGCTGTGAATGTCGGGGCGCGTGTCGAGCCAGGCCAGCGCCACCTCGACGCCGTCGCGGTCGGCCTGGGCCAGCGCCTCGCTTTCGAGGGCCAGAATGTCGGCGTCGTCTGGGTTGGACGCGGCCGGCGCGGGCAACCAGGCAGCAGCGCCCTGGGTGCTGACGTGCTGTTCGATCCACTCGCGGGTGGTCTCATCGGCAAAGGCCGAGCCGTCGTCCCAGCACAATGTTTCGAGGCTCGGCAGGCGCTCGAGGAGCAGGCCCAGGTCCTCCTTGACGATGCGTGCCCAGCCCTCGAATGGCGCAGGTTGCCGGCTCAGCGCCTGATACAGAAACCACTGCAGGTCGAGCCAGAAATGGTTTACGCCCTCGGCGAACATGCGCTCCACCTGATCGAGCAACTCGTTCCAGCTCTGTTGCAGGTACAGCCGTTTGAGCTGCGCGCGGTATTCGCCCCGGGGCGGTGCCAATCGTGTTCGGCCACTCGCGTCGTGGGGCGGCGACTGGTGCACGGTGTCCCAGCGCAGGCTTTTCATCAGCCGATGGGCCGCCAGCCAGCCCTGGGGTTGTTCGCGCAGATAGCTGGCCAGCGTGCGGCCGTTGTCCAGCAGATCACGGCCAGAGCGGATGGTATTTGGCGCGGGGCCGACGCCATGGGTGGCGGCGTGTTGGGTGGCCTGAGGATTCGCAGCGTCATGGCTGGCGCTGAACTGCGGCACCACGGCGTCGAGTCCGCCGGCCTGGGCCAGCCGTGCCGACAGCGCCGCGTACAGCGCGCCCAGTTCCGGGCGTTGCTGCGCAGGCCAGCCTTCCAGCACCTGATCCAGCCAGGCGAGCGCGGCGACCGTGCGTTCGGCCTCGGCCTTCACCACTTCCGGGTACAGCGTTAGGCTGTCGAGCACCTTGGCGCTGGCCAGCCATTCCAGCGCCACCTTGCGACTGTTTGGCCGCGCCGGCAGCACCTCGGCGCTGTAGCGATCAACCATGGCGGCCAGCAGATTCAAGCCTGCCGCCAATCCGGCTTCGCCGTCCCGCTGCAGACGCGCCCACAGGTAATAGGTGAGCACGCGCAGGTCCTTGCACGTGCCTTTCAGTAGCTTCTCGGCCAGCACGATCACCCGCTCGGCGTCCGCGCCGGACAGTTTGTTGACCTCCTCGCGCATGCTCTGGAAATCATCGTCATAGCCCGGGTCCTGGCCAGCGGGAGACTGATCGCTGATCGGTTTCAGCCATGACGCCCACTCCGCAGCGTGGGCCCTGGCCATCTCAACCGCGTCGCGATCGCCCAGGGTGGTGGTAATCAACCGTTGCAGGCTCATTCGATCACCTCGGCGCGCGATGACGTTGGTGCGCTGGCGATCCCGTTGAGGAAGATCTGTCGCGGCAGTTTGAAATTGCGCAGCGCCAGCAGGCTCATCGGCCCCGCGCCCAGCTCGGTGCGCATGTGCCAGGTCAGGTCCAGGCCATCCGGCGCCGGCACCGTGATGCGGTAGCGGCTGTCACTGTCGTCCAGTGCGTTGACGGTGGTAGTGTCCAGCAAACGGATCAGCCCCCAGGCGCCCTGAAAGTCGCCATACAAACGCTCGCCGCTGCGCACGCTGGTCCAGGTCAGGCTGGCGCCGGGGTAATCGCTGCTGCCGGGCCAGGCAAATCGCTGCCAACTCTCTTTCTGATTGAAGTACTGATGCCGCGCGCCGTTGAGCACGAAGGTGGTCTGCACCACGTCGCGCACCGCCTTGCCCTGCAGCTCGAAGCTGATGCCCATGCCCCCGTCGGTGTAGAGCACGTCGGCCAAGTGGCTGAGCTGATTGACGGCCGCGAGAAATTTCGGGTTGATCAGCAGGCCCTGACCGTGGGCCGGGTCCACCCCCCAGCGACCGCCGTCCTTGCGCAACACCCCGGTCAGCTCCCGCTGGAGGAACTGCTCGATACGCCCTGAATCCGCCCGAATCATCTTGCCCAGCATCGGCAACGAGGCGTCGCTGCCGGTGGCGGCAAAGGGGTAGCGACCGAGGAACGCCTGGTCCCATTCATCCACAACGCCTTGCTGCCATTGCCGGTTGAGGGCCACCGTTGATGGCTCGAGCACCTTGCGCCAAGCCTGATCCAGCGGCTGGACAAACAGTGCGTGGGCCACGCCGTCCCACTCCTCGCCGAGACTGGCCGCGAGCAGCTCGCCGTAGGCGCGGGTGTCGGTGAGGTCGATGTTCTTGCCCTGGAAGACGGTCTGCGCCATGGCCTGGGTCATCCCTTGGGGATCGGCGGCGTGACTGACCTGCTGCAACTTCAGGCGCACCCGGGTCACGCGGGTCAGGAACGCTTGCAGGCTGAGGTCGTCATCGCCGCCCTTGCCTTCCGGGTCCTTGCCCAACAACCCCAGCAGCGGGCCGAAGGTCGGATCCAGCGGCCCGGCCGTCGTGTCGAGCTGCTGGCTGATGGCAGACACCCGGGTCGAGCGTTCGCTGCCCATCAGCTTCTGCGCCGACTGCACCAGCGAGTCCTTCAGCCCCTGACTGCGATTGCCGGCCTGCCCCTGCCAGGCCAGGGTGTTCATGAAGGCAATCAACGGTGACTGACGGACGTCGCTCATCAGCGTCAGTTGGTCGATGACGTCGGCCAGGCTGTCGGCCCGTCGCCACTGCACACTGTTGAGAAACTCAAGCCAGGCACCGGAGTAATCATGGAAATAGCGCTCGGTCAGGCGCGCTCTGAGCTGCTCGGGCGAGGTGTCGGCAAAGGCGCTGCTTTCCCGATCGCTGAGCACCCAGTCGATCTGCTCGCGTCGGGCTGCGACGATGTCATCGATCGCCTGACGCACCTGCCCGTCCCACGCCTGCCGCGTAAATACCCCCGGCACACTCGCCTCGGTGAAAAACAGCGGCCACGCCTCCTTGTCATCGACCATCTGCTCAACCCCGAGATCGGGAGCCTGGGTCGCGGCGGCCTCGAGCACCTGCCGATAAAGGCTGGCTTCGCCATTGCGCTGGCCCAATTGCACCAGCAAGACCTGCCGCGCTTGGGCCACCAGTGCGTTATCCGGCTCGATGCGCCACTGCGGATTGGCCGCCAGTTGCTCGGCGTAAAACTGCCACAGCGTGGGCGACAGCCCTTTCCACAACCTTGGCGCCACGCCCATTCTCGTTGGCTCGGCATGACCCAGTGCGGTCACCAGAAACGCCGCATCGACTTTCTCCGGCCGGGCCATCATCAGGTAGGCCTTGAGCTGTACGTAAGCGTTGTGGGCGCCTTTCGCCCGCCGCGAACTGTCGGCGGGCGACGCCACCAGCGATGCCAGTTGGCGCTTCAGATTCTCCGCCGCCGGGTCGCGCATCAGCCGGTTGTTGGCCTCCACATAGCGCGGCCACATCGCCGCGAGCAGCGCATCGTTCTGGCTCAGCCCGAACCGCTGGTACCACGGCTCGCCACGCCGGGCTCGGTCCTTCAGCCTGCCCATTTCCAGGATCAGCGCGTTGAGGGCGAGCAACGGCTCATCGCCGTTGCCTGAAGGCTGCACGGCCGCGAGGGACGACTGAATGTCGATGATCTGGGCGCGGTGGGTGGAGAACGACAGCAGCAGGCCTGCTGCCCAGATCAGCATGGCGCCGAGGGCAAGGGCGTAGCTGATGCGCGTGACGGGCCAATTCAAGCGCCGGACGTCGCGAGGTGTGTCCGCGAGCACGCCGGCCCACGCCGGACCCGCCAGCCATTGATTGCCATTGGACTCGGTCGATGGGGCCGGCAAACTGAACCACAGCCCGCGCAATGGCACGCCCCGCGCGAACTTGCCCAGCAACGGCGTCAGGGCCTGCCGCCAGCGCGAGATGCCCTCTGCTTTCAGGTTGGAAGACAACCGTGAGAGAAAGTCATGGTCGGGGTAGACCGCCAGCTCGGCCAGGCCCATCTGGTGCAAAGAGTCGTCAATCGGGGCCAATATCGTCTGCAGTTGCGAGCCGCTGAAGCGCGGGGGCAGCAGCGACCCGGCGGGCCCCCGTGGGTGCTTTTGCTGCGTCCGATTGCTCTCGCAGACCTCCCACAGGTGCAGCGGCAACTGCCAGCCCAGGGTTCGCGCCAGTTGCTGCAGACCGGCGACGCCACTGCCCATGGTCGCGGCGTTCGCGCTTTGCTGCTTATCAAGGGCCCAGACCACGCCGTCCAGACCGCGCCGCTGGGTTACCGCGTGCCAGCGGGTGGCGGTTTTGCAGAGCTGGGTTTGCGGGCTGCCGCCCCAGAGCAGCACGGTGTTCTGGCCTTCGAGCCACTGGGCGTCGGCAAGGCCTGGTGCGATGGCCTCGATCTGTTTGGGCTCGCCGACGACCAGAATGAACCGGGTGCGGGTGCGCTGGAAGGCGCTGTACTGGTGGTCGAGGTGCTCCTGGAGTTCAGCGACGCCCGGGAGTTTTTTCGTGTCAGACGTGGATGACGACTCCTCCGGTGGGAACACGCCGTCACCCTGCCGCCGCTCGACGCTGCGGCGGGCCTTCATGAGCGCCAGCGCACGAGGAAGGGTCTGTACCAACAGGACGATCACCATCAGCAACAGGAACGCCGTGATTTGCTGATGTCTCTCCGTCAGTCCGACCGTTGCGCCATAGGTGTAAACAAGCCAGCCCAGCGCCGCTGCGAAGGCGACAAGCCATACCGCGCCACCCGCGCGACGCCAGCCATTGCCGATCATGGATTTCATGCGATGTCTCCCGGTGTGACGGTGTTGATCCAGCGGCCTTTGTCTTCGCTGCTCAGTAACAACAAGGGTTGCTTCGCAAGCTTGGCCATCTCGATGCCGAGGGCTGCCAGCAGCCAAGGACCGCAGGGGCCCGGCACGCCATTTACGGGTTCCAGAATCCAGCGGTGGTCCACCGACAGCGCTGCACCCTCTCGCGCGGCTGCCGCCAGTAATGGGGTGGTTTGCGGATGCCAGTCGGCGCCGTCGGCCAGAACGCCTGTTGCATCGCGAGCTTTGGCCTGAATCTGCAGGAAAGTGGTGAAGTCGGTTTCCAGGGAATCGACGTCGAGGGGCATCGGGCGCAACAGGCGCGCGGCGATGGGCAGCTTGTGGGCTTTGGCGACTGTGTCAGGACAGAGCAGGATGGCGGCCAGTCCGTCGGAGTAAGCGTCTTTGCCGTGGGCCTGGACGATGATGATGAGCTCGACGGCGTCGCGTGGGGTTTTAAGTGTTTCTTCCATCCAGGCGAAGGAGAGCTGGCTTGTTACGTGGACGCCGGTGAGGGTGGATGACGGGGTGAGATCGGACAGGTGCTGCTGGCAGGCGACGGCCAGTGCTGGATGCTCATCCTGTGGCGCATCGGTCAGGACAGTGACACTGAGACTTTCACTCGGTGGCAGCGGCGCCAGCACTGTCGACAGCGAACCCATCAATTGGGCAAGACCTGCCAAGGCCCGGCCCTTTTGGCCCTTCGGCAGGCCAACGATGCGGCGGGCTTTGCCTGAGTGTGGGACAGGCGTGTGGGGCGGTTTCATCATCGCCACCGCAGACAAATGCTCGGGCAAAAGAACCAGACCGGCCATGGCCGCCATGTAACGCTGCCCCCATTCCCCCCAGGCGACCTGTGCCAGCCGGGACCGCTCCTGCAGCAGCCTGTACTCATCCAGAGCGCCACCGTAGGCGTGCACCCGAGCCGCCAGCGCGAGAATCGCCACCACCAACGGCGAGGCGGTGAGCGCCCATACGTTTAACGCCTGCAATTCAGGCACCACGACGTAGAGCAGGAACATCAGCACAGCCGCTGCCCCCGCTAAAACCACGATCAGCAGCCAGCGAACCGGTGAAGGCGGTTTGGGTGCGAGCCCTGCTTGCACGTATTCACGTTGCCACGCCATCTTCAATCCACCGCCCAGTCAGGTGCGCTGGAAATGACCTGGCAACCGCACAGCGAGTGGCAACCATCGACCACCAGCGCACGGCCATCCTCTAAACAGTCGGCACAACCCTCAATAATGGGATTAACGCCATGTCCGGGTATGGGACACATGACCCTATCCCCCACCAGAGCGACTGCTTTGCCCTGAGTGATATGAGTGGACGACGCGGAAATTACCGCTCCTCCGTGGGTGGTCTTGTCACCCAACAATACGAATCCTTGTGACATTGAAAGATCCTTTGTCAATGAATTGATGAAGCCGTGTATTTATTCCGCGCGAGCGGATGCCTGGGCGAGCTCATGGGTTGCGCGTGCGTGTCATACGTGCCGGGTTTTAACGGTGCGGGCCTGAACTCACCGACTTGATGACCGATATAAAGATCAGGCGTGACACGTTAAGTTATTACCTGTCCTCATAGTCTGGCTTCAGCGTTTAAACGAATGGCCTCAAGCGTGGGAAAATCTGGCGTATCGCTGTCATCTGGGCCCGAAGTCCCGTCTGGATAAATAAAGGCAGGGTGAAGTCCGATGCCTTTGAACTCTGGCTGTTCTGACGTCACGACATACTTGGCGTGAAGCACTGCCTCAGCGTTTATGTTTCGCACCTGGGGAGCCAGGTAAGTCTGGTAAGGCACCGCTTCACCCACCAGATTAAGCCTCTTGACGTAATCCTTCTTTAGGACATCTTTTAACCATGGGTAGTAATTATTTTTTATATCAAGATGGGTGCCCACCACGTTTTTAACCCCTTCAGACGGAAAATCCGGATTGTTATGCTGAAACACGACCAGGACATCACCTCCCGTTCCCACTACCGCACCTTCGCCAATGCGCTCAGGCCATTGAGGACGTACCCCAAACTTCACGTAAGCCACGCGCCACCTACACATCCCGCCACCGTCAACGGCGAAATCGGCGTCATAGACATTGCCCTCCCCGCGCCGTTTGAACGCTACACGCTGCTCCCTGATATTGCCGAATACATCAGGCCCCTCATAAACGTTTTCGCAGATCGTCGATAGATAACCCACGGCCATGGGCGGCGGGACTAACCCTTCCGATGCTTTAATCGTCATCGTAATTCTCTCCCCCTCCGTGTCCGGATGGAGTTCGTAGTCAAGTGCGCAACCACTGAGCGATGCCAACAACGTGATACTTATGAGTAAAGCGCTGAAGCTTGATGCTTTCTGATTCGGTTGATCGTCCTGAAGATATCTCGCGGCGCTGATAAATTTCATTATTTCGCCTCCGTCTTCAAGCGGATTTTCTGCATTTTTTCAAAGTCTGGCTCTAACCCAGAGTTGGATTCTTCCGTTCCATCGGGGTAGCGAAATGTTGTAATTTCGACTTCGTCAACGCTGCGCTTCTTCGGGGAAGTCGACGTCACTACAAGATCTGAATGCAGCACTGGCTCAAAAAATATGTTTCTTGCGTCCCGAGCCCTGTAGGTACGATAACTTTCATAGTCTTTGGCCAGATTTACACTCTTATCATAGTAACCGAGTTCATAGGCTTCCCCTACCCATGGGTAGTAATCCTTTACGATTTTCAGGTCCGGCCCTTCGATAAACTGATCAACCCTATTAAAGGGCGCATGCTGCCCGTCGAACTTGACTATAACCGTCCCGCCAAAATAAGCCATTACTTCTTTTGCAAAACGATTAGGCATACGATACACGACTCCAAACTCGATGCTATCTAGTTGCCATTCACATTCACCGCCGCCATCAACGAATACCTCCGCCTCGTACAGATCTGTTTCTCCCCGCCTCGTGAACTTCAAATTTTTAAAGTTTGATCCTGGAAACTGCATACGGCTCACAGTGGGCAAGTCGACGAACATTCGGCATCTGGTCGACTCGTACCTGGCACGCAACGTTTTGGGCTCAAGCTCTGCAGGCACTTTTATAACAATTTTTACCTTTTCGCTGTCGGGCGGCGGAGTCAGAACTTTATAGTCTTTTACACAACCGCTTAAGAGTGCGAGCAGCGTAAGGCATAAGAGTGGAGTTTTTGCGTATAGCGTCGCGTTACTCATATAAGGCTCCTTAAAAAACGGGTGCAGCATACCGAGCGACTTCATTTGTTTGCTTCAGCTGCCAAGCGTATTTTTTGCATTTTAGTAAAATTGGGTACCGACTGCCCATTGGACTCTACTGTCCCATCTGGGTAGTAAAACTGTATGAAATCTCCAATGATGTGCTTCTTTGGCGACACGGATATCACGACCACGTCCGAATGCAAAACTGGCTCAAAATATATGCGCCTCGCCTCCCGAGCCTTATAAGTAAGATAACCACTACCTTCGCTAGAGAGATTTGCACGCCTGGCATAACCGCCGATAAATTTTTCGCTTAGCCATGGATAGTAATCTTTGACCATTATTAAGTCTGGACCCACCACATTCCTTGTTCTTCCGAAACTGAGCTGCGCATCGTTATCATCAAACTCTATGATGACCGTGCCGCCTATGCCCTGCGTTACACTTTCCCCGAAGCGACTAGGAATACGGTAGTTGATGCTAAATACGACATTACTAAGCCGCCACTTGCAGCGACCGCCTCCATCGATGAACAACCTCGCCTCATAGAACTCTGTGGCCCCACGCTTCGTTAGCTTCGAACCATAAACGTTATATGATTCAAGGGACTCAGGCCTCCCGTCACCGTCATGGACAACTTTGCGGCATATAGCCGAGCGATACATGACTCGCAGAGGTGTCAGCTCCAGTTCCTCAGGCATCTTTATAACGATTTCGACCTTCTCACCATTCGGCTGTGGATTCATACTGTAGTCTTTCGCGCAGCCGCCGAGGAAGGTGAGCAATACGAAGCACAAAACCGAAGTCTTCAAATATGACTTAGCATGATTCATGGAAGATTTCTCAATACAGGCGGTGGGGCAGCGGGCGACTTCACTCTTTTGTTTCCGCTTTCAGCGCGGATTTTCTGCATTTTTTCAAAGTTAGGCTCTGACCTCCCATCAGACTCTACTGTTCCGTCAGGGTATTTAAACTTTATGAAATCCCCAACGATGTGTTTTTTGGGTGCCACAGAAGACACCACAAAATCTGAATGCAGAATGGGTTCGAAATATACGGTCCTAGCCTGACGCGCGTAATAGGTATAATCACCACCACCCCCTCCAGAAAGACCCACACGTTTTATATACCCCCGAATGTAACTCTCCTTAATCCAAGGGTAAAAATCTTTCACGACATTTAACTCTGAACCGGTTACCGCCATTGGCGCCGAAACTCTGAGCTGGGGGCTGTTGTGATCGAAAACCACGATTACTTCTGCGCCCACACCGGACACTACGCCTTCTCCAAATCTTTCGGGCGTGCGGTAAACAACGCTGAATACCACATTACTTAGGCGCCATTCGCAAGCCCCTCCTCCGTTCACGAATAGCTCTGTATGATACATACCTGTTTCACCACTACGCTCAAACCTCCCCTCATAAGAGTTGTTGCCGTCAAGCATTTGTGGCTGACCATGTGCGTCATGGGTTACACGTTGGCATTTGGCCGATCGATACATCACACGCAGCACCTCAGGCGCTAACTCCTGCGGAGCATTTATCGTAATCGTGACTTTCTCGCCATCCGGCGATGGAGCCATTGTGTAGTCCTTTGAGCATCCGCCAATCACAGTTAGCAACAAAAAGAACAAAGCTGAAGGCCTTACGGATCCCGTTACGGCCTTCATGACACCCTCCAAGCGCCTGTTTACCGTGTGCCCCATCATCTCTTCGCTTCCGCCTTCAGGCGGATTTCCTGCATTTTTTTAAAGTTGGGCCTTCCTTCCGGATCGGACTCGACTGTCCCATCCGGATAAAAAAACTTAATGAAATCTCCGACTGCGTGTTTTTTGGGCGCTACAGACGTCACCACAAACTCTGGATGAAACACCGGTTCAAAATAAATATTTCTTGCTTGCCTCGCTTCATATGTAAGATAACCGCTTCCGTATCCCGACAAGCTGGCACGCTTTACATATCCTCCGGTATATCTCTCGTTTAGCCAAAGATAGTAATCCTTGACGATTTTCAACTCTGAACCCTCAACTGCCACACGCCCCCCCAAACTAAGCTGTGGATTGTTATGATCGAATACGACTATTACTCCGCCTCCCCCGCCAACTAGAACATTTTCGCCAAAGCGACCGGGGTCACGGTAGGTCACTCCGAACATCACATTACTTAAACGCCATTCGCACGGCCCGCCACCATTAACAAAAAGCGTCGCTTTATACATATTTTCTGGTTGACCTGGCTGGAAGACGGTCTCAAAAGAACTGTGCCCGTCCAGCATTTCAGGTTTGCCGCTTGCATCATGACCATCACGCTGGCATTTAGCCGATCGATACATAACACGGATATCGTATGGTTTTAATTCTGCTGGAACCTTGATCGTAAACGTCACCTTTTCCCCGTCTGGTAGTGGTGACAGGCTACGGTCCGTTGCACAGCCGCTCACCGAGATTGACAGCGCACTACACAGCAGAGAAGCTTTAAATTGAACCGCTAAATGGTTCATTAGCTCATCCCCGCACACGTGCAATGGAATCAAGGCGTTCGAGCGCTTCGACTCCACCATCCAACTGCCGTGTCTCCTTCAATGCCGCATCGACTTCCTCGTGCATCAGCAGGAACCAGCGATTACGCTTATGTTCATCTTTCGGCGAAGTGCTGCCATGCTCTTCCATCTGTTTCTTGAAACGCTCGAACTCGGACGGTGCAGCAGGCAGCGGTTTCCAATTAGGTTTAATCGCTGTAAGTAGTCGGCGGGTTATGTGCGCCATATATTCGCCCATCATGTGGTTACCTATACCCAGCAGCCCTCCCGGCTTGGGGTTTTTGTAAGGTGGAAAATATTGTTCACGCATTTCGGCATTCATACTTTTCATGAACTGGAGCTGTGACTGTTCGCTATTTTCACTTGCTGTCATGTCGAGACTTGGCACTAGATACAAGGTTGGCCGCTCGGGTAGTCGCGTTTTTATGGTGTTGTAATAAGGCGCTCCGAGACCATCTTTGCTTCGATATGCGGGGTAGGAAGAGCCACGCCTCTGCGTGTGCTGTTCTACGCGATAAAGCATGGCAATCTCGCCGTGGTGGCCGTACGGATCGCCGGATTTGATGAGATTGTTCATGAGGGTCTGGCCCATCGACCATGTAAAACCCAACGTTGTACCTAAGGGGCCATATAGTTTGTAAAGTTGGTTATCGAGGTCCGCCTCAGGTGGAACACTGGGAATGGTGTCAGTGTCATTTACATGACGGTAGTGCCAGAGTTCGTTTAAACCACGTATCGCATTGAGGGTGAACGTACGGGGCATTCCGTAGGTGTACAACAGCGGATTCTGGTCCTTAAGTGTCGCTGAGTGGATCAATCCCAAAGCGCCGCCAAGACTATGCCCACAAACGTATAACTTCCGTCCTTCGAGACGGCTCGGGAGATCTTCCTTAAAGCGGAAGGGAAAGAGTCTCGGCACGACCCTGTATGCCTCACTGAATCCGAGATGCATACGACCGTCAAGTGCGAGATCCGCGCATGGAACCGAAGGCGCGCATGCAGGCGTTAGCTCAGGCTTGACGGGGCGGAAGGTCAGGTCCGTGCGTAGGTCAGGGACGCTTATCCGATCAAAGTCAGTCCCCCGCCACGCGACCATCATCTGAGTGGAATTTCTGACGTAGAAAAGTTGGGTATCGCCTTCAGGGACGTCTGCTGTTGCGGTGTTAAATACTTCGCACCGCTGGTAACGATCATCGAACAGTACGTCAGTCACCAGACAGGGCCAATTTTCCCCCCCGTCCCATACCTTGGGAGTTCGCGACAGATCAAGGCACTGCTGCGCGAAAAATTCCTGAGGCGAACCGTACAAAGTCTCCGCGCGGTTGCTGTACGACAAGATGCTCATCAGCCCCAAGTTGTAGGCATTCGCCAGGCTGTACTCAGGCTGATGATGCAACACCAACGACCAAGCCCGCAGTGGGCAAACTTCCAAGACATGCCGGCAGTTCAGCGCTTCGTATTGCACCGTAAACCCTGAAAACTCAGCGTCCGGGAAATGATAAGCCGGTGGTGGATCCAGCTCTGGCCACGGCGGGTTGAACGCCGGCAGCTCATCACACAGTTGCCCTATTCGCAGGTAGTGATAGGCATGCCCCTGCTCAAGTGCCTGTTGTTCCACCGGCGAAAACCCGGGCCGCTGCTTTCCGTACAGAGGCTTGCTGTCGCTTGCACCTGGCCGTTCGGGCTCAGGCCTCACCGCCCGCAACCGCCGCTGTTGCAGGACTTCAGCCAACGGCGCCGCCGGCATTAGCAGTGTTACGTCGAGCGGATGAAGATCCTCAACTCGAATGACACCCTGGGCATCGGTGATCCCCGAGTACTCAGCAACGCAGCCATCCCGCACTGCCTGATTAGTCGCTCGCCACGGTAGATTAGCCAGCGGCTCGCCGCGCTCGTCCACCAGTTGAAATTCAACCCAATGGGTTTTCTGGGGGCCGATGGCCACAGGCTTGTAGGTGCAAAAAATGTCCGTCTGGTGCTGTCTGTCTTTCATGCCGGGTCCTTCCTGATTGAAGATTTGATGCGGTGATAAATTGTCGCGGCCGATTGCTTGGCGGCAGGCACGGTGTCGGTAGCCGTTGCGATGCAGATCGCAAACCATTTGGGCGACGGGGCCCCTGAGCGGTGCTCACTGCTCATCGGGCTTGTCATTGGGGAACTCGATCACTACCTTCCCGGGCAACAGTGTGTGGACCGGAATGGTCTTGCCGTCCTTATCGGTCACGCCGGGGAACCGCTCGCCTTCCTGGGTGGTGATCAGGTAACGGACGAAGGGGGCGTAACCCTTGACCGGGTCGCTGAGGGTGTAGCCCGCGGCATAGCCCGGCGGTATCGGTGTCGCCGGGGTGGTCAGCGTGGTGGCACCGCCCTTGAGGACGTAAGCGGCCCGGTGATGGATGTTCCCTGGCGCGCCCAGCTCGATATCGCCATCTTTAATGCGGATGAATGCGCCGCCGCAGCTGAAGACGATTTCTTCGGGCGCACTGATCTCGACACGGCCGGCCAGGCTTTCAATTTTTATCTGGTCATTCGCCAGCGCGTGCATCGCGCCGCCGTAGGCGTGGAGCTGCATATCCCCGTCCACGGCTTTTAGGTCGAGGCCTTTGGTCACAGCGCACAGGCTGATCGCACCCTCGGCGGTGCCGGTGATGTCATGTCCCGCGCTGATGTTGGTCGAGCGCGACGACGCGATGGCGACGCTTTCACGGCCGGAGGACAGCAAAACAGCCTCGGGGCTGACCACGCCGATGCCGGCCGGCGCATGCAGCAAAAGCCCGGGCTCGGTCAGGTTGGTCAGGGCCGCGGTGAGTTGTTCGTGGCCGCTGGTATCGGCGGCAATGGTCTGGGCACTCCGCGCGGCTTGAGCCATGGACCTGGCCAACGACAACGCGCTTTCAAGCTGCTCGATTGCAGCGTCCATGTCGAGCTGCTGACCGTGGGCTCTGGTCTGTTCATCCGCACTGATAAACAGCCCGCGACCCGCTCGAATCGCGCCCCAGCCATCGGTGCGCAGTTCAAACCCTTCGCCGCGCTTATCCTTCTCGTTGTCGACCAGATGCCCAAGGTTCAGCTGACTCTTGCCGCTGTGTTCGGTGCTGAGTTTGATGTGCTCTTTGCCGCGATCATCTTCCATGCGCAGCTTGTTGTTCGCCGGGGTCCGCAGCACGTTGCGTTTGTAATCACTGCGCAGCAACGTCACATGATCGGGATGGCGACTGTCATGAAGCGCATGGGCGATGTAGGGTCGATCCGGATCGCCTTGCTCAAACGCGATGGCTACTTCGGTGCCGCAGATCAGTGGCAAGTGCAGGCCGTGGGTATCCCCGGCATACGGACGGGCCAATCTGAGCCACAGGCTTTCCTGACCGATTTCCCAGCTGTCTCGGTCAAACAGAAAGCTGACCTTGTAGCGGCCTTCGCGGTCGATGTGGCTGTAGGGATCGTTGGCCAGCGAGCTGGTGACCCGCGCCGGAACGGTCCCGGCAATTTGCGGTTTTGCCAGCAACGGCGGCCGAAAACACACGTTCTCCGAATAAGGAATCGCTTCAAAGCTCAACTCAAAACTGCGATCCCGCGCCGCACGCAACCGTAGCCTTGTGAGCACCGCTCCCGGCTCAAACGCCTGCGGCGCCCCACCGGAAATCGCCAGCACCTGGGCCAGTCCCAGAGATGCACTGCTGCTAATCCCGGTCAGCCGAGTCTGGTTATTGAGATACCGCTCATGCCGCAACCGGGCAAAGAAAAACCCGCTTTCACCCTCTAGATCTTCATCCTGATCGAGCTTGTCACCCAGCGCTTTGTACGGCTCGGCATAGTGATAAGCCTCCCCATAAGTCGTGGTATCACCGCGCGTCTGATCCACATCCCCATCCAGCCACGCACCGGCGTCACGGTGGCCCTTGGGACATGTGCTGATAACTCACGACCCACAGCGGCAACACCAGCGCGCGCTGGCGGACCACGAACAGCTGATGCGTCAGCGCACGAAGCTGGCCATCCAGCTCCGAACTGTCAGCGTGTTGAGATGGGTTGATGACGAACATGACGCTTATCTGCGCACGCCATTGCGGACGGGCGGCCAGCAGCGCAGCGGCCACACCGGGCAATCGTTCAAGGCTCGGCACCCAGACGTAACACCCGCTAGCCGTCTTCCGTACGACGGTTTGCCCGGCGATATCGGCATCGGCCTCAACAGCAAAAAGCCCCGCCGCCCCCTCGCCACACACCAGCACCACTGGCAGCCGATGTTCGCTGCCGGGCAAGGCTCTGAACTCATCCAGACTTAGCGAACCACCGACACGCGCCGACCTCCGCCCCGCCAGCAGCCATCCAACGACCACCAGAATCACGGCGCCAAAGACAGCGACCGCTTGAGCGACCAGGCTCAGCGGCAAAACGCTGATCACCATCAGCGCCAGGCATCCCGACCACAGGGCAAGCGCGCGCATCAACTTGAGTGTCATGGGCGCGTCACACCCGCTCGGTCACAAGGGAAGCGACCAGCGCCGCCAGGTGCGAATCCAGCAACCACCAGATGCCCGCCAGCAATAATCCGGCCGCCAGCAGATGCAACAGCGGTGCGCGCAACCAGGCCGGCAAGGGTTTGCGTCCCCTGGCGTCGATCCAGGTGGGCAGCGGCTGATCCAGGGTCAGCGGCGCTACCCGGGCGGTCAACTCGGCCATCAACTGTCGCCGCTCGGGGTGGTTCGGTTCCTTGTAGCGTCCGAGAAACCCCAGCATCAGAACGCGGTGATACACCCTCAACACGCTCGGGTCCGGGGACGGCTCGTGCAGCACCTCACGCATTTCTTCGTACAGAAACTGCCCCGCCTGATGACGTCCGAAGTAATGCGCCTGAAGCGGTTCGTGGGTCCATTTGGCGCGGGCACTGGCATCGGCGTGGGCCAGTACGGTTTCATCCAGCAGCGCGCATTGAGCGTGGCTGATGAAGTCGACACTGCGCTGGCTGACGCCGGCTTGCTTGAGGGCATCGCGAACCTCTACCACCTGGCGGGTGCACAGGTTCCAGAGCGCATCGCTGTCCGGGGCGCCCGCGCCATGGCGCAACTCGACGACCAGCAGGTAACTGTCCTGCAGCAGTTGATCGACATTGACGGGCGGCACAGCCGTTTGGCTTTTCATCGGCCGGCTCATGAGCGCAATACCGCAAACAGCTCAAGCTTGACGTCCGGCAGCGTGGCCGGGACGTAGAACGCACAGACCCCTTCGGCGAGCACGGCTTGGCCGCTTGGATGAGCGAAGTCCAGAGCGAAATACTGGTTTTCAAGACGCAGCGGGATCGCCGCCGGCACGTGGCTGAGGGGCTGCAGCGGAACGCCGTCCAAGGCTGCGTTGATCAACCGATCGACGTCGTCCGGCGTGCCGACCTTGCACAGCCGCGGGAACTGCGCCTGCAGTTGCGCCGGTGCCTCGCGGCAGCGCACCGACAGGTAAAAGTCAGCGGCGTCGGCCTCACGCAGCCGTGGGTCGTTGAACGTCACTTGCCAGCGCCCCGGGAGCACCCGCTCCAGCGCCAGAGCGATCACCCGCGACGGCAGACTGGCTTCGAGCAACGTCGAAATCATCTGCATCAAGGGCGGGAACACCGTTTCAAGCGCTTCGTGACGGTAGGCCGGAATCGCCTCAACGTCGTGTTCGAGGGAAAACGTCAGCAACGCCCCCGCCAGCTTCACCAACTCCTGATAGACCTGCTCGGGATGGCGCGCCGGGCAGGCCTTGAAATCGGCGAGCACGGGCTGGTAAGTGTTGAGCGCATTGAGCAGCCAGAACAGCGAGACATCGGCCACTGCGAAGTCGGCCATGCGCTGGTTGCTCTCACGGCGCATGCCCATCAAGCGCTGGCGCTTGGACGCCAGTTGGGTCAGCAGATTGTCCAGTTGCACCAGCAAACCCGCGTGCCCTGCAAAGCTCAACAGCGGTGGCACGAACGCCTCGTCCAGGCACGCGCGCCCTTGCCCGTCCCGCACCAGCCGGGCGACCGGACAGGTCAGGTAATCGGCATTGTCATCGCTGGCCAGACGCAGGCTGAGCAGGTGCTCGAGCACGCCGATCGACTGTTGATCGTCGCCGTACAGATCCTGCACCTCACGCCACTCCTGCCGGTAGCGCACCGGTCGGTCAGCGCGAGCCCCCTCGAACAGGCAGTTGCCGCCATTGGCCTGCTCCAGGGGCAAACACAACATCACTGTGGCGCCCTGCCCCGGTTCGATCAGGATGTGTTCCAGGGCCAGCGCGGCGGGCAGCCGATCAACGCTGTCGGTGTCGATCAGCGTGCCATCCGGCAGCCGCACGCGCAGCGTGGACGCCTTGAGTTTGCCCAGCCGCAACGCTTCAAGATCAAACGTCGCTGTCTGCACGCCCCACGGATGGACCCGCGACAGATGGGCTATGCATTCGTTGGTCCAGGCTTCCCAGCGCGCTTGCTGCTGGAATTGCTGCTGGGACAGCAGCGCCCCGGCAGCCCAGAGAGGTCGGTCGATTTTCATGTTGTGCTCACCTATGGCCGACGTCAGGTTTTGGCTTTGGGCATCTGGGAAACCAGCGACAGATTCACGTCCATGCCTTCCACCTGGAAATGCGGCACGGCGTACAACTTCACGCGGAAGAAACCGGGGTTGTCCTCAATGTCCTCCACCGTCACCCGCGCGTCACGCAGCGGATGCGAGGCCTGCAAATCGTCCCCCGGGTCGGTCATTTCGGTGACCAGCCCGCTGATCCACTTATTCAATTCCAGTTCCAGCAAACGCCGGTCCTTGGTGGTGCCGATGTTTTCGCGCTGAATCAATTTCAAATAATGCGCAATGCGCGACAGCAGAAAGATATAAGGCAGCCGCGAATTGATCCGGCTGTTGGCCGTGGCATCGGCGGTGTCATACAGCGCAGGCTTTTGCGTCGAGTTGGCGGAGAAGAAACAGGCGTAGTCGCGATTCTTGTAATACGAGAGCGGAATAAACCCCAGATTGGCGAATTCAAACTCCCGGGTTTCCGGAATCATCACTTCCGACGGGATCTTCACCTGACTGCCGGTGCCCAGGTCATATAAATGAATCGGCAGGTCCGTGACTGCCCCACCGGACTGTGGCCCGCGAATTTGCACACACCAGCCGTTATTGACGAAACTCTTCACCATGTTTGCAGCGAAGGCAAAAGAAGCATTGGTCCACAGGTATTTGCTGTGGTCGGTGCCTTTGACACTTTCCACATAATTGAAACTGCGCACCGGAATGGTGTCCGGGCCATAGGGCAACCGCCCCAATACCCGGGGCATGGTCAGCCCGATATAACGGGAATCATCGGTGTCTCGGAATGACTTCCACTTGATGTATTCCGCGCGATCAAAGTAATTGCCGATGTCTTTGATGGCAGCCACTTCCTCCATGGTTTCCTTGCCGAAGAAGGCCGGGCCGACTGAACCAATGAACGGCATATGCGCCGCCGCTGCGACTTTCGATATATTGCGAAGCAGCGCGATATCTTGCGGACTGCGATCAAACTCGTAACTGGAAACAGCCGCCGCAATGGGCTCACCGCCGGGCGTGTCGTATTCCTGGGTATAGGTGTGCATATACAGACCGCTCTGGGCGATCTCGGGGGCGTCTTCGAAATCCTGGACCAGATGGTCCTTGCTGATGTCCAGCAACTCGATGCGCACGTTCTGGCGGAAGTCGGTCTGATCGATCAGCGACTTCACTCCGCGCCACGTCGACTCGACCCGCTGGAAGTCCGGGTGATGCATGACGGCATCAAGCTGACGGCTGATCTGCGCGTCCAGCGAGGCGATGTGTTCGTCGAGCAGGGTCTTGTCGAGGCGCTGAACCTTGCGCGACGAACCCTTGAGCAGGTTGAGGAACACGCTGACGGCCGCGGTCACGCGCTCATCGGCGGAGATCTCCGACAGCGCCTCGTTGTTCTGGAACGCCTCGATGTCGCCCAGGGCTGACACCGGGTTGAGGTTGATTTTGGAAAACAGCGCGCTATAAACGCCCGTGCTTTCTTCGGACAAAACGGTGCCACCGCCTGAGACTGCGGAAGAGTGTTTCGAGGACATGTTTGATACCTGCTATCAGAGACCCGGGTGATTAACGCTCTGTGGGTGCGGCGAGCATCGCCAGTTCGGCGCGCAATTCATCGCTCAGCGTTTCGTCTTTGACGATGCGTTCAAGTTCGTGCCGGAAGGTGGCGTTGTCGAGCAGATTTGATTTGAGGTCACGCAACAGATTGCGAGTCGCCAGCAGCGCGCGCAATGAGGGTATTTGTCTGGCCACGTGTTCCGGCTCGAAGTCTTTCATTCTTTCGAAATTCAAATCCACTGAAGCGTCGGAACCGTCGTCGGCGAAGGTGTTCTCAACGGTGAGTTTCAAGGCAGGGGAAAATTCTGCCAGCACACTGTCGACATTGTTTTTATTGATATTAATCTTGGTGCGCTCGGACAAGGGCCGGTCTTCCCGGCCATTGCTGTAGTCCCCGAGCACCATTAATTTAAGCGGCAATTCGACTTTTTTCTGCGCACCGCCAGTGTGCAAATCGAGTTTTATATTGACCCGCGCCTTGGGCACTTCATTTTGAAAGCTGTTTGAAGCCATAACTCCTCCGTCGAAAATGCAACACATCACAAAGGGGAATATCCGGATCGCAGGGCCTTTGTATCAGCCGAACGCCCGCGCCCCAAGCGGTCAAGTTTTAACAAGTGTGAGCAGCGAATGGGCTGATGAAGTTTTCATCGAGTTCGGGAAACGGCAAGGCTAATTCCCTACGAATAAAAACTCTACCCACCAAAGAGAGGAAGAGAGGTGTCCTACGGAAGTCTAGAATCCTTCCTACAAAATAATCTCAGACAGAGGAAGGGCTGCAGAATTAAACAGCCAGCGCAATACAGTGGCGGCGGGTTTTAAAGTACAGCTATAAAAAAACCGCAGGCGGTTGAACAGCATCCGCTGTGCAACACGCCTGCGGCCGGTTGGAGCAAATGAATCAGAAAATATAATCCGTGGTCAGGAACGTCGACTCACGGTTGTGAATGATGTCGCTGATCAGCGCCTTGTTGCTCTCCTGGAACTTGGTCGCCACCAGGGTGCGGATCGAGAACACCCGCAGCGCATCGTCCACCGACAGCGTGCCTTCGGCCGAATTCTTGCGGCCGTTGAACGGGAAGCTGTCCGGGCCGCGCTGGCACTGCGCGTTGATGTTGATCCGGCCCACCTGATTGGCGAACGCATCGACCAGACGCCCGACCTGCTTGGAGTCGTTGCCGAAGATGCTCAACTGCTGACCGAAATCGGAATCCAGCACGTACTCGATCACCGTTTCCAGATCGCGGTACGCCACCACCGGTACCACGGGGCCGAACTGTTCTTCGTAATAAACGCGCATGTCCGGGGTGACCGGGTACAGCACCGCCGGGTAGAAAAACTGCCCGTGGGTCGTGCCGCCACCTTCGTTCATCACTTTGGCGCCTTTGCTCACGGCATCGTCCACCAGCCCTTGCAGGTAATCGGTCTTGCCCGGCTCCGGCAGTGGCGTCAGCGAGACGCCCGGTTCCCACGGCATGCCCGGCTTGAGCTGTGCGAGTTTCTCCTCGAACTTTTCAAGGAAACTGCCGACCACGTTTTCATGCACGAAGAGGATCTTCAACGCCGTGCAGCGCTGGCCGTTGAACGACAGCGAGCCGGTAATGGCTTCCGTCACGGCGTTGTCCAGGTTGACATCCGGCAGCACGATTCCCGGGTTCTTGGCATCCAGACCCAGTGCGGCGCGCAGACGGTGCGGCTTGGGGTGGAGCTTTTTCAGGGCGCTGGCGGCCTTGTTGGTGCCGATGAACGCGAACACGTCGATCTTGCCGCTGGCCATCAGCGCACTGACGGTCTCGCGGCCGCTGCCGTAGATCACGTTGATGACCCCGGCCGGGAAGCTGTCGCGGAACGCTTCGAGCAGCGGACGAATCAGCAGCACGCCGAACTTGGCCGGTTTGAAGACCACGGTATTGCCCATGATCAGCGCCGGAATCAGCGTGGTGAAGGTCTCGTTCAACGGGTAGTTGTAAGGGCCCATGCACAGGGTCACACCCAGCGGGACGCGGCGAATCTGGCCGAGGGTGTCCTGCTCCAGCTCGAAGCGGCTGGAGCGACGGTCGAGCTCCTTGAGGGCGTTGATGGTGTCGACGATGTAATCGCAGGTGCGGTCGAACTCTTTCTGCGAGTCCTTGAGGTTCTTGCCGATTTCCCACATCAGCAGCGTCACCACCGCGTCGCGCTGCTCGCGCATCAGCTTGAGAAAGGTCTCGACGTGATGAATACGATCAGCGACACGCATGGTGGGCCAGGCGCCCTGGCCACGGTCGTAGGCGTTGACGGCGGCGTCCAGCGCGGTCATCGCAGTGTCGGCATCCATCAGCGGCGTGCTACCCAGCACCACGGATTCCAGGCCCGCGTCGGTCTTCAGCGAGACCGGGCTCAACACCGGCGCCAACGGCCCGTGCCATTGATGCAGTTCGCCATTGACCAGGTAATCGCGCTGCTCGATGGCGGGGCCTGCGCGAAACTGCTCAGGGATCTCGTCGGCGCGCGGGTACAGGTTGTCCAGGCGGTTTTGCAGGGTCATCTCATTTACCTCTTCCAGTCGGTCATCGTGCCAAACAGGCTGGACACACTACGCCACAGCCGCCGCCGAATGAAAAGCGTCGAGATAAATGTCACGTCCGGGTGACACGAAAACCGTCTGCCACCCGTGCCAGAGTTGGCGTTCAGGCCACCGCGGTCTGGTTGCGACCGGATGCTTTGGCCCGGAACAGCGCCTTGTCCGCGAGGGCCAGTAGCCCATGCAAATCCTGATCGTCGTGGTCCCACTCGGCGACGCCGAGACTCGCGGTCACCCCTTCGTCGTGCTGGCAGATGATGTCGGCGATGGCCGAGCGCAGTCTCTCGGCAATGATCTGCGCCGCGTCGATCGGCGTGTTGGCCAACAGCAGCGCGAATTCCTCTCCGCCCAGGCGGCCGCTGACATCTGCGTCGCGCACGGATTGGCGGATGACCCTGCCGATCTGCCGCAAGACCTCGTCACCTGCCTGATGGCCGTGGCCGTCGTTTATGCGTTTGAAATGGTCGATGTCCAGCATCAGGGCGCAGAGCGGCAGATCGGCCTGCTTGCAGGTCTCGTACACGGCTTCGGCCCGATGGAAGAAGGCACGGCGGTTTTGCAGTCCAGTCAGCTCGTCTGTCTGCGCGGCGTGGGCGGCGATACGATGGGCGTGTTCCATTTCACGACTCAGGCGAAAGGCCTTCTCCATGGCCTGAGACAGTTTGCGCGTCGCGCTGACCACAAAGCCGGCAAAGATCAGCGACGCAGCCGCCATCCCCTGCTGCGCGGTCTGGGGCTGAACCAACAGCCAGATCGTGCACGGCAGCAGCACCAGCGCAATCGACACCAGGGTCATCGAGCGGTATGCGGAATAGCAGGACACCGCACTCACTGACATGCCCACGGCGAACAGCAGCACCAGCGTCTGGATCAGCAGATCCCCGGCCTGCATCAGCGCCAGCGCGCCACCGCCCCATATACCGGCCGACAACACCAGCGTGATCCAGTAAGTGCTTTCCCAGCGCTCGGGGGTCCGGGCGGTTTCCGGCATCCGGAAATAAATGGCCAACATCACCAGGCGCAAGACGGTCGACGCGCCCAGCAGCCCTAGCCACCAGACAATAAGCGAGTGTTCCAGGCGCTCCCAGCAGATCCACGAGAGGATCACAGCCGCCAGCGCGCTGCCGAACACCGAGAAAAAACTCTGGCGCAGGAGCAGCTGCAATCGATCGTTGCGCACATGGGCTCGTATCAGGGCCTCACGCGCCGGTTGAGAATCATGGAGGTACATCGAGTTCGCCCGACCCTGGCACTGGAAACGGGCCGATTGTGGCATCGTGCTATGACGCTTAACAACTCGCGCGCCAATTAACTCACACCTAACGAAAAGCAGCGTCGCCGATCGTTGCCTGTCAGGGCTCCAACCCCTCTGAAACGGGGGTTTCGGGCGAGGGCCATGACTGCGGACCGAGCAGCTCGATCAGCCTAAGCGCGTTGCCGGTAGCGGCGCCGCTGGCAGTGTTGTCAAAAATACACCAGGACGTCGCGCCGCCTTGGGCCTCGGCCTTCAGCGCGGCGGCCAGACGCGCCAGATAGTCTTCTTCATAGGCGCTGTAATAGAGGCGCGGCGCCCCGTGCAGTCGCCAGTAGCGCAACCCCGGCCAACCTGCCGGCTGACTGTCGTTGCTGAGCCTCGACGGGTCGACCGTTGCTTGCGTAATGCGCCAGTGAGTCAACAGCGATTCGGCCTGCACCCAGGTTTCATGGCGCGGCTCAATGACCACCTGCCCCGCAAAGCGCTCGCGCAACCCGGTGAAAAACACCTCTGCCACGCCTGGCTCGAACGCTAGCGACGGAGGCAGTTGCAGCAGCAGGCAGCCCAACCGCTCGCCCAGTTCACCGCATTGCGCGAGGAATTCATCCAGTGCCGGTGCGCAGTGCTGCAAGCGGTGTTCATGGGAAATGAGCTTGGGGACTTTCACCGAAAAGCGGAAATCCGCCGGCACCGATTCAGCCCAGCGCGCATAGGTCTGCGGACGATGGGGCCGGTAGAACGAGCTGTTGATTTCAGCGGTATTGAAGTGCCGGGCGTAGCGTTGCAAGTGGGTGCCGTCCCCCGGAAACGCCGGCCCATGCTCGCGGCCCAGACTCCAGCCGGCGCAGCCCACGAAGATTCTGCCAGGCTCCTTCGAAAGAGCGCCGTCCAAAAGGGCATTGTTCAAAACAGCATCTCCAAGGCTTCGCCCATGAAGATCTCTGCGGTCTTGGGCCCGATGCCGTCGAACGCCAGCAGGCGCTTTTCGAAGTCGTGACGGTCAGCGCTGGCGGCGGCCATTGCACTGACCGCACCGCCATATTCATCCGTCAGCTTGTTCGCCAGTGCCAGCAGGCGCACGGCGGTGGATTGGTCGTAACGCGCGTAACCGCCCTCGCCCAGCATCCTCACCCGTTCCCGGTGGGTGCAGGCTGCCAGCTTTCGCGGGGTGTCGCACCCGTGCCTGTCGACGATGACGTGGTAGGTCTGCACCGCCGCCTGCGCCCGAATCCGCTTGCCCATCAGGAAACTGGCCAGCAACCATTTGAACAGCGCCAGTTCACCGCCCTGCACAAGGTCGATACCCAATTCTTGCGCGGTAATGTGCTTGCCCATGGCCGCTCCTCGATTTCCATTGCTGGAGTGACTTCTCAGGGGGCGGATGAGTTCGATCTTTTGGGCGGTGTCTGGATCGACAGCCCTCAGGCGTTGGATAGCTGGTTGATGCCTATGACTTCACCGCTCCAGATCATTTCGTAGTGGGCGCTCTGCACGATGGACGTGACGTGCCGCGGAGTCAGGAGTGCCCAGCAATGATTGCCCGGCGAGCGCACCGATTGGTACCGCAGCCCGGCAATCCCGGCCTGCTTCGCGGCCTTGCCCAGCACACGGGATTGCGCATAGTCGTCGGGTGCGTAAATGGGGTCGGAGAACGGGATGGCGGTGGCGTCGACGCAGCCCGCCTCGGTGAAACTGCAACTCAGGCAGCGGAACACAAAACGCTCGTACTTCAGCGCCGCAACCCGTGACCAGTACAGCTGTTGATGATGACGCACCTCGGCGATGGCCGTGTCGACCGTGTCGGCCAGGTACAGCGCGCCGAACTCGCCGCTGCTGAAGCGCGAGCCCGCAGGATTGACGTGGGTGAACGGCGCGACCGCGTAGGAACAACCGGGAATGCCGAAAGGGATTTCGGCCAGGGGAATCAGCTCGATGCGGCCGACTTCGTTCTGCAGGCGCGGGTTGGTGAGCGCCTGAATCCGGTACAGGGTCTCGAACTCGGCGGCGTCGGCGACGTCGCTGAACAGATCGATCGGCGGGAATTTGGAATTGACCAGGCGATAGCCCTGCTGCGCCTCACCGGCGAGCGCGGGAAGCAAGTCCGGCGTCACCATTGGGCGCCCCGGAGCGTGTCGATGCGTCGGAAAGTTTCGTAGAGCGAGATCATGTCGCCCTGGGCCATGACGTCCAGAGGCTTTCTGCCGTTGAAAAACTCGTTGTGGTTTTCCATCGACGGGAAGCCGTAGGCGTTGTCGGGATTGTCGAACAGGGTTCGCAGGGCGGCGTGGATGTTCAGCACGAAGCTGACGCGCTGCATCTGGTCCTGATCCAGCGCCACCGACCACTGTGCGTCGTCCTGGCGGGCGCGGGTATAGGTGCTTCGGGAAATGCGCAGAATCTGACAGGCCTGCTCGCTGTTGGCCTTCCATTTGTCCAGAACCCGCAACGCCGCCCGCAAACCCACCACGCACTCGGACTTCGACAGTTGCCGCGCTGGAATGGCGATGGTCATGGAATTACCTCTTGATCACGGCAGATGTCATTTCTGTAGACGCAACCTTAATCCATCTGCATCCATGGACGCAATGTCAAGTTGCAGCAGCATGGACTTATAGCGCGACATCCGACGCTTTCCCGGCTAAAGCCGGTCCTACATTCGAGGCCATCACCGCCTCCCTGAATGCACGCGATCCCGAGTAGGACCGGCTTTAGCCGGGAAGAGGCCTGCGCGAGCACCCTCACCTCTGCGGTATGACACCTGACGTTTCCCGGCCAAAGCCGGTCCTACATTTGAGGCCATCACCGCCTCCCTGAATGAACGCGATCCCGAGTAGGACCGGCTTTAGCCGGGAAGCGGCCTGCGCGAGCACCCTCACATTTGCGGTATGACACCTGACGTATTCACAACCATCCTAAGGTCGAGGTGATATCCAGCCCACTGAAACACACGCCCCCAAAACGCTCGTCCCAGAGCCTTTAATCGCGTGAAAAAAATGTGAAAATGACATTAGTCACATCTGGTAATGATTCGCATCTTGATTCAGAATCGCGCTCCTCACCGCCCTCTCAGGAACGCCCATTGTGATCCCTCGCCTCCCCGCCTCCTTTCTTCTGGCTGGTGTCGTCACCGCCATGTCTGCCGCCAACGCAGCAGACGACCTCACTTTGCCGGCGATGCAAATCCAGGACACCGTTCCCCAGGACGACGGGCAAAGCGTGGGCTATCAGGGCAAGCCGTCTTCGAGCACCACCAAGCTGGGGCTGACCAACAAGCAGACGCCACAGGCGATCACCACCATCACCCGCGCGCAGATGAACGATTTCAAAATGAACGGCGTGAAGGATGCCCTGCGCTCGGCACCGTCGGTGACGGTCGAGCAAAGCGAAAGCGATCGCACCGAATTCACCTCCCGCGGGTTCGACATCGGCAGTTTCGAGTACGACGGCATGGGCATGCCCTTCGCCCAGACGATCATGATCGGTGATCTGGACATGGCCGAGTTCGAGCAGATCGACGTGCTCCACGGCGCCAACGGGTTGATGAGCGGCACCGGCAATCCGTCGGCCACGGTCAACTTCATCCGCAAACGACCCACCCGTGATTTCCAGGCGCAGATCGACACCAGCGTGGGCTCGTGGGACAACCGACGCATCGACGTCGACGTGTCGGGGCCGTTGACCGACAGCGGCAATGTGCGCGGCCGCTTCATCTATGCCCACGACAAGGGCAACTCGTGGATGGACCGCTACAGCCACGAGAAAAACGTCGCCGCCGGCCTGCTGGCATTCGACCTGTCCGACGCCGACACCCTGACCGTGGGTTTTACCCAGCACAACAGCGATTCCAACGGCAGCACCTGGGGCAACCTGCCGCTGGTTGACATCAACAATAACCCGATCCACTACAGCAGCCGCTCGTCCAATGTGGGCCAACCGTGGACCTACTGGAACATGCACACCCAGCGCGCGTTTGCCGAATGGAAGCATGACTTCGGCAACGGCTGGAATGCCACGGTCACCGGCACCGGTATTACGGAATACCAGGACACCAACATGCTGTACGTGTCGAGCGTCACCGATGACGACGCCTCGGTGTTCGCCGCTGATACCTCCAGCAAGGCGCACCAGTTGCTGGGGGAAGCCAAAGTCTCCGGGCCCTTCAGCCTGTTCGGCCGCGACCATGAGTTGACCTTCGGCGCCGCCTATGGCCGCACGCACCAGAAAGCCCGTGAATACGATGCTGGCGGGGGCACCTACTTCGACACCTCGTTCGCCGGCATTCTCGCCGGCAATACCCCTTCGCCGCAGTTTGACTACACCAGTGACGTCACCAACACGCAGAACTTCGAGGACCGCCAGAAGAGCCTGTTCGCCGGTGCGCGCTTCAGCCTGGCGGATGACCTGCACTGGATCGCCGGTGCACGCATGCTCAGCGTCGACGGCACGGGGGAGAGCTATGGCACCGATCACTCCCAGCGCGAGCACGGCAAGGTCACGCCCTACACCGGTCTGGTGTACGACCTGACCCCGCAGTGGAGCGTCTACACCAGCTGGACTCAAATCTTCAATCCGCAGTACGGCACGGTCGGCGTTGACGGGAAAGTGCTGGCGCCGCTGGAAGGCAAGAGCCTGGAAGCCGGCGTCAAAGGCAGCGTGATGGACGATCGCCTGAACCTGACGGCTGCGGTGTTCAAGACCAAACAGAGCAACGTCCAGTCGGCGGACTTCATCGAGGTGGGCTCGCAGTTCCGCTATTTCACCGACGATTACAAGAGCCACGGCATCGAGCTGGAAGCGTCGGGTGAAGCGCTGCCGGGCCTCGATCTGCTGGCGGGTTACACCTACGTGCACATCGAAAACGATGACGGCGACAAGGCCCGCCGTTATGTGCCGACCCATGCTTTTCGCGGCATGGCCAGCTACCGGTTGCCAAGTCTGCCCCAAGCCAGGATCGGCACTCGGGTGAGCTGGCAGAGCGGGATTCAGAACGACCACTACAGCGTCATCCGCCAGAACGCGTACGCGCTGGTCGACCTGATGACCAGCTACGACATCGACAGCAACTGGAGCACGGCGCTGAACTTCAACAACGTCACCGACCGCAAATACCTGACCTCGCTGTACAGCGGCACGGCGAGCAACTACGGCGCGCCGCGCAACCTGACGGCATCGTTGACGTGGCGGTACTGACCAACCCGAAATTTTTTATCACGGTCGCTTGACTTCCCTTTTCCAATCAGTAAGATAGCGCGCATTCCGCGATAGCTCAGTTGGTAGAGCAAGTGACTGTTAATCACTGGGTCCCTGGTTCGAGTCCAGGTCGTGGAGCCAGACAGAAGCAAACGAAAAGGCCAGCGCTTAGCTGGCCTTTTTCGTTTCCGATCGCTTTTCCCGGGCGCTCCCAGCCTGAAGCGGGACTGCATCAGCCCCGCTGCGCCCTTATCGTCAGGCCTTGGTGTAGCGCAGCCACACCGCGCCGCCGTCCTGCACATCCGCCGACGTCAACTTCAAATGCGTTGGTTGTTTCCACGCCTCGGTCGGCACCTCGAACGACGCCGGATGCTCGCCTCGCCCGTCGATCAGCGGCAGAATCAGCACACTGACTTCATCGACCAGCCCGGCGCTGACGAACGAGCCACTGACATGGGGGCCGCCCTCGACAATCAGGCGCTTGCAGCCCAGCTCGCTCGACAGGATCTGCACCACCTGCTGCAGGTCGATCTCGGTCTTCCCGGCAAAAATGTAAGAGACCTGAATCGACTGCAGGTACGCCAGGTAGTCATCCGACGCCCCTTCGGTCAGGACTTCGACGACGTGGGAATCCAGCGCCTGATTCTTTTTCCAGCCCACCTTGCCCTGGGGGTCGATGGACACGGCATAGGCCTTGGCGCTGCGATCAGCGAAGTAATGACTGCGCTCGATGGGGCCTTTGGCGAGGCCCTTTGGATAGCCCTCGTCGTGGGCGATTTCCTGCATCGTCACGCGCCCGCAGATCCAGGCGTCAAACTCGAACGTCTGGGCGAGCTTTTCGTATAAATCTCCGGCGTCTTTCTTGAACGTGCGATCCCAGCCATCGGTAAGGGCGTGGCCGTCGAGGGAGGACATCATGTGGCAAATGACATAAGGCTGCATGGCAGACTCCAGGCTGATAAGTGTGTAGAGCCGACCCGGATCCCGCGGCAATAGTTCACCCCGTCACTCGACTTGGCCTTCACAACCTGCTGCCCATCATTGCCGGTGATGTAGACCATGAAGGCTATTGTCTTCAGCTTCGGCAGGGCTCGCGTAACATCGCGTCATCCCAGACACGACACGGACTTGCCACCATGACCCTGCACATCATCAATGCCCTTGCCCTCACCGCCGTGACCGTTTTCCTGGTCAACCGCGCGTTCGCCTTGTACGACCTGATCAATGCAGCGACGGTGTCAGAGCATCACTGAGGGCCTGACAGCCCGACGCACGACGATTCAAGCAAGGCACCGAAATGCCAGGCCGCAATGGCCTGGCGGTACCGCGATTATCGGCGGCAGACCTGTTCAATGACTTAGAAATTGGCCTGCAGCGCTTCAAGCCCACCCACGTAAATCCCCTTGAATAATTCCTCGACGTCCGCATCGGTCACACCGTCGGCGGTGAACACGCCTGACCATTCCACCCACGCCCCCTCATCGCCATCCTCTTTGACTTTGAACGTCGCCAGATAGTCCTTGATCGGAAACGGTCCTTTGTCGATGGAGTAGCTGTACGTGCGAGCCGAATTATCGTAGGTCTGCAGGCGCTCGGTGATTTCAGCACCGTCGTCGGTGGTCAGGTGACGGACGCGTCCGCCCTCTTTTGCTTCGCTGCTCTTGATGAACGGCAGCCACTCGTGCAGCGAGTGGAAGCCACCGGTGAGTGCCCAGACCTTTTCGGCCGACACCGGGATGCGAATGGATGCAGATGCTTGAGCCATGATGTTCTCCAGAAATGCGGGCAGCGGCCGGTCAGCCAGCGCTGGATCGCGTGGCGGGACCGCGCCCTCTCTAAATAAGCGGTAACCGCGAGCAATCTTGTCACGATTGCCGCTGTTTCGGGAGGGTGAGCGCCGCAAACATCAGTCACCCTACCGGCGATGATGATCTGCTTGCGCCTGGCGTGGCCCCTCGTTTCTCGGGGTTCGTCCGGTCACGCCTGCACCCCAGTCACGATTGGCGGTGGCTGGGCTTGTTGCGCAGGAAGATCAAAAGAATGAATCAACAGCTTCCCGGCTGAAGCCGGTCCTACAAGTGACCGCGATGCCTTGGTGGGACTGGCTTTAGCCGGGAATAGGTCTCACGCCGAGATGAAGGTGTCAGCCAACGAAACCGTCACCTTCCAGCAGCGAGCGCAGCATCCAGGCGGCTTTTTCGTGGACTTGCATGCGCTGGGTCAGCAGGTCGGCAGTGGGTTCGTCGCTGACCTTCTCCAGCAACGGGAACAGGTCGCGGGCGGTGCGTACCACCGCTTCCTGCCCTTCAACCAGTTGCTGGATCATGTCGGTCGCAGCGGGCACGCCCGGTTCTTCCTTGATCGACGACAGCCGTGCGTAGGTGGAATAGGTGCCCGGTGCCGGGAAGCCCAGGGCTCTGATGCGTTCGGCAATGGAGTCCACTGCGGTCGCCAGTTCGGTGTACTGCTCCTCGAACAGCAGGTGCAGCGTGCGGAACATCGGGCCGGTGACGTTCCAGTGGAAGTTGTGGGTTTTCAGGTACAGCACGTAGGTGTCGGAGAGCAGCCGGGACAGTCCTTCAACGATCTCTGCACGGTCTTGCTCGTTGATTCCGATTTCAATAGCCATGAGTTGCTCCCTAAGGTCTGTTGATTGCTGAGGGGTCGATTCTAGAGAGCACGCCCTGTTAACTGAAATCACCGCTGCCAATCGCTGCCATCGACACGGCCTATGAAACGCCGTCGCCCAACGACAATCGGCGTTGAAACAACAGCAGCCATTCGCGAACAAGCTCACGCCCACAAAATCGTGGATCGCCCCGGGTTTCGGCCGGTTCGTGGGACTTGTGGGAGTGAGCTTGCTCACGAAGAGGCCAGGACCGCCGGCCACTTTCTCTGGGGAATGACAGTCCGACTTCGTGAGTAAGGTGGAGCGCCACCCCGGTCACTGCCACAGGTCTGCGGCATGTTTTGAAACCGCGGTCTGCTCCCCCAAAACCTCTAGTGAGTGGAAATCAGATCCCGCTCAACGCCAGGTCCATCGCGAAGTACGTGAAGATCAAATCCGCGCCCGCGCGCTTGATGGCGCCGAGGGTTTCGCGCACGACGCGGTGTTCGTCGATGGCGCCGGCCTGGGCGCCGAACTTGATCATCGCGTACTCGCCGCTGACCTGATAAGCCGCCAGGGGAAGGTTCGAGGCTTCGCGGATGTCGCGGATGATGTCCAGGTACGCGCCGGCCGGCTTGACCATCAGCGCATCGGCGCCTTCGGCCTCGTCCAGCAGCGATTCGCGCAGGGCTTCACGACGGTTCATCGGGTTCATCTGATAGGTTTTGCGGTCGCCCTTGAGCGCCGAGCCGCCGGCTTCGCGGAACGGGCCGTACAGCGCCGAGGCGAACTTGGTCGAGTACGCCATGATCGGCGTCTGGGTGAAACCGGCGGCGTCGAGGGCGGCACGAATCGCTTTCACCTGGCCGTCCATGGCCGCCGAGGGGGCAATCACGTCAGCACCGGCACGCGCCGCCATGACGGCCTGCTTGCCGAGGTTTTCAATGGTCGCGTCGTTATCGACATGGCCGCCATGCATCACGCCGCAGTGGCCGTGGTCGGTGTACTCGCAGAAGCAGGTGTCAGACATCACGATCATTTCCGGCACGGCGGCCTTGATCGTCCGCGAGATCCGCGAGACCAGGCCGTTTTCCTGCCAGGTGTCGCTGCCGGTGGCGTCCAGATGGTGGGACACGCCGAAGGTCATCACCGACTTGATGCCCGCACGGGCGTAGCGCTCGACTTCCTGCGCCAGCTTCGACTCGGGAATGCGCTGCACCCCAGGCATGCTGTTGATCGGCACGAAGTCGTCGATTTCTTCTTCGACGAAGATCGGCAGCACCAGATCGTTCAGGGTGAATTCGTTCTCCTGAAACAGCGAGCGCAAGCTCTCGTTGCTGCGCAAACGGCGTGGACGGGCAGCGGGAAACAGACTGGACATGGCGGTTCCTGAGCTAAAAATATCCGGAAGATTGCCGGGCCCGAGAGGTCCGGCACTATCAATGGCGCGAAGCTTATGCCTGCGCCGCCCTTGATTCAAACGCCGTGACAAGAAAGTCCCTTACGTCGGCCGCAACAGTGTTCAGAAACAGCGTGCAGAAACGGCGTGGAGAACCAACGCAACGGCGGCAGGTCATTTAGCAATGCCGCAGCCGTTCCGCCTGCGCATCGCCAGAATGAGGCCGACCTTGAGCAACCCTTCCGATCAGCGCAACAACCGTTCTCTGGACGGTATTAACTTCTTTCTGGCGGATGTGCGCGATGGGCTCGGGCCCTACCTCGCGATCTACCTGCTGGCCGTGCACAAGTGGGATCCGGCAAGTATCGGACTGGTCATGACCCTCGCCGGCATCGCCGCGCTGGTCACACAAACCCCGGCGGGTGCGCTGATTGACCGCACCCGCAGCAAGCGGATGGTGGTGATCGTGGCGGCCTTGCTGGTGACCGCCGGGTGTCTGGTGCTGCCGTTCATTCACTCGTTCACTTGGGTGGCGATCACCCAGAGCATCAGCGCCATCGCAGGCTCGGTGTTCGCCCCCGCCATCGCCGCCATCTCCCTGGGCATCACCGGGCCGAAAGCCTTCACCCGCCGGACCGGACGCAACGAAACCTGGAACCACGCCGGCAACGCCTGCGCAGCCCTGCTGGCCGGCATTTTTTCATGGATGTTCGGGCCGATTGCGGTGTTTTACCTGATGGCGTTCATGGCGCTGGCGAGCATCGTCGCCGTCTCATTTGTCGATGCCTCGGCGATTGACCACGACGTCGCCCGCGGCTTTGACCCCAACCATGACCAGGGTAAGGACCAGCCCAGCGGCTGGGCGGTATTGCTGCACAACCGACCGTTGCTGGTATTCGCCATCTGCTGCGGGCTGTTTCACCTGGCCAATGCGGCGATGCTGCCGCTGGTGAGTCAGAAGCTTTCGCAGATCGACGTCAACCTCGCCACGCCGCTGACCTCCGCCTGCATCGTCGCCGCGCAGTTGGTGATGGTGCCAGTGGCCTGGCTGGTGGGGGCGAAAGCCGACGTCTGGGGGCGCAAACCCTTGTTGCTCGCCGGCTTCATTTTTCTGCCGCTGCGGGGCGTGTTGTATGTGATGTCGGATAACCCGTACTGGCTGGTGGGCGTGCAGTTGCTGGACGGCATCGGCGCCGGGGCGTTTGGCGCGCTGCTGCCGCTGGTGGTCAAGGACCTGACACGCGGCACCGGGCGCTTCAACGTCAGCCTGGGGGCGATCTCGACAGTGTTTGGCCTGGGCGCAGCGCTGAGCAACGGCCTGGCCGGACTGGTCGTCCGCGAGGCGGGCTACAGCGCGGCGTTTCTGACATTGGCGGCGATTGCGGCCGTGGCGTTCGTGCTGCTGTGGCTGGCGGTGCCGGAAACCGGCGAAGCCGTGGCCCATGATCAACCCGAGGGCGCGCCGGCTACCTGATCCACGGAGTTGAAGGTCGGGGGAACGGCGTTCGACGGCATGGCGCCGTCGTTCGCCGGGAAATGGGTTTAGAATGCCGCCCCTTTCCCACTTCCGACCTGCCGCCCACCGATGAATGCCGACGCCCTCGACCTGCTCGACTCCCACCTCGAGACCGCCCTCGCCGCCCCGCCCGCCGAGACTCGCCGCCTGTTTCACGGCCGTGGCCGACGCTGGCCGGGGCTCGAGCAACTGACCGTCGACTGGATGCAGGGCGTGGTGCTGGTGTCGCTGTTCAAGGCGCCAGGCGCCGATGAGCTGGAAGCCCTGAAGCAGCGGCTGTCCAGGCTGATCGAGTCACCGGCGTGGCAGCAATCCAGCGCCCATACGCTGTTGTTGCAGCACCGCTATCTGCCGGACAGCCACACCGAGGCGCTGTCGGGCGAGGTGCTGGAGGAATGGACGCTGACCGAGGGCGGCCTGCGTTATCTCGTGGATTTCGGCAAAAAACAGAACACCGGGCTGTTCCTCGACATGCGCTACGGCCGCGACTGGGTGCGGGCCAATGCAGCGGGCAAGCGGGTGCTGAATCTGTTTGCCTACACCTGCGGGTTTTCGGTGGCAGCGATCGAGGGTGGCGCGGAGTGTGTGGTCAATCTGGACATGTCCCGGGCTGCACTGAGTCGCGGCCGCGACAATCATCGGTTGAATGGCCATGACCTGAGCAAGGTCACATTTCTCGGCCACGAGCTGTTCAAGTCCTGGGGCAAGGTAAAAAGTACGGGGCCCTATGATCTGGTGATCATCGACCCGCCGTCGTTTCAGAAAGGCAGCTTTTTGCTGACCAAGGATTATCAGCGGGTGCTGCGCAAACTGCCGGAACTGTTGACCCCGGACGGCACGGTGCTGGCGTGCATGAACGACCCGCTGCTGGGCGCGGACTTTCTCATCGAAGGCGTGACCCGGGAAGCGCCGGGGTTGCGGTTTGTCGAGCGGTTGGAAAACCCGCCTGAATTCGCCGATGCCGAGGAAGGGGGTGGGTTGAAAGCGTTGGTGTTCCGCCAGGGCTAATCGCAACGCGCGCGGCTTGGTAGGACAGGCTTCAGCCGGGAATGGGCCCTTGAGTACATTATCAATTCTGCGCTGTGACTTCCGACCTCTTCCCGGCTTAAGCCGGTCCTACCAAGTGACCGCGCTGTGTCAGTGGGACCGGCTTCAGCCGGGAAGAGGCCCTTGAGTACGCCATCAATTCTGCGGTGTGACGCCCGACGCCTTCCCGGCTAAAGCCGGTCCGACAAGGACGCGGAGCGTCTAGGTCTGCATGCCCACGCGGAGCGTGGGAACGATCATCACTGAGTGATCGCAGTGCGTCAGTGGGACCGGCTTATGAACATCCGAGTTCTAGGCACTCAACCGCGAGATCACGTCATTCAACCCCACCGACAACACATGGAGATCCTGACTCGCGGTTTGCGTGCGCTGGACGTTGTCCTGGTTGGTGGTGGCAATCGCAGTGATTTCCGTCAGGTTGCGGGAGATGTCTTCGGCCACGGACGTCTGCTCTTCCGCAGCCGTCGCAATCTGGCGGTTCATGTCACGGATGGCTTCCACGGCACTGGTAATGCGTTCCAGCGAGGAGCCTGCCAGCGCCACCTGATCGACGCTTTCCTGGCTGCGGGCCTGCCCGCTTTCAATGGCTTGGGCAGCATCGACGGCGCCGGTCTGCACCGAGCTGATGATCTGGTTGATTTCCGCCGTCGAGGCCGCGGTGCGCTGGGCCAGCGTGCGCACTTCGTCGGCAACCACCGCAAAACCGCGCCCGGCATCGCCGGCACGGGCTGCTTCGATGGCCGCGTTCAGCGCCAGCAGATTGGTCTGCTCGGCGATGCCGCGAATCACTTCCAGCACCTTGCCGATGCGCCCGCTGTCGGTTTCCAGACGGCGAATGACATTGGCGGTGTTGCTGATCTCGGTGCGCATCTGGGTGATTGCTGTGATGGTCGCGCCCATCACCTTGCTGCCTTCCTGGGAACTGCGATCCGCTTCGTCAGCGGCCTGGGCGGCTTGAGCCGCGTGGCGGGCGACTTCCTGGGCGGTGGCGGACATTTCGGTCATCGCCGTCGCGACCTGATCGGTGCGCTCGAACTGCTCGTGGGTGCCCTGGGCCATCAGCGCGGCAATGGCTTTCAGCTCGCCGCCGGCACTGTCCAGGTCGGTGGTGCTGCGCTTGAGGCGGGTAAATGTGTCGGCAAGGAAATCCCGCAGCGTGTTCGCCGCAACGGCCAGACGTCCCAGCTCATCCTGACGGGTGATGCTGACGCGGTCGCTGAACTTGCCCTGACTCAGTTGCGCGACGTATTCGATCAACATGCGGATCGGGCCGACGATGTTGCGGTTGACCATCCACAGGGTAAGCACGCCGACCAGCAACGCCGAGGCGAGCATGACCAGCGTGCCGATAAGGATGGTCCGGTCGGCGGTGCTGCTGAGGATCGTCGACTGCTCGTCACTTTGCTTGCGCAGGCCAACCACCAGGCCGGTCATCTGCTCACTGGCGGCACGGTCAACGCCTTTGACGGCCATGTCACCGGCAACCGGATCGCCACCGGAGGCAATGTAAGCGTCACGGCCTTTGCGGTAGGCCACGCCGAGGGTGCGGTGCTCGTTGCGCAGCGCGTCGACCTGGGTTTTGGTCGCGGGGTCCAGCCCGTCCATTGCACTCAGGCTGCCGAGGGTGTCCTGCACCTGACGCTCCTGGTCTTCAAACTGCGCCCAGAATTTATCGCGATCAGCCGGTTGCTTGCCGCGCAACAGCACGTTTTTCCATTCCTGCACCTGAACCTTGAACTGCAGGTTGGCCTGATCGACCAGTTGCGAGGCGTGCAACGGCCCCTCGAGCAGACCGCGATAGGCGTGGACGTTGCTGGACAGGAACTGGAAACACGCCAGGGCAATCAGCACGACCAGCACGAGGCTGCCGCTGAGCAGCGCGAGGATCTGCAATCTCAGGGATTTCGACATAGGAGGATCTCAAAAGGGAGGACAACCTGCTCCGAGGATCACCCGGAGTTTTTGCGGCTTGCCACATCCCTGTGCCATCGCGTCGGAGCGGTCCGAAAACGAGGCGCCTGCACAGAGTGCTTCGACCCTGCGCAGGGCTTCTTGAAGGCCGGCCCGGCAGATCCGACGAACGGCTGAGAAGCCCCAAGAGCAAGGCCTGCAGCCCAATCAAACGGCTATCTAAATGTACTGAAAGGCATTCAGATGAGTGTGTCAGCTGCGGCAGTCATTCTCGCTGACCGAACACCTGAGAGGGGCGGCGCAGCACCGGATCGAAGGGATTGATCTTTTGGCTGATCGCCGTTGCCTCGCGCTTGAGCATGTCCACCACCGTGGGCATGCGGTCGGCACTGAGGCGGTCGCTGAGGGTGGCCACGCTCAACGCCGCCACGGCCCGGCCATCGCGGTCGAGAATCGGCACCGCCAGACCCGCCATGCCTTCCAGCACGCCGGTGTTGCGCGCGGCGTAGCCGGTTCGCCGCACTGTGTCGATTTCCGAGCGCAGCATTACTTCGTCGTAGAGGTGGAAATCCCGCAGGCGCGGCAAGTTGTAGCGGATGACGGTCTCGCGTTCTTCTTCCGGCAGAAACGCCAGGATCGCCAGACTGCCCTGCCCCACGCCCAGTGCCACGCGACCGCCGATGTCGCCGGTGAAGGTGCGGATCGGGTACGGCCCTTCGCTGCGGTCCAGACACACCGCATCGAAACCACTGCGGGCCAGCAGAAACAACGAGTCCCCCAACGAGGCCGACAGGCGCAGCAAACTCGGCCGCACCACGTCGCGCAGGTTGCCGGACTGTCCGGCGCGCGCGGCAAGGGCGAAAAATTCCAGGCTCAGGCGGTAACGCTTGCTGCGCAGGTCCTGCTCGACCATGCCCTCGTCCATCAGGCTGCGCAGCAAACGGTGGGTGGTCGGTTGCGACAGACCCACCTGCTGCGCCAGTTGTGTGACCCGTTCACTGCCATCGGGACAATTGCCCAGCGCCCGCAGCACGGCAAACAGGCGAGAGACCGCACCAACCCCTGTTTCTTTCTCAGCACTCTTCCGCTCAGTGGAATCCATAGCACCCCAATCCTTGTTTCTTTTCGCTGAATGAATGAATTTGCAAAAACTACTCACTCAATGAAATTGCTCGTTGAGCGCATCCTAGTCTTGGGCCTAGGATCGGTCCACAGGGCGATTTGAATAACAGCGGCAGCCGACATTGATCGAGCGCCAGCGTCCACGGCCACACGCATCACTTCTCTTCGCATCTGCCCATAAAAAACGCACGCCTTCGGTGTGCACGAAAAAAGGTGGAACGCAGCCATGGCTTTTCTTCAACTCCAGGCACTGTGCAAACGCTACGGCCCCATCGATGCGGTCGTGGCCACTGACCTTTCGGTGGAGCAAGGCGAATTCGTCTCCCTGCTCGGCCCCTCCGGCTGCGGCAAAACCACCACCCTGCAAATGATCGCCGGCTTCGTTGACGTCAGCGCCGGCCGCATCCTGCTGGACGGCCGCGACATCACCCACGCCAAACCGGCCAGTCGCGGCCTGGGCGTGGTGTTCCAGTCCTACGCGCTGTTCCCGCACATGAGCGTGCGCGACAACGTCGCCTTCGGCCTGAAAATGCGCAAAGTCTCCGCCGCCGACATCGAGCGCCGCGTCTCCCGGGTGCTGGAACTGGTGCGCCTCACGCCCCATGCCGAGCGTTACCCTCGCGAGCTGTCCGGCGGGCAGCGTCAGCGGGTGGCTTTGGCCCGGGCGCTGGTGATCGAGCCGCCGGTGTTGCTGCTGGACGAACCGCTGTCCAACCTCGACGCCAACCTGCGGGAAGAAATGCAGTTCGAGATCCGCCGCATCCAGCGCGAAGTCGGCATCACCACCCTGATGGTCACCCACGACCAGGCCGAAGCGCTGTCCATCAGCGACCGCGTCGTGGTGATGCAGGCCGGGCGCATCACCCAGATCGACGAGCCCTACCACCTCTACGAACACCCCCGTACGCGTTTCATCTCGGGCTTCGTCGGCAAGGCCAATCTGCTGCGCGGTGATCGCGATGCCAGCGGCGCGGCCCAGGTCCGTCATCAGCCTGGCGACGGCGAGCTGGTGTTAAGCCTGCGCCCCGAAAAAATCGACCTGGTGCCTGCGGGGACTGGCCGCCTGCAAGGGCGCGTGGCCATGCGCTACTTCCTCGGCAGCCAGTGGCTGTACCGCATCGAAACGCCCATCGGCGAAATCACTGTGGTGCGCCGCAACGATGGCGACGCGCCGATGAACGAAGGCTTCGCGGTGGGGCTGGACTGGCCGTCGGACCTGTTGCGGGTGTTGAGCGTCGACGAGGTGCCGGCATGAGTGTGCTGCGCGACACCGGACGCGGGTACCTGCTATCGGCGCCGGCACTGGCGCTGTTCTTCGGCCTGCTGGTGCTGCCGTTGCTGCTGACGCTGGTGCTGTCGTTCAACGTGTTCGACTACGAAGTCGGGGTCAAGGGCGGTGAGTGGACGCTGGCGCAGTACACCAATCTGCTCACCGATTCGTACTTCTACGAGATCTTCCTGCGCACCTTCTGGATCAGCGCGCTGGTGACCCTGCTGTGCGTGGTGATCGGCGTGCCCGAGGCCTATATCCTCAGCCGCATGGGCACCCCGTGGCGGTCGATTTTTCTGATCCTGATCCTCACGCCGCTGCTGATTTCGGTGGTGGTGCGGGCGTTTGGCTGGAGTCTGTTGCTGGGCGCCGACGGCTTGATCAATCAAGCGATCCAGGCCCTCGGCGGGCGGCCGATCAAGATGCTCTACACGCCGTTCGCGGTGATTCTGGCGCTGGTCCACGTGATGCTGCCGTTCATGATCATCCCGGTGTGGACATCCCTGCAAAAGCTCGACGCCTCCGCTGAACAGGCCGCGCTGTCCCTCGGCGCCACCCAAGCGCAAGTGATGAGGATGGTGGTGCTGCCGCAGGTCATGCCCGGCGTGCTGTCGGGGACGTTGATCGTCTTCGGCCTGTCCGCCAGCTCGTTTGCCATCCCCGGACTGCTCGGCGGGAGGCGCCTGAAGATGGTCGCCACCGTCGTCTACGACCAATACCTCTCGGAACTCAACTGACCCATGGGCGCGGCGATTGCCGTGGCGCTGCTGCTGATCAACCTGTTGGTCATGCTGTCGTGGAACCGGCTGGTCGAAGGCCGCTATAAAAAATCCCTGGGGGAATGAGCGATGTCCAAGAACGGTCCTCTGGCCCTGTCGTTTCACGCCCTGGTGGTGGTGTTCATGCTGGCGCCGCTGGTGGTGGTGTGCCTGGTGGCCTTCACCCCGGAGAACACGCTCAGCCTGCCGTGGCACGGGTTTTCCCTGCGCTGGTTCAGGGCGGTATTCGAGCGCGCTGATTTCATTCAGTCCTTCTACAACAGCCTGATTCTGGCGGTGGTCGCGGCCACCCTGGCGACGTTGATCGCCGTGCCGGCGGCACTGGCGATCACCCGCTACCGCTTTCCCGGCCGCGACTTCCTCAACGGCCTGTTCCTGTCGCCGATCATCATTCCCCATCTGGTGCTGGGGGTGGCGATGCTGCGCCTGTTCGCGCTGATGGGCGTGAACGGCAGTTTCGTCTGGCTGATGTTCGCCCACGTGGTGGTGATCACGCCGTACGTGCTGCGCCTGGTGATTGCCGCCTCCATCGGCATGGACCGCAGCGCCGAGCAGGCCGCCGAATCCCTCGGTGCCAGCCGCTTCACGCTGTTCCGCCTGATCACCCTGCCGATGATCCTGCCCGGCGTGGCCGGTGGCTGGCTGCTCGCGTTCATCAACAGCTTCGATGAAGTGACGCTGTCGATCTTCGTCACCTCGCCGTCGACCCAGACCCTGCCGGTGCGCATGTACGTGTACGCCACCGAATCCATCGATCCGATGATGGCGGCGGTGTCTGCGCTGGTGATCGCCCTGACGGCGGCGACCATGATCATTCTCGACCGGGTGTATGGGCTGGACCGTGTACTGGTAGGGAGGCATTGATGACTGTTCGGTTTACCCACCTTTGCCCGATGGAGCGCACGCCATGGCCTTGCTGAAACGACTGGCCGAACGCGACCGCGCCGTGCTGCCCTTCACCCTCGACGGTCAGCCGGCCAGCGGCTTGCAGGGCGATACAGTGCTCACGGCGGTGCTGACGGCAGAAGACTCATTGCGCGGCAGCGACTTCAGCGGCGAACCCCGGGCCGGTTTCTGCCTGATGGGCGCGTGCCAGGATTGCTGGGTGAAACTGGGCGACGGCCGCCGGGTGCGGGCCTGCTCGACGCTGCTCGAAGCCAATGTCTGCGTGACCCGCGATCCGGGGCGCAGCCTATGAACGGGGCGAAAAACGGAGCCGTCAGCGAGGCCGTCAACGCGCCAGCGACCTCGGGTGCGAGCACGGTCATCGTCGGCGCCGGCCCCGCCGGAATTCGCGCGGCGCAGACGCTGCTTGCCCACGGTCTGCGCCCTTGTCTGCTGGATGAAAGCCTGCGCGGCGGCGGTCAGGTCTATCGACGCCAGCCGGAGCATTTCAAACGGTCGGCGAAGGCGCTGTACGGTTTCGAAGCGGGCAAGGCCGAGTCGGTTCACACCACCCTCGATCAGTTGCAGGCTGAGATCGACTACCGTCCCGAGACGTTGGTGTGGAACGCCGAATCGCGCACCCTCGATACCCTGCACAATGGCCGCGCGGCGCAGGTCCCGTTCAAGCATCTGATCGTGGCCACCGGGGCCACCGACCGCATCCTGCCGTTACCGGGCTGGACATTGCCCGGCGTCTACAGCCTCGGCGCGGCGCAGATCGCGCTGAAGTTTCAGGGCTGCGCCATCGGTCAGCGGGTGGTCTTCGCCGGCAGCGGACCGCTGTTGTATCTGGTGGCGTATCAATACGCCAAAGCCGGTGCGACGGTGGCGGCGGTGCTCGACAGCTCGCCCTTCTCCGCCCAGACCCGCGCCCTGCCCGCGCTGCTCGGGCAACCGTCGACGCTGGCCAAAGGGCTTTATTACCGCGCCTGGCTGACGGCCCACGGCATCCCGGTGCATCAGGGCGTTCATCTGCAGGACATTCAGGGCGAGCGACGGGTCAGCGGGGTCAGCTGGCAACAGGGGAATCAACGGAAAAACCTCGTCTGTGATGCCCTCGCGTTCGCCCATGCCCTGCGCAGCGAAACCCAGCTGGCCGATCTGCTCGGCTGCGACTTCGCCTGGAGCGCGTTGAACCGTGCCTGGCTGCCGACCCGCGACGCCGCCGGACGCAGCAGCGTCGAGGGCGTGTATCTGGCCGGTGATGGCGCGGGCATCATGGGCGCCGACGCCGCCGAAATGGCCGGCGAACTGGCGGCCCTGACCTTGCTCGGCGACCTCGGCTACCGTATCGACCGCGCCCGCAGCATCGAATTACAGCGCCAACTGGCAGCCATCCAGCGGTTTCGCCAGGGGCTGGAAACCGCATTCCCGTTCCCCGAGGACTGGGCGGCCAAGGCGCCGGACAGCCTGATCGTCTGCCGTTGCGAGGAAGTCAGCGCCGGCGAGATCCGCCAGACCGTGGCCGAGGGTCACTGGGAAATCAACCGGGTCAAGGCCATGTGCCGGGTCGGCATGGGCCGCTGTCAGGGGCGCATGTGTGGGCTGGCCGCGACGGAAATCGTCGCTCACGCGTCGGGCCGCGAGGTTGCCTGCGTTGGTCGATTGCGTGGGCAGGCACCGATCAAGCCGCTGCCATTTGGCGTGGAGGCAGAACAATGAGCCAGCCCGTCGAGGTGGATGCGGTGGTGATTGGCGGCGGGATTGTCGGCGCCTCGGCGGCGCTGTTTCTCGCCCTGAGCGGCAAACGCGTGGCGCTGCTGGAAAGGGACTTTTTCGGCTCTCACTCAAGCGGTGTGAACTACGGCGGCGTGCGCCGTCAGGGCCGTCCGCTGTCGCAACTGCCGCTGTCCCGGCGCGCCCATGAAATCTGGGGTGACCTGCGCGCGTTCATCGGCACCGACGGCGAATACGTACGCTCGGGGCATCTCAAGCTGGCCCGCAGTGACAAGGACATGGCCGCGCTGGTCGCCTATGAAGAGGCGTCCCGGGGATTTGGGATGCAGCTGCAGTTGCTCGACCACGCCCAGTTGCGCGCCCGCTTTCCCTGGGCCGGGGATGTGGCGGTGGGCGCCTCGCTGTGTGCTGAGGACGGCCATGCCAATCCGCGCCTCGTTTCTCCGGCGTTTGCCTTTGCTGCGCGCCGGGCCGGTGCGCAGACGTTCGAGCAAGCCCACGTCAGCGAGGTCAGCCATGACGGTCAGGCGTTTGTCGTGCGGACCGCCGATGATCAGTGCTTTCGTGGACCTTGGCTGCTCAATTGCGCCGGCGCCTGGGCGGCTCAACTGGCCCAGCAGTTCGGTGAACCGGTGCCGATGCGCGCGGGTCACCCGGCGATGCTGGTGACCGAACCGCTGCCGATGTTCATGGACGTCAGTACCGGCGTCGAGGGCGGCGGAATCTATGCCCGTCAGGTGGCGCGGGGCAATTGCGTGCTGGGCGGCGGCCAGGGTTTCCCGCTGGACCCGGCCACCGCGCGCCCCGGTCAGGCGGCGATTCTGGAGATCCTGCGCAACGCCGTTGAGCTGTACCCGCCGCTGGCCGGTGCCCAGGCCATTCGTACCTGGAGCGGCACCGAAGGCTATCTGCCCGACCGCGAACCGGTCCTGGGTGCCAGTTCCACGCAACCCGGTTTACTGCACGGCTTCGGCTTTGCGGGATCGGGCTTTCAGATCGGTCCGGCGGCGGGCGAGGCGCTGGCGCAAATGGTCTGTGCCGGGGCGTCGAACATCGACCTGACGCCGTTCTCGATCACACGCTTTCAATCGCAACCGCACACTTCATCGCCTGCCATCGTCGTGCCGTCCGGCACCGATAACGTCATTCCATTGCTCAGAGGAAGGTCGAACCCATGACTCATATGAAACGTGTTGCCCTGACTGGCTTGTCTTGCCTGCCGTTTGCCGTGTTTGTTGCTTCGATGCCCGTACAGGCCGAACCGACGCTGTACCTGGGCATGAACGGCGGCACCATGGAGCGCTTGTACGCCGACAACGTGCTGCCAGCGTTCGAGAAGGCGAACAACGTCAAGGTGGTGATCGTGCCGGGCACCTCCTCGGACATCCTCGCCAAGGTTCAGGCCAGCAAGGACAATCCGCAGATGCACGTGATGTTCCTCGACGACGGGATCATGTACCGCGCCATCTCCATGGGCCTGTGCGGCAAGCTGAATCCGAGCGCGAGCCTGGCGGACATCCCGGCTAAGGGCAAGATCAAGGACGAAGCGGTGGCCGTCAGCCTCGGTGTCACGGGGCTGGCGTACAACACCAAGATGTTCAAGGACAATGGCTGGAGCGCGCCGACGTCCTGGTCCGACATGGCGGACCCTAAATATAAAGAGAAGCTGGTGTTCCAGTCGCTCGCCTCCTCCACCTTTGGGCTGCACGGTTTTCTGATGTTCAACCGGTTGCAGGGCGGCAACGAAACCAACGTCGAGCCGGGTTTCAAGGCGTGGCCAAAGAAGGTGGGGCCGAACGTGCTGGAGTACATCGCCAGTTCCGCGAAGATATCGGAGATGGTGCAGACCGGGGAAGCGGCGCTGTTCCCGCTGACGCCGACCCAGGTCACCGCGCTCAAGCTCAAGGGCGTGCCGGTGGAATACGCGCCGCCGAAGGAAGGCGGTGTGGTGTTGAACGTGGCCGAGTGCACCATCGCCAACAACGACCAGCCGGAACTGGCGCAGAAACTCGCGGCCTTCCTGCTGACCCCGGAAGCCCAGGCGCCGGCCCTGGAAATGGGCGACCAGATCCCGTCCAACCCGAAAACCCCGACCACGGACAAGACCCGTGGCCAGGTCGAAGCCATGAACAAATACCTGGAAACCGCCGTGACCATCGACTGGGATCAGGTCAACCAGGTCCGCCCGGAATGGAACGCCCGCTGGAGCCGCACGATCGAGCGCTAGATGGTTAAAGCAGGACCGTGATCCAATAGTGGGACCGGCTTCAGCCGGGAAAGCGTCGGTAGGCCATACCGCAAAATGGATGGCGCACACACTGGCCTCTTCCCGGCTAAAGCCAGTCCCACTAACCGACCGCGATCCAACAGTGGGACCGGCTTCAGCCGGGAAGGCGTCGGAGGCCACGCCACAAATTGGATGGCGCACACACTGGCCTCTTCCCGGCTAAAGCCAGTTCCACTAACCGACCGCGATCCAACAGTAGGACCGGCTTCAGCCGGGACGGCGTCGGAGGCCGCGCCGCAAATTGGATGGCGTACGCACTGGCCTCTTCCCGGCTAAAGCCAGTCCCCCTGACAGACCGCGATCCAACAGTGGGACCGGCTTCAGCCGGGAAGGCGTCGGAGGCCATACCGCAAATTGGATGGCGCACGCACTGGCCTCTTCCCGGCTAAAGCCGGTCCCACTAATCGACCGTGATCCAACAGTGCGCCCGGCTTCAGCCGATCTCAGGCCCGGAACGCCGCAAATCAGACCACATGTGCACCTTCGACACGTACTGCTCTCCCACCGCCACCGCATACGGCTCCACCCCAAACGGGACAAAGCCCATCCGTTCGTATAAGCCCTGCGCGCCGCGGTTGCCGTCGGTGACGGTCAACTGGACCAGCAACAGCGGTGGCTGGCTACGGGCGTAGGCCAACACGCTGCTGATCAGGTCGTGGCCAATGCCTTTGCCGCGATGGGCGTGGGGAACGTACATCCCGAACAGCGTGGATTTGTGGCGGGCTTTCCTTCTGGTTTCCAGGGACAGGCCGGCAACCCCCAGCAAACTGCCTGATTCAACGGCGCCAAACACCACCTCTTTCGCGTCACGCCCGACCACAAGCCGCTTTTCCCACCAACTGATCGGCAAGGCTTCGCGCTCGGCGACGTCGGAGGTAAACGCATCAGGATGGAGGGCGTACGCTTCAAGCATCAGGGCTCGATACGCCGAGGCATATTCCGGGGTCAGTCGCTGAATGGTCGTGGTCATCGAGGTCGCACCGCAGGGTCGAGCGCTGATTATGTGGCTCAGCCGGTGTGACGACTACCGCCCGGGCCCGGAATAAACAAACGCCCTCTTCCTTCGCGCCCGTTCAGTCACGCATCGGCGTGCAGCATGCGGCGAAACACCGGGTTTTCACGCCGGCTATTGCAAAAACCCTGCTCATCGCTGCAACCTCCACGGTTTGTGCAGCTCAGACTAATCGCGACAGGTAAAATCGCGCACCGTGGGCGCGTCAGTTCGAGGGAGATTTCCATGCGTTTCAGATCATTCATCCAGTGTCTCGCTGTTGTGCCCCTGGCGCTGCTGATGGCAGGGACAGCCGTGGCCGGCGAAGAAACGCAGCTGATCCAGTCAATCAATACCTACCGCAGCCAGGCCCAGCCTTGCGCCAATGTGGCGTCGACCGAGCTGCCGCCACTCAACAGCGACCCGCGCCTGAACCTGCCGGCCAGTGGCACGGTGGACCTGCAGCCGATGCTGGCCCGGGCGTCGTATCCGATGGTCAGCGTCCAGGCGATCACACTTTCGGGCCCGCGCGACGCGCAAGCGGCGATGGCCGCCATTCAGGAAAGTTTTTGTCAGGTGGTGCTCAATCCGCAGTTCGTCGACATCGGCGTCAGCCGCAACGACCGCGACTGGCGCATCGTGCTGGCACGTCCGCTGCTGGCGGGCGGGTTGGGTAATGCGCAGGCCGAGGGCCAGAAACTGCTGGGGCTGATCAATGAAGCGCGCAAGCAGCCGCAGCAATGTGGCGCCCAGTCGTTTCCTGCGGCCGCGCCGCTGGTGTGGAACGACACTCTGATGAGCGCAGCCGAGAGCCACTCGCGTTCCATGGCCAACAACAATTATTTTGACCACAAGGGTCGCAACGGCGGGACGCCGGGGGACCGTGCGGAGCTGGCCGGGTACATCGGCCAGCAGATCGGCGAGAACATTGCCGCCGGCCAGGACAACGCGCGCAAGGTGGTCGAAGGCTGGCTTGCCAGCCCCGGCCATTGCGCCAACCTCATGAACCCGCAGTTTCATGACCTGGGCGCTGCGTACGCCACCGACCCGAAAAGCGACGCCGGTATTTACTGGACGGCGCTGTTCGGGGTGCAGTAACGCTAGCAGCTACTCAAGCGCCGCTCTCTTCAACCCCACAGCGTGCGGCCGAAGAACGTCAGCGTGCGGTCCATGGCCAGCTGCGCCCACACCGGGTCGTATTGCGTGCCCGGAATCCGGCCAGGTCCTACGGCTTCTTCGTTGGCAAAGGCGTGGTGGGCCAGGTAGCGGTGGAATTCCAGGTCCACGCCGCCTTCGCTGAGTTTGGCTTCGAGCTGATCGACGCCGTCCGCCGGGAAGAACTCATCCTGGGTGCCCCAATGCGCCAGTACCGGCACCTTGATCGCCGCAGGGTCGAGGAATTCCAGCGGCGGCATGCCGTAGAACACCACGCCGGCAGACAGTTCGGGGATGAAGTTCAGCGCCAACAGGGTCAGCGCGCCGCCCATGCAAAAGCCGGTGACGCCGACTTTCTGGCTGTGGCCCTTGAGGTATTGCACGGCGCCGCGGATGTCCTGGGTGGCGGCGTCGGCGAAGTCGAGTTTGTCCATCAGGTGATGGGCTTCTTCTTCCTCGACCGTCATTTCGCCACGGTACAGATCAGGCACCAGCGCCAGATAGCCCGAGGCGGCAAGCCGATCGGCCACGCCACGGATCTGGTCGTTCAGGCCCCACCATTCCTGAATCACCACCACGGCCGGTGCGCCGTCGGTCTTGGCCGGGCTGGCCAGGTAGCCACTCAACTCTTTGCCGTCGGGGCGTTTGAAGGTGACGGTCTTGCCCGTTGCCTGTGTCGATGCTTGAGTCATGGGGTTCTCCGGAGAAGGAATTCGCGTTGATTAACAGCGTGAGACGACTGACCGTCAGTGCTACGACAGCAACACGACGCGCAACAGCGTGACGCACGTGAAACTAATGACCGGTCCGGCGTGGAGTCCGTTCAGCCGTTCTGCAGATCCGTGCCCATGGCCGCGCCGGCGCTGTCTCGACAACGCTCGTCACGGGGGGCAGAACGATGATCGCGCAGCTGGTGTTGCAGCGTCGCCGCCGAGGGCGCATAAAGGAAGCCGAAGGACACGCTGTTGCGTCGGCCTTTCACCGCGTGATGCATGAGATGCGCGTGGTAGAGGCGTTTGAGGTAGCGGCTGCGCGGCCGTGGTCGCGCAGGCCAATGACGATGGACCATGCCATCGTGAATAAACACGTAGAGCACACCGAATGCCGCCACGCCGGCGCCCACCCATTGCAGCGGGTCATGGCCGCTGTTGCCGGCAACGATCAGCGCGATCGCCACCAGGGCCAGGGCCAGCAGATAGAGGTCGTTGGTTTCGAACGCGCCGAGCTGTTCTTCGTGGTGGGACTTGTGCAGGAACCAGCCCCAGCCGTGCATCACGTACTTGTGGGCGAGGAAGCCGACCCCTTCCATGGCGACAAGGGTCAGGAGAAAAATGATGAAGTTGAAGATCATAGCGTCGGGAGGGCCGATGGGTCTGGGCGTCGAGGAGCAGCATACCGGGGTCACGGGAAATTTCCAGATTCGCGCTCACAACGTTTGCTTTCCTGACCAACCGATGTAAAAAATGGCCCCATGGGTGAGCGTCTCGAACGCTTACTGTATTTGTGCCCTGCCCCCTCGCGGCGGCCGGCACCGCTTTCAAGGAATCAAGAATGGCTCCAAGACACGTCATCAACGCTTCGGTCAGCCCCAAGGGCAGCCTGGAAACACTGTCCCAACGTGAAGTCCAGCAGCTCAGCGCCGCAGGCTCCGGCAGCATTTACACCCTGTTCCGCCAGTGCGCCCTGGCCATCCTCAACACCGGCGCCCATGTCGATAACGCCAAGACCATCCTGGAGGCTTACCAGGACTTCGAAGTGCGCATCCACCAGCAAGACCGTGGCGTGCGCCTCGAACTGCTGAACGCCCCGGCCGACGCCTTCGTCGACGGCGAGATGATTGCCAGCACTCGGGAAATGCTCTTCAGCGCCCTGCGCGACATCGTCTACACCGAGAGCGAGCTCGACAGCCAGCGCATCGACCTGAGCAGCTCCCAGGGCATCACCGATTACGTATTCCACCTGCTGCGCAATGCCCGCACCCTGCGCCCCGGCGTCGAACCGAAGATGGTGGTGTGCTGGGGCGGCCACTCGATCAACACAGAAGAATACAAATACACCAAGAAAGTTGGCCACGAGCTGGGCCTGCGCAAACTGGACATCTGCACCGGTTGCGGCCCTGGCGTGATGAAAGGCCCGATGAAAGGCGCGACCATTGCCCACGCCAAGCAGCGCATCACCGGCGGCCGTTACCTGGGCCTGACCGAGCCGGGCATTATCGCGGCCGAAGCGCCGAACCCGATCGTCAATGAGCTGGTGATCCTGCCGGACATCGAGAAGCGCCTGGAAGCCTTCGTGCGGGTTGGTCACGGCATCATCATTTTCCCGGGGGGCGCAGGCACGGCGGAGGAATTCCTCTACCTGCTCGGCATCCTCATGCACCCGGACAACCAGGACCTGCCGTTCCCGGTCATTCTGACCGGCCCGAAAAGTACCGCGCCGTACCTGGAGCAGCTGCACGCGTTCGTCAGCGCCACCCTGGGCGAAGAAGCGCACAAGCATTACCAGATCATCATCGATAACCCGTCGGAAGTGGCACGGCAGATGACCCTTGGCCTGGCTTCGGTGCGCCAGTTCCGCCGCGACCGTGCCGACGCGTTCCACTTCAACTGGCTGCTGAAGATCGAAGAGAGCTTCCAGCGTCCATTCGACCCGACCCACGCCAACATGGCCAGCCTGCAACTGCGCCGCGACCTGCCGCCCCACGAACTGGCCGCGAACCTGCGCCGGGCGTTCTCCGGGATCGTGGCGGGCAACGTCAAGGACAAGGGCATTCGCCTGATCGAAGAACACGGCCCGTATGAAATCCACGGCGACGCTGAAGTGATGCAGCCGCTGGACAAGCTGTTGCAAGCCTTCGTCGAGCAGCACCGGATGAAGCTGCCGGGCGGCGCGGCGTATGTGCCGTGTTATCGGGTAGTGTCTTAACGGAGCATGGCCTGAGGCCACCCTTCAGGCATGACACTGCATCACCCTTGTGGGAGCCCAATTGTGGGAGCGAGCTTGCTCGCGAAGGCGGCATCACTGCCGCCAGAGATGCGCAGGCCGAACGGGCCTCTTCGTGAGCAAGGTGGAGCGCCACCCCGGTCACTCCCACAGGTAAGTCATCACGCGCAAAACCTGCCCCTCCCCGAATTCCGGAACCGACCCATGATCCACATCCGCCTTATGACCACCGATGATTTCGAGGTCTTCTGGCCCACCTTTCAGGCCGTCGTCCGGGCCCAGGAAACCTACGCCTACGCCCCCGACCTGACCTGCGAGCAGGCCCGGCACCTGTGGCTGGAATACCCGATGCACACGCTGATCGCCGAAGAAGACGGCGTGCTGCTCGGCAGCTATTACCTCAAGGCCAACGCGGCAGGCCCCGGCAGCCATGTCAGCAACTGCGGCTACATGGTCACCCCGGCCGCGCGGGGTCGTGGCGTCGCGCGCCTGATGTGCGAGCACTCCCAGCAACTGGCGCTGGACAGCGGCTTCTCGGCCATGCAGTTCAACTCCGTGGTGGCCACCAATGAAGTCGCCGTCGCGCTCTGGCAGAAACTCGGGTTTGAGACCGTCGGCCGTCTGCCTCGCGCTTACCGCCATGCCCGGCTCGGGCTGGTGGACTGCCTGGTGATGTACAAATGGCTGGCCGACATGCCGGCCTCGCGCAAAGCCAAGAGCCCGTTGCTGATCGGCCGCAAGAACATCGAATCGGTCATCTCCCGCCCACGGCGCAAGCCCTCTGACGGGCCCGCCTGATCTTTTCAGAAAATCGGGAACCACCCTCCGCCCTGACGCCACTCACCCCACCAAGCACTCACTTGCATGGACGGCGTCAGCATGGCTTTACCTCCAGTGTTCCGTGGTCATACCACCAGTGTCGGCACCACCCACCTGAACCCAGCTGCAGCACCCGGAACCGGCCCCACGCAGCGCAAAAACGTGCTGGCGCGCATGGCCACTGCCAGCCGGTCAACGCTGCAGAAAAGCCGCCACTTCGCAGGCGGTCTGTTCAAGGCCCGACCGGGGGATGCCTCGTCAATTCCCCGCAGCACAGCCGCTGCAACCCCCCCGCAGACCGCGCTCGCCCCCCATGCGGCGCCGGCTTCAACAACGGCAGCTGCATCAGCCACGCCACAAGCGAACGCGCCCGTGCCGCCAATCGGCCCGATACCCAGCGCTCCGACGGCAGCCCAGCCACCAGCCAACGCCCTGACACCCCGGCTGAGCATGGCGCTGCACAATCAACGACTGACCTTTGGCGGCACCGACCAGCCCAACCCCACCGAGCGGTTGCTCGAAGGCATTCTGAGCAAACACGATCAGCGTTATCAGGACCTCGCGCCGCTCAATCAGGACGCGCAGAAAGCCGAATACCTGATGGTCGACAGCCAGAACCGGCTGCTCCACGCCCATGCCAGCGATATCGCCATTTCACTGTTCAAGAGCAGCGAGAACCGCGTCGCCTCCGCCAGCGACGGCAAAAAAATGGCGATGCCCACCGATGCCCATCGCGCGCAGATCACCGGCGTGCACAAGGACGCGAACAACACCGCCTGGCGTATTCACGAAAATAAGTTGTACGCGTTGCATGGGGGCCAATGGCAGGAGAACACCCAGGGAGCAACGCTGAAAACCTTGCACAACATTGGCGGCGGCAACCTGTTGGGGCTCAACGACGAAGGCAAGGTGTACGAGCTGAGTGATCTGACCAAGCCGCTGGATTTCACAGAAAAGGTCACGGCCCTCGGACGCTCCACCGCCGGTGCACTGATGGCGCTTAGCGAAAACGCCTCAGGCAACCAGTTACTCCAACTGCGCAACGGGCTTGGCGCCGACCGCCATGATGCGTTCCCGCTCATTACCCCCACCGGCACGGATAACGATGCGGCCATGAAAGCCAAATCCGTGGCGCTCATCGGTGATCGTCTGCTGGCGACGACAGCCTCGGGCGAACTCCTGGAGGCGCATTTGCCGACCGCTGAAGCGCAACAAAACAACCTCTTCGTGAATGAGCTCACACTGCAGAAAGTGCGCCCCTCGCCCGCCCTGCAGACGGCCTTTGGTCACCATACCGTCAGCGGCTTTTTTCATGACGAAAAAAACCTGCTGCACGCCACCGTCAAGGACCAGCGAGGCGTAGAGCACAGCGCATCGTGGGATCAGGCAAAACAGGACTTCGTGCCTGGCTGGGTCATGGCGCCGCTGGTCATGGATCGTCAGCACGGCTTGCCTGTCCTGACCCCTGACGCCGCCACACAGATTCAGCTGCCGCGCGGCAAAATCGCCCTCTACGAGCAGAAGCGCTCATCGCGGGTCCAGGCACCGCGCGGCGAATACGTCCGTCCTCTCGACAAGCGGTTAGTGCACAACCCGCCCGTTGAAGAATTGAAAGAAACCATCGAAAAGACGCTGTTGGTGCAAGACCCGCGCACCGACGAATGGAAGAAGACCAGCGAAAAGGACATCAAAGCGCTGCAGGCTGGCCAGGACGGCTTCGCTTACCTCATCGACAAGGATGGCAAGCTCAAACAGCTGAAAGTGGCGCCCCAGGCCGCCGCCCATGAAATGGGGCGCGGCGCCGACCTGGCCCTGCAAGGTCGCGGGACTGAAGCCAAGGGCACCGCCCTGCGCGGTGCCGAGGGTGTGGTCGCCGACAAACTGGCCGTGCAGAACGATCAGAATTTCATGACCCTGAGCGGCGGTAAGCTGCGCCTCCACGACCAGAACGGTGAACGCGCGGTGCTGCCACAGCCGCCCGGAACGGGCGATATCCAGGCGATCAGCACCGGCGGCAAGCACTGGTTCGCCCTGCGCGGCGGCGCAGTATTCCAGCTGAGCGGCGACGAGGCCAACGCTCGAAGGCTCAATCCTCAGCGGACCTGGCAAGCGGTTCAGGGCCCGACCACCCCACCGGGGACCGTTCTTCAGGACCTGCGCCCCAATCACGACGGACGTTTGCTGGCTACCACCAGCGCCGGAGAATTCGTCAAAACCGCAACCGGGTGGGAAGCCGCCACACCCGCACCGGCGCGCCTGAGCAATGACCATGCGGCCTTCAATCGGCTGGCGGCGGCCGAGCCGGAAACCCTGCGCAGAGGCTCGGCCAAGGTCACCGTCAACGTGATGGGCAGTAACAACATCGAGAGCATGAAGGCCAAGCAGTACGCCCCTGCCTCCCTCCGGCAGAATTACCTTACCTCCCATCTTTCGCTGACCGGCGCGGTAAAAGTGCCTGCCGACAGCCTCCAGCACGCCTGGAAAGGCCGCGAAGGCCTGAAGCCGATCTACACCGAAGAAACCGCGCTGCTGCGCGAGCTGAGCACCCGCGCGGCTGCGGCGACTGGCGCGGCGACCGGCACGCCGCCGCGACCCATGGCTGCGCGTATCAATGAGCTGGCGCCTCGCCTGTCACCTGAATCGAGCGAGCTGGCGGAGCTATTCAACTGGTTCCAGACCAGCGTCACCGAAGACCTGCAGAAGACGCTGCGCGAACTGGCCCAGGACGAAGGCGCGTTGCTGAAAAATGGCGCGATCAATCCGGCCTTCCAGGGCAAGCCGCGCAACAATGACATGCTGCCGCAAGTGGCCAGCGTCCTTCGTGACAGCGGCATCGACAACGCTCACGAACTGGGGCAGCTGCTCACCAAGCTGAAGAACGCGCATTTCACGCTGGAGCGGCGCAACACCCAATCGCCGCTGGATGGCTCTCGCACCCAAGGCGATAACCAGGCCCTGCTGCGCGCTCGCCTGGCGCTGGACGTCAAGGTGCTCAACGACATCAGCGCCGCCCTCGACGGGTTCGCCAATGAAGTGAAGAAACCGGGGGCGAAGGATTTCGACACCATCGCCACAGCGCTGGCCACCTTGCACAACGACGCCTACGAAGGCAGCCCGGTGAAGCGCTACACCGATGCCGGCTTCCGTGACCATGCCTCCCTCGAAGCCAGTTACGACGCCACCAAGAACCTGCTCAAGCACTTGCGCAAGGACAACCACCCGCTCAAGCGCAACGTGCTGCAAGGGCTGCAGACCCCTGCCGGCCCGAATAACGCCGCTGTCATGCTCGCCCTGACCGAGGCGCTCCAGAATCTGGAGCCTCGAGAAAGCCTCAAGCTGAACCGCAATTACGGCGGCGGCGTCACCGGCGGCGTCGCGGGGCCGGCCGAGCCCGCGTTCCTGGGTTTTCGCGGCAATATCGATCCAGAGCGGACCTACGGCCTGACCTTCACCCGATTCGACCGCGGCCTGAAGGTGTCGATGAGTCGCGAAGGCGCGATCAGCGGCACAGGAAGCTTCGGTTTTGGTGGCGGCAAAAGTGACACCAAAACCACGCCCGGCGACAGCCACGCCAACCTCCAGACCAACGGCGGCTGGTTCGGCGGCAGCCTGGACGCCAAGTACAAGTATGCCAACAGCACGGCGCTGAGCTTTTTCATTCGCGACGACGAAATCGATGATTTCATGATTGACCTGATGCAGACGCAACTGGCCAGCAGCAAGCGTCCGGCGCAGGGAGGCCTCAAACCCATGGCGTTGATGGATCGCGGCGTCGAGAAGGAAGTGCGCACCACGGGCAAGCACGCGTTCGACCTGGATGCCGGGGTCAACCTTGAATCCCGGACCAACAAGGGCCGCACCGATGCCGAACCCGTTGCCGGCTTCATGCGCTTCGGCGCCGGCCTGCTGGGAACCGTGTCATTGCTCAGCGCCGAACGGGAACGCACTGAGGGCCACGGCAGCGACGGCCTGCACGCCGACGTCTATAGCAGCAACCGCGCGCGCTTCCTCGAAAAAGGCTCGGTGACCGGCTACGCGCGGATGTTCAGCACCGTCTTTACGTCGCGCCCCAGCAACCTGTTCGTGGCCGGCGGCGCACCCTTGGGGGTCAGCGCGACACTGGCGTTCGACAACAAGACCGGCAAGAGCTACGAAGTGCGCTTCAAGAACGCCCTGCCGCTGCGAACCGCCGACGTCAAAACCCTGGGTGACACACTGGAGAAGGCCTTCCCCGGCATGAGCAAGAATCCGTCGCCCGCCGGCAAGGCTCCTGAGAAAATGCTGCAGGACCTCAAGGACAAATACCTGAAGGCCACGTCAGACGAGAACGACGCGCAATACGCCGCGCGCCAGAGCCTGCGCCAGCTCGACCGGCAGAACACCGCTGCCAGCCAGGGCTCCAGCCTGATGTCGCTGATGGACATGGTGGTCAAACACAACAACGTCAACCGGCTGGATCAGGCCGCGCCTTCCAAGCGGCAGATCGACCGCGTCAAACAGATGCTCGGCCGTGACTGCAACCCGGGCAACGCCGAGCGGATTCACGAAATGATGAGCGCCGACCCGCAGCTCAAAGGCCTGCTCGATGCGATGAAGGACAGCAAGGGCACCACTCGCGCCGAAATCAAGCTTGAGGTCCGTGACGACGTCAAAGAACGCATCGAGGACGGCGCATTGAGTGGACGGCTGACCGACGCGATGCTCAAGGACATACTCGGCGACAAGAACAATCTGCGCATCAAGAGCATCGCGGTCTTCAGGACCGCCGCGAAAGAAGACGCGTTCGGCACGCCGTTCCCCTTTGTCAGCTTCAAGAGCGGCAGCGCGCTGAGCATCGAACGCCTCATGGGTGAAGTCACCTTCGACTACGGCCCTGACCAGAGGAACCCGAAAAAGGCCACCGCCGACGGCGCCATCGCCGACCGTGGCGACTCGCAGCCCGCCCACGAGCTGGGCCAGGCCGGCAATGGCGCTTTCCGGCCGCGCTAGGCCGCCGCGCCCGCCCCTCTATTGATCGAATCGAAACCCCGGACAGGACACCGCAAATGATGAACACAACGACACACGCAGACGGCTGCATTCAGGCACTGGGCAAACGACTGGGCACCGCCTTGCAACTCGAAAACGGCGTGTGCGCGCTGTTCGATGAGGGCCGCGAAGTGGTGATCATCGAGGTGCCGACGGCGGGCGACGTCGCGATTCTGCATTGCAAACTGTCGCTGCGCCCCGACCCGAGCCTGTATGAGCGGCTGATGCGGCTCAACTTCGACAGCGGCGCCATGAGTGGCTGCTGGCTGGCCCTGGATGAGCAACAGGCGGTTCGCCTGTGCACGCAACTGCCGCTCAAGGCACTGGACGAGATGACCTTCGTGGACTGGGTGCAAGGGTTCGTGCTGCAGACCCGTGACGTTGCCGGTCTGCTGCAGCAGCGCGCGGCATCGCCGGCAAAAGCACCGATGCATGGGCAGGGACAGGGCGGCCTGTCGCGGCGGATCGGCTAAGCTCGCGCCAGCCCACCGACGCGGCAACGGGAAATCGGGTCGGTGACGCTTTCAGGGCCGGGCATGGCGCTTTCAAACTTGCCGGAATGCCATCTCTCGACGATTCTCTATGCACGGCCGGATTGGCCGTGCTCACAAGAAACGCGCCGGAGAGGCCAGCATGACGACCGTAGCCGAACTACTGAAGTTGAAAGACCCGCACCACGCTGACGTCCACACCGTCGGGCCCGGGGAGATGGTCCTCGAGGCGATCAAGCTGATGTCCGAAAAGAACATCGGTGCTGTCCCGGTGGTGCGAGATGGCAAGGTGATCGGCATCGTCAGCGAGCGAGATTACGCCCGCAAGATGGAGCTCAAGGGCCGCGCTTCGGCCGGGACCCCGGTCAGCGACATCATGACCCACGACGTACAGACCGTGGGTTCGCAGCACACGGTCGAGCACTGCATGAACATCATGACCGACCGCCGCCTGCGCCATTTGCCGGTGGTGGACGAAGGCCGACTGATCGGTTTGCTGTCCATCGGCGACCTGGTCAAGGCGGCCATTGCCGAACAGGCCAGGCTGATCGAAAAAATGCAGGAATACATTCGCGGCGAAAGTTACTGAGCTCAGACACCTTCTGCGCCCCACAAAAAAGCCGGCGCTTTTTGGGCTCCGGCTTTGTTTTGCGCGAGTGAATGGATCGCCGGTTAGCGAACCTTGAAGCGATCGATCATCGCCACCAGCCGCTCGTTGGACGCCATCAGCGCCTCGACGCTGGTGTCGGTCTGCTGACCACAACCCACCAGTTCACCCACCATGTGCCGAATGGCGATCATGTTCTGGTTGATCTCCTCGGTGACCGCGCTCTGCTCCTCTGCCGCCGTTGCAATGTGCGCGCTCAGGTCATGGATGCGCAGCACCGAACCGGCCATCCCGTCCAGGCCTTCGTTGACGCGGGACGTACGGTCGGCCGTCGACTGGCAACTGACCTTGGTTTTCTCCATCGCGCCCACCGCAGTGCTCACGCCCTGTTCCAGCCGCGCGAGCATCTCGTTGATCTCCGATGTGCTCTGCTGGGTACGACCGGCCAGCGCCCGCACTTCGTCGGCCACCACCGCAAAGCCTCGGCCCTGCTCACCCGCCCGCGCCGCTTCGATGGCCGCGTTCAGCGCCAGCAGGTTGGTTTGCTGGGCGATGCCGCCGATGACACCGAGCACATCGGTGATGCGTTTGGCATCGACCTGCATTTCCTGAACGTACTTCGTCGCTTCTTCGACCTCGGCCACCAGCGCCCGCACGCTGACCGACGCTTCGTCGACGACGTCCCGGGAGCGCTGCGCGGCATCGTTCGCCGATTGGGTAAAGCTCGCCGTCTGCGTAGCGTTCTCGGCGACGCTGTCGGCGGTGGCGCTCATCTCGTTGATCGCGGTCACCGCCTGATCGGTTTCCGAGGCGTGGCGGTTGAGGATCTGGTTGATGTTGCGCGACTGATCCTGCAACTGCACCAGCCCGGCAGAGATCTGCTCGGTGCCGCTGCGCACCTCGACAATCATCGCTTGCTGGAAGGCGATGAACTTGTTGACCGAGTGGCCGACAGCGTCCAGTTCATCCTCGCCCTTGATCGGAATGCGACGAGTCAGGTCGGCCTCACCCGAAGACAGCGCGTCGATGTTGGTGCGCAGAACGGTCAGCCGTGCCAGCAAGCGATGGAAGGCAAAGCCCAGCACCACCAGCAACAGAACGACCAGGGGAATCTGCAGCCAGCCCAGGGTCTTCAGCACTTCGGTGCTGCTGGCGGTGAGCATGGCGGTTGGCAACGAGGTGGCGATCATCCACGGCGTGCCCACCACAGGGCGCAGGAAGAAGGTCAGGTCACCCAGTTGCGGGTCGATGTATTCCCGGGAATACACAGCGTCGCCAGAGACCTTGCCCAGGCCGTCCTGAATGGCCTTGGCGAACATCGACTGGCCGCTGAAGCCGGCGACGTTCTTAAGGATGATTTCGCCGGGAATGCGGCTCTGGTTGGTCAGGATCTTGCCGTCGCGCTCGACGATCATCACCTGACCCTGAATGTCTTTTTCCTTGTCCTGGATCAGGCCGTTGAAGAAGCCCAGGGTGACGTCGATGGTCGAAACGCCGTAGAGCGCGCCATCTTTGTAGATGCCCATCGCGCAGTTGGTGCGCGGTTGCGGGCTGGCTTCGTCCTGATAGGCCGCCGCCCAGGCGCATTTGCCCTTGGGTGCGTTCTGCCCGGCGCGGTGCCATGGCTGTTCCCAGTAGTTGGGCGCAGGGTCGGAGTTCCAGAACGTGCTCACCACCAACTGGCCACTGCCGTCACGGTGGAAAAACGAGCTGTGTTTGTTGCGCCCCGGGGTGCGCTTGTCCGGCATCGGCCAGACGCCGCCGCCGAAGACTTTCTGATCGCCGTACTGATCGACCAGGCCTGGCAGCACAGTGTCGATGCCATCACTGTCCAGCAGCGGAACCGCCTGGGTGATCGCCCGGGACTGAGCCTCTACGCGCGCCAGGTCCGAAAGAACTCGCGTGCCGATCTGGTCCACCTGGCTCAGCACCACTTTTTCCTGGGTCTCTCGCACCTTGGGCGTGACGAAATGTACGATGCCCTGCTCGGTGATCACTGCGATGACCACAATCAAGGTCACAAATATGACCGTATAGCGCGCCTGCACTGTTTTAAACATCGTCGACCCCATGCCATGAATTTTATAGTTGTTTTTTGCAGACTCCTGAGGAGCTATCGACCGTAAGCCGACAAGGATGAGGGATAGCGCAAAGGTTTTTTCCGGCACAGCGGGGCGTCATTGCACCGGAAGGAAATTCAGGAACAGCAGGCTCTGGGCGTAATTCAAACCGATGCGTCTATATCGCTCGTCGAGCATCTGGGTGAGCAGGTCCAGGCGCGCCACGATCTTGCCGAACTCGGTGGCGAAACTGAGGTTGCTGCCCTCCTCCGAAATCTCGTTGGAGAACAGCAGCAACTCGCCATTGGCGTTCTGCCGCTGGCTCAGCAGCCAGGTGGCCTTTTCGATATTGCGCGCAGCATTGTTGACGAACGTCGGGTTGATCTGGTCGGTCATGAAGAATTCGAGGCGCCCGCCGTGGGCCGTGACCAGCATGCTGCCGATGGCATAAATGAATGCGCCGACGCGATCGCCAAGGAATTCAGGGCTCAGGGCGTAGCTCAGCGCTGCCAGGTCACGTCGCGTGCCCAACTGCGGCAACGGCTTCTTCTGCTCGATGGCCTGCCGCACGTTGCGTTCGGCCGCCGCGGCATCGACGAAGCCGGACTTGCGCCACTCCCCAGGGTTGCGCAGGTAGAGTTTGTTCATCAGCAGGTAAAGGCTGTCGAGGTTGTCGGCCATCGCCAGCGTCGCCATGCGGTCTACGCTGGTCTGGAAGAACTCCTGGGGCCGCGTCTCGCTGAACTGCGTGGCGACATCCTGGCCGTCCTGGCGCGTACACCCGGCAGCGCCGAGCCCAAGCATGCACAGGGCAAACAGCGGGCGCAGGCGTCGGCAAACGGATAAAACAGAAAACACGGCGAGCATCAATCCCAAGCTTTAACGAACGGGACGCCGCGTCTATCGCCGCGTCCTGGCCATGGTCAGAACGGCCCACGGCGAAAAAGTGCAATATCGGCGGCAAATTCGCAGCGCGTCCAGGGCGATTGGGCCGCCATGTGAGCTTTCATGCAAATGATTCCCTCATCCATTTGACGCAGCCCTTCGCTTTCACCAAGCTAGCCGCCTTCGCATGATTTTCAGGAAACACCCCGCGTGATGACCACAAGCCTGCACTGGCGCCGTTTCGTATTCTGCCTCGCCCCACTGATCGCCCTGCTCGCTGCCTGCGACGGCGGCGCGCCGAAGACCAAGCCCTCCGAAGCGACGACCTACGTCAGCGTCGAGTGGGACAAACTGCCGGCGGTGAACGACACCGACCTGATGGCGGGTTACAACAGTTGGTTCTCGGCGTGCAAACGCCTGGCCAAGGACCCGGTCTGGGGCGGCACATGCGCCCTCGCCGCCCAAGTGCCGCAGAATCCTGCGGCGGTGCGCGACTTTCTCAAGAATCAGCTGCAGGTCTACAGCCTGCGTTCCTCCGAGCACGGCGCCAACGGGCTGATCACCGGCTATTACGAGCCGATCTATAAAGGCAGCGAGCAGCGCAATGACGCGCACCCGGTGGCGGTGTATGGCGTGCCCGATGACCTGATCATCGTCAATCTCGACAGTATCTATCCCGAGCTCAAGGGCAAGCGCCTGCGCGGGCGCCTGGATGGACGAGTGCTGCGTCCCTATGACGACGCCGCCACCATTGGCACCAAAGGCGCCAGTGCCCCAGTGCTGGCCTGGCTGGAAAACCCCATCGACCTGCAGTTCCTGCAGATCCAGGGATCGGGTCGGGTTCAGCTGGAAAGCGGCCGCCAGCTGCGCATCGCCTACGCCGATCAGAACGGCTACCCGTACAAGCCGATTGGCCGCTGGCTGGTGGAGCAAGGCCAGTTGACCAAGGACGAAGTGTCCATGGGCCGCATCCGCGATTGGGCGATTGCGCACCCCGAACGCGTCAATGAACTGCTGGGCAGCAACCCGAGCTACGTGTTCTTCACCCTGCGCCCGGACAGCACCGAAGGCCCGCGCGGTTCGCTGAATGTGCCGCTGACCGCCGGCTACAGCGTGGCGATCGATCGCAAGGTGATCCCCCTCGGCAGCCTGTTGTGGCTGTCCTCGACCCGCCCCGACGGCACGCCGCTGGTGCGCCCGGTGGCGGCGCAGGACACCGGCGGCGCCATTGCCGGCGAAGTCCGCGCCGACATGTTCTGGGGTACCGGTGACGCGGCGGGCGAACTGGCCGGCAACATGAAGCAGCAAGGCCAGATCTGGATGCTGTGGCCCAAGGGCGCCGCCCTGCCCGACACCAAACCCAAAGACTGATCGAACTGAACCGCCGACTGATGCGCCACCCGCGTCAGCCGGCGTCACTTCAGTGTTGAGTCATTCCCGGGTTGAACTGAAATCGGTTTCAAGTATCACAGCATGCTTCTTCCCGGAAACCCTTCTCGATCCCCCATGAATACCTCCCACACCCCGCATGATTTCAACATGGGCTGGCTGCTGTTCGCCCTCGCCATGGGCGCCTTCGCCATCGGCACGACCGAATTCGCCTCAATGACCCTGCTGCCGTTCATTGCCGGTGACTTTCAGGTCACCCAGCCGCTGGCCGGGCATGCCATCAGTGCCTACGCCCTGGGCGTGGTCATCGGCTCGCCAGTGATCATGGTCCTGGGCGTCAGACTGCCCCGCCGGGCCTTGCTGGTGGCCCTCGCCGCTTTCATCGGAATCGCCAACGCGTTGAGCGCCGTCGCGCCGTCGCTGCCATGGCTGGTGTTTTTCCGCTTTCTCAGCGGGTTTCCCCATGGCGCGTACTTCGGCGTGGCCATGCTGCTGGCCGCGTCGCTGGTGCCGAAGAATCGCCGCGCCCAGGCGGTCTCCCGCGTGTTCATGGGGCTGACCATCGCCACCATCATCGGCGTGCCGTTCGCCACCTGGATCGGCCAGACCATCGGCTGGCGCTGGGGCATGGCCATCGTCGCCGGCCTCGCCGCGATCACCGCGGTGCTGATTCGCTGCCTTGCGCCCGCTTCCCCTGCGGATACCGACGCCAGCCCGTTGCGCGAACTTAACGCACTGCGCTCGCGACAGGTGTGGCTGACCCTGGGTATCGCCGGCATCGGCTTTGGCGGGATCTTTTGCGTGTACACCTATCTGGCCGCCACGCTGATCGAGGTCACCCACGCGTCCGATTTCATGATTCCGGTGGTGATGGCCGTGTTTGGCCTGGGTACCACGGTGGGCAACCTGATCTGCGGCTGGGCCGCCGACCGCGCCACGATGCTCGCCGCCGGTGTCTCGCTGGGCTTCACCGCACTGGTGCTGGCGCTCTATCCCTCGGCCACCGACAACCTCTGGCTGCTCATTCCGCTGGTGTTCTTCATTGGTTGCGGCGTGGGCCTGGCGGCCATCCTGCAAACCCGCCTGATGGACGTTGCGCCCCATGCGCAATCCCTGGCGGGTGCGCTGGTGCAAAGCGCGTTCAATGTCGCCAACGCCATCGGCCCGTTGGTGGGCGGGGTGGTCATTGCGGCGGGCTACGGTCTGCCGGCCACGGGCTATGCCGCAGCGGCATTGACGCTGGGCGGTCTGGGCATGTGGTATTGGGCGCTGATGGATGCGCGGCAGGCGGATCGCCGTGTTGCACGGCAAGCCTCAGGGTCGGTCTGAAGCGGGTAGCTGTTTGATACGAGGTCGATCCGAGCTTCGCCCCGGCACTGCGCCTGGGCGAGCTCTCGACCTGTCACGGGTTGGGGTCAGCCTCATCGGGCGACGGGAACAACGTATCGACCTTGTGCTTGCTTGAAGTGCGGACCGGCGCCATGGCAGCGGACTCCGCCAGGCGTGTGGCCATTTCCCAGTGACGGGACTCCTGCCCTTCAGGCTTGCCTTCGGTCTCCCAGATCAACTGGGCCAACTGACGAACAGTTTCTTCGTCGACATTCATGCGTATCCCCCATTTATGCTTTCGCAAGACATTGGCCGGCGCCAGAGCGGTGCCGAATCCATCGTCAGCTACGGTACCCGCCATGAACAGTACCAGCCGATAACGAGGGTAAATGACGGGCGTGCACGCGCCGGCGAACGCAAGCCGGCCGCTGGTCGGACTTAACGGATCCACCGGAAATCGACGGCGAACCACGATGGCCCCCTCAATCCCTGTTGCGTTTGAGCAACAGGCTGGCCACCAGGCCCAGGCCCGCTGCAACACCGACGGCCGCCCACGGATGGGTGGTGACGTAGGATTTCGCATTACCCACCGCACGGGTCAGCGCAGGTTGGGCGTCCATCTCGATCTCGGTGACCGCACTGGTACCGCGGGCCAGAAAATCCTTCAGCCGCTCACGGGCCTGAGTGGTGCGGTCCTCATTCAAGGCATCCCCTGCCGCCAGCAAGGCATTGGTCTCGTCGAGAAAAGTGTTCAGCTCGGAACGGGTTTTCTGATAAAGATCGTCACGCAGTTTTTCGGTGATATCGCTTGCCATAATATTTTGCCTCCTGGGTGTGAGAAAGGTTGACTGAAACGCCAATCGATTCGTTCCAGCCAGTTTGAAAAAACCCCTCCATGCGGCACGGCACGTGATCAAGCACCGCTGGCCGCGCAGACCGAGCAGGGACTCAACAGCCGTATGACGCGTTCAAAAGTGAATCCATGAAAGTAGTGCCGATCCTTGAGCTGCCCGTCGAGCAGCAAGCCCGTGTGCGGCAACTGCGCAATCAGCCCGACGTGCGCAAGTTCATGTACACGGACCATGAAATCAGCGAAGCCGAGCACCTGAACTGGCTTGAGGCACTGCGCTCAAGCTCCCGGCAGCAGGTCTTTGTCGTTGTGCTTGAAGCCGCACCGGTGGGGGTTGTGTCGCTGAGTGCCATCAACCGCACCCACGGCACGGCAGAGTGGGCCTTCTACCTCGACACCACGCTGCAGGGCAAAGGCCTTGGCAGTCAGGTGGAGTTATGGCTGCTCGATCACGCGTTCGGTGCCGCAGGGCTGGAGAAACTCAACTGCGAAGTGCTCGAGATCAACCCGGCGGTGATCAAGATGCATCAGAAATTCGGCTTCGTGGTTGAGGGAGTAAGGCGGGAGCACATCGTGCGCGATGGCAAGCGGATCGGCGCGGTGCTGCTGGGTATCACCAAACGTGAGTGGCAGGCGCAGCGGCCCAGGGTGCTGGCCGCGGTGGAACGAATTGCGGGGCGTCGTTAGCGCAGTGTGCAGATCAGGTCTTCGCAGATGCAGATCAGGCGATGTTCAACAGCCGAACCGCAGGGCGTTCATCGGCTTTGCAGTACAAATAATCGCGCCATTTTCTAAAGGCGCTCTGCTGCCGGACGAAAGCCTCTTCCCATTGCACGCCGCCGATGTGCTCGACGGGGATAGACATCATCTGCTCGGTCGCCTGATCCAGCTCGCTGATCAGGTCGAGTGCGTTGGGAATGTCGTGGATCTGAGGTCTCATCCGGGGCACCTTATTTTTTGATTAATGAATAGAGTGCCCAACCCCTTGATAGTGCGCGCGTTCCGACGAGTGGCTATTTTGTGTAATAAACCGTTCGAGCTGTAAGAAAAACCCCACACAATGGTGGGGTCTGATGAAACCGGACAGGTTTAGCGGTTGCCCGAAGAGGACGCCTCGTCTTCATCGACGGGAGGATTGTCAGTAATCTCCATGTCATCCAGCCCCTTGTTTCGGGCTTCGCTTGCCGCGTCTTCACCTTGCCGGGCTGACTCGGTATCCGCGTGGGTGTCGGGATAAATCTCTTCTTCGCTGCCCGGCTCGGCAGGACCCTGATACGCGTTATCCGGCCCGTTGTCTTCGATACCCATGATGACCTCCAGTACGAGTCGCAGGAAATCTGCGCTTACAGGACAGAGGTGCATCAGGAAGGATTAGTGCCCGGTGGAAGATGAATGGCGCGTGAACACTGAGCGACGCACTGAATGCTGCGCACAAAAAAACCGCCGAAGCGGTTTCTTTTGTACAGCCGACACCGGTGGTGTCAGACCTTGAAGCGAGCCACCATGTTCTGCAGGGTGTTGCCCAGGCGTGCCAGTTCCAATGTCGAGGCAGCGCTCTGCTCCGTCGCGGTGGCGGACTGGTCGGCGACGTCACGCACACTGATGACGCTGCGATTGATTTCGTCGGTCACCGCGCTCTGCTCCTCAGCCGCGGCCGAGATTTGCTGGCTCATCTGCTCAATCGTGCCAATGGAATGCGTAATCTCTACGAGCGCTTGCTCGGCCTGACGCGCCAGCTCGACGGTGCCCTCTGTCCGCCGCATGCTGGCGTCCATCAAGCTCGACGCCTCCACGCTGCCGTGCTGGAGGGCCTGGATCAGCGCTTCGATTTCAGTGGTCGAGCTTTGTGTGCGCTGGGCCAGTGACCGGACCTCGTCGGCCACCACCGCAAAACCGCGACCCTGTTCGCCGGCACGTGCAGCTTCGATGGCGGCGTTGAGTGCGAGCAGATTGGTCTGCTCCGCAACGGCTTTGATCACGTCGATGACACTGCCGATCTTGTCGCTGTCATGGGTCAGACGCTGCATCGCCACGCCCAACTGCCCGACTTCTCCAGACAGCTGACTGATTTCCCTGGTTGCATGCTGCACGACGGTGCTGCCATGGACCGCGCGCTCGGTGGCTTGCCGGGCTGCACGCGAAGCGTCCTCGGTGTTTTGCGCAACCTCCTGCACGGTTGAAGCCATTTCATTCATGGCCGTTGCCACCTGATCCACTTCCAGTTTCTGCTGAGTGACGCCAGCGCTGGTCTGTTCGGTCGCGGCCGACAATTCTTCGGCAGCGGTTGCGATCTGGGTAACACCCTTTCCGATACCGCCAATCAGTTCACGCAAGGAAGACGTCATGTGCTGCATGGTGTTTTGCAGCAGGCCCAGTTCGTCCTTCCGGTCTGTGCCGATGTCGTAGGTCAGGTCGCCATCGGCGATGCGACGGGCAGCGATGACGCTGTCATTCAGTGGACGAGTGATCTGGCGAGTGATCAGTGCCGCGGCGAGAACACCCAGTAACAGCACCACTAACGCGACACTGAACAACTGGATGATCGCATTGCTCTTTTCATTGTTTGCTGCAACCACCTGGGAGGCCATCAAGTCATCGACCCTCTTAACGGTGTCGGTTGTCAGCTTTTGTAACGCGTCGCGTATCTGGTCATTTTGTTGCAGCATCTGCGAGATGGTCGCCATGTTCTCTTTGTACTGGCGAAGCGCAACAAGCGAGGTATCGACTGCTGCATTTGACTGCGCGGGGAGCTGGCTTCGGGCCGCAGCCACCTGGCTAAGCAGCGCGTCGGCTGTCGCGAAAGTGGCCTGGCGATTGTCTGCGGTAGGAATGCTCAAGTAACGACGGAATACCAGGCGGAAGTTGGTCATACCATTGCGCAGGTCGCCTGCAATTTTTACATGGTCGATACGGCCTGGTCTGGCGAGTTCGAAGCATCGTCCAGCGTCTTCTGCAGCAGGCTCTCGAAGGTCGCGCTCACTTCATCGGAGACCTTGATCAACGGCTTCATCGCCTCATCGATCTTCTGGTTGTTACTGACCAGCTGATCGAAGGTTTTCTTGAGTTCTGCTGCCTGATTATCGATCGCCTTGAGCATCTCCACGTTTTTGGGGACGGTCAGGATCTGCAAGCCTTTATCGATGGTGCCGTTCAATGACGCAAGGGCTGCGCTATAAGCCTCTGCAGCGCTGGCACTGGGGCTGGCGGCATAAGCTTGCGACGCCACTTTAACGTCGAGCATATCGGCTTTCACTTCAGCGACCCTGGCTGCTTTCTCCAGTCGCTTGATCAGCAGGTCCGCGCTGCCATAACCAATCCCGGTCACCACCAGAACGCCCAGCAGAATGGCACCGAAGCCCAAGCCGAGCTTCTTGCCTACTTTCAAATTATCCAACCAGTTGGATTTCATCGCCTTTAACCTTTGATTTTTTCGTAATGCTCTGTTATCGACTCCTTAGTTGAAAAGTTAATCAAAAGGATCATCGTTAAAACTGATGATTGAGTTCGAATTTATCTATCGATCCAAGTGCGACCCATAGCGGACAAGCAGATCTTCAGTTCCGGGTACGGGCTGATTTCGCCTGGCGGGGATGGGCTCGTGCTCAGCTCACGGTGCCAATAGCCAACGTCGTGCCATCGACCGAGTTTATAACCGACATTCGGGTAAGTGCCGATGTGCCGGAAACCGAGCAGTTCATGCAGCGCAACGCTGCCGGGATTAGGCTGAGATATACCGGCATAGGCGGAACGGAAGCCCTGGCGGGCCAGAATCGGCAGCAACGCTTCATACAGCGCAAGGCCCACGCCGGTTCTACGTTCGCGCTCGCCGATGTAGACCGTAACATCGACCGCCCAACGATAAGCTGCGCGGGCCCTGTGCTGGCTGGCATAGGCGTACCCGACCACGCGGCCATCCCGAACCGCAACCAGATAGGGGTAGGTTTGCAACGTTGCGGCCATGCGCAGCTGCATCTCTTCGACGCCGGGCGGCGTATCTTCGAACGAGATCGCAGTCCCGGCTACCACCGGTGCATAAATAGCCTGGATCGATGCCGCATCTTCCCGTCGCGCCGTTCGGATTTCAATTTCAGTTTCAATCGCCATCAGGACCTCAAATCGAGCGCTGATTCACGCGAGCCATGAGCTGTTCCGCCGTTTCCTTGCGTTCAGAATAGCGGTCCACCAGCTCAACCTGGCGGTCACGCAAAAGGACGGTGAACTTGACCAGCTCTTCCATCACGTCAACGACACGGTCGTAATACGCGGAAGGCTTCATCCGGCCGGCCTCGTCGAACTCCATGTAGGCCTTCGGCACCGAGGACTGATTGGGGATGGTGAACATCCGCATCCAGCGCCCCAGTACGCGCAGCTGATTAACCACATTGAAGGACTGTGAGCCGCCACACACCTGCATGACCGCCAGGGTTTTACCCTGCGTGGGGCGAACGGCTCCGAGTTCGAGTGGAATCCAGTCGATCTGAGCCTTGAACACAGCCGACATCGCACCGTGCCGCTCGGGTGAACACCAGACCTGGCCCTCAGACCACAGCACCAGTTCGCGCAGTTCCTCGACCTTGGGATGATCCACCGTAGCGTCATCCGGCAGAGGCAATCCAGAGGGATTGAACAAGCGCGTCTCTGCACCGAGATACTCCAGCAGACGAGCAGCTTCCTCGGTCAACAGACGGCTGAACGAGCGCTCCCGGGTCGACCCGTAAAGTAGGAGGATGCGTGGTTTGTCATCACTCAGGCGGGACGCGGCCTGCATGCCGTCGAAGAGTGAGAGGTCGAGGTTGGGGACTTGCTCTTGCATATGTCCTCCTGTCAAAGACCGCCGATACGATCAAGCTCGCGCTTGAGCTCATCGCGACTGAGGGTGCTGAAAGGAAGCGTGATAAACGCTCTGCAGCGTTCCTCGATCCGGGCGAGCGTTGCGCGGAAAGCCGCCTCAACTGTCGCGTCATCCCCCTTCACGTCGGATGGATCTTCCAGGCCCCAGTGGGACTTGAGCGCCGAACCAAAATACACCGGGCAGCTCTCGTTCGCCGCTTTATCACAGACGGTAATGACGATATCTGGCAGGTTGTCCGCGAAGGCTTCGTTGCCCTTGCTGCTCAAGCCGTCTATGGCAATACCAGCTTGCTGAAGCGTGGTGAGGCTGCGCGGCAACACCTGTCCTTTCGGAAAGCTTCCGGAACTCACTGCCTCAAGCCCTGGCGGCGCAAGGTGATTGAACATGGCTTCCGACAGAATGCTACGGCAGCTATTGGCCGTGCACATGAAGAGTACTCGCATGGATTTTTTCCTCCGGCGTTAGCGATAAACCGATGCCGGCGTAATGCCCAGGCACCGAGGGTGAACGGCGAAACGTCAGCAACAGGAAACGTCCCGAATGGGCCGCCCTTCCATGCTCAGCAGGCGGTGCGCGCTGTGGTGCAGCCATTCGGTATTGGCGTTCAGCGTTAACTGCAACATCTCTGTCACCCACGCGGGAAGGTGCGGATTCAGGCGGTAATAAACCCACTGCCCCTGGCGGCGATCCAGCAACACCCCGCCGCTGCGCAGTTGGGCTAGGTGACGGCTGATCTTTGGCTGGCTGTCCTGGAGAGCACACATCAGTTCGCACACACAGAGTTCGCCCTGGCTGGCGATCAGAAGGGTGGCGCGGGCGCGTGTCTCATCGGCCAGGCTTTTAAATAATTCGGGTGGAGTGATCATGGTGGGCACTGTCATATGCGGGCAACCGAATATACGAATATCCATATATTCAAAGCAAGTCTGCGCTTGCGACAGACTTCGGCTGCGTAGATCCTAATTGCACCTCACGATCCACAGCTGGCCGATTTTCGTCGTGAAGCTGTGACTCATCAGATCCCGCCGCATGGCCCACTCAGGGGCAGCTGGCACACTTGCCGCGCGCAACGTTCCACGCCCCCACTTGGCATTGATCTCATCCAGCACGTTCATCACCTTCTCGGCTTCCACAGGTTGCGAATGGGCAAACAGGTCGTCGGTAAATTCGCCGGGCTTGCGCAGATCCATCAGAAGGACTTCGGCCTTGCTGTATTTGAAGCCTGCCCGGAACAGGCGGTTGACCGCCTCTGTCGCAGCCTTCGTCATCAGGCGCACGTCATTGGTGGGATACGGCAATTCGACCATGGCCCCGTTGGCGTATTTGGCCTCCTCGGGATTGAACATCCCCGTACGAATGCTGACCCGGATTCTCTTGCACAGCGAGTTCTGTGCCCGGAGCTTTTCCGCAGCGCGCTGGGTGTAGGTGGCGACGGCTTCTCTGATGGGCTCAATCGTTGTCAAACGGCTGCCAAACATTCGGCTGCAGCAGATCTCCTGCTTCGGCGGATCGGCCTCCCCCAACTCCAGGCATGGAGTGCCGGACAACTCGCGCGCAGTCTTCTCGATCACAACGCTGAATTTCTGTCGCAGCGTCCAGGGATCGGCCTTCGCCAGATCCATCGCGGTCTTGATCCCCATGACGTCAAGATGGGCCTTCATACGCTTGCCCACGCCCCACACCTCGCCGACGTCGGTGTTGCGCAACGTCCAGTCACGGTTGAACGGATCGCAGATATCGACTACCCCGCCGGTCTTCGCCAGCAAGCGTTTTGCCGTGTGATTGGCGAGCTTTGCCAGTGTTTTGGTGCGGGCTATGCCCACGCCCACCGGAATGCCGGTACGCTTGTAGATCGTCGCCCGAATCTGCCTGCCGAACGCCGTCAGGTCGCCGGAGATGCCAGACAGGTCAGCGAAGGCCTCGTCGATGCTGTACACCTCCAGCGCGGGAACCATCGATTCGATGATGCTCATGACCCGTTCGCTCATGTCGCCATACAGTGCGTAATTGCTGCTAAAAGCGATCACACCGTCGCGGCGCAACTGGTCCTTGATCTGAAAGTAAGGCGCACCCATTTTCACGAAGGGCTTCGCGTCATAACTTCGGGCAATCACGCAGCCGTCGTTATTCGATAGCACCACGATGGGCGTTTTGGCGAGGTCAGGCCGAAAGACACGCTCGCAACTGGCATAAAAGCTGTTGCAGTCGATCAACGCAAAGACGGGCTCAGGCTTGGTCATGATCGCGAACGCTGTATTTCGCCACGGCCCAGATCACCCGCTCGGCCGGTACGTGATAGGCGTTGAAACGCAGCTTTTCGCCGCAGGCCGAGAGTGGGCCGAGAATAGTGACGCTCATGATGCAAGCCTTGCCGTAAGAAACTGTATGTATATACAGTTAACGTTTTAGCCCGCCGGAGGTCAATGTTCTGCGCAGGGAATTTCGACGGGTGACCGCAGGCGCGGACGCTACTCGATCGACGAGATGATGGATCACTACCCCGAGGAGCTTGCGCCAGAGCAGTTGGTCGTTAATGGACACGAGTTTTGGCTGATCAAGCTTACGACGTTGCGCCGGCGGCTCGTGTTGAGGGTATGACGATGTGCGGCACGCCGGCGGAGCAATTCGCTGGGTTCGAAGTGTGACGGAAGTGGGAAATGTGAGGAATCAGGGGTTGCAAATGCAAGTCAAACTTACACCTATAGGGAGAACACGATGAAATCTGGGATGCTGGCTTTACTGGTCATTGCAGTCGCTACGCTGTCGGGGTGTAACCACTTTAGCCAGGGCGATTATCGGGGCATACACAGAGCCGGAACCATTCCTTGCAATGGCACACCGCCGAATCAGCCAGGATGTTATTGAAGGCATACGTGGTGCCTTCATTCACAGCAAGATGAATGCATTCAACCGGCTCATGCAACTCATGTCGACGAGCTCGTCGAGGGTTTACTGCAATATCGTTTCGACGAGCCTCGGCGCTTTCATCGGGGAGGCTATACCCAGCTCGGCAGAACAAATAGCCTGCCGCTGGGAAAGGATAAGGCAATTTCGGCCAAGATGAGTACCGAGCCTGAAGTTCAGCTCATCACAGCAGACTCTCCCCCTGTTCAGGATGACTAGTACAGATTGTCGACTTTTCGCTTTTCAAGGGTGTAGGTTTTCAGATCAATCTCGTTAGCTGAAAGCTTGGCGTCAAGACGATCCATGTCCCGGCGCTTCAAGCTGGCTACGTGAGCTTTTGATGCCTGATAGTTGATGGACTCAGCTGCGTCATAGCCACTGACAGGATCCCAGATAATGGACAACGGCCACAGCAACAGGTTGACAACACCGTAGCCGTAGGCGCGCCCGTAGAACGATCCACCGCCAGGCAGGAGGCCCAGCCCTGCGGCCAAGCCTGGACTTTTTTCTTGAACGTCAAGATGGTTGGCACGATAGCCAGCCAGTTCAGCTTCTTGTGTGCGATCCAAACCGGAGGCGCAGCCAGCAGTCAAAACTAACAAAGCGGCGGCTGACAAGTTGCGAAGAGCGTACATCTGAATTTCCTATATAAATAATGCTCAGCCAGAGCTGGAACTGAGCGCCGCGCATTGTACACACTTAAATCGCCCATAGATGGCCTAATGCTACATTTCTCTTACTGCTCATATAAGGTGCGATCCCCCCTGCCCGTCCGCGCATCGAAAAGGGGGTGTCCGGTAAGTACCAACTCTCTGTATGGGGTACATCGCCCTCTGAACCATTGCAAGCAGTCGGTGCAACAGGCTGGTCCCAGTTTCCAACTTGCTGGCGGTTCAGGTGCACTGCGCGGGCCATGAAGCAGAAGAGAAGCGGCCTGGCCCTGGCTGGCCATGACGATAAAGTTCTTGTGTCCCTCGCCGATAGGTACACATTCCCCCGTAAGCCATGGAGCATTGGATGTTTAATCCACGTGAGGCAGAAATAGACCATCTGTACAACCGGGTCGTCCTGCTAACTATCGCATGCTGTGTTTTATTAGCATTTGCCGCGATGGCGAGACATGAAGGTTTCACCTATGCAGCCCTTCAGTGGAATGGGGCCCAAGTGACCGGCACGGTGACGCAGCTGGAGGAAATCCCGAGAAACCGACTTGCTGACATCGTCCACTACCGTTACGTGGACCAAGATAACCGACCTCACGAAGGGCAATACCTGGACACTGGATGCGGCGAGAGGGAAAACTGCGGAGTAGACGAAGACATCACCCTGATCTATTCGCGTTGGTTTCCGGAGTACAGCGCCGTCGCAGCCAACGTCCGTAGCTTTCGGCCGGGTTTTTACATCATGAGCGGCGGCGTACTGATTTCGCTGCTCTTCTTCGGAATTTCCTTCTGGACGCTCGGTCGCATCAGCGCCATGAAGCGAGATCACGCACAGCACCTCCATACGAAATACTGAGCGTCAGCCTCGAATACTGAGCAATGATACCGGCGGTATTCGGGTACGCTGCGGTGGAACCGACTATTTCGAGCCGTAATTCTTGCACATGTCTTTGGCGACATACGCCCCCATTGGGGAGTGCATCAAGTTGTCAGCCATGCTGCTAACCTTGAATTTATAGGCAGGGTCAGATTTGATTTTTCTCACTTCCGCCTTGGTTGCCTCATCAATGGTGGAATCCGACGCCATGACGTTCTCAACATCGCTCTTCATGCCAGGATTCGCGTTATCGCAGACCTGTTCCATTGCAACCAGCACTACAAGGCCTTGCTGCTTTTCCTCTTCCGGACTCGCGAAAGAGTTGCCGGCATAGCCCAACAGAGCCAGACAAAGCGGCAGAGCAGACATTCTGATCGACACCATTCAAAAACTCCCTATTGATAGAAACTTCAGCCCGCACGTTAGCAGCCAAAGCGACTCGCACCTTATCGCGCACCAAACCCCATCACACGTCAAGCTATCCGCCACCGTCGGAAACAATCATCGGCTACCTACTCAGGCTTGGCGTCCGGTATCCACAATGAGCACGCTGATGCAGATTGTGCTATCAACCAGTCATGGTCCCGTTTTCCGAATGGCCGCGGCATCCCCGCAGATATCCGAAGCGCCATATTGTAGGAGCCCGACACCTCAGTGGGTGTAGGGGTCGCCTCACCCAACTTCGAATTGGTTCTAAGTCGTTTTATCGCGCCTTGAAGAGCCAGCGCTTGCTTGAACGTATCGGAGGTTTCTTCGATTATCGAAACGACGACGGACGCTGCGTTTGAGCAGCGATCCATTTTTGCCCATTGTTTCATCTGTGCTTCATCAGCCCATGCAGCGGCAGAGGCCGCGAGCAACATACAACCAATCCAGTAGCGCATAGCTCGAATCCTTTCAGTAAGCAGGCCGCTTACTACCTGAATCCAGCCCCTATCGCCACCGGCCCTTCGGAAGCAAATCGTCGAGGCCTCCGGGAAGATGCTGCCTGGTGAGCCTGAAACCTGCGCATCAGAAAATCATGGCCGGGGCTGCAAAAACGCCTCGCCGAGCATCGACTGAATTGCCAGTTCCGTGAGCTCAGAGATGGGACGTGTCTGCAACAATGAAGTCAGGATGAGCCCCGAAAATCTCCAGACATGAAAAAGCCCAACCTGAGAAGATTGGGCTAAGTCATTGAAAAATATGGTCGGGACGGAGTGATTCGAACACTCGACCCCTAGCACCCCATGCTGGGGACCATAGTCCAGCAAGACTTTGTTTAATAAGGAAATACCCACCTAACCGGCGTCGCAAAAGATGGCCCTTCTTGTGGATTTGCAAACGAAAACACGCGGCTTCCAGAGTAGGTTTTGCGCACTCGCGAGGAGTTCTGTATACCCTCTTCTCCCCTTTTCCAAAGCTCTGCCGTCCTTCAGCCTCGGTCACTGATTTGACGTTAAGAGGTGAGGTGGTGACCTATTTTCTGGCCGCTGTAACGTCATGTGTGAGAAGTTTTTTCGCCTAAGACCAAGGTCTCATCCCAGCTTTGCGAGCGGTCGGCTATGCTTCAGACAACAAGATCACACACTATAAAGGAGGGCAGGATGCCCCAAGTGAACGGACGAAGCCTGAATCAAATAACGAAACTTCAGGCGATGGTGGACTGGCATCTTGAGATGGCCGCTGAGTTGGAGCGCTCCGGCAAGTTCGATCAGGCACGCATCCATTTAATTCGAGCAAACCTATTGAAGCCTGCCGCGACGCCCCCGAGTTAACGTAACTGAAGCGTGGCTCGAGGCCCATGCGCCGTTATTAGCGTTCCGATACTTTTTAAAATCCCCCGAGCTACCGACGGCATGAACGCGGAGCGTGCGTTGAGTTTCGGAACTGATTTCGCCCACCAGCAGGAACATCCCCAAAGCCAGACCCGTGAAATCGACTATGCTCGCTAAGCCTATCTCTACCGAGCCAAGCAACTATGTGGGCGCATTGTCAACATACGCCCCTTTGTCAAAAACGAGATTAGTCGGGACTCCGAACGCGCTTCAGTCTCGAAAGCGATACCGGCGCATGCGACATAATTCTGAGAGCGTTGATCCCAGAAAACTAGGGCAATAATTCCGGGAATTTACTTACCCGGATCTACCCGCCTTGACCGTTTGATACGCAAAAAGATGGTACGAGATCCTTAGTCCCGCCGTTGCCTCACAGCGGGCTACATCCCCTTCCCGGCGTTCTGCCAACGATTACTAATCACTCTTCTGCCACATGGCCGTACGCTGCATCGGCGTGCAACAACATCTCCCGTAACTCCTCCTCATCAATGAGGCCTATCCGGTGTAATGCTACAGCGTGGCCTGACCAGTGGTTGCGGGCGATCTGTCGCCGCGCCGCGATATCGATCAGGTCATCCCGAATTTCAATTCCGCGCGCCTCCAGGCTCATGCTCAATTCCTCCCATGATCACGGATGCTGTGAGTAACCACGCCCCAGATATCGAAGTCGTCCCCTTCCATGATGAAGCGGTCGTGGTATTTCCGGTTCGCGGAGCGCAGCACCACGTGGCAACCCACAAAGGCGAGGTACTTGACCAGCGGTTGTTGGTTGACCACGCCGATGATGACCTGCCCGGCCTTGGCATCGATCCCCTTGTCGACTATCAGCAGATCACCACAAAAGATGCCAGCCCCCTCCATACTCTCGCCCTCAACCTTCACCAGGTAAGTGCCCGGCGCGCGGATGTTCAGGAGCTGGTCCAGTGAGATATCCAGGTGGTCTAGGGATATATAGTCATTCAAAGCGGCACCACCACGACTGGAAGTAGAACGCCTCTTCGATCTGCTCGATGCCGGAAATAATCAGGCCCTGGGTACCCATGCTCGTCACGCTGGCATCGATAAGCCTTGGCAAAGCATCCCGCGCGTGCCCGACGCAGTTCAAAATGAAGGCTTCTCGGGTAATGCGGCCGAGGGCGGAGCATTGAGACTCAACGATCTGCACGTCGCCTTTGAAGGGCGGGAGCTTGCTGAGCTGGTCTTTCGATATGGCGACGCCCATTTGGCGGCGCAGAGTAATAAGGACGTACATGGGAATGCTTCGCTTAGTGATACTGTATATGCGTACAGTTAACTAAGCGGGACGAATGCGGTCAACACTGTGTAAGCCAATTTGCGACAGGTGACCTCATTGCGGACGCTGCTCGATCTACGAGCCGATGAACCCTTACCTCAAGGAGCTTGTCCCAGAGCAGTTGGTCATCAATGGATATCACCCTTCGCCGATCGGGCGCTACAACGATCTGCGATGACTCATGTCGAGATAATCAATTCGACCGAAGGCGAATTGAACGTCTCTAGGCATCAGGTAAGGGGCCGCTAGCTGGCCGAGCGCTTTTTTTCGGTCGAAATGGAGATGGATGAAGGCGGGGGTTGCCCGGTCAATACTGCGAGGCGCTCTTCGAAAGCTCGAGTGTACGCCTCAGCCAATATATTGAACTGCTGCGGGGTGACGGCTTTCACCAGCCCGAGCCCTACGCCGAGACCAAGCGCGCGGCCATGAGCATGGCTCAGACCGGCGACGGTTTCCGCGTTCCAAATACGCTCGAGGCCAGACTCCAGCCCCCATTGGAGATCGTGGCCCAACCGCAACGCGCGTATAACGCGGAGCGGATCAGATGACGAATTAAGCAAGCGGTACGCCATACAGCTCTTCTCTGCCGGTTGAGTTCGAAGGCGCTCATACCGTCTCAGGATTACTGCCAGTCAACGTCCCCTAAATCAGCAGTTGACGAAAGTTCAAACTGTCCCAATCCCAAATTTGACAGATCCGCCAGAGAGTCAGGCGCGACCCGAGACTCAAACTCCGGCCCGGTCGCCAGCTGATCGCCGTTTCGCTCGATTTTAGGCCATACATCGAAGGACAAGCAATCCGGGGCTTGCTCTTGGAGCCTTGGGATAGCGAACCTAAACAACGGCGAGGGCGATGATATTAGTCACCGCCAAGCCCGCTGGAAAACCGAACTAGCTACGTAGCTCGGACCCGCCTAATCCTACTCCAAGAGCGCAAGCATTCATCAGCAGGACGTGCCGACTTTACAGCTGGAAAATCATGGAGCTGTTGGGAGCTGAGTTAAAGTCGGAATTGTGCCACCAACGTGTTGAACGAAATTGCCAGCCTCGACAGCTCCTGACTCGAAGCGCTCGTTTGATTGGCGCCTGCCGCCGTTTGAGTGGAAAGGTCCTGAATGTTTACGAGATTTCGGTCAACCTCGCGCGCTACTTGGGCTTGCTCCTCTGCCGCGCTGGCTATCACGAGGTTTCGTTCATTGATCTGGCTGACGCCCTGGTTAATCCTTTCCAAAGCCAAGCCGGCCTCAGTCGCCAGCTGCTGAGTACTTCTCACGAGATTTTGGCTTTTCCCCATAGCCTGCACTGCATCGTCGGCGCCGCTACGAACCCGGCTGATCATGGCTTCAATCTCGCCAGTCGAGGTCTGGGTGCGGTGTGCCAAGGCACGAACTTCATCGGCCACTACTGCGAAACCACGACCTTGCTCGCCCGCGCGCGCTGCCTCAATTGCCGCGTTGAGCGCGAGGAGGTTTGTCTGCTCAGCAATGCCCCGAATGACGTCCAGAACCTTTGTAATTTCGTGGATCTGTCCGGCCAGCGCTTCTACCCGCTGCGTCGAGTCAGTAATTTCCTCAGTCACCGTATTGATGGCCGTCACAGCCTGCTGCACCTGTTTCTGGCCTTTCGACGCGTCTTCAGCGGTTTGAGTGGAGATTTGAGATGTGCTGACAGCGTTACGTGCCACTTCTTCCACCGCAGCCGTCATTTCGTTAACTGCAGTGGCCGCTTGTTGAATTTCATCGTTTTGCCGAACCAGTCCACGAGTGCTGTCCTCTGTAACGGCAGTCAACTCTTCGGCTGCTGAAGCCAACTGGTTTGAGGCATCTGCAATTTGCTGCACGGTACCCTTGAGATTGCTCTGCATATTGGAAAGGGACTGAAGAAGTTGGCCCGTTTCATCGGTGCCTCGAACTTCTATGGCCTGTGTCAGATCGCCCTTAGCGACTCGCGCAGCCCCTTGCACCGATAGATGGATTGGTCTGGTTATCATGCCAGTGACAATAACTCCAAGCGCACCTGCGCAGACCATGGCGATGAGACAACCAATAATCAGAACCCAGGTCACTTGACTGCTGGTGCTCTGACCGGCCTGCATCACCTCCCCGGCTTGCCGAGTGTTAGCTTCGACCATAATCTTGATTTCGGATACGACTTTTAGGTAAGCGGGCGTCACGCTTAATGCGGCAATTTTTCTAGCCTGGTCAATATCGCCATTTTTCAGTGCAGCAAGGCCGGTATCAACCGCCGAGATGTATGCAGGCCAGTCGCGTTCAAAATCGTCGCCCGCTGCTTTTTCGTCGGCCTGCAAGGGTGTGGCGCGGTAGATTTGGAATGCGCTTTGAGCTTCGGACTGATTCTCATGATATGACTGGAGAACGGCATTGATATCATCGGCGCCAGCATTCGAAGCAGACAATACGATGGCTTTGAAGAAGTCACGGTTGGTGGCAATGGCGTTTCCTTTGATCGCATCAGTTTTTTGGATCGAGACCAGATTGTTGGTTACGGTATCTTCCAGCTGGCCATAGATAGTCGCGATGCCGGACTGGCCAAGCGCGGCCACGACAAGGGTGATCAACGCGCACAAACCAAATGCAATTAGCAGCTTGGACTTCAACTTCAGCTTTCTCAGCCAAGACATATAGAGTACTCATTCATAGGTCAAAAGGGATTAGAAATTCCGTTCTATGAGGAGCATAGCGGCTGACGGGCGCTGAACTTGAAATACCTTTCAACTTTACGCCCGATGGCTCGAGGTACAAAGAGTCGCCCCGAACTCGGCATAGCAGATTCAATCTGAGCAGATCTGCTTAAGTCAGTTTGCGTTGACCTCTTCGCCTAAGCCATAGAGAACGTAAAGCTACACACCAATCTGTCCCTGCCTCTCCGCCATTGCCGATGGCCGGGTATTCGATACCAGGAGGGGGTCAGGGCACATCGCAGAAGAAAATGTATCACCTAGACCCAGCATCCGCTTAGCCTTGGCGCTTCAGTCCCGCTTCGGCACTGCGGTCGCGTAATTGTGTGGGGCGCCGCGGTACGGTTCGGCACCATGCCGCCGACGCTCGGTCAGTAGCAATCCGCTCCAGCGAGCTTGGTGATATCCGAACCTGGCTTTTCCCGACCCCTTGTCTATTCTCAAAGGGGCTTCAGCAGTACGAGGCCTAGCCCGCCAGGCCCGCCTGCCTCCTCTGGCGGGCTCCTGCTGCCGGGATCTGTTCCGCGCATTCGACTCACCGGATAGAGTACAAACCCCCTACACCTTCCTGATTCCGAACTGGCCAGCTTTCACACGAACACCCTCCAGATTGACGCCGGTCGCCAGATACAACCCCATCCGGGCGGTCACCAGTGTCTCCGATTTGTCGACCGTGGCTCGCTGGGTCTCAAGAGCTCCCGCGAACACAGCTGGCAAGGTGAAAGGCTCCTGGTACTTGTCCATCGAGCGGTAGTAGATCGCCGTTGAGGCGCCGTTCACCGGCTTCGTGAAGATCAGTTCGGCCTCCCAGCCAAGTATCGCGCGCGATGTCCCGGCGATTTCAACTGCCGATACCATCTCGACCAGGTCACCAGCCAGCAAGCTGTCGAGCGTGACGTTGGCGTTCGGCTGCAGGTAAATATAGCCGCCTGCGGCTGTCATGCTGCCGTTCAGTTCAATGCATTGCACCTCGCCGTATTGGCCTTGCTCTTTGTACCAGCGAGTGGTGACGCCAGCCAGGCCAGAGCCGGCCGCCTTGTAGTTGTCCGCCAGCACCGAACCGGCCACCGCATTGACGCCGGCTGGCAGCGTACCGCCCACGCCGATCATCAGAGGGTTGGCGTTGAGACAGCCGAATGGGCGAATTGCCGAGTACAGATCGGCGGCATCCGTAGGCAATGGCACGCCGAAGAATTCGAAGTTGGCATTGATCACTGGCACGCACCGCGACTGGATGAAGTCTGCACCGATCAGGTTCGGGTGCAGACCCTCCACCGTCATGTCCTCGGTGAACCCATCCCAGACGTTGACCACCGGCACGAACTGACTGACATAATTCAACACCCAATCCTTGTAGGCGATCGCGTCCGTCAGCGCCTGGCCGGACAGCGCCTTGGTGCCGAATCGCGGCGTGCCGGTCCCGACGATCAGGTACTTGCCGGGCGTGTTCTGGAATGCGGTGATCGCCTTCATCACGTTGGCCTTGCTGTCAGCCAGCGTCATGCCTGGCGTCGTGCTGTCGTTGGTGCGCGATAGCAGCATCCACAAATCGGCAGTGGCAGAAGTCAGACAAGCCGGAAGCCGCGCCATAAACTGCCCAGTGTGGTCGCCAACCTTTCCCTGATTGTCCAAGTAGTTCGGGAACAGACCGGTCTTGGCCGCGATCGCGCCAGCGTAGCCGTAAGCTTCGGTGCTGTACGCTTTGGGGTCGACCGTGTGGCAGTTCGCGCTGAAACTGTCACCTAGCAAGCCCAAACCGCGACGGATGCGGCGGCGACGCACCGCAGTGCTGATGAGAAGACTCACGACGAGATCTCGAATACCGCGCCGCTAACTGGCGTAAAGCGTGTTTGCGAATACCCAAGATCGAGACGCCAGGCGCCGTCCTGCGCGAACACATCAGATACGACCCAGTCGGTTCCCACCTGCTTTTCCACCTTCACGCTTCCGCCGTTCGCTTTGACGGCAAGCGTTACCGGCGCCAGGCTCGCCGGGGCAATATATTGCTGAGACTGCATCTTCATCTCCTAATTTTGAATCAGCTGGGAGCACCCTGGGGTGCGGTGGAGTTACGGAACGTCGCGGAAGAAAAAATGGTTGCCCAGCTTCAGCGTCCGCTTCGCCTTGGCGGCCCAGTCCGGCGCCTTTGGCATGGTTATCGCGTAGTAGTGAGTCGCGCCGCCGGTGGGGTCCGGTACCTTGCTGTCGATTACCTGGTCAGCGGCAATCCGGCACTGCGCCAGCTCGCGGAACGGGATCGCGCACGCGCCGCTCAGGAACTGATAGTTTGGGTCGTTTCGGTTCCAGCAGCTGAACTGGTAGGGCTTCTGGCAAACGCCGGCATAACCTTCGCCCCACCAGGACCTGTCCTTGCCGTCGTCCACGCGATTGCGGATCGTCCAGGCCACAGCCACCATCCCGGCCAACCCCTCCCCGCGAGCTTCACCCCACAGCGTACGCGCGAGGACGTCGCGGTCTTTTTCAGTCACGGTCATTACTTTTCTCCAGCCGTAAAAAACCCCGAAACTGTCGGGGTGGTGGTATTTGAAGTAGCTCGGTATGGCGGCGTGGTCACGCCATGAATCTTGGACTACGCTAGCCAACCAAATTAAGGTGAGATTTCCAATGCGCGAATTTGATAGAAACAATGTACTTAGCAAAGCCATTAACATTGAAACTATGGTATCCATTTTGATAACGGTCTATTTCTTCCCAGATCGAAAAGCCATCAACATGGATTTCATGAGCAAGTTGTTCAACGACGAGGCAGCGAGCGCTAACTACAAGCGAAGTGTGTTCATGAAGTGTTATCCGGGCACGACGAGCGCTATGGATAACAAGATCAGACGAGTTTTCTCAATTCGGAACACCTTCGCTCACATAGGCGGTTTCTTTGTAGAACGTCCGGATAGCACTGTCGGACACCTAAATCCAAACCCACTAAAAAGTGACGTTGACTTGAGCAAACTAGAAGCCGAGCTTTTAGGAATTACCCCCGATATTGAGAATTATCTAACCCGACTACTGAGAGAGTCAGGACTTCCCTTAATCCCGTCAGAAGACGAAGTGGGCGAGAGCTAAATCACCCTCATTTAATCTGGTAGCTGAAGCTGATGCGTACCTGCACCGTGACCTTCACAGTGGACTTGAACTGAATCAGCACATTGTCGGCGGTTGCATCACTCCAGATCACACCCGTCATGAGCGGTTCCTGAACACCGACACAGAACCCAGCGGCGTCCGTCACAGCGGTGAAGTCCGAAGGGATCGGGATAGACAGCTGCAGCTGCGTCAACGTGGATTCCACCGCCGGCGTCAGGGTGATGCAGCCGGCTACCGTGACCATGTTTCCGACTCGGTTGTAGATCAACTGGTCTCGCGGCACTGCGGCAGTGAGGTTTTGCAGGTTGCTCATGACCGGCGTATAGAGCCCGCTTCCGTAGAAGGTTGCCCGCAGATTCTCCCCATCCAGAAGCGGCCCATAAATGAGTGTCGAGCCCAGCGACGAGAAGTGGTTCAGCCCGTTGCCGCCGTAAGGCAGCGAGGTTGTCGCGGTCGGGTTTGGCGCACCCCATGCTTGGATTGATGTCAGCTGCGGACGATACGCAGCTGGCTCGCCCAGATTGACATGGTTAACCCGCGTCCAGGGCCCGGTTTCCAAAGCGTAGTAGCGGGTCATTGGCAAGAACTCGCCGCCGTGCGCCAGCAACTTTATCGTCGTGCGCGTCGTGTCCTGCTGTCCGTCAACGCTAATAGCTAACCAAACGCCGGTTTTGATCACCTCCAGGTTGAACGAGGCAGCAGGAACCGGAATGGCCGTGTTGATCGTTTGATAGTTCACGCCCGCGCAGTAGCACTGGAAAACGAAGAAGCCGTTCGCGTCCTTGCGGATTTGGACGATATCCCCCGAGCTACCTGAGCCGCCGCC